>NZ_CP170463.1:547500-815671 GCF_042604625.1 Azospirillum sp. A29
ATGGACTGCGAAGGCCCCCAGGTGCCGGCGATATAGGGCTTCGGCATCTCGTGCCGGGACATCCAGCCGTCGATGATCGGCTCCGCCCACTGCCAAGCCGCCTCGACCTCGTCGCGACGCATGAACAGGGTGGAGTTGCCGCGCACCACATCCATCAGCAGACGCTCGTAGGCATCCGGGAACCGGCCGCCGAAAGTCTGGGCAAAGCTGAGATTCAGCGCCGCCGGCCGCAAACGCATGCCGCCCGGCCCCGGCTCCTTGGTCATCAGATGCAGGCGGATGCTCTCGTCGGGCTGGAGCCGGACGATCAGGCGGTTGGCCTGCAGCTCCCCTGCCCCTTGCGGGAAGATCGAATGGCGGATCGGCCGGAACTGGATGACGATCTCCGACATCTTGGCCGGCAGACGCTTGCCGCTGCGCAGATAGAAGGGCACACCGGCCCAGCGCCAGTTGTCGATCTCCAGCTTCAGCGCAACGAAAGTCTCGGTGCCGCTGCCGGGCGGGATACCGGGTTCGTCGAGATAGCCGGGCACCGCGCCACCGGCCACCGCGCCAGCGCGATACTGACCGCGGACGGTGCAGCCACCGACCTCGTCCGCCCCGATGGGCTTGAGCGAGCGCAGGACCTTCAGCTTCTCGTCGCGCACCGATTCCTGGGCGAGCGAGATCGGGCATTCCATGCCGACCAGACAGACGAGTTGCAGCAGGTGGTTCTGGACCATGTCGCGCAAGGCGCCGGACTGGTCATAATAGCCGCCGCGCTCCTCCACGCCGACCGTTTCGGCGACGGTGATCTGCACATGGTCGATGTGGTCGGCATTCCAAAGCGGCTCGAACAGGGAGTTGCCGAAGCGCAGAGCCAGCAGGTTCTGCACCGTCTCCTTACCGAGATAATGGTCGATGCGGTAAATCTGCTGCTCGGTGAAGACAGCGCCGACGCGGTCGTTGATCTCCTGCGCCGAGGCGAGGTCACGGCCGATGGGCTTCTCCAGAACGACGCGAGACTCCGGAGTGGCGAGACCGAAGGCGCGCAGCTGATCGCTGACCGGACCGAACAGGCTGGGAGAGGTGGCAAGATAGAAGATGCGCACGGCACCGCTGCTGCGCGACGGCGGGTTGTTCAGCCGCTCCGCCAGTTCGTCCCAACCATTGTCCGAGGTGGCATCGACCGGGACATAATCCAGCCGCTCCAGGAAGCGGGCGACCAGGGCGGTATCGCGCTCGTCGGCCGGCACATGCTCACGGATCGCCTCCTCCGCCTTGGCGCGGTAGTCGGACGGGGCCAGCGAACTGCGCGAGACGCCGATGATGCGGCTGCCCTCGGCCACTTGCCCCGCCTTGTCGCGCAGGTAGAGCGCCGGCAGCAGCTTGCGCAGGGCCAGATCGCCGGTGCCGCCGAACACCGTATAGTCGAAGGGAGGCAGTGCGGGGGCTGCACCGGTGGAGCGGGAGTGCATCTTCGGACCTCTCGACGTCGATGGCACGGTGCCTTTGGTCTGCCCGTGCTTCATGGTGCCACAGGGATGGGCCGGTCACAATGCGGGGCCGGCACGGCCCGATGCCAGCCCACGGTTCCAGGTTTCTGTCCTGCGGGATCACCCCAGCAGGTTGAGGACGGAAGCACCGCTCTCCGCCGGGCCGGCATTGTTGCGGAAAAGGGAAAACAGCTCCCGCCCACAGCCATGGGAGGCATCCTCGCTCGGCGGCGGGGGAGCGCCGCGGCTTTCCCACTCCGCCGCATCGACCAGGGCGTTCAGCGTACCGGCCTCCGCGTCCAGCCGCAGGATGTCGCCATCGCGCACGCGGCCGAGCGGACCGCCGCCCTTCACCTCCGGCGTGACGTGGATGGCGGCCGGCACCTTGCCCGACGCGCCGGACATCCGGCCATCGGTCACCAGCGCGACCTTGAAGCCCTTGTCCTGCAACACGCCCAGCGGCGGGGTCAGCTTGTGCAGTTCCGGCATGCCGTTGGCGCCGGGTCCCTGGTAGCGGACGACGACGATCACATCGCGGTCGAGTTCGCCGGCGCGGAAGGCGGCCTGGACCGCCTCCTGGCTGTCGAAGACGCGGACCGGGGCCTCGACCAGACGATGCTCCGGCTTGACCGCAGAGGTCTTGATGACGCCGCGGCCGAGGTTACCGGTCAGCACGCGCAAGCCCCCTTCGGCGGCGAAGGGCGCCGCGGTGGTGGCGACGACCGACGGGTCGCCGCTCTGGTCGGTGGCGGCACGGGTCCAGGCCAGGGCGCCGCCCTCGTCCAGCTCCGGCATGCTGCGGTACGGCTCCAGGCCGCCGTCGCCATGGATGGTGGAGATGTCGGTGTGGAGCAGACCGGCGTCGATCAGCTGACCGATGACAAAGGGCATGCCGCCGGCCTGATGGAAGCGGTTCACGTCGGCGCTGCCGTTGGGGTAGACGCGGGCCAACAGCGGGACGACCGCCGACAGCTCCGAGAAATCCTCCCAGTTCAGCTCGATGCCGGCGGCGGCGGCGATGGCCGGGATGTGCAGGGTGTGGTTGGTCGAACCGCCGGTGGCCAGCAGCCCGACGATGCCGTTGACCAGCGCGCGCTCATCGACGATGCGGCCGATGGGGGTGCCGGCGCCGGGGGCGGTCATCGCCACCACCCGGCGGGCGGCGGCATCGGTCAGCGCGTCGCGCAGCGGCGTGTTGGGGTTGACGAAGCTGGCACCCGGCAAATGCAGGCCCATGATCTCCATCAGCATCTGGTTGGTGTTGGCGGTGCCGTAGAATGTGCAGGTGCCGGGGGCATGGTAGGACTTGGACTCGGCCTCCAGCAACTCCTCGCGACCGACCTTGCCCTGGGCATAGAGCTGGCGCGCCTTGGCCTTGTCGGCATTCGACAAGCCCGACGGCATCGGACCGGCGGGGACGAAGATCGTCGGCAGATGGCCGAAGGCGAGCGATCCGATCACCAGGCCGGGAACGATCTTGTCGCAGATGCCCAGACACAGGACACCGTCGAAGGTTGCGTGGGACAGTGCGACGCCGGTCGCCAGCGCGATCACGTCGCGGCTGAACAGCGACAGCTCCATGCCCTCGTAACCCTGGGTGACGCCGTCGCACATGGCGGGCACGCCGCCGGCGACCTGCGCCACGCCGCCGGCCGCGCGCACCGACTCACGGATCATCGCGGGATAGCGCTCGTAGGGCTGATGGGCGGAAAGCATGTCGTTGTAGGCGGTGACAATGCCGATCGACGGCTGCGTCTCGCCGCGCAGCGCCGCCTTGTCGTTCGCACCGCAGGCCGCAAAGGCGTGGGCGAGGTTGGCGCAGCCCAGGCGTTGGCGGTGCGGCTTTCCGCCGGCGTTTTCCAGCCGCGCCAGATAGGCGGCACGGCGGTCGCGGCTGCGCTCCGCGATACGCTCCGTGACGCGGGCGACGACAGAATTCAGGGGGGCGGGCTTGCTCATGATCGCGTCTCGACCGTTTGTGGGAGGCGATGATTTCCGGAACGGACCATACGCCTGGGAGGACGGGCTGTGAAGAAAAATTTTTTCATAAATGGGATGGCTCTGCTGGATTTCTCGCCATCCACGGCAAAATTCTTCATAGTCGTGGCAGCACCGCTCCGGACGCTGAGGCTTTCGCGATGCTCCAGCGGCCGACGCCTCGCGGAATCGGCCCTTTCCAGGGAAGCAACCTTACGCCATGACATCTCCGGTCAACAGCACAGCCGCCTCCCCTACACCATTGGATATACTGGATGAGATCCGCCGGTTGCGGAGCGGGCTGAAACGGTCGGAAGGGCAGATCGCCGATCTGGTGCTGGCCGATCCGCGGCGGGTGCTCGACCTGAACGTCACGTCGCTGGCACAGGCGGCAGAGGTCAGCGAGGCGACGGTGGTGCGTTTCTGCCGCAGCGTCGGCTGCACCGGCTTCCCGGACTTCAAGCTGCGGCTTGCCGAATCCCAGGCACGGGATGCGTTGCGCGACGAGGTGCGCGGCGGCACCCCCTATGTCAGCAAGGATGTCGCGCCGGACGACAATGTCGGAACACTGGCGCGAAAAATTTTTTCATCGAGCGCCGCGGCTCTGACAGCGGCATCGTCCACGCTGGACGACGAAGCCCTGGAGCGCGCCATCGCTCTCCTGGCGGGCGCGTCGCGGGTGTTGTGCGTCGGCACCGGCGGGTCGAGCGCGCTGGCCCAGGACGCGGCGCACAAGCTGCTGCGCTTCGGCGCCGACGCCCAGCCCTGCGCCGACCCGGTGCTGGCGCGCATGCTGCTGGTCAACATGACGGCCGGCGGGGTGCTGCTGGCGCTGTCCAACACCGGGCGCAGCGGGACGATCAACGAGCTGGCGGCGGCGGCGCGGTCGCAGGGCACGGCAGTGGTGGCGATCACTGCGCCGCGGTCGCCTCTGGCCGCGATGGCGAGCGTCGTCATCGCCAGCCGGCCGGTGGAGGACACCGAGATGTACACGCCGATGGCCTCGCGGCTGGTGCACCTGACGTTGATCGACGTGCTGTCGACGGGGGTGGCGCTGCGGCTGGGCGATCCGGCGGTGCGGCAGTTGGCGAAGGTGAAGGCGGCGATCAATGCCGGGCGGCTGCCGCCGCTGAGCTGACCGGAAGGTTCCCGGCGGATTTCCAGAGGGGCGGATTTCCAGAGGCCTGCCCTTTGCGTCATCCGACCATAGACCAAGCCGCCGCGGCGCAATTCCGGCCTTGATGGCGGGTGTTGTACCATCGTCGAATAATTAAGCGAACGAACGATTGCTATCCTCGGCCGCAATCCGGCCCTGCAACCGTCAAGCACCTCCACGAAACGCGGAGTCTGCGGCACGGCACAACGCGGGAGCCCAAAGACGGATGCAGGAAGAGGACGCAAGAGATGACGCAGAGCCCTGCCACGCCGCCCACCCGGTCCCGCCGGCTCGCCCCCTTTGCCCCGCTTGCCTTGGCCGGCCTGTTGACGGTGGCACTGTGCGGCCAGGTTCTCGCTCATGGCGACGTCGTCCCGCAGCCGGTGGACACCACTGGGCTGGACAAACTGGGTGAAAAGTGGAGGGACAGCAATCCCTACCGCGGCAACCCGCGCGCCGTGGAGATCGGCGCCTCGGCCTTCAACCAGAACTGCGCGCGCTGCCATGGGCTGGGTGCGGTCTCCGGCGGCATCGCCCCCGACCTGCGCTATCTGGAGAAGGGCGATGCCGGCGACGAGTGGTTCAAGGAGCGCGTCACCAACGGCTCGATCCGCAACGGCGTCACCTACATGCCGAAGTTCGGTGACGCTCTGGGGCAGGAGGCGCTGTGGTCGATCCGCTCCTGGCTGGAAACCGTGCACGAGGAGTGACGGCGCGCTCCAACCGAAGGGGAGTACATCCGATGGCGGTGCGACATGTTCGCGCACAAAACAATTTGGGTCGTTCGCGTTGTTGCACCCGCCCATTTCGCTCTGACACAATGGAGGCGGGACGCTGTCCCAGTCTTCATCTTTTCTGCCGCTGTGCAGGGAACCGCAGGCCATGACCCGGATCCTGATTGCCGATGACCATCCGATGGTGCGCGACGCTTTGCGCAGCGCGGTGCTCTATTCCTGCCAGGCCACCGACGTGATGGAGGCGGACCGGCTCGAGAGCGTCATGCAGGCGCTTGAGGAACGGGGCGACCTCGACCTCGTGCTTCTCGACGTCAACATGCCGGGCATGAACGGTCTGGGCGGGCTGCGCACGTTGCGCCAGCGCTTTCCGGCGACGCCGGTCGTCGTCGTCTCCGCCCATGAGGAACGCCGTTGGGTGCGCGAGGCTATGGAGAGCGGGGCCGCCGGTTTCATTCCCAAATCGACCCCGCGCGACGCCATCGCCGCCGCCCTGCGCCAAGTCCTGAACGGCGAGCTTTACGTTCCTCCCCAAGCCGCGGAAGAGGCGACCGCCGACGAGGCCGAAGATGCCGAAACCGCGGAGATCGCGCGGCGCATCTCCACCTTGACCGCGCAGCAGCTGCGGGTGCTGGAACTACTGGGCACCGGCAAGCTGAACAAGGAGATCGCCTTCGACCTCAGCATCACCGAGACGACGGTGAAGGCCCATGTCTCGGCGATCCTGCAAAAGCTGAAGGTCTACAGCCGCACCCAGGCGGTGGTGATCGCCAACCGTGTGCTGGCCGACCGGCGGTGAGGGCCTGTGCGCACTTACCCCTACCCCGCCCGGCGAGGACGGTCAGGTGGGGATCAGCCGCCGCTCTTCTCCTTACCCTCGCCTTCACCACCCCCACCCTTGCCGCCGGCATTCCGCAGCCGGACGGCTACCGCCTGTCAGACTATCGCTCCCCCACGCCGGACGGGCTCGTCGGGGCTGAGACGGTCGACACCTCTGCGGTGCAGACGCTGCTGTCGCAAGGCCGTCCTATTCCAATCTTCGTCCAGCGCCTGGAGCGCAGCACGCTGCCCGGCGGCCCTTGGCTGCAATCGAAGCCCTACCGGCAAATTCCCGGCAGCGTCTGGCTGCCCAATGTGGGGGTGGGCGCCCCCGATCCGGCGACGCTGGCATGGTTCGAGTCCCAACTGAACCGGCTGACCGCCGGCGACCGCTCCCGCGATCTTTTGTTCTACTGCCTGTCCGATTGCTGGCTGTCATGGAACGCGGCCAAGCGGGCGGTGTTGCTTGGCTATGCCCGTGTCCATTGGTACCCGACGGGCATCGACGGCTGGATGGAAGCCGGTCTGCCGACGGAGGAAGCACATCCGAGGCCGCCTCCCGCTGCCCCCACTCCCTGATATCGAGGATGGGTCGGCACCGAAGGAGGTGGGGGATTACACCATGGTAGCATGGCGGCCCTCCGCCTCGGACCGCTACTCTTCATCTTGCCAACCATCTTGGTAAGCAACAGTCAGCAAGCAGGAGTATCACGCGATGAAGACCTGGCGCAAACCGAAGACCACCGAAATCGCCGTCGGCACCGAGATCAACGCCTACGCCTGCGCCGGCCTGTAAGCCGGACGAACCGGGGCCGGGGAAGTACGGCGTGACAGCTCTTCCCCGGACCTGCCTTCCATAGGCCCTTCTTCCCAAGGACCGCGCTTAAGTCGCGCTCAAGACGGTGGCCATGAAGATTCTCGTACTCGGTTCGGCAGCCGGCGGGGGCTTCCCGCAATGGAACTGCGCCTGCGAGGGTTGCCGCCGTGCCCGTTCCGGCGATCCGGCGGCCAAGCCCCGCACCCAATCGTCGCTGGCGGTGACCGCCGACGGTGAACGCTGGCTGTTGCTGAACGCCTCGCCGGACCTCGGCGCGCAACTGCTCGCCAACCCGCAGCTTCACCCCCAGCATGGCCTGCGCGGCAATCCGATCGGCGCGGCGCTGCTGACCAATGCCGACATCGACCATGTCGCCGGCCTGCTGACCCTTCGCGAATCCCATCCCTTCGCCGTCTATGCCACCCCGCGCGTCCATGGCGTACTGGCCGGCAACAGCGTGTTCAACGTGTTGAATCCCGAGCTGGTCGCGCGACGCCCGATGGCGCTGGGCGAGCCGTTCCAGCCAGCCGGCGCCGACGGTCGGCCGCTGGGGCTGGAGGTCGAGGCGTTCGCGGTGCCGGGCAAGGTGGCGCTCTATCTGGAGGACACGTCAGCCGGACCCGGCTTCGGCTCCGTAGCCGAGGACACGGTGGCGTTGCGCATCCGCCCCAGCGACGGGTCCAGCGACGGTTTCTTCTACATCCCCGGCTGTGCCGGCATGCCGGGCTGGCTGGCGGACCGGCTGCATGGGGCGCCGCTCGTGCTGTTCGACGGCACCACCTGGACCGACGACGAGATGATCCGCAGCGGCACCGGGGTGAAGACGGCGGCACGCATGGGGCACATGCCGATGTCGGGACCGGCCGGCAGCATGGCCGCCTTCGCGCCGCTGAGCGTCGCCCGCAAATTCTACATCCACATCAACAACACGAACCCCGCCCTGCTGGAGGATTCGCCTGAACGGGCGGAGGCCGAGGCGGCCGGCTGGCGCATCGCCCATGACGGGCTGGAGCTGACCCTATGACTGAGCCGATGTCCCGCGAGGAGTTCCGCGCCGCCCTCTATGCCATCGGCGAGCGGCAATATCACGACCTCCACCCGTTCCATCAGCTGCTGCACGGCGGCAAGCTGCAAAAGGGGCAGATCCAGGCCTGGGCGCTGAACCGCTTCTATTATCAGGTGTCGATCCCGCGCAAGGATCTGACCATCATGTCTCGCATGGACGATCCGGCGCTGCGCCGCGCCTGGTTGCAGCGCGTGCTGGACCATGACGGGCTGACCCAGACCGGCGAACTGGACGAGACCAAGGTCGGCGGCATCGAACGCTGGCTGCGGCTGACCGACGGGCTGGGGCTGGACCGCGATTATGTGAAGTCGCTGGAGGGTCTCCTGCCCGCCACCCGCTTCGCCGTGGACGCTTATGTCAATTTCGTGCGCGACCATTCGCTGCTGGAGGCGGTGGCGTCCTCGCTGACCGAGCTGTTCGCGCCGTCGATCCACCGCGAACGCATCGCCGGGTTCGAGCGCAACTATGCCTTCGCCAACGACAGCACCCTGTCCTACTTCCGCAAGCGGCTGGACGAGGCGCCGCGCGACGTGGAGTTCGGGCTGGATTATGTGCTGACCAATGCCCATACAGCGGAACAACAGCAGCAATGCCTGCGCGCCCTCCGCTTCAAGACCGAACTGCTGTGGGCGCAGCTGGATGCCCTGCACCATGCCTATGTCACCCCCAACCTGATCCCGCCCGGCGCCTTCGTGCCGGTGGACATGGAACCGACACGGTACAGCCGGTGAACGCCGTCGCTCCCCACATTGCCGAGACCGACCGGTTGAGGCTGGCCCCCGGCGTCATGCTGCGCAACGACCGCCGCCGCGGCCAGTGGATGCTGATGGGGCCGGAGCGGCTTCTGGTGCTGGACGAGATGGCGCTGGCGGTGGTGCGCGCCTGTGTCGGTGCGGAGATCGCCGATGTGGCCGCCGGCATCGACCGGCTGACCGTGGAATACGACGCGCCGCGCACGGAGGTCGCCGCCGACGTGCTGGAGATGCTGACCGACCTGCGCAACAAGGGTTATGTCGTCACATGAGATGCCCCGGGAGGTGTGTCTCCAGGAGGTGTGTTCAATGAGCTGCACCCTGCCCGCCTTCGCGGCATCCCCGGCCGCCGAACCGGCCCCGCCCTTCGCCGTGCTGATGGAGTTGACGCACCGCTGCCCGCTGCGCTGCCCCTATTGCTCCAACCCGGTGGCGCTCGAGTCCGCCAGCGCGGAGCTGGACACCGCCACCTGGAAGCGCGTGCTTGACGAGGCGGCGGACGCCGGTGCGCTCCAGGTGCATTTCTCCGGCGGAGAGCCCTGCGTCCGCAAGGATCTGGAGGAGCTGGTCGCCCACGCGACGGAGATCGGGCTCTACAGCAACCTCATCACCTCCGCCGTGCTGCTAGATCGACCGCGGTTGGAGCGGTTGCAGCGCGCCGGGCTTCAGCATGTGCAGATCAGCCTCCAGGATGCCGAGGCCACAGGTGCCGACCGCGTCGGCGGCTTCAAGGGCGGCCATGCGAAGAAGCTGGAGGTGGCGCGGGCGGTGGTCCGGCAGGGTATGGCGCTGACCATCAACGCGGTTCTGCACCGCCACAACATCGACCGGGTGAACGATGTCATCGATCTGGCGATGGATCTCGGCGCCGGGCGGATCGAAATCGCCAACGTGCAGTATTACGGCTGGGCGCTTGCCAACCGCGCGGCCCTGATGCCGTCGCGTGAGCAGTTGCTGGCGATGGACGCGGCGGTGCGCGCGCGGCTGCCCGAACTGGCCGGGCGGATCGTGGTCGATTACGTCGTGCCGGATTATTACGCCCGCCGGCCGAAGAGCTGCATGGGCGGCTGGGCGCGCCGTTTCATGAACGTCACCCCGCGCGGCCGGGTTCTGCCCTGCCATGCGGCGGAGACGATTCCGGGGATGACGTTCGAGACGGTGCACGACCGCAGCCTGTCCGACATCTGGCGCGATGGTCCGGCTTTCGCCCGCTACCGTGGCACCGACTGGATGCCGGAGCCCTGCCAGTCCTGCGATCACAAGGAGGAGGATTGGGGCGGCTGCCGCTGTCAGGCCCTGGCGCTGGCGGGCAGCGCCGATGCGACCGACCCGGTTTGCGAACTGTCGCCGGCCCATGCGGAGGTCGCCGTTCTGCGCGACCGCGACGCCGCGGCATTGGGGACGGAGTGGACCTATCGCGGACTTTAGAGCGGTTTGGCGTGGGGGGAAGTATCGGCATCGATTTCCCCCTGCCTGCCCGCCCTCCTCACTTGTCGTGCCCCGAACCGCCCTTCTTGCCGCCACCATCCTGCTTGTTGACCGTCGCCCAGGCGCGGCTTTCCGCCTCATCTTTGGACACGCCGCGCTTCTCGTAACTTTCTTCGATATGCTCGGCCTTGCGTTTCTGCTTGTCGGTGTATTTGTCCTTGTCGCCCTGGGACATCGAATCCTCCTGTTGGGCTGTGGGATGTTTCCCGCTCAACAGTGTCACCGGATGGGAAGTTCCTTAGGGAAATAGGCGAAAACTCATATCCGGGACAGGACAGACGGAAAGCGCGGCTTGCCGTAAGCGCAGCCGTCACCCATCCTTTTCCCAATGCTTTCAGGGGGAGGTTCCGGGGTGTTCATGATCTTCAACAAGAGCCGCGCCTATATGGGTGCGGCAATCCTGGCGGTCGGTCTCGTCGCTGGCACGGCACAGGCGGCGGATGCGGTCCGCGTTGGCTCGAAGCTGGATGCCGAAAGCGGGCTGCTCGGCACCATGATCCTTCAGGTCTTGCAGGCGGGCGGCATCCCGACGGAGAACAAGATCCAGCTGGGCCCGACCAAGATCGTGCGCGGCGCCCTGCTGTCCGGCGAGATCGACATCTATCCCGAATACACCGGCAACGGCGCCTTCTTCTTCAATGTCGACAGCGATCCGGTCTGGAAGAATGCCGGCGCCGGCTATGACAAGGTCCGGCAGCTTGACCAGGAGAAGAACAGCATCGTCTGGCTGAAGCCGGCCCCGGCCAACAACACTTGGGCGCTGGCCGTGCGGCGCGATGTGGCCGACGCCAACAAGCTGAAGACCATGGAGGATTTCGCCAAGTGGGTTGGCGGCGGCGGCAAGGCCAAGGTCGCCGCGTCGGCGGAGTTCGTGGAGAGCCCGGCTGCCCTGCCCTCCTTCCAGCAGACCTACGGCTTCGCGCTCAAGCCCGACCAGATGCTGATCCTGGCCGGCGGCGACACCGCGGCCACCATCCGTGCGGCGGCCGAACAGACGTCGGGCGTCAACACCGCCATGGTCTACGGCACCGACGGCGCCATCGCGGCACTCGACCTCGTCGTGCTGGCCGACACCAAGGGCGCACAGATGGTGTATGAGCCGGCACCGACCGTCCGCGCCACCGTGCTGACCGCCAACCCGAAGATCGCCGACCTGCTGAACCCGGTCTTCGCCAGCCTCGATGCCGAGACCCTGCGCGGGCTGAATGCCAAGATTTCGGTGGACGGCCAGGACCAGAAGCAGGTCGCCACCGACTACCTGAAGTCCAAGGGCTTCCTGAAGTAAGCCGGCGACGTGACCAGCCGACTTCTCCTGCACAACCGCGTCGCCCTGCTGATGGTGCTGGCCGCGGCAGTCGCCGCTATGGCCTTGCCCTTTCTCGGCTTCGCACCCAACCGTCTGCTGTCGGGACGGCCGGTGTCGCTGTGGGCGGCGATGCAGGGGCTGGATGGGGCCGTGGCCCTGCTGCCGGGGTTGGTGCTGCTGGCGACGCCGTTCCTGCGCCCCACCCCTGCCGGGCTTGGCCTGACCGTCGCAGCGGGCGGACTGTTCACCGCCGGGCTGGTCTGGCTGGCGGGCGCACAGGCGGCGGCACTGGCCCAGGGAGCGTCCTCAGCGGCGCGGACCTCCTTCGCCTCCGGCTTCTGGGTGATGGCGGCGGCGGGCCTGCTAACCACCATCGACGCAGCGCGCCGGCTGAGGCTGGGCGCAATCGGCCGGATGGCGTTCGGCGGAGCGGTCGCCGCGCTGGTGGCGCTGCAACTGGCATCCGGTCATCTCGATGCGCTGTCGATCCTCAAGGAATACGCCAACCGGCGCGAGATCTTCGCCGATGCCGTGCTACGCCATGCCATGCTGGTGGCGGCGGCGCTGATCCCGACCCTGCTGATCGGCATCCCTCTCGGCGTCGCGGCCCACCGGGTTCAGGCGGTCGGGCGCGCGGTCTTCCCGGTGCTGAACGTGGTGCAGACCGTGCCGTCCATCGCCCTGTTCGGCCTGCTGATGGCACCGCTGGCGGCGCTGGGCGCGATGCTGCCGGGGTCGGGGATCAGCGGGGTCGGACCGCTTCCCGCGGTGATCGCGCTGACGCTCTATTCGCTGCTGCCCATCGTCCGCAACACCGCGGTCGGTCTGGACGGTGTTCCCGCCCCGGTACGGGAAGCCGCCCGGGGCATGGGACTGACGCCGCGCCAGATCTTTCTGCGCGTCGACCTGCCGCTGGCGCTGCCGGTCTTCCTGTCGGGATTGCGCATCACCGTGGTCCAGGCGGTCGGGCTGGCGGCGGTGGCGGCACTGATCGGAGCGGGCGGGCTGGGTGCCATCATGTTCCAGGGGCTTTTCGCCAACGCGCTGGACCTTGTGCTGCTGGGCGCCGTTCCCGTCATTCTGCTGGCGGTGGCGGCTGACGCCCTGCTTTCCATCGGCATTGCCGCCGCCACCCACAGCATCGGCCTCCTGCCGGGAAAGAGTGTGCCATGATCGAATTCGAGCGGGTGACCAAGCGCTTCGGCTCCTGGACGGCAGTGGACAGCGTGTCCTTCTCGGTGGCAGAGGGGGAGTTCCGCGTGCTGATCGGGCCGTCCGGCTCCGGCAAATCGACGGTGCTGCGGATGACCAACCGGCTGATCCCCGCCGACGAGGGCGCCATCCGAATCGACGGCGAGGACATCGCGTCCCTGAAGCCGGAGGAACTGCGCCGCCGCATGGGTTACGTCATCCAGTCGGTCGGGCTGTTCCCGCACTGGACGGTGGAGCGCAACATCGCCACCGTCCCCGGCCTGCTCGGCTGGCCCAGGGCGCGCATCCGCGACCGGGTGACGGAACTGCTGGAGTTGTTGAACCTCGACCCCCGCCGGTACCGCGGCGCCTATCCGCACCAGCTGTCCGGCGGTCAGCAGCAGCGCGTCGGCGTCGCCCGCGCCCTGGCGGCGGAGCCGCGCATCCTGCTGATGGACGAACCGTTCAGCGCGCTCGACCCGATCACCCGCGCCAGCCTGCAAACGGAGCTGTCGGCGATCCACCGCCGCACCGGCACCACCATCGTCTTCGTCACCCATGACATGGACGAGGCGCTGCGGCTTGGCGACAGCATCGCGGTGATGGACCATGGCCGGCTGATTCAGTGCGCCACGCCGCTGGACATCCTGACCCGTCCGGCCAGCCCGCTGGTGCGCGATCTCGTCGGGCGCGAGGAATGGGGGCTGAAGCGGCTGGCGGTGGAGACGGTCGGCGACCGCGCCCGCCGGCAGGAGAGCGTGACCGGTGAACCGCTGACCGCGGAGACCCCGCTCCACCGCGCCCTGTCCGAGATGGTCGCCCGCGGCACCGAACGGCTGCCGGTGGTGGACGGCGATGGCCGGCCGGCCGGCGTGCTGCACCTGTCCGACCTCGTCCGCCCCGCCTCCGGCGGAGCGGTCCCCGGCGGTACCGCATGACCGGCGCCGGCATGGCCCCACGGGATTTCCTGACCGACCGGCTGATGCTGGGTCTGGCGGTGCTCGTGGCGCTGGTGCTGGGCATGCCGTCGCTGAAGCCGCTGTTCGCGACGCTGTTCCCCCGCCTCGACCGGCCGCTGTACGAGGCGGAGAGCTTCGTCAACCTGACGCTCGACCATATGGCGCTGGTCGGCGCCTCCAGCCTCGCCGCGATCCTGCTGGGCGGCGGTGCCGGCATCGCCGTCACCCGTCCCTGGGGGCGGGAATTCCGCGGCCTATTGGAAACCGTCGCCACCATGGGCCAGACTTTCCCACCTGTGGCGGTGCTGGCGCTGGCGGTTCCGGTGTTGGGCTTCGGCCCCGAACCGGCGCTGATCGCCCTGACGCTCTACGCCCTGCTGCCGGTGGTGGAGAACACGGTCGCCGGGCTGGACGGCGTCCCGGCCCCGGTGCTGGACTCGGCCCGCGGCCTCGGCATGGGGCCGGCGGAGGTGCTGTTCCGCGTCGAGCTGCCGCTGGCCGCTCCGGTGATCCTGGCGGGCATCCGCACTGCCGTCATCATCAATGTCGGTACCGCCGCCATCGCCTCCACCGTCGGCGCCAAGACCCTGGGCCTGCCGATCATCGTCGGGCTGAACGGGTCCAACCAGGCCTATGTCATCCAGGGCGCGCTGATCGTCGCCGCACTCGCCGTGGTGATCGATGCCGGGTTCGACCGGCTCGCCGGCTGGCTGACCCGCTGGTCGCAACGCTGACCTCGGACCATAAGCGGCCATGTACTGCGAATGACTTGCATTCGCAATTTTGACGTTCTACTCTCCGCTGATCCACACCAAGCGGAGTCCGCCATGTCCAGCATGCAGTCCCATCGCCGCCCCGCCCCTCGTCGCGAGCGCTTCCAGGATCTGTGCGATGCGGAGACGCTGGTCGTCTCGGTGTTGCGGCTGTGGGCGGAGCCTCTGCGCGAACCGGAGCGGCAGCATCCGCATTGGCAGGATGGAATGACCGCAGCCGGTCTGTCGAACGATGCGGCGGTGGCGTTCGACACGCTGATGCGCATCGTGCTTTCCGCCACCAACCGCCCACTCGATCTCCATCGCCCGCCCTGCCCGACCTTGGGCACCGACGAGGCTTTGCTGCTCGACATGTTGCGGT
This sequence comes from Azospirillum sp. A29, assembly GCF_042604625.1. Taxonomy (NCBI): domain Bacteria; kingdom Pseudomonadati; phylum Pseudomonadota; class Alphaproteobacteria; order Rhodospirillales; family Azospirillaceae; genus Azospirillum; species Azospirillum sp. A29. The sequence continues at coordinate 562,375 of NZ_CP170463.1, forward strand.
TGGCGCAGCAGGGACAACATGGCGAGGCCGGGGTGCTGATGAACGACTGGCTGTCGCTGACCGCCGTGCGCATGGCGATGGCGCCGCTCTGCGTCCTGGCCGCGGCCCTCGCCCGTGCCGGCCTGACACTGCCGGACCCTGCGAAGGCGTTGCACATGCCGAGCCGTCCGGTCACCAGCCAGATGGACAGGCCGCGCCCCACTGCCGACCGCGGCGCCACCCTGCTGCACTGAGGCGGCGCCGCGCGTCCAGCCTAGCGCCGCAATCCAGCGGCGATGCGATCCGCCAGCTGGCCGACCGCCTGGCTCATGGTCCGAACCTGCGCATCGGCCTCTGCACCGCCGGACGGCACCTCGACGGTTTCGCGTGTCGGCGCGATCCTGCGCCCACTGGATCCGCTGCCGGACGACAGGGTCCATTGCGCATCCAGAACCACGCGCCCGGTGGCGTCGGCATCGAAGCGCAGCACGGTGACGGCCAGCACCGGCGTCCCCTCGGCCAGCCCGCTGCCGGCCACCGGCAGCACCGTCGTCCCCGGCAACCGTGCCGCAAGGTCGCCGGCCAGGGTGGAGCGCAGGCCGTCGACCAGCGGCTCCGCCCAGCGGTCATATTCCAGCGTCTCCACCCGGTTGCCGTCGATGCGGCGGACGATCTGCGGCCGGTCGATCAGCATCGGCAGGTCGAGCGAGCCCAAGGCCAGGGTCCGGAATGTTGTCGCTGCCGGCTGCGCCGCACCGGCCGGCGGAATCACCGCCAGCGTGTAGAGCCGGCTGTCTGGCGTCGACTGGCAGGCCGCCAGCACGAAAAGCGGCAGCGCCAGCGCAGCATTCCGGAATCCGCGCACCACCTTCATCCCCTCTGCTCCCCGTCCCATTATTTCTTGCCCCGCAGCAGCGCTTCAGGGTGACGTTCCAGGTAGTCGGCCAGCACGCGGAAGGACCGCGCGGCGTCGTTCAACTGCCGCATCACACCCGGCAGGTCGGCCTGACCGCCGCCACCGCCCAGCAGCCCGTTGGCGTTCTTCAGCGTTCCCTCAGCCGCGGTCGCCACCCCGCGCAGGCTCTTCACCAGCTGCGGCAGTTGCCGGTCGGCGTCGCGCATCAGCGCATCGGCGCTGCCCAATGCCTTGGCGAGTGCGGCCAGTGATCGCGCGAGGTCCGGCGATCCGGCCAGCCCGCCAACCGATTGCAAGGTGCCGCGCAGGTCGGCGATCAGCGCGTCCAGCGGCAGGGCGGAGATCTTCTCCATCACCACTCCGGCCGACGCCATGATCGAATCGAGGTCGCTGGACGCCACCGTCGGCAGTTCCGACCGCTCCGATCCCGGCGAGGGCGGCAGGCCGGGAGAGTAGTCGAAAGATACCAGCTTCTGCCCGGTGATCAGGTTGCCCGAGGCCAGCCGGGCCCGCAGCCCCTTCTGCACCTGCATCGCGATCAGCTTGCGCACCGCCGCCTCGTCCATCGGCTTGCCGTCGATCACGGCATAGGTGCGGGCGACCAGATCGGGTTCGAAATCGATGTCGACGGGGATGTGCAACTCCTCCTTGGCCTCGTCATACACCAGCCGCACGGCGGCGACGTGGCCCACCGTCAGGCCGCGCATCAGCACCGGCGCTCCGGCCTGTAGCCCCTGCACCGAACCGGGGAACTCCAGCCGGTAGCGCACGCGCAGCCGGTCGCGCGCAGCTGCGGCGGACGCCTGATCCTCGTAAAGCGTGAAGCTGGCCCAATCCAACGCCTGTGCCCCAGCCTCCGGATCGGGCGGGGTCTCCAGCACCACGCCGCCCAGCGCCAGCGACTTCAGCGATTCCGTCTGGAACTTGATGCCGTCGGCTCCGGCGGAGAACTGGATACCCGACGACCGCCAGAAGCGGCTTCCCTCATGCACCAAGCCCTCATAGGGCGCACGGACGAAAATCGCCACCGACACGCTGCGGTCCTGCGGCGACAGGTTGTAGCCCATCACCTCGCCCACTTGGACGCCGCGGAAATAGACGGGAGAGCCCTGGGCCAGCGATCCCAGCTGCTCGGTCTTCAGGTTGAAGCTGCGGCCCGGCACGTCGGCGCGGACCACCGGCGGCTCATCCAGCGCGTCGAACTCCCGCCGGTCATCGCCGCCGCCGGGCTCCATCTCCACATAGGTGCCGGACACCACGGTGCTGAGCCCCGATACCCCGCCGAGGCCGAGGCGCGGCGCCACCATCCAGAAGCGGGTGCCGTCCTTCAGGTGGCGGGCGGCGGTGCGGTCCATGCGCGCGGTGGCGATCACCTGCGACAGGTCATCGGACAGCCGCACCGATTCGATCACGCCGAGATCGACGTTCTTGTGCTTGATGCGGGTCCGCCCGGCCTCCAGCCCGTCGCCGGACTGGAAGGTGATGACGATCTGCGGCCCGCGCTCCTCGAGCCAGCGCCAGCCGAGCCAGCCGGCGATCAGCGCCGCCACCAGCGGCAGCAGCCACAGGGGCGACAGCCGCCGGCGCGGCGGTGTTGCGACCTCGGGCGGGTGGCCGGCAGACGGGTGGTTGGCAGGCGAATGGGTGTCCGGCCGGTCGTTGTCTCGGGTCTCGTCAGCCATGCCGCGTCATTCCAGCCTGTGCGTTCTGCGCCGCATCGGGCGCGCCCTCTTCCGCGCGGTCCCACATCACCCGCGGGTCGAAGATGTGGCTTGCGATCATGGTCAGCACGACCACGCCGGCGAAGGCGATGGCGCCGGGATCGGCGCGGACGGAGGCGACGGCGCCGAACTGCACCAGCGCCGTGAGGATGGCGATCATGAACACGTCGATGTTGGACCAGCGCCCGATGGCGTCGATGATGCGGTACAGCCGCGTCCGGGCGTGCAGCCTCGCGGCCGAACGCCGCCACGCGGCCAGGAGGAACCAGCCGAGCCCTACCAGCTTCAGCACCGGCACGGCGACGCTGGCGACGAAGACCAGCAGGGCCAGCGGCCACAGCCCGGCCTCCGCCAGTTCATGCACGCCGCTGAGGATCGTGCTGGGGGCGCCCTGGCCGAAATTGACGACGGTCATCACCGGCAACAGGTTGGCCGGGATGTAGAGCACGGCGCCGGCGGACACCAGCGCCGCGGTGCGCTCCAGGCTGTTCGGTTCGCGCGGGTGCAGGCGGCTGTGGCAGCGGGTGCAGCGGTCCGGCGCCGGCCCATGGTCGCAGCCATGGACACGCTGGCAGACGGTGCAGGCGACCCAGCGCCTGGGCGCCGGCGCATCGCTGGGAGGCACATGGTCGATCGCCTGCCAGACCCGGCGGCTGTCGAGCGCCAGATCCATCAGCGTGCCGGCAAGCACGAAGCCGCCCAGCGCCAGCCCGCCGGCCAGGAACTCCGCGTTGGCGAAGCCCTTCAGCCGCGAATAGCCGACCAGCAGCCCAAGCAGGAAGACATCCAGCATCGCCCAGGGCCGTAGCTTCTCGGCCCAGGCGAAGAGACGCGCGGTCTCCCGCACGTGGGTGGGTGGGCGACCGTCATGCAGCCGTTGCAGCACGGCGATCACCGCCATGATGCGGGCGAAGGGGGCGGCAAGCACCAGCGCGCCGACCAGCAGCGACAGCGGCCACATGCCCTGGTCGGCCAGAATCTCGACACCGGTGGTGACGAGGCTTGTGCGGTCGTTGCCCTGGATGTTCACGCCCATCAGCGGGTTGGCGGCGATGAGCATCAGCATCAGGGCGCTGGCGACCGCCATCGGCAGCGCGTGGCGGACGCCGCCGCGTCCATTCCGGAAGAGCACCGCGCCGCAACGCGTGCATTCGGCCCGGCGGCCCGGCGCCGGCAGGCGGACGCGGTGCAGGCGGCCGCAGTCGGGACAAGCGACGAGGTCGTCACGACTCTCCGCCGCCGGCACCCTCAACCCTTCCTTGCCCGATCCAACCGACATGCACGCACGCGAACCTTCCAACCGACGAAACCCGCTCTCCAATTGGCTTTTATCAGCGTTGGCGCAAGCCCCTGCGAAGCGGATAGGCGGAATTCCGCCGCATTGCAACATGGCTTGTGTCACGTTCGGGAATTCGCGATTGACCGAAAGATTATGTACATACATTATCGCCGAAACGTCACATCGCAACGCGGCGCGGAGAGCGGGGTGCAGGGGTTGGCACGGCAAGGCCTGACCGGACAGAACCGCGGTAACGGACCGGCGTCCCCGCCGGAACATCCGCTGCAAGCCGGTCCGGCGCAGGTGGGCGTCGCCCCGGACAGCACCGTGAAGGACAGCGCCCTGGACGGCCGCGGCCCCCTGTTCGACCAGATCAAGCGTGCCGTCGCCGGGCAGATCCTGCGCGGGCGCTGGCAGGCGGGCCAGCGCCTTCCCAACGAGGCGGAACTGTCCAGCCTCTACGGCGTCTCCCGTCAGACCGTGCACAAGGCCATCGCCCTGCTGGCGCGGGAGGGTTTCCTGGTCCGCCGCCGCCGCGCCGGCACCTTCGTCGCCACCGGCCGCCGCGACCGCTTCGCCCTGCCCATTGAGGACATCGGCGACGTGGTGGCGCGGGATGGGCGTGTCTACGAATTCCGCATTCGCGACCGCAGGATTTTTCGCAACGGCGAGGGCATCCGCTGGCCCGACCTGCCCGACGGAACGCCGATCCTGACGCTGGAATGCCTGCATTTCAGCGACGGCACGCCGATCCAGCACGAACGCCGGCTGGTCAATCTGGACGTCGTGCCGGAGGTGGTTGACGAATCCTTCGATGTCGTGGCACCCAGCCGATGGCTGGTCGACCGGGTTCCCTGGTCATCGGCCGACCACACCGTGCGCGCGGTCAACGCGACCGCGGAGATGGCGGCCTTGCTGGGGGTGGAAGCCGGTGCGGCCTGCCTGTCGATCCGGCGGCAGACCATGCATCTCAGCCGGCCGGTGACACTGGTTCATTTCCTCTCGGTCGGTGACCGCTTCAGCCTCAGCGGATCGTCGATCACCGACAGCGCGACCGAGTTGAATTTGTAAACACAAAAGGACCGGTGACAGGCGCCGGCCGCAACAGGGGTGACTTCACGATGGAGAGCAAGGCTATGGTTCGGACGATGTTCAAGACGGCGCTGCTGGGCGCCACCCTGCTGGTCGCCGGTGCCGCCGCCGGGACGGCGATGGCCGACACGCTGGCCGACGTGAAGAAGGCGGGCGTCTTCACCGTCGCCACCGAGATGCAGTTCCCGCCCTTCGATTTTCTTGAGAACAACGAATACAGGGGTGTTGACAAGGACCTGTTCGACGAGGTGGCGAAGGAGCTGGGCGTCAAGGCCAAGTACATGGACCTGCCCTGGACCAGCGTGCTGCCGGGCCTGGAAGCCAAGAAGTTCGATCTGGTCATCGCCCCGGTCACCATCACGAAGGAGCGCATGAAGCGCTATTCCTTCACCGTTCCGATTTCCGAGGCGACCGCCGCCCTGATGAAGCGCGCCGATGACAAGACCATCAACAAGCCGGAAGACATCGCCGGCAAGAAGGTCGGCGGCGGCAAGGGCACCTCGCAGCTGGCCCAGGTGAAGGAATTCGGCCAGACGCTGCCGACCCCGCCGGACGTGCGCGAATATGTCGACAGCAACCAGTCCTACGCCGATCTGGCCGCCGGCCGCGTCGACGCTTCGGTCAACTCGCTGCCGAACCTGAACTTCGCCGCCGCCCAGCGCAAGGAGACCTTCGCCGTCGTCCTGCCGCCCTTCGGCAAGCCCTCCTACTTCTCGTGGGTCGGCCGTCCCAGCGACGACGACAAGAGCCTGATCGAGGCGGTCAACGCCGCCCTGGTCAAGATCCAGAAGGATGGCCGCATGGCCGCCATCCAGAAGAAGTGGTTCGGCGTCTCGCAGGAGCTGCCGACCACCGTTCCGGAACCGCAGCTCTAAGGAACGCATGACCTTCCCTCTCCCGCCTTTCGGGCGGGAGAGGGACAGGATCGCCCGACCAAGGCCCACACGATGAAGTTCAGCGTCATCATCGACGCCTTTCCCTATCTGCTGGGAGCGGCCGTCACGACCATCTGGGTCTCTCTGCTCGGCGTGCTGCTGGGGCAGGTGATCGGCGTTGTCGTCTGCGTGGCGCGCCAGTCCGGCGGCCGGGCGGCGGACATGGCCGGCGGTGTCTATGTCAGCTTCTTCCGCGGCGTTCCGCTGCTGATCCAGCTTCTGCTGATCTACTACATGCTGCCGCTGATCGGCATCGACGTGCCGCCGCTTGTCGCCTCCATCGCGGCGCTCGGCCTCGCGTCCGGCGCCTATGTGTCGGAGATCTACCGCGGCGCGCTGAACGCCGTCCCGCACGGCCAGTCGGAGGCGGCGCTGGCGCTGGGCTTCCCCGGGTCGTCGATCTGGACGCGCATCCTGCTGCCGCAGGCTTTCCGCATCTCGGTCCCAGCACTGGTCAACGAGCTGATCCTGCTGTTGAAGGCCTCCTCGCTGATTTCCGTCGTCGGGGTGGCGGAGCTGACGCGGACCAGCCAGACCATTTCGGCCAGCAACTACCGTCCGCTTGAGATTTATCTGGCGGCCGGCCTCATCTATCTGGCGATCAACGGCGCGCTGGCCCTGTTCGGCACGCTGGTCGAACGCCGCCTGCAACAGGCCTGACCCGATGTTGGACCTCTCCCTCCTCGTCCAGTACGGCCCGGCGCTGCTGCGCGGCTTCGGCGTCACCATCCTGTGCTGGGGCGCCGGCTGCCTCATCGGCATGGTGCTGGGCTTCGCGCTCATGCTGCTGCGGCAATTGCCGGTGAAGCCGCTGCGCTGGATCATCCGCGCCTATATCGAGGTGATCCGCGGCACGCCCTTCCTGATCCAGCTGTTCCTGCTCTACAGCGGCGGCCCGGCCATCGGCCTGCGGCTGGAGGCGACGACCGCTGGCATCCTCGGCCTCGGCATCTACGGCAGCGCCTATTTCGCCGAGATCTTCCGCGCCGGCTATCAGGCGGTGCCGAAGGGACAGGTGGAGGCGGCGCTCAGCCTCGGCATGTCATACGGCTCGATCCTGCGCCGGGTGATCGTGCCGGCAATGCTGGTGTCGACCATCCCGGCCATCGTCAACATGATGGCGATCCTGACCAAGGAGACGGTGGTGCTGTCGATCATCACCGTGCCGGAACTGATGTACGAGATGCAGACGATGGCGGCGGAGACCTTCGCCACCTTCGAGACCATCCTGGGGATGGCGCTGTTCTACTGGCTGCTGGTGGAGGTGGTGTCGCGCCTGGGCCGCCGGCTGGAGGCGCGCGTCACCCGTTTCCTGACCCACGCCTCGCCGCAAGGGTCGTCGTCCGAGACTGCAACCGCGAGGGCGTGATGACCGCCGTTTCCCAAACCGCCACCCCGTCGCGCGCCGCAATACAGGGCGACGCCGCGCCGATGGTTTCGATCCGCGGCGTCGGCAAGAGCTTCGGCACCAACGAGGTGCTGCGCGACATCGACCTGACCGTCAACAAATCGGAGGTCGTCTGCCTGATCGGTCCCAGCGGGTCGGGCAAGAGCACACTTCTGCGCTGCATCAACTTCCTGGAGGTCTACGACCGCGGCGAGATCCGCATCGAAGGCAAACTTGTCGGCTATAGCGAGGATATGCCGCGCCGCCGCCTGTCCAACCGCGACCTGCGCGATCTGCGTCGCAACGTCGGCATGGTGTTCCAGCAGTTCAACCTGTGGCCCCACATGACCGCGCTGGAGAATGTGGCCGAAGCCCTGGTGCAGGTCCGCGGCATGGAAAAGGTCGCCGCCACCGCCCACGCCCGCCGGATGCTGGACCGGGTCGGTCTGGCGGCCAAGGCCGACAGCTACCCCGCCCGCCTGTCCGGCGGCCAGCAGCAGCGCGTCGCCATCGCCCGCGTCATCGCGATGGAACCCCACCTGATGCTGTTCGACGAGCCGACCTCCGCCCTCGACCCCGAACTGGTGGGCGAGGTGTTGCAGGTGATGCGCGATCTGGCGGCCGACGGCATGACCATGGTGGTGGTGACCCACGAGATGGGCTTCGCCGCCAACGTCGCCGACAAGGTCGCCTTCCTCGACCGCGGACGCATCGCCACCTTCGGCACCCCGCGCGAGGTCTTCCACGAATCCACCGAACCGCGGGTGCAGCAATTCCTTCAGACCTATCACGAGCGCAACAGCTTCTGATCTTCTACCGTGCGTCGTTTGTTTTTTCCCTCTCCCTTGCCATGCTGAGGCATGGGACGGGAGAGGGCGGAAGTTGCAAATTTGGCAACTCACCCCTGGCACGCGCCTCATATACTCGCTAAGAACCTTTCGCACGCGCAACAGAACTGCAACGCGAAAGCCCTGGCTCCGTCGATGATCGAACTCCGGTCCGTCACCCACGCCTATGGCGACCGCCCCGTCCTGCACGACCTGTCGCTGCGGCTGGCCGAGCGGCGCATCGCCATTCTCGGCGGCAACGGCTCGGGCAAGAGCACGCTGGCCCGCCTGCTGAACGGGCTGATCGTACCGGCCGCCGGCACTGTCACGGTCGATGGTCTGGATACCCGCAGCGACGGCCGGGCGGTGCGCCGGCGGGTCGGTTTCGTCTTCCAGAATCCCGACACCCAGATCGTCTATCCGACGGTGGAAGAGGATCTCGCCTTCGGACTGAAGGCACGCAAGCTGCCGAAGGACGAGATCGCCCGCCGCGTCGCCGGGGCGCTGGAGCGCTATAACCTCGACCGCTACCGGCACCAGCCGGCCCACCAGATGAGCGGCGGCGAGAAGCAGCTGCTCGCCATCGCCGGGGTACTGGTGCTTGAGCCGGCCTATGTCATCTTCGACGAACCGACCACGCTGCTCGACCTGCGCAACCGCCGCAAGGTGATCGACCTGCTGCGTGGCCTGCCGCAGACAGTGATCGTCGTCACCCACGACCTCGACATGGTGAAGGATTTCGACCGGGCGCTGGTGCTGGAGGATGGCCGCGTCGTCGCCGACGGCCCGCCGGCGGAAACCGTGCCGGCCTACATCGAGCGGCTCGGCTGATGCTGGGCCTCTACCTGCATCGGGAGTCGGTCGTTCACCGCCTGCCGGCAGGGGCGAAGCTCGGCGGCCTGCTGCTGGTGACCATTCTGGTGCTGGCCCTGCCCGGCGGCTGGGGAGCGCTGGCCGCCGGATTGATCGGCGCCGCGGTGCTTGTGGCGGCAACGCTGCCGGCCAAGCGGGTGCTGACTGAGCTTCGGGCGCCGGTGCTGATGCTGACCCTGTTGTTCGGTTTCCAGGCGCTGCTGGCCGGCGGCGGGTGGGAGGAGACGGCGGTCGCCGTCGCCCGCTTCGCCGCCCTGATCCTGCTGGCGACCCTGGTCACGCTGACCACCCGCGTCATGGACATGGTCGATCTGTTCGAGCGGCTGTTCGGCCTGCTGCGGCCGGTCGGGGTCAACCCGGCAAAGATGGCGCTGATGCTGGCCCTGACCATCCGCTTCATCCCGCTGCTGGGCGAACAAGTGCGCGAGGTGCGGATGGCCCAGCGTGCCCGCGGCGTGGAGCGCAACATAGCCGCCCTGTTCGTTCCGCTGCTGGTCAAGATCCTCACCATGGCCGATGATCTGACCGCCGCACTGGAAGCGCGCGGTTATGACCCGGTGGATGCCGGGACGAACGACAGCGAAAACAAAAACAGCACGCAACGATAACGTCACCAGCCGAAGGAAGCGTCCGCCATGTTGTCCACCCGCGACCTCGTCCTCTGCGCCCTGTTCGCCGCCCTGCTGGGCGGGCTCGGCATGGCGCCGCCGATTCCGCTCGGCTTCCTGCCGGTGCCGATCACCGCGCAGACGCTGGGCGTCATGCTGGCCGGCACCATCCTGGGCGCCAAGCGCGGCGGCATCGCAGCACTGCTGTTCGTGCTGCTGGTCGCGGCCGGCCTGCCGCTGCTGGCCGGAGGGCGCGGCGGCATCGGCGTCCTGATGGGGCCGACCGGCGGCTTCGTGCTGTCCATGCCGGCCGCCGCCTTCGTCACCGGCTGGCTGGCTGAGCGGTTCGCCACCGGCGCCAATCCGTTCCGCCTCTTCGTGGTCAGCGTGCTTGGCGGCATCATGGTCGTCTATGCCGGCGGCATTCCCTGGCTGTGGCTGGTCGCCGGCCTGCCGATCAACAAGGCGGTGTTCGGCTCGCTGGCCTTCGTGCCGGGCGACCTGATCAAGGCCGGCATCGCCGCCGTTGCCGCCTCGGGCGTCCGCCGCGCCGGCATCCTGGCGATCCATGCCTGAGAGAATGGCGCCAGAGGGAATGGCGCCTGAGCGGCCATTGCCGACCGGCAGCTATTTGAGGGCGGACAATCTCGCCCGCCCCTTCGCACGGGCCGCTGAATGGGCGCCTGACCATCCGGCGCTGATCCTCGGCGATGAGACACTGTCCTATGGCGCGCTGCTGGAGCAGGTGCGGCGGGCCGGTGCCGGTGTGGCTGCCCTGGGCCGGGCTGGAGAGCCGCCGCGCGTGGCGCTCAGCCTGGGCAACCGGCCGGAACTGCTGGCGCTGTTCTTCGGCATCGTCGCGGCCGGCGGCATCGTCGGTCTGCTCGACCCGAAATGGAGTGCCGCGCAGACTGCCGCCGCAATCGAGACCTTCCGCCCGGATCTGTATCTGACGACCGGGACCGCCGCCACCTGGATCGCAGCGCAGCCGGCGGGCTGGACCATACCCGCCGTCGATCCGAAAACACACTTCCTGGTCGGCTTCACCTCCGGCACCACCGGCCGGCCCAAGGCCTTCATCCGCAACCAGGGTTCCTGGCTGGCGACGCTGGAGGCGAGCCGGATGGAATTCGGCATCGGTACCGAGGACGTCGTTCTCGTGCCGGGGCCGCTGGTCCATGGCCTGGGCCTATATGGCGCGGTGGAGGGGCTGTCGGCCGGCGCCACGGTGCGGGTGCAGCCGAAATTCGACGGAACCGACGCGGCGGCGCAGTTGGCAGAGTGCGGCGTCACCACGCTGGTGCTGGTGCCGACGATGCTGGTCGGCATTCTCGACGCTGCCGAGCGCGACGGCCGACAGTTCCCCGCCCTTCGCCGGGTGGTCTGTTCCGGCGCCAAACTGGCGCCCGCGGTACATGACCGGCTGGCCGCTCTCTGCCCCGATGCCGCCATGCTGGAATATTACGGCGCGTCCGAGCTGAGCTTCGTCAGCCTGCGCTCGTCCCGCGAAGGCGCCCCCGCCGACAGCGTCGGCCGTCCCTTCCATGGGGTGGAACTGAGCCTGCGCGACGATGACGGCCGTCCGGTGGAGCGCGGCCGGCCCGGCACCGTCTGGGTGCGCAACGGCATGCTGAGCGATGGCTATCTCGGTGTCACCGACGGCACCGGCTACCGTGAGCGGGACGGCTGGGGCACGGTCGGCGATTACGGCTGGATCGACGGCGAAGGCTGGCTGCGGCTGGTCGGGCGGGCCGGTGACATGGTTATCACCGGCGGCCTGAACGTTTACCCGGCGGAGGTCGAAGCGGTCCTGCGCGCCCATCCCGCGGTGGCGGAGGCGGTGGTATTCGGCCTGCCCGATCCCTATTGGGGCGACGCCCTGTCCGCCGTGGTGTGGTGGCGCGGAAGCACACGCGCCTCGCTCGCCGACCTGCGCGGCTGGTGTCACGAACGGCTGGAGAGCTACAAGGCGCCGCGGCGGGTCTTCGCCGCATCCGACATGCCCCTGACCGGCAGCGGCAAGATCGCCCGCGCCGATGTGCGCGAACGGGCGAAGCTCAGCGGACCGGACGGCGGGCTGGAGGTGGTGGCGTGACCAGCCGCCCTATCATCGTCGCAGCCCGGCGAACCCCGGTCGGGCGCATCGGCGGCAGCTTGCGCGAGCTTCCCGTCGAGGATCTCGCCGCTCCGGTCATCCGCGCGGTGCTGGGCGACGCCGGCCTCGACCCCGCGGAGGTGGACGAGGTTCTGCTGGGCAATGCGGTCGGTCCCGGCGGCAATGTCGCACGGCTGTCGGCCCTGGCGGCCGGACTGCCGGTGTCGGTGCCCGGTGTCACGGTGGACCGGCAGTGCGGATCGGGGCTCGAAGCGATCAATCTCGCCGCCCGGCTGGTGCAATCCGGCGCCTGCGACGTCGTCTTGGCCGGCGGGGTGGAGAGCACCAGCACCGCCCCGTGGCGCGTCGCCAAGCCGTCAAGCCTCTACCGCAGCCCGACCTTCTACGACCGCGCCCGCTTCGCCCCAGAGGAGGTCGGCGACCCGTCGATGATCGAGGCAGCGGAGACGGTCGCCACGGCCTACGGCATCGACCGTACCCGCCAGGACCGCTACGCGCTGGACAGCCACCGCAAGGCCTTGGCCGCGCAGGCCGCCGGGCGCTTCGACCGCGAGATCGTTCCGCTGCATCTCCCCGACGGCCGCGTCGTCGTTCTCGATGACTGCCCGCGTGCCGATACCAGCCTCGAAAAGCTGGCGGCGCTACGGCCCATCCTCCGGCCCGATGGCACGGTCACGGCGGGCAACGCCTGCCCGGTCAATGACGGTGCCGCCGTGGTGGCGGTGGTGTCGGAGCGAAAGTTCCGCGCGCTCGGCCTCACCCATGGGCTGGCGGTGGTCGACAGCGCCGCGGCGGGCGTGGATCCGAAGCTCCTCGGCACCGGCCCGATTCCTGCGGTGACCAGGCTGCTGGCCCGCAATCCCGGCCTGACCGTCGCCAACATCGACCTCGTCGAGTTCAACGAGGCCTTCGCCGCCCAGGTGCTGGCCAGCCTCGACGCGCTTGGCATCGACCGATCGCGCGTGTCGGTCGGCGGCGGAGCCCTGGCGCTCGGCCATCCCTACGGCGCATCCGGGGCGATCCTGGTGACGCGCCTGTTCAGCGAAATGCTGTTCCCAGCGGCGGGCCGTGCGCCCCGCCGGGGTCTCGCTACGCTCGGCATCGGCGGCGGGCTGGGGCTCGCCACACTTCTGGAGCCTGTTTGAATGACCAGCGCCCCTGCGGCCGGGGATAGCTTCCGGTCGGCCTTCCGTCACCGCGCCTTCGCCCTGTTCTGGAGCGCGCGGGTCTGCTCGATGCTGGCGATCCAGATGCAGGTGGTGGCGGTCGGCTGGCAGGTCTATGCCATGACCGGCGACCCGCTCGACCTCGGGCTGGTCGGACTGTTCCAGTTCCTGCCCTCGCTGGCGCTGGTTCTGGTGGCCGGCCATGTGGTGGACAACAACGACCGCAAGACGGTCCTGTTCGGCGCCCTGTCGGTCGAGATGATCGCGGTCGCCGCCCTGTTCCTGCTGACCATGGCGGGCGCCCTGTCGCCCCACGCCATCTTTGCCGTGGTGGCGCTGATCGGCCTCGCCAAGTCCTTCGAGGGTCCGGCCAACCAGGCGATCCTGTCCGCGACCGTCCCGGTGGAGGATTTGCCCAACGCCGTCGCCTGGCAGTCGTCGGGCGTGCAGGTGGCGCAGATCTCCGGTCCGGCGCTGGGCGGACTGCTCTACATCGCCGGTCCGGCCGCTGTCTATGGCGTCAGCACGGCGATGCTGCTGCTGTCGGTCCTGCTCATCGCCGCCTGCCGGCCGCGCCCCGTCACCATGACCAAGCGCGCCATGAGCCTGACCAGCATGCTGGCCGGCGCCTCCTTCATCCGCAGCCGGCCGGAGATTCTGGGCGCCATCTCGCTCGACCTGTTCGCGGTGCTGTTGGGCGGAGCGACGGCGCTGCTGCCGATCTATGCGCGCGACGTGCTGCATGTCGGGCCGTGGGGGCTCGGCCTGCTGCGCTCGGCGCCTGCGCTGGGGGCGCTCGCCATGGCGATGGTCATCACCCGCTGGGGCGTGAAGCGCCATGCCGGGCGCTGGATGCTGATCGCGGTGGCCGGGTTCGGCGTCGCGACCATAGCCTTCGGCCTGTCGGCCGATCCGGTGCTGTCCTTCATCGCCCTGCTGGCGGTCGGCGCCACCGATCAGGTCAGCATGTTCGTCCGCCAGACGCTGGTCCAGCTGTCCACCCCGGATGAGATGCGCGGCCGGGTCGGCGCCGTCACCTCGCTGTTCATCGGCGCGTCCAACCAGTTGGGCGAGTTCGAATCCGGCAGCGTCGCGGCACTGATCGGCGCGGTTCCCGCGGTGGTGCTGGGCGGCGTCGGCGCAGTCGGGCTCGCCGGGCTGTGGGCGGCGATGTTCCCGGCGCTGCGGCGGGTGGACCGGCTGCTGGGGCGGTAGCGTGAGGCGAGCCCGCCACACATCGCTGCATATGTCCAGAAGCCGATGGGCTCAACTCTAGACTTTTTAGAGATACCTGCATACACTTAAAGGTGCATTCAGGCTGTTAAATCCTCTGTTCTGCATGATGACTGGAAATAAGAGCAATATTCCTCTGGAGGCGATTTTGGCCGTTCTCTTGCGGAATGTGGAAATGAATGCCGACCGCGCGATGGAATCAGAAGGCAGAAAGAGAGATTGATATGAGCATCGTCGTTGCAAGCGTACCCCTGCATTTATGGGATGGTGGAAGTGGTACCGGTATCGACTATGATAACTCTTTTCTGTATTCAATAACTCCATCGCAGATCGTTGCCCGATTTACAAAAAACGGCGCGACCGTGATGGATGCTACAGTAAATGGTAATATCAATATAACCGGAACTAACATATCAGGAAGAATTACATCCCTTACAGCGACGCAGCCCAGTGGGAATATACTGCTGTCAATCAGTAATGCAAATCTGAGCTTCTCAAACGCATATGATTTTTCTAATGTATTGACAGTCCCGTCGTTGCTGTCGGGTGACGACCAAATATTTGGCTCATCCCAGACAGACTATTTACAGGGATACGCGGGAAACGATTACATCAGCGGCGGTGGAGGTGACGATCAGATCTACACCAGCCCTGGTTTCGATACCATCGATGGCGGAGAAGGTATCGACACCGTCATCAATCTCCAATATACGAGCAGCGCGAGGCTGGTCGCCTTCAATGGACAGGTTGCCATTCTTGATCGCAGCAATGGCAGCGACATTCTGATGAATGTCGAATACGTCAGGTATTACGACGGGATGGTGCCGACTTCGAGTGCCGCTGGTTTCGATGCCCTGGGGTATCTGGCGGCCAACCGGGATCTGGCCGCCGTCTTCGGCACCAATCAGGCCGCTGCTTTCACTCACTATATTCGGAGCGGCTATACTGAAAACCGCGCGACCAGCTTCGATGCCGCCGGGTATCTGGCCGCCAACGCGGATCTGGCCGCGACCTTCGGGGCGGACACCGCTACAGCCACCCGGCATTACATCACCAACGGTCGGTTGGAGGGACGAAACACCTCCTTCAATGCGACAAGTTATCTGGCGGCCAACCCGGATCTGATCCAGGCCTTCGGCTCCAGCACCACCGCGGCGGCCCTTCATTACGCAACCACGGGACGGCTCGAAGGACGGACGACGACGTTCAACGCGGCTGCCTATCTGGCGCGGAATCCCGATCTTCAGCGTCGGTTTGGCAACAGCGAAGCGTCGGCGGCAGCCCATTACGTGAACTTCGGCTACCGCGAAGGACGCTCCACCACCCCGCTTGCGACGACCGGCCGGGCGGCACCGATGCTCGAGTTGGATGCCTCGGCAGGCATGCTCGCCGCCGCCGTCTGACGCCATCGTCTGACAAGGCTCCTGCAGGCGGGTCATCCCCGCCCGCAGGATCGAAATCAACGGCTTACAGGTACCGGATCGTCACCTTGTCCGCCGCCTGCTTGGCCCGCGCCCGTGCATCGTCGGTGTCGGTGCCGGTTGCGAGCGCCACACCCATGCGGCGGTTCTTGCGGGTGGTCGGCTTGCCGAACAGGCGGACGTCGACCTCCTGCTCGGTCGAACCCAGGCGCAGCGCGTCCGCCAGCCCCTCGATGCGGAAACTCTCCGCCTCGCGGTCGGCCAGGATGACGGCGGAGGCCGACGGGGCACGGCATAGGATATTCGGGATCGGCAGGCCCAGGATGGCGCGGGCGTGCAGTTCGAATTCCGACAGGTTCTGCGACAGCAGCGTGACCATGCCGGTGTCGTGCGGCCGCGGCGACAGTTCGGAGAAGATCACCTCGTCGGCGGTGACGAAGAACTCGACGCCGAAGATGCCGTAGCCGCCGAGATTGTCGACGACGCGCGCCGCCATCGCCTTGGCGTCGTCCAGCATCGCCTGCGGCATGGCGACCGGCTGCCAGGATTCCTGGTAATCGCCGCGCTCCTGCCTGTGGCCGATCGGTTCGCAATAGAGGATGCCGTCGCGGGTGCGGACGGTCAGCAGCGTGATCTCGTATTCGAAGGGAACGAACTCCTCGACGATCACTTTGCGGCGGTCGCCGCGCATGTTCGCCACCGCATAGTCCCAGGCCCCCTCCAGCCCTGCGGCGTCCTGCACCGTGCTCTGCCCCTTGCCGGACGACGACATCACCGGCTTGACGACGCAGGGGAAGCCGGTGTGCTCCGCCCCGGCGCGCACCTCCTCCAGGCTCTCGGCATAGCGGTAGCGCGAGGTGCGCAGGCCGAGTTCAGTCGCTGCGACCTCGCGGATGCGGTCACGGTTCATCGTCATGGTCGCGGCACGGGCCGACGGCACGACAATGGTGCCGGCATCCTCGAATTCGTGCAGCACCTCGGTGCGGATCGCTTCGACCTCAGGCACGATGTAGTCGGGGCGGTGCTTGGCGATGGCGGCGCGCAGGGCATCGGCGTCCAGCATGGAGAACACCTCCGCCCGGTCGGCGACCTGCATCGCCGGCGCGTTGGCGTAGCTGTCGCAGGCGATGACCTCGCAGCCCAGCCGCTTGGCGGCAATGACGAATTCCTTGCCCAGCTCCCCGGAGCCGAGCAGCAGGATCCTGGCGGTGAACATCGACACACTCCCGATATTGGCGACAGCTGGCGATACTGGCGACAGCTGGCCGACCATAGGGCTTCCGGCCAGCCGGGCCAAGCCCTTGCCGTACGTTTCCCCTATGCACCTGACAAGCGGAACCGGGACTGCGCAAATATTTCTAAAAAGAAATTATAATGGCAGCGGATGAAAAACTCCGCTCATGTGTTCATGCGTAAATGAAGCCCTTGGTCTGGGAGGCGGCGATGGAAACAGCGGCACGGCGCGGATTTTTCGGCGGCAGGACGGCCATGGCCGCGTGCCTGGCGGTGTCGCTGGCCCTGCCCGGCTGTGCCGGCAACGGCAACGACGACATGGCGGGCGCCCTGTTGATCGGCGCGGCTGTCGTCGGGTTGGGCGTGCTGGCAGCGACCGCCGGCAATGATGACGACGATGGCGATTATAACCGCGGCCGTAACCGGCACCATCGCAGCGGCTACGACAATTCCGGCTATTACGGCAACGGCTACGGCCGGGGTCGCGGCGGCTACAGCCCCTATGCCGGCAACGGCCAGTGCGACGATTCGCGGTACCGAACCTCCAACGGCGGACATGCGGAATCCGGTACCGATGAACGGGATTGCCGCCGCTTCGGTGACGGCCGCAAGTAAAAGGGAGCCGTCCGAATGCGGTTCAGCGCCGCCGCCCCTCCAGGTTCTTGCGGACGATGGCGCCAATGATCAGCAGGAAGGCCAGCAGACGCAGCACATAGACCCAGCTCTGCTCTTCGCGCTCCAGCCCGCCGAGCGCCAGCACGATCTGGTTCAGCGCCAGCAGCAGGAAGGCCAGCGCGAAGCTGACGAACAGCGCATCCCTCGTCCGCCTCCAGAAGCCGAGGAAGAACAGCCCGGCCACCGCATAGAGCGCCGCAAGCACGCCGGTGAAGAAGCTGGAGGTGGTGGGCAGCATCACTCGGCATCCCAGATGAAGCCGTACAGCAGCACGCCCACGCCGGCCATGGCGGAGAGCTGGCGCAGCGGCAGCAGGTCGACCTGTGTCGGCAGGACGACGACATCGATGAACAGCAGCAGATTGTTCACGGCGAGCCCGACGAAACACAGCGTGCTCCACAGCAGAAGCCGGCTGCGGGACCGCAAATAGCTGCGCAGCAGCAGGACCATGCACAGCAGGCTGGCGGCGAAGCACAGCAGATAGACCGCCGACTTCACGACCTCCATGTCGTCGCTCCCACCCCGCTCTCCCCCTGCAGGGGACGGCACGCATTGGTGACTGTGTAGACCGCGGTCATTTCATTCATTGAGATCAATTCATCACTGGGATCAATCGTTGAGGCGGAAGCGGAAGGAATCGGCAAAGATTTGCACCTTGTTGCCGGGAGCCGCGAAAATCTCCCGGATGATGGCGGACGGACGGGTGGCGTAGGCCTGCTCGATCTCCTCCACCCACTGGTCCAGAAGCGGGGAAGCCGGGCGGTAGCGGTGGCGGCCGTCGGGCTGCGCCACCAGCAGACACGCGCCGAGGAACCCGGCCAGCGCCTCCTGTACCACCACGTCGCTGCCACGCAACTCGCTGACCAGATCGGCGTTCGACCAGTCCCGGTCGGGAGTCCGCCGCAGAAGAAGAAGAAGCTCCAACGCCCAGACAGACCGGATCGAACCTCGCAACAGGGTAGACGCATCGTCGGACAAAACCATGAACCGGAACCTGACCTGATATGCACAACCGGCGGCGTGGGGTAACGCCGCCCTCGATTCCCCTCATCACCCCCGGACGGCCTCCGCCGGGGCGAGAGGGGCCTGCGGATCCAGCGCGCGCCGCAGGGCACGGGCCAGATCGCCGTCACGGTACGGCTTGGACAGCGTTTCCGCCCGGCTCAACACAGTCCCCAGAACGGCGCCGGGATCGGCGGTGCCGCCGGCGTCGGTGGACGCGCCGGCCTCCGGTCCCGGCGCAGACGTTCCGTTGGCATAGCCCGAGGCGAACAGCACCCGCAAAGAGGGATGGCGGCGCAACCCCTCCAGCGCCAGTTCGCGGCCGTTCAGACCGCCGGGCATGACGATGTCGGTGAACAGAAGGTCGACCGGCTGCCGGTCCAGCAGGGTCAGCGCCGCCTCGGCACCGTCGGCCTCCAGCACACGATACCCCAGAGCCGCCACCGCCTGCACCGCGACCGACCGCACATCGGCATCGTCATCGACCACCAGCACGGTCTCGCCACGGCCGGCGAAGGCTTCATGGCCGTCATCCTCGTCGGCCGACACGCCATGGGCGCTGTCCATCGCCGCCCGCGGCAGGTAAAGGCGGAAAACGGTACCGCTGCCGGGCTTGCTGTCGATGCCGATCAACCCGCCCGACTGCTTGACGAAGCCATGGATCATGGCAAGGCCCAGACCGGTGCCCTTCCCCGTCTCCTTGGTGGTGAAGAAGGGCTCGAAGGCCCGCTCCAGCACGTGCGCCGGCATGCCGCATCCGCTGTCCGCCACCGACAGCAGGATATAGTCGCCGGCCGGCACCGTCATGCCGTTTCCTGTCTGCGGCTCCATAAACCGGGTGTTGGCCGTGCTGATCCGCAGAGTGCCGCCACCGGGCATGGCGTCGCGGGCATTGATGACGAGGTTCAGCAGGGCCGATTCCGCCTGGGAGCGGTCGACCGAGGCGATCCACAGCGGCTCGGCATCGGCCGGCGGCGCTTCGATGGCGATGGCGACACCGCCGCCCAGCGTGCGCTCCATCAGCTCGCCCATGCCGGCGACCAGATCGCCGAGATCCACCGGTTCCGGGTGAAGCTGCTGGCGCCGGGCGAAGGTCAGCAGCCGCCGAGTCATGTCGGAACAGCGCAGCGCCGCCTGCAGCGCCATCTCCGCCCGCCGCGCCGCCTTCGGATCGTCGGCAAGGCCGGGGACCAGCCGCTCCAGGCTGCCGATCACCACCATCAGCATGTTGTTGAAATCGTGGGCGATGCCGCCGGTCAGCTGGCCGACCATTTCCATCTTCTGTGCGTGGGCGAGCTGCTGCTGGGCTTGGCGCGTCTCGGTCACGTCCACGATGGTGCCGAACAGCTCGGCCGGCCGGCCATCCTCGTCGCGCACGACCACAGCCTGGTCCAACAGATGGCGCTCGCCGCCGTCCGGACCGCGCCAGCGGTATTCCACCGTGGTCAGCCCGGCATCGTGGATCGACGCCAGCTGGCGAAGCACGCGGCTGCGGTCGTCCGGATGCAGACCGGATTCCCAGAAATTCGGATCCTCGATGAAACGGGCGGCGGGGCAGCCCAGCACCGTCCGCGTCGTGTCGGACAGGTAGCGGAATGGAATGCCCGGCGTCAGGTCGGCGGTGTAGAGCACGATGGGAAGTTGGCCCAGGATCAGGGCCTGCCGCTCTTCCGAGCGGCGGAGCGCCTGTTCGGCCTGCCGCATTTCGCGCCGCACCCGCTCGTTCTCGTCCAGCAGGCGCTGTTTCGCCTCGACCTCGCGCTTGACCTCCTCCGTCTTGCGGTAGAGGTCGACGAAGACCGACACCTTGCATTTCAGGATCTGCGGGTCGACCGGCTTGAACATGTAGTCCACGGCGCCGGTGGCATAGCCGCGGAAGATGTGCGTCTCGTCCTTGTTGATGGCGGTCAGGAAGATGATCGGGATATGGCGCGACTTCTCGCGCAGGCGGATCAGACCCGCCGTCTCGTAACCGTCCATCCCCGGCATGTGCACGTCCAGCAGGATCACAGCGAAGTCCTGGCGCAGCAGATGCTTCAGCGCCTCCTCCCCCGACCGGGCGAGCACCAGCTGCGCCCCCAGATCCTCCAGCGTCTCCCGCACGGCGAACAGGTTCCGCGGGTCGTCGTCGACGATCAGGATCGCGACGTCCGCCTTGTCGGGCTGCGGGTGTGAGTCGGTGGTCATGGTTCCGCTTTCGCATCCCGCGGGAACGGCGGCCGGCGGTGGCGTCACAGTGGCGGGAGGAACGGTTGCAGGGGCAGCCGGCGCCGCTTCCACCGCAGCTGCGGCCGGCGGCAGAGGTGGCTTACGGACGACGTCCCCGCCGGTCGGCTGGGCGCTGGCGGTGCCGAGCAGGCGCGACCGGCGGGCCGTCGGCATCGGGCTGGCGGCCGACGGGACGAACGGCGCGCGCCGCACCGCACGAACGGGCTGCAGCTTGCGCCGGGTCATGCCTGCACCCCACCGCGCTGTTGCTGCCGGTTGTTCTTGGCGGTCCAGATCCGCAGCAGCGACAGCAGATGGTCGATGTCCACCGGCTTGGCGATGTAGTCGGTCGCGCCGGCTTCGATGCATTTGTCGCGGTCGCCCTTCATCGCCTTGGCGGTGACGGCGATCATCGGCAGCGCCCGGAACTCGTCGATG
Organism: Azospirillum sp. A29; assembly: GCF_042604625.1. Classification (NCBI taxonomy): domain Bacteria; kingdom Pseudomonadati; phylum Pseudomonadota; class Alphaproteobacteria; order Rhodospirillales; family Azospirillaceae; genus Azospirillum; species Azospirillum sp. A29. Next base: position 583,484 of record NZ_CP170463.1, read on the forward strand.
CTGCGGATTGTGCGCATGGTCTCATAGCCGTCCATCTCCGGCATCATGATGTCGACCAGCACCACGTCCACGCCGGGGTCGGCACGCAGCCGCTCGATGCCCTCGCGTCCGCTTTCGGCATGCAGGACCTCGATCTTGTGGGCCTCCATCACGCTGGCCAGCGAGAAGATGTTGCGGATGTCGTCGTCGATCACCAGCACCCGCTTGCCGGCCAGCGACGGGTCGTGCTGGCGCAGGTCCAGGATGCTGCGCCGCTTCTCGTCGGGCAGCCGGTCGACGGCGCGGTGCAGGAACAGCGCGGTTTCGTCCAGCAGTCCCGCCGGCGAACGGGCGCTCTTCAGCACCACGGTTTCGGCCAGCCGGCGCAGCCGCGCCTCGTCCTCCGCCGCGATGTCGGCGGCGACATAGATCACCACCGGCATCCAGGCGAGCGTGTCGCGGGTGCGCAGCCATTCGATCAGCTCGAAATCCACTGTCACCGGACCGGCCAGGGTCGGGCTCGACAGATCCAGCACCATGCAGTCGAAATGGTCGGCGCTCAGCGCCGCCATCGCGGCCTCGATCGAGGTGACGGTGTGCGTCTCCACATCGCCGTTGCCGATCAGGGCGGCGACGCCGCCCGGCTGCGGGCTGTCCTTCTCCACCACCAGAAGCCTGCGGTGGTCGCGCTCCCGGAAGCTCTTGACCCGGTTCAGGGCGTCGAAGATCGCCTCGCGCTCCACCGGCTTTTCCGAATAGTCGAAGGCGCCCATCGCCAGGCCGCGCCGCCGCTCGTCCTTGGCGGAGATGACGTGGACCGGAATGTGCCGGGTCTGCGGATCGCGCTTCAGCAGATCGAGCAGCGCCCAGCCATCCATGTCCGGCAGCCCGATGTCGAGCAGGACGGCGTCCGGCCGGTATTTGCGCGCCAGCGGCAATGCCGCCGACCCACCGCTGGACAGGATGGTGCGGAAGCCTTTCTCCCGCGCCAGATCGATCAGGATGGAGGCAAAGGTGTTGTCGTCTTCCACGATCAGCACCACCGGCTCACCGGGGCGCAGGCGCTCGCGGTCGTCGCCGGCCGGCTGCTGCATGTCCAGGAGCGCCAGCCCCTCCTGCGGGCCGGAGGCCACCACCGGGCGGGTCGCCGTCTCGGTCCGCTTGGGCAGCAGCGCGGTGGGCGGCATGGCGGCGCTGGCGGCGGCGATGACGGGCGTGCCGAACTGCGCGACCGGCTCCGCAACGATGTCGTAGCTGCGCGGAACGAACAGCGTGAAGGCACTGCCTCTGCCCGGCGTGCTGGCGACGCGGATCTCGCCGCCCAGCAGACGGGCGATCTCGCGGCTGATCGACAGGCCGAGGCCGGTGCCGCCATATTTGCGGCTGGTGGTGCCGTCGGCCTGCTGGAACGCCTCGAAGATGATGCGCTGCTTGTCCTCGGGGATGCCGATGCCGGTGTCGATGACGGTGAAGGCCAGCACCGAGGAGGCGGCGTCCAGCGTCGGATGGGCGGCACTCCACCCTTCCGTCGCCTGGGCGACACGGAAGGTGATGCCGCCGCTTTCGGTGAACTTGAAGGCGTTGGACAGCAGGTTGTTCAGCACCTGGGCCAGCCGCTTCTCATCGGTCTGGATGCTGGCGGGCAGCGCCTTGTCCATCTCGATGGCGAAGTCCAGCTTCTTCTCCTGCGCCAGCTGCGAGAAGGTGCGTTCCACATGGTTGCGCAGGTCGCCCAGCACGACCTCGCCGATCTCCAGCGTCACGGTGCCGGATTCGATCTTCGACAGATCGAGGATGTCGTTGATCAGGCCGAGCAGGTCGGAGCCGGCGGAATGGATGGTGCGGGCGAACTCCACCTGACGGTCGGACAGGTTGGTATCGGGGTTGTCGGCCAGCAGCTTCGACAGGATCAGCAGGCTGTTCAGCGGCGTGCGCAGCTCGTGGCTCATGTTCGCCAGGAACTGCGACTTGTATTTGGAGGTCAGGGCAAGCTGCTCCGCCTTCTCCTCCAGCGCCGCCTTGGCGAACACGACCTCGCGGTTCTTGCGCTCCACCTCGATGTTCTGCTTCTCCAGCTGCTCGGCCTTCTCCTCCAGCGCCTCGTTGGTGGTGGTCAGCTTTTCCTGCTGGGCCTTGAGCAGCTCTTCCGACTTGCGCAGCGAGGCGGCCTGCTGTTCCAGCCGCTCGTTGGTGGTCTTCAGCTCCTCCTGCTGGCTCTGCAGTTCGGTGGTCAGGCGCTGCGACTGCTTCAGCAGGCCTTCGGTTCGCATGTTGGCGGCGATCGTGTTCAGCACGATGCCGATGCTCTCGGTCAGCTGCTCCAGGAAGCTCTGATGCGTCTCGCTGAAACGGCCGAAGCTCGCCAGCTCGATCACCGCCTTCACGTCGTCCTCGAACAGCACCGGCAGGACGATGATGTTCAGCGGCGGCGCCTCGCCCAGGCCGGAACTGATGGCGACATAATCGCGCGGCACGTTGGTCAGCAGGATGCGCTTCTTCTCATAGGCGCACTGCCCGACCAGACCTTCCTTCAGGTGGAAGCGGTTGGACAGGTTCTTGCGCTCCTTCAGCGCGTAGGAGGCGACCAGTTCCAGCAGCGGCTCGTCGCGGTCGCGGGTGGCGACATAGAAGACGCCGTGCTGGGCGTTCACCAGCGGCGCGATCTCCGACAGGATCATGTTGGAGACGGTGACCAGATCGCGCTCGCCCTGCAGCATGCGGGTGAATTTCGCGAGGTTGGTCTTCAGCCAGTCCTGTTCCGCATTCTTCAGCGTCGTGTCGCGAAGGTTGCGGATCATCTCGTTGATGTTGTCCTTCAGCGCCGCGACCTCGCCCATCGCCTCGACGGTGATCGAGCGGGTCAGGTCGCCCTTCGTCACCGCGGTGGCGACCTCGGCGATGGCGCGCACCTGGGTGGTCAGGTTGGCGGCCAGCTGGTTCACGTTCTCGGTCAAATCCTTCCACAGCCCGGCGGCGCCCGGCACGCGGGCCTGACCGCCCAGCTTGCCTTCGATGCCCACCTCGCGCGCGACGTTGGTGACCTGATCAGCGAAGGTCGCCAGCGTGTCGATCATGCCGTTGATGGTGTTGGCCAGCGCCGCGATCTCGCCCTTGGCGTCCACCGCCAGCTTGCGCTTCAGGTCGCCGTCGGCGACCGCGGTGACGACGCTGGCGATGCCGCGCACCTGACCGGTCAGGTTGGCCGCCATCATGTTCACGTTGTCGGTCAGATCCTTCCAGGTGCCGCCGACGCCCTCCACCTTGGCCTGACCGCCCAGCTTGCCTTCCGAGCCCACCTCGCGTGCCACGCGCGTCACTTCCGAAGCGAAGCTGTTCAGCTGGTCCACCATCGTGTTGATGGTCGATTTCAGCTCGAAGATTTCGCCCTTCACGTCGACGGTGATCTTCTTCGACAGGTCGCCCTTGGCGACCGCGGTGGTGACTTCGGCGATGTTGCGGACCTGACCGGTCAGGTTCGCCGCCATCATGTTCACGTTGTCGGTCAGATCCTTCCAGGTGCCGGCAACCCCCTTCACCTGGGCCTGACCGCCCAGCTTGCCCTCGATGCCGACCTCGCGCGCCACGCGGGCGACTTCCGAGGCGAAGCTGTTGAGCTGATCCACCATCGTGTTGATGGTCGATTTCAGCTCGAGGATCTCGCCCTTCACGTCGACGGTGATCTTCTTCGACAAGTCGCCATTCGCGACCGCGGTGGTGACTTCGGCGATGTTGCGCACCTGCCCCGTCAGGTTGGTCGCCATCGCGTTGACGTTGTCGGTCAGATCCTTCCACGTCCCGCCGACGCCCTTCACCTGCGCCTGACCGCCCAGCTTGCCTTCCGAGCCCACCTCGCGCGCGACGCGCGTCACTTCCGAGGCGAAGCTGTTGAGCTGGTCCACCATCGTGTTGATGGTCGATTTCAGCTCGAGGATCTCGCCCTTCACATCGACGGTGATCTTCTTCGACAAGTCGCCGTTCGCGACCGCCGTCGTCACCTCCGCGATGTTGCGCACCTGCCCGGTCAGGTTGGTCGCCATCGCGTTCACGCTGTCGGTCAGATCCTTCCAGGTGCCGCCGACGCCCTTCACCTGCGCCTGACCGCCCAGCTTGCCTTCCGAACCCACCTCGCGCGCAACGCGCGTCACCTCCGAGGCAAAGCTGTTCAACTGGTCCACCATCGTGTTGATGGTGTTCTTCAACTCGAGGATCTCACCCTTCACCGGCACGGTGATCTTTTTCGACAGGTCGCCGTTGGCGACGGCGGTCGTCACGTCGGCGATGTTTCGCACCTGACCGGTCAGGTTCGCCGCCATCAGATTCACGCTGTCGGTCAGATCTTTCCACGTCCCACCGACGCCTTCCACCCGCGCCTGACCGCCCAGCTTGCCCTCCGAGCCCACCTCGCGAGCAACGCGCGTCACCTCCGAGGCGAAGCTGTTCAGCTGGTCCACCATCGTGTTGATGGTCGATTTCAGCTCGAGAATCTCGCCCTTCACGTCGACGGTGATCTTCTTCGACAGGTCACCCGTCGCGACGGCGGTCGTCACGTCGGCGATGTTGCGCACCTGACCGGTCAGGTTGGCCGCCATCATATTCACGCTGTCGGTCAGGTCTTTCCACGTCCCGCCGACGCCCTCCACCTTGGCCTGACCGCCCAGCTTGCCTTCCGAGCCCACCTCGCGCGCAACGCGCGTCACTTCCGAAGCGAAGCTGTTCAGCTGGTCCACCATCGTGTTGATGGTCGATTTCAGCTCGAGAATCTCACCCTTCACGTCGACGGTGATCTTCTTCGACAAATCGCCCTTGGCGACCGCGGTGGTGACTTCGGCGATGTTGCGGACCTGACCGGTCAGGTTTTCCGCCATCATGTTCACATTGTCGGTCAGATCCTTCCAGGTGCCGCCGACACCCTCGACCTTCGCCTGACCGCCCAGCTTGCCCTCCGAGCCCACCTCACGCGCCACGCGCGTCACTTCCGAGGCGAAGCTGTTGAGCTGATCCACCATCGTGTTGATGGTCGATTTCAGTTCGAGAATCTCACCCTTCACGTCGACGGTGATCTTCTTCGACAGATCGCCCTTGGCGACCGCCGTCGTCACTTCGGCGATGTTGCGGACCTGACCGGTCAGGTTGGCCGCCATAACGTTGACGTTTTCCGTCAGGTCCTTCCAGGTGCCGGCAACACCCTTCACCTGGGCCTGACCGCCCAGCTTGCCTTCGATCCCTACCTCGCGCGCCACACGCGTCAGCTCGGTGGTGACGGTGACGAGCTGGTCCACCATCGTGTTGACGTTGCGGGCGGTGCGCAGGAACTCGCCCTGCAACGGCCGGCCCTCGATCTCCAGCGCCATGGTCTTGGACAGGTCGCCCTTGGCGACCGCACCGATGACGCGGGCTATTTCCGTCGTCGGCTGGATCATGTCGCCGACCAGCGTGTTGATGCTGTCGACGCAGGTTTCCCACCCGCCGGACGCATTGTTCAGCTTGGCGCGCTGGCTGATGCGGCCTTCCTTGCCGATGGCGACGCTGAGTCGGCTGACCTCGGTGGTCAGGTTCTGATTCAGCTCGACCACGTCGTTGAAGGCGGCGGCGATTTCGCCGTCGATTCCGGTGAGGTCCAGCGGCAGCCGCACCGAGAATTCACCCTTGCGCAATTGCCGCAGGGCCATCAGCAGAACCTTCGGATCCAACGCGTCCGCCGTCTCGACCATCGCCGTCATGCCGTTCCCCAATCCGCGCGCCGTGCCCACCATGGACCGCGCTCCGCCCATCCCCAGGACCGCTTCACTGCGCGGTCGAAGAAAACGTAGGCCAACACAACCGGGATTCCGAACGTCCGCACCGACAGTGTGCGCACTCCATCCTCATCCGGAGCGTGACTGCGCAGTCCTACAGCCCCGCACGATGAAGTAAAGGCTATTCGGGTCAACTTGGCCTTTCGTAGGAACTCTGCCTTCCGGCGTAAGGGCTATGCCTATAACTTAGGACGAGGCGAGAATTTTCTTGAGCTTAGGCGGCCTTGTCACCGGCTTACTCAGCTGGGCGGCCATTATGCGAAGCTCAGGCTTCGGAACGATTCGATGGCGGACATCGTTATGGATCCAGCCATGACGGGACATTTCGGCGCCGGCCGCCTCCCGCGGGGCAAGACGACCCGACACATCTCAGCCTGGGGCTTGGCGATGAATCTTTGGACGTTTTCCATGCAGGCTTCGATGTGCTGCATGCTCTCTTGGATGCGCGCCTGCCAGCAGGGTGCTGCCCTTACCCATTCATTTACCGGAATGCAGCTCCTGACCCCGCCGCGGCCACCGGCCGACGTGTTGCCCTTTCGCGCACGCCGCACGGCACGTGGCGGCGGGTTCGGCGGTCCGGCCGTGGTGATCCCGCTCGGCCGGCGCTGATCGCGCAACGCGCAGATCCGTTCACGCAGCAGATCCGTTCACGCAATTGTGTAGACCCTGTGATTTGCCGAAGGCCGGCCGCAGCCCTATGGTTAGTGGCAGGAATGGTCCGTTCGGGAGAGGGTCGATGCTGTTCAAGTTTCCCACCGCGTCGCAGGCACGCGAAGACGAGGTGACGCCGCGGGAGCTGTTCCTGTCGCGCCGCAGCCTGATCGCCGGTGGCGCCGCCGCCATGGCGCTGGGCAGCCTGCCGGTATGGAGCGGCAGCGCGCTGGCAGGCCCCTTCCAGGCGGCGACCACAATCAAACCGGCCGATCCGAAATTCGATCCGACGACTCCGATGAAGTCGGCCACCACCTACAACAATTTCTATGAGTTCGGCACCGGCAAGAGCGATCCGGCCGAGAATGCCGGCACACTGAAGACCCGCCCCTGGGAAATCGCCATCGGCGGCGAGGTCGGCAAGCCGATGACCATTGGCATCGAGGATCTGCTGAAGTTCCCGATGGAGGAACGCGTCTACCGCCTGCGCTGCGTCGAGGGCTGGTCGATGGTGGTTCCCTGGGTCGGCTTCCCGCTGGCGGAACTGCTGAAGCGGGTGGAGCCGACCGGCAACGCAAAATACGTCGCCTTCCAGACCCTGAACGACCCGAAGCAGATGCCCGGCCTGCGTTCCTGGGTGTTGGACTGGCCCTATACCGAAGGTCTGCGGCTGGACGAGGCGATGCATCCCCTGACCATGCTGGCCGTCGGCATGTATGGCGAGGTGCTGCCCAACCAGAACGGCGCACCGATCCGGCTGGTGGTGCCGTGGAAATACGGCTTCAAGTCGATCAAATCGATCGTCAAGATCTCGCTGGTGAAGGACCAGCCGGCGACCGCCTGGAACAAGTCGCAGCCGCGTGAGTACGGCTTCTACTCCAACGTCAATCCGGACGTCGACCATCCGCGCTGGAGCCAGGCGACCGAGCGGCGGGTCGGTGAATTCTCGCGCCGCAAGACTCTGCCCTTCAACGGCTATGGCGAAGAGGTCGCGTCGCTCTATGCCGGCATGGACCTGAAGGCGAACTACTGACCATGGCCGCCCCCCTCGCCTCCAACGGCGGCGTCGATGTGCGCGCCGCGGCGAACGCCGCCCTCACGTCACGCTGGGCCAAGCCCGTCGTCTTCACCCTCGCCCTGGTTCCGCTGGTCTGGACCGTCTGGCTCGCCTACACCGGCGAGTTGGGGGCGGAGCCGGTGCTGGAAAGCGTCAAGGCCAGCGGGCTGTGGGCCTTGCGTTTCCTGCTGATCGCGCTGGCGCTGACACCGCTGCGCATGCTGACGGGGGTGGCCGGGCTGGCGCGGTTCCGGCGGATGCTGGGGCTTTTCGCCTTCTTCTATGCGCTGGTCCATTTGTCCACCTACGTCGGGTTGGACCAGTTCTTCGATTGGCCGGCGATCTGGAAAGAAATCGTCAAGCGGCCCTATATCACGGTCGGCATGGGGGCCTTCCTGATCCTGACGGCGCTGGCCGCGACCTCGACCGACGGGATGGTGAAGCGGTTGGGCGGCAAGCGCTGGCGCACGCTGCACAAGGCCGTCTTCGTCGCCGGGCTGGCCGGCTGCCTGCACTTCATCATGCTGGTGAAGGGCTGGCAGACGGCGCCGCTCGTCTATGCGCTGATCTGTGTCGGGCTGCTCGCCTTCCGCCGCTGGCCGATCCGGCTTGGGCAGCGGAAGGACAGGACACGCAAAGAGGCTCCGGTCAGAACACGGCCCGCAGCAACCCCACGGTCCGCCGAAGCGCCAGCACCGCACTTTCCGGATGGAAGCTCCCCCGTTCGTCGCAGTTGAAGCCATGGCCGGCCGGATAGACATGCACCGGCACCCACGGATAGCGGGACTTCACCCCCTCGGCGACCGACAGCGGGATGGCGTGGTCCTGCTCGCCGAAATGCAGCAGGGTCGGAACCCGCGGGGCACTGTCCAGCGACTTGCCGATCTCGCCGCCGTAATAGCCGATGGCGGCGCGCACTGGCAGCGCCGCTGCCGACGCCCAGGCGATGCTGCCGCCCCAGCAATAGCCGACGATGGCCGCGACCCCGTCACCGCCGAGATGGGCCAGCGCCGCAGCGATGTCCTGCAAGGCGTCGGCGGTCGCCACCGCCCCCTTCAGCGCGATGCCCCGCTGAATGCCGGCATCGTCATACGGCAGTTCGACCCCGCGCTCGGCCCGGTCGAACAGGTCGGGCGCCACGGTGGTGAAGCCCTGCTGGGCGAAGCCGTCGCAGACGCTGCGGATGTGATGGTTGATGCCGAAGATTTCCGGAGCCACGATCAGGCGCCCGATCTCCTCGCCCTTGGCTGGCGCGCGATAGGCGCGCATCCGGTGGCCGTCCGCCGCAGTCAGTTCGATCCAGCCGGCAGCCATGCCCACGGTAGCGTCACTCATGTCCCGAACCCTCATCATGCGAGACCGTCCAGGCGGTCATTGCCGATAATGATAGGGAGTTGGAGCGTCAGGGCAACTGGCGACAGGGCAACGCACCGCTGCAAAGGCCATATCTGTCCGTCACCGCTCTGCCGGCGATTGGATTGATGCTCCTGATTTCCTCGCCTGCTTCGCGACGCGTTATGCCGCGCGGATGCCGGCCAGGAAGATCTCGATCTCCCGACGCAAAACCGCCGCCTGACGGGTCAGGCCGGTCGAGGCATCGAGAACTTGCGATGCCGAACCCCGGGTCTGCGCAGCGGCGATGGCAGCATCCTGCAACACCAGGATGTTGTTCAGCATCCGCGTCACCCAGGGACACCAGTCGGCCAGGGACATCGGTGGCGCCGCACCCTTCCGCGCGGCGTCGATCACGCCTTGAAAGCGTTGCTCCCCCTCCGTCATCATGGTGGAGCGCACATGGTCCAGCGCTTTGGTCAGTTCCGGCGGATTGCCGAGGTTCGGCACGACTTGCTGCATCGTCTGCCACAGCAGAGCGACCTTACCGGTCATCTCCGTCGTCGCCTGCAACCGGTCCGGGCCGAACGGCATCCCGGCGACGAACAGCCCGACGGAGGCGGAACGGGTGCCGCCGATGTCGCGCATGTCCTGCGTCAGACGCGCCAGATTGACATGTCCGAACAGGTCCGGACTGTCCACGATGGTGGAACGGTAGTGTCGTCGATCGCCTTGCCCACACTCTGGTTGGCGGCCTCGATCCACACCCGCCTTCTCCAGGGCAGCGTCGGTGGCGGCGACGGCGTCGTCCAACGGCTTTGCCGTGGCGGCGTCAAGCGGCTTGTCGCTGTCGAACGCCTTCCCGCAAGGCGGCGGTGACCGACGACGCCAAGACCTACGGTGTCGCCTCTAGTCTAAATCCACTTCGGCCGCCGGTCAGTTATGGGCCCTCCCGACCTGGAAGGGCTATCCGGCGGACGGGAAGCCGGTCCACCGTCAGCGCTCTCGCGCCAGCGCCCCGTGGATCTGCGCCACCACCGCGGCGCCCTCCCCCACGGCGGCGGCAACGCGCTTGGTCGAGCCAGCGCGGACGTCGCCGGCCGCGAATATTCCGGGCCGGCTGGTTTCCAGCGGCAGGCGGGGCACTCCGTCGCCAACCTCGGTTCCGGTCAGCACGAATCCCTTGCGATCGAGCGCCACGCAGTCGTTCAGCCATTCGGTGTGCGGGTCGGCGCCGATGAACAGGAACAGGTGACCGACCAGCAGATGGCGTTCGGCGTTTGTCCCGCGGTCGCGCAAGGTCACCGCGGACAGGCCGCCGCCCCGGTCGCCCTCCAGCGCCGCCACCTCGGTGCCGGTGTGCAGCACCACGTTGGGCAGCGCCATGATGCGGTCGATCAGGTAGCGCGACATCGACAGTTCCAGCCCGCCGCCACGCACGATCAGGTGAAGCGTCTCGACATGGGGGGCAAGGAAGACAACCGCCTGACCGGCGGAATTGCCACCGCCGACCAGAACGACCGTCTGGCCGGCACACAGCTTTGCCTCGATCGGAGAGGCCCAGTAGGACGCCCCCGCCCCCTCGAACCGCTCCACCTCCGGGATGTCCGGCCGGCGGTACCGCACGCCCGACGCGACCACGACCGTCCGTGCCCGAACGACCGAGCCCCCGTCACGCCCACCCTCGCACTGGATGCGGAACGGCCCGCTGTCGGTGCAGTCGATCTCTCCGACCTCCACCGGGATCGCGATGTCGGCCCCGAACTTCTGCGCCTGGTTGAAGGCCCGGCCGGCCAACGCCTGTCCGGAAATGCCGGTCGGGAAGCCCAAATAATTCTCGATACGGGCTGATGCCCCCGCCTGCCCGCCGATGGCACGGCTGTCGAGGACGAGGACCGACAGCCCCTCCGACGCAGCATAGACGGCGGTCGCCAGTCCGGCCGGCCCGGCACCGACTACGGCCACATCGTACAGTTTGCCAGACTCCAACTCCGCGGTCATGCCCAGCGCGAAGCCGGCCTGCGCATTGGTGGGGCGGCGAAGCGTCGTGCCGTCGGGACAGATCATCAGCGGCAGGTCTTCCTCCCGGACCGCCGAGCGCTCCACCAGGGCACGCGCCTCGGCATCCTGGTCAGGATCCAGGACGGAACAGGGATGCCCGTTGCGGAGCAGGAAGCCCTGGAGCCGGATCACGTCCGGTGCGTCCGCCCGCCCGACCAGCACCGATCCGGCATCCCCGGCTTCCAGAAGTCCGACCCGCCGCAGGATCAGCGCCCGCATCACCGTCTCGCCGATCTCCGCCGAACCGATCAACAGGGCACGCAGGTGGGCGGTATCGCAGGGAAAGGCCTCGCATCCATCGGGGCCGGCGGTCCCCGCCGCCAGCGAAGGACGGTCGCCGAGCTGGCTGAGTTCGCCGGTGAACTGGCCCGGACCGACCGCCGCGATCGCCGCTTCATGCCCCAGGCCGTTGCGTCGGCTGGTCTCGATGGTGCCATCCAGCACGAACCAGGCCGGAGGGTGACGGTCGCCGACCGCGTAGACCGGCTCTCCGGGCGTGAAGCGCCGCACTTCGGAACCGGCGAAACGCCGGGCGGTCTCCAGCTGACCGGCGGTGAGCGTCGGGAACATCTGCCGCCTGCGTGCGTCGATCACGGTCATGGGACCCTCGATGGTTGGAGACGGGCCGATGCGCGATCGCCGGCCGGCCGCATGACCCGGATCCTACAGGCGGCAGCCCCAGCCGGCCTATCATACAAGAGTCTTGCAAGGGACAGCCGATGGCCCGGGTCGGGCACGCCCCGCATGACCATAGATTTCGCAAAATCCCGCGGAAATGGCGCACATATCAACATTTAATATCCGCTAAATTTGCATGATATTCCCTTGTTATGAGATATTCTTTCCTGTAGCCTGACAAGAGCCGCAAAAGCACCGGCCGGAAAGCGCCGGGGGCGGCAAACCAACCCAACCCATCCAAGAAACACCGGGCATCAACCGATGAAATGGCTGAAATCGCTTCTCGTCGCCGGCCTCATGCAGGTCGCCGCCGTCTCCGCCGCCCACGCCCAGGCCGACCTTGACCGCATCAAGGCCGACGGCGTGCTGAAGATCGGCACGGAGGGGACCTATGCCCCCTTCACCTACCACGACGCCTCGGGCGCGCTCGTCGGCTTCGATGTGGAGATCGGGCGCGAGATCGCCAAGCGCATCGGCGTGAAGGCCGAGTTCCTGGAAGGCAAGTGGGATGGGCTGATCGCCGGCCTGGACGCTCGCCGCTACGACGCCGTCATCAATCAGGTCGGCATCACCGAGGCACGCAAGGCCAAGTACGATTTCTCCGACCCCTACATCACCAGCCGCGCCGTGCTGATCGTGAAGGGCGACAACAGCGCGATCAAAAGCTTCGCCAACCTCAAGGGCAAGAAGTCGGCTCAGTCGCTGACCAGCAACTTCGGCAAGCTGGCCGAGGCATCCGGTGCGCAGCTGGTCGGCACCGACGGCTTCGACCAGTCGATCCAGCTGGTGCTGAACGGCCGGGCCGATGCGACGGTCAACGACAGCCTGTCTTTCCTGGATTTCAAGAAGCATAAGCCCGACGCCAACGTGAAGATCGCCGCGACCCAGGATAATGCCGATCAGTCCGGCATCATCGTCCGCAAGGGCGAGGCCAAGCTGGTCTCCGCCATCAACGAGGCGCTGACCGCCATGAAGGCCGACGGCACCTATGCGACGATTTCGCAGAAGTATTTCGGCGCCGACGTTTCCAAGTGACGTTTTCAGACTAGTTTCCCGTCTCGCGTCAACGCCCGCCGCAATGCCCCCAGCCCCATCCGGGCCGGGGGCATTGTCGTTCCATCTTCATGAGAGGCACCTTCCCCGTGCTGCACTGGCTTACCCTGATGGCGGACTCGCTTCCGTCGCTGCTGTGGGCGGCGCTGGTCTTCACCGTTCCGCTGACGCTGGCCTCCTTCGCGCTCGGCCTGATCGTCGGGCTGGTGGCGGCGGTGGTCCGGCTGTTCGGGCCGGCTCCGCTGGCCGCCATCGTCCGCTTCTATGTCTGGATCATCCGCGGCACGCCGCTGCTGGTGCAGCTGTTCCTGATCTTCTACGGCCTGCCCAGCGCCGGCATCGTGCTGGACGCCTTTCCGGCGGCGCTGATCGGCTTCACGCTGAATGTCGGCGCCTACACCTCGGAGATCATCCGCGCCGTCATCGGCTCGGTGCCGAAGGGCCAGTGGGAGGCCGCCTATTCCATCGGCATGAGCTGGTCGCAGGTGATGCGCCGCACCATCCTGCCCCAGGCCGCCCGCGTCGCCGTGCCGCCGCTGTCCAACAGCTTCATCTCGCTGGTGAAGGACACCTCGCTCGCCGCCGCCATCACCGTGCCGGAGCTGTTCCAGGCCGCCCAGCGCATCGTCGCCACCAGCTACGAACCGCTGATCCTCTATGTGGAGGCGGCGCTGATCTATCTTGCGCTCAGTTCCGTCCTGTCGGCGTTGCAGATCCGGCTGGAACGGCGGCTCAACCAGTATGGCGGTTTCCTGGAGGCCAAGTCGTGATCCGGCTGTCGAACATCGAAAAGCGCTTCGGCGACCTCACCGTGCTGAAGGGCGTATCGGTCACCGTGGCCGAAGGCCGCGTCACCGCCCTGATCGGTCCGTCCGGCGGTGGCAAGAGCACGCTGCTCCGCTGCATCAACCTGCTGGAAATTCCGACCTCCGGCACCGTGCGCATCGGCGAGGAGGAGCTGTCCTTCCAGCCCGGCGGCAAGCCCGGATGGAAGGATATCCAGCGGCTGCGCGGACAGACCGGCATGGTGTTCCAGAACTTCCAGCTTTTCCCGCACCGCACCGCGGTCGAGAATGTGATGGAAGGGCTGGTGACCGTGCAGAAATGGCCGGCGGAGAAGGCGCGCGACCGTGCCATGGCCCTGCTGCGCAAGGTCGGCATGGACCACAAGGCCGATGCCTGGCCGGCGACCCTGTCGGGTGGGCAGCAGCAGCGTGTCGCCATCGCCCGCGCGCTCGCCCCGTCGCCGCGCGTCCTGCTGTGCGACGAGCCGACCTCGGCGCTCGATCCCGAACTGTCGGGCGAGGTGGTGGAGGTGCTCGGCACCTTGGCGGCGGAGGGCACCACCATGGTGATGGCGACCCACGACCTGCGTCTCGCATCGCGCATTGCGCATGAGGTGGTGTTTCTCGACGCCGGACAGGTGGTGGAATCCGGACCGTCGCAAACGCTGTTCACCCATCCGACCCGTGAACGCACCCAGCGCTTCATCGCCACCCTGAGCCAGCAGGGACAGCAGGGGGAAGGCGTTTAAGGGACGTCACCGGGGGCCAAAGGATCCGGCGGCAAGTAGCATTCGACAGAAGAAAGTTGCCCCTCTGGCCTCCGCCGGATCATCTTTTCAAGCAACCTGACAGACAGCCGTCATTCAAGGCACATTGTTGCTCCGAGAAATGATGGCATTCCACCGTCAGCAGTGGCACCACATACTGAACGATGACAGGTTTATGCGTATTATACCCAAAGATACTTTATCTTTGGTCGCAGCATTGTAACGGATTTTACCCCTTATTCGTCCAACCCATGGAAAATGCCTCACTATTGCCCCAGCTGACTTGACCATCTTGGCGCCGCATCAAAACCGCTAAGGATACGGACCAATGGCCACGACCTCCGGGAACTCGACCATCACGGTGAGCGCGAAGGGCACCCTCGACGCGCATTTCAACCTGCTGGTCGACGGCAAGAAGATCGGTGAGGGCACCACGGATGCCACGGCCAAGGATTTCGTCTTCAAGACGGACATCGTCGAGGGCCAGGGCCACAAGGTGCAGGTCCAGTACGACAATGATGGCATCTTTCACGGGACCGACCGCAACCTGATCGTCAACGAGATGACGATCAACGGCAAGTCGGTCCTGCCGACCGACGACCATGTTACCTATGACAAGGGTGCCCTGGACGGCCATGACGTCGCCGACGGTCAGGCCGGCATGTGGTGGAACGGCACGATGGTCGTCGATGCCGACAAGAGCTATTTCCCCACCTCCAGCGTGACGCCCCCCACCATCCCACCGGTCAGCGAAGCGCCGTCGACCGACCCGACGCCGTCAACGCCTGCGCCCTCCGTGCCGAAGCCGACCGATCCGGGCTTCTATGTCGCCACCAACGGCAACGACAGCTGGTCGGGCAAGCTGGCCGCTCCGAACGCCGACGGCACCGACGGCCCCTTCGCCTCGCTGCAGAAGGCGCAAGCCGCCATGCGCGCCGACCCCAACATCGACACCACCTACATCCGCGGCGGCGACTATCACCAGAACGGGATGTGGCTGGACGGCCAGGATTCCGGCGTGACCTTCACCAGCTACGGCAGCGAGAAGGCGGTGATCCACGGCGGCTCCAACGCCAGCGTTTCCTTCGGCCTCGGCGGTGCCAAGAACGTTACCATCGAAGGCCTGACCTTCGCCGATGGCGTGGTGGGCGGCCACTATGTCTTCGCCGACAATGCGTCCGGCCTGACCTTCGCCAACAATGCGGTCAAGGGCGGCGGCTACGGCATCACGGTGCAGAACAGCGCCGGCAGCAGGGTCATCGGCAACCAGTTCGACAGCACCGGTGCGGAAGCCATCTTCGTCAAGGCCGGCTCCAACGCCACGGTCGTCTCCGACAACCACATCACTCACCCGAACGCCGCCGACCGCGGCGATGCCGGCATCTGGATCAACGGCAGCTCCGACGTGCAGGTCACCCACAATCTGGTCGAGAATTCGCCGGAGAAGGCCATCGCCGTCGGTTCGGTCCAGACGGACGGCAGCGATGCCACCCATCGTGTCACCATCGCCAACAACAAGGTGGTCGACGCCAATCTGGAGTCCAACGACGGCGGCGGCATCTATCTGATCAACCGCCAGCAGGATCTGACCGACCACACCGTGGTCAACAACGAGGTTACCGGCACCACCGCGACCAACCCGTCGGGCGATGTCGCCAGCTGGGGCATCTATCTGGACGACTGGACCAGCGGCACCACGGTGAAGGGCAACATCGTCCACGGCAACATCGGCGGTGTGTTCCTGCATGGCGGCTGGGACAACAAGGTCACCGAGAACGTGATCGCCGACAACAGCGGCGCCCAGATCGGCCTTCAGCAACCGGTCGCCTGGAGCGGCTGGCAGGGCCATCAGATGAGCGGCAACGATATCTCCGGCAACGTCGTCGATGTCCGTGACGGCACCGCCGTCCATATCTACGGCCCGGCCAATGTCGGCAACATCCACAACAACTTCTACAGCAACCTCGACGCCTCCAAGGACATGTTCGACGTCTGGCCGCAGGTGATGTCTGGCGGCGGCAAGGGCGATCTGGCGGAATGGAAGGCCGCCGGCTACGACAACGGTTCGGTGCAGCTGGACCCGAGCTTCGTCAATCCGGGTGCGCATGATTTCAGCCTGGCATCGAATTCCGCGGTGTACGGGCTGGGCTTTGACCACATCCCCACCCATGACATCGGGCTGCTCGGCTGATCGCAGCCGGTCGCATCGGAGCATAACGATCCGATCAAGCGCGGTCCCTCGGGACCGCGCTTTTTTCTTGCCGCCTTTGTGGCTGACACCGGGCATTAATCTGCCGAAATGGCGGGCACGCTCTTGAATTGGTGACAATCGCCATCCATTTACCATCCACATGGATGGTTTATGGATGGCAGAGCGATGGCCGAGACTGAACAGAGTTTGAAGCCCAAAACCGGCGACAGCGAGAAGATCACGATCAATCTCGGCTATGTCGACCTCGGCCACATCGACCTGCTGGTCGAGGAAGGGTTCTACTCAAACCGCACCGACTTCATCCGCACCGCCATCCGCAATCAGGTCGACCGGCACGCCGATGTCGTCCGGCAGACGGTGGCGCGCAAAAGCGTCGATCTCGGACTGCGCCACTTCACCCGGGCGGATCTCGAGGCGGCTCAGGCAGCAGGACAGATGCTGGATATCCGTGTCCTCGGCCTCGCCACCATCGCCCAGGACGTGACCCCCGAACTGGCCCGTTCCGCCATCGCTTCGCTGAGCGTGCTGGGCGCGCTGCATGCGCCGACCGCGGTCAAGGCGGCCCTCGCCGACCGCATCCGCTGAAATTCTTTCGGCTCAGGCCACCGCCTGCGCCCGATGCGAACCAGGAAAGTATGGACATGCGCCACACCACCCCACCCGGCATGCTTCCCGGCATGGCCGAAGCCGCCCGCCTGACCCAGGCCGGCAAGCTCGGCGAGGCGACGACCCTCCTCCAGCGCTTGCTGCGGGGGGACGGCAAGGGCGAGCCGGCGCCGGCACCGGAAACGACCGCACCTGGGGCCACCCTGGAGGGGGAGTTCGTAAGACTTGACCCCACGCCTTCGGCAAAGGACGCCGGCCCGCAGCCCGCCAACAACAGTGGGAGGCAGAGGTCCGGAGCCAAGCCGCGCACCGGGCTGGGCGAGACCCTGCGCGGCCTCGCCGCACGCTTCACCCCGAACGGTCTTCATGGCGGCGCCCCGCGACCGGCCCCCGACCCATTGCCGGACGGAGCGTCCTTCACAACGCTCTCGTACAGCGGGCCGGCCGGAACACGGGCCTACAAGCTCTATGTGCCAGCCGCGTCAGGCGACGGACCGCGGCCGCTGGTGGTGATGCTGCACGGTTGCACCCAGTCACCCGACGATTTCGCCGCCGGAACCCGGATGAACGCCTTTGCCGAGCGGCACGGCATCCTCGTCGCCTATCCCGAGCAGCCGGCTTCGGCCAACGCACAGCGCTGCTGGAACTGGTTCAAGCCGGAAGACCAGCGGCGCGACCAGGGCGAACCGTCGCTGCTTGCCGGCATCACGCGACAGATCATGCACGACCATCGGGTCGATCCGGAACGAGTCTACATCGCCGGACTGTCGGCCGGCGGTGCAGCGGCGGCGACGATGGCAGCGGCCTATCCGGATCTCTACGCCGCGGTTGGCGTGCATTCCGGCCTGCCGGCCGGCGCCGCGCAGGACCTGCCGTCCGCCCTCGCCGCGATGCGACAGGGTGGCAGCCGAAGCCCGCGAGCGGCGATTCGCGGCAACCGCAGGGTGCCCACCATCGTCTTTCACGGCGACCGCGACCATGTCGTCCATCCCAGCAACGGCGACGGCGTTATCGCACAGGCCACCGCCGGTTCCAATCTGCGGTCGGAGGTGCAGCAGGGCCAAAGCCCGGGCGGCCATGCCTACGACCGCAACATCCTTCGCGATCCCGACGGGCGGCCCCAGTGCGAGCACTGGACGATCCATGGCGCCGGGCATGCCTGGGCCGGCGGCAGCCCATCCGGCTCCTACACCGACCCGCAAGGTCCGGACGCGACGGCGGAAATGCTGCGCTTCTTCCTGGAGCATCGGCTGGAGACCTCCCCGCGCTGAACGGGGCCGCGACCGAAAGACCCGCCGACGCGACATGGCTTGGCGAGCGGACTCAGCCCCGGTCCTTCACCGCGCCGATCAGGAATTCCTTGTTCCCTTCCGGCCCGGTGATCGGACTTTCGGTGATGTCCAGCACCCGCCAGCCCGGCAGCGCGTCCAGCCAACCGCGGATGCGGTCGCAAACCTCCTGGTGCAACTCTGGTTCGCGCACGACGCCGCCCTTGCCGACACGACCCTTGCCGACCTCGAACTGCGGCTTGATCAGGGCGACCAGCCGGCCGCCCGGCACCACCAGATCGAGCGCAGCCGGCAGCACGATCTCCAGCCCGATGAAGCTGGCGTCGCACACCACGAGGTCGATGGGGTCGGGGATTTCGGTGGCGGTCAGGTGGCGAGCGTTGGTCTTTTCCAGAACCGCCACGCGCGGGTCTGTGCGCAGCTTCCAGGCCAACTGGCCGTGGCCGACATCGACGGCATAGACCTTGGCGGCCCCGCGGGTCAGCAACACATCAGTGAAGCCGCCGGTGGAGGCGCCGACATCGACCGCCGTCAAGCCGATGGGATCGATGGCGAAGACATCCAGCCCTTTGACCAGCTTCAACCCACCGCGCGACACCCAGGGATGGTCCTGCCCCTTGACCGCCAGCGGGGCCTCCGCCGCGATCTGGTCGCCGGCCTTGTCGATGCGCCTGGTGTCGGAATAGACCAGACCGGCCAGGATCAGCGCCTGCGCCTTGGCACGGCTTTCCGCCAGCCCGCGTTCCACCAGCGCCACATCAACCCTTACCCGTGCCATGCCGCCGCCCTTCGCAATCCCGCAAAGGCGCATTCCTGACGCGGAACGGCCGGAAGGGCAAGCCCCGCTTCCTGGGAGACGATAAACGTCAGGCAAGGATCAGGCGGGCGGGAACTCCACCACCACACGGGTGCCGTAGGGGCTGCTGTCCGCCGTCAGTTTGCCGCGCAGCTGGCCGACAAAGGCACGCACCACCTTCAACCCCAGCGTGGTCGCGCGGGACAGGTCGAGGCCGGGCGGCAGGCCGGCGCCGCGGTCGACCACCTCCAGCCGGATGCTACCCCCATCGCCACGGCCAAGCCGCACGTCGATGGCACCGGGCGTGCCGGAGGGAAAAGCATGGCGTGCCGCGTTGCTGACAAGCTCACTGACGATCAGGCTGAAGGGAATGACCGCCTCGGTCGGCATTTCGGTGGCGTCGGCGGTGACCTGAACGCGGGGAGCACCGGGCAGCGTCGCCTCAAGCTCCTGGCATAGCTCGCGCAGATGGACCGCCATGTCGATGGTGCCGGCGCGCAGGGAGCCGTGGGTGCGCTGATGGGCCTGGGTGACGATGCCGACGCGGCCGCCGGCGCTCTGCAAGGCCCGCCGCACCTCCGGATCCTTGCTCGACAAGGTCTGAAGAGTCAGCAGGCTGGAGACCAGTTGCAAGGTGTTCTTCAGGCGGTGGCTGACATCGCGCAGGCGGCGGTCATGCTCGGCCACTGACTCCGGCGTTTCCTCCGCTGTGACGATCAGGGCGCGGACGACGCCGTTGACCCCCAGCATCGGGGTGACGCGGACATCCCAGAAGCGTTCCCCGTCGGTCGAGCGGTCGCCGGCGGCGCGGTTGCGCTGGGGCTGTGCAGTCCGCCGCGCCTCGGCGATCAGCGAGGCCGCCAGGGCCGGGAAGCGCTCCGTCAGGCCAGTCCCCGCAACGACCCCCAGCGCCCGGAACGCGGCGTTGGCGAAGGCACAGTGATCGGAATCCCCCTCCACCAGAGCGGTGGGCGTCGGCGTCTGATCCAGCAGACAGCGCAGCATCGCAGGATCGTCGATGCCGGCACCGCCGGCCGCAACATCGGTGCCGACCACCCGTCCCGCTCCCGGATCGGTGCCGAACTCCGCGTTACGGAATGCCGTGACCGCCATGATATGCGCCATCGCCCCTGACCCCGTAGCCGTCCTGCCGCTGGCTCCTCCCTCCGGTGTCGGCGGGCTACCATTTCAGCTTCGACATTGTAAGGCGTGGCTCTCGCTCCGCACCAGTCCAACAACCCGAAACCTTGCTAGACAAATGGCATTACGACGTTCGGAAGGCGTAATGCCAGTGAGTGTCAGGCTCGGGCGGCGGCGCTCTCGATCCCCAACGCCTGGAGCGCGGTGTGGACGATGTGCTGGGCGCTCAGGCCGGCCGTCTCATACTGCTTGGCCGGCGAGTCATGGTCGAGATAGGTGTCCGGCAGAACCATCGGCCGGATTTTCAGCCCACCGTCGAGCAGCCCGGCCGTCGCCAGGAATTGCAGCACGAAGCTGCCGAAGCCACCGACCGATCCTTCCTCGATGGTGATCAGCACCTCATGCTCCAGCGCAAGGCGGCGGACCAGATCCTCGTCCAGCGGCTTGGCGAAGCGGGCGTCGGCGAGCGTCGTCGAGAGGCCGCGCGCCGCCAGCTCCGCCGCCGCGCGCCGGGCCTCGCCCAGCCGGGTGCCGTAGCTGAGGATGGCGATCTTGGTTCCTTCCTGAAGAATGCGGCCCTTGCCGATGGGCAGGATGCTGCCGCGGTCGGGCAGTTCCAGCCCCACACCCTCGCCGCGCGGATAGCGCAGGGCCGAGGCACGGTCGTCGATGGCGGCCTGGGTCGCCACCATGTGCATCAGTTCCAGCTCGTCCGCCGCCGCCATCAGGACGATGTCGGGCAGGCAGCCGAGATAGGCGGTGTCGAACGACCCGGCATGGGTCGCCCCGTCGGCACCCACCAGACCGGCGCGGTCCAGCGCGAAGCGCACCGGTAGATGCTGAAGCACCACGTCATGGATGACCTGATCGTAGGCACGCTGAAGAAAGGTGGAATAGATGGCGCAGAAGGGCTTGAACCCCTCCGTCGCCATGCCGGCGGCGAAGGTCACCGCATGCTGTTCGGCGATGCCGACGTCGAAGCAGCGGTCGGGGAAGCGTTCCCCGAACAGGTCCAGCCCGGTGCCCGACGGCATGGCGGCGGTGATGCCAACGATGGTCGGGTCGGCCACCGCCTCGGCGATCAGGCTCTGGGCGAAGACGCGGGTGTAGGTCGGGGCGTTGGACTTCGGCTTGGACTGAGCGCCGGTCACCACGTCGAACTTGGCGACGGCGTGCAGCTTGTCGGCCGACTCCTCCGCCGGGCCATAACCCTTACCCTTCTTGGTGACGACGTGGATCAGCACCGGCTTGTCGTCGTCGGCGTCGCGGACGTTCTGCAGCACCGGAAGCAGATGGTCGAGATTGTGCCCGTCGATGGGGCCGATGTAGTAGAAGCCCAGCTCTTCGAACAGGGTGCCGCCGGTGACCATGCCGCGGGCATATTCCTCCGCCCGGCGGGCGGCGTTGCGCAGCGGGCGCGGCAACTGGTCGGCGATCTCCTTCGCCAGATGGCGCAGGGACAGATAGGGCTTGGACGAGATCAGCCGCGACAGATAGGCGCTCATCGCACCGACCGGCGGGGCGATGGACATGTCGTTGTCGTTGAGGATGACGATCAGACGCGACTTGGTCGAGGCGGCGTTGTTCATCGCCTCATACGCCATGCCGGCGCTCATCGAGCCGTCGCCGATCACCGCGATGACGTTGCGCTGCTCGCCCTTGATCTTGCTGGCGACCGCCATGCCGAGGCCGGCGGAGATGGAGGTGGAGCTGTGGCCGGCACCGAACGGATCGTATTCGCTCTCCGACCGTTTGGTGAAGCCGCTCAGGCCGCCGCCCATGCGGAGCGTGCGGATACGATCGCGGCGCCCGGTCAGGATCTTATGCGGATAGCACTGGTGCCCGACGTCCCAGATCAGCCGGTCGTAAGGCGTGTCGAAGATGTAATGAAGCGCCACCGTCAGCTCGACCACACCCAGACCGGCGCCGAGATGGCCGCCGGTCACCGAAACGGCATCCACCGTCTCGGTGCGCAACTCGTCTGCGAACTGGCGGAGCTGCTCGGGCTTGAGAGCCCGCAGCTTGGCTGGCGTCGGACAAAGGTCGAGCAGCGGGGTCTTGGTGGCGGTCACGTCGTGATGGTCCTCAAAGCTCTGGTCAGGCGCGGCGCGCGACGACGAAGTCGGCGACGGCCTTCAACATATCGGCACGCCCATCGAAAATGTCCAAGTGCTGCGAAGCCTGATCGGCAAGCATTTCCGCCTGGGCCCGGGCACGGTCGCGGCCGAGGATCGACACGAAGGTCGCCTTGCCCGCCTGGGCGTCGCGGCCGACGGTCTTGCCGGTCTCCTCCGCCGTGCCTTCCACATCCAGCAGATCGTCGACGATCTGGAAGGCGAGGCCGAGATCGTGGGCATAGGCACGCAGGGCGGTGCGCTGCGGCGGGTTGGCCTTGCCCAGGATGCCGCCGGCCTCGCAGGAGAAGGCGATCATCTCGCCGGTCTTCATGCGTTGCAGCCGGGTGGTGGTCCCCAGGTCGAACGTCTCATGCTCCGCGATCAGGTCCAGCATCTGGCCGCCGACCATGCCGTGGCCGCCGGCCGCCTTGGCCAGCGCCGTCACCAGCTGGCAACGGATGTTGGGGTCCTCGTGCGTCGCCGGATCGGCCAGCACCTCGAAAGCGAGCGTCAGCAACCCGTCGCCGGCCAGGATGGCGGTCGCCTCGTCGAACTGGCGGTGGCAGGTCGGCCGGCCGCGCCGCAGCTCGCCATCGTCCATCGCCGGCAGGTCGTCGTGGACCAGCGAATAGCTGTGGACCATCTCCACCGCCGCAGCGGCGCGGATGGCGCAGTCCGGGTTCACCCCGAAGAGGGCGGAGGACTGCATCACCAGGAAGGGGCGCAGCCGCTTGCCGCCGTTCAGGCAGCCATAGCGCATGGCGTCGAACACCCGCGCCTCCGCCAAATCGGTGGTCGGCAGCAGGGCGCCGATCTTCATCTCGACAGCCTGGGCGATCTCCGCCATGGCGGACTTCAAATCGGATTGGGAAATGGTCTGCACGTCAGTCGATCCGGGCGGGTTCGGTGCCGAGGGAGCCGTCGGCGCTTACGGTGATGCGGTCGATCTTGGCCTGCGCCTCGCGCAGCTTCATCTCGCAATGGCGCTTCAGCGCTGTGCCCCGCTCGTAGGAGGAGATGGCATCGTCGAGCTTGCCGCGGCCTTCCTCAAGCTGGCGGACGATCCGCTCCAGTTCGGCGAGCGCATCCTCGAAACTGAGGGCGGCGATGTCGGGCGGAATGGGAACAGAAGCGGCGGAAGGGGGCATGTCGGGCAGAACCATCGATGGAACCTCAAGCCCGCGAAGGTATGCCCCGCCCTCGTCCGGCGCAAGGCCCGAGGCACTCCCGTACCCCGGCCCTTGCGGACTATGTTCGGCCGCTGGGCAGCCTATGCGTTCGGGCGGAACTACCCCTTTCGGGAGACGAAGGCCGCCGTCCCGTGGGGAAGGATCCGGTCAGCAGTACATCAGTTCCCGCACATGGGCCGCACTTGCCGAGGCAAGTGCGCGAAGGTTGTATCCGCCCTCCAGCACCGAGACGATCCGTGCGCCGCAATGGGTGCGGGCCAGCTCGCCCAGCTTGCGCGTGGCCCAGACGAAATCGTCGTCGATCAGGTGCAGGCCGGCCAGCGGATCGCGCGAATGGGCGTCGAATCCGGCGGAGATGATCAGCAGATCCGGCTTGAAATGGTCGATGGCCGGCAGGATGACGTGCGTCATCGCGTGGCGGAACTCGGGCGATCCCGCCATGGCCGGCAGCGGCGCGTTGACGCAGTTGCCATATTCACCCTTCTCGCCGGCATCGCCGGTACCGGGATAGAGCGGCGACTGATGGGTCGAGCAATAGAGCATGTCGGGGTCGAACTGAAGGATGTCCTGCGTGCCGTTGCCGTGATGGACGTCGAAATCCATCACCGCCACCCGTTGCAGCCCATGGACGGCGCGGGCATGGAAGGCACCGACGGCGGCGTTGTTGAACAGGCAGAAGCCCATCGCCTTTTCCCGCTCCGCATGGTGGCCGGGCGGGCGGACGGCGCAGAAGGCGTTGCGCGACTGGCCGGTCGCCACCGCATCGACTGCGGCGCAGACGGCCCCGGCCGCGCGCAGCGCCGCCTCCCCCGATCCGGGCGAGACGACCGTGTCGGCATCGACGCCCGCATGCTCCACATCGGGGATCAGCGACAGCACGCGGTCGATGTGCGACTGCGGATGCGCCCGCAGAAGCTGTTCAACCGTGGCGCACGGCGCCTCCTGCCGTTCCAGCATGTGGAACTCCTCCGTCTCCAGTGCGGCGAGCACGGCGCGCAGGCGGTCGGAGCATTCGGGATGACCGAGACCCGTGTCGTGCTCCAGGCACGCCGGGTGGGTAAACAGGGTGGTGAACATCGATTTTTCGGTCGTTATCGTTGGTTTTCGGGCGGTAAAGGCGGCGTTTCCGAAAACCATTCTTCCCGCATCGCTAATGAAAGTACAGGCTGAATCCAGGACGATTCGTCACAGCCCACTTTCGGGAGCGGAGGCAATCCGTGACACGGCACGATTGGGGTACGAACGGATGCAATGCCGGTGGCGCAGCGGCCGGCCGTTCGGGTCAGACCGCCCGCTCGATGACGAAACGCAGGACACCCTCCTCCTCCACGACCGACAGCAGACGGTTGCCTGTCGCCTCGCAGAAGGCGGGAAAATCCTTGCGGGCACCGGGATCGGTCGCCTCTACCGTCAGAGTATCGCCGATGGCGATGGCCTTGATCGCCTTGCGGGCGCGCAGGACGGGGAGCGGGCACTGCAAGCCCTTGGTATTCAACGGATGGTCGGTCATGGCGAAAATGCTACCCGACTCGCCATGCGCTGTCACGATGCATGGTGGGAAGGCTGCAACGCCCAATGCGGTTGATTATCGATCACAACCGGTGGCTGATACAACCCCATCGGCTTTGCTTCGCGATGCGAGAAAAAGCCGGAGCACAGTGAGGATCGCGACGCTCAAGCCTACGGTGGCGCCAAGCAGCGGCATGTTCCGCATGCTGGATTCCCACAGGTGGACAAATCCCGCGGGGTACGAATATACTAGGATACGAGCATTTTTCTTTGCCAAGCCGCGCAACGACGGCTCTGGCGCGAAACGAATCGGAACGGACAGGGCGACGGTAAAGCGATGAAGATCGAGGATTTGCAGGCCAACGCCCGCCGGGCGAGTGCGCTGTTGAAGGCGATGTGCAACGAGCGGCGCCTGCTCATCTTGTGCCATTTGAGCCAGGGCGAACGGTCGGTGGGCGAATTGGAGGATCTGGTCGGCCTCAGCCAGTCGGCGCTGTCCCAGCATCTTGCCCGCCTGCGCAACGACAATCTGGTCCGCACGCGGCGCAGCGCCCAGAACATCTACTACTCGCTGAACGGGCATGAGGCGCAGACCATCATGACCACCTTGCACGGCCTCTACTGCACGCAGACCGCCGAGGATATCGCCGAAACTTCCGAAGATGAGGAGCGCAACATCGACCAGACCACCGACCGTTCCGACCTGCGCGCCGCCGCAGCCGGCTGACCGCCCGAGACCGAACGGGCGCCGCCGATCGAGCGCCCTTGATTGTAAGCTACGGGCCTCAGCCGCGCGTCCGCAGCGCCGCGGCCGCCAATGCCACCCAGCCCAGCATGAGGCACCATCCACCGGCCGGGGCCGTCATCGGCACCGGCAGCGGCCCGACCGTCGCCAGCGCATAGAGCGTGCCGCAGAACAGCAGGATCCCGGCGACGAACAGCCAGCCGGCGATCCGCAGGGTCAGACCTCCCATCCGGCCGCCCCCTATCCGCCCACCAAGCGCGACCAGCAGGACGAGCGCCAACGCATGGGCCATCTGGTACTGCCCGGCGATGCGGAACCATTCCTGGGCCTGCGACTGGGCGGCCAGCGCGTGGCTGGCATAGGCGCCGGTGCCGACCGCCATGGCGCCATTCAGTGCGGCGAAGACGATCCAGATGCGGTCGATCAGTCCCAAGGGGTGTTGTCCTTCCCGTCCTCGCTCCTCCCGGCCCATGTGCAGGGCCGGGGGGCGGTGCTATCCTGTCGCCTGTCTACACGCAGGCCCCGCGCCCGAGCAAGAAAGCACGATGTCCTCCCCTGCATCCGCACCCCTGGTCAGTATCGTCACGCCAACTTGGCAGCGGGAGGAGTTTCTGCCCCGCCTGCACGCCTGCATCCAGGCGCAGACCCATGGCGAGATCGAGTGGCTGGTGTTCGACGACAGCCCGCGTCCCTCGGCCTATCTGAAGCCGCTGACAAATCCGCGGCTGAAGTATTTCTACTCTCCCAGCCGCTACGCCATCGGCGAGAAGCGCAACATCCTGGCTGAGCATGCCAGGGGATCGGTGATCGTCCACATGGACGACGACGATTTCTATGCGCCGGCCTATGTGGAGCGCATGCTGGGCTGGCTGGAACAGGGGTACGATCTCGTCAAGCTGTCGGGCTGGTTCCTCTACAGCGTGCCGCACCGACGCTTCGGTTATTGGGATACGGCACTCGGCGGATCGCATCATCGCTGGGGCCGGCAGATTTGCGGCTATGTCGAAGCGCCGGATGCCCCTTTCTCGCCCGACAATCTCGATGGGTATGGCTTCTCCTACGCCTACCGCCGGCTGGTCTGGGAGACTGCGCGCTTTCCGGCGGTGAACGCCTGCGAGGACGCGCCGTTCGTGAAGGCTGCCCGCGAGCGCTTCCGCGTTGGCGCCTTTCCGGATGCGGAGGGGCTGTGCCTGCACACGCTGCATGCCCGCAGTACCAGCCTGTGCCTGCCGCAATACGAGCTGCCGCCGCTGCTGATCGAACGGCTGTTCGGCCCGGAAGCCGCCGCCTACACCTGAACGTCGAGGAACATGCCGCGGCGGTAGTTGCGCGGCAGGGTCAGCACGCCGTTGACCACCAGGGCGGCGAGTTCGCGCAGGGTCGGAACCCGCTGACGCCCCTGCTGGACGGCGCCCTCTGCCCGGGCGCGCGCACCTGACGCGGGGACGCGCCCGCCACCGGAGTCGGGGCGGATCGGTTCGTTCGAACGGTCGCCAGTGCGTCGGGTCTCTACCATGCCCGATCATTTACCATAAATGCCCGGACCGGAAAAGAGGCGCGCGCGGTGAAATTCGCTGTCCACCCCCATAACCAAAGCAATAGGACGAAATCTTTTGGAGCCGGGTGGAATGAAAGCGGGAATGGCGACGTTCATCGGCTCATGAGGGGACAAGATACCCCCGACACCAGGAGGACGCCGGAATGACTGGCCGCTTTGGTACTGGATTGAAAGCCGTGGTTCTGGGCGCTCTGGTCGCCGGATCGATGCTGGGTGCTTCCGTCAGCACCGCCGCCGCCCATGATGGCTGGCGTGATGGCTGGCGGGGCGATCGTGGCCGCGAATGGCGGGATGGCCCGCCGGACTGGCGCGGCGGCTGGAACCGCCCGCACCATCGCCACTGGCGGGAGCGCGGCGCCTATTACGCCCCGCCCCCGGTGATCTACGCGCCGCCGCCCGTGGTTTACGCGCCGCCCCCGCCGCCGCGGGTGATCTATGCTCCGCCGCCCGTCGTCTATGCGCCGCAGCCGGTGGTTCCGGGCTTCGGCCTGAGCGTCAACATCCGCTGATCCACTGCTGACCGCACACCGGCACCAAAAAGGACGGCTTCCGGCGGAGCGCCCACCGCATTATGGTGCGCGCCGTTCGGTAAAGCCGCCCCGCCGGGGCGCAGCAGCCAGGGAGACGGCATTTGCGGGTTCTTAGTGTGTGCGCCGCGGTGGTGGGCAGCCTTTCGATCGCCTGCGGGATCGCGACCTCCGCCAGTGCGGCGGAGCCGCGCCTGATGGCGGCGCTGGGCAACACCGTGCTGACAATGACCGACATCGGGCCGAAGCACACCCAGGTGGCGGTGAACGACAAGCCGGTGTTCGACGACAAGGAGAGCGACCTGCTGTCCTTCGTCGGTGCCTATTCGATGAAGGACCGCTGGATCGCCCTGTTTCAGTCCGACACCGGTGCCAAGGACTGCCCGACCCGCTTCCGCATCCTGGAGGTCGGCGGCCCGCAGCCGACGGTCTCCTACCCCTTCGGCTCGTGCAGCGATGCCGCCCAGGTCACCATCGACAACGACACCCTGACGGTTTCCATGCCCCAGCCGGGTGGCGGGGCGGACGCCGCCTGGACTTATCGCAACGGCAAGATCGGCCGCAGCAAGTAGGCGTCAACCGGTGCGGGACCTGCGGCCGAGGCCATGCTGGGTCCCGTATCCTTCGCCACACCCTCGATTGACGACGACTGGCGCAGCTTTTAAGGTCCGGACCTCCGCACATTCCCGTTCCGGGACAGGAAGTTCGCCCCAGAAAGTTCGCCCAATGACTGCCAGCAGCGCCAGCCGGCCCAGCCGCCGGCCCAACACTCCGCTCTTCTCCTCGGGTCCCTGCGCGAAGCGTCCGGGCTGGTCGCTCGACGCGCTGGACGGCGCGCTGCTCGGCCGCTCCCACCGCTCCAAGCCGGGCAAGGCCAAGCTGAAAGAGGTCATCGACCTCACCCGCGCGGCGCTCGGCATCCCCGGCGACTACCGCATCGGCATCGTCCCGGCCTCCGACACTGGTGCGGTGGAGATGGCTCTGTGGTCGATGCTGGGCGCCCGCGGCGTCGATATGCTGGCCTGGGAAAGCTTCGGCAAGGAATGGGTCACCGACGTCGCCAAGCAGTTGAAGCTGCCGGACGTCCGCAACCTGATCGCCCCCTATGGCGAGCTGCCGGACCTGTCGACGGTCGATTTCAGCCGGGACGTCGTCTTCACCTGGAACGGCACCACCGCCGGCGTACGGGTGGCAGACGGCGACTGGATCGCCGACGACCGTGAGGGGCTGACCATCTGCGACGCCACCTCGGCCGCCTTCGCCATGGCGCTGCCCTGGCACAAGATCGACGTCGCCACCTGGTCCTGGCAGAAGGTGCTGGGCGGCGAGGCGGCGCACGGCATGCTGGTGCTGAGCCCGCGCGCGGTGGAACGGCTGGAGAGCTTCCAGCCCGACCGGCCGCTGCCCAAGATCTTCCGCATGACCAAGAACGGCAAGCTGATCGAAGGCATCTTCGAAGGCGACACCATCAACACCCCGTCGATGCTCTGCGTCGAGGATGCCATCGACGGCCTGCGCTGGGCCCTGTCGCTGGGCGGCCTGACACAGCTGATCCGCCGGTCGGAGCAGAATCTGCGCATCGTCGCCGAATGGGTGGAGACCAGCAGCTGGGCCGGGTTCCTGGCGACGGATCCGGCGAACCGCTCCTGCACCTCGATCTGCCTGCGCTTCACCGATCCAGAGGTGACCGCCCTGTCGGAGGAGGCCCAGGCCGCCTTCGCCAAGAAGCTGTCCGCCCTGCTGGAAAAGGAAGAGGCCGCCTTCGACGCCGGTTCCTACCGCGATGCGCCTCCCGGCCTGCGGCTGTGGGGCGGCGCCACGGTGGAGAATGAGGATATGGAGGCAGTCCTGCCCTGGCTCGACTGGGCTTACGCCACCGTGAAGGCCGAGACGTTCGGTCCCAACAAGCAGGGCTGAAGCCGGAACGGGTCCAGTCCGACCAAGCGCAAGCCGGACTGTCGTCCACAGCATCTTCCGCAGCCGTCGAACGGCCCCGCCGTGGCACAACCGCCACAGCGGGGCTTTTCGCGTGGGCTGATATTGTGCTTTGCAGCAAAGGATCCGGTCAGGCAACCGTTCGCACACAGCAGCATTTATGCACCAGTGTGACCGGCGTGACTCGCGTTCGAACCTCACAAGCTTGACCATGGTTATCCACAGAACCGTGGACAAGGTGGTGGATAACCCTGTTGAACCATCGGCCCCGCCTGTCCGGAAACTGTCATGGAGGAAATGCGGCCGATTCGCCCCCGCCATCGCCGGACGGGCGACGCCGCCTCCCCTGTTGGGGGCCCTCCCTATCCCGAAGATGGTCTGGCAAACCGCCGGTTGTGTCCCGACTCTTGAATGGGATTTCCGGCGACCCCGCTGCACTGCGGCAAAGCCGGTGCAACGAAGGAAGGGCTTGTACCGACCATGGCGCACTACCTCATCACCGGCGGCTGCGGTTTCATCGGCTCGCATCTGGCCGACCGGCTGCTGGCCGACGGGCATCGGGTGACGATCCTCGACAACCTGTCGAGCGGCAGGCTGGAGAACAAGCCAAGCGCCGCGAAGCTGGTGGTGGGCGACGTGGCCGATCCCGACGCGGTGCGCGAGGCGATGGCCGGCGATGCCGGCGAGGGGGTCGACGGCGTCTTCCACCTTGCCGCCGTGGCGTCGGTCCAGAAATCGCGGGAGTTGTGGGCGGAAACCCACCGCACCAACCTGCTGGGCACCGTCACCGTGTTCGAGGCGGCGCGCGACGCCAAGCGCGGCGGTCCGATCCCGGTGGTCTACGCCTCCTCTGCCGCCATCTATGGCGACAACAGCAACACCCCGCTGAATGAGGACGAGTTGCCGCGCCCGCTGTCCGCCTATGGCGTCGACAAGCTGGGGTGCGAGATGCACGCCCGTGTCGCCTGGGCGATCCAGGGGGTGCCGACGGTCGGCTTCCGCTTCTTCAACGTCTACGGTCCGCGCCAAGATCCGATGTCGCCCTATTCCGGCGTGATTTCCATCTTCGCCCGCCGGGTCGCCCGCGGCGAGGATGTGGAGATCCATGGCGACGGCCAGCAGGTCCGCGACTTCGTCTTCGTCGGCGACGTGGTGCGCATCCTGGCGCTGGCGATGGAGCGGCGCTTTGCCGGGGCGCAGGTCTACAACCTCTGCACCGGCCGCGCGACGTCGCTGGTGATGCTGCTGGAGGTGTTGCAGGAGCTGTGTGGCAGCAAGGTCCGCCGGCGCCACACCGAACCACGCGCCGGCGACATCCGCGTGTCGATCGGCGACCCGTCGCTGCTGCGCTCCACCTTCGACACCGTGTGCCAGATCGGCCTGCTCCAGGGCCTGAGCGCCACCCTGACCGGCCGCATGCCTTGAGGTTGAATCCGATACCGGGGTATGAGGGGGCAGATTAAACTCCGTCTCCCGCCCCGGGAGAGGACGCCGCCATCAGGATGAGCGAACCATGGCCCGCCGCCGATCCCTTCCCATCCGGGCGCTGCTGATCGTCCTCGCGATCCTCGCCGTCGTCGCGGTGGCCGAGCGGCTCCACATCATCCCGCCCGGTACCCTCGACCGTCTGCTGGGCGAGGAAACCCACCGCCCCCGCCAGCCGCGTAAGCAGGAGCCCGCTGAACCGCCCCCGCCGGTCGTCGCCCGCCCCGCCGACCGGATCGACTATGCCGAGGTCGCCCGCCAGCTCGACGGCATCCGGGTGGAGCCCGAAAAGCGCAAGGGCTATCAGCGCGAGGAATGGCCGCACTGGCTGGCACTCGACGGCGGTTGCCTGAATGCCCGCGAGAAGGTGTTGATCCGCGACTCCCGTCGCCCGGCGACGCTCGACGCCAAGGGCTGCGGCGTGAAGTCCGGCGACTGGCTCGATCCCTACACCGCCGAGCGCTACACCGACCCGCAGATGGTCGACATCGACCACCGCGTGCCGCTGGAGGAGGCCTATGCCAGCGGCGGCTATGACTGGAGCCGGGAGAAGCGCGCCGCCTACGCCAACGACACCAGCGATCCGCTGACCCTGCTGGTTTCAAGCCGCGAGGCCAACCGCGCCAAGGGCTCCAAGGGGCCGGAGGAGTGGCTGCCGCCCAAGCGTGACGGCATCTGCCTCTATGTCGCCGACTGGGTCCTGGTGAAGGCGCGCTGGAGCCTGACCATGGATGAGCGGGAGCGGGTGACCGTCGGCAACATCTTGAACGACTGCCGCGCCTCGGCCGGGCAGCAGCGCTGACGCAGCCCTGTGCTGTGCTTTGTCAGGCAAATCACCGGTTCCGCTTTACTTTCCGCCTGAAAATCGCCAGGCCAAAGGTTGGAAGGCCGAAAACGGGAAGCGGGCGACAACAAGCCGCTCCCGACAGCCATTGCGGGCGGCTGACCCATAGGCTATGCACCCCCGCATGAGTGCCGACACCCTTCCCGATTCCGCCCTGCCCAGTTCTGTTCTGTCCCGGTCATCCACCGTCACGCCATCGGTGGCGGAGGTGCGGCGTGCCACTGGCATCGGCTCCATCGCCATCCTGCTGTGGGCGACGGCGGCGCTGCTGACCTCGATGTCCAGCGCCATGCCGCCGCTGCAACTGGTGGCGGTCACCTTCGGGCTCGCCTTCCTGACCGGCAGCAGCGTCGCGGTTCTGCGTGGCCGCAGCGTGATCGGCGCCCTGCGCCAGCCGCTACCCGTCTGGCTGGTCGGCGTCGGCGGACTGTTCGGCTATCACGCCTGCCTGTTCCTTGCCTTCCATCTGGCGCCATCGGCAGCGGTGGAGGTCAATCTCATCAACTATCTCTGGCCGCTCTGCATCGTCCTGTTCTCCGCCCTGCTGCCGGGGGAGCGGCTGAAGGCCGCCCATGTGGCCGGCGCACTGTGCGGGCTGGCCGGCACCGCGCTGATCGTTTCCGGAAGAGGCGGCGGGCTGCACCTGGACGCCGGCACCCTGGGGGGCAACCTGCCCGCCTACGGTGCGGCTTTGGCGGCGGCACTGATCTGGGGGGCCTATTCGGTCCTGTCACGCCGCTTCGGCTCGGTCCCGACCGAGGCGGTCAGCGGTTTCTGCCTCGTCACCGCCCTGCTGGGCCTGACCGGACACCTGCTGTTCGAGGATGCCGCCGTCTGGCCGCAGGAGGCGCTGGGCTGGCTGGTCCTGCTGGCCCTCGGCATCGGTCCGGACGGGCTGGCCTTCTTCGTCTGGGACCATGGAATGAAGCGCGGCGACATCCGGGCGCTGGGCGTGCTGTCCTATGCCGTGCCGCCTGCCTCCACCCTGCTGCTGATCCTGTTCGGGCAGGCCAGCGGCGGCTGGGCCGTCTGGGCCGCCTGCGCGCTGATCGCCGGCGGGGCGCTGATGGCGAGCTGGGACATGATCCGCGGCAAGTGACAGCGATTTCATGCCCCGGCCGAGGCAAAGGGTGGTAATCGGCAAGCATCGTCCCGACCGCTTGCGAGTGCCCAAACAATGCCCGCGCGTGCGTATTCCCCACCGTCCTCTTCCGGACGTCTGTCCGCCGCCCGCCAATTCCTGTCCGATGTCTGGCGGCTGACCAAGCCCTATTGGTCGTCGGAGGAAAAATGGGCGGCGCGCGGCCTACTGGCAGCAATCGTCATCCTCAATCTGGCGGCGGTGTTCATGGATGTCTGGTTCACCCAGATCAACGCCGACATCTTCAACGCATTGCAGGAGAAGGACGAGAACGCCTTCATCCAGGCCCTGCTGGTGTTCGGCGGGCTGGCGCTGGTGTTCATCGCAGTGGCGGTCTATCGCCTCTACCTGAACCAGATGCTGCAAATCCGCTGGCGCCGCTGGCTGACCGAGCGCTATCTCGGCGACTGGCTGGAGAACCAGACCTATTACCGCCTGCAATTCGCCAACACCAGCACCGACAACCCCGATCAGCGCATCGCCGAGGATCTGCGCAGCTTCGTTCAGCTGACGCTGAGCCTGTCGCTGGGCTTCATGACCAATCTGGTTTCGCTGGTTTCCTTCCTCGCCATCCTGTGGAGCCTATCCGGCTCGGTCACCATCCCCTGGCTCGGCATCGACCTGCCCGGCTACATGGTGTGGGTGGCGCTGGTCTATGCCGTGGGCGGCACCTGGATCACACACATGATCGGCAAGCCGCTCGCCCGGCTCAGCTTCGATCAGCAGCGGTACGAGGCCGACTTCCGCTTCTCCCTGGTCCGCCTGCGCGAGAATGCCGAGAGCGTCGCCCTGCAACAGGGCGAGGTGCAGGAGGCGCGCGGCTTCGGCGACCGTTTCGCCCGCGTCGTCGCCAACTGGTGGTCGCTGATGCGCACGCAGAAGCGGCTGGTCTGGTTCACCTCCGCCTATGGGCAGATCGCCATCATCTTCCCGCTGCTGGTCGCCGCCCCGCGCTATTTCAGCGGCGCCCTGCCGCTGGGATCGCTGATGCAGACCTCGCAGGCCTTCGGGCAGGTGCAGGGGGCTATGTCCTGGTTCATCGACGCCTATGTGAACCTCGCCGACTGGCACGCCACCACCAGCCGCCTGACCGGCTTCCACCACGCTGTCGCGACCGTCCGCGCCAGTGCCCGCGACCATGCCGGGGTGGAGCGCACTGCTGCGGCAAACGGCGCCCTGACGCTGGACGGGCTCGCCCTGACCCTGCCGGACGGCGGTACGCCGCTGGTCCGCGCCGACCTGACGGTGCAGCCGGGCGAGTCCCTTCTGATCACCGGCCCGTCGGGGTCGGGCAAGAGCACCCTGCTGCGTGCCATCGCCGGCATCTGGCCCTTCGGCCGCGGCCGGATCGCGCTGCCAAGCGGCATTATGGCGGCTGGCAGCGCCACCACGTCAAACGGCAGCATGGTCCTGCCGCAGAAGCCCTACCTGCCCATCGGATCCCTGCGCGCCGCCGTCACCTACCCCGCCACTCCCGACGCCTTCCCGGACGAGGCGGTGCGCGAGGTGCTGGATGCCGTCGGCATGGCCGGTTTCGCCGACCGACTGGCGGAGGACGACCACTGGTCGCAACGGCTGTCCGGCGGCGAGCAGCAGCGCATCGCCATCGCCCGTGCCCTTCTGCACAAGCCCGACTGGCTCTATCTCGACGAGGCGACCTCGGCCTGCGATCCGGAGACGGAGGAGCGGCTCTATGGCCTGCTGCGCGCCCGCCTGCCCGGCACGACGCTGGTCAGCATCGGCCACCGTCCCAGCCTCGCCGCTTTCCACGACCGGCGGATGACGGTCCGGCGCAACGGAGATGGGGTCGCAGAATTGGCGGCGGTGTGAGCTAAGCCTGAGGCTGCTCCCCCCGTGCCTCGGCCAGCAGCCATTGACGGAAGGCGGCGAAGGGCGGGTGGTTGGCCTTGCCGCGGGGGTGGACGAGGTAATAGGCCCGCGCGCTGCGGTGGGGCCGGTCGATGGCGGGGAGCAGGGTGCCGTCATCAAGCTCGGCACGGACCAGCAGGGTCGGCAGCAGGGCGACGCCCAGCCCGGCCTCGGCCGCCTGGGCGGTGGTGGCGAACTGTTCGAACACCATGCCGGCACCGGGCCGCGGAGGCAGCCCCTGGGCCGACAGCCACTCGTTCCACGCGTCGGCGCGCGTGCTTGTGTGCAGCAGCGGCAGGGACAGCAGGTCCCCCGGCTCCGCCACCGGATGCGCCTTGAGGAATGCAGGGGAGCAGACCGGCAGCACCTCCTCGTCCAGCAGATGGTCGCAGATGGCGTCGGGCCAGTCGCCGAAGCCGTAATGGATGGCTGCATCCAGATCGTGCAGACGGAAATCGAAAGGCGCCAGCTTGGTGGTGAAGTGGATCGTCACCTGCGGGTGCGCCGTCTGGAAGGCCGGCAGCCGCGGCACCAGCCAGCGCGTGCCGAAGGTCGGCAGGATGGCAAGGTTCAGCACGCCGCCCTTTGGTGCTGCGATGGTCCGCACCGTGGCCGCTGCGATCTGGCGCAGCGCGTCGCGGATCGGATCGGCATAGAGCGCGCCGGTCGGGGTCAGCGTCACCCGTTGGCCCTTGCGGATGAACAGGGCGGTGCCGATCTGGTCCTCCAGCGCCTTGATCTGCCGGCTGACCGCCCCTTGCGTCAGCGACAGTTCCGCCGCCGCCGCGGTGAAGCTGCCGGTGCGGGCCGCCGCCTCGAAGGCGGACAGCATGCTCATGGACGGGAGAAGGCGGCGCTGCAGATCCATGACGACCTCATTACCAAAGCTCATGACCTATGGAAAGAAAGTCGTTTGCACCCTGGCGCACGGCACGGCACGCTCGATATCCTGGAGATCCGGAAAATTCCCATAGGCACGGCGGGGCGGGTTCGCGATGAAGACGGGTGGTCAGTTGATCGTCGAGGCGCTGGAGGCGCAGGGCGTGCGGCGGGTGTTCGGCGTGCCGGGCGAGAGCTATCTCGCCGTGCTGGATGCCCTGCACGACAGCCCGATCGAGATGGTCGTCGCCCGCCACGAAGGCGGTGCGGCGATGATGGCGGAGGCGCAGGCCAAGTTGACCGGCCGCCCCGGCGTCTGCCTCGTCACCCGCGGCCCCGGCGCCACCAATGCCGCCTCCGGCATCCATGTCGCCCAGCAGGACGAAACCCCGCTGGTCGTGCTGGTCGGCCAGATCGAGCGCGGCATGCGCGGCCGCGACGCCTTCCAGGAGGTGGATTACGGCAAGCTTTTCGGCGGCATGTGCAAATGGGTCGCCGAGATCGACAGCGCCGACCGCGTGCCGGAGATGATCTCCCGCGCCTTCCACACCGCGATGGCCGGCCGCCCCGGCCCGGTCGTGCTGGCCCTGCCGGAAGATACGCTGACGGAAACCGCGGACGTGCCCGTTGCCCCGCGCGCGGAGACGGTCGATGGCGCCCCCACCCCGGCGCAGGTGGCGTCCTTCGGCGCCCTGCTGGCCAAGGCGGAACGGCCGCTGCTGGTCGTCGGCGGTTCCCGCTGGACCGAGGAGTCGGTCGCCGAACTTCAGCGTTTCGCGGAACGGCTGGCCCTGCCGGTCGCCGTGACCTTCCGCCGCCAGATGCTGTTCGACCATTGCCACCCGCTTTATGCCGGCGACATCGGGCTGGGCATCAATCCGAAGCTTTCGGCGCTGGTCAAGGACAGCGACCTGCTGGTCCTGCTGGGCGACCGTTTCTCCGAAGTGCCGTCGCAGAGCTACGACCTGCTGGGCATTCCCAATCCGGGCAAGGCGGTGGTCCACATCCACCCCGGCGCCGAGGAGATCGGCCGCGTCTATCGCCCGACGCTGGGCATGGTCGCCACGCCGGCCGCCTTCTTGGAGGCGATGGCGGGGCTCGGCGCGACGGCCAAGCCCGGCTGGGCCGCCCGCGCCGAAGCGGCCCACGCCGCTTACGATGCCTGGAGCACCCCGCCCGACGCCATCCCCGGCGACGTTCAGATGGGCCGCATCATGGCCTGGCTGGACGAGCGGCTGGGGCATGACGCCATCTTCACCAACGGCGCCGGCAACTACGCCACCTGGATCCACCGTTTCCACCGCTTCCGCCGCTTCGGCACCCAGGCGGCGCCGGTCTGCGGCTCGATGGGCTACGGCCTGCCGGCCGCCATCGCCGCCAAGCTTCAGCATCGCACCCGCGATGTCCTGTGCTTCGCTGGCGACGGCTGCTTTCAGATGACGGGGATCGAGTTCGGCACTGCCGTGCAGGAGGGCGCCGCCGTGATCGTGCTGGTCGTCGACAACGGCATGTACGGCACCATCCGCATGCATCAGGAACGCGAATATCCCGGCCGCGTGTCCGGCACCCGACTGCAGAATCCCGATTTCGCCGCCTTCGCCCGCGCCTATGGCGGACATGGCGAGACGGTGGAGACCACCGAGCAGTTCGCTCCGGCCTTCGAACGCGCCCGCGCGTCCGGCCTGCCGGCGATCATCCACATCAAGCTCGACCCCGAGGCCCTGACGCCCAGCCGGACGCTTTCCGAGATCCGTGCATCGGGCAGGGGAAAGTGATCTGAGCGAATACCTCCCTCTCCCGGCATGGGACAGGGAACATCATATGCCTCGCTTTTTGACCCAAGGAGCCACCCCGGTGCAGCACAGCGACATCCTCTCCCGTTTCGGCCTGACCTCCAGCGGAGCCGGGCTCACCGCCCGTTCGCCGGTCGACGGCGCCACGCTCGCCACGGTGGCGGAGACCGCGCCGTCGCAGGTTTCGGACATCGTCGCCAACGCCGCCCGCGCCTTCGAGGCGTGGCGCTCGGTGCCGGCCCCGCGCCGCGGCGAACTGGTCCGCCTGCTGGGCGAGGAGCTGCGCGCCGCCAAGGAGGATCTGGGCCGTCTGGTTTCGCTGGAAGCCGGCAAGATCTACCAGGAAGGCCTGGGCGAAGTGCAGGAGATGATCGACATCTGCGACTTCGCCGTCGGCCTGTCGCGCCAGCTCTACGGCCTGACCATCGCGTCGGAGCGTCCGGGCCATACGATGCGCGAGACCTGGCACCCGGCCGGCCCCTGCCTCGTCATCTCCGCCTTCAACTTCCCGGTGGCGGTGTGGTCGTGGAATGCCGCCCTGGCGCTGGTTTGCGGCGACCCGGTCGTCTGGAAGCCGTCGGAAAAGACCCCGCTGACCGCCGCCGCCTGCCAGGTGATCTTCGACCGCGCCGTCGCCCGCTTCGGCGATGCCCCGGCCAACCTGTCCCAGATCGTCCAGGGCGGCCGTGAGGTCGGCGAGGCGCTGGTCGCCCACCCCGGCTTCCCCATCGTCTCGGCCACTGGTTCCACCCGCATGGGCCGCGAGGTCGCCAAGGTGGTGGCGGAGCGCTTCGGCCGCTCGATCCTGGAACTGGGCGGCAACAACGCCATGATCGTCGCGCCGTCGGCCGACCTCGACATGGCGCTGCGCGCCATCCTGTTCTCCGCCGTCGGCACCTGCGGCCAGCGCTGCACCACGCTGCGCCGCCTGATCGTCCACCGCTCGGTCAAGGACCAGCTGCTGCCGCGCCTGAAGGCGGCCTACGCCTCCGTTCCCATCGGCAGCCCGCTGGAGGCCGGCGTGCTGATGGGTCCGCTGGTCGACGCCGACGCCTTCAAGGCGATGCAGCGCGCGCTGGAGGCTGCCAAGGCCGAGGGCGGCGCGGTGGCCGGCGGCGAGCGCACGCTAACCGACCGTTTCCCCAACGCCTATTACGTCACTCCCGCCATCGTCGAGATGCCGGCCCAGACCGAGGTGGTCCGGCACGAGACCTTCGCGCCGATCCTCTATGTCCTGACCTACGACACGCTGGAGGAGGCCATCGCGCTTCAAAACGCCGTGCCGCAAGGGCTGTCCTCCTGCATCTTCTCCACCGACCTGCGTGAGACGGAGCGCTTCCTGTCGGCCGCCGGTTCCGACTGCGGCATCGCCAACGTCAACATCGGTCCCAGCGGTGCGGAGATCGGCGGCGCCTTCGGCGGCGAGAAGGAGACCGGCGGCGGCCGCGAATCCGGTTCCGACTCGTGGAAGGCCTACATGCGCCGCCAGACCGCGACGGTGAACTACTCCTCCGCGCTGCCGCTCGCCCAGGGCATCAAGTTCGAGATCGGCTGAGGCTTTTCCGGCCGGGACGGAGCCGCCATTGGCGAGCCTGTCCCGGCCGGATCGGCACGCGTATCAGATCGCCAGCCTCCCCCGGACCGCTTCGGCCTTGGCCGTCAGGTCCTGGGGAGGCAGCCGGCCGATCAGCAGGGCGGCATGGTCCTGCCCGTTCCAATAGGCGATGGACAGCCCACCACGCATTTCCTGCTCCACCCCGCGCACGGTGCCGGGACGGCGCAGGATGCAGAGTGCCAGCGGACCGCTACGCGGATCGAGATAGGTGATCTGGGCGAGCGGCATGTCGTCATAGGATAGAATTTGCGCCCGGCGGAATTCCGCTCCGGCGACCTCCACCGCCTCCGGCGTCAAGGACAGGTTGAGCGGCCGGTTCAGGGCGGCGAGCTGTGCCGACTGGGCGTCATGGCCGGGCGTGGCCCCGCCCAGCGTTTCCCGCGTGTACAACCCCATATATTGAGCGACCACACCATGCCAGTGGTGCTCCCGGTCCGGCCCGCCGTCATCGTCGGCCAAGTCGTCGCCGTCGCCGGTTCCGAACAGCCGGACCAGAAGCCGGTCGCCCAGCACGCCCGCCATCACCGATGCGGCGATGGCGCCGAACAGTCGGCGGCGTGTCAGCGGAACGACCGCGTTGGCAGCAACCGGCGGCGCGGCCATTCCGTCGAGCATGCGTTGCAGATCCGCCGTCGGGGCGGCGTCCAGCAGGGGTTGGAATGCCTCGCCATAGGGCAGGCTGGCGCGGGAAAGATGCTCCACCCTCGCGGCGACCGCCGGATCGCGCTCGATCAGGTCGAGCAGGCGGGCGCGATGCTCCTCCTCCAGTTCGCCGTCGATGAAGGCGGTCAGTTCCTCGTCGGAGGGCATCGCGGACTCGTCGTTCTCTCCGGTCATTTTGCCGCTCCGTCGCTCATCCTGTCCGCCAGCTTTGCCCGTGCCGCCGCCAGACGGCTCATCACCGTTCCGACCGGCACGTCGAGAACCGCGGCAACCTCGCGGTAGGTCAGGCCTTCCACATAGGCGAGGAACACGGCTGCCCGCTGCGCTTCCGGCAGATCGCCGACCAGCCTCATCACCTGCCCGGCCAGAACCTTCGCCTCGGTCTCGCGCGCGCCGTCGACTTCCAGGCTCGTCTCCGCCTCGACGGTTCCCTGGCCGAAGCGGACACGGCGGGCCCGGACCTCGTTCAGCCAGACCGAGTTCAGGATGGAGAACAGCCAATGGTCGATGCGGGATCCGGGCTGGAACTGGCCGTGCCGCTCCAATGCCCGCAGGCAGGTCTGCTGC
The DNA here is from genome assembly GCF_042604625.1 of Azospirillum sp. A29. Lineage (NCBI taxonomy): Bacteria > Pseudomonadati > Pseudomonadota > Alphaproteobacteria > Rhodospirillales > Azospirillaceae > Azospirillum > Azospirillum sp. A29. Next base: position 624,122 of record NZ_CP170463.1, read on the forward strand.
ACCAGATCGTCCGCCCAGTCGCGCTGCCGCGACAGGACGAAGCCATAGCGCCAAAGGCGCGGCAAGGTGACGGACAAGCCGTGCTTGACTTCCGCTTCGCTTGCGATCTCACCGCCCCCTCGCATGGCATCCGGGCCGATCCGGTCCTTTCGGCACTGTACCGGCCGCGACCAACCATATGCCTCACGACCGCTCTCGACGATAGCCATCATCCGCCTTTCCGGTGACCGAACAAAGCGGCGGGAACGCCCCCGCACGGGGAGGGAAAGCGTCCCCGCCGGTGGCGTCAGCCCCTGGCCGGCGCGGCGATGGCCTCTTCAAGGTCGCGGTACTCCTCGCATCCGGTGCCGCAGATCGAACGGATCGCCGCCAGCTGCTCCCACGCCAGATCGGAGCGCCCCTTGAGCATGTAGGCTTCCCCGAGATATTCCCGGACCTTGGCGTAGGAGGGGTCGGCAGCCACCGACTTCAGGTAATAGCCGATGCCCTCGTCGACGCGGCCCAGCTTGCGGGTAGCATAGCCGCGGTAATTCAGCACGACCGGGCTGTCCTGATTGCGCGCCGTCGCGAGGATGTCCAGCGCCTCCCGATAGCGCTCCGCCTTCGCCAGCGAATAGGCGTAGTCGGCTATGTTGTCGTCGGTGAGGTTGGCACCGCTCTGCTTCACGCATTGCTTGGTTTTCTTGTCATAGACCTCCCCCGGCTTGCAGGTTGGGGTGGTGTCGTCGCCCATGGCACGGGCGGAGACGGAAGCCAGCAGGCCGGTGCCGAGAACGGCGGCGCACAGCAGGCCGGCAAGGACGCTGCTTCCAGCCTTGGCGTAAACTCTCTTCATGACTTCTCCTGGAATTCGGGGGGACGGTTCGCCGTATCGCGGCGCTGGCGGACAACACGCCACCCCCGGCGGCTATTCGGTCGCAGATAAGTTTTTTCGGGCCCTCAGCGGCAGCGAATAGACGGCCCCACCGGCGTGTTCCCCACCCGCCGCGCCGCCAGCATCCCGCTTGCGACCGCGATGTCCTGAATGGAGCCGCCCCCCGTGTTCCCACCCGTGGCTTTGCTTGGCTTGGGCCTCGGCCTGCCGCCCCATGTCCTGTCCCAGGAGGAGGCCGCCCTCCTCACCACCCGCATCTTCGGCGACCGGCTTGCCGGCTTCCCCCAGTTCGAGCGGGTTTTCGCCAACACCGGCATCGCCCGGCGGCACTGCGCCCGTCCGGCAGACTGGTACGCCGCCCCCCATGGCTGGAGCGACCGCATGGGCGCCTACCGGCAGGCGGCGGAGTCCCTGTTCGTCCAGGCGGCGAGCGCGGCCCTGGCGGATGCCGGCGTTGCTCCGGCGGAGGTCGATTGCGTGGTCGTCTCCTCCTCGTCCGGCTTCGCAGTGCCGAGCCTGGAAGCGCAGCTCGCCGAAGCCATGGGCTTCCGGCCCGACATCGAGCGGCTGCCGCTGTTCGGGCTCGGCTGTGCCGGGGGCGTGGCGGGACTGGCGACCGCCGCACGGCTGGCGGCGCCCCCCGGCCGCACCGTGCTGTTCGTGATCATGGAGCTGTGCAGCCTCGCCTTCCGGCAGGATGACGGCAGCCGCGCAAATCTGGTGGCGACCGCCCTGTTCGGCGACGGTGCCGCCGCCTGCGTGCTGCGCGGCGGTGCGGAAGAGCGCACCTTCGCCGTCATCGACGGTGCCGGCCAGCATCTGTTCCCACGGTCGCGGGACATCATGGGCTGGCGCATCGACGATGGCGGTTTCGGCATCGTGCTGTCGGCGACGCTGCCGCAATTCCTGCAAACCCATCTCCGCCCCGCCCTTGCCCGGCTGCTCGTCCAATGCGGAGTGGAAAAGGATCAGATCGGCCGCTTCATCTGCCATCCCGGCGGCACCCGCGTGCTGGCGGCGCTGGAAGAGGTGCTGCGGCTGGAAACCCGCAGCCTCGACCATGAACGGGCGGTGCTGGCCGATCACGGCAACATGTCCGCCCCCACGGTGCTGTTCGTGCTGGACCGGGCGCGCCGGGCGGGGTTGCCGGACCGGGCGGCGCTTCTGGCGCTCGGCCCCGGCTTTGCCGCCAACCTGATCACGATGCGGCGGGGTCCACAATGACGGCGCAGGCCATGACAGCTCCGATCATCGTCATGCTGCTGGTGACGGCGCAGCGCCTCAGCGAACTGGTCATTGACCGGCGCAACCGCGCGGCGCTGCTGGCCCAAGGTGCGCGGGAGCATGGGCGCGGCCATTACCCGGTGATGGTGCTGCTACATGTCGGGTGGCTGGCCGGCCTCTGGGATGCCGCACTGGGAGGCCCGCTGCGGATTCCGGGAACGGCGGGCATCTTACCCGTCAAGCCGGTCTGGCTGGCGGTCCTCCTCGCCATGCAGACGCTCCGCCTCTGGGTGCAGGCGACGCTGGGGCGGCGCTGGACCACCCGGATCGTCGTGCTCGACGGAGCGCCGCCGGTCCGCACCGGCCCCTACCGCTTCACCAACCATCCCAACTATCTGGCGGTCGCGGTGGAGATCGCCGCTCTTCCGCTCGCCTTCGGCATGTCCGGCTACGCCCTTCTCTTCTCCCTCCTCAACGCGGCGATGCTCGCCGTGCGAATCCGGGCGGAGAACAGGGCGCTCGGTCGAAGACAGAACGCCGCTCTCCGCGCCGGCTAAGACAATTTGTGGGCACAGGGTTTGATTTGACGCAATGCCGCAACGCGGCAAAGGGGTCTATCCTTGGATCTGGTGGTCGATCTGGTTGACGCGTTGCCCTCCACCCCGACGGCGCCGCTTCCCGGCGCCCCTTCCCCCGCCCAACGGGGGAAGGCCGGGTGGGGCTTCTTTCCGCAACGTCGCCGTCGCCCGCTCCATCTTGCACGGTTTCCATCCTGCCCAACCGGCCGGAGTGACCATGTCCATTCAGTCTTCCGCCGAAACACCATCCGCCGACCGTTCGTCCGCGCCGGATCCACAGCGGGAACCGGGACAGGTGGTCGCCGTCCGTGGTTCCGTCATCGACCTGCGCTTTCCCGAAGCGGCCCTGCCGCCGCTGTTCGAGGCGGTGGAGATCCTGTGGGACGGTCCTGAGCGGCTGGTGGCGGAAGTGCAGAGCCATCTGGACGCCCGGACCGCCCGCGCCATCGCCCTCCAGGGCACCTCCGGCCTGCAGCGCGGCACGCCGGCACGCCCCACCGGCGGCCCGTTGACCGCCCCGGTGGGGAAGGCGGTGCTCGGCCGTCTGCTCGACGTGATGGGGCTTGCGCGCGACGACGGGCCGGAGCTGCCGCCAGACACACCGCGCTCGCCGATCCACCGCCCGCCGCCGCCGCTGGCCCGCCGCAGTCCGCGCCGCGACCTGATGGAAACCGGCATCAAGGTGATCGACCTGCTGGCCCCGATGGCCCGCGGCGGCAAGGCGGCGATGTTCGGCGGCGCCGGGGTCGGCAAGACCGTGCTGGTGATGGAACTGATCCGGAAGATGGTGGAGCGCCACACCGGCATCTCCGTCTTCGCCGGCATCGGCGAACGGTCCCGCGAGGGGCAGGAGCTTTGGGAGGAGATGAAGCGGTCCGGCGTGCTGGGTCGCACCGCGCTCGTCTTCGGCCAGATGAACGAGCCGCCGGGCGCGCGCTGGCGCGTCGGCCTGACCGCCCTGACCATCGCCGAGCATTTCCGCGACGAGGAGATGCTGGACGTGCTGCTGCTCATGGACAATGTCTTCCGCTTCGTTCAGGCCGGTGCGGAGGTGTCGGGCCTGCTGGGCCGCCTGCCGTCCCGCGTCGGCTACCAGCCCACGCTGGCCAGCGAGATCGCCGAGCTTGAGGAGCGCGTCGCCTCCACCCCCGGCGCCGTGGTGACGGCGATCCAGGCGGTCTATGTCCCGGCCGACGATTTCAGCGATCCGGCGGTGGCGGAGCTGTTCAGCCATCTCGACAGCTCCATCGTGCTGTCGCGCGCCATGGCGGCGGAAGGGCTCTATCCGGCGGTCGACCCGCTCGGCTCCACCTCCAGCCTGCTCGACCCGCTGGTAGTGGGCGAGGCGCATTACCGGCTGGCGGAGGAGGTGCGCAAGACCATCGCCCATTACCGCGAATTGCAGGACGTCATCGCCTTGCTGGGAATGGAGGAGCTGAGCGCCGCCGACCGTCTGGCCGTGCGCCGCGCCCGCCGTTTGCAGCGCTTTCTGACCCAGCCCTTCCTGGTGACGGAGGCCTTCACCGGCCATGGCGGCGTCAGCGTGCCGCTGGAGGAAACGCTGAAGGGATGCCGCGCCATCCTCGACGGCCAGTGCGACGACTGGGCGGAGAGCGCCTTCTTCATGACCGGCACCCTGGACCAGATCCGCGAGCGCGACCGCGCCGGGAGGACGGGATGAACGACCTCTCCCTCATCGTCACAACTCCAACCTCCGTCGCCGCGAAGCTCACCGGCATCCGGCATCTGCGGGCGGAGGATGCCAGCGGCGCCTTCGGCATCTGGCCCGGCCATGCCGATCTGCTGACCGCCCTCGCCATCTCCGTCATCAGCTGGCGCACCGCCGACGGCCGGGAAGGCCATTGCGCCGTGCGCGGCGGGGTGCTGACCGTCCGCGGTGGCGCGCAGGTTGCCGTCGCGACGCGCGAAGCGGTGCCGGGCGACGACCTGCGCGCGCTGGAACGCGACGTGCTCGCCCGCTTCCGCCGGACTGTGGAGGAGGAGGGGGAGGCCCGCTCCGGCGCCCGCCGCATGCATCTGGCGGCGGTCCGCCACATCCTGGCCTATCTGCGGCCGGACCGGCGCCCCACGGGTCCATTCGCACCCACCACGGACGGCGGGGAGGACAGACCATGACCGACGACAAGGATCCGCTTCCCGGCAGCGTCCGCCGCCACCGTGAACGGCAGGAGCATTGGCAGCGCGAGGGGGAACGGCCGATGGGCCGCAACCTCGCCCTGATCGGAGCGCTCGGCTGGCTGGTGATCGCCCCGACCCTGGCCGGGCTGTTCGCCGGACGCTGGCTCGACGAACGGGCCGGCGGTGGGATCTTCTGGACGGCGGCGCTGCTGGTCGCGGGCGTCGCGCTCGGCGGATGGCTCGCCTGGAACCGCATCGAACAGGAACGCTGACATGACAGTGCCGCCCTATCTGCTCCCGATCGTCGTCGGGGCCCTGGCCGGCCTGACGTTCGGCACCCTGTTCTTCCGCGGGCTGGCGGCGACGGCGCGGCTTTATGTGGTGGGCGGGGTGCGGCAGGCGATGCCGCTCTATCTGTTGCGGCTGGCCGGCGCCACCGCCGGCTTCACCATCGCTGCGGTCTGGGGCGGGGCGGAGGCATTGCTGGCGATGCTGGCCGGTTTCCAGCTGGCGCGCAGCGTCGTGGTCCGGCGCGAGCGGCGGATGCTGGAGGGAGCGCCGGAGGGGCCGCAGGAGAGGATGCCATGACCGAGTCCCCGCTGACGACGCCGGTCGTTTTCCTGCTGGGCCCGGTCCCGGTGACGCTGCCGGTCGCCCTCACCTGGGGACTGATGGCGGCGATGGTGCTGGGTTCCGCACTGGCAACCCGGCGGTTGCGGGTGGAGCGGCCCGGCCCGGTCCAGACCGTGCTGGAACTGGTGGTGGAAACGCTGCGCCGGCAGATCGCCGAGACGATGCAGACCGACGCCACCCCTTTCCTGCCGCTGCTGGGCACACTGTTCCTCTATCTGGCGGTCGCCAACCTGTCGGGGCTGGTGCCGGGGCTGAAGGCACCGACTGCCTTCCTGGAGACGGCGGCGGCGCTGGCGCTGATCGTGTTGCTGGCATCGCAGGCGCTGGGTATCCGCCGGCGTGGCCTGTGGAACTATCTGAAGGGCTTCGCCCACCCCACCCCGCTTCTGCTGCCGCTAAACATCCTGTCGGAGCTGACGCGCGCCTTCTCCCTGTCGATCCGCCTGTTCGGCAATGTGATGAGCGGGGAGTTCGTCATCGCCATCGTGCTGTCGCTGGCCGGGCTGTTCGTGCCGGTGCCGCTGATGGCGCTGGAGCTGCTGCTGGGCCTCGTCCAGGCGTACATCTTCACCATTCTCGCCGCGGTCTTCATCGGCGGCGCTGTCGGAACCATCGAGAAAGGGTAGGAACCATGGATGTCCATGCCATCAGCATCCTGGGTGCGGCACTGGCGGTGTCGGTCGGCGCCATCGGTCCGGCGCTGGCCGAGGGCCGTGCCGTCGCCGCCGCGATGGAGGCCATCGCCCGCCAGCCGGAGGCCGCCAACACCCTGTCGCGCACCCTGTTCGTCGGTCTGGCGATGATCGAGACGATGGCGATCTACTGCCTCGTCGTGGCGCTGCTTCTGCTGTTCGCCAATCCGTTCGCCTGAGTGCTGCAACCCTCGAGGTCCGTCATGCACATCGACGGTTGGACCCTTCTGCTCCAGGCGGTCAATTTCCTGATCCTGGTCTGGCTGCTGCGCCGCTTCCTCTACCGGCCGGTCCTGGCGGTGATCGCCGAGCGGCAGGCCGCCACCGAGCGCGTCCGCAGCGAGGCCGAGGCCGCGCGTCAGGCCGCCGAAACCGCGCGCCAAAGCCTGGAGGACCAGCGCACCGCCCTGCCCGCCGAACGCGACCGCCTGATCGCCGCCGCCCACGCCGCGGCGGAGGCCGAACGCACCGCCCTGCTGGACAAGGCGAGGGGCGAGGCCGACCATACGCTGGAGGAGGCGCGCAGCCGTCTGGCCGAGGAGCGGGCGCAGGCGCTGGAGGCTTTGCAGCGCCATGCCGCCGATCTCGGCATCCGTCTGGCGACCCGGCTTCTATGCGACGCTCCCGCCGCCGCCTTGACCGTCCCGCTTCTGGACGAGGCCTGCGCGGCGGTGGAGGGGTTGAGCGCGCCCCAGCGCCATGCCTTGGCCGACGGGGCCGACCCGGTGCCGGTGCGGCTTGCTGCCGCCGCCCCGCTGCCGGAAGGCGACACCGCCCGGACACGCGACCGGCTGGCGGCGGCGCTCGGCCGGCCGGTGGCCTTGGAGTTGGTCGAGGACTCGTCGCTGATCGCCGGGGTGGAGCTGCATTTTGCCCACAGCGTCGTCCGCCGCAGCTGGAAGCAGGCGCTGGCCGAGGCGAAGGAGGAGATGACGCGTCATGACTCCGCAAGACACAGTGCCGACGCCGTCGCTTGAGGAGGCGCTCGACGCCTGGATGCCGGGCACGCTGCGCCGGCTCGATGGGCTGGAGACGGCTGCGCGGCTGGAATCGGTCGGGCGCGTGGAGTCGGTGGGCGACGGCATCGCCCATGTCTCCGGCCTGCCCGATGTCCGGGTTGACGAACTGCTGCTGTTCCCCGGCGGCGTCGCCGGGCTCGCCATGGATTTGGACGGGCAGATCGGCTGCGTCCTGCTGGGCGATGCTGCGGCGGTCATGGCCGGCGGCACCGTCCACGGCACCGGGACGGTGCTGCGCGTGCCGGTCGGCGACGGGCTGATGGGCCGGGTGGTCGATCCGCTCGGCAACCCGCTCGACGATGGCCCACCGGTGGAGGCCGAGCGCTGGGAGCCGGTGGAGCGCCCCGCCCCGACCATCGCGGAGCGGGCGGCGGTGTCCGAACCGCTGCTGACCGGCACCGCGGTGGTCGACGCCATGTTCCCGCTCGGCCGCGGCCAGCGCGAGCTGCTGATCGGCGACCGCGCCACCGGCAAGACCGCCATCGCGGTGGACGCCATCCTCAACCAGACGGACGGTGACGTGTTCTGTGTCTATGTCGCCATCGGCCAGAAGGCGTCGGGCGTCCGTGCGGCCATCGAGGCGGTGCGCCAGGGCGGGGCGGCTGCGCGTACCCTGTTCGTCATCGCCGCCGCCGATTCCGCCCCCGGCCTGCAATGGCTGGCCCCCTATGCCGGCTTCACCATGGCCGAGCATTTCCGCGACAGCGGCCGCCACGCCCTGGTCATCGTCGACGATCTGAGCAAGCATGCGGCGGTCCACCGCCAACTGTCGCTTCTGCTGCGCCGCCCGCCGGGGCGGGAGGCCTATCCGGGCGACGTGTTCTACCTGCACAGCCGCCTGCTGGAGCGTGCCGCCAAGCTCAGCCCGGCCAGGGGCGGCGGGTCGCTGACGGCGCTGCCCATCGCCGAGACCCAGGGCGGCAACCTGTCGGCCTACATCCCGACCAACCTGATCTCGATCACCGACGGTCAGGTCTGCCTGGACACCAAGCTGTTCTACGAAGGGCGGAAGCCGGCGGTCGATATCGGCCGCAGCGTGTCGCGCGTCGGCGGCAAGGCGCAGCCGCCGGTGCTGCGCACCCTGGCCGAACCGCTGCGGCTGGACTATGCCCAGTTCCTGGAACTGGAGGTCTTCACCCGCTTCGGCGGTCTGGTGGACGAGCGGACCCGCAAGGCGGTGGCGCACGGCCAGCGCATGCGCGCCCTGCTGGCCCAGCGCCACCTGTCGCCCCGGCCGCTGGCGGTCCAGGCGGCGCAGTTGCTGGCGCTCGCCGACGGCACGCTGGACGGGCTGCCGCTGGAGGCGATCCAGCGTTTCCAGGCGGCACTGGCCGGGCTGGTCGCCGCCCGCCCGCCGAAGATCGGCGAGGCGCTGGACGACGCCACCAGAACCGCTTTGCGCGACCTGATCGCCCAGGCCGCCGCCCAAGCCGCCACCGCCGGGCTTGGCGGAGAGACGGGCGGAGGGACGCCATGAGCGAGCGGCTGGCCGATGTCGAGGCCCGGCGGGCCAGCGTGCAGGAGCTGGAGGCGGTGACCGACGTCATGCGCTCCCTCGCCGCCATGCGGCTGCAGCAGGCGCTGGGCACACTGGCCGGAACCCGCGCCTATGCCGAGGTCATCGCCGGGGCGCTGGCCCAGGCGGCGGCCCTGCTGGACGACGCGCCGGTCCAGTGGCCGGCGGACGGGCAGCACGGTCATTCGGCGCTGGTGCTGTTCGCGCCGGAGCATGGCTTCGTCGGCGCTTTCGCCGAAAGGCTGGTCGACGCCGCGCTGGCCGCCCCGGACGGCTGCGCGCTGTGGGTGGTGGGCCTGCGCGGCGCCGCCCTGCTGGAGGAGCGCGGACGCCCGCCGGAGTGGAGCACGGCGATGGCGACCAACACCGATGCCGTCACCGCCACCACCCGGCGCATCGCCGATACGCTCTACCGCGCCGCCGCGGAGGGGCGGCTGGGCCGGGTGGAACTGCTCTATGGCCGGACCGAGGGCGGTGCGCCGCCGGAACCGGTGCGCCGGCCGCTGCTGCCGCTCGGGCTACCGCGGGACGGTGCCCGGCCGGTGCCGCCGTTGATCAACTTGCCGCCGCGCGAGCTGATCGCCCGGCTGGTGGACGAGTATGTCTTCGCCCTGCTGGCCGATGCCGCGATGGAGAGCTTCGCTGCCGAGAATGCGGCGCGCCTGTCCACCATGATGACGGCCCGCCACAACATCGAAACCACGCTGGACGGGTTGACCGCCACGGCCCGCCACCTGCGCCAGGAGCAGGTCACCAATGAGCTGATCGAGCTGGTTTCGGGTGCGGAGGCGATGGGGTGACGCGACCGCTACGCCAAGTCCCTTCTCCCCCCTGGGGAGACGGTTAGGATGAGGGGGTTCGGCGGAGCGGAAGAGATCCTCGCCATGCGTCCCCCTCACCCCGACCCTCTCCCCGGGGGGGAGAGGGGGATGCAGGCGGATTTCGTGAATGCCACCAGCAGTTCCGCGGTGACGAGGGCGGCGATCACCTCCGGCCGCTTGTCGCCGGTCAGCGCGGCGCCGATGGGACAGGTCAGGCCCGCCAGCGCGTCCACCTCCCGCCCCCGCGCCCGGAACCATCGCTCGAACTTCGCCCGTTTCGTTGCCGAGCCGATCATCCCGACATAGGCCGCATCGCCGCGCCGCAGGGCCGCCTCGGCGATCTCGAAGTCCAGCGCGTGGCTGTGGGTCAGCACCAGATAGCCGGACCCGGACGGCGCGCCGGCCAGCGGGTCGAGCGGGCTGTCGGTCAGGATACGCTCCACCCCCGCAGGGATCGTTTCGGGAAACTCTTGCGCCCGGCCGTCGATCCACAGCAGGCGCAGCGGCAAGGGTGCGAAGGCGGTCGCCATGGCGCGTCCGACATGGCCGGCGCCGAACAGCAGCAGGGTCGGCCGCGCCGCCCGCGCCCGGCGTTCGAGTTCCTCCAGGGCGGCAACGGTGCCGGCATCGGCGCGCTCCAGCCGCAGCACCACATGCCCGCCGCAGCACTGCCCGGTCGCCGGTCCCAGCGGAAGGTCGAGCGTTTCGGCGGCGCTGCCATCGTCCAGCATCCGCCGCGCGGTGGCGATGGCGGTCCATTCCAGCCGGCCGCCGCCGACGGTGCCGGCACAGGCCTCCCGCCCGACCAGCATGCCGGCCCCTTCCTCCCGCGGGGTGGAGCCGCGCGCCTCGGCGACGGTGACGAGGATGGCGGGGGCGCCTTGGGACAGCCAGTGCGAGAGGGTGGCGGAAAGTGGCTTCATGGTTGGGAAGACGTAGCCCGCTCCCGCAGGGCGGCGATGCAGGCGAGCACGCGTTCCGGCGTGGCCGGCGCATCCAGCCGCGGACAGAGGCGGTGCCCGGCGAGGCTCGCCACCGCGTCGGACAGGGCGTGGAGGACCGACATGCCCAGCATGAAGGGCGGTTCGCCCACCGCCTTGGAGCGGAAGATGGTGTCCTCGCGGTTCGGCGCGTTTTCCAGAAGCGCCACGTTGAAGATGCGCGGGCGGTCGGAACAGGCCGGGATCTTGTAGGTGCTGGGAGCATGGGTGCGCAGGCGGCCCTGCCCGTCCCACCACAGCTCCTCTATGGTCAGCCAGCCCATGCCCTGGACGAAGCCGCCCTCGATCTGGCCCCTGTCGATCGCCGGGTTCAGCGACCGGCCGCAATCGTGCAGAATGTCCACCCGGTCGACGACATATTCGCCGGTCAGCGTGTCCACCGTCACCTCGGCGCAGGCGGCGCCGTAGGCGAAATAATAGAAGGGCGTGCCGCGCCCGGCCGCGCGGTCCCAATGGATCTTCGGCGTCTTGTAGAAGCCGGTGGCCGACAGCTGCACACGCGCCATATAGGCGGCGCGGACCAGATCGGCGAAGCTCATCTCGCGGTCGCCGACCAGCACCCGGTTGCGCTCGAACCGCACCGCGTCCGGCGTGACACCCCAGTTTTCCGCCGCGAAGGCGACCAGCCGTTCCCGGATGCTCCGGGCCGCCGCCTGGGCCGCCTTGCCATTGAGGTCGGAGCCGGAGGAGGCCGCGGTGGCCGAGGTGTTGGGCACCTTGCCGGTGTTGGTGGCGGTCGGGCGGATGGTGGCGATGTCGACCTGGAACTCCTCCGCCACCACCTGGGCAACCTTGGTGTAGAGCCCCTGCCCCATCTCGATCCCGCCATGGTTCAGCTGGATGCTGCCGTCGGTGTAGACATGGACCAGGGCGCCGGCCTGATTGTAATGGCTGGCGGTGAAGGAGATACCGAACTTCACCGGCGTCAGCGCCAGCCCCTTGCGCAGGATGCGGCTGCCGGCGTTGAAGGCGCGGATCTCTTCCCGCCGCCGCCAGTAGTCGCTGCTTTCCTCAAGCTGCGCCACCAGTTCGGGCAGGATGTTGTCGGTGACGGTCTGGTGATAAGGCGTCAGGCTGCGGCCGTCCGTCTCCGGATCGCTGCCGTAGAAATTCCGCTTGCGGATCTCCAGAGGGTCCTTGCCCAACGCATGGGCGATCTCGTCGATCACCCGCTCCGCCGCCACCATGCCCTGCGGGCCGCCGAAGCCGCGGAAGGCGGTGTTGGACACGGTGTTGGTCTTCAGCGGCAACGACTGCAGCCGCGCCGCCGGATAGAAATAGCCGTTGTCGGCGTGGAACAGCGCACGGTCGGTCACCGGGCCGGACAGGTCGGCGGCATAGCCGGCGCGGGCGGCGAACAGCATGTCCACGCCCTGGATCAGCCCGCTGTCGTCGAAGCCGACCCGATAGTCGATCTCGAAATCATGGCGCTTGCCGGTGATCTGGAAATCGTCGTCGCGGTCGGGGCGCAGCTTGGCGGCGCGGCCGGTTCGGCCGGCGACCAGCGCGGTGCAGGCGGCGAACAGGTTCGACTGCGTTTCCTTGCCACCGAAGCCGCCGCCCATGCGGCGCACCTCGACCGTCACCGCGGCGCTGGGCAGGTTCAGCACATGGGCGACGATGTGCTGGACCTCCGTCGGGTGCTGGGTGGAGATATGGATCAGCACCTCGCCATCCTCGCCCGGCACCGCCATGGCGATCTGGCTTTCCAGGTAGAAATGCTCCTGCCCGCCGATGGCGAGCCGGCCCTCCACTCGGTGCGGCGCCGCGGCCAGCGCCGCATCGGCATCGCCGACCCGGAGATTCATCGGCGGGGTGACCAGCGTCCGCTCTCCGTCGCGGGCGGCGGCGATGGTCAGGATTGCCGGCAGATCCTCATACTCGATCACCGCCAGCCTGGCGGCGCGGCGGGCCTGGTCGCGGGTTTCGGCGGCGACGGCGAAGATCGGCTGGCCGACATGCTCGACCAGGGATGACGCGAACAGCGGCTCGTCATGCTTGCCCATGCAGCCGATGTCGTTGACCCCCGGCACGTCTTCGGCAGTGAAGACCGCCACCACGCCGGGGGCCTGCCTGACCGGCGACAGGTCGATGGCGCGGATGCGCGCATGGGCCCGGCTGCTGAGGCCGAGATAGAGATGGAGCAGGCCGGCCGGCTCGGCGATGTCGTCGACATAGACCGCCTCGCCGCTGACATGCTTGTGGGCGCTCTCGTGCCGGCGGGAGTCGTGGACGGCGCCCTGGATGCGGTCCGGGGTGGGGGCTGGGGCGAGGGGGGTCCTGATGTCAGGCGCCATGGAATCAGGCATGTGCAAGCCTCCGGTCGCCGACCAGACGGGTCTCCGCCGCCGGGTCGCTGGTCTCGACATACAGCTTCATCAGCAAATTCGCGGCCACGGCCGACCGATAGCCGGCACTGGCCCGCCAGTCGGACAACGGCGCGTAGTCCCCCACCAGCGCCTCCATCCCCAGCCGAACGCTGTCCTCGGTCCAATGGCGGCCCAGCAGCACCGCTTCGGCCCCGGCGGCGCGTTTGGGCGTGCCGGCCATGCCGCCAAAGGCGATGCGGATGTCCGCCACCCGGCCCTCGCCGTCGAGCGTCAGGCGGAAGGCGCCGCAGACGGCGGAGATGTCCTGGTCGAAGCGCTTGGCGATCTTGTAGGCACGGAACCGCTCCCCCGCCGCCGGCTTGGGCAGGATCACCGCCTCGACGAATTCGCCATCGCGGCGGTCCTGCTTGCCGTATTCGAGGAAGAACTCCTCCAGCGCCAGTTCTCGCGTCCCCTCGCCGCGCCGCAGCCGCAGGGTGGCGCCGCAGGCGATCAGGGCCGGCGGCGTGTCGCCGATGGGGGAGCCGTTGGCGATGTTGCCGCCGATGGTGCCCATGTTGCGCACCTGCTCCGCCCCGATGCGGCGGATCAGCTCGCCGAAATCCGGATAGAGCGCGGCGATCCGCTCCGCCGCGTCGCTGTAGGTGACGCCGGCGCCGATCACCAGCGCGTCGCCGCGATCCTCAATCCGCCGCAGGGCGCGGACCCGGCCGGTGTGGATCACCGTTGCCAGCACGCGCTGGAACTTGGTCACCCACAGCCCGACGTCGGTCGCCCCGGCCACGATGGTGGCGCCGGGGTTGTCGAGCAGAAGCTGCGCCAGCTGCGGCACCGTGGCAGGGGCCAGGAAGCGGCGTCCGCCGGAACCGACGCTGAGGATTTCCTCGTCGCGCAGGGCCTTCAGCTTTTCCGCCATGGCGGCGCGGTCGGCAAAGCGGTCGCTTTGGCGGTCGCCGATCTCGTACATGGCGTGGGCGGCACGGACGATGGGCTCGTAGCCGGTGCAGCGGCAGAGGTTGCCGGCCAGCGCGTCGTCGATGCGCTGGCTGTCGGGCCGGGCTTCATTCAGGTACAGCGCCAGCAGAGACATGACGAAGCCCGGCGTGCAGAAGCCGCATTGCGAGCCGTGGCAATCGACCATCGCCTGCTGAACCGGGTGCAGCGCGCCGTCCGGTCCCTTCAGATGCTCCACCGTCAGCAGCCGGCAGCCATCCAGCGTGGCGAGGAAGCGGATGCAGGCGTTCACCGCCTCGTAGCGCAGGGTGTCGCCGTCCAGCCGCCCGACCACCACGGTGCAGGCGCCGCAATCGCCCTCGGCACAGCCTTCCTTGGTGCCGACCCGCCGTTCCGACAGCCGCAGCCAGTCGAGCACCGTCAGGGTGGGATCGACCGCGTCGATCTCCCGAAGCTCGTCCCCGAGATAGAAGCGGAGGCGCTGGCGCATGGCTGCTCCCGATGAACTGGTGACGATGTGACGCAGTATTTCACTGACGTTAACTCTGTCACCAGATCGGCAGCGCGGGAAAGAGTTTCAAACGATTTGCAAAAGAGCGGCGTTGCGCGGGACTCCTCGGGGACGATGCGGACCGCATCCGGCGGGGGCCGGTGGGAGGGGTGGAACAGCGTGGAACGGTTTCCGGCGGCTGTTCCATCTGCCGCCTACCGGTGGCGCGGCAGAGCGGTTGGGCAAGGCGACAGCTTATAAGCCCTCTCCCCCCTGGGGAGAGGGTTGGGTGAGGGGGGCAGCGCGGACGGAACGACCGCGCCAGGGGATTGCCAAGGGGCAGCATGCCCCTTGGCGGCGCGCGGATCGCGCGCCGGCCCCCTCACCCTCCCCACGCCTGCGGCGCGGGTCCCCTCCCTCTCCCCGGGGGAGAGAGGGCGATCCGCCGTCTGCTCACATAGTGCACCGGGAAGGTCGTCCTCGAGTTCGGGGACGAGCTGACGGTCCGGTTGCGTGGTTTGCCGTTTTGAGGCTGGGGCATCGAGACTGGCGAACAGCCCCAGCTTCTCGGCCAGCCAGCGCACGGTGGAGGGATCGCCGGAGGAGACCAGCCGTTCGATCTGCTCGACGACCAGACTGCGCAGCGAGGACAGGCGCAGGTCGGCCTCGCGGTTCAGCGCCTGTCGCTCCCACCAGACCCTGTGACGAAAATCCTTGGAGCCGTAATAGGCCCGCCAGAGCGTGGTGCGGCTGCATCCCATGGCGCGGGCGACATAGAGGAAGCTGCTGCCGCGCGCCAGCATGCCGGCGGCCATGATCCATTGTTCCTCATGGAACTGCGAACCGGGAACCAGCGAGCCCTCCGACGGCACCGGCGGCTCCTCCGCCCAGCGGGGGAAATTGTCGTTCTGGAAGGTACGGCTGTCGAGGGGCATGGGGTCGCTCCGCAAGCTGGTGGGACGTTTGCGGAGAGGTTATAGGATTTTAATCCTTTGTCGGCGGACTTTGTGCAAAAACACGGAGCGAGGCGGCATCTCTCCACGGCAGGGGCAATGGTGTTTGGCAGTCGGATCGAATGGCTTTTACCTTCCCCGTGAAGGCGCACGAGCGCCGGCGCAAGGCGATCAAGCGGCCCGGCTTGAGATCGCCGGCTACACCCCTTTCCGGGCGGACAATGATGCCCAGACCGGCCAATTCCCAATCCCGGATGACGGCACCGTCATTGCCGCCGAGGGCCGGTCGGAACCGGAGGGTGACCTGCTCGCCATGAGAGCCGCTAAAACGCCAAAGGGACTTGCCCGGGTCGGAATTCACCTTCCGCCCCGGTAGCCTCCGAGGTCGGCAACTCCCCGCAGGCGGCTTGACAGCACCCGACACGGCGACACAGCCTCGCTGATGCCTGCCGCCGGAGAGCGGGAACCGCCCATTGCGGATTGGTGGAGGTGCTCATGCCCGTCCGACCCGCCATGCAGGGCCGCCAATATGACAACACCCCGGCGGGAGTGGAGAGGAAACGATGATCAGAGGAACGCAAGGGTACGGCGACAACGCGCCGGCACTGGCCGAACAATATGAGAGCATCACATTTGAAGTCGTCCACCAAGAGGTGATGCATCTCTTTCCGTCCCCGCCCGCGCGGGTCCTCGACGTCGGGGCGGGGTCGGGTCGCGACGCCGCCGCGCTCGCCGCGCGCGGCCACAGGGTCGTCGCTGTGGAACCGACCGATGCGCTTCGACAGGAGGGATTGCGCCTCCATGGCGGAAAGCCCATCGACTGGATCGACGACCATCTTCCTGACCTCCTGCAGCTTCATCGTCGAAAGGATCGCTTCGACCTCATTCTTCTGACCGCCGTGTGGATGCACTTGGACCTTCAGGAGCGGCAAACGGCGATGAAATCCCTGGCGGGACTCCTCGATGCCAATGGCCGGATCAGCATGTCACTGCGTCACGGTCCGGTTCCCGAAGGGCGGAGGATGTTCGAGGTCTCGGCAGATGAAACAATCGAACTTGCGAGGTTGCACGGGCTCGACGCTGTCCACGTTGCAGAGCGCAACGATATGTTGGGGCGAACCGACATCCGCTGGAGCTTCGTCGTTCTTGAGACGCGGACATGACCGTGGCCCGATACAGCCCAGCCAGGCCGGAGGGGAGCGCCGCGACCTGCCGGTGGTGGTGGCGCCCGACTCGGCAACCGCCGACGGAATGCGGAATGACGGGCGGCAACCGGAACGCGGCCGCTCCCTGATCCTCCGTGCGGTTCACGCTTCGGACGATGCCGTCTGAAGCGATCGCGCTCTACGCATTCCCCTCCGGCGTCATCCCGGCCAATCCCCCGGCCGCGCTGCCGGCGGCGCGCACCGACGCCCCAGCGCCGCCTGCGGCGCGCACCGACGCCAAGGTCAGCGCATGCCAATAGAGGTCCAGCAGGGCCGCCGGCATGCCGCCCTGCTCATGGCCTTCCATCGGCAAGATGGCGGCGGCATGGGCCAGCGCCGCGGTGGCGGCATTCGGGCTGCGCGAGACGGCATCGCCCAGCAGCCCCAGCGTCTGGCCCAGCGCGGCGGCGTCGAAGCGCAGCAGAGCGGGCGGCACGGTGATCTGTGCCTCGCCACCGCGCAGGCGGCCGACGGCGATGTAGACATGCAGCAGGTCGGGCCGCTCCTCCGGCCGCAGCAGGGCGGCGACGATGCGGTTGCCGGTCAGCGGGCCGGTGCCGTCGAACTCGTACATCGTGGCGCGCTCGCCCTGGCGGGTGGCGGCGAGAGCGGCGAGGCGGGCGGTCAGCGGCTCGCCCGCGCGGCGGTTGGCCTCGTCGAACAGAGCGGGATGGTTGCCGCCCTCGCTCAGCACCACCAGCGGCGCGTCGGTCGCGGCGGCGGCGGCCAGCAGGCGGGCCAGCACGGCGAAGGGATCGCCGCCCGGCGCATCCGCCTCTGCGTCCAGCAGGCCGGCGCCACGGCGCAGCATGGCCTCGGCGAAGCTGATGTCGTTGTCCATGGCGGATCCCTTTCCCGTCCGAAGGCGCCCTTTTTAGGCCGGGGCGCCCTCTCCGCTCAATGGTATCCGAAGGCCCCCGTCACCTTTCCGCGGAAGACCCAGTAGGAATAGGCGGTGTATCCCAGGATCGACGGGATCAGGAAGGCCATGCCGACCAGCAGGAACACCTGCGTCTTGGGCGGCGCCGCCGCCTCCCACACGGTGACGCCGGGCGGGATCAGATGCGGCCACAGGCTGATGGCGAGGCCAAGGTAGGACAGGGCGAACAGCGCCATCGACAGCACGAAGGGCGCGACCTCTCTGCTGTTGTCGATGGCCCGCCACAGGGCCAAGGCCAGCACCGCGGTGACGATGGGCACCGGCGCCAGGAAGAACAGGTTGGGCAGCGAGAACCAGCGCTCGGCGATCTGCGGCAGCAGGAAGGGCGTCCACAGGCTGACCGCCGCCACGCCGACGAGAACCACCAGCATCAGCCGCCGCGCCATGCGGAAGCACCAGTCCTGCAACGGCCCGATGGTCCGCCAGATCAGCCATGTCGCGCCGAGCAGGGCATAGCCGACCACCAGCGCCGCCCCGCAGAACAGCGCGAAGGGGGAGAGCCAGTGCAGCATGCCGCCGACGAACTGCCGCTCATAGACCGGGATGCCCTGGATGAAGGAGCCGAGCACGACGCCCTGCGCGAAGGTGGCCAGCAGCGACCCGACGAAGAAGGAGCGGTTCCACCAATGCCGGCCCGCCCGCGCCTTGAAGCGGAACTCGAAGGCCACGCCGCGGAAGATCAGGGCGATCAGCATGACCAGCAGCGGGAGATACATCGCCGGCAGGACCACGGCATAGGCGATGGGAAAGGCCGCGAACAGGCCCGCCCCGCCCAGCACCAGCCAGGTCTCGTTGAAGTCCCAGACCGGCGCCACCGTGTTCATCATGGTGTCGCGGTCCTCCTCCGTCGGGGCGAAGGGGTAGAGGATGCCGATGCCGAGGTCGAAGCCGTCCATCAGCACATACATGAACACCGCGAAGCCGACGATCCCGACCCAGATCAGGGTCAGCAGGCTTCCTTCCGCAATTTCCTGCATGGGGCTTACTCCGCGGCTTCGATGGAAGGATCGGCGGCCGACAGCGGGCGCTTCGGGCTCTGCGCCTCCGGCGGCTGCCGGGCGTCATGGACATGGGCCGGGCCGGCGCGCAGCAGGCGGATCAGGTAATAGGTGCCGGCGCCGTAGATGATGGTGTAGGCGACGACGAAGGAGACCAGCGAGACCAGCGCCGCCTCCACCGTCAGCGACGGGGTTACCGCATCGGCGGTGCGCAGATGGCCGTAGACGACCCAGGGCTGGCGCCCGATCTCGGTGGTGAACCAGCCGGCCAGGATGGCGACGAAGCCGATGGGCATGCAGCCGACCAGGATGCGGTTGAACCAGTCGCTGCTGTAGAGCCGGCCGCGGACCCTCAGCACCAGATGCACCGCCGCCACCGTCAGCATCAGGAAGCCGATGCCGACCATCAGGCGGAAGGTCCAGAAGACGATGCGCGGGTCGGGCCGCTCGTCGGCCGGGAACTGCTTCAGGCCGGGGACGCTGCCGTTGAAGTCGTGGGTCAGGATCAGGCTGGACAGGGCGGGGATGCCGATCTCCAGACGGTTGGTCTCCGCCTCCACGTCGGGGATGGCGAAGAGGACCAGGGGGGCGCGCGGACCGCCTTCCCAATTGCCTTCCATCGCCGCGATCTTGGCCGGCTGATGCTCCAGCGTGTTCAGCCCATGCTCGTCGCCGAGGAAGATCTGCAAGGGGGCCAGCACGGTGATGAGGGCGAGCGCCATGCCGAGCCCCAGCCTTGCATGGTCGAAATGCCGGCGCTTCAGCAGGTAGAAGGCGCTGATGCCGGCGACGACGAAGCTGGTGGTCAGGAACATCGCCGTCACCATATGGGCGAGGCGATAGGGGAAGGACGGGTTGAACACCACCTGCCACCAGTCGGTGACGAAATAACGGCCGTCCTTGATCTCGAAGCCGGCCGGGGTGTGCATCCAGCTGTTGGCCGACAGGATCCAGAAGGACGACAGCAGCGTGCCCAGCGCCACCAGACAGGCCGCCATCAGGTGGATGCCGCGCGGCACCCGGTCGCGCCCGAACAGCAGGATGCCAAGGAAGGCGGCCTCTAGGAAGAAGGCGGTCACCACCTCGTACTGGATCAGCGGACCCAGCACGTTGCCCACCGTGTCGGACCAGCGGCTCCAGTTGGTGCCGAACTGGTAGGACATGACGATGCCCGACACCACGCCAAGCCCGAAGGACAGCGCGAAGATGCGGGTCCAGAACTCCGACAGGCTGCGATAGATGCCCTTGCCGGTGCCGACCCACAGCGCTTCCAGCAGCGCGATCCAGCAGGCGAGCCCGACCGTGAAGCTGGGAAACAGGATGTGGAAGGAGATCGTGAACGCGAACTGAATCCGCGACAGGATCAGCGGGTCGAGGTCCATGGCCGCCGCCTCTTGTGTTGGGGCGCGATGACACGCCGACACCGGGTGGAGGCCCGGCGCCGATGTGGCAGGAGGCGATGTAGACTGGACGACTGCCGCGGAAAGGGGGACTAGTCTTTCAGTCTTAAACCCGACAGCACAAGGGATTATGGAGCCGCCATAGCGATCCGTCCGTCGATTTGTGTTCGACCGCCGGAACCAGTCGATGAGGTGGCCGTTCGCCCCGTGAAGCTCGACACCATCGAACCCAGCGCCGAGCCTCAAGGGAGAGAAGAGAGCCGATCAGGCCATCGACAGTTCCCCTCTCACACAACGTCGATGTCGAGGAAGTCGATGGCAACCGCCACGCGCTCACGCAGGGGCAGGTTGTTCTCGCCGATCGCGTATACGCGCCGCTTGGTCGGGAAGACGAAACCGCCGAACGTCCTGTGTTCCGTCGCATAATTGGCGCTCGACGTCCCGCCCAGGACATCGGCGCTGTAGTCATGACGCTGAAGAATCCCCGAGGCATCGAAATAGAAGGTCTGCTCGGTCGAGTGCGTCTCGATGCCCGACGGGAACGTCACCGTCAGACGGCGCCACGTCTCCCCCTCTTCCGTCACCCAGGGTTCGACCTCCTCGCTCCTGACCCCCGGGAGCTTGAAGAGAAAGGGCGTGGTCAGGTAGGTCCACATGGCGTAGCCGCTGAAGTAGATCAGATGCTGGGCATCCCACGGCGTCGTCAGGGTATGGCCCTCGAACGCCTTCCTCGGTTCCTCACGCTGCTCGACGACCTCCCCGCCATCGGTCAGGATCGCCGTGCGCGCGGCGTCGAATAGCGTGTGCCGGCCAGCCTGGGCGAAGGGCGAATATTCGGTGTGCTGCCTGTGAGGGTCGATCGAGACCTGAGCGTCCTTGAACACGTCCGGCCATCCCTTGAGTTGCCAGACGCCGCCACCAATCGAGACATGCGCGCTCACCGTCCTGAGCGTCTGCCAGCGGTCCCAACCGCCATGCGCTGAAACCGCGAGGTCCAACAGGTCACTCATTCCATGCCTCCGTTTTCGACACGGGCATCCGTGCCGAATGGTTTAACTTTGCAACCTCTCGACATCTGACCGAAATGGTTTAACTTTGCAACCCTATTGATCGCGGCGAACGGAGAACCGAATGAAGGGCAAGCGCAAGGACCTGGGGCAGGCAAACTGCGGGATCGCACGCTCCCTTCAGGTCATTGGCGATTGGTGGTCGCTGCTGATCGTGCGCGAAGCATTCGGAGGAAAGCAGAGATTTGGCGAGTTTCAGAAGAGCTTGGGGCTTGCGAAAAATATCCTTTCAAGCCGTCTGAAGAAATTGGCCGACAATGGAATATTCGTCATCGAACCGGACCCGGACTCTGCGCTCAGTCACCTTTACGTGCTCACCCCGAAGGGGGAGCAACTCCACATCATCCTCGTTGCACTCTGGCAATGGGGTGAGGAAAACTGCTTCGAGTCCGGTGAACTCGACGTTGCGATGGTCGACAAGCCAAACGGACAGCCACTCGCCAAACTACTGTTGATGGCGCAGGACGGTCGCGCTCTCGGCTCCCGCGATTTCCGGCTTGCTCCAAGGCAGGAGCCTGGGCTTTCCGCGCGGCCCGCCCGACGGTAGCCTCCGTCCAGAGGCGCCCGCCCGGAAGGCGGCGGCGACACCGCCCAGCGGTCAGTGGGGCGGATAGACCGCCGTGATGCCGGAAATCACCGTCTGCGCCGCCAGTGCCGCCAGCACGATGCCCAGCACCCGGCTGACCGTGTGGATCACCGTGCGGCCGAGCAGCCGCCCGACCCGGTCGGCCCCCAGCAGGATCAGCGTCACTCCGCCGATCACCGTCGCCGCCGCCCCCAGGACGCTGATCTGGCCGGCAGCCGTGGTGCCGACGCGGTCCATCAGCAGCAGGATCGAGGTGATGGCGCCGGGCCCGGCGATCAGCGGCACCGCCAGCGGGAAGACGGCGATGTCGTGCGCGTCCTCGTCGGTCATCGCCTCGCCGGTGTCGCGCTCCTTGCGCTCGGAGCGCTTGGCGAACAGCATCTCGAAGGCGATCCAGAACAAGAGCGCCCCGCCGGCGATGCGGAAGGCCGGCATCTCGATGGACAGCGTTTCCAGCACGACCTTGCCGAAATAGGCGAAGAAGACCAGCACCACGAAGGCGATGGCGGTGCCGCGCAGCGCGATGATCCGCTTGTGCCGGTCGTCGAAGCCGCGGGTCAGCGCGATGAACAGCGGCACCAGCCCCGGCGGATCGACGACGACGAAAAAGACGACGAGGTTGCTGATGTAGTCCGACAAAGCGGGCTCCAGCCTTTTGTGATCGTGGATTGGGCGGCGGCGATCATAGGCTCGGCGGTGCGGAGTGTCACGCCTCCGCCAGCGCACCGGCGAACTGCTCCACCCCCTGCACGCCGGCCGGGGTCAGGGCATAGGTGCCGCGCTCGACCCGCTCGAACCAGCCATAGACGTTGCGCAGCAGCATCGGCCCGACATCCTTCGGCGCCCCGGCCTTGCGCAGGTCGGCGACGGTCAGCGGCCCGCCGCGCAGCAGGCGGGCGATGCGCAGCGCATCCTGGCGGTAAGCGGTGACGATGGCGACGCGGGTGGAACCGCCGCGGTTGGGATCGCCGACCCGGCGGGCATGCTCGCCGAGCAGGCGATGAGTGCGCTTCTTATCCTTGCGCGGGGTGTAAGGGATGGGGTCGAGCAGCACGGCGACCTGCCGCCCCTCGGCCAGACCCGGATCGACCATCAGCAGGCCGAGCCCCAGCCGGCGGCAGAGTTTCTTCACATCGCTGTCGAGCGGAGACGGCCCGGTCGCCTTGCGCCCTGGCTGCGGCACCGCAAGATACACGCTGTCGCTGACCGCCAGCCGGTCCACCCCCTGGAGCACGAGGTCGAGGGTGAAGCGCTTTTTCAGCTCGACGATCACCGGCGGCTCGTCCCCGCGCGTGGCGACGATATCGCAGCCGCGGATCTCCGCCTTCACGTCATAGCCCTGGGCTTCGAGGAAGGCTTTGACGGGGGCGTAGAGGTCGGTTTCAGCGGTGACGGTCATTCGCCGAGGGACCGCGAATCCGCCTCTCCCCCCCGCTCACGCGCAAACTTCGTTTGCGCTGACGCGACAGGCGGATCGAAGATCCGCCGAAAGCGGGGAGAGGTCGGCCGGCATCGCCGGCCGGGTGAGGGGGGCGGACCCTCGCCCGCTTGCGGGAGAGGGTGGCTGCGCAGCAGCCGGGTGAGGGACTGCGCGATACTAGAGGGATCCTCGAAGTGGTTCCCCCTCACCCCGACCCTCTCCCCGGGGGGGAGAGGGGGATTAGAATAGGCGTTTACCGTCGCCGAAGAGGCCGTGCTTATCGACCCACTCATCGTAAGCCTTGAAGGCTTCACGGTTTTCCTCAGTCCAGCGTTGCTTCTCGGCTTCGGTCATACGCGCTCGCTTGCGGTGTGCGCAAGCCTCCGAAGCCGAAGAGCCGTGCCGATCTTCGGACGACATCACGCCGCCGCCCGCTGCTTGCGCAGGATGCCCAGGATGTCCGACGCCGCCTTCGGGATGTTGGTGCCCGGACCGTAGATGGCCGCGGCACCCGCCTTGTAGAGGAAGTCGTAATCCTGCGGCGGGATCACGCCGCCGCACACCACCAGAATGTCGCCGGCGCCCTGGCGGCGCAGCTCCTCGATCAGCTGCGGCACCAGCGTCTTGTGGCCGGCGGCCTGCGACGACACGCCGATGACGTGCACGTCGTTCTCCACCGCCTGCCGCGCCGCCTCGTCCGGGGTCTGGAACAGCGGGCCGATGTCGACGTCGAAGCCGATGTCGGCGAAGCTGGTGGCGATCACCTTGGCGCCGCGGTCGTGGCCGTCTTGGCCCATCTTCACCACCAGGATGCGCGGCCGGCGGCCTTCGTCGGCCGCGAAGGACGCCACCTCCTCCTGGATCTTTTTGAAGCCCTCGTCGCCCTCATAGGCCGAGCCGTAGACGCCCGACACCGAACGGATGACGGCGACATGGCGGGTGAAGGCCTTCTCCAGCGCGTCGGAGATCTCGCCGACGGTGGCGCGGGCGCGGGTGGCCTCGACCGACAGGGCCAGCAGGTTGCCGGTCTTCGCCGCAGCGGCCTCGGTCAGCGCCGCCAGCGCCGCCTGGCATTTGGCCTCGTCGCGGGTGGCGCGGATCTGCTTAAGGCGGGCGATCTGCGCCTCGCGGACGGCGGTGTTGTCGATGTCCAGCACGTCCACCCCCTCGGGGTTCTCCGGACGGTACTTGTTGACGCCGACGATCACCTCCTCGCCGCGGTCGATGGCGGCCTGACGGCGGGCGGCGGCCTCCTCGATCAGCAGCTTGGGCATGCCGCTCTCGACCGCCTTGGTCATGCCGCCCATCTCCTCGACCCGGCCGATCAGCTCAAGGGCGGCGTTGGCGAGGCTGTGGGTCAGATGCTCGATGTAGAAGGAGCCGCCGAGCGGATCGACCACCTTGGTGACGCCAGCCTCCTCCGCGATGATCAGCTGGGTGTTGCGGGCGATGCGGGCCGAGGTCTTGGTCGGCAGGCCGAGCGCCTCGTCGAAGGCGTTGGTGTGCAGCGACTGGGTGCCGCCCAGAACCGCCGCCATCGCCTCGATGGTGGTGCGGATGACGTTGTTGTAGGGGTCCTGCTCGGTCAGCGAGACGCCGGAGGTCTGGCAATGGGTGCGCAGCGCCAGCGAGCGCGTGTCCTTCGGCTGGAACTTCTCCTGCATCAGGGAGGACCAGAGCAGGCGCGCGGCGCGCAGCTTGGCGATCTCCATGAAGAAATTCATGCCGATGGAGAAGAAGAAGGACAGGCGCGGCGCGAACTTGTCCACGGCCAACCCCTTCGACATCGCGGCGCGGACATATTCCAAACCGTCGGCGATGGTGAAGGCCAGCTCCTGCACCGCCGTCGCGCCGGCCTCCTGCATGTGGTAGCCGGAGATCGAGATCGAGTTGAACTTCGGCATGTGCTGGGAGGTGTACTCGATGATGTCGGCGATGATCCGCATCGAGGGTTCGGGCGGGTAGATGTAGGTGTTGCGGACCATGAACTCCTTGAGGATGTCGTTCTGGATGGTGCCGCTCAGCTTGTCCTGGGAGACGCCCTGCTCTTCCGCCGCGACGATGTAGCCGGCCAGGATCGGCAGAACGGCGCCGTTCATGGTCATCGACACCGACATCTTGTCGAGCGGGATGTCGGCGAACAGGACCTTCATGTCCTCGACGCTGTCGATGGCCACGCCGGCCTTGCCGACATCGCCGACGACGCGGGGATGGTCGCTGTCATAGCCGCGGTGGGTGGCGAGGTCGAAGGCCACCGACAGGCCCATCTGGCCGGCCTTGAGGTTGGCCTTGTAGAAGGCGTTCGACTCCTCCGCGGTGGAGAAGCCGGCATATTGCCGGATGGTCCAGGGCTTCACCGCATACATCGTGGCGCGCGGTCCGCGGGTGAAGGGGGGGAAGCCCGGCAGCGTGTCCAGCTCCAGCCCTTCCAGATCGGCGGCGGTGTAGAGCGCCTTGACGTCCAGCCCCTCCGGGGTCTTCCAGACCAGCTTGGAAATGTCGCCGTCGGCGCCGAGATCCTTGGCGGCCAGCTTGTCCCAGTCGGCAAGGGTCTTCTGCGGGAACTCGGTCATCGACGCCTCCTGATGGCTTCTTATGGCGCAGGTAATGTTGGCAGTGCGGTCCCCCCGATGCCCCCCATCCGGCGGCCGGATGGGGGGCAGGGGCGACGCTTCCTCTCGATTGCGTTTCTTATTCTTATACGGTTACGCGAATTCCACGATCTTCTGATCGACCGCCAGGCTGCTGCCCGTGGCTGCGTGGATTTTCGCGACCGTCCCGTCCTGCGACGCGCGCAGAATGTTCTCCATCTTCATCGCCTCGACCACGGCCAGCACCTCGCCGGCCTTGACCTCCTGGCCTTCCGACACCGACAGCGACACCAGCAGGCCCGGCATCGGCGACAGCAGGAACTTCGACATGTCCGGTGGCGCCTTGACCGGCATCAGGGCGTCCAGCTTGGCCGCCTTCGGCGTCAGCACCTTGACGATGGCCTGCGACCCGCTGTGGTGCAGCCGGTAGCCGATGCCGACGCGGTCGATCTGCACGCAGACATGCCGGCCGTTCACCGTGCCGCGGAACAGCGGCTCGCCGATCTGCCAGTCGCTCCGCACCGTGTGGTGCGTGCCGTCGACATCAACGGTGTAGCCGATGCGCTGCCCATCGCCCTCGGCGGCATGCAGGTGAACCGGATGCTGGGTGCCGTCGAGCACCACCACCCAGTCTCCGCGCACCGTCACCTTGTTGCCAGGCATCTTGCCGGAGATCTGGTTGTCGCGGTCGTTCAGGCTGCGGTGGATCACTGCCGCCACCGCGACCAGCACCGCCGGATCCTCCGGCGGCAGGTCCGAGGCGTGGAAGCCGTTCGGATATTCCTCGGCGATGAAGTTGGTGGTCAGCCGACCGTCGACGAAGCGCTGGTTCGCCATCAGCGAGGCCAGGAACGGGATGTTGTGGCTGACGCCGCGGATGTAGTACTGGTCCAGCGCCTCGCGCATTTCGGTGATGGCCTCGTCGCGCGTCTGCCCCCAGCTGCAGAGCTTGGCGATCATCGGATCGTAATACATCGAGATCTCGCCGCCCTCGAACACGCCGGTGTCGACGCGGACATGGCTGTCGGCGGCCGGCGGCCGGTAATGGGTCAGGCGGCCGGTCGAAGGCAGGAAGTTGCGGAAGGGATCCTCGGCATAGACGCGCGCCTCGACGGCCCAGCCGTTCAACTGCACGTCCTCCTGGCGGAGCGTCAGCTTCTCGCCGGCGGCGACGCGGATCATCAGCTCGACGAGGTCGAGGCCGGTGATCAGCTCGGTGACCGGATGCTCGACCTGGAGACGGGTGTTCATCTCCAGGAAGTAGAAGTTGCGCTCGGCATCGACGATGAATTCCACCGTGCCGGCCGACTTGTACTGCACCGCGTTGGCCAGCGCCACCGCCTGCTCGCCCATCGCCTTGCGGGTGGCGGCGTCGAGGAACGGGCTCGGCGCCTCCTCGATGACCTTCTGGTGGCGGCGCTGGATCGAGCATTCACGCTCGTGCAGGTAGAGGCAGGTGCCCTGCCCGTCGGCCAGCAGCTGGATTTCGATGTGGCGCGGCTGCTGGATGTACTTCTCGACGAAGACGCGGTCGTCGGCGAAGCTGGAGCGCGCCTCGTTGGTGGCCGAGCGGAAGCCCTCGCGCGCCTCCTCGTCGTTCCAAGCCACGCGCATGCCCTTGCCGCCGCCGCCGGCCGACGCCTTGATCATCACCGGATAGCCGATGTCACGGGCGATGGTGACCGCTTCCGAATCGTCGGCGATGACGCCGAGATAGCCGGGGACGGTGGAGACGCCGGCGGCCTTCGCCAGCTTCTTGGACTCGATCTTGTCGCCCATCGCCTGGATGGCGTGGGCGTCCGGACCGATGAAGGCGATGCCGGCCGCCGCCAGCGCCTCCTGGAACTCGCGCTTTTCAGACAGGAAGCCGTAGCCGGGGTGGACGGCCTGGGCGCCGGTCCGCTTGCAGGCCTCCACGATCCTGTCGATCAGCAGATAGCTCTGGGCGGACGGGGCGGCGCCGATGTGGACGGCCTCGTCGGCCATCTCGACATGGAGCGCGTTCCTGTCGGCGTCGGAATAGACCGCGACGGTCTTGATGCCCATGCGGCGTGCCGTGCGGATGACGCGGCAGGCGATCTCGCCACGGTTGGCGATGAGGATCTTCTCGAACATGCTGCCGGCCCTCACAGCGGAATGTTGTCGTGCTTGCGCCAGGGGGTCTGGAGCTGCTTGTTCTTCAGCATGGACAGCGCCTTCGTGATGCGGCGGCGGGTTCCGTGCGGCATGATGACGTCGTCGATGTAACCGCGCGACGCGGCGACGAAGGGATTGGCGAACTTCTGCCTGTACTCTTCCGTACGCGCCTCGATCTTCTCGGCGTCGCCGATGTCGCTGCGGAAGATGATTTCCACCGCGCCTTTGGCGCCCATCACCGCGATTTCAGCCGACGGCCAGGCATAGTTGAGGTCGCCGCGCAGATGCTTGGACGACATCACGTCGTACGCGCCGCCGTACGCCTTGCGGGTGATGACGGTCACCTTCGGCACGGTGGCCTCCGCGTACGCGTACAGCAGCTTGGCGCCATGCTTGATGATGCCGCCATATTCCTGGCTGGTGCCGGGCATGAAGCCGGGGACGTCGACCAGGGTGAGGATCGGAATTTCAAAGGCATCGCAGAAGCGGACGAAGCGCGCCGCTTTCTTCGAGCTGTCGATGTCGAGGCAGCCGGCCAGGACCATCGGCTGGTTGGCGACGATGCCGACCGTGGAGCCGTTCATCCGGGCGAAGCCGATCAGGATGTTCTTGGCGTATTCCGGCTGGAGTTCGAAGAAGTCGCCCTCGTCGACGATCTTGAGGATCAGCTCCTTCATGTCGTAGGGCTTGTTCGGGTTCTCCGGGACCAGCGTGTCGAGCGAGAAGTCCTCGCGGTCGAGTGGGTCGGCGCAGGGGCGGACCGGCGCCTTCTCGCGGTTCGACGACGGCAGGAAATCGACGAAGCGGCGCAGCTGGAGCAGCGCCTCGACATCGTTCTCGAAGGCCAGATCGGCGACGCCCGACTTGGTGGAGTGGGTGACGGCGCCGCCCAGTTCCTCGGCGGTCACGACCTCGTGGGTGACGGTCTTCACCACGTCGGGGCCGGTGACGAACATGTAGGAGCTGTCCTTCACCATGAAGATGAAGTCGGTCATCGCCGGCGAGTACACCGCACCGCCGGCGCACGGCCCCATGATCAGCGAGATCTGCGGGATGACGCCCGAGGCGTCGACGTTGCGCTGGAACACCTCGGCATAGCCGCCGAGCGAGGCGACGCCCTCCTGGATGCGGGCGCCGCCGCTGTCGTTCAGGCCGATGACCGGGGCGCCGACCGTCAGCGCCTGGTCCATGATCTTGCAGATCTTCTCGGCATGCGCTTCGGACAGCGCGCCGCCGAAGACCGTGAAATCCTGGCTGAAGACGAAGACGAGGCGGCCGTTGACGGTGCCGTGGCCGGTGACCACGCCGTCGCCCGGAACCTTCTGGTTTTCCATGCCGAAGTCGATGCAGCGGTGTTCGACGAACATGTCGAACTCCTCGAACGACCCTTCGTCGAGGAACAGCTCGATCCGCTCGCGCGCGGTCAGCTTGCCTTTGGCGTGCTGGCCGGCGATGCGCTTCTCACCGCCGCCCAGCCGCGCCGCGGCGCGCTTGGACTCCAACTTGGCCAGAATGTCTTGCATCGGGCGTTCCCATTATGTGGCGTCGCAGTGACGGTCCCTGCCCCGGCGCCTAGCGACGCAATCATTCACCGGAACGCCGCGGATTATTCACAAACTTCGCAGCGCTTCAAACAGCCTCTTCGCAAAAACGTGCGAAGTTGCGAAGCCCTTTGCAAATGCCGGTTTGCGCTTGCTAAGATTGCGAAGAACGGCTGATTCCCGAGGCTGGCGCCGGGCAGGAATTTATACGCATGCAAAAGAAGCTGTTCCTTGGCTACAAGCTGCGCCGCCTGCGCGAGCAGCGCGGCCTGACCCAGGCGTCGCTGGCCAAGACGCTTGAGCTTTCCCCCAGCTATCTCAACCAGTTGGAGAACAACCAGCGCCCGCTGACCCTGCCGGTGCTGATGCGGATCGCCGCCACCTTCGAGCTGGAGCTGTCCGCCTTCCTGGAGGACGAGGACAGCCGGCTGGTCTCCGACCTGCGCGAGGCGCTGGCCGACCCGCTGTTCGCAGGCGCCCCGCTGACCGCGGCGGAACTGCGCAGCGTAGTGGGGTCCAGCCCGGAACTGGCCCGCCGGGTGCTCAGCCTGCATCAGGCCTATCAGAAGCTGCATGAGCGGGTGCAGTCGCTGACCGACAGCCTCTCCAACACCGAACAGGGCGACAGCTTCGCCGGACCGCAATTTCCCTACGAGGAGGTGCGGGACTATTTCCACTACTGCAACAACTACATCGGTCCGCTGGACGAGGCGGCGGAACGGCTGTGGGACACCGAGAAGATCCATTCCGGATCGCTGCTGAACGAACTCGCCGCCTATCTGAAGCGGCGCCACGACGTGCGGGTGAAGATCGTCGCCGACGAGGCGGGCGACACCGCCATGCGCAGCTACGACGCCACCACCGGCACGCTGAGGCTGTCGGCCCTGCTGACCAGTTCCAGCCGCGCCTTCCACATGGCGAACCAGATCGCGCTGCTGGAGTTCGGCGACCAGATCGACGATTTGGTGGAGCAGGCGAAATTCTCCAGCGAGGATGCCCGCTCGATCTGCCGGGTCGGGCTTGCCAATTATTTCGCCGGGGCGCTGGTTCTGCCCTACCGCGCCTTCGCGGCGCAGGCCCGGGCCCTGCGCCACGATGTGGAGCAGCTGCAAAGCCGCTTTTCCGCTAGCTTCGAGCAGGTCTGCCACCGGCTGTCGACCCTGCAACGGCCGGGGGCGCGCGGCCTGCCCTTCTATTTCGTGCGGGTCGACATGGCCGGCAACATCACCAAGCGCCATTCGGCGACGCGCTTCCACTTCGCCCGCTTCGGCGGCGCCTGCCCGCTGTGGAACGTGCACGAGGCCTTCGCCCAGCCCGGCAAGATCCTGGTGCAGTTCGCCCAGATGCCGGACCGCACCGCCTATATCAGCATCGCCCGCACGGTGACCAAGCGCGGCGGCGCCTATCTGAAGCCGTCACGGCAATTCGCCGTCGGGCTGGGCTGCGAGGCGAGCCACGCGCCGGAACTGGTCTATGCCGCCGGCATCGACATCACCGACATGAAGGCGGCGGTGCCGATCGGCGTCAACTGCCGCCTGTGCGAGCGCACCGACTGCCAGCAGCGCGCCTTCCCGCCGATCGGCAGCGAGCTGCGGGTGAACGAGCATCACCGCAGCTTCGTACCCTACCTGTTCAATCCGCCGGACACGCCGTCCGGCTGAACGCCCTGCCGGGCCGACCGCCGCCCTCACCGCCGCCACCCTCACTGTCGTCGGTGTCGAGGACGACGCGGTCGCGCCCCTCGTCCTTCGCCCGGTACAGCGCGTTGTCGGCCCGGATCAGCAGGCGGTCGATGCTGTCGCCGTCGCGGAACCCGGCGACGCCGAAACTGCCGGTCTGCCGGTGGCCGTTGGAGAAGTCGTAGCCGCGGATCGTCCGGCGCAGCCGCTCGGCCAGGGCGAAGGCCGCTTCCGGGCTGGCCTCCGGGCACAGGATCAGGAATTCCTCGCCGCCCCAGCGGCCGACCGTGTCGGTGGCGCGCAGCGCCTTGCGGGCCAGCCCGGCGAACTCAATCAGCACCCGGTCGCCGAAGACATGGCCATAGCGGTCGTTGACCTGCTTGAACTGGTCCAGATCGACAAGGATGATCGACACCGGCCTGCCGTAACGGGCGGCGCGCTCCATCTCCGCACGGCAGATTTCGTTCAGATGGCTGCGGTTGGCAAGGCCGGTCAGCCCGTCGGTGCGCGACTGCACCCGCAGCCGCTCGTTCACCCGCATCAGCGTCACGATCCAGAACAGGCTGGTCAGGATGACCGCCGCCGGGATGGCGAGCAGCTTCGCCAGCGTCCACGGATCGAGCGGCGACTGCACCTGGATGGCGACATGGCGGTTGGCGATGGCGGTGCGTTCGGCGGCGGAAATCGTCCGGACGCCGCGGTCCAACGCCGCCAGCAGCTCCGGCTCGTCCCGGCGGACGCCGATGCGCAGCAAATTCTCGTAGCCCGGCAGATGGCCGGCGACCTTCAGGTTGAACCAGCCGGCCGTCTTGATGGTGAAGACGGCGACGGTCAGAGACCTGAGCGTCATGTCGGCCTCGCCGCGGGACACCATGGCGAAGGCGTCCGCCTCGCTGTCGACCACGACGATGCGCAGGTCGGGAAAGTCGCTGCGCACCCGCTCCTCGGTCGAGGTTCCCTTGGGAAGCACCATCGTCTCGCCGCCGAGCCCGGCGAGATCGGCGATGAAGTCATGGCTTTCCCGCGTCACCAGCACGTTGGGGTCGACGAACATCGGCTCGGTGAAGGCCAGCCACTCCTCCCGTTTCGCCGTCCGGTTCAGAAAGCTGAGGAGGCGGCAGCGTCCCTCACGCGCCGCCGCCATGCTGTCCTCCCAGTCGCCGGTCGGCAGGAGACGCAGAGCAACCCCGGAACGCTCCGACACCAGGGCCAGCAGGTCGGCGGCGATCCCCTGGTGCCTGCCGTCGGCGGTGATGGTTTCATAGGGGGGCCAATCGGGGTCGGCGCAATAGGGAACGCCCTCGGCGCCATAGGCCGCCGCACCGGCCAGGAGCTGGACCGGAATCGCCAGGACCATCAGGCATTGCAGCAGCCGCCTTGCCGCTCTCCCGGACAACGAGTCTGCCATAGAGCCACTTCTCCGGCGTCGGTCAACGCACCCAGGTCGGCGTACCTAGGTATGTAGCGGCAGAATAACCCTCTTTGCCGCGTGCGGCTCGCGAAATGATGCCGCGCTGGCCCGCAACTTGCTGAGAATTGGTCGCAAGATCGGCCGGATCGCGGACCTCGGTCCTTTTCTGACCCGATCGATGCAAGCTGCTTTGCATTTTGCCAATGGCGGGCCATGAACGGTGACATTCTGCATCACGCCCCCCACCACAGGGGGACGGCGTTCGCTCCGGAAGCGATGGCCCGCATGCTGGCGGTTTCCACCAAGGCCCTGGCGCAGGGGCGGGGGATCAGCCTGGATGTCGGCGTTCTGACCGGCACGCCGCCGCGCCTGATCGGCAATGCCGAGACCGTCAGCAGCCTGTGCAACGCGCTGGCGGCGAGCGCCATCGCCAGCGCCGCGCCGGGCCGGCTCGGCCTGCGGCTCTCGGCGCTGCCGGCCGGCGAGGATTCGGTCGTCTTCCGGGCGGAGCTGCATGGCCGCTACGAGGCCAGTTGCGGGGCCAAGTGCGAGGACGGCTTCAACAAGGATTTCATGCGCCGCCTGCTGGCGGGCCTGGGCGCGCAGATGAGCGTGACCGAGGAGGCCGACGGATCGCGGCGCGCGGTGCTCGACATGCCGGCGGCCCTGCCCTCCCGCACCACCGACGGCGAGCTGCTGATGAACTGGGCGCGGTCGCGCGGCGGCCGGCTGCTTGTGGTGGACGACAGCGCCACCAACCGCATGGTGGTGGCCGGGCTGCTCGCCAAGGCCGGCTTCTCGGTCGAGACCGCCAATGGCGGGGCGGAAGCGGTGGAGGCGGTCGCGCAGGCGCCGGTGCCGCCCGAGGCGGTGCTGATGGACGTGGCGATGCCCGACATGGACGGGGCCACCGCCACCGCCACCATCCGCCGGATGGGCGACGACCGGGCACGCATCCCGATCATCGCCGTCACCGCCAACGCCCAGCCCGAGGACCGCATCCGCTGTCTGGCGGCCGGGATGAACGACTATCTGACCAAGCCGGTCCGCCGTGCCGACCTGCTGGGGGCGCTGGAGCGCTGGCTGGCGCCGCAACCTGCTTGATGGAACTGCCCGCCTGGGGAACGCAGGTCCTCAGAAGGAGGAGTCGGGTTCCTTGAGGAACGCGTCCTCCTCAGGCGTGTTCGCACGGCCGAGGACGGCGTTGCGGTGGGGGAAGCGGCCGAAGCGCCCGATGATCTCGCGGTGGCGTTCGGCATAGCGGATCGTCGTCTCGTCGCCCACCCGTTCGGTGAACAGCGCGACGGAACGCTCCTGGCTGCCCATGTCCTCGTGATGTTCGAAGGGCAGATAGAGGAAGGTCCGCTCGTCCTCGTTGCATTCCAGGTCGAAGCCGTTGGCGACGGCATGCTCACTCACGCCCCGCGCCTTGGCGTCGGTGGCGAAGGCGCGAGCATCGTCGCGGAACATGTTGCGCGGCACCTGATCGAGCAGCACGCACAGCGCGATGCAGCCGTCGACATCCTCGATCCAGTCATCGTAGTCGCCGCGGGCCGCCGCCTCGTAATGCGGGCCCAGCGTGTCGGCCACCGCCCGGTCGAAGCTGGCCGACCTGCGGAACCAATAGGGCTTCATCGCCTCGTCGAACCAGAAATCGACGATCTCGTCGATCAGACTGTCCACCATTGTCTTCTCCGCCTTGCCTTGCGTCGCCCGACGACACGCTCCGCCAAAAAGAACAGGGCGCCCGAAGGGGCGCCCTGTCCAGATACCAATTGCCTCGACCGAACCGTCAGGCTCAGTGCAGCGTGCTCCACAGCTTGCGCTTGGCGGCGTACATCAGGCCGGCCAGCACCAGCAGGAACAGGATGACCTTGACACCCATCTGCTTGCGGGCATCGAGGTGCGGCTCCGCGACGAAGGTCAGGAAGGTCGCCACGTCGTGCGCCTGCTGCTCCACCGTCGCCTTGGTGCCGTCGGCGAAGGTGACGCCGTCGGGCTGCAGGATGTTCGGCATGCCGACCTGATGGCCGGGGAACACCTTGTTGTAGTTCATGCCGGGCATCACATGGACGTCGGCCGGCGGCTCCTCGAACCCGGTCAGGAAGGCGTAGAGGTAATCCTCGCCGCCGACGCGGGCCTTCGCCATCAGCGACAGGTCCGGCGGCAGGGCGCCGTTGTTCGACGCGCGGGCCGCCTGGTCGTTGGCGAACGGCGACGGGAAGCGGTCGGACGGCAGGCCCGGACGCATGAACATCTCGCCCGCGTCGTTCGGGCCGGCCTGCATCTCATAGCCGGAGGCGATGCCCTTCAGCTCGTCTTCCTTGAAGCCGATGCCGGCCAGCGTGCGGATCGGCACCAGACGCATGGAATGGCAGGCCGAGCAGACTTCCTTGTAGATCTGGAAGCCGCGCTGCGCCGCCGCCTTGTCGATGGTGCCGAAGATGCCGGCATGCGCCCAGTTCTGCTTGGGGATGTGCACGCCTTCGGAGGCCTGCGCGGCCCCGGCGATGCCGAGAGCCAGCGCCGCCGAGAGGATTGCAGTCTTCAACGCGCGCATCAGGCCTTCTCCATCGGCTTGGCATGGGCGCCGGCGGCGATGCTGCCCCCGCCCTTCAGAATGGACTCGGAGATGCTGTTGGGAAGCGGACGCGTGCGTTCCAGCTTGCCCAGCACCGGCAGCAGGACCAGGAAGTGGAAGAAGTAGTAGAAGGTGCCGATGCGCGCGATCAGCAGCCAGGAGCCCTCGGCCGGCATGGCGCCAGCATAGCCCAGGATCAGGGCATCGATGGCCAGGATCCAGAAGAACTGGCGGTAGACCGGGCGGAACTTGCAGCTGCGGACCTTGGAGCGGTCGAGCCACGGCAGGAAGGCCAGCAGCGCGATCGAGCCGAACATCGCCAGCACGCCGCCCAGCTTGTCCGGGATCGCGCGCAGCATGGCGTAGAAGGGCAGGAAGTACCATTCCGGCACGATGTGCGCCGGGGTCACCAGCGGGTTGGCCGGGATGTAGTTGTCCGGATGGCCCATGTAGTTCGGCATGAAGAACACGAACACCGCGAAGACGATCAGGAAGATCACCACCGCGAAGCCGTCCTTCAGCGTGACGTACGGGTTGAACGGAACGGTGTCCTGCGGGCCCTTCGGGTCGATGCCGAGCGGGTTGTTCGAGCCGCAGACATGCAGCGCCGCCGTGTGCAGGATCACCAGACCCAGCAGGACGAAGGGCAGCAGGAAGTGCAGCGCGAAGAAGCGGTTCAGCGTCGGGTTGTCGACCGAGAAGCCGCCCCACAGCAGCGTCACGATGGGGTCGCCGACGATGGGGAAGGCCGAGAACAGGTTCGTGATGACGGTGGCGCCCCAGAAGCTCATCTGGCCCCACGGCAGCACGTAGCCCATGAAGGCGGTGCCCATCATGACGAGGAAGATGATGACGCCGAGGATCCACAGGATCTCGCGCGGGGCCTTGTAGGAGCCGTAATAGAGCGCGCGGAACATGTGGATGTAGACGGCGATGAAGAACATCGACGCGCCGTTGGCGTGCACGTAGCGGATCAGCCAGCCGTAATTGACGTCGCGCATGATGCGCTCGACCGAATCGAAGGCCAGCGAGGTGTGGGACGAGTACTGCATCGCCAGGAACAGGCCCGTGGCGATCATGATCATCAGCATGATGCCGGCAATCGCACCGAACGCCCACAGATAGTTGACGTTCCGCGGCATCGGGTAGTGGTTGTACTCGTGATCCAGCATCGTGAAGATCGGCAGGCGGCTGTCGATCCAGTTCACGACCGGATTCTTGAACTTGGTGGCTTGAACCTGAGCCATCTCGGGGGTCTCCAGAACCGTTGGGCCGCGTTAACCGAGCCGGATCTTGGTATCGCCGGTGAAGGCGTACGTCGGAAGGACAAGGTTGGCGGGGGCCGGGCCCTTGCGGATGCGCCCAGCGGTGTCGTAGTGCGAGCCGTGGCAGGGGCAGAACCACCCGCCGTAGTCGCCGCGCGGATCGGTGACCTTCTGCCCGAGCGGCACACAGCCCAGATGCGTGCAGATGCCGATGACGATCAGCCATTCAGGCTTCTTCACGCGGGCATCGTCGGCAACCGGATCGCGCAGATCGCCAAGATTGACCTTCTTGGCGGACTCGATCTCCTCGGCGGTGCGGTGGCGGACAAAGACAGGCTTTCCGCGCCAGGTGACCGTGATCGCCTGACCTTCGGCCACGGGGGCCAGATCGACGTCGATGGAGGCAAGCGCCAGGGTGTCGGCCGCCGGGTTCATGCTGTCGATGAAGGGCCAAGCCGCCGAGGCCGCCCCGACGACACCGACCGCACCGGTGGCAAGATACAGAAAATCGCGGCGGGAACCCCCCTCGCCGCTGGAGGCCGCGTGGCCACCCGTCCCGGGCGGATGCGTGGTCTGAGCCATAAGCCTGTTTCTCCTCAAGGCATGCCCGACGCCCTTTGCCCGCGCCGGACGACCGATGGACCGTTTTTATGCATGACACGGCACGCCCGCCCGCCGAAGGAAAAACCCTCAGGCATGCCGCATCGGTCCGGAGTGGGTATCTCCAGCTTCTGCGCTGCGGTATACCGTCGCGTCGACATCTTGAAAAGTCCTTGGCCGGGAGACAATTTGTCGCGTGTACAGGGGCAAGAACATTTGTATGCAAAACAAACACTTCGAGGCAAGGCCCGCGTTGCGCCTTGTGCTGTTCGAACCCGACATTCCGCAGAACGCCGGAACCCTGATGCGACTCGCAGCCGGGCTGGGGGTGTCGCTGGATCTGATCGAACCCTGCGGTTTCGTGCTGGATGACCGGCGGTTGCGCCGCGCCGGGATGGACTATCTCGACCATCTCGACTGGACCCGGCACAGCTCGTGGTCCGCGTACCGTACGGCTCCGCAGGGCGGCCGGCTGGTGCTGCTGACCACGCGGGCGGCGATCCCCTACATCGATTTCCGCTTCGCCCCCGGCGACCGCCTGCTGGTCGGCCGCGAGAGCGCAGGCGTGCCCGACGAGGTTCATGACGCCGCCGACGCCCGGCTGGTGATCCCGATGGTGCCGCCCGCCCGCTCCTTGAACGTTGCGGTCAGCGCGGCGATGGTGTTGGGTGAGGCCTTGCGGCAGACTGCCGCATTGGATGGGCGGCAGTCTGCCGCGCTCCACTCCGATGCTCCCGCACAGCCGGAAACGCCATGAAAGCCGCAACGACTGCCGACTCCAGCACCGTCGAAGAGCGCAAGGCCCGCGCCACCGCCTGGTTCAAGGAGCTGCGCGACCGCATCTGCGCGTCCTTCGAAGCGCTGGAGGACGAGCTGACCGGCACCCATGCCGACCTGCCCCCCGGCAGGTTCGAGCGCAAGAGCTGGACCCGGCCGGATCATGGCGGCGGCGAGGGCGGCGGCGGGACCATGTCGGTTATGAAGGGCCGGGTGTTCGAGAAGGTCGGGGTCAACATCTCGACCGTCCACGGCACCTTCAGCCCGGAATTCCGCGCCAACATCCCCGGCGCGGCCGAGACCGGCGAATTCTGGGCGGCGGGCATCAGCCTGGTCGCGCACATGCGCTCGCCGCTGGTCCCGGCGACCCACATGAACACCCGTCACATCGTGACGACCAAGGGCTGGTTCGGCGGCGGCGCCGACCTGACGCCGATGATGGAGGACGAGCGGGACACCGCCGATTTCCATGCCGGCCTGCGCGCCGCCTGCGACCGGCACGACCCGGACTATTATCCGCGCTACAAGGAGTGGTGCGACCGCTATTTCTTCCTGCCCCACCGGGGCGAGGCGCGCGGCGTCGGCGGCATCTTCTTCGACAACCTCGAGTCGGGCGACTGGGAGGCGGATTTCGCCTTCACCCGCGATGTCGGCACCGCCTTCCTCGACAGCTACGCCGCCCTGGTCCGCCGGCACATGAACCGGCCCTGGACCGCCGAGCAGCGCGAACACCAGCTGGTCCGCCGCGGCCGCTATGTCGAGTTCAACCTGCTCTACGACCGCGGCACCACCTTCGGCCTGAAAACCGGCGGCAACACCGAGGCGATCCTGATGAGCCTGCCGCCCGAGGTGAAGTGGCCGTGATCCGGCTGGGCTGACTTGGCGGCCCGGCCTAACGGCGCTGTCCCATCTGGAGCCAGGGCGCCCAGGCCTGCCGGACCATCTCGCCCCACAGCCGCATCGGCGCCAGCCACAGTTCCGTCATTCCGGCGGCCGACCCCATCGGATTGGCGCCGCCCTGCCCGGTTCGCGCACCGAAGGCGGGGCCGGCCAGCAGCAGCGGGTTCATCATCGCAGGCGCCAGCATGCCGGCGACGGCGTCGAAGGACGGCGTGGCGCGCAGCTGGATGGCGATGACCTCCGCCCCATCCTCCCCGGCCTCGCGGTGCCTGATCTGGATTTCCAGGTTCGGCAGATGGGCGGTCAGAATCGTCTCGTCCGGCTTGCGGTCCATGGTCTGGCGCTCCAATCGGATTCGGGTCGGGATGTCGTCGGGATCTTGCGTCGCAACAATATGGTTTTTGCAACTGCGAAGAAACCCTCTCCGAAGGAGGTAGCGGAAACCAACGCCCGTTCCGGCCGTTGTTGGCCTTATGGACAGCCCTCTCCCCCCGCCCGATGGCGCCACATCCGATGCCGCATCCGATAAGGACGGCCCCTCTCCCGAGCAGGAAGCCGCCTGCGCCGGGCTGAGCTACAGCGCCGACGAGACGCCCGGCATCCGGCGACGGCGCTATGGCAAGGGCTTCCGCTTCCTGTGGCCCGACGGCACCCCGGTGACGGAGGAGGAGACGCTGGCGCGCATCCGCAAGCTGGCGATCCCGCCGGCCTACCGGGACGTCTGGATTTGCCCCGATCCCGACGGCCATCTCCAGGCGACCGGTCGCGATGCCAAGGGGCGCAAGCAGTACCGCTACCACCAGCGCTGGACCGAGCTGCGCGAGGGCACCAAGTTCGGCCGCATGGTAGAGTTCTGCCATGCCCTGCCGAAGCTGCGCGAACGGGTGGACGCCGACCTCGGCCGGCGCGGCTTGCCGCGGGAGAAGGTGCTGGCAGCGGTGGTGCGGCTGCTGGAAACCACGCTGATCCGCGTCGGCAACGAGGCCTATGCCCGCGAGAACCGCAGCTACGGCCTGACCACCCTGCGCGACGACCATGCCGAGATCGAGGGGACGGAGGTCCGCTTCTCCTTCAAGGGCAAGTCGGGCAAGGAGTGGAACGTCGCCCTGAAGGACCGCCGGCTAACCCGCGTCGTCGCCGCCTGCCGCGATGTGCCGGGGGACGAGCTGTTCCAGTATCTCGACCGCGACGGCCAGCGTCACGCCGTGACCTCGGGCGATGTGAACGCCTACCTGCGCGAGGCGACCGGCGCCGACTTCACCGCCAAGGATTTCCGCACCTGGGCCGGCACGGTGCTGGCCGCCATGGCCTTGCGGGAATTCGAGAGCTTCGACAGCGCCAGTGCCGCCAAGCGCAACGTCACCCGCGCCATCGAACAGGTCGCCACCCGCCTGGGCAACACCCCCAGCGTCTGCCGCAAGAGCTACGTCCATCCCGAAGTGCTGGACGCCTATCTGGAGGGCGGCCTGCTGGCGTCGCTCAAGCAGGAGGTGGAGGCGGAATTGCGCGACGATCTGGCCGGACTGAGGGGCGAGGAGGCCGCGGTGCTGGCCTTCCTGCGCCAAAGGCTGGAGCGCGAAACCGCGGCGCGGGCGCGGGAGGGTGCGCGGCGGAAGAAATAGGAGCGGGCGGGAGCATCGCAAGCCGACGCTCCCGCCTCAGACCAGCGGCTCTCAGACTGCCGGCCCTCAAACCGCCTCGGCCGTCTCCGTCACCGGCAGCAGGCGGCGCATGACCAGACAGACCAGATCGCCGGCAAGAATCCCGTCGGCGCCGACATGCGCCTGCACCGTGCGCAGGACCATCTCGGTGCGGTCACGGACGGACATGCCGCGGCTGTGGGCCAGCGCCGCAGCGAGGCGGGCCTCGCCGAAGGGCTCGCGCTGGCCGTCGACGGACTGGAGCACGCCGTCGGTGCACAGGAAGAGCGTGTCGTCCTGGGTCATCACCGTCGTCGCTTCGCTGTAGGGGGCGCCGCGGCGCACGCCCAGCGGCGGACCGCCGGCCTCGGAGAGGAACTGCACCGCGCCGTCGGTCGCGATGCGGGCGGCGCCGCGATGGCCGGCGGAGGCATGCACCAGCGTGCCGGCGGCGCGGTCATAGACGGCGACGAAGGCGGTGGCGAAGCCGTTGAAGGGGCTTTCGCCGCACAGGCGCTCGTTGGCATGGGTCAGGATGGCGGCCGGGCCGACACCGGGGCGGGCAGCCTCGCGGATGGCGCCGCGCACCATCAGCATCAGGAAGGCGGCGGGCACGCCGCCGCCCGACACGCCGGCGGCGACCAGCAGGCTGTGCCGCTCGTCCAACTCGACCACGTCGTAGAAGTCGCCGCTGACTGCATGGCCGGGCACCAGGATGCCGTAGAACTGGCTGTCGCGGCCGACCGGCAGCTGGCGCGGCAGCAGGTTGGACTGCACGTCGCGGGCGGCGCGCTGCTCTTCCTCGATCAGCTGTTCGGCGGCGGCCAGCTTCTCGCTCTTGGTCTCAAGCTCCGCCCCGCGCATGACCAGCTGGGCGTCGAGGGTCTCCTCGCGGGCGTTCGCCTCCATCGCCATGCGGCGGAAGACGCGGGACAGGCGGCCGAACTCGTCGTCGCGGCCGGCGGCCTCGTTCAGGGTCAAGGGGTTGAAGCGGCCGGCCTCCATCGCCTTGACCGCCTCGCCCAGCCGCTCCACCGGGGCCATCTGGTCGCGGGCGAAGCGCATGCAGGCATAGACGCCCAGCGCCAGCACGAAGATGCCGACCAGCCCGCCGATCTTCAACTGGCGGCTCAGCATCGCGCCCGGCTCGCTGTAGGCCACCCGCACCGCGGCGACCGCCGGGACGCCGGTCGCCGAAGCGGCGGCAGCAGTGGGACCGGCATATTTGATCGGCGCCAGCGCCAGCAGGCTGTTGCCCGACACGCGGACGGTCACGTCGCCGCCGGGCAGCACCGCCTTGGCCGCGGCGGTGTCGGCGTCGGACAGCGACGTGCCGTCGGCCACCACCGCGCCGCGGGCCAGCACCCGGCCGTCGCGGTCGAGCAGCCACGCCGCCTCCACGGCACGGGTGGCGATCAGACCGTCGACCAGCCCGTCGGCCCCCGACTTGCGCAGCATGTCGCCCAGCCGCCGCACGTCGGCGCCAACCTGCACGATGCGCGGCTTGTCGACGCCGGCCACCCCGGCGAACTTCATCAGCTTGCCGTTCTCCATCGCCGGTTCGGAGACCACCGACGCCGGGGAGCGGTTGAGCAGGCCGGTGTAGGCGCCATGGCGCGGGCCGCCCTTGGCATCCTGGCCGAACAGCGGATCGGGGCCGGACAGGTTGTGCAGATAGGCGCGGCCGCGGTTGTCGGTGATCCACATCTCGTCCGGGCCGCCGGCCTCGGCGATCTGCTTCAGCCGGTCGTTGATGGCGCGCGGCGCCAGCTTCGCCGTCTCGGCCAGCGCCACCAGATGCGCGGTCAGCGTCGCTTCGGACAGCAGGCGTTCCGACAGCAGGGCGTCGATTTCCTGCGGGATGTCGCGGGACTGGGCCGCACCACGGGCGAGCAGGCCGGCAGCCAGCCGCGCCTCCGTCTCGATCCGTTCGGTCAGGGCGGCGCGCGTCGTCCAGGCCATCGTCGTGGTGACCGCTGCAACCGCCAGCAGCACCAGACCGGTGACCAGCAGGATCAAACGCTGTTGGAACGTCATGGGATTGCGCCCGCCCCCTGTCGCTGAAGAAATGGCCGATGCCACCGCTTCTACCGGTCCGGGACGCGCAAGTCCAGGCACCGGGGCGCTGCACCCCTCATGTTACGGCGACGGATGGCCGCAGCACTCCCGCAACCGCCCTTGCGCCGGATCGCGAGGCGGTCCACGCAAGATTCGACCGCGGGTGCGACATTATCTCTTTCGTAACCAGATGGCCGGTAAGACGAAAAACCCCGCCGCCTTCCCGCTGGTGCACGCCGATGCCGATGAATGTCTTGGAAATCGCCATCTATGCGATGGTCCTCACCGCCAACCAGCCGCAATCCTTCGAATGCGTCGCGGTCAAGCCGGAGGGGGTCAACTGCACCAACGGCCTGTCGGCGAAGCCCGACGGCCCGAACCTGCTGTTCAACACCGGCATCCAGGTCATCAAGGACCGTCAGGGCCGCGTGCAGCTGAGCAACGGGGTGCAGACCCGCTTCGACAGCTCCGCCTGGGTGGAATTCCAGGATGCGGGTAAGAAGCCGGTGGTCAGCGTCCGCAAGACCGGCCCGCTGCGCTTCAAATTCTCCAACGGCTTCCAGTGCGAGGCGATGGGCAACCCGGAAGACATGGCCCGCTGCTACAAGCCCTGACGGCTGGCCTTTCCTTAGCGGCCTTTTTT
Source organism: Azospirillum sp. A29 (assembly GCF_042604625.1). Taxonomy (NCBI): domain Bacteria; kingdom Pseudomonadati; phylum Pseudomonadota; class Alphaproteobacteria; order Rhodospirillales; family Azospirillaceae; genus Azospirillum; species Azospirillum sp. A29. The sequence continues at coordinate 666,784 of NZ_CP170463.1, forward strand.
AGCGGTTGATGCCGCGGCGCTCCATTTCGTCCTCGATGGCGCGGCGATTCTGCCGGAGCTGGCGCTGCTCCTCGCCCAGCCGGTCATACTGGCTGCGCAGGTCGCGGTCGGAATAGTCGCTGTAGGCGTTGCCGCGGCGGTTGCCGGAGGAACCCTCGGAACGGCGGGAATCGCGGTTGGCGTCGCGGTCCTCTACCGCCCGGTCGTTGCGGTCCTGAGGATAGGCGTTCGGGTTGACGGTGCGGTTCAGCTGGTCGAGCGCCCCGCCCCACCCGCCTTGCGACTGGCCGGTCTGGGCCAGCGCCGGAGACGATAGGGCCAGGACGGCGGCAGCGGCAAGGATGACTGTACGCATCGGACGATCTCCCTCATGCGGTTGTCGTTTTCATCTGACAACCGCCGGGGAGCCGATCCGTCACGCGTCACACTGGATCCGGCCCGAGACCGCCGCGCCCGTGCGGCGCATCGAGGTCCAGCTTCGGCCCTTTCGGCACGATGCCGGTCGGGTTGATGGTGGCGTGGCTGCCGTAGTAATGGCGCTTGATGTGGTCGAAATTCACCGTCTCGGCCACGCCCGGCACCTGATAGAGGTCGCGCAGATAGCCCGACAGGTGCGGATAGTCGGCAATCCGCCGCTGGTTGCACTTGAAATGCCCGACATAAACCGCGTCGAAGCGCACCAGCGTGGTGAACAGCCGCCAATCCGCCTCGGTCAGGCGGTTGCCGACCAGCCAGCGCTGCGTCGCCAGCCTGGCGTCGATGCCGTCCAAGGCGGCGAACAGCGCGTCGAACGCCGCCTCGTACTTGTCCTGGGAGGTGGCGAAGCCGGCCTTGTAGACGCCGTTGTTAACGGCATCATAGACGTGGGCGTTGACACGGTCGATCTCCTCCGCCAAGTCCACCGGGTAAAAATCGGTGCGCACGTCAGTGAAGGCGTCGAACGCGCGGTTGAGCATGCGGATGATCTCCGCCGACTCGTTGTTCACGATGCTGCCGGTCTTTTTGTCCCACAGGACCGGGACGGTCACCCGGCCGCTGTAGCCGGGCTTGGCCTTCAGATAGACCTCGTAGAGGCGGCCGGATCCGGTGACCGGCTCCGGTTCGGCGAAGGTCCAGCCGTCCGACAGCATCAGCGGGTCGACGATGCTGACGCCGATCACGTCGTCCAGCCGCTTCAGCTTGCGGAAGATCAGCGTGCGGTGCGCCCAGGGGCAGGCCAGCGACACCATCAGATGATAGCGCCCGGCCTCCGCCGGATAGGGGGTGGAGCCGTCGGCCGACACCCGGTCGCGGAACTGCGCCTCCGTCCGGACGAACGCGCCGCCGGTCTTTTTGGTGTCGTACCACTGGTCTTGCCACTGTCCATCGATCAGCAGGCCCACGGCTCCCTCCCCTTTTTTACTGTAGACCGGACATCAACCGTGCAGCTTGGTCGTGATTTCGGCGACGTGGCGGCCCTGGTAGCGGGCACCGTCCAGCTCGACAGCACTCGGGCGGCGCGAGCCGTCGCCGTCGGCGATGGTGCTGGCGCCGTAGGGCGAGTTGCCCATCACTTCCGAAACGCCCATCTGGCCCTGGAAGGAATAGGGCAGCCCGACGATCACCAGACCCAGATGCAGCAGGACGGTGTGGGTGCTGAGTATGGTGCTTTCCTGCCCGCCATGCTGGGTGGCGGTGGAGGTGAAGACGCTGCCGACCTTGCCGACGAGCGCACCCTTGGCCCACAGCCCGCCGGTCTGGTCGAGGAAGTTCTTCATCTGCGAGGCCATGTTGCCGTAGCGCGTCGGCGTGCCGATGACGATCGCGTCGTACTGGGCCAGTTCGTCGACGGTGGCGACGGGGATGTTGCTCTCGTCCTTGTAGTGGGCGGACTGGCGGACGGCTTCCGGCACCAGCTCGGGCACGCGCTTCACCGCCACTTCGGTCCCGGCGACGGAGCGGGCGCCTTCGGCCACCGCCTGCGCCATCTCCGACACATGGCCCCAGCTGCTGTAATAGAGGACCAGAACCTTCGCCATCGCCGTCACTCCCTGTTGGTTTGCGTGAATGGTTCGTCGATATTCCGGCCGCCGCGGGCCGTTGCCGGCGCGGCGGTGACACCAGAAATAGGGCGCGGCGGCGCTTCCGGTAATCCCGGATCTTGGCACCTCATTGTTTCCGGGTGTACAACAATGCCATGGATCGCCTCGACGACATGCTCGCCTTCATCAAGGTGGTGGACACCAAGAGCTTCACCGCCGCCGCCGACCGGCTCAATCTGTCGAAGTCGGTGGTCTCCCGCCGCATCGGCGAGCTGGAGAACAGGCTCGGCGCACGGCTCTTGAACCGCACCACCCGCAAGCTCAGCCTGACCGAGGTGGGGCAGGCCTATTACGAGCGCTGCACCCGCATCCTCGCCGATCTGGAGGAGGCGGAGCAGGCGGTCGCCGACCTGCATGCCGCTCCGCGCGGCCGGCTGCGGCTGAACGCGCCGGTCAGCTTCGGCATCCTGCATCTGGCCCCGGCGGTGGCGGAATTCCTGGAACGCTACCCGGCCATCGAGATCGACATGGACCTGAACGACCGCACGGTCGATCTGGTCGACGAGGGGTACGATCTGGCGGTGCGCATCGGAAAACTGCGCGACAGCTCGCTGATCGCCCGGCGGCTGGCCCCGGCGCGGATGGCGCTGTGCGCCAGCCCGGCCTATCTGCAAAAGCATGGCGTGCCGCAGACGCCGGACGAGCTGAGCAATCACGCCTGCCTGATCTACACCAACGTCCCCACCCCCGACCTGTGGCCGTTCATCGTCGACGGGGAGATGCGCAGCGTCCGGGTGTCAGGCCCGATCCGCAGCAACAACGGCGACCTGCTGCGCGAGGCTGCGGCGGCCGGCGTTGGCTTCATCATGTCGCCGACCTTCCTGTGCGGACAGGCGTTGTCGCGCGGCGAGCTGGTCAGCATCCTGCACCGCTATGTCCCGACCGAGGTGAGCGTCAACGCGGTCTATCCGCAGAACCGCCACCTGTCGCCGAAGGTGCGGGTGTTCGTCGATTTTCTCGTGCAGCGCTTCGGCCCGCGCCCCTATTGGGACTGCGCGCTGCTCGACACGCTGCCGGAGGAAGCATGGCCGGGAGGTGAAAGGCCCAAAAGGCGCGAGGGGAGCGGCTGAGCCGGCCCAGGTGGGTGGGCTCAGGTCGGCGAGTTCGGCCGGCGGCGGGACCGCAGGTTCAGCGCGGTGATGAAGTTGGGCTGCTGGCCGACGACCTGACCCTGGGGAACCGGCTTCTTCGGGGCGGTGGACAGGAAGCCGCCGACCCGACCGCGCAGTTCGACCGAGTGATGCGCCGCCTCGTCCGCGGTTTGCGCCACTTGGCGGCGGACCGACGGTTCCAGCGTGTTGAAGGCGCGGGAGGCGAATTCGAAGGCCGGCTGCGATTTGGTGGCGATCACCTGACGCAGCGCCTTGGACACCAGCACCGTGTCGAGACCGCCCGGCCCCTCGACCCCATCCAGAACGTCGGCCAGGATGCCGATGGCCTGGAGCGTGCGGTTGTCGTCCAGCGAAAGGTCGTGAGCGTCCATACGGGTCTTCCGATCGTCTCAAGCGGTACGGGTCTCGCCCCTGAGGACACCCGGCTTCTACCGCTTGAATCATAGTGTTTGCCCCGGCATCTGGCAATGGACGGCAGTGCGGGCCAGCAGTGGATTCGTTAAGACCGTGGCGGCCACGCTACTCGGCGACGGTGGTGAGGACGGCGGAGCGGACGGCCACGGCGCCTTTGGCATCGGCCGGCAACGCCGCCAGCGCGGCGCGCAGGCCCGCCAGATAGGGACCGGCGGGCTCGACCTCCTCCCGGTCGGCGGGGAACAGCGGGTCGCGGGTCACCAGCGCCAGGATCATCGCCGGGCCGAAGGGCGGGGCGATGGTGTAGATGCGGTCGGTCGCCGACTTCGCGACGCCGAGCGTCACCGGCCGCCCGGCCTCCACACGGTCGTCGCGGCGCAGGCGCATCGGCACCATGTGGATCACGCTGCCGTCGGTGTCGATGTAGTCGACGGTCAAATGGCCCGGCATGCCGGCGGTGACCGTGATCTCCAGCGTCTCGCCCTTGCGGTAGACCAGAGACGGCCGGTTGAAGCCGAGAGTCGGGGCGTCGGCCCTCTGCCCTTCCGGATTCTCCTTCGGCCCACCAGCCAGCCCGGCGATGTCCAGCGCCTCGCACAGCGGCCAGGGCCGCACGGCCACCCGCGCCTCGAGATCGATGCCGGGCGGCAGCGCGGTGAGTACCGCCTTCAGGACACCGGCATCCTCGTCGCTGCCGACATAGCCGGCGATGCGCAGCCCCTTGCCGGTCTCCGTCGTTTCGACACCGGCGCAGGTCAGGCGGCCGACCGCCGCGTCAACCTGCCCGCGAGCCTCGGCGGCGGTCGGACGCGGGGTGTCCACAGCCGCCGGCGGCGGGGACTGGGCCTGCGACACCCCGACCGTCAGGAGGCAGGCGATGCCGGCCGCCGCCGAAAGCCGGGCTCCCCAAAGTCGCGGGAGTGACGGACCGGAAAGGACGCGGATCATGATGGGCGCTTTCCATACAGGCGTTCAGGGCTTCGCCGGCTCCGGCGCCGCCAGCGGGAAGGGGTTCAGCTCGTTGCCGCCGGTCTTGAAGATGGCGGACTGGTTCCACCGCTTCTCCCGCGCCAGACGCGGCACGGCGCGGTTGACGTACTGGCCGAGCGTCAGATTGTAGACCGCCTCGTCGCCCGGCAGCAGGGCCTTGCCCTTCAGCCCCTCCAGCACCGCATGGGCGAAGATGCCGTTGCGGCCGTCATAGCTGTCGAGCGCCTCCTCCTGCTCCGACGAGGCCGCCAGCAGATAGCGCTGGCCCATGTCCTGGTACAGCTTGTCGACCGTGCCGGCGGACACCGCGCCAGAATGGCAGGTGTCGAGCAGAACCAGCACATTGCGGGCGGCAATGGCGCTGACCAGCCGGTTCAGATCCTTTTCCGACAGGCCCTGCCGGGTGATCGCCTCGGGCGTGGTGGCGGCCACGTCCTGGGTGATGAAATGGTACAGCTTGACCGACGGGTCCTTCGGCGACGGCACGATCACGCCATGGCCGGCAAGGTAGAGGACGACCGTGTCCTGTTCCCGCGCGGCGGCGGCCAGCGCCTCCAGCCCGGAAATGACGGCGTTGCGGCTCGCCTCCTCGTCATAGAGCGTCCGCGACAGCGCCAGCGACTGCTCCCGGTCGTAGGTCGCGGGAATGCGGCCGCGCACCGCCTCGGCGAAGGAGGTGGCGTCGGCACGGGCGAAGCGCAGCTGCGAACCGGCCGGCCGGTACTTGTCGATGCCGACGACGAAGGTGATCAGCCGCGGCCGGTCCGGCACGTCCCGCGCCTTGCCGTCCTCCGCCTGCGCGACCGGAGCCGGCAGCACGAAATCGACCAGAGCCGAGCGCTCGTAGATGGCGTCGGACCCGCTGTAGGCACGGATCTGCACGCGGTTGCTGCCGGGATCGAGCCGGACGATGCTGACCCGCTCCTCCGGCGCCGGCCCCTGGTCCTTGGCGGCGTCGGCTGCGGACGGCGAGGATGGCTGCGGGGAGGGCTGTTCGGCAGGCTGCGGCGAGGGATCCTTGGCGCGGGCGAAGGCGCGGGACTTGTCCTGGCCGCTGACGTTGCGACCATTGCGGAACAAATCGACCGAGCCGATGCCGCCGCCGGTATCGGCGACACGGTAACGCAGGCGCACCGCACCGATCCCCTCCGGCAGCGTCACGGTCAGGCGGGGCGTGTCCGCCGTGCCGTCGGGATCCGCCGCCTGGGCCGCCCCTTGCGGCGGCGCCTTTGCGGCTGCCGCCGGTGCGGGGGCCGGAGCCGGCTCCTTGGCGCGCGCAAAGGCCCGGCTGACCGGCGTCATGTCCAGCGGATGGCAGGTTTCGGCATCCGCCGTCACCGCCGGGGCCGGGGTCGTAGTCGTGGTCGGGGCCTCAACCGCACCGGTGCCGAGCGCCAGACCACGGGAGGCTGCGGGCACGGTGCAGTAATCCAGCAGGGTCACCTGCGGACGGCGCTGGGTCAGCAGGCGGATGTCGCCGATGGCGGACAGGCGCGCCGCGATCTCCGCCTGCCCGGTCTGGCGCAGCTTGGCGCGCACCAGTTCGGGGGCGTCGAACACGCGATAGACCTGCTTGAACTCCACCCATTGCAGCCCCTTCTTCTTGGGGTCGTTCAGGTGGAAGCCGACCAGGGTCTCGCCGCCGCTTTCGGAATGGTCGAAGAAGGCCTCCGGCGTCCACAGCACCCAGCGGCGGCCGTCGCGGTGCGGGAACAGCGCCGCCAGCTCCTCCAGCGGGCGGGTGCCGCCGGACAGGGCATACCAGCGCAGCGTGCCGTCGCCCAGCGCCGCCACGGCGACCCGACCATCGGCGGAGGCGACAACGCCCCACACGGCGGCCGGCACCTCGGCGCGGGCAAGCTCGGCGCCGGCGGAATCGAGCAGCCGCAGGCTGAATTCACCGCCGAGCAGGACGCGGCGCTGCGTGCCCAGCACGGTGACGCTGCGCGCCCACTCGCCGCTGTCCAGCTTCACCGGCTGGCCGTTGACCTTGGCCGTCCGGCTGTTGCGCCAGTCGGAGACGCCGATGCCCGGCCCCTCGGCGGACGGGCGGTTCAGGCCGGGCAGCGCCTCGGGCGCCGAGGTCAGGCTGCGGGCCAGCACGTCGAAGCGCATCGGCCGCCGGCCGCCCTGCTCCATGCCGAATTCCAGCACCAGCCCGTCGTCCGATAGGCCGAAACGGCCGAGATGGATGTCGCGGTAATCGGCGATGTCGCCGATGCGGGCGAACAGCAGCCGGCCGGCCGGATCGAGCACGCCCCATCCAGGGTCGGCGGCGGCGAAGGCCACCCCGCCGCCGGGCAGGGCCAGCAGGTGGGTCACCGAATCGCGCGCGACGGGGGTATCGGCGAAGGCGCCCTTGCCGCCATCGGCCCAGCGGCGCACCACGTTGCGGGCGCCGTCCTGCGTCGCGGTGCCGGCGGCGACCAGCGCCGTGCCGTCCCAGGCGACGGCGGCGAAGCTGCCGCCGGAGATGCCGGTGGTCTTGGGCGACAGGCGCGCCTTCAGGTCGCTGCCGGACAGCACGTCGACCCGCGTCTGGTCGGCATAGCCGACGGCCAGCTGCGATCCGTCGGGCGAGAAGGCCACCGAATAGGGCATGCCGCTGCCCGGCTTGCGCTTGGCCTTCTGCTTGAAGCCGGCATCGTAGAGACGGATGTTGCCGTCGAAGGACGCGGTGGCGAGCCGTCCGTCGGGCGAGAAGGCCAGCGCCGAAACCCGCGCCCCGTAGCCGGCATCCTCGGCGACCGGCTTGAAGCTGGCGCTGTCCCACACACGGATCCCGGCGGTGCCGCCGAAGGCCCCGGCGACGAACCGCCCGTCGGGCGAGAAGGCCAGATCGTTCAGCACCTGCGGCTGGCCGGCAAGCCGCGCCTTCAGCCGCTGGGCCTTCACGTCGAACAGGTAGAGCGTGACGCCGTCGCCCCAACTCGTGCCCGTGTTGCCGGCCGCCACGGCCAGCGACCCGTCGGCGGACAGGGCGACGGCATAGAGCGCCCCTTCCTCCCCCGCCTCCATCGGCACGCGCAGCACGCCCAGCGGCTCGCCGTCGCGGCTCCACAGGCGCAGGGACTTGTCGTTGGACACCGTGGCGATCAGCCGGCCCTGAGCATCGCTGGCCAGTCGGTTGACGCGGGCGGTGTGGCCGCCGGTCTCGATGCGCAGGAACGCACCCGTCGATGCGTCGCCCGCCAGCGCGCTTCCCGCCGCCAGCCAGCCCAGCAGAAGGCCGAGGAGGACCGCGAGGAGAACGCCGGAGCGGGCGCCGCACCGCAGGAGCGCGATTCTGTGAGGGAGACAGCCGGCCATCGTCGGTTCCGCTTGCACTGAATGTCGAAGACCGCCCGGCCGCGGCACCCCTGGGGATGCTGCAGCCGGGCGGATCCTATCGGACCTTGTCGGATCGCGCCTCGGACGCGCCTCAGACCGCGTCGAGGGTGGCTTCCTTCTGGGCCATCTGCTGGATGGCGTTGGTCGAGGCGTTGATGCGCTCCGACGTTTCGAAGGCGGTGTTGGTGCGCTGGACCACCTGCGACGGCGAGGCGGCGCTGGCGGTCGTTGTCTGCTTGGCCGGCTTCTTCTTGGTCTGCGCCTTGACCGCGGTCTTGGTGCGGATCTTGGCGGCGGCGCCCGGCTCGATGTTGTCGGCGGCGATCAGATACTCGTCGCGGCGCTTGACGATGTTCTGGTTGATGCTGCTGGCGATGGCGTAGTCCTTGTCCAGCTGGCCGCGGATCAGGGCAAGGCGCTGCTCGGCCTCCGGCTTGCCGATGCGGTTCGCCTTGTAGTCGGCCTTGACCCGCGCGATCTCGGCGCGGCGGCAGTTCACCAGCTGGTCGAGCGCGACCTGGGTGCGGTCCAGGTTCTGGTTCTCGGTGTCGAGATCGTTCGCCACACCCAGGATTGCCTGATCGCGGCCCTGCTGCATCCGGGAATTCCAGTAGCCGCCGAGCGTGCCGACGGCGGCCCCGGCCGCAGCGCCGATCAGGGCGCTCTTGAGGTTGCCGCCGGCCAGCGCACCGGTCAGAGCGCCGGCGCCCGCACCGATGGCGGCGCCCTTCAGCATATCCTCGGCGTAGAAATTGCCGGTCGAATCGAGGGCGACCCGGTACTGGTAGCAGGCATCGGACCCGTCATTGGCGCCGATGCGGTCCTGCTGCGTGGTCACGCAGCCGCTGAGCGCCATGGCGACGATGGTGACGGAGAGGAGGCTTGCCCTGACACGGTTGCTTCGCATTGCCTGGATTCCCGTTTGCTTTTCTGTTCGATCGCGTCTTGCGTTTCAGATCCGAAACCGTGACCATCGGCGCCACCCCCCAGCGGCTGAATCGTCACGGCGGCTCGAACCCGGCTGCAACGCTGCCACAGCAACAACCCTGAAGGAAGGGGGCATTGCTACCAATTCGTGCAGTCTTTTAACTATCATCGGCCGTAACCCGTTCGGGTGGGCAGGTCTCTTCTGGGGTATCGGGGGGCATCGAATGATTGCAGCATTGCGGCGGCTGACCATGTTGGCGACTGCGTTCGCGGGCCTCTCGCTCGCCGCCGGACCGATGCTGGCCGCAGGTCCGGCACAGGCGGAAATCGCCGCGCTGGTGATCGGAATCGACAACTACAGCCGGATCAATCCGCTCCAGGGGGCGGTCAACGACGCCCGCGACATCGCCGATGCGCTGAAGGGGCTGGGTGTGCGGAAACTGCGCCTGTTCGTCGATGGCGAGGCCGAGCGCAGCCGGATCATCGCCGCTTGGCGGCAGCTGATCGCCGAAACCTCCCCCGACTCGACGCTGGTGCTGACCTTCGCCGGCCATGGCGCACAACAACCCGAGCGTGTACCCGGCAGCGAGGCCGACGGGCTGGACGAATTCCTGGTGCTGGCCGATTTCGCCCCGCGCGGCCCCGGCACGGCACAGCGCCTGACCGACGACGAGATCGCCGTCCTGTTCAAGGAGGCAGCGCCGCGCCGGGTGATCTTCGTCTCCGATTCGTGCCACTCCGGAACGATGACCCGCGCCTTCGACGACCGCGCCGGCAAGCTCGGCACCCGGGTGGCGACCATCGACGGGGTGCCGGTCGACCGCATTGAGGACGACGCCCTGCCCCCGCCCACCCGCGCCGCCTTGCAGGCGGAGGCGGAAGAGCAGCCGAACGTCACCTTCTTCGCCGCGGTGGCCGACCACGAGCTGGCGCCGGAGGTGCTGATCGACCGTAAGCCGCGCGGCGCGCTGAGCTGGGCCTTCGCCAACGCGCTCCGCGGGCAGGCCGACCGCGACGGCGACGGCATCGTCACCAAGGGAGAGCTGGAGGCGCACATCCGCGGCGCCGTGCGCATGGCGCTGGAAGGGCGGCAGCATCCGCAGGTCCAGCCGCGCGGCCGGGGCGAGGTCCCACTGATCGACCCGGTCGCCGGCCGGCCGAAGCCGCCCTCCCTGCTGCCGGCGGCAGGTGCCATCCCGCTGCGCATCCTGGGCAAGCCGGCGGCGGCGAAGACGCTGGCGGCGGGCTTGACCGGCATCGCGCCGGCCGGCAAGGACGATGCCGCCCTGGTTTGGGACAGCGCCTCCGGCGAGGTGGTCAGTTCGACGGGCGACGTGCTGGCCAGCATTCCCGGCGACCCGGCGGCCCCGGAGACCCGGCGGCGGGTGCAGGGGGTGATCGACAAATGGGCCCTGGTTCTGCGGGTGAAGGCGGCGGCACAGGACCGCTCGCTCGCGCTGGCCGTCGAGCCGGGCGACCGCGATTACCGCAAGGGGGAAACGGTCTCGCTCGACATCGGCGGCAACAGCGGCACCTACTTCACCCTGATCAACCTCGCCGCCGACGGCACGGTCAACTACCTCTACCCGCTGGCGGACCGCAAGGACCCGCCGCAGATCCCGCGCGGCGGCCCCTACCGGCTGGCGCTGACGGTGGAGCCGCCCTTCGGCGCCGACCATTTCCTCGCCATCGCTTCGCCCAAGCCGATGGCGGCGCTGCAACGCGACCTCGCCGCGCTCGACGGCAAGCCGGCCGCCGCGGAGGTCGCCGCCCTGCTGAACCGCCATCTGGCCGGACAGCCGGTGGAGTTCGGCATCCACGGCGTCTACAGCACGGCACGCTGAAGCACGGCGCGCTGACTGGCCGTCGCCGGGCCTTCAGCCGAGCGCCGGCAGTTGCGGGGCGAGCGCCAGATGCAGTTCGTGGCGCCCATCCTGCTGGCCGGGCTGGTGGCCGAAATCCAGCGCTATGCCCGACAGCTTCAGCCCGTTCGCCTCGGCATGGGCGTGAAGCCGGGCGAAACCGTCGGCAATCGCCGCCTGCGGACCGTCCTGCGCGGTGCGCAGGTAACGGCCGGCGTCGAGGTCGAGGCGGACCATGCCGTCGGGGATCTCGCTGGCCTTGGCCGCCATGAAGCCGACCAGCCGGCGGTGAAGCCCGGTCTCGTCCGGCAGCGACACCGCGGCGTAGGCCGCCGTTCCGACATCGGCGGCGAACACGCGCTCCCACGCGGCGGCGACGGCGGCGGGCAGTTCCTCGCCGCTCGCCTCCACCATGCAGCCGATGATTGTCAGTTCGGGAAAGCTCACGGTTTCGATCATCACGGTCCCTTGGATGGCAACGGATTACAGGTCGGGATCGGCCAGCAGGCGGGCCAGAACCGGTCCCGCCGCCCCGCTGCCGACCGGGCGGCCATCGACCGCCACCAGCGGGCGCAGGCCCAGGCTGTTGGTCAGGATGGCCTCGTCGGCGCGGGCGAGGTCTTCCAAGCCGAGCGGCGCTTCCTCGGCGCCATGGCGTTCCAGGATCAGGGCGCGGCGGATGCCGGGAAGGGCGCCGTCGGCAACCGGCGGGGTCAGCAACCGGCCGCCAACCGACAGGAACAGGGTGGCGACGCTCGATTCCGCCAGCCGGCCGGCGGCGTTCAGCAGCAGCGCCTCGTCGGCACCGCGCTCCGCCGCCTCCTGCCGGGCCAGGATGGAATCGAGGTAGTTCAACGACTTCAGGCGCGACAGCGGCGAATGCTCATTGCGGCGGGTGCTGCGGGCGACGACTGCGGCCACCGGCGCGGTCATGTGGGTGGCGGGCGCCACGGTCATCAGCAGGGTCGGCTGGGCGTCTGCCGGCGGCAGCACCCCGCGGGCGCCGGTGCCGCGCGACAGGGTCAGGCGCAGGACGCCGTCGGCAATGCCGGCCGCCCCGATCAGCGCCGCCATCGCCCCGGTCAGTTCCGCGGCGCTGTAGGGCAGCGGCAGGCGGAGCAGTTCAGCGCCCGCCGCCAGCCGGTCGAGATGGCGCGGCAGGTGGCGCGGAACGCCGTCCTCGATCCGGATCGTCTCGAACAGCCCGTCGCCGAGCGTGAAGCCGCGGTCGGCCGGGTCGATCCGCGCTTCCGCCGCCTGGATCAACCGCCCGTTCAGCCAGATCGTCATGGCGTTCCCTCCCCCACCAGTTCCCCCGCCGCGCGCAGCTGGGCGCGGGCCTTGACCAGCATTTCCTCATGCTCGTCCGCCGGATCGGAATCGGCGACGATGCCGCCGCCGGCCTGGGCGATCACCGCGTCCGGCGTCACCGACAGGGTGCGGATGACGATGTTGCTGTCCATCGCGCCGTCGAAGCCGATCCAGGCCACCGAGCCGCAATAGGCGCCGCGGCGCGCCACCTCCAGCTCGTCGATGATCTGCATGGCGCGGATCTTCGGCGCGCCGGTGATCGACCCGCCGGGACAGGCGGCGCGCAGCAGATCGACCGGCCCCAGCCCCGGCAGCAGGCGCGCGGTGATGACGGACACGAGGTGATGGACGGTGGCGAAGCTCTCCAGCCCGAACAGCACCGGCACCTTGACGCTGCCGATTTCAGACACCCGCGCCAGATCGTTGCGCAGCAGGTCGGTGATCATCAGGTTTTCCGCCCGGTCCTTGATGCTGGCCGACAGTTCAGCCGCAGCCCGCGCATCTGCCGCCGGATCGGCGTGGCGCGGACGGGTGCCCTTGATCGGCCGGGTCTCGATGTTGCGGTCGGCGCCAAGCCGGATGAAGCGCTCCGGCGACGCCCCGGCCAGCCTCAGCCTCGGGCCGCAGTTGAGGAAGGCGGCGAAAGGCGCCGGGCTCAAGACACGCAGGCGTTCGTAGAGCGCATAGGCATCGATGACCCCGCCGGTCTCGGCGAGGAAGCGCTGGGTGAAGTTGGCCTGATAGATGTCACCGGCCCGGATATACTCCAGCACCCGCCCGACCCGGTCGAGATAGTCGGGGCGGGTCAGCTCCGACCGCCAGCGCAGCGGCGCCGGCCCGGCCGATTGTTCCGGTGACGGAACGGACAGCCGCGCCGCCATGCGGCGGGCGCGGTCCTCCGCCTCCGGCCGGGCGGCAATCACCCAGGCACGGCGCTCCTGCCGGTCGAAAGCGGCGACGACATCGTAAAGTCCGAAGGCGAAGTCGGGCTGGCCGCCCGGATTGCCGTGGCGGGAGATCAGGCCCTCCAAAGCCGTTCCGGCTTCGTAACCGATGAAGCCCACGGCCCCTCCGGTGAAGGGAACCGGGCCGGCGGAGGGGAGCGGACATGCGGCCAGCGCCCGTTCCAGCGCATCGAAGGGGCTGCCGCCGACCGGCCGGCCGTCGACCAGGGTCTGCCCGCCGGTGGCCTCCACGGTTTGGAACGGGTCCGCAACGATATAGGAATAGCGCCCGTTCTGCGGGTGAGAGGCGGCGCTGTCGAGCAGCATCGCCCAGGGCGCGACGCTCCAGGGGCGGAACAGGGCGGCGGGATCGCCGCAGGAGATCGGGATCGTCAGCATGGTGGGGGCAGTCGGCCGGCGGCTTACATCAAGATGGTGGCGCCGCCATCGACGACCAAGACGTGACCGTTGACATAGGACGCCGCGGCCGAGGCCAGGAACACCGCCGCCCCGGCGATCTCCTCCGGCCGGCCCCAGCGGCGCAGCGGCGTGCGGTTGGCGAAATAGGCCCCGCGGTCGGGATCGCCGGCAATCGCCGCATTCGTTTCGGTTGCGAAAAAGCCGGGGGCGATGGCGTTGCTGGTCAGGCCCTGCGCGCCGTACTCGGCGGCCAGCGCCCGCACCATGCCGTTCAGCCCGGCCTTCGCCGCGGCATAGACGCTGTCGTTGGCCCGCGCGATCTGCCCGGCGACGGAGGTGACGGCGATCAGCCGGCCACGCCCGCGCGGCAGCATCAGCCGCGCCGCCTCACGCGCCAGAATGAGGCTGGACGCCAGATCAACGTCGAGAAGGCTGGTGATCTCGTTGTCGGTGAGATCGGCCAGCGGCTTGCGGTTGCGCTGCCCGACATTCTGGACCAGCACGTCGAGCCGGCCATGCTCGCGGTCGATCCGCGCAAAGGCATCGCGCACCGCCGCCCGGTCCGCCACGTCGAAGGGCAGCGCCGACGCGCTGCCGCCAGCCGCCTCGATCTCGGCGACGCGGGCCTCCAGCGTGGCGGCGTCGCGGCCGTTCAGCAGCACATGCGCGCCCGAGCCGGCCAGCGCCCGCGCAATCTCAAGCCCCAGCCCGCGCCCCGAGCCGGTGACCAGCGCCACCTGACCGGCCAGCGAGAAAGTCGACAGGTAGGCCAAATTGGAAGGAGTCGTCGCGGTCATGTCCTGCCCCCTGTCCGGTGCGGCGTTGCAGCGGTCATTTAGCAGACGCAGCGGCCCAAGGGCAGCCCCGGAAATGGAAAAGGGGGCGCAAAGCCTGCGCCCCCTTCCCCGTCACACGTCACCCGGCAGTGGACCGTCAGTGGACCGAGGCCTCGCGGCTGGCGGCGGAACTCGCCACCGGCGGCAGGGCGAAGCCGAGCGGCGGGCGTTCCGGCGCCTTGAAGCCGTGCGCCCGGTCCTCCTCGACCACCACCCCGTCCAGCGCCAGCTGGCCGTCGACCACCGACAGGGTCATGGTGGTCTTGCCCTCCACCTCCTCGTCGAGCAGACGCTCGGCGATCGGGTCCTCGACAAGGCCCTGGATGGCCCGCTTCAGCGGACGGGCGCCGAAGGCCGGATCCCAGCCCAGATCGCCCAGCCGCCGCTTGGCCGCCGCGTCGGCCGCCAGGGTGACGCCGCGCTCGGCCAGCCGCTCGTTGACACGGGACAGCTGGATGTCGACGATCCGCGACATCTGGTCCCGGCCCAGCCGGCGGAAGATCAGGACATCGTCCAGCCGGTTGAGGAACTCCGGCCGGAAGGCCTTGCGCACCGCGTCCATCACCTCCACCGTCACGCCGGCCATATCCTCGTCGTCGCCCAGGGCGCTCAGCGCCTCGGCCCCCAAATTGGAGGTCATGATGAGGATGGCGTGGCGGAAGTCGGCAGTGCGGCCCTGCCCGTCGGTCAGCCGTCCGTCGTCGAGCGCCTGCAACAGGACGTTCAGCACGTCGGGATGCGCCTTCTCCACCTCGTCCAGCAGCACGACCTGATAGGGCCGGCGCCGGATGCGTTCGGCCAGCGAGCCGCCGTCGTCATAGCCGACATAACCCGGCGGCGAACCGATCATCCGGCTGACAGCGTGCTTCTCCATATACTCCGACATGTCGAGCCGGGTGATGGCCGTCTCGTCGTCGAACAGGAAGGACGCCAGCGCCTTGGCCAGTTCTGTCTTGCCGACGCCGGTCGGGCCGAGGAACAGGAAGGAGCCGGTCGGACGGCTGGGGTCCTTCAGCCCGGCGCGGGCACGCCGCACCGCCTTGGACACCGCGCGCACCGCCTCCTTCTGGCCGACGACGCGCTCGGCCAGCTTGTCCTCCATGCCCTTCAGCCGCTGGCGTTCGCCCTCCAGCATCCGTTCGACCGGAATCCCGGTCCAGCGGGTGACGACGGCGCCGATGTCCTTGGCCGTCACCTCGTCACGCTCGGCGCTGGCGCGCGATTCGGCCTCGGCCAGACGCTTTTCCAGATCGGGCACCACGCCATAGGCAAGCTCGCCGGCCTTGGCCCAATCGCCGTCGCGCTGGGCGCGCTCCAGCTTGGTGCGAGCCTGGTCCAGCTCCTCCTTCAGGCGGCGCCCTTCGGTGCGGCGGGACTGCGAGGCGCGCCACTCCTCCTCCATCGAGGTCTGGCGGGCCTCCGCCTCGGCCAGTTCGCCTTCTAGGACGTGCAGGCGTTCCTGCGAGGCGGCGTCCGGCTCGGCCTTCAACGCCTCGCGCTCGATCTTCAGCTGAGCGACGCGGCGGTCGACGGCATCGAGCGCCTCCGGCTTGCTGTCGATGGCCATGCGCAGGCGGCTCGCCGCCTCGTCGACGAGGTCGATGGCCTTGTCGGGCAGGCGGCGGTCGCCGATGTAGCGCGCCGACAGGCTCACCGCCGCGACCACCGCCGCGTCGGCGATGCGCACGCCGTGATGGACCTCGTACTTGCCCTTGATGCCGCGCAGGATCGACACCGCGTCGTCGGCCGACGGCTCGTCCACCGTCACCGGCTGGAAGCGGCGGGCAAGCGCGGCGTCCTTCTCGATGTATTTGCGGTACTCGTCGGGCGTGGTGGCGCCGACGCAGCGCAGCTCGCCACGCGCCAGCGCGGGCTTCAGCATGTTGGCGGCGTCCATCGCCCCGTCGGTGCGGCCGGCGCCGATCAGGGTGTGTAGTTCGTCGATGAACAGGATTATGCGGCCATTGGCCTCCTGCACCTCGCTCAGGACCGACTTCAGCCGCTCCTCGAACTCGCCGCGGAACTTGGCGCCGGCCAGCAGCGCGGTGAGGTCGAGCGACAGCACGCGCCGGTCCTTCAGCCCTTCCGGCACGTCGCCGGAGGCCAGACGCTGGGCCAGCCCCTCGACCACGGCGGTCTTGCCGACGCCGGGGTCGCCGATCAGGACGGGGTTGTTCTTGGTGCGGCGCGCCAGCACCTGGATGGTGCGGCGGATCTCGTCGTCACGGCCGATGACCGGATCGAGCCTGCCCTGCCGCGCCTCTTCGGTCAGGTCGCGGGTGTAGCGGGCCAGCGCCTCGCCGGCCGTCGTCTCGGTCTCCGCGTCGGCGGGATGGTCCTTGCGCTGGGCATCGGCGGCGGCGGCCAGCGCGTCGGCATCGACGCCGGCCCGGCGGAACAGCGCGCGCAGCGGGCCGCTCTGGCGGGCGAGGCTTTCCAGCAGGCGCTCCGCCGTGACGAAGCGGTCGCCGCCGCTGCGCGCCGAAGCGACGGCGCCTTGCAGCACGGCGGCCAGCGCCGGCGACATGTAGAGCGGCTGCGGACCGTCGTCGGCGACGGCCTGGACCGGTGCGCGGGACAGCTGCTCCTCGGTCGCGGACTTCAGCAGATCGGGGTCGCCACCGGTGTCGCGCACCAGACGCGCCGCCACGCCGCTGCCCTCGTCGATCAGGGCTTTCAGCAGATGTTCGGGGAGAAGCTGTTGATGCCGCTCGGCAAGGGCGGCGATCTGTGCGGCCTGAATGACGCTGCGCGCACGATCAGTGAATTGACCGAAGTCCATCCGGCACTCCGTTTCCATGGTCTTCCGCCCAGTCATCCGGCGCGGAACGGCGCCCCCGACAGTCCGCGAATGCGCGACCGTCCGGTGCCTGATGGGTAAATGGTTAACGGATTTGCGGCGATCAAGAGGGGGGCGATTTCGGCATCACTCCGACGAAAATTGCACCAAAACCCGATCAGGAGCTGGTATGAAAGCGCGAATTTTCATGGATACTATCTACTCACCACCCATACCATGCCGGTTGTCACAACCAAAACAAGCGATATCAAAGAGCGGCTGTCATACGCGTTCGTAGCCATGGTCGCGGCGCGCGCCGGCTGTCAGGTTTTGACCCCGGCGGTGGATCGCAACGGCGTGGATTTGTGGATATCGCCGGTTGAAGGTTCTCTCACTGCAAGGATCCTGATCCAGCTGAAGGCGACAGTCCGCCTTGCAAGAATCGACGATGGACGTGCCTTGTCCTTTCCGTTGGACCGTCGCACCTATGATCTACTGCGTCGGCCGGCGACTTGCCCGGTGTTGCTGGTTGTTCTGGATCTGCCGAACGACCCGGATGATTGGCTTGAAGTGGATTCCGATGCGGCCATCATGCGCCGCGCCGCTTATTGGGTTGATATGCGGGGTGCGCCGGACGTTGGAACAAAGAGCGTCGCCGTTCGTATTTCGCCGGACAGCCTGTTCGATCATCATGCTATCCTTGATCTGCTGGAGCGGACCGACTTTGCCAGTCGGGGAGGTTCTTGAATGTCTACCGACATGATAACTGCAAAGATGCTCGACACGGCGGAGTCGCTGACCCCCGATGACGTCATCACCTATCTCAAGGGCAACGGTTGGGTGGATGCAGGTCCATATGGATCTCTGGCAAGACTGTATCGCCTACAAGTCGATGGACAGGTTTATGAAGCCGTTATCCCCAACACGCAGAATGTTGGGGATTTCAAATGGCGTATGGTCGATTTGTTCCACTCCATTGCCAAAGTCAAAGATAAGAAACTGCAGGACGCTTGCGCGGAACTGGACGAATATAGAAGAAAGAAGCATTTGGATCTGCATGAAATCATCAAAGAAGACGCAACAAGAGGATCATCTCAATCCTCAAGGGGTATGAAAGATGACAGAGCAGACGTTGCACTGGCTATAAAAGCATGCCTTGATTCTTTGGGAAGCGATGCCGCTCGCAGCGATCTAGACGACTTGGCTAAGTTTATAGAACTAGCTGCTTTGGCCGCGGAAGAAGCAGCGTTGTCAACCTCCAGGGGCGCCTCTCAGTTCAATGAACTGAAAGATTTTCTGAACCAAACATCCAATTTCCGAAAGCACTGACCCCCCATATTGACACACGATCCCCGCCGCCCCTTTCATAGCGCCACGGTATGGACGGCAGGGGTTCCGGCGGGATGGATGTGCGGCAGCTTCGCTATTTCCTGGGCATCGTCGAGCATGGCTCGATCTCCCGCGCGGCGGATTCCCTGCGGGTGGCGCAGCCGGCGCTCAGCCTGCATCTGAAGCGGCTGGAGGAGGATTTCGGCTGCCAGCTGGTGCTGCGCACGGCGCGCGGCGTGGTGCCGACGGAAAGCGGGCGGCGGCTGGCGCAGCGGGCGGCGGCGCTGATCGGCCAGATGGACGGGCTGCGCGACGAGGTGCGGGCGGTGGAGGCGGTGCCGGCAGGGCCGGCGACCGTCGGCATCCCGACCTCGCTGGGGCCGGTGCTGACCGTGCCGCTGGCGCTGGCGGTGCGGCGCACCCACCCGCAAATCCGCCTGCGGGTGGTCGAGGGGCTGTCCGGCCATATGCTGGAATGGGTGCTGTCGGGGCAGCTCGACCTCGCGCTGGTGTTCGGCACCAAGGAGATGGGCGGGCTGGAGACCCAACTGGTGGCGCGCGAGAAGCTGCATCTGGTCGGGCCGGCCGACGATCCGCTGCTGCGCGGCCGCAGCGCCATCCCCTTCGCCGAGGCGCTCTCCCTGCCACTGATCCTGCCCGGCCGGCCGCACGGCGTGCGCGAGGAGGTGGAGCATGCCGCCCTGCTGGCGCGGGCAAGCGTCACCGTGGCGCTGGAGATCGACGCGCTGGAGCAGATCAAGGCGCTGGTGGCGGAAGGCTGCGGCTATACCGTGCTGTCGGACCGGGTGGCGCGCCACGGCGTGGCGGCGGAGCGGCTGACCGGCCTGCCCATCGCCGATCCGCAGATCGACCGCAGCATCCTGCTGGCCCACGCCGCCGGCCGGCCGATGTCGGCCGCCGCCCGCGCCACCCACGCCATCCTGACGGACATCCTGTCAGGCCTGACGCAGGACGGCGGCTGGCGCTGAGGCCCGGATAAAGGGAGGGGAATAGGTCGGAGCGGCGTACCCCCCTGCTGGCGGCCGGCGCATCGCTGCGGACCATTTTTGCCGCAGGAATCTGCGGCCCATGGCCTTGCCCCCGCCACAGTGCGGCGATACCGTGCAGCCCACGCCGCAGCCGTTCCGTGGAACCATGCACGACATCGTCATCCAAGTCCTCGGCGTTGCCGGGCTTCTCGCCCTCGTCAGTTTCCTGCCGCCGCTCGCCGCCCGCTTCCAGGTGCCCTACACGGTGCTGCTGGCCGGCGTCGGCGTGGCGCTGGGGGCCGTGATCCAGACCTTCGCCGGGCCGGGCAAGGATCCGCTGCACGACTTCCTGAATTCGCTGGCCGAGTTGGACATCTCGTCCGACGTGCTTCTGCATGTCTTCCTGCCGATCCTGCTGTTCGAAACGGCGCTGGCGGTCGATGTGCGGCGGCTGTTCGAGGATCTGGGGCCGATCCTGCTGATGGCGGTGGTGGCGGTCTTCGTCTGCACCTTCGCCGTCGGCTATGCCGTCAACCTGTTCACCCCGCTGCCGCTGGTCGCCTGCCTGCTGCTGGGCGCCATCGTCGCCTCCACCGACCCGGCGGCGGTGATCGGCATCTTCCGCGACCTCGGCGCACCGAGACGGCTGACCACGCTGGTCGAGGGCGAGAGCCTGCTGAACGACGCCGCGGCCATCGCGCTCTTCACCCTGCTGCTGGAAATGCTGACGCGCACCTCCCACGGCGGGGCGGCGGCGGCGGCGGTGGATTTCCTGCGCGACTTCTCAGGCGGTGTCGTCACCGGCTATGTCTGCGGCCGCATCGTCTGCATGCTGGTGGAGCCGGTGCGCAACCAGCCGATGGCGGAGATCACGCTGACGGTGGCGCTGGCCTACCTGTCCTATGTGCTGGCCGACCATTATGTCGGCGCGTCGGGCGTGGTGGCGACGGTGACCTCGGCTCTGGTCATCGGGTCGGTCGGGCGCACCCGCATCTCCCCCGCCACCTGGGGCGCCATGGAGCATGTCTGGCAGCAGCTGGGCTTCTGGGCCAACTCCATGATCTTCCTGCTGACCGCCATCCTGGTGCCGCGCCTGATGGCCGACGCCGGCTGGGCGGAGGTCGGGCTGGTGATCGTCGTCGTGCTGGCGGCCTTCGCCGCGCGCGCGGTGGTGCTGTTCGGGCTGCTGCCAGTGCTGTCCTGGGCCGGTCTGGCGCAGAAGGTCAGCAATTCCTACAAGTCGGTGATGCTGTGGGGCGGCATGCGCGGGGCGGTGTCGCTGACGCTGGCCCTGGCGGTGACCGAGAATTTCCGGGTGCCCGACAAGCTCCAGAGCTTCATCGCGGTGATGGTGACCGGCTTCGTCTTCGTCACGCTGTTCGTCAACGGCACCACGCTGCGCTGGCTGATCCGCCTCTTGAAGCTTGACGAGCTGACGCCGGTGGAGCGCGCCATGCGCAACCGGGCGCTGGCGCTGTCCACCGACAGCATCCGCGACCGCGTCTCCGCCGTCGCCCAGACCTATGAGGTCGACGGCGCGGTCAAGGACGTGATGATCGCCCGCTACGAGGAGCGGCTGAAGAAGATCGACCGCGACAGCCAGGAAGAGGCCAAGCTGACCGACGAGGACCGCGTCACCATCGGCCTCGTCATCCTGGTGAACCGCGAGGAAGAACTCTATTACGCCCATTTCTCCGAAGGGGTGGTGTCGCGCGCGGTGATGGAGATGCTGGCCGGCCGCAGCGGGCGCCTGCTCGATGCGGTCAAGAGCCAGGGCCGCAACGGTTATCGCGCCTTCGAGGAGCCGTTCATCGCCTTCTCCCCCTGGATGCGGACCGCCAGCTGGCTGCAACGCCGCTTCGGCATCCACGGCCCGCTGGCGCGGCGCCTGTCGATGCGGTTCGAGGTGCTGGTCGCCGTGCGCACGGTGCTGCGCGAGCTGCTGGCCTTCACCCGCGACCGGCTGGCCCGCGTGCTGGGCCAGGAGGTGGCGTTCGTGCTGGAGGGCATGCTGGTCGGCCGGCTCGGCATCGTCGAGCAGGCGCTGTCGGCCCTGAAGCTGCAATATCCCGACTATGCCGTGGTGCTGCAAAGCCGCTATGTCGGCCGGGCCGCGCTGCGGCTGGAGCATGCCGAATACCGTGCCATGCACGCCGAATCGATCATCAGCCAGGAGGTGCTGACCGACCTGGAGCGCGATCTGGAACAGCGGCGCCGGGTGCTGGAACGGCTGCCGAAGCTGGATGTCCGCTTCGATGTGGCGGAGCTGGTGCGCCGGGTGCCGCTGTTCGCCGAACTGCCGGCGGAGCGGGTGGCGACCATCGCCACGCTGCTGCGCGCCCAGCTGGCGCTGCCGGGCGAGACCATCGTGCGCAGGGGCGACCGCGGCGACGCCATGTTCTTCATCGCGTCGGGAGCCGTCGAGGTGCTGGTGCCGATGCTGGCGGAGCCGGTGAAGCTCGGCACCGGCGACTTCTTCGGCGAGATGGCGCTCCTGTCCCGCCAGCGGCGCAATGCAGACGTGCGGGCGCTGGGCTATTGCCAATTGCTGGTGTTGGATGAGAAGGATTTCCGCCGGCTGGTGCAGAAGGACGCGGATTTGCAGTCCCACATCCAGGCGGTCGCCGAAGCGCGCCGCCAGCCGACCCAGTCGTCTCCGGCCGTTCCGGCGGTGAGCTGACCGGACGGGGAAGGATCTGAACAATGGGCGGGACCGCGACGGGCGGCCAGAGCTGGCTGCGCCTGATGCCGGGCCTTTTCGTGCTGCTGTGGAGCACCGGCTTCATCGGCGCGAAATACGGCCTGCCTTATGTGGAGCCGCTGACCTTCCTGCTGATCCGGCTGGGGCTGGTCGCCGTGGTGCTGGCGCTGGTGGCGCTGGCGAGCCGGGCGCCCTGGCCGAAGGACTGGGCGACCGCCGGGCGGATCGCGCTGGCCGGGCTGCTGGTGCATGGCGTCTATCTGAGCGGCGTCTTCCTCGCCATCGCCCATGGGCTGCCGGCCGGCGTCACCGCGCTGATCGTCGGCATCCAGCCGCTGCTGACCGCCGCCCTGTCCGGCCCGCTGCTGAGCGAACGGGTGAGCGGCCGGCAATGGGTCGGGCTGCTGTTGGGCCTTGCCGGCGTCGGGCTGGTGGTGCGCGAGAAGCTGTCGGTCGACGCCGAACATCTGATCGGCATCGGCTATGCCATGGCGGCGCTGGTCGGGATCACGCTCGGCACGCTGTACCAGAAGCGCCACGGCGGCGGCATGGATCTGCGCAGTGGTACCGCCATCCAGTATGCCGCCACCGCAGTCGTGCTGGCGGTGGTCGCCCCGCTGACCGAGACGATGCAGGTGCAGTGGACGGGCGAGTTCATCTTCGCCCTGCTGTGGCTCTGCTTCGTGCTGTCGGTCGGCGCCATCTTCCTGCTGTTCGCCCTGATCCGCCGCGGGGCGGCGGCCAAGGTCGCCAGCCTGTTCTACCTGACCCCGCCGGTGACGGCCCTGGTCGCCTGGATGCTGTTCGGCGAAAAGCTGGGCATCGCAGCATTGGCCGGCATGGCGGTGGCGGTCTGCGGCGTGGCGCTGGTGAACCGGAAGTGAGACAGGGGCGGCGGGAGACGGTGGGTCCTCAGCCCCACTTCATCTCGGCGGTCGCCACCTTGGCACCGATGTCGAGCGCGATGCCCATCCCGGCGACGGGATAGCGCCGCGTCATGGCGGCGATCAGCTCGGCGCTGGTCTTCGCCTTGGCAAGCTCCTCCTCGAAAGCCAGAAGATAGCCCCTGGTGTGGGCGATGGCTGCCGCCTCGGGCACCGCACCCGGTGAGGCATGGCCGGCGACCACCACCGCCGGCTTGCGGGCGGCCATGGCATCCAGCGCCTTCACCCAGGCGGCCCGCGCCTCCGCCGTCGGGGTGTCGGCGGTCCAGACATGCAGGCCGGAGAACACCAGCACCCCGCCGAAGACCGCCTGCAAGGACGGCACCCACAGGTAACGGCGGTTGGGCAGCCCCTGGGCATCGACGATCTCGACGGTCTGGCCGTCCAGCGTCAGGGACTCACCGTCGAACGGCTGCGGCATCACCACCTCGGCCAGCGTCTGCGGGCCGTTCTCCTTCAGCTTCGGCCCCCAGACCGCCAGCTTCTTCTCGACATTGCCCTTGATCGCCTCGACGGTGGCGCTGGCAGCGATGACGCGGGCATCGGGGAAGGCCGCCTTCACCGGACCCAGGCCGAAATAATAGTCGGGGTCGCTCTGGCTGACATAGATGGCGGTCAGCCGCTTGCCGGTCGTCTTTATGGCCGCCCTGATCTCATCCGCCAGCGCCCTGCCGTCGGACAGGGTGAAGCCGCCGTCGATCAGGATCGCCTCACTGTCGCCGGACAGCAGGACCGGAGACCGGAAGAAGCCGCCCTCCCCGGCGGGAAACGCCTGCCAGCGGAGCGGGCCAGCCGTCGGGGTTGCCGCGGCGGCAAGCGCGCCGGCCGGGGCCAGAAGGGTGGCGGCCCCCGCCAGCGTCAGGGCATGCGCAGCGGTGGCAAGGAGGTCCCTGCGTGTGATCATCGTCGATGTCCTAGGGTCGGGTGTTGGCAGTCAGCCGGCGCCGAGAATGGCGGCCAGCCGGCCGGGCTTGGAGAAGAGGATTTCGGAGTCGAGCTTGCGCCGGTGCGAGCCGTCGTCGAACAGCAGGGTCGGCACGCCGCTGGCGCGGTAGGCGGCCATCAGCTGGCGGCCGCGCTCCACCCGCGCGGCGTCGGCGACCGTCAACTCCCCCATCCCCTCGGCTGCCCCCTCGGCGAAAAGGGAAGCGGCAGCATCGAGGCCGAGAGAGGCCAGGATGTCGGCCAGCGTCGCCGCCGCGGTGATGTCGAGCCCGTCGGCATAGCGCGCCGACTGGATGGCGGCCAGCGCCGCGAACTCGCGGTCGGGCGCGGTCAGCGCGACCGCCGTCAGGGCCAGCGTTGCCGGACCGCTGTCGATCCGCTGGCTCCGGTCGCCCAGGACGCCAGTGCGGTAGCGCTCGCTGAAGACCTGCCCGGTCAGGGCGTGGATGCGCTGGTCGTAGGCCCAGGCATGGGCGGCGAAGCCGTCGTCCAGCGGCCGGGCGCCCGCGCCGGAAAACAGGCCGGTCGGCAGCAGTTCCAGCGCGAGATCCCCGACCTCCGACAGCGTCGCGATTGCCGGCGAAGCGCCGTAGCACCAGCCGCAGAGCGGGTCGAACAGATAGGTGACGGTCCTGGTCCGGCTCATGAACAGCATCCGTGGCTGGCGGTTGGGCGATGGCGATGACCTTACCCGCAGCCGATTGTGCTGGGTAGCCGGCACAAAACCGACATATCGTATGCCATCGGCAAACAATCGTCAGGCGCCCGATGAGCGACCCCAGGCATCTGAACCGCATCGCCTATTTCGCCGCGGTGGTGGAGACCGGGTCCTTCACCGCGGCGGCGGCGCGGCTGGGCATCACCAAGGCGGTGGTCAGCCAGCAGGTGGCGAAGCTGGAGGAAGAGGTCGGCGCCAGCCTGCTGGTCCGCACCACCCGCAAGGTGCGGCCGACCGAGGCCGGCATGGCCTTCCACCGCCGCTGCGTCGTGATCCTACGCGAGGCCGAGGATGCCTTCGGCGAGCTGGCGGAGACCGCGGCGGTGCCCTCCGGTCTGCTGCGGCTGACCGCCCCCTTCGATTACGGGGTCGCGGTCGTCGTGCCGGCCATCGCCGCCTTCGTCGCCGCCCACCCTGCCTGCAAGGCCGACATGGCCCTGTCCGACCAGTCGCTCGACCTCGTCGGCGGGACCTTCGATCTCGCCATCCGCGTCGGCTGGCTGGCCGACACCAGCCTCCAGGCCCGCCAGTTCGGCAGCTTTCGCCAGCTTCTGGTCGGCACCCCGGCCCTGGCCGCCCGGATGGGCGAGGGAGGTGACAACGAGGCCGGGCCGGACGACATCGCCGCCCTGCCCTTCGTCGCCAACACGGTGCTGCGCAACCCGCTGAGCTGGCAGTTCACCGCCGCGACCGGCGAGGTGCGCACGGTGTCGCCGCGGGCATCCATCGCGCTGGACGCCACCTTCGCCGTGCGCGAGGCCGTGCGCGAGGGAGCCGGGCTGTCGGTCCTGCCGGATTACTGCGTGGCCGACGATCTGGCGTCGGGCCGCCTCGTCCGCCTCCTGCCGGGCTGGAGCCTGCCGCCGGGAGGCATCCATGCCGTCTTTCCCGCCGCCCGCTTCCGCCCGACCAAGGTGCGGGCCTTCGTCGATCTGCTGACCGAGCGCGAGCGGCGGCGGATGGCCGGGTAAGAGGGTGGAGTGAGCGGGCGGGAGACCGGGGAGTCCACAGCGCCGGATCCTGCTGCGGCGAAATTTCGCTGGATCGTCCGCCCGGTCAGCAATCTAATATGCCTGACAAATCAACAGATCCCTCGGGAGGGACGCGGATGGCGGACGGGATGGCAGGCGTGCTCGACTTCGGCAGCTTCGATTACATCATCGCCGGGGGCGGCACGGCCGGCTGCGTGCTGGCCAACCGGCTGTCGGCCGATCCCGACGTCTCGGTCCTGCTGCTGGAGGCCGGCGGCAAGGACAGCTGGATCTGGCTGCACATCCCCGCCGGCTACCTGTTCTGCATCGGCAACCCGCGCACCGACTGGTGTTTCAAGACGGAGGCCGAGCCGGGGCTGAACGGCCGCAGCATCCACTACGCCCGCGGCAAGGTGCTGGGCGGCTGCTCGTCGATCAACGGCATGATCGCCATGCGCGGGCAGGCGCGCGACTACGACGAATGGGCCGCCCTCACCGGCGACAGCCGCTGGAGCTGGAAAGAGGTTCTGCCGGTCTTCAAGGGCAGCGAGGATTACTGGCGCGGCGCCGACGAGATGCATGGCAGCGGCGGCGAATGGCGGGTGGAGCGGCAGCGGCTGCGCTGGGACCTGCTCG
Organism: Azospirillum sp. A29; assembly: GCF_042604625.1. Lineage (NCBI taxonomy): Bacteria > Pseudomonadati > Pseudomonadota > Alphaproteobacteria > Rhodospirillales > Azospirillaceae > Azospirillum > Azospirillum sp. A29. The sequence goes on from NZ_CP170463.1 coordinate 693,023, forward strand.
ACCGCTTCGCCGAGGCGGCCCGGCAGGTCGGCATTCCCCGCAACGACGATTTCAACCGCGGCGACAATCTGGGCGTCGGCAGCTTCGAGGTGAACCAGAAGGGCGGCATCCGCTGGAGCGCCGCCAAGGCCTTCCTGCGCCCCGCCCTCGACCGCCCGAACCTGAAGCTGGTCATCGATGCGGCCATCGACCGGGTGGAGATCGCCGACGGCCGCGCCACCGGCATCCGCTTCACCGTGAAGGGCGAGCCGGCGCGGGCGGTCTCGAAGATCGAGACGGTGCTGGCCGCCGGGTCGATCGGCAGCCCGGCGATCCTCCAGCGCTCCGGCATCGGCCCGGCGGCGCATCTGAAGTCGCTCGGCATTCCGGTGGTGCTGGATGCGCCGGACGTCGGCGCCAATTTGCAGGACCATCTGCAACTGCGCATGATCTACAAGGTCGACGGCATCGTGACGCTGAACAAGCGGGCCGGCAACCTGTTCGGCAAGGCGATGATGGGGCTGGAATATGCGCTGTTCCGCAAGGGGCCGCTGACCATGGCGCCCAGCCAGCTCGGCGTCTTCGCCAAATCGTCGCCGGAGGTCGGGAGCGCCGACCTGGAATATCATGTGCAGCCGCTGTCGCTGGAGAAGTTCGGCGATCCGCTGCACGGTTTCCCCGCCTTCACCGCCAGCGTCTGCGACCTGCGCCCGGCGTCGCGCGGCTGGACCCGCATCACCACGGCCGATCACCGTGCCAACCCGGCCATCGCCCCCTGCTACCTGTCCGATCCGGCCGACCGGGCGAAGGCGGCCAAGGCGCTGGCGCTGACCCGGCGCATCGTCTCGCAGCCGGCGCTGGCCCCCTACCACCCGCAGGAATACAAGCCCGGCCCCAGCTTCCAGACCGAGGAGGAGCTGGCGCAGGCCGCCGGCGACATCGGCACCACCATCTTCCACCCCGTCGGCACCTGCCGGATGGGCGGAAAGGACGATGCCACCGCCGTCACCGATGCGGAGATGCGGGTGCGCGGCGTGCGCGGCCTCCGGGTGATCGACGCCTCGGTCATGCCGACGCTGACCTCCGGCAACACCAACACGCCGACGGTGATGATCGCCGAGCGCGGTGCCGCCCTGATGCGGGACGACCGCCGCGCCTCCCTGCGGGGGTAACCCCGTCCGGACGCGCCGATCCCGCGCAAAAATTTCGCTGACTCGACCAACAATCCGCAACAGGATTTTCCGAACACCCCCGATCCCCGGCCAACCCGCAAAATCATTTGCCTGCGAAAGGCGCAGACTTGTCCCCAGAAAAGAAATCCGAGGGGACGAGAGATGGACGGCATGCCGAAAGGCCTGCGGGCGGAACAGGCGGAGATCGACCGGAGCTATCGCCTGGACGACCGCTATGGCCGGGCCGAGGGCCAGGTCTATCTGTCCGGCACCCAGGCGCTGGTCCGTCTGCTGCTGCTCCAGGCGGAAAGCGACCGGCGGGCCGGGCTGAACACCGCCGGCTTCGTCAGCGGCTATCGCGGCTCGCCGCTGGGCGGGCTGGATCAGGCGCTGTGGCAGGCGCGCAAACATCTTGATGCCAACGCCATCACCTTCGTCCCCGGCGTGAACGAGGATTTGGGCGCCACCGCCGTCATGGGCACCCAGCAGGTCGAATCCTCCGGCGAGGCCACCGTCGATGGCGTGTTCGGGATGTGGTACGGCAAGGGGCCGGGGGTGGACCGCTCCGGCGACGTGCTGAAGCATGCCAACGCTTATGGCAGTTCGCCGCGCGGCGGGGTGCTGGCTGTGGCCGGCGACGACCATGGCTGCGTGTCCTCCAGCATGCCGCACCAGAGCGACCTTGCGATGATCGCGTGGTCGATGCCGGTGCTGAACCCGTCGGGCGTGCGCGAGTATCTCGACTTCGGCCTCTACGGCTATGCCCTGTCGCGGTTTTCCGGTGCCTGGGTCGGCTTCAAGGCGATCTCGGAATCGGTCGAAAGCTCCGCCACCGTCCGGCTGCCGTCGCTGGAGCGCGGCTTCCTGCCGGTGGCGTTCGATCCGCCGCCGGGGGGCTTGCATTACCGCTGGCCCGACCTGCCCAGCCTCGCCATTGAGGAGCGGCTGGCCGCCAAGGTCGCGGCGGTGAAGGCCTTCGCCCGCGTCAACCGCATCGACCGCAGCGTACTAGGGAGTGGCGGCTGGCTGCGCATCGTCACCACCGGCAAGGCGCATCTCGACCTGATGGAGGCGTTGCGCCTGCTGGGCATCGGCCCGGCGGAGGCCGCGGAGATCGGGCTGTCGGTCCACAAGATCGGCCTGTCCTGGCCGCTGGAGCCCGACTTCGCGCTGACCGCCGCGCGGGGGGCGGAGGAAATCTTGGTGGTCGAGGAAAAGGCCCCCGTCGTCGAAAGCCAGCTGAAGGACCTGCTGTTCCACCTGCCGGCCGGCGAGCGCCCGCGCGCCGTCGTCGGCAAGACCGACGAGTTCGGCGCGCATCTCCTGCCCGCCACCGGCGAACTGCGCCCCTGGATCGTCGCCAAGGCGCTGGTGGAGCGCATCCGCCACCGCTTCCCGGACCGTGATTTCTCCGCCCGGCTGGCGGATCTGCTGCCGGGCGAGGCGCCCGCCGCTCCTGCCCTGCCGCGCACGCCCTATTTCTGCTCCGGCTGTCCGCACAACAGCTCGACCAAGGTGCCGGAGGGCAGCAAGGCGATGGCCGGCATCGGCTGCCATTTCATGGCGTCGTGGATGGACCGTGACACGGTCGGCCTCAGCCAGATGGGCGGCGAGGGGGTCAGCTGGATCGGACAGGCGCCGTTCAGCAAGCGCCCGCACATCTTCCAGAATCTGGGCGAGGGCACCTATTTCCATTCCGGCCTGCTGGCGATCCGGCAGGCGGTGGCCGCCAAGATCAACATCACCTACAAGATCCTGTTCAACGACGCCGTCGCCATGACCGGCGGCCAGCCGGTGGACGGCCCGATCTCCGTCGATGCCATCACCCGCCAGCTGGCGGCGGAGGGCATCACCCGCATCGCCGTGGTCAGCGACGCGCCGGAGAAGTACGACAGCCGCAGCGGCCTTGCGCCCTTCACCACCGTGCATCACCGCGAGGAGCTGGACGCCGTTCAGCGCGAGATGCGCGAGATTCCCGGCGTCACCGCCATCGTCTATGAGCAGACCTGTGCCGCCGAGAAGCGCCGCCGGCGCAAGCGCGGCACCATGGCCGACCCGGCGCGCCGGATGGTGATCAACGATCTGGTCTGCGAAGGCTGCGGCGATTGCGGCAAGAAGTCGAACTGCCTGTCGGTGCAGCCCAAGCAGACCGAATTCGGCGTGAAGCGGCAGATCGACCAGTCCAGCTGCAACAAGGATTATTCCTGCGCCGATGGCTTCTGCCCCAGCTTCGTCTCGGTGGTTGGCGGCACCTTGCGCAAGCCGAACCCCGACAGCGTCGCCGCCCGCTTCGCCGACGATCTGGCAGCGCTGCCGCTGCCGCATTTTTCCAGCACGGACGACCCAGCAGAAATCCTCATCGTCGGCGTCGGCGGCACCGGCGTCGTCACCATCGGTGCGGTGCTGGCGATGGCGGCGCATCTGGAGGGCAAGGCGTCCTCGGTGCTCGACTTCATGGGCTTCGCGCAGAAGGGCGGTGCCGTCTACAGCTACCTGCGGGTGGCGGGCGACGCGGCACGGCTGAATCAGGCGCGGATCGACCCGAAGCAGGCACAGCTGGTGCTGGCCTGCGACACGGTGGTCGCGGCCTCGCCGGACGCGCTGAAGACGGTGCGGCTCGGCCGCACGCGGGTGGTGGCGAACGCCCATGTCGCCCCCACCGGCGCCTTCACCCGTGACGGCAGCAAACTGCCCGATGGCGGATCGCTGCTGCGGTCCCTGCGCCGCGCCGCCGGACCCGAGCGGGTGGAGGTGGTGGACGCCAACCGGGTGGTCACCGCGCTGTTCGGCGACAGCATCCTCGCCAACGTCTTCCTGATGGGCGTCGCCTTCCAGAAGGGCCTGCTGCCGGTCGGGCTGGAGGCGCTGACCCGCGCCATCGAGCTGAACGGCACCGGCGTGCCCGCCAATTTGCGCGCCTTCGCCTTCGGCCGCCTCGCCGCACACCGGCCGGAGCTGCTGGCGACGCTGGGTGCGGAGGATGAGGCGCCGGCCACCGATCTGGCCAGCATCGTGGAGCGGCGGGCGGCGTTCCTCACCGACTATCAGGACCGCGCCTATGCCGACCGTTATCGCGCGCTGGTGGAGCGGGCGCGGCAGGCGGAGGCCCGCGTCGCCCCCGGATCGACCGCGCTGGCCGAAGCGGTGGCGCGCAGCGCCTTCAAACTGATGGCCTACAAGGATGAGTATGAGGTCGCCCGCCTGCACAGCGATCCGGCCTTTGCCAAAAGCCTGAAGGACCGTTTCGACGGCAACTGGAAGCCGGTCTTCCACCTCGCCCCGCCACTGCTGTCACGCGACACCAACGGCTATGGCGAGCCGCGCAAGATGGCGCTCGGCGCCTGGATCCTGCCGGTGTTCCGCGGGCTGGCGGCTTGCAAACGGCTGCGCGGCACGGCGCTCGACCCGTTCGGTTACACGGCGGAGCGGAAGATGGAACGCGCCCTGGTCGCCCGCTACGAGGCGACGGTGGCGGAGATCGCCGAGCGGCTGACGGCCGACCGGCTCGCCACCGCGGTTGAACTGGCGGCCTTGCCGCAGGAGATCCGCGGCTTCGGCCCGGTCAAGCACCGCGCGCTGGAGGCGGTCGAGCCGCGCTGGCAGGCGCTGGAGCAGCGGCTGCGGGAGCGGACGGCGCAGGCGGCGTGAGGACGCCTTACTTTTCGAGGAAATGCAGGAAGGAGAAGGCTTCGAAGTCGAAGCGGATCAGGGCCGGCGCTCCGCCGCTGCGCAGCAGATGGTCGTAGGTGCAGTAGGGGGCCGCCTGATCCAGCCCCCAGAAGGCCCGGCCCTCGTCGAAATGCCGGCCGATATAGCCGACGACGAGGTCGAGATAGCGCTGCGCCGCCGGTGTGCGGTTGAAGGCGAGGAACCCGGCGAGGAAATCGCGGGTCGGCCCGCGGCCGCGCCGGTCCTGCATCACCGCGACGTCCCAGGACGGCCACGCCGCCATGGCGAGGCCGGGATCGGCGAGCAGCAGCGCATCGACATCGATCTGGATCACCGGCCCGGCCCCCGCCCGCAAAAGCTGCTGCGTCACCGCGAAACGGGCGGAGGCGTAATAGGTCAGCCGCACCGGCTCCGGCAGGGCGCTGAGATCGACGGTCTCGAAGGAGACGGACAGCGGCAGGCCGCCGCACTGCTTCGCCCGCGCCAGCCGCATCAGCTCCGCCTCGATGTCGGCCGGCGGGTTGACGACATGGACATGCAGGGCGCAGGACGCGGCCTTGCCTTGCCATGTCTCAAGGAAGCCGGCGCCGAAGCGGCGCCAATAGTCGCCGTCGCAGCCGACCAGCAGGATCGGCCGGTCATTGGACTTCGCGGCCACCGGCATGCGGCGGGCGGCGCGGGCGAAGCAGTGCGGCGGCTCGGCGGCCAGCGCTTCGAAGAAGGCCGACCCGCCGCGCACCATCGACCACAGCAGCATCTCGAAATCGGCGGCGATCTCCTCCGCCGTCCAATGGCGGGCGAACTTGCGGAAATAGCGCTCCGCAAGGGCGAGCCGCTGCCGCCGGTAGAGGGCGTAGCAGACCACCGACAGGGCGACGCTGTCGCGCGGCTCCGCCATCAGCCGGCGACGGGCGGCGGCGGCGGCCCGCTCCAGCGTTGCGTCGTCCATCACGCCGGTCTGAACCGCGACGACCGCCGTCCCGAACAGGTTCCGGCATGCATCGCCATGGCCGCCGTCGGCAGCATGGCCGAAGGCGGCGATGGCCTCGGCCAGGGCAACCCGGTCGACCAGCCGGCCGGCATCGGCAAGCGCGACGCCCATCACCCGGCTCGCCGCCAGCCGGCACAGCCCCAGCCGGTACAGGCAGTCGGGCCGGCCGGGCTGGAGCGCGTCCAGCCGCCGGTACTGCGCCTCGGCCTCCGCGGTGCGATCCTGGGCATAGAGACAGTCGCCGAGCCGCAGCAGGTAGCCGTCATTGTCCGGCGCCAGCCGCAGGGCCCGGCCCAGCGCTTCCGCCGCGCCGCCGCTATCGCCAAGGTCGGTCAAGGCGCCGGCGAGGTTGCCGAACGGCTTGACCCAGGCGGGGTCGAGCGCCATCGCCGCCCGATGCTGGCCGGCCGCCCGGGCCGCCTGCGTCGTTGCCCGCAGCGCCGATCCCAGATTGTCGCGGTAGGCGGCGCACAGGGGATCCCGGTCAATCGCCTCGCCGATCAGCCGCACCGCATCGGCATGCTCGCGCGACTGGTGATGCAGCACGCCCAGCAGATGCCACGCATCGGCCACCTCGGGCGCCGCCTGGATGATCTTCCGGTAGATGTCCGCCGCCTCGGCCAGCCGGTTGCCCTGGTGGAGGCCGACGGCGATGCGCAAGGCTTCGGATACGGTGGTCATCGCGGGCGTGCTCCTAAAGTCCTCCCAGATCCTGCGCTTCCAGGATCGTCTCCGGCAGGGTCAGGGTCAGGCCGTCGAAGGGGGCCAGCAGGGCGCGGATGTTGGAGCCGACGCCGCAGACCCGGTATTCCAGCCGAACCGCCTCGATCCGTTCCGGCAGCATCCGCTTGTGGTCGGTGATCAGTTGCCAGGCCAGCACGCAGCTGTTCACCGCGTCCTGGGCGGTGGCGTAGTCGTAGTCGCCGTAGCGGTTGCGGCGGGCGCCGTCGGCGACCTTCACCTTCATGTCGGGAAACTCGCGCCGGGTCGTCACCGTCAGCGTTTCCATGGTGTAGAGCGGCACCGGGAAGACGCGCGGCGGCTGGACCAGGGCGCCGAACAGGCTGTCCGGCAGGGTCTGCACGTCGACGGTCAGGCGGTTCTCCCCGGCCAGCGACGTCGGGTTGCCCAGCGCCACGTTGTAGGTCTTGTAGACCGCGCCGGTGTCGCGCATGCGGGCGGCGACGATGGGGAAGTCGCGGCTTTCCGGCAGGGTCACCGGCAGCGCCGCCGGCTGGATGCGGCGCCAGGGGGTGGCCGACTGGGTCAGGTTGTCGCGGACCCAGCCGGCGCAGCCGGAGGTCAACAGCGTGGCCGCCGCCAGCGCCGCCCACAGCGCGGCGCGCCCTGCGGTCCGGGGCATGAGGGTCGCGGCAATCCGCATCACGGCCATCGGGGCTTCCTTACCAGTCATGGTAGATCGTCTTCCAGGCAGTGGAGAGGCCTTCGCGCGATTCCTCGGTGCTGAGCCGGTCATCGATGGACTTGAACTGCACGTAGGCTTCGTCGAAGCGCATCAGGTTGTACAGCGCCCAGCCACGCACGATGCCGAGGTTCCGCGGCTCCGGCTCCAGCTCCTTGCGGGCGTCGAGCAGGCGCAGCACGTCGTTGTAGCGCTTGTCCTCCAGCGCCCGGCCGGCCTCCGTCGCCATCAGCGAGGCGCGGATTTCCGCCCGCTGCGTCGCGGTCAGATTGGCGCGCGGCAGGTCGCGGGTCAGACCGGTCACGTCCCCGGTCGCCAGACGCGCGATGGCCTGCCCATAGGCGTTCTCCTGGGCCGGCGTCGCCGTCTGCGGCAGGCCCGATGCGGCGGGACTCCGGCTGCCCGGCTTTCCGGCGGCCGACGCACCGCCTTTTGCGGGTTCGCGGGCAGGTTCGCGGGCAGCCAGGGTCTGCGCCTCGGCGAAGGCGGCCTCGGCTTCCGACGGGCGCTTCAGCTCCAGCAGGCACCAGCCGCGCTGCTGCAACAGGGAGGCGGTCGGGCCGCTTCGTGCGATGGTGCTGCGGATGACGCTGAGGCACTCGGCGAAGTCGTGGCGGGCCAGCGCGCGGTCAAGCTCGCTCGGACCCTGCGGCGCGCTGCGTCCGCCGCCGGCGCCGGAGGGGCCGCGCGGCGGATCCACCGCCTTCAGCGCCTGATCGATGCGGCTCGACTTGCCCTTCCACGGGGCGGCGGCGGCGCGGGCCTGCGCTTTGTCGCCCAACCCGTTGTAGGCCAGCACCAGCCCTTCCGCCGCCTTGTCCGACGGCGTCCATTCATTGGCCTGGGTGAACCAGCTCTGCGCCTCGGCGTAATTCTTCTGCTTCTGGAAATACCAGCCGAGCGCGATGGCGCCGTCGGCGTCCTGCTTGTCGCGGACGATGCCCTGGACGCGCGACAGGTCGCCCGCCGACAGGGCGCCGGGCTTGGCGTTCCCCAAGCGCTCCAGCAGACGGCCGGTCTCCAGCTCCGCCTCGGCGCTGCGGACGGCGGAGTAATCCTCCCCCGTCGCCGGGTTGGCGGTGGCGCCGAGCGCCGACAGCTCGCGCAGCCGCTCCGGGCTGAGATGGCGCGACGCCTTGAAGATGGTGTCGCGCCGCTCCTTCGCCTTGGGGCAGGTGGTGACAATGGTCTTGTAGGTGTCGAAGGCGCGGTCGGTCTGCTTCAGCTCGGCATAGGCCTCCGCCAGACGCCAGGCATTGTCGAGCCGGTTGCAGGCCACCGCCTCCGGCTGGGCGGCGGCGGCATCGACCACCTCCTGCCAGCGCTTGGTGTCGCTGGCGGAGCGGATGCGCCCGGCGCTCTCGGCCAGTTCGAGTTCCTGCAAAAGCTTGTCCGACGGCTGCCAGGACGGCGACTTGCGCCGCTGCTCGGCGATGGCGGCCCGGGCCTCCGCCACCTTGCCAGCGGACATCAGATTCCAGAACGGCGTCTCGTCGACGCCGGCGGCGGTCGGCTGCGGCGCGAACAGGTCCTTGGGCGGTTCCCAGCCGGGGTCGAGCGCGCGCAGGCGGGCGATCTCCGCCTCCATCCGCTCGCCGTCGCCGATGCGGGCGTAATAGCGCAGCGCCGTCTCGTCCACCTTGCCGGCGGCGGGGGCGGAGCCGCTGCCGGGAGCCGGCGCCACCTCGACCTTCACGCCGGGAGCCAGCGCCCGCGCGCCGCCGTTCGACTGCGCCCAGGCATCTGACCCATCAGCCGCGGCGATGCCGGCGAGGAGAAGGACGGAAAGGAGGAGAGGACGGGTCACGGATCGATCCCCAGGCTTTGCGCCGCCAGCGCGGAAAGATGGGCCAAGGTGGTGGAGTAATAATCCTCGTCGGGCGCCAGCGGCGGCACCGTCACGGCGTCGCCGGCCCCGGCAAGCTTGCAGGCCAGCCGGTAGACCGCCAGCATGCCGACCGACGCCGCCACCTGGGTGGTGGTGCCGCCCGGCAGCGACACGGTGGCCGGAACCGCCGAGCCGCCAAATTTCGTCGCCAGCGTCGCGAAGGGACGGAAATAATAGGGATCGCGATAGCCGTCCATCGCCAGATAGAGCGGCACCCGCACGGCGTCGTAGCCATACTGTTTCTTGAAGCCGTCGGCGATGCCCACCGTTCCGGCGGCGTCCAGGGTCATCCAGTCCGGCGGCAGCTGAAAACCGCCGAAGCGCGCCTTCGACAGCAGGACCAGCCCGGCGTCCGACAGCTTGCCCCAGCGCTCACCCCCCGGCAGAACGGCGAAGGCGCGGATGGCGGGAAAAATCCAGTAGCTGGGGTTGAGGACCAGCGTCTCGCCCTTGCGGAAGCCGTCGCGTCCGGGCAGCAGCACGGTCAGCCCGGCCTGCTCCACCAGAACCCCGGCGGCCAGCGCCTTGACGATGGCGGCGGCGGCGGTGCGGTAGGCCTCCGCCTGCCAGGTCTCGGCGGCGCGCAGCAGCGCCCAGGCGATCAGCATGTCGCCGTCCGACGCGTTGTTGCGGTCGGCAACCCCGCCGTCGGGCGTCCAGCGCCACGCCGCCAGCCCGTCGCCGCGCACCATCAGCACGCGCTGGGTCCAGCCCCACAGCCGGTCGAAGGCGGCGCGGTCGCCCCCCGCCACCGCCAGCAGCATGCCGTAGCCCTGCCCTTCGGAATGGCTGATGCCCTTGTTGCCGGTGTCGACGATGCGGCCTTCCGGCAGCAGGAAGCGTTCGGCATAGCGGCGCCACGCCGCCCCGTCATAGGGGGCCGCGCGCAAGGCGCCCGGCACCGCCGCAGCCAGTCCGAGGGCGGCCGTTCCGACCAGCATGCCGCGCCGCGATGTTCCGACAGGGGACGTCATGACCCGCTCCGTTCCCGATGCCCGCTCTTCAGCAGAAGGCGCATGCTGACCGTCAGCACCACCGCCGTCCCCAGCAGCAGGGCGAACAGAAGCTCGATCCGTTGCGACAGGTTGCGGGCCAGAATCAGGATCAGGTTGCCGATGTCAAAGGGATTGAGAATGATCTGGTAGGGACGCGACACCTCCAGCGTGGTGATTGCCGGCGCCGCACTGCTCCACAGCGCCCCGCCGCCGCGCAGCTTGTCCCACAGCCCGGCATCGCCCAGGCTGCGCATGGCGCGGTCGACGGCGCGCGGATCCGCCGCGGTCAGCAGCGTCCAGGTCAGCGGCTCGGCACCCGGCGCGCGGTATTGCAGCAGCGCCGCCTCCGGCAGGGTCTCGGCATTCTCGGTCAGCGCGACCACGTCGACCGGCGCCTCTTCCACCGTCCAGCTGTTGATATAGCGCGCCGCTGCCGCCATCACCCGGCGCGCCCAGTCGGGCACCCAGCCGCGCCCGGTTGCGGCCGGATCCTTGGCCTCGCCCGCCATCCGCTGCCAGCGGTTGGCCGCACCGCCGTCGGCGGCCAGCGCCGAGCCCGTGGCACCCATCTGCTGCCCCATGCCCTGCGGCACGCCCCCCGGCCGCGCCGGCCCCGAACGGGCGGCATTGCTGCCGGACCAGCCCAGACGCAGCCGGTCGGCCAGGGCGCGGCGGTCGGCAGCGGCCATCGGCTCGCCGCGGGCCTTGGCCTGGGCGATCAGGGCGCCGGCCTCCAGCAGACCGGCCAGCCGGTCGGCCGGCAGCGGGGCCGAGGTGAAGACGGCCTGCGGCAGCGCCGCGACCGGGCCGACGATCAGCGCGTTGTCGTTCGGCAGCCCGTCCCAGCCGGTGTAGGGCACCACCGCCATCAGGTCGCCGGCCCGCTGCGCCAGCTTGGCGGTCAGGCTCCAGGCGGCGCCGAACCAGGCGGGGTCGCGCCCGACGACGACGAGATCGAAGGGCGGCGCCTGCTCTCCCCCGGCGGTGCCGCCATAGGGAAAGGCGGTGTTGGCGAAGCCGCCCAGGCTCGGCAGCGTGACCAGACGGGCGAAGCCGGGGATCTCGATGCTGGAGCTGTCCAGCAGGGTGAAGGTCGGGCGCCGCACCGCGAAGACGCAGTCGGTGCCGCCGGCCGGCGGCAGTTCCGCCTCCAGCTCGATCAGGTTGGGGCCGGGACGGAACAGCGCCATCGGCAGCGGCATCTCGCCATTCTCGATGATGCCACTGGAGCGCTTGTCGACCTCCATCGCGCCGGCCGACTTGCCGTTGACCCGGACGTTCAGCACCGCGCCGGGGCCGAGATTGCCTTCGAACGCGGCATTGACGTGAAACAGGATGGACCGGTCGCTGACCGGGGCGAAGCCGGCCGGCAGGGTCAGGCCGAAGCGCCCTGTGTAGCGGTAGCCGCTGTGCTGCACCGTCTGGAAGCCGAGGTCCGACAGGCGGTAGCGTCCCTCCACCTGCACCGGCACGGCCGGCGGCGCGGCCGGGACCGCCGCGTCGGTGACGATCATCGCGGTCTGGGTCGGCAGCGGCCGGGTCACGTCGGCCAGCCGCATCACCGCCTGATCGACCTCCTGCTGGGTCCGTCCCGAGGCGACGGCGACGAATCCGCCACCGCCGGCGCCGCTTCCTTCCGGACCGCCCTTGTTGGCGGCGGACGGGACGGCGGACGGGCCGGCATAGGGATAGACGGCCAGGAACGGTCCGCCGATGGCGGCGGCCCGCGCTTCGCCCAGCAGGGGAGCGAGGCGGTCGCGGGTGCCGATCAGGATGTTCTTGCCGCCCGGCAGCGGCAGGCTTTCCAGAGTCGGAGCGGGATTGCCGGGGGGATTGCCAGGAGGATTGGTGGGAGGGTTGCCGGCGGGCTTCACCGGCACCGCCATCACCCGCGGGGTCTGGTCGCCCAGCAGCAGGCCGTAGGACTGCGCCACCATGGAGCCCCAGCCGAGATGATCGGCATCGATCTCGCCGCCGGGCTGGACGATGGCCAGCGGCTCCCGCGCCCGGTCGGCGGAGGCCAGAAGCTGGCGCACCATGGCGAGGTCAGGCTCCGGCACGCCGCCGTCGGACATCAGCGTCAGCGACGAGGCGGCGAGGTTGACCCGCGCCCACAAATCGTAGGTGCCGCGGACCGTGCAGATGGCGCGGTGCTGGGCGCTGGTCTGGAAGACGATCTGGTTCTCGCCGGGGCGGATCAGGCTGCCGGGCAGGGTGATGGAGGCGTTGACCGGCCCGCGGAAGGCGGCCAGCGGCAGGTCCGCCACCGGAGAGCCGTTGATGAAGACCGACATCGACCCCTTTTCAGGCAGGATGTCGATGCCGTTCTCGTAGGTCAGCGTCAGCACGGCGCTGGTCAGCCCGATCACCGGCGGCAGGACGGCGCGCAGCGCCACCGTCTCCGTCTCGCCATGCAGCGTGACCTCCGGCTGGCCGTCGCGCAGGTTCGACAGCGGGATCACCCGGCGGTCGGCGGCCAGCGCCGGCGCCGCCCAGCCGGCGCATAGGCCGATCCACAGCGACAGCAGCGCGCTCAGGGCCGCCAACAACGTCCGTGGCGACGCCCGCAGCATCCGGCCCCCGCCGGTATCGTTTCCCAGAACCGCCATCGCCGTTACGGAGCCTGGAAGGTCAGGATGCGGCGCAGCGCGCCCGGCAGGGCCAGCAGGACATGGCCCAGCCGCGGAACCACGCGGGTGGCGAAGAACAGCAGCCCGCCGAAGAAGGTCGGGGCGGCCACCCGCTTGCGGTCGAGGAAGATGTCCCAGCCGACGCTGTTGCCGAAGACGAAGCGCGCCATCTCCACGATGTCCTGGCGGTCGCGCGGAGCGAAACCGGCGCCGACCGCCAGTTCGCCGTTGCGCATCTCGATGCGGAAGAAGCGGACGCCGGTGGTGGTCGCGGCCTCCGTCTCCGTCGCGGCGATGGTCAGCACCGGCGTCTGGTCGGGCCGGCTCAGCAGCTCGCGCCATTTCGGATCGACGATCAGCCCGACGCCACCGGCCGACACGTCGGCGACCGTCAGGTCGATGGCGGTGCCGTCCTCGAACTTCAGAACCGCGGGGCGGTCGACGGTGAAGCGTTCCTGCCGGCGGACGCGCTTGCGCTCATAGACGACGGCGAGGCCGCCCAACGCCAGCAGCAGGCTCAGCGAACACCACACCGCCACCGGAACGATGGCCGCCCGGTGTTCGGGGAAGATGGAATAGCGCCACGCGCAGGCCGCCAGCCCGGCCGCCAGCAGCAGCGTGGTGACGATGAAGGGGGTGGCGAGCGGCGAGAAGCCGTCCTCCTCCACCGACTGGCCCTTGGCAGTCACCTTGAACACCGGGTCGCGCGGCCGGATCAGCGTCGCCAGCGCCGCGCGGGAGACGTGGAAGGATTGCAGATACTCGTACAGCTCCGAGAACAGCGGCCAGCGCATCCGCCCATGCAGGAACTGCGACAGGAAGGCGGCGGCGAAGACGTGCGGAATGACGAAGCAGCCGAAGTCCGGCAGGTTGATGCGGTAGATCTCCAGCCCGAACAGGGCATAGCACAGCGGCGACAGCAGGAAGATCGGTCGCCAGAACCAGAAGAACCAGTAGAGCATGGTGCTGAGGTAGCACAGCCGCTGCGAGACGGTCAGGCCGCGCTTCAGCAGCGGATTCTTCAGGAGGAACAGCTGGATCATGCCCTGGGTCCAGCGCGACCGTTGGGCGATGAAGCTGTCGAAGGTCTCCGGCTGCAACCCGGCGATCAGCGGGCGCGGCAGGTAGACACTGCGCCAGCCGCGCGAATGCAGCTCCAGCGCGGTTTCGCAATCTTCGGTCACCGTGTCGCCGCTGAAGCCGCCGACCTCCTCCAGCGCCGCGCGGCGCAGGATGGCGGCGGATCCGCAGAAGAAGGAGCCGTTCCAGCGGTCCAGCCCGGGCTGGATCGAGTAGTAGAACATCTCGTTCTCGCTCGGCATCCGCTCGAAGGTGCCGAGGTTGTATTCGACCGGGTCGGGATTGACGAAGAAATGCGGGGTCTGGACCAGGAACAGGCCGGGGTCCTGCTGGAAGAAGCCGACCGTCGCCTTCAGGATGCCCACGGTGGGCACATGGTCGGCGTCCAGGATCAGCAACAGATCGCCCGACGTCTTATGAAAGGCGTGGTTGATGTTGCCGGCCTTGGCATGCTCGTTGCGCGGCCGGGTCATGTAGGTGACCTGCAACCGTTCGCACAGCGCGGTCAGCGTCTCCCGCCGCTCCTTCGCTGCCGCGGCCTGTTCGGGGTTGCTGTGGGCCAGCTTCTGGTCGGTGCCGCCGTCGTCCAGCAGATAGACGTGCAGCTTGTCGCGCGGATAGTCGATGCAGACCGCGGCGGCCAGCGTCGTCTCCAGCAGCTCCGGCTCCTCGTTGTAGGAGGGGATGTAGACGTCGACGCTGGGCCAGAAGGCGGGATCGCCCGTCGGTTCCGACGGCTCGCGCGCGAGCGGGTCGATGATGACGAACAGCGAGGTCAGGAACAGGACGAAGGACAGCGCCTCGGCCGCGAACAGGGTCACGCCGGGAATGAAATTCACCAGATCGTCCACCGGCGGCAGCGTGCCGGTCAGGCGCCAGAAGAAATAGCGGAAGGTGACGAAGGCCAGCAGCAGAACGGTCAGCGTGCGGGCATGCCAGAAGCGCTGGGCGAAGCGCCCGAGCACGAAGGCGGCGGCCACCACGCCGGCCGAGATGGCAGCGCTTGCAAATCTTCCAACGGGCAAGGCGGCCAGCGCAAGAAACAAACCCGCCGACAGCAACAATAGAATCCAGAGCAGGACCGAGCGCAGAGAGAATCGGCGACTGTTCAGGTTCGGCTGTCGTTTGGATTGCTGCGCCTTATTGTTCAGGGGCCGAACAACGGTCTTGGCGCCGGGCGAGGTTGTCATGCGGATCCGCAGAATGGGGCCATTGCACCCTAGTGGGTGCCCCCTTATGGCTCAAGCTTCGTTACAAATCGTTACTGACTTGAGATAATGCCCGCTCAAAAGCCATATTCCGGCGGACCTGTGTCGTTCCGATAACGGTCGGTCCGCCAGCATTTTCCCCGCCGCCGCATGCAAATGGGTGCGACTCGAGGGGGGAGCGCCGCAGGGGTCCGGGAACGCCGCGGCGATCCGAGCCTTGCCGATCCCTGTCGCGCGGCTGCCCTGCGTCCGGGCTTGGGCTTGGGGGGATGACGGCGGGCGGGATTGCCGCCATGGTGACTGACAGTCCGCCCACCCCCCGGTTGCAGCACAGGGTTCCGCCAGCCCCCATGCCCATTTCCGCCCTTCTGTCCGATGCCTTCGCCGTGCTGGCCCCGGTTTTCGTGGTGGCTGCACTCGGCTACGGCTGGACCCGGGGGAAGCTGCCCTACGACAGCGCCTTCATCACCACATTCGCGATCAACGTGTCGTCGCCCTGCCTGGTCTTCTCCGCCCTGACGCGGCTGCACCTGTCCGCCGACGTGATGGGGGAGATGGCGCTGGCAGCGACGCTGTGCATGGCGCTGACCGCGCTGGCGTCGGTCCCGGTGCTGCTGGCGTCGGGGCTGTCGCTGCGGGTCTATGTCCCGGCGATGGCCTTCCCCAACGCCGGCAACCTGGGCCTGCCGGTCTGCCTGTTCGCCTTCGGCGAGAACGGCCTCAGCCTTGCCGTGCTGTTCTATGCGGTGATGTCGGTGGGGCAGTTCACGCTGGGGCCGGCGCTGGCCGCCGGGCGCTTCGATCTGGCGCAGATGGCGCGCACCCCGACGATCTACGCGGTGGCGGCGGCGGTTGCGATCCAGCTGGCAGAACTGCCACTGCCGGTGTGGATCGGCAACACCACCACGCTGCTGGGCAACTGCGCCGTGCCGCTGATGCTGTTCTCGCTGGGGGTGGCGCTGTCGAAGCTGCGCCTCTCCAGCGCGGTGCAGGCCCTGTCGATGTCGGCCTTCCGGCTGGCGGTCGGCTTCGCCATGGGGCTGCTGGTGGCCTGGGCGATGGGGCTGACCGGGGCGGCGCGCGGCGTGGTGCTTGTGCAAAGCTCGATGCCGGTGGCCGTCTTCAACTATCTCTGGGCGCTGCGCTACGGCAACGCGCCGGAGGATGTCGCCGGCATGGTCCTGGGGTCCACCGCCATGGCCTTCGTCGGCCTGCCGGCGCTATTGATGTTCGTGATGCAGTAGAAGGGAGGAGCTTCATGGCGCACAGGGAACACCGCTATGCCGTCCGGCTCGACTGGACCGGCAATCTCGGCACCGGCACCTCGTCCTACCGGGCCTACAGCCGCGACCACACGCTGAGCGCCGGGACCAAGCCGGCGATCCCCGCCACCTCCGATGCCGCCTTCCGCGGCGATCCGGCGCGCTGGAACCCGGAGGAGATGCTGGTCGGCGCCCTGTCCTCCTGCCATCAGCTCTGGTACCTGCATCTCTGTTCGGCCGCCGGGATCGTCGTCACCGGCTACAGCGACGATGCGGACGGGATGATGGAGGAGGAGACCGGCGGCGGCGGCCAGTTCACCGCCGTCGTTCTGCGCCCGCGGGTGACGCTGGCGCCGGGGTCCGATGCCGCCAAGGCGCTGGCCCTGCACCATGAGGCGGCGGAGAAATGCTTCATCGCCCGGTCCGTCAATTTCCCGGTCCGGCACGAACCGGCGGTGGAGGTCGAGGGAGAGGCGGACGGCGATGAGCGCTGACTACCTGCCCTTGCAAAACCCCCTGCCCGTGCTGGACGCCGTCGCCGGCCGGCGCAGCGTCCGCGCCTTCTTAGCCACGCCGGTGGAGCGGGAGACGGTGCGGCACATCCTCGACCTCGCCGCCCGCGCGCCGAGCGGCTCCAACATCCAGCCCTGGAAGGTCCACGCCATCGCCGGTGAGGCGCGCGCCGCCCTGTCGGCGGAGTTGCTGGCCGCCCATGAGGCCGGGGAACCGGAGGTGCCGGAATATCCCTATTACCCCGAAAGCTGGCGGGAGCCCTATCTGGGCCGCCGGCGGGCGGTGGGCTGGGCGCTCTACGGCTCCATCGGCATCGGCAAGGGCGACCGCGAGCGGATGGCGCGCCAGCACGGCCGCAACTGGCTGTTCTTCGGGGCGCCGGTCGGGCTGTTCTTCAGCATCGACCGCGACATGGGCAAGGGGGCGTGGCTCGACCTCGGCATGTTCATGCAGAATGTCATGATCGTCGCCCGCGGCTTCGGGCTGGAGACCTGCCCGCAGGCCGCCTTCTGCTACCGCCACGCCATCACCGCGCGGCATCTGGGCCTGCCCGACGGTGAGATCATCGCCAGCGGCATGGCGCTGGGCTTCGCCGACTGGTCGGCACCGGAAAACAACTTCCCGACGGACCGCGAACCGGCGGAAGGATTCACCCGCTTCACCGGATTCTGACGGGGCGTCCTTAGAGCGTCACGAACCCGTGGGGCGCCGCCGCGGACGGCGCGGAGGGGGACAGCATGCCGGCGACGAAGGCGGCGGTCTGGACCAGCACGCGCGGCGAGAAGGGCTTGGCGATATAGCCCAGCCCAACCCCGCCGGCCTGCGCCTTGTTGGGCGGATTGCCGGTGGCGAAGACGCAAGCGATCCCCATCGCCTTCAATGCACGGGCGACGTCGAGCCCGTTCGAGCCGTTGGCAAGCTTGATGTCGACGAAGGCCATGTCCGGCTTCTCCTGCCCGGCCAGGGCAAGGGCGGTCGGCAGATCCTCGGCGATGCCCGTCACGGCGTGGCCGGCCGACTGCAAAGTCAGCGACACGCCCTCGGCGATCAGGAATTCATCTTCTATGATCAGTATCTTCATTGTTTTTCTTGTATCTTTTGCGGGTTGACCGGGAGGATCACGCCTGGGTTGGAGCGCGCGGCTTCATGGGGAAAGTTAAAAGGAAGCGTGTCCCTGGTGTCAAACGTTCGATCTCCAGACGCCCCCTCAACTGCCGCGTAAGATTGCGGACGGTGTTCAGGCCGAAGCCGCCGCCGCCGCCGCTCGCGACCGCCTCAGGCAGACCGATGCCGTCGTCGGCGACATCGATGCGGACCTCGTTCCCCGCCACCGCCATATCCACCGTGACCCTGCCGCGCCGCCCGTCGGGAAAGGCGTGCTTGTAGCTGTTGGTCAGCAGCTCGTTGACGATCAGCGCCACCGGCACCGCGGTGTCGACCGGGGCCGACAGCGGCGCCCCCGTCGCCAGGGTCATCGCCGGTTCGGCCCCGCCGGTGGGCGGGACGGCGTTCTCGGCGATGCTGCGGATCAGGTCGGTCAGCTCGACGGTGTCGTACACCGCCCCTTCGCCATAGAGGCGGCGATGGACCTCGGCAATCGCCAGCACCCGGCTGCTGCTGTCCAGCAGTTCCTGCCGCACCTCCGCGCTGCGATGCCGCATCGCCTGGGTCCGCAGCAAGTTGGCGACGATCTGCAGGGAGTTCTTGACCCGGTGGTTGACCTCGTCCAGCAGGACCCGGTTCTCCTGCAACGACGCGGCCAGCGCCTCCCCTTCGGCCCGCTCGGCCTGGTAATCCCGCTCCAGCCGCCGGACGGTGGTGAAGCCGAGCCAGCCGGTCACCGTGACGAAGACGACCCCATAGGCGATCATCAGCAACTCGAGGATGGTGGCATGCCGGCTGCGCCGGGCGAGCAGCACGTCCTCCTCCGCCCGCATGGTGGCGGTCAGACGGCGGATCGCGGCCATCGTGGCGGCGCCCTTCCCGTCGCGGATGGTCGCCAGTGCCTGCTCCAGTCCTTCGTTGGTGGCCTGCCGCAGAACCTCGGCAATCTGGTCAAGCCTGTCAGCGGTCAGGGAACGCAGGGCCTTCAGCTTGTCCTGCTGCACCGGGTTGTCGGCGGTCAGCGACCCGATGCTGTCCAGCAACCGGCGGCTGCGTTTCCTCCCCTCCTCGTAGGCGGCGAGATGAACGGGGTCCGGCAACAGCAGGTAGCCGCGCTGGCCGGATTCGGTGTCGGACAGGGTGGATTGCAGTTCCCCAACCGCGGAGATGACCTCGTGCGTGTGGTCGATCCAGTCGATGGCGCGGCGATATTCGATGAACACGACGACGAGCAGCAGGAAGCCGACGAACAGGCCGGCGAGCAGCAGCGCCGATACTCTTGCGGCCCGGGCGCGCACCGTCCGGCGCGCAAGGCTGGCATCCGTGTCGATGGGCATGGGCCGTCCCCGTCCTGCGGCGTCGTTCACCTCTTAAACAGTCCGGACAGCATGGATCTTCACCTATCCCGGGCATTGACGTGAATCAAAAAAAGCTACGTTGACAAACCATCGTGATCCCATCCCATGAAGCGATCCCACTTTAGCCACCCAGCGCCGCCGCCAGCGCATCGTGCAGGCGGCCGGGCTGGATCGGCTTGTGCAGCAACGCGCACTGGGCGCCGGCCGCCTCCCGCAGCCGGTCCGCCGAGGTGTCGCCGGTCAGCAGCACGCCGGGAATGTCGCGCGACAGGCGGCGGCGGACCATGTCCATCACCATCAGCCCCGTCGTCCCTTCCGGCAGGCGGTAATCGGCTAGGATCAGGTCGGGCTCCTCCCCGGACTCGATCAGGTCGCCCAGCAGCTGCTCAGCCTCCGCCCCGCTGCCGGCTTCCGCCACGCGATAGTTCCAGTCCTCCAGCATCAGGACCAGCGCCATGCGGATGACGGCGTCATCCTCCACCAGCATGACCAGCCGCCCGGCCTCGTCGTCGGCCCCGCTGCGGCCGGCGCTGCCGGACCGGTCGGTCATGTCCGGCCTGGTTTCGGTCAGGGGCAGGCTGACGGTGAAGCGGCTGCCGCGGCCCAGCGAGGAGGTCACGTCGATGGTGCCGTCCAGCATGGTGACCAGCCGCTTGGCGATGCTGAGCCCCAGCCCCAGCCCCTCGCGCCGGTCGCGGGCGGCGTTGCCGACCTGGAAAAAGTCTTGGAAAATGCGGTCGATGTGCTGGTCGGCGATGCCGATGCCGGTATCCCACACCTCGATCTGCACATGGTCGCCGCGCTGCCGCGCACCGATCAGCACCCGCCCGCCGGGGGCGAAGCGCAGCGCGTTGGCCAGCAGATTGCGCAGCACCCGCTCCAACAGCCGCGGGTCGGTGCGCGTCGTCAGGGACGGCGCCACCAAGCGCAGAGCCTGCCCCGCCTTCTCGGCCGCAGGCGCGAATTCCCCATGCAGCCGAGCCAGCAGGGCGGCGATGTCGACCGGCTCCGGATTGGGGGCGACCAGACCGGCCTCCAGCTTGGAGATGTCGAGCATCCCGTCCAGCATGCCGCCCAGCCCGGCGAGCGAAGACTGGATCTGCTCCGCCATCCGCCGGGCACCGGGGGGAAGCGTTTCCTTCATCAGCAGGTCGGAGAGCAGCAGCAGGGCCTGCACCGGCTGGCGCAGATCGTGGCTCGCCGCCGCCAGGAAGCGCTCGCGCGCGTCCAGCGCCACGTTCAGCTCGCGCTCCAGTGCCTTCACCGCGGTGATGTCGGCGACGCTGGACACCACCGCCTCCACCCGGCCGGCCGGATCGGCGACCGGGCGGCTCGACACCCGCAGCCAGCGGGTGGGGGCGGTCGCCTCCTCCCCCTCGACCACGCCGACGATGCGCTCGACCACCGGCTTGCCGCTGCGCGCCGCCTCCGCAGCGGGGGGAAGCCCATGCAGCCGGTTGCCGTTGGCGTCGATGAAGCGGCGGCCGGCGGTGGTCGGGACCATGGTGGACGGGGCGGTTGCCGGGACCAGCTGCCCGTCAGCCCGGCTCTCTGCTATGCCGTCCGCGTCGAAGGCCGACGCCATCGGGTCGAGCAGGGCGCGGGCGGGGCCGTCCAGCAGCCGCTCGGCCATGGCGTTCGCCAGCAGGCTGCGGCCATCGACGGCGGTCATCGCCAGCGCATCGTGCAGCGACTGCACCAGCACCCGGTGCCGCCGCTCGCTCAGGTTCAGCGCCGCTTCGGCGGTGCGCCGCGCGGTGACGTCGCGGAAGGCGACGACGGCGCCCTGAATGCGCTCCTCCGTCGGGGCGAGGCGCATGCCGGACGCCAGCATGGGGGAGATGGTGATCTCCACCAGCAGCGTCCCGCCATCCTCCCGGCGGAGCTTCTCGCAGGCGACGCTGCGCGGCCGGCCGTCGGTCAGCGACAGGGCCAGCGCACGGGCCGCCCCGCCCGCCTGGGATGCCGCCGGATCCGTTTCGCCGACCGGCAACCCGGTCCCGGCCTCCGCCGGTCCGGCAAACAGGTCGGAGGGCGGGCGGCCGATCAGGTCGAGGTCGAGATGCCCGGTCATCGCCGTCGCCGCGGCGTTGACGAAGCGGATGCGGCCGTCGGCGTCCACTCCCAGGATGCCGTCGCCGACCGACTGGAGGATGTGGTGATAGTCGGCGCGCGCCCGCTCGGCGTCGTCGCGGGCCTGCTGCACCTCGCGAAGCCAGGCGTTGCGTTCGGTCAGGTCGGTGATGGTCAGCAGCACGTCGCCGCGGTCGCTGTCGTCCAGCGTCACCCGGCGGGCGTCGGTCAGCCCGTCGATGATCGTGCCCTGGGGCCCAAGATAGCGGAACTCCTGCCGGACCCAGTCCCCATGGTCGCGCAGCCGGCCGAGCGCGGTGAACAGCCGGCCATGGTCGACGCTGTCGAGCAGCAGGGTCAGCGGGCGGCCCTTCAGCCGCAGCATCGGCAGGCCGAACTGCCGTTCGGCGGCGGCGTTGGCCTCGCCGACGATGCCGGCGGCGTTCACCGCCAGACAGGCCAGCGGCACCGACTGGAAAAGCTGGAGATATTGCAGGCGCGACGCCTCCAGCGCCTGCTGGGCGCCGCGCAGCTCCTCGTTCTGGATCTCAAGCTCGGCCTGATGGACATACAGCTCGTGCAGCAGTTCCTTCATCGAGGTGGCGGTAACATCCGTCGCCTCGAAATTCCCGCCGTTGAGAATGGTTTCGGCACGGCGCCGCAGTCGGCCGGAGGAATCCTCGGTCATTCCCCGCCTCCGTCGCCCCGGTCGCCTGTACCGGCTCCGTCGACCTGCAGTTCCATCAGCTTGCGGTTGGTTATGTTGATGTGGCTGACGACGATGCCGCCGTCATGGTCGTTCAGGCAGGTGGCGTGCATCAGGAACCAGCGCTGTTCATCGGGCGAATGGCAGGGATATTCGATGGAGAAATCGTCGGCTTCGCCGTCCAGGATGCGGCGCAGCCCGTCATGCACCGCCCGGGCGATGCCGTCCTTCTGTGCCGCCTCCGGGTTGAGGCAGACGTCGAGATAGTTGGTGCCGACACCGCAGCGCTCGGTCGCCGGGGCGCCGTTGCGCTGGGCGAAGCCGCGCCAGGCGGCGTTCACCATGACGATCCGGCCGTCCCGGTCGGTCACGGCGATATGCTCCGGCAGGCTGTCCAGCACCTTCTGCAGCCGGTCCTGCGCCTGCTTGGTCTCCGTCACGTCGACGAAGGTCACCACCACGCCGCCGATCTGACTCTTGTCGGTCAGGTAGGGCAGGATGCGCGTCAGCACCCAGCGGCCGTCATAAACCCGGACATGGCGTTCCACCGCCTCCTGCCCGTCGAACACCTTGCGGATGTCGCCGAGGAAATCGGGATAGTCGATGTTGGTCGACAGATGCGCGATGGACCGGCCGATGTCGCGCGGGATGATGTTGATGAAGCCGGCCGCCGCCGGGGTGAAACGGCGGATGACGAAGTCGCCGTCCAGGAACACCGTGCCGATCTCGGTCGAGCGCAGCAGATTGTCGAGGTCGTTGGTGATCTCGGTCAGCTCTTCCACCTTCGCCTGATATTCGGCGTTGACGGAGTAAAGCTCCTCGTTGACCGACTGAAGCTCCTCGTTGGTGCTCTGCAACTCTTCGTTCGAGGCCAGCAGCTCCTCGTTGGTGGCCTGCAATTCCTCGTTGGCGGTTTCCAGCTCCTCGATGGTCGCCTGGAGGTTCTCGCCGCGCGACAGCAGCTCCTGCTCCAGCCCGCGGATGCGCTCGGCGGCATCGGCATTCAGGTCGAAGTCGGAATCCGGAACCGACAGCGGCAGCATGTTGGCGCGGTCCAGCACCACCAGGGCGAAGCGGCGCCCGGTCTTGCGCGCGACATAGGG
This sequence comes from Azospirillum sp. A29, assembly GCF_042604625.1. Classification (NCBI taxonomy): domain Bacteria; kingdom Pseudomonadati; phylum Pseudomonadota; class Alphaproteobacteria; order Rhodospirillales; family Azospirillaceae; genus Azospirillum; species Azospirillum sp. A29. The sequence continues at coordinate 716,177 of NZ_CP170463.1, forward strand.
CTGGACCCGCAGGCTGATCGCCGCCACCCCCTCGCGGTCCTTCACCGGGATGTTGGACAGCGCGAACTCCTCGCCGGAGCGGAAGGCGCGGTTCAGCGCGGTGCCCGTCACCATGGCGACCGAGGAGGGCAGCAGCTTCAGCACGTTCAGCGTCGCCTCGCCCGCCGGCACCTTCAGCAGGGACGATGCGTCGCCGAACACATGCATGATGGTCATCTGTTCGTTGACCAGCAGGCAGGGCGGCACATAGGCCTTCATCAACGCGCCGATGGCCTCGTCGATGACCGCCCCCTCCTCCATGCCATGGCTTACGGCATCCTCGCCATGGCGGGCCAGCGGGGCCGCCACCGTCGGCACCAGCAGGCGCGACAGCCGGAAGGAGCCGGCGCGCAGGCTCTGGAACACCTTGTTGCGGCTGTCGACGGTGTGGAAATCGGACTGGAGGTCGCCCAGCGTCTCGCTGGTGCCGAGGAACAGGAAGCCGCTCTGGCGCAAAGCGTACTGGAACAGGCTCAGGACCTTCCGCTGCAACGGCTGGTCCATGTAGATCAGCAGGTTGCGGCAGCTCAGCAGGTCGATCTTGGTGAAGGGCGGGTCGCGCATGATGTTATGGGCGGCGAACACCACCATGCGGCGGATGTCGCGCGACACCACATAGCTGTCGCCGCGCGCGACGAAGAAGCGGCTCAGCCGGTCCTGCGACACATCCTCGGCAATCGCGCGCGGATACTCGCCGAGGCTTGCGATCTCGATGCTGTCCTGGTCGATGTCGGTGGCGAAGATCTTGACGTCGACGGTGCGGCCCAGCTTTTCCTGCGCCTCGGCGAACAGGATGGCGAGGGAATAGGCCTCCTCCCCGCTGGCGCAGCCGCAGACCCAGACGCGGACCATGTCGGTCGGGCTGCGGTTGGCGAGCAGGCTGGGGATCACCCGGTCGGCCAGGACGCGGAAGGCCGCCTCGTCCCGGAAGAAGCGGGTGACGCCGATCAGCATCTCCTTGTAGAGGTTGACCGTCTCGGCGCTGTTCCGCCGCAGCAGGGCGGCATACTCCTCCATCGACTCCAGGCCGGCGCCCTGCATCCGCCGCTCGATCCGCCGCAGCAGGGTCGCCAGCTTGTAATGCGAGAAATCGACGCCGGTGACGGAGCGGATGACCGCGATGATCTGGGCCAGCGGGTCGTCGCCATCCTCGCGCCGCTGGCGCGCCGGCATCGGCCGGGCGCGGGCCAGGGTTTTGCGCGCATGCTCGATCAGGCGGGCCGGCAGAGCCTCCGGCGCCAGGGTGGCGTCGATCTGTCCGGTGGCCAGCGCGCTCCGCGGCATGCCGTCGAACTGCGCGGTTTCCGGCTGCTGGACGGCGGTGAAGCCGCCGGCCGACTTGATCGCCATCAGGCCGCGCGTGCCGTCCGACCCGGTCCCCGACAGGATCAGGCCGATGGCGAAAGGCCCCTGGTCGCGGGCGAGCGCGGTCAGGAAGATGTCGATCGGCAGGCTCATGCCGCCCGCGGCATCCTTGGCGGTCAGCCGCAGCCGGCCGTCCTCGATGCTCAGATGCTTGCCCGGCGGCAGCAGATAGACGGTGTTGCGCTGGACCGGCACGCCCTCGGTCGCCTGCACCACATCCATGGCCGTGTGCTTCGCCAGCAGATCGACCATCAGGCTCTTGTGCACCGGCGACAGGTGCTGGACCACGACATAGGCGAGGTCGCTGTCGCCGGGCACCGCATCGAAGAAGCGTTGCAACGCCTCCAGCCCACCGGCCGAGGCACCGATGCCGACGATGCAGCAGGCCTGCTCCGATGCACCGGCTTCCGACGACATTCCTCCTGTGTCCGCATCGGGCGATACGGCAGGCGGCGGGTCAGGATGCGGGGCGGGCGTATCCGTTGGCACGGCGATAAACGAGTCCTTCTGGCGGCGGCCTGCTGGTTCTCTGCGCAAGCGAGCCCCTGCCTATATCCAACGCTGTTGGTTTGGTCAACTTGACTGTCGTAGGGCGTCGTCCTCCAACATCATCAATTTAATTGGAATGTCTGCGTCTTCCCATCGATTTGACTTTGGTTTTATAACGAATGTATCGTCACTTAAGCATCCTCCGGGCGAACCACAGCATCGATCCCTCCGAACGACCCGAAGCCAAAGGATCAAGCGGAGCGCGGGCGGGACGGGGGACCTGACGTGCGCGAAATTCCTGCTATGTTTGCTGCCCCCGGGCGTCGCATCCTGGGGCGTCAATGGCATGCAAGGCAGCGGGAACGGGTCATGAGCTTCACCTCGATCTATCGCCACGGCTTCGCGCGGGTGGCCGCCTGCACCACGCGCAGCACCCCCGCCGATCCGGCGGCCAATGCCGCGGCGGTGCTGGAGGCGGCGCGCGCCTGTCACGACACGTCGGTGGCGGTGGCGCTGTTCCCCGAACTGGCGCTGTCCGGCTATGCCATCGACGATCTGCTGATGCAGGACCCGCTGATCGACGCGGTGGAGCAGGCGATCCTCGATCTGGTGCAGGCGTCGGCCGGCCTGATGCCGCTGCTGCTGGTGGGGGCGCCGCTGCTGTATGACGGGCGGCTCTACAACACGGCGGTGGCGATCCACCGCGGCGAACTGCTAGGCGTGGTGCCGAAGCAGCATCTGCCCAACTACCGCGAATTCTATGAGCGGCGCCAGTTCGCATCGGGCGCCGGCACCGAAGGCGGGACGATCCGCATCGGCGACCTGACCGCCCCCTTCGGCCCCGACCTGCTGTTCTCCGCCGAGGACCAGCCCGGTCTGGTCGTCCACGCCGAGATCTGCGAGGATCTGTGGGTTCCGGCCCCGCCCAGCACGATGGCGGCGCTGGCCGGCGCGACGATCCTCGCCAACCTGTCGGCCAGCAACATCACCATCGGCAAGTCCGACACCCGCCGGCTGCTGGCGAAATCGCAATCGGCGCGCTGCCTCGCCGCATATCTCTATTCGTCGGCCGGAACGGGGGAATCGACCACCGACCTCGCCTGGGACGGCCAGACCTCGATCTTCGAGAATGGCGAGAAGCTGGCGGAGACCGACCGCTTCCCCGACGGCGCCCAGATGGCGGTGGCCGACGTCGATCTGGACCTGCTGCGGCAGGAGCGGCTGCGCCAGGGCACCTTCGACGACAACCGCCGCCTGTTCCCCGGTGCCACCGGCAGCTTCCGCACCGTCGCCTTCCGGCTGGACGCGCCGGAGGCGGATGTCGGCCTGCTGCGCGCGGTGCCGCGCCTGCCCTTCGTGCCCGCCGCCGCCGAACGGCTGGAGCAGGATTGTTACGAGGCCTACAACATCCAGGTCGCCGGCCTTGTGCAGCGGCTGCGCGCCACCGGGATCAAGACGGTGGTGATCGGCGTGTCGGGCGGCCTGGACAGCACCCACGCGCTGATCGTCGCCGCCCGCGCCATGGACCGGCTCGGCCTGCCGCGCACCGGCATCCTCGGCTACACCATGCCGGGATTCGGCACCAGCGAGGGCACCAAGTCCAACGCCTGGAAACTGATGACGGCGCTGGGGGTGACGGCCAAGGAACTCGACATCCGGCCGGCGGCCAACCAGATGCTGCGCGACATGGACCACCCCTACGCCCGCGGCGAGGCGGTCTACGACATCACCTTCGAGAATGTGCAGGCCGGCCTGCGCACCGATTACCTGTTCCGCCTCGCCAACCAGCACAACGGCATCGTTCTGGGCACCGGCGATCTGTCGGAACTGGCGCTGGGCTGGTGCACCTATGGCGTCGGCGACCAGATGTCCCATTACAACGTCAATGCCGGCGTGCCGAAGACGCTGATCCAGCATCTGATCCGCTGGGTCGGCCGCACCGGCCAGTTCCAGCAGGAGGTGTCGGCGACGCTGGACGCCATCCTGAAGACGGAAATCTCGCCGGAACTGGTGCCGGCCGGCTCCGACAAGGCACTGCAAAGCTCCGAGTCCGTGGTCGGACCGTACGATCTGCAGGACTTCACCCTGTTCTACGTGCTGCGCTACGGCTTCCGCCCGTCGAAGATCGCCTTCCTGGCCCGCCATGCCTGGTCCGATGCAGCGAAGGGCGACTGGCCGGAGGGCTATCCGCTGGAGAAGCGCCGCGCCTACAGCCCGGCCGAGATCCGCGACTGGCTGCGGGTGTTCCTGCGCCGCTTCTTCGGGTTCAGCCAGTTCAAGCGCTCGGCCATGCCGAACGGCCCGAAGGTGACCGCCGGCGGTTCGCTGTCCCCCCGCGGCGACTGGCGCGCCCCGTCGGACGGCAACGCCCGCATCTGGCTGGAGGAGCTGGACCGCGAGGTTCCGGCGGAGTGAAAGAACGAAAAAGGCCGGCGCCCCATTGGAGCGCCGGCCTTTTTCCTGTCTGTCGCGACAGCGATCAGATCGAAATGCGCAGGGACTCGCGGTTGACCGGGGCGGCGTCCGGGGCGGTCATCGGGCGCGGCGGCACGGCGGGGCGCATGCCGGCCGGCGGCTGGCCCGGCGCCGGAGCGGCCTGCGGGGCCTGGGGCGCTTGCGGAGCGGCCGTCTGCGGCGTGCCCGGATGCGGCTGGGTCGCCTGCTGGGCGGCGATGAACTGGCCCTGGGCGGTCAGGCCGCTGGCGACGTTGCGGTTGATGTTGACCAGCGTGTCGATCTTGCCGAAATCCAGGTCGATCAGACGGTTGGTCGTCTCGCGGTCGACCAGCAGCGACAGGGCGGCGATGTTCGTGCGGACTTCCGGCGGATGGCCGCAATCCTCTTCGGTGATCGCCGCCTGGAAGATCGTCCACAGGCGCTGATTCAGCTGAAGAGCCTCGCGGTAGGCCTTTTCGTCCTTGGCATGGCTGGCGGCGATGATACGGCGCGCCGCTTCCGCCAGGGCCCAAGCCTCGACGTCGCGCGGATTGTCCGAGGTCGGCTTGTTGGCGTAGGTGGGAGTCGGCTTCATTCCAAACCCTCGGGGGAAAACCCATCCGGTGGGGGCGTACCTGCCCCTTTGCTTCGTCCCGGAAGTGTCGGTTATCCGACCGGCTTTGTCAACGCAACGGGGGTAGTTCGGCCGGTGCGGAGGACCCTGACGCAAACTGGTCACAAGTTCTATGCGTTTCGGCAAGGAGAGCCGCCGCCGTTTCGGCCACCCGGTCCTCGTCGATGCCGTCCATCAGCCCGCGGGCGTTGGGGTCGGCGGTGACGCGGGCCAGCAGCTCCGGCTGCGGAACGCTGCTGACAACCACCCGCCCGCGCGGCCCCCAGGGTCCGTAGATGGCGGGATAGCCGGGACCGAACAGCCCGACGGTCGGCACGCCCGCCGCCGCCGCGATGTGCATCAGCCCGCTGTCGTTGCCGACATAGAGCGCCGCCCGCTCCAGGCAGGCGGCGGCGGCCATCGGGTCGGTGCGGCCGGTCAGGTCGATGGCCCGCGGCCCCAGCGCCGCCAGCACCGGCTGCGCCCGTTCCCGCTCCGGCCCGGCGGCCAGCACCGCCACCCGGGCGCTGGCCAGCGGCCCGCCCTCCCCGGTCAGGCGCAGGGCCAGCCGGGCAAAGCGCTCCGCCGGCCATTCCTTGCCCAGCCAGTTCGCCGTCGGCCCGATGGCGAGGAACGGCCCGGTCCCGGCGGGGATCAGGGCGTCGGCCTGCCGCCTCGCCTCCGCGTCGATCCACAGGCGCGGGGCCGGCGGCGGCGTCAGGCCCAGCACGGCGGCATTCTCCTCCACCTTGTGCATCGGGCGCGCCGCCTTGGCGTGGAAGGCGCGACGCCGCGCCGGCACCAGCCGCCCGACCGCCGAATTGCGCAGATCCACCACGAGATCCCAGCGCGTGCCGACACAGTCCAGCCACAGCCGCAGCCAGTGCCGCGCATAGGACCGCTTCGCCAGCGGGATCAACTGCTCCAGCCCCGGCACCGACCGGAACAGCGGCGCCGGCAGCGGCCCGCAGGCGACGGTCAGCCGCGCGCCCGGATAGGCGTCGGTCAGGTGGCCGAGCAGCCCGGTCGACAGCACCGCGTCGCCCAGCCGGTTGGAGGTGATGAAGAGGATCCGGCTCATGACGCCGACCCGGCCGGGCCGGCATCGGGGTGGGCATCAAGGTCGGCATCGGGCGCACCCTTCCGGCGCCCCGGACGCAGGCTGAGGCCGCGCGACATCACCCAGAGCGGCGGCAGCAGCATCGCCAGCGGCATGGCGTACATCAGCGGCACGAAGACGGTCGCCTTGCCGGCGAGGCTGGTCAGACCCAGCGCGCCCGCCTGCAACCCCATCACCGCCAGCACGGCGATGGTGACGCGGGAAGACTGGCCGCGCCGGTTGAACTCGCCCGACAGCAGCGCCGACAGCGCCACCAGCGCGTAGGTCAGGGCCAGCAGCGGCGACGAGAAGCGGTGGTGCAGCTCGGCGATCAGGCCGCGGCGCATGCGGTCGTCCTGGGCCGGGACGTTGCCGTCCATCAGCTCCGCCGTCGTGCGTTCGCGGGCGTCGGGCCAGCGCTCCGCCGCCTGGGGCGCCACCGCCTTCAGGTCGACGGCATAGCGGTCGAAGAACAGCTGCGACAGCCGGTTGGTCTTGCGGTCCAGCTCCTGCCGGTTGCCGTCGTAGACGACGAAGCGCGTGCCGTCGGGACCGGTCTGCATCACTGCGCGGTCGCCCATGATCGTCACCGGCTTGTCCGGCTGGCGCCCGTCATGGATCAGCACCTTGTGCAGGTTGCCGTCGGAATCGCGGTCGCGCAGGAAGACGCTGAAGCGGTCGCCGACCTCGTTGAACACGCCCTCGCGCAGGAACAGCTGCGAATAGTCGCTGCGCACGGTGTATTCCATCCGCACCAGCTCGCGGTGGGCCGCCGGGGTGATCCAGATGTTCAGGGTGAAGACGACGGCCATCACCCCCACCGCCAGCGCCAGCGCCGGGGTCGACAGCGAGAAGGGACCGACGCCGGCCGCACGCATCACCACCAGCTCGCTGTCGGTCGCCATCTTGTTGTAGGTGAACAGGATGGCCCCGACCAGCGCCAGCGGCAGCACGATCCCGAGGAAGGTCGGCACGGTCAGCAGCAGCAGCCACAGGAACATGCCCATCGGCGCGCCGGCGCTGACCACGATCTCGATCAGGCGCAACGACTGGCTGAGCCAGATGGTCAGCGTCAGGCCGGCCGTCGAATAGAGCGTGGCGATCAGCAGGTTGCGGAACAGGTACCGTTGCAGTCGGTTCATCGGGGATCGGCCGGGGGCTGTATACGGCCGGCAAGCTGACCGTCCCGGCCCGCCGGGTCAAGTGTTGAAAACCGCGCGCGCCCACACGGGTGCCAGCTTGGGCGTCCCCTCGGACTGGGAAAGCGCTGGCGCCCGCCCGCGCCAGCCGGTATGACGGTCGTCATGGCGACGATCCAGGAAGCGATGGCTGCCGCGGTGGCGCATCATCAGGCCGGCCGGCTCGGCGAGGCGGCGGCGCTCTATCACGCCGTCCTGGATGCCCTGCCCGGCCATGCCGACGCCGCCCATCTGCTGGGCGTCGTCCATCTGCAATCCGGCCAGCCCGAGCGCGCCGTCACCCTGATCCGCGGCGCCATCCAGCACAACCACCGCGTCGCCGACTATCACGACAATCTCGGCAGCGCGCTGAAATCGCTGGGCCGGCTGGAGGAGGCGGTGGCCGCCCACCGGCAGGCGGTCCGGCTGCGGCCGGAGTTCGCCCAGGCGCTCTACAATCTCGGCAACGCGCTGGAGGCGCAGGGCCGGCTGGAGGAGGCGGCGACCGCCTTCCGGCAGGCGGCGGCGCGCCGTCCCGGCTATGCCCGCGCCCGCTTCAACCTGGGCAACGTGCTGGCCGCACTGGGCCGGCGGGCGGACGCCGACGACGCCTACCGCGCCGCCCTGGCCGACGATCCGACCTTCGTCGAGGTGCACGCCAACCGCGGTGCCCTGCTGCTGGCGCTGGAGCGCCCGCGGGAGGCGGCTGCGGATCTGGGCCGCGCCCTGGCGCTGCGCCCCGACCATGCTCCGGCCCTGTCCAACCTCGCCGCGGCCCGGTTGGCGCTGGGCGACCGCGACGGCGCCGAGCTTGCGGCCCGCCATGCCGTGGCCGCCCGGCCGGATCTGGCCGACTGCCTGCTGCGGCTGGGCGAGGTGCGCCAGCGTGCCGACCGGCTGGGCGCCGCCGCCGACGCCTACCGGACGGCGCTGGCCTGGAACCCGGCGCTGGCGGAGGCGCTGGCCAACCTCGCCCTGGTCCGCCAGGGCCAGGGGCTGCTCGACGCGGCGGAGGCCGGCAACCGGCGGGCACTGGCGCTCGACCCTGATCTCGCCGACGTGCGCTCCAACCTCGCCTATCTGCTGCTGTTCCGGCCAGGGGTGACGGCGGCGGCGGTGCTGGAGGCGCATCGCGACTGGGACCGGGTCCATGGCGCGCCGCACCGCGGGCGCTGGGTGAAGCCGGGGAAGGCAGGCGCCCGAAAGGGGCCGCTGACCGTCGCCATCCTGTCCGGCGATTTCCGCCGCCACCCCGCCGGCCTGTTCGCCCTCCGCACGGTGGAGGCGCTGCCCGGCCACGACATCCGCCTGCTGCTCTATGCCAACCAGAGCGAATCCGACGACGTGACCGCCCGCTTCCGCCGGGCGGCGGCGCAATGGACCGCGGTCGCCGGCCTGACCGATGCGGAGCTGGCGACGCGGATCCGCCACGACCGGCCCGACGTGCTGATCGACCTTGCCGGCCACAATGCCCGCGGCCGTCCCGGCGTCTTCGCCCGCAAGCCGGCCCCGGTGCAGGTGGCGTGGTCGGGCTATATGGCGACCACCGGGCTGGCGGCGATGGATGCGCTGGTCGCCGACCGCCACCATGTGCCGGCGGGGATGGAGGCCTACTATGCCGAGCGGGTCCTGCACATGCCCGACGCCTTCATCGCCTACGATCCGCCGGAAATTGACGAACTGCCGCTGACGCTCCCGCCCTGCCTGGCGGGCGGGCCGGTCACCTTCGGCAGTTTCAACATCCTGACCAAGCTGAACGACAGCGTGCTGGCGGCCTGGGCGGCGATCCTGGGCCGGGTGCCGGGGTCGCGCCTGCTGATGAAGACCAAGGCGCTGTCCTGCCCCGACACCGCCGACCTGTGGCGCGGCCGGCTGGCCGCCGCCGGCATCGACCCCGGCCGGGTGACGATGGTGGGGGCAAGCAACAGCCTGGACCACATGCGCCGGTGCGCGTCGGTCGATGTGGCGCTCGACCCCTTCCCCTTCTCCGGCAGCACCACGACGCTTGAGACGATGTGGATGGGGGTGCCGGTCGTCACCCTGCCGGGGGAGACCTTCTCCAGCCGCCATTCGCTGGCCTTCCTGACGGTGGCCGGCGTCGAGGGCTGCATCGCCGCCGATCCGGCCGATTACGTCGAACGCGCCGTCGCCTGGGCGGCGGACCGGCAGGGGCTGGCGGAGCTGCGCCGCACCTTGCGGACCCGCATGGCCGCCGGGCCGCTGTGCGACGGCGGGAAACTGGCCGCCGCCCTGGCGGGGGAGCTGCGGGCCCTGACCCTGCCGCACTGACTGCGGAACCAACGCGAACGCGCCGGCGTTGAACGTGGGTACTCCCTCCACGCTTACAAACGCGGGATTTCGGCGCATGCACAGCACCACACGGCTCGCCTTCATGCTTTCGGCGACGGTCGCCGTCCTGTCGCTCGCCGGCTGCGGCGATCAGGCGTCCCTGCCGGTGTCCGCCGGCACCGGCCCCAACCCGACGCTGCCGGCGCCGAAATCCTCGCTGATTCCGACGGTCAACATCGCCGACGCCATCGGCTGGCCGCAGGGCGCGCAGCCGGTGGCGGCCCAGGGGTTGAGCCTCACCGCCTTTGCCACCGGCCTGGACCATCCGCGCTGGATGCTGGCCCTGCCGAACGGCGACATATTGGTGGCGGAGACCAACGCCCCGCCGAAGCCGGAGGACGGCAAGGGCATCAAGGGCTGGGTCATGGGGCTGGTGATGGGCAAGGCCGGCGCCAAGACGCCCAGCGCCAACCGCATCACCCTGCTGCGCGACAGCGACGGCGACGGCAAGGCCGATGTCCGCGAGACCTTCCTCGAAGGGCTGAACTCCCCCTTCGGCATGGCGCTGGTCGGCGGCGACCTCTACATCGCCAACAGCGACGCCGTGGTGAAGGTGCCCTACAAGCCGGGCGACACCCGGATCACCGCCAAGCCGGTGAAGGTCGTCGACCTTCCGGGCGGGCCGATCAACCACCATTGGACCAAGAACATCATCGCCAGCCGCGACGGCACCAAGCTCTATGCCACCGTCGGCTCCAACAGCAATGTCGGGGAGAACGGGATGGAGGCGGAGCAGGGCCGCGCCGCCATCTGGGAGATCGACCTGAAGACCGGTGCGCACCGCACCTTCGCGTCGGGCCTGCGCAACCCGAACGGCATGGATTGGGAGCCGACGACCGGCGTCCTGTGGACCGCCGTCAACGAGCGCGACGAGATCGGCAGCGACCTCGTCCCCGACTATATGACCTCGGTGAAGGACGGCGGTTTCTATGGCTGGCCCTACAGCTATTACGGCCAGCATGTCGACCAGCGGGTGGAGCCGCAGCGCCCCGACCTCGTCGCCAAGGCGATCCCGCCCGACTATGCGCTGGGGCCGCACACCGCCTCGCTCGGCCTGACCTTCTCCCGCCAGGGCGACCTGCCGCCGAACCTGCAGGAGGGCGCCTTCATCGGCCAGCACGGCTCGTGGAACCGCGACCCGGCCAGCGGCTACAAGGTGATCTTCGTGCCGTTCCGCAACGGCAAGCCGGCGGGCGAGCCGGTGGACGTGCTGACCGGCTTCCTCGACAAGGACGGCAAGGCGCAGGGCCGCCCGGTCGGCGTGATCCTGGACAGCAAGGGCGCCCTGCTGGTCGCCGACGATGTCGGCGACGCGATCTGGCGCGTCGGCGGCACCGCCACCGCACAGTCGGCGGAGCGGCCGGAGCAGCCGGCGAAGTGAAGGCAGGGAGGGGAGGCGGGCATCTCCCCTCCCCTTCCCCGCGCGATGGCGCGATACTGTGCCATGATCTATCTCGACCATCTGGCCTCGACGCCGCTCGACCCGCAGGTGCTGGAGGCGATGCTGCCCTGGATGCGGATTGACGCGGCCGGCAACCCGCACGCCGCTCATCCGGCCGGCTGGCGCGCCGCCGACGCCATCGAGCAGGCGAGGGGCGAAGTCGCCGCGCTGGCCGGCGCCCAGCCGGGCGAGGTCGTCTTCACCTCCGGCGCCACCGAAGCCAATGCCCTGGCGTTGCTGGGCGGCGTGCCGGCGGGCGGCGGCTGCGTCGTTTCGGCGGTGGAGCATGCCAGCATCCTCGGCTGCCTGCCCGAGCTGCGGCGGCGCGGTCATCCGGTGATCGTCCTGCCGGTCGACGGCAGCGGCTTGGTCGATCCGGCCGGATTGGACAGCACCCTGGCCGGCCTGCCGAAACCGTCCCTGATCTCGGTGATGGCCGCGAACAACGAGGTCGGGACGGTCCAGCCCCTGGCAGAGCTGGCCGCGGTCGCCACACGCCATGGCGCGACAATGCACAGCGACGCCGTGCAGGCGCTGAGCACGCGTACGCTCGAGATGGCAGCGCTCGGGCTGCATGGGCTCAGCCTGTCGGGGCACAAGCTGTATGGGCCGATGGGCATCGGCGTGCTGATCGTCCGTCCGCCCTTCCGGCCGGTGCCGGCCTCGGCCGGCGGCGGGCAGCAGCGCGGCTTGCGGGCGGGAACACTGCCGACGCCGCTCTGCGTCGGGCTGGGTGCCGCCTGCCGGCTGGCTCGGACGCGGCGGGAGGAGGATGCTCGCCGCATCGGCGCGCTGCGCGACCGGCTTTGGCAGCGCCTGCGGGACCGATTGCCCGGCATCCGCCGGAATGGGACGGAGGATGGGCTGGCCGGCTGCCTGAACGTCACCATTCCCGGCATCGATGCCGCCGACCTGCTGCTGGATCTGCCGGAGCTTGCCGTCGCCACCGGATCCGCCTGCCACAGCGGACAGGGCGAGCCGTCGCATGTCCTGCTGGCGCTCGGTCTGTCCGCGGCGGACGCCCATGCCAGCCTGCGCTTCGGGCTGGGCCGCGGCACCATTGCGGCGGAGGTGGACGAGGCGGTTGACCGGCTGGCGGCCGTACTGGATTCGGCGAAGCCGAGGGAATGAATCGCCGGGCCGGAGCGTCTCCTTCCAACTGGCTCCGCCGGCAAGGGCTGATCTGGCGGGGAAAACAACGGCAAAGGGAGAGAAACCATGATCGGTGCGAGCATCCGGACCGCGGCGGCGGCCGCCTTCCTGTTGGCGATCCCGGCGGCTGCGTCGGCGCAGCAGGCCGGCCCGTCCGCCATGACCTTCTTCGTCACAAGTGTGGGCATGGGCAAGGGGGCCGATCTCGGCGGGCTGAGCGGCGCCGACGGGCATTGCCAGCAGCTGGCCCAGGCGGCGGGCGCCGGCAGCCGCACATGGCGGGCCTATCTCAGCACCCAGGCCGCCGACGGCCAGCCGGCGGTCAATGCGCGCGACCGCATCGGCAAGGGTCCCTGGCAGAACGCCAAGGGCGAAATGGTCGCCCGCTCGGTCGAAGAGCTGCACGGCACCAACGCCCTGACCAAGCAGACCGCGCTCAACGAGAAGGGCGAGGCGGTCAATGGCCGCGGCGACCAGCCCAACACGCACGACATCCTGACCGGGTCGCAGCCCGACGGCACCGCCTTCCCCGCCGGCCAGGACATGACCTGCGGCAACTGGACCAGAAGCGGGACCGAGGGTGCGGCCATGCTCGGCCACCATGACCGCATGGGCCTGGACGAGCAGCCGCCGGCGAAATCCTGGAACTCGTCGCACGCCTCGCGCGGCGGCTGCAGCCAGGACGCGCTGAAGAGCACCGGCGGCGCCGGGCTGCTCTACTGCTTCGCGGCGAACTGAGCGGTTCGCCACCGGCTGCGGCGGGGGGATGGAGATGCCATCGCCCCGCCGCAGCCGGTGCGGTCAGAACACCAGACGCGCGCCGACCTTGACCACCGCACCCATGGACTCGGCACCGGTATCGATGTTGGTATCGGCCATCACCTGCCACCGCGGCGTGATGCGATAGGCGAGATCGGCGAGATAATGGCCGCTGGCTGCGCCATTCTCTGGCAAGGTCCGCCGCGCGCGCAGGGACAGGGTCATGTCGCCGCGGCCATAGGCCAACGCCGCGTTCAGGCTGCGCACCGACACGCCGTCGGACTCCTGCTGCTGGCGCAGGTCGCCGTCCAGCGTCACGCTCTGCCATGCGAACTGGGTGCCGACGATCCAGGACTGGCGCGGCAGGCGGCGGCTGTCGCTGCGCACCCGCGCCCGGCTGGTCCCGGCGGAAAAGCGGGTGCCGATGTCTCCCATCAGGATGGTCTTGCGCACCGCCGCCTCCACCAGATGCATGGCCTCGCGCGGGTCGGGCATGTCGCCGGCCCCGCGCGGCATCGGGGTGTAGCTGGCGCCCAGTTCGAAACCGCGCAGCGGCGGGGTGTAATAGCTGAGCTTCGCCGTCCGGCTGCCGGCCCCGCCGGAAGCCGGCACGGCCGCCGCCCCGACCAGCCGGTTGCGGGCACTGTCGGCCTGCCCGATCTCAAGCTCCCCCCACGAGACATCGACGGCCAAGAAATGCCGCTGATCTGAAAAACTACCCTTTTGGTATAGGATATCCGCAGCCGCACCGGTTGCCGATAAAATCGCCATTGCCGCCAGAATAGGCATGGAAATGCTTCGTTTCATTTGGCAAGCCCTGTGCTGTTCGGCCGATGGTCGACTGTCCGTTTGGTCGATACAGCCTTGTGTATCCTTTCCGGTTTGAGAGATGTTCGTCTAAAATTCTGACAAAACTGTGACCCGCTCTTTGCATGCTGCGATGCAAAAGAGCACGATCATTCGCGTTAAACGGGAAGCGTCAGGTCAGGAAGACGGTCACGGCAAGTTGCAATGGCTAGACCACCGCCCGAACCGTCACTCCTGCCGCCTCCAGCGCGCGGCGGACCGTCGCCGCCATGGCGACCGCGGTCGGCGTGTCGCCATGGACGCAAATGGTGTCCGCCACGATGGGCAGCCGGGTGCCGTGCCGGCTCTCCACCGCCCCGTCCAGCACCATCCGCACCACTCGGGCCGCCGCCAGTTCCGGGTCGTGGATCACCGACCCGGCCACCGTGCGCGGCGTCAGGGTGCCGTCATCCTCATAGGTCCGGTCGGCGAAGGCCTCGCGCGCCACACGCAGGCCCAGATCCTGCCCGGCGCGCTCCATGGCGCTCAGCGGCGGGACGACGAACAGCAGGGCGGGGTCGACCGCCTTGACGGCGCGGGCGATGGCGCCGGCCAGATCCGGCTCCACCGCCGCCATGTTGTAGAGGGCGCCGTGCGGCTTCACATGGGTCACCCGTTGCCCTGACAGCGCGGCGCAGGCCTGGAGCGCGCCGACCTGATAGGCGACCAGCCGTTCGACCTCCGTCGTCGTGATGCCGCGCATGACGCGGCGGCCGAAGCCGGAGCGGTCCTCGAAGCCGGGATGGGCGCCGATGCGCACCCCCTTCTCTCCCGCCAGCCGGGCGGTGTCGGCCATGATGGTGGGATCGCCGGCATGGAAGCCGCAGGCGATGTTGGCGGAGGTGACGATGTCCAGCATCGCCCGGTCGTCGCCCATGGTCCAGGCGCCGTACCCTTCGCCCATGTCGCAGTTCAGATCGATGCTCGGCATGGCGTTTCTCGCTCGTTCAATCGTCAGAAGACCCCGGCGTTCTCACGCCGCATCCGACTGTCGCAGGGAATGGATGAAGCCGGCAACCTCGCTGCGCATCGCCCCCATCTGGTCGGTCAGCATGCCGGCGGCGGTGTCCAGTTGAGCCGAGGCGTCGCCGGTCTGTCCGGCCACTTCGGAGGTGGCGTTGACGTCGCCCAGCAGGGCGCGGACGCCCTGGGCGGCTTCGCTGACGCCGCGGCCGATCTCCGCCGTCGCGGCATTCTGCTCCTCCACCGCCGCGGCGATGGAGGCGCTGATCTGGCTGAGGCTTTCCACCACGCGGGCGATCTCGACGATTTCGTCGGCAGCGGAACCGGTGGAGCCCTGGATGGCACGGATCTGGGTCTCGATGTCCTCGGTCGCCTTGGCGGTCTGGGTCGCCAGCACCTTCACCTCGCCGGCCACCACGGCGAAGCCCTTGCCGGCCTCCCCAGCGCGGGCGGCCTCGATGGTGGCGTTGAGGGCCAGCAGGTTCGTCTGCTTGGCGATGGCGTGGATCAGCGTCACCACCGCCGACACCCGGTCCGACGCCTGGACCAGCCCGGCCACCCGATCGGTGGCCTTCGAGGCGCGGCGCGACGCTTCGTCGGCGATGGACTGCGAATGCTGGGCCTGGGCCGAGATCTCGCGGATGGAGGCGACAAGCTCGTCCACCGCGGCGGCCATGCCGTCGACCGAGGCATTCACCGCCGCGGCATTGCCGGCGGCCTGCCGGCTGACCTGCCCGTTGTGCTCCGCCACCCCGGCAAGGCTTCGGGTGGCGAGCCCCATGCCGTCGGTGGTGCGCATCACCTCGCCCAGCCTGCTGCCGACGCGCCGTTCGAAATCGTCGGCGACCGCGGCAATGGCGGCATGACGCTCCGCCTCGGCCTGCCGTCGCAGTTCGACCTGTTCGGCCTCCAGCCGCTGCTTGGCGGCGCCCTGCTCCTTGAAGACCTGCACGGCTTCGGCCATGCGGCCGATTTCGTCCCGGCGGTCGAGCGAGGGGACATCGACCGCGCGCTCACCGGCGGCCAGCCGGGTCATAACCCCGGTCAGGCGGACGATGGGCCGGGTGGCGCCGCGCACCATTAGGAACAGCACGCCGCACAGCGCCACCAGCGCCGCCAGCCCGCCGCCGGCCAGCAGCCACCCCCGCTCCGCCGCCTGCCGTTCGGCCCGGCGGGGCGACAGGTGGATTTCCACGGTGCCGAGCTTCTCCATCCGGGTGCCGGCCTTGCGCAGGATGTCGGCATGGCGGACCAGAACAGACGGATCGCCGTCCGACACGTCGCCGCTCTTGGCGAAGACCTGCCCCTTGGGATCGAGCACCCGGCTGCCGAGATAGTCGGGATCGTTGGTCAGCGCGGCGAGCTGTGCCGCGGCGGATTCGGCATCGACGTTCCACAGCGGTTCGGCCAACCCGCCGGCGATGACGCGGACGGTGACGGCGGCCCGGTCCTCCAACGCGGTGCGGGCATCCTCGCGGTTGACGGTGACGACGGCGGCTATGCCGGTCGCGCTGATGACCGTGACCATCAGGGCGATGGGAACGACGACACGCATGGCAAGGGTACGGCCCACACGCTGCAGCATCAGGTCCACTCCATTGTGGGTGTTGGGGCGTTGGAAAGCGAAAGGTCAGTCCCAGCCGGTGACGGCGCCGCCGATCAGGTTGAAGCCGAGCAGCCGGCTGCTGTCGTAGAGGGCAAAGCCGCCGGCCGATTGCAGCAGCGCCGGCAGGCCGTCCACCAGCTCGCGATGGCGGGCCTGGATGCGTCCGGCCTCCGCCGCATCGACGGCGGCGAAGCGCAGCCGCTCGCCGGGCCGCATCTGCGCCAGCGCCGCCACGTCCGGCCCGACGACGCAGGCGATCTTGGGATAGCCGCCGGTGGTCTGGCGGTCGGCCAGCAGCACGATGGGCCGCCCGGTGCCCGGCACCTGCACGGCACCCAGCGGGATGCCGTCCGACGTGATGTTGAAACCGCGGGCATGCTCGATCACCGGGCCGTCCAGCCGGCAGCCCATGCGGTCGGCCTCGTGGCTGAGGGCGTAGTCCTCCTCCAGGAAGGCTTCGATCCCGGCGGCGGTGAAATAATCCTGCTGCGGTCCGAGCATCACGCGCAGCCGCCCGCCGCGTGCCGGCAACAGGGAGGGGTCGAGGCAACGCTCCCCCCGGTCCGCCGCGTGGTCGAGGGCCAGCGGCAGCCGGTCGCCGGCCTTCAGCGCACCGCCGTCCATCCCGCCCATACGGCTGCGTATGTGGGTGGCGACGCTGCCCAGCACCGGCTGGAGCGCGAAGCCGCCCTCCACCGCCCAATAGCCGCGCATGCCGCTGCGCAGGGTGCCGATGCGCAGGGTCTGCCCATCGGTCAGGCGCAGGCTGGTCCAGCCCGGCACCGGATCGCCGTCCACCGTGAGGTCTGCATCGGCGGCAACGGCGATGCGCACGGGCCCGCCTTCAACCGTCACGCTGTCGCCGGCCAAGGTGAACTCCACCGCCCCCTCCCCCGGCCGGTTGCCGACCAGGGCGTTGGCGGCGGCATGCAGCAGCGGGTCGGCCGCCCCGGCGACCGAGACGCCGTAGCGCTGATAGCCGACCCGGCCGCGATCCTGAATGGTGGAGCTGGGACCGGCTGCCGCCACGCGCAGATGGGTGGTCATGCGGCGGCTCCCTGCATTAGGGCAACAGAGGAGGTCACCGTCTCGCAGTCGGGCAGGTAACCGCTGATACCGTCCAGGCGGTCATATTCCGCAGCACTGATCGCAGTGAAGCGGATTCGGTCGCCGGGGGCCAGCAGGAAGGGCGGCTCCCTTCTGAGATCGAATGTCCGGGCCGGCGTGCGGCCCAGCAGGTGCCAGCCGCTGGGCATGGCGATGGGGGAGATCGCCGCCTGCGCCCCGCCCTGCATGACGCTGCCGGCCGGGGTGACCATGCGCGGGTTCTCGCGCCGGGGCTGGTGCAGCACCTCCGGCAAGCCGCCGAGATAGGCGAAGCCGGGAGAGAAGCCAAGCATATAGACGCGGTAGTCGGCGGTGCAGTGCAGCCGCACCACCTCCTCCGTGCCGAGGCCGGAGCGGCGGGCCACCTCGTCCAGATCCTCGCCATGGGCGCCGCCGAAACAGACCGGCACGATCCAGCGCAGCTGCGGTTCCGCCGCCGCCTGCGTCAGCTCGGTTGCCAGCCCGAGCAGGGCTTGGCCCAGCGGTTCGGCCGAAGTCACTGCCGGGTCGAACTGCACGAGAATCGAGCGGTATGTCGGCACCGTCTCGACGATGCCCGGCAGCTGGGCCTCGGCGATGCGGCGGTCGAGCCGGTGGACGGCGGCATTCAGATCCGGGGCGATGCCGTCGCCCAACTCGACGATCAGGGCACTGTCCCCGGCCGCCCGCAGAACGGGGGCCGGAACCGTGGTGGTCACGCTCATGGAGGCTTCTCGAAGCTGGTCGGAGGGGGAAGGCTCGCCGGTCAGCGGGCGTATTTGTTCAGGATCTGCTGATAGGCGCCGCTGGCCTTCATCGCCGCGACCCCGGCGTCGAACTCGTCGCGCAGCTTTGCGGTGTCGCGCGCCTTGGTGAAGGCGATGTAGCTGGGGATGTCCTGCACCGCCGGGGTCAGTTCCTTGACGTTGTCCAGGGCGCCCGCCTGCTTCAGGAAATACTGGGCGACGTAGCGGTTGCTGGGCATCACCTCGAAACGGCCGGAGACCAGCTTCTTGACGTTGCTGTCGCTGTCGTTCGACTTCTCCACCGCCGGCAGCACGCCGGTCTTGATCGCGTCGTCAACGATGGAGCCATAGCTGATCTGGTTGACCACGCCGAACTTGCGGTCGGCCAGCTTGGACAGGTCGCCGTCGAAGCTGACCGGGCTGTCCTTCGCCACGAACAGCGAGACCACCTGCGGCACCAGCACCTGGGTCGAGTAGTTCAGGAACTGCTCGCGCTCCGGCGTCTTGTAGGCGGTGAAGACGGCGTCGGCGCCGCCCTCGCGCACGGTGTCGAGCGCCCGCGCCCAGGGCATGATCTCCACCGTCACGCTATGGCCGGCAGCCTTCATCGCCTCGGTCACGATGTCGTAGGCGATGCCGGCCGGCTTGCCGCCATCGTCATAGATCAGCGGCGGGAAGCTGAGCGCCACCATGCGCAGCTGGTCGGCCGAAGCGGGCGCCGCGACGGCGGTCAGCAGGAGAACGGTGGAAGAGAGCAGGCGGACAGAAAACGGGGTTTGCATCGGGCAAGCCTCCACCGTGTCCGCGCGGGGCGGAATGCCCGTGCGGCGGCCGGTATCGCAGGGGATGAAGCGGGGGAGAGAAGCGGTCAGAGCACCGACAGGTGCGTGTTCAGCAGGTCGGTGATCAGCATCGCGCCGGGGCTGTGGCTGATGGCGATGGGCGGACGGGCGTTGCGGATCGCGACCTGTGGCGTCACCCCGCAGGCCCAGAAGACCGGCACCTCGCCGGGCTCGATGGGAACCGCCTCGCCATGTTCCGGCTGGGCGATGTCGCGGATGCCGATGGCGGCCGGATCGCCGAAATGCACCGGCGCACCGTGCACCGACGGGAAACGCGAGGTGATCTGGATGGCGCGGATGGCGTCCTTCGGCACCATCGGCCGCATCGACACCACCATGGTGCCGCCGAAGCGGCCGGCCGGGGTGCAGGGGATACTGGTCTCGTACATCGGGACATTGCGGTTCATCGCGATGTGCCGCACCGGCAGCCCGTCGGCCAGCAGGGCTTCCTCGAAGGAGAAGGAGCAGCCGATCAGGAAGGCGACGAAATCGTCCCGCCACAGGTCGCCGATGTCGGTCGGCTCGGCGGAGAGCACGCCGTCGCGATAGACGCGGTAGCGCGGCACGTCGGTGCGGATGTCGATGTCGTGGCCCAGCGTCGGCAGGCGCGGATCGCCGACCTCCGACACCGCCAGCAGCGGACAGGGCCGCGGGTTGGCCTGGCAGAAGCGCAGGAAATCGCCGGCCCAGTCCGCCGGCAGGATGGCGAGGTTGGCCTGGACATGGCCGGGGGCGAGGCCGGCGGTCTGGCCGCTGTTGGCGCCGCTGCGGATGCGCAGGCGTTCGGCGGCGGCGGGGGAGAGGGGGGAGGTCGTCATGGGGAGGGTTCCGGAAAAGGAGTCGGAAGGATGGCGTTCGTCGACGGAAAGGCTCTCACATGCCCAGATACGCCTGCCGCACCTCGTCGTTGCCGAGCAGGTCCTGGCCGCTGCCTTCCATCACGACGCGGCCAGTCTGGATGACGTAGCCGCGGTCGGCGATCTCCAGCGCGCGGTGGACGTTCTGTTCGACCAGCAGCACGGTGATGCCGCGCTGGCGGATCAGCTGGATGGTCTCGAAGATGCGGGTCACCAGCTTGGGCGCGACGCCCCAGGAGGGTTCGTCCAGCATCAGGAGGTCGGGCTGGCTCATCAGGCCGCGGCACATCGCCAGCATCTGCTGTTCGCCACCCGACAGAGTGCCGGCCTGCTGGCGGCGGCGTTCGCCGAGCACGGTGAAGGTGTCGTAGGCAAATTGGAGCGTTTGCTCGCGTTTGGCCGCATCGCTGGCGGTGAAGCCGCCCAGCATCAGGTTCTGTTCCACCGTCAGGCGCGGGAACAGGCGGCGGCCTTCCGGCACCAGCACCAGCCCGCGCTTCACCCGCTCGTGGGCGGGCACCGCGGAGATGTCCTGGCCCTTCAGCAGGATCGATCCGCCGTCGAGCGCGTTCAGCCCGGCGACGGCGCGCAGCGTGGTGGACTTGCCGTTGCCGTTGCCGCCGACCAGCGCGACGATCTCGCCCTGGTTCAGGGTGAGGCTGATGTCGCGGATGGCCGGGACGCGGCGGTAGCTGGACTGGATGTTGCGGACCTGCAGCATCGTCTCGCCCGCGGGGGCGACGGCGACGGGGCGGACGGGTTCGGACAGCGTCGGTTGGAGCATCGTCTCACTCCCCCAGATAGGCGGCGATGACCGCCGGGTTCTCGGCGATCTCGGCCGGGGTGCCGTCGGCGATCTTGGCACCATAGTCCAGCACGAGCATCCGGTGGGCGATGGGCATGATGCCCTCCATCACATGTTCGACGATGATGCTGGCGATGCCGCGCTGGTGGATGCGGTGGACCAGGGCAGAGGCCTCGCGCACCTCGGTCGGGTTGAGGCCGGCCATCACCTCGTCCAGCAGGATCAGCTTCGGTTCGGTGGCGAGCGCACGGGCGACCTCCAGCCGCTTCTGTTCCGACACCGTCAGGTCCGACGCCGGGGTGTTCGCCCGGTGCGACAGGCCGACGAAGGCCAGTTCGTCCTCCGCCCGCTCGCGCGCCTCGGCCACCCGCTTATTGCGCAGCATGGCGCCGACCATGACGTTCTCCAGCGCCGTCATCGACTGGAAGACGCGGACGATCTGGAAGGTGCGGGCGATGCCCAGCGCCGCTGCCGCCTCCGGCGTCGAGCCGGTGATGTCCTGCCCTTCGAAGGCGATGCGGCCGGTGGTGGGGGTGTGGAAGCCGGCGAGGCAGTTGAACAGGGTGGTCTTGCCGGCGCCGTTCGGGCCGATCAGCCCGATGATCTCGCCGTGATGGACGATGAAGCTGATGTCGCGATTGGCGACCAACCCGTCGAAGGCCTTGCCCAGGCCGTCCACGGCAAGCAGGGGGGCGGTGTTCACGGGCGGATCTCCTTGACGCTGGTCTTGGCCTCCGCCGGCTTGGCGCCGGGCAGATGGCGCCGCAGATCGCCCAGCAGGCCCAGCACGCCGGACGGGCTGAACACGGCGACCAGGATAATCATGGCGGCGTAGATGATCATGTCGGTTCCGGACCCGGTGCTGCCGAACAGGGTGCGGCTGTATTCCTCGATGGTGATGAGGATGACGGCGCCCAGCACCGGTCCCATCAGCCGGCCGACGCCGCCCAGGATGGCGATCAGCGCGATCTTGATCGAGATCGTCGTGGCGAACACCGAACCCGGATCGATAAACATCTCCTTCTGGGCGTAGAAGCTACCGCCCATCGCCGTCAGGAAGGCCGACACCGTCAGCGCGATCAGCTTGTAGCGGGTCAGGCTGACACCGAGCGCGCGGGCCGCTTCCGGCTCGTCCTTGATGGCACGGAAATAGTAGCCGATGTGGCTGCGCTCGATGGCCCAGGACACCAGCACCGTCAGCACCAGCAGGCCGAGGATGACGTAGTAGTAGGGCAGCTTCGACAGGAAGATCAGCACGCCCCAGCCGCTCTGGTCCATCGGCAGGTAGAGGCCGACGGCCCCTTCGAGGGCGTCGCTGTTGGTGACCAGGATCTGCATGATCTCCGCCACCGCGATGGTCGCCATGGCGAAATAATGCCCCTTCAGCCGGAAGCAGGGCCAGCCCATGGCGAGCGCGAAGGCCGCCGCCACCAGCCCGCCGGCCAAGGCACCGATCCAGGGCGTCAGCCCCAGGGTCAGCAGCAGCATGGTCGAGGTGTAGGCGCCGATGCCGTAGAACACCGCATGGCCGAGCGAGACCTGTCCGGCATAGCCGCCGACGATGTTCCAGGCGACGCCCATCTGGGCGCCCATCAGGATCAGGATCAGGAAATTCTGCTGCGACGGTTCGCTGATCGCCAGCGGCAGGACGGCGGCGAGCGCCAGCAGGGCGGCGGTGCCGGCCATCTTACGTGAGGAGTTGGTTCCGGTCGTCATCAGGCTTTCCCCAGCAGGCCGCGCGGACGCACCAGCAGCACGATCAGCAGCAGCGACAGCACGATGGCGGTCTTGTATTCCGGGCCGACCAGAAAGCCGCCCAGCACCTCGATCAGCCCGACGATGATGCCGGCCAGGAAGGCGCCGGTGACGCTGCCGAAGCCGCCCAGCACGACCACCACGAAGGCGATCAGGATGAAGTTCGACCCCACCTCCGGGAAGATCGGGAAGAAGGTGGCGATCAGTCCGCCGGCAAGACCGGCGCAGGCGGCGCCGATGCCCCAGGCGAGCGCGAACATCTTCTGGCCGTCGATGCCCATCAGGGTGGCGGCCTCACGGTCGATGGCGGTGGCTTCCAGCGCGGTGCCGAGCCGGGTGCGGTGCAGGAACATCCACAGGGCACCGGTCACGCCGACGGCACCGAGCGCGGCGACGAACTGCGGCAGGCCAAACTGCACGGGACCGAAGGCAACGTTACCGCTGACCAGGCTGTGCGGGATCAGCCGGTGGTCCGGCTTCCAGAAGAACTGGGCCAGACCGCGCAGCAGGATCATCAGGCCGAAGGTCGCGAAGATCTGCGACAGCATCGGCGCCTTCAGGATGCGGCGGATCACCGTCTGGTAGACGATGACGCCGACCGCGAACAGCAGCAGCGCGGTCAGGGGAAGCGCCACGATGGGGTCGATGGCGAAGAGGGCGAAGGCCCAGAAGCTGGCATACATGCCGAGCATCAGGAATTCGCCATGGGCGAAATTGACGATGTCCATCACGCCGAAGATCAGCGTCAGACCGACCGCGACCAGGGCGTAGATCAGCCCGATCAGCAGGCCCGAGACGAGCACTTGGAAAAGAATGTCTGCGGTCATTGCAGCACCCCTTTTGCGGTCAGGGTGGGCCGGAGGAACTGTGCGGGAAAAGCCCCTTTCCCATCCCGGAAAGGTTGGCGCCGATGGCGCCGGGCGGGAGATGCATCGTGGATCGAAGCGCGGAACCGACTGAACATCTCCGTAGCCCTACCCGTCGCGACGCGACGGGCTCCCCCTTTTCCGGGAAAGGAAAGGGTAAGCAGCAGCCCGATGAAAGAAGCGGTGGTCAGCGGCCGTCCCAGGCGGGCATCGGGTAGACGACCGGCTTGGTCGCCACGTCGAACGGCCACACCGTCACATACTGGCCGCCCTGGACCTGGACGATGATGCCGGTGCCCAGCTCGTTCTGGCCGCTGGCATCGAACTTGACGCCCTTCCACGGCATGATCAGGCCGCTGGCCGGGATGTCGGTTTTCTGGAGCGCTTCGCGGATCGCGTCGGGCTTGGTCGAGCCGGCACGGTCCAGCGCGTCGGCCAGCACGGCGATGCCGGTGAAGGCGCGGGCCGAGTTGCCGTTGAAGTTCACGCCCGACCGCTTCTGCATCAGGTCGTTGACCTGTTTGATCAGCGGGTTGCGTTCGGCCTGATCGAGCGCCCAGACCTCGCGGCTGATGACGAACTCGCCATCCTTGCCCATGGTCTTCAGGAACTCGCTGTCGTTGAAGCCGGCGTCGTTGGCCAGCAGCATCTTCGGTAGGAAGCCCAGTTCCTTGTAGGTCTTCATCGACAGGATAGCATCGCCGAGATAGCTGGACTGCATGATGACCGCCGGAGCGGCGGCCTTGATGCGCTGCACCTCCGACGTCATCTGCGTGGTCTTGGCCGGGTAGAGGATCTTCTCGGCGATGGTGAACTTCTGCTCCTCCGACAGCTTCACCTGAAGCTTGGTCGTCTCGTTGCCCCACAGCGTGTTCTCGTTGAACAGCGCGATGTTGCGCAGCTTGTCGCCGGTCTTCTTCTCCATGTCGCCGAGGAAGGTGAAGAAGTTGCCGACGAACAGGTCGTCATGGGGCGTGGTGCGGAAGAACCATTTGAACTTGCGCTGGGTCAGCGAGGCCGAGGAGGATTCGCCGTTCAGGAACGGCACGCCGTAGCGTTCGGCGACCTGGCTGGCGGTGGCGGTGACGTTGGAGAAATAGGCGCCGGTCAGCGCTACGACCTTCTCGCTGGTGATCAGCCGCTCGGCCTCAGTGGCGCCGACCTGCGGGTTGCCCTGGTGGTCGCCGAAGATCAGCTTGATCTTGGCCCCCTTCAGGTTCGGCAGGCCGATGCCGGCGACCAGCCCCGGCGGGGCGGGGATTTCCTTGTTGACGATGGCGGCGGCCAGTTCGGCGGCGGCCTTCAGTTCGACGCCGGTCGAGGCGGCGGCACCGGTCAGCGGATAGATCACGCCGATGCGGATTTCATCCTCGGCATGGGCCGGGGCGGCTCCGAAGCCGATGCCGGTCAGCGCGGTCGTGGTCAGCAGGGCCGCCGCGGCAAGCATGCGCTTGATCGTCTGACGGCGGGTGGGCGTGCGGGTGGGGTTGGTGATCGCTGCCGCGAACCGCATCGTGAAATCTCCTCTGTTCAGTGCCTTGGTGGCTTGCAGCGCGGGCCTTTACGGCTGTTCGGTTGCGCTTCTGACAGGATGATGACACGAACAGTCTTGGGTGCGTCCAATCGTAAGTTTTGATCTGGATTGATAAGCTGCGGCGATCAATCGGCTTCTAATGCGCGCGGCGCCTCGTTGCCGGTGGCGGCTTCGTAGTCGGCCGCCACCGCGGCGGCCAGATCGGCGACGACCGACGCCATGTGGTTCTCCGCCGTGGCGGAATGGGCGGCGCAGAAGGTCATCCCCGGCAAGGGCGCTTGCGAGCGGATCAGGCGAAGCCGGCCCTCCGCCAATTCGCGCTGGACGATCACCGTCGGGATCACGCTGACGCCGACGGCATCCACCGCCATGCGGACGACGCTGGCGAGCGAGCTGTTGCCGAACATCCGCACCTGCAATCCGACGGAGGAGAACATCTCGCGGATCACGCCGTAGGGCTGGGTGGTGCGGGAGAAGGTGATGATCGGCCAGACCGCCAGATCGCGTAGCGACACCGGCTCTTCCGGCAGGGGCAGCGTCGGGCTCGCCACCCAGCCCAGCGGATAGTTGCCGACCGGGATCGCCCGGAACCGCACGTCGGTGTAGGAGGCCAGCATCACCGCCACGTCCAGCTCGTGGCGGGCGAGCGCATCGCGCAGGCTGGGCGAGGTTTCGACCTCGATCTCCAGCGATACCGCCGGGTAGAGAGCATTCAGCCGTTCGATCAGCTGGCTGAGCCACGTGTGGACCACCGTCTCCGCCACGCCCAGCCGGATGACGCCGCGGATGGCGCTGCGGTCTGCCACCGCGGTCAGCAATTCCGACCTGAGCGCCATCATCTTCTCGGCATAGGTCAGCAGGACCATCGCCTGCGGCGTCGGCGCCACCCGCCGGCCGACACGGTCGAACAGGACGACGCCCAACTCGTCCTGAAGCTGGGCGATGCGGGCCGAGATGGCGGGCTGGGTGGTGTTCAGCCGCTCCGCCGCCCGGCGGAACCCGCCGAGCCGCATCGTCCAGATGAAGGTCTCCAGCGACTTCAGGTCCAGCATGCCTCACTCATCCCCGTTTCGGATCATCGCACGCCGGACCATCGCTGCTGTCCTGTCAGTCCCGGTCGTCCAGCGCCGCCAGCTCAACCTCGATCACCGCCAGCCGTTCCCGCAGCCGGTCGCGCTCGGCCTCCAGCGCCTCGCGGCGGCTGACATGGTCGAGGGCACGGTTGCGCAGGTCGCGCTTGAAGCGGACGATCTCCGGCCGGGTCACGTCGGGCCGGATCAGGTTGCTCTGGTCGGCCAGCCGCAGCTGCTCGCCGGTCAAGGTGGCAAGCTGGTAGACGGTGGCGTAGCTCGGCGGCAGCTTCGCCCCCGGCAGGCGGCCGCTGTCCACCGCCTCGGCCACCATGCGCAGCTGGTAGGCGACCTGATAGCCGAAGGGCAGCTCGTTCTCGACCATCGCCTGGAATTCGCCATGCGGCAGGCGCGCCCGCGCCTGGACCAGATAGCGGCCGATCAGCAGGAACTTCTCCTGCGCGCTGCGCCAGAGGGTGGAGATCTCCTGGACGAACTCCTCGCGCCGGACGAGGTCGACCGTCGCCTCCGCCATGCGCTCGATCCGCTCGTCCACCGCGATGTGGCGACGGGCCTGGGCCTTGGAAACCTGCTTGAACCCGCTCATTGCGCCAGCTCCAGTTCGTGGCGGACGAAGGCCCAGACGCCGGCGACATGCTCGGCCCCCTTGCCCCCCTTCAGCTCCAGCAGGCCGAGCCCGCGGCCGGCGGTGAACTGGATGTCCTCGTAGTCGGGAACCTCGACCGGGCAGATCCGGCCGTCGCCCAGCAGCTTGCGCTGCGCCTCGGTGAAGCCACGGGTGCGCGGCTTGACGCGGTTCATCACGAAGGCGGCGTTCTTGCCGTAGCGGCGGACGAAGCGCATCCAGGGTCGGACGGAGTCCAGGTCGTCGTCGCTCTGGCCGGTCGGAACGACGATCAGGTCGGACGACAGGGCCAGCAGCTTGAACTCCTCCGGATGGTCCTCGATGGACGGCGGCGTGTCGATCACCAGCAGGTCGAAGCCCGCGATGCCGTCAAGGGCCGCGCGGATGTCGAGCGGCGTCATGCCCGCTTCGAAATGCGTGATGGACGCCATGCCGTCCGGGCGCTTGGCGAACCACTTGGTCAGGCTGCGCTGCGGATCGAGGTCGAGCGTCGCCACCGCGCAGCCATCGAGCGCCGCCGCCACCGCGATGTTGCGGCTGAGGGTCGTCTTGCCGATCCCGCCCTTCGGGCCATTGACCAGCAAGCGTTTCACCGGCACGTGTCCCGTGTCGTTGCTCATTCCCGTGCCCCTTATCGCCATCGGCTGTCGGCCCCTTTTACCAAAGCCCGGCCGTGGCGCAAATCTAAGACATGTCTTAGCTTCGCAGCGGCCGGACAGGGTGTCGCCCCTGCCACAGATTGGCGATCTAAGACAGAACCTCCCCTCATCATCGCATACGACGCATCGCCGACGCCAGCACCGGGCGCACCGCACCGGTTCCGCTGCCCGTCTCCCCGACCCGCTCGCCTGCCATGGCGATGGCGCGCAACCGGTCGGCAAGGGCATTTTCCTCGGCGCAGGCTTCCTCGCACAGAGCGCGGATCTCGGCGATGCTCGGCCGCCATTTGCGGGTGCGCCGCCACCGGCGTGCCGCCTGATCGATGGCCCAGGCCGGGAACTCGCCCAGATCGTCGGCCCAGTCCATCGCGAGCAATTGCTCCACCTCCGGGCTGGTCGCCTTCGCCGGAAAATGGCTCAGCAGAGCCAGCACCCGTCCCAACAGATGGTTGGCCGACGCCGGCGCCAGGATGGTGTCGGTGATCTCCGACAGAGCGCGGCGGGCCAGTGCGGCATGGCGCGGCGTCACCCCGTCCGGTGGTGTCCAGTCCTCCACGACATCGGCAAAGCCGTCCTCGGTGAAGCGGCTGTGGCGCCCGACCTGTCCACGGTCGAGAAGGCGCTGCAACGGTTCCGGCAGGGCGTCGCGCAGCATGCGGCTGCGCAGGGCCGGCGCCATCGCCGGGTCGAAGGGCAGCGGCAGGCCGGGCGGTGCAGCGGCGGTGGAGGAGGAGGTGGGGAACTGGTGCAGGTTGCTCATGCGATCCCCCAGGGGTTGGTTGGTGCGTTGGACGGCGTGTTGTTCAGACGGGCGGCAACGCTGGCCCAGGCCGACAGGCGCTGTTCGGCGTTGGCGGCTGCGGAATTCGGCCTGGAAGCGGCGGTGCGGGGCGTCGTTCGCGCCGCTCGTTCGTTTGGTCCCCGGCTGTTCGGTCCGCGGGCCGTTGCCGCGAGCTGTTGCGCCATACGGCCGGCATCCTGCAGCAGCCAGGATCGCCACGCCGCGGCCGGGTCGCGGTAGCGGTAGCCGTGGGCCCGGCATTGCTGGACGAAGCGCTCGGCATGGCTGTCGACGTCGATGCCGGGAAAGCGCTCTGCCGCCCATTGCCGGTCGGCCGGGGGTGGCGCCCAATCGGGAGCAACCAGTTCGGCGGCGCCGGCAGAGCTGAACGATGTCCCCTCGTCCGCACGCCGATGGAGCGTGTCAGGAATCTGTTCTGGTTCAGGCTGTTCGTGACTCGCCGTTGAACAGGGGGAGTCCGTGGATGAGTCAGCGGGGATGTCCACCCCTGCACCGTCCTGCGTCCCGTTCGAACAGGTCAGCGCCAGCCGGTAGCGGCAGCTGAGCCGCCCGCCATTGGCCGAGCGGCGGTGTTCGATGCCGACCAGCCCGAGCGCTTCCAACCGGCCCAGGATCCGGTTGACGGTCGGCCGGCTGCGTTTCAGCTTGTCCGCCAGCGTCGCCTGCGACGGCCAGCACACCCCCGCCTCGTCGGCGTAGGTGCTGAGCGCCGCCAGTACGGCGAGCCCGTCGGCGTCCAGTTCGGGATGGTCGAGCCACCAGGCCGGGATCCGGCCCCAGCGGTTCTGTCGCGTATTGTTTTGGCCGGCGTGGGTTTGCCGGGTTTGGGGTTGCTGGGTGTGGGTTTGCCCGGGGCGGTTCGGGCTTGCGGTCCGGTTTGTCATCTGTGGCGATACTCCTCCGCGCCATGGGCGCAAGATTGGCCGCATGATCGGCCGTCGCGATTGGCGCAGAGGATTCGAAGCGGTCGGCGGAAGAGTCGAATCGCGGGCTCGCACTCCATGGAGCCGCAGCCCGCGGATGGTCAGCGACAGCCCGCGACCGTAAAGCCCCTGCCCGCGACCATGGAGCATCGGCCCGCGATTGGCCGGCGATGGCGCGCCGAATCGGGATCCTGGCGCCTTTGGCCGCGGATGTGGAGCCATTGCCCGCGATTGCCGGCGGTCCGCGGCCCGCGATGCTGGAGCAACAGCCCGCGATTGGCCGCCGATGCCGTGACGATGGTGCGAATCGCGGGCAATCCGGCACCGAAGCGATCCGCCTCCGCCCCCTATGGAGCGGCAGCCCGCGGTTCGCCTCGCCGCAATTCCCGGCCGGCTGGGCCGATTCTCCCCGATTCTTCAAGGGCTCGCGGAGTTCGGCCCCAGCGATGCCGCGTCCGGGCGGCAATCGCGGGCTATCGCTCCATGACCGCGGGCCGTTGCTCCATCATCGCGGGGTGCGGCACCATATCCGCGGGCTGTCGCTCCATCCCGGATGCGGTAAACTCACTGCGTTCTGTTGCACCGGCGGGTCCGCCGCGCCATGGTTACTCCCGACATCCGGAGACGTTCATGACCAAGATGGCCCCGACCAGCGCCGCACAGCTCATCCTGTTCGAGTTGGAAGACCGTTCGCAATCGCACCTGATCGCGCTCTACGATCTGGCGCCGCGCTTCGTCTTCGTCTCCCGCGACAACGACAAGGAAAAGACCGCCAAGGACAAGGGCGAGCTGGTCACCAAGGACAACTTCATCAAGTCGGTGCGGCGCGAGTTCGCTTTCCGCGGCCGCAATTACCGCCTGACCGTCCAGCCCGCCCGTATCGACCGGCTCAGCACGGCGAAGAAGGACGACCGCGCCCCCGGCGCCGGTCCGGATCTGGTCGAAGTCGAGATCTTCCCGTCGGAGCGCGAGCAGGTGGTGGAGCAGGTCGTCCGCCGCCTCGCGATGGACCGCTCGCGCCTGTCGCTGACCGGCGAGAACCGCGACAAGGTGCAGATGCGCTTCAGCCTCTACGAGATCCAGCGGGAACTGCGGGCGGTCAACCACACCCTGTCGATCCAGGACATCCGCGAATCCCTGACCATCCTGGCCCGCTCGCGCATCATCATCTCCACCGGCGGCAGCGCCGAGCCGGGCAAGAAGAGCCGCGGGCAGAACCTGCTGGAATCGACCGCCTTCCCGGTGCTGGCAATCCGCTCGCGCCCCGATCTGGTCGATGAGGACGGCGGGGTCGAGGAGACCTATCTGGAGTTCAACCCGCTGGTCTCCGCCGCCATCCGCGACCTGGAGTTCAAGCCGGTCTCCTACGCCTGGCTGATGAAGCTGAAGTCGCCGGTGTCGCGCTGGCTCTACAACCGCCTGTCCATCGAGTACGACACCGCCGACGACGAGGCGAAGCCGGTGTCGATCAGCGCCGACGAGATCATCAAGAACAGCGGCATGAACGAGTGGTCGCGCCGCCGCGACACCCTGCGCGTGGTGACGTCGGCCGTCGACGCCCTGGTGGACGAGGGCATTCTCGACATCGCCGACAAGGAATATACCAAGGTCGGCAAGCGCATCGACGCCATCGACTATGTGCTGACCCCGTCGCAAAAGTTCCTCGATCAGGTCCGCCGCGGCCGCCGGGTGCAGATCACCAACATCGACCTGCTCAAGCAGATCGTCGGCAACGCCATGCGGCCCGACGGCTTCGTGCCGTTGAAGGCTGGCGAGGTGGCGGAAATGCGCAACAAGCGCGCCAAGCGGCTGGCCGATCCGGCGAAGGCCGAACAGGCCAGCCTGCCGCTGCCGAAGAAATAGCCGCTCAGCGCGCCAGCAGGCGCCGCGCCACCAGCGTGATGGCGGTCCCCAGCAGGGCGCCGGCTACCACGTCGGACGCCCAATGGCGGTGCTTCACCACCCGGCCGCTGGCCATCGCCGCCGCGGCGCCGTAAATCATCAGACTTTGCGCCGGCGACCGGCTGACCGTGGCGAGCGCGGTCGCGGCGGCAAAGGCGCTTCCCGCATGGCCGGACGGCAGTGAGCGGGCGCTGATCCGCTTGCCCGGCCTCTGCCGCGGCTCGCATTCGTCGGGACGGCGGCGCTTGACGTAGCGCTTGATCGAGCGGCTGGCCGTCGCCGTCGCCACCAGCCCGAGGACGCCGACGCTGCCGGCGCGGCGCAGATCCTCCTGACCGGTCAGCAGTCCGACAAGTCCGGCGATGGCGAAGCTGGGGATCAGAACCGGCCGCTTTATGACGTAATGGCCCGCGCTTGCCAGCACCCGGCTCACCGGTCCCGGATCGCAGGTGACGATGTCATGGACCTGGGCGTCCAGCGCGTCGACCGCCGTCAGGGCCGGCTGAAGAACCGCCGGTGCGGGCCGCCCGCCATAACCGATGCCGCCACCGGGATTCTCGATGCCTTGATTCTCGATGCCGCCCTGGTCGCCGTTCCGTTCGATGATGTCGCTCAATGCCGGTCCCCTGCATGCCGCGCCGCGAAAACCGGCGCCGCAGAGGAACGCAGCGGACGCAGGGGCGGTTCCGCGCCCCCGCGCGCCTGTCCGTTCCTATCAGCCCTGCGCCGGCCGCCAGCCGGTGAAGGCGTCCAGCAGCGCGGTCAGCACCCGCTGCAGGCTTGAAGCCCGGTCCGGACGGTAGGCGAAGGGCGGCGCCTCCTCGTCCATGTAGCGGTCCTGCGCCAGTTCCATCTGGATGGCATGGACGCCGTTTGCCGGCTGGCCGTAAGCGCGGGTGATGTGGCCGCCGACGAAGCGGCCGTTGGTGATGCAGGTCAAGCCCTCCGCCGCCGTGGCACTCTCCATCGCCGCGACGACCCGGGCAGCCAGCTGCGGATCGACGCTGGTACCGCGCGCCGTTCCCAGATTGAGGTCGGGCAGGCGTCCGTCGAACAGCCGCGGCACATGGCTGCGGATCGAATGGGCGTCATAGAGCAGGGCGAAGCCGTGCCGCGCCTTTACCCGCTCCAGCTCCGCCGCCAGCGCCTCGTGGTAGGGTCGCCAATAGCCTTGCACCCGCTGCGCCACCTCGGCCTCGTCGGGGGTCTGGCCGTCGCGGTAGAGCGGCGTGCCGTCGAACATCACGTCCGGGCAGAGGCCGGTGGTCGCCTGTCCGGGATAGAGGCTCTCGCCAGTCGAGGCCCGGTTGAGGTCGACGACATAGCGGGAATAGCGGGCGCTGAGCAGCGTGGCGCCCATGTCCTTGGCGAAGCCGTACAGGCGCGGGATGTGCCAGTCGGTGTCGCGCAGGGTCAGCGCCTCCTCCGTCAGCCGCTCGGCCAGACCGGGGGACAGCTCGGTGCCGCAATGGGGCATGCTGATGACCAGCGGCCCGTCGCCTCGCTCCAGATCGAAGATGGTATCGGTCATTGTGCGGTCTCCAGCGATACCGGCATCAGATGGTCGAGCGACCCGTCGCGCACCAGGGTGCCGATGGCAGCCAGATCCGGGGCGAAGTAGCGGTCGACCTCGTAGCGCGGCACCTGGGCGCGGATGGTGGCGATGGCCTGCTCCAGCCGTTCGGTGGTCTTCAGCGGGCGATGGAACTCCAGCCCCTGAATCGCGGCCAAAAGCTCTATACCGACGATGTCGGCGACGTTGCCGGCAATGTCGCCCAACCGGCGCGCCGCGAAGGTCGCCATGCTGACATGGTCCTCCTGGTTGGCGGAGGTCGGCAGGCTGTCGACGCTGGCGGGGTGGGCGAGCGTCTTGTTCTCCGACGCGAGCGCGGCGGCGGTGACATGGGCGATCATGAAGCCGGAGTTCAGACCCGGCTCGGCGACGAGGAAGGGCGGCAGCCCACTGATGGTGGTGTCGATCAGCATGGCGATGCGGCGTTCGGCCAAGGCACCGATCTCCGACGCGGCGATGGCGAGCTGGTCGGCGGCCATCGCCACCGGCTCCGCATGGAAGTTGCCACCGGACAGCACCTCGTCGGTATCGACCAGAACCAGCGGGTTGTCGGTGACGCCGTTGGCCTCGATCACCAGGGTGCGCGCCGCCTGCCGCATCTGGTCGAGCACGGCGCCCATCACCTGCGGCTGGCAGCGCAGGCTGTAGGGGTCCTGCACCCGGTGGCAGTCGGGACCCTGGTGGCTGGCGTTCAGCTCGCTGCCGGCCAGCATGTCGCGGAAGGCGGCGGCGACGGCGATCTGGCCAGGCTGGCCGCGCAGGGCGCTGATGCGGGCGTCGAAGGGACGGTGGCTGCCCATCACCGCCTCGACCGACAGGGAGCCGGCGACCAGCGCCGCCTTGAAGGTGCGCTCGATCTCGAACAGGCCGGCGAGCGCCAGACCGGTCGACACCTGGGTGCCGTTGATCAGCGCCAGACCTTCCTTGGCCTTCAGGTCGAAGACCGGCAGGCCGGCGATGCGCAGACCCTCCTCCGCCGGCAGGGTCTCGCCCTTCACCCGGACATGGCCGATGCCGAGCAGCACGCCGCACAGATGGGCCAGCGGCGCCAGATCGCCCGACGCGCCGACGGACCCCTTGCCCGGCACCACCGGCAGCACGTCGGCCTCATAGAGCTTCAGCAGCGCATCGACCAGCGCCGGACGGACGCCCGAGGCGCCGACGGCGAGGCTGACCGCTTTGATGACCAGGATCAGCCGCACCACGCCGTCGGCCAGCGGGGCGCCGACGCCGGTGGCGTGCGACAGGATCAGGTTGCGCTGGAGCTTTTCCAGATCGCTCGCCGCGATGTGGGTATGGGCCAGCTTGCCGAAGCCGGTGTTGACGCCGTAGACCGCCTCGTCGCCGCCGGCGATCCGGTCGATCAGCGCGCGCGAGCGTTCCATCCGCGGATAGGCCGCCGGGTCGAGCGTCAGGGCCGGACGGTCGCGGTAGATGCTGCGCAGCGTGTCGAGCGACAGCGCGCCCGGAACCAGAGTGATGGTCTCGCTCATCCCAGAAGTCTCCCAAGTGTCTTTTTGAAGCGGTCGGCGATCTCCTCCTCGCGCGGGTGGCGGCGGTCGCGGACGACGGCGCATCCTGCGATCACCACGTCCCGGACGAGGGGAGTGTTTCCGGCGAAGATCCAGCCGTCCAGCAGCGCATCGCCCTTGCGCGCCGCCAGCAGCGGGTGGTCGGTGTCGAGCACGACGATGTCGGCGCGGAGGCCGGTGGCGATGCGGCCGGAGTCGAACCCGGTCGCCTGCGCCCCGCCGGCCTGGGCGTCTTCCACCAGCCGGCGGGCGGTGGAGCGGCGGGGGCCGCCGGCCAGCACGGTGCGCCGTTCGCTGGTCAGCCGCGCGCCGTATTCCAGCCAGCGCAGTTCCTCCACCGGGCTGACGGAGATGTGGCTATCGGAGCCGATGCCCCAGCGCCCACCCTGCGCCATGTAGGATTGGGCGGCGAAGAAGCCGTCGCCGAGATTGGCTTCGGTGGTCAGGCACAGGCCGGCGATGGCGCCACTGGCGGCGACGCCCGCCACCTCGGCTTCGATCATGTGGGTGGCGTGGATCAGGCACCAGCGGCCATCGACCGGCTGGGTGTCGAGCAGATGCTCCACCGGGCGGCGGCCGCGGTAGGCGACGCAGTCCTCGACCTCCCGGCGCTGCTCGGCGATGTGGATGTGGATCGGGCCTTGCGGGTTGGCGGCGACGGCCTCGGTCAACAGTTCGTCCGGCACGGCGCGCAGCGAATGCGGGGCGATGCCGAGTTGCACGTCGGATGATTCGCCATAGGTGCGGCGCAGGGCGGTGGTCAGCCGGTCGAACCCTGCCCCGTCATGGATGAAGCGGCGCTGCCCGGCGGTCGGCGGCGTGCCGCCGAAGCCCGACGCGTTGTAGAGCACCGGCAGCAACGCAATCGGCAGACCGGCGGTCCGCGCGGCGGCGATGGCGCGGTGGCTCATCTCCGCCGGGTCGGCGTAGGTGCTGCCGTCGCGGTCATGGTGCAGGTAATGGAATTCGGCGATGGCGGTGAAGCCGGCCTTCAGCGTCTCGACATAGAGCTGCGCGGCGACCGCCTCGAAATCCTCCGGACCCATGCGGTCGAGCGCCCGGTACATCACATCGCGCCAGCTCCAGAAACTGTCCGACCCCTCGCCGGAGGACTCACCCATGCCGGCGATGGCGCGCTGGTGGGCGTGGGAATGCAAATTGGCGATGCCGGCGACCGCCGCTCCGGCGAAGCGCTCCGCATCGGCCGGGCAGGCGGCACCGGGCGTCGCCGAGACGATCCTGCCCTGGTCGTCCACCGTGACCAGCACATCCTCCGCCCAGCCGTCCGGCAGCAACGCCGAGGCAAAAAACAGGTTGCTCATGAGGGCGCCCTCGCTATTATAGACAACACTATACAAGTATAGGCAACCTGATGCCAAGAGGGTTGCTGCACGAACTTGTAGGAAGGAGCCGAACCGATGCCGACCAGCGCGCCGTGGGATTCCCTGTGGATCGACCTGTCCGTTGCCACGATGGCTGGCACAGCGACGGACGGGGCCGACGGCTACGGCGCCATCGCCGACGCGGCGGTCGGCATCAAGGACGGCCGCATCGCCTTCGTCGGCCGCCGCGCCGAGCTGACCGATGCGCCGGACGCGCTGGCGACCGAGGTGCATTCGGGGCAGGGCGGCTGGATGACCCCCGGCCTGATCGATTGCCACACCCATCTCGTCTATGGCGGCAACCGCGCCCGCGAATTCGAGATGCGGCTGAACGGCGCCACCTATGAGGAGATCGCGCGGGCCGGCGGCGGCATCCTGTCCACCGTGACCGCCACCCGCGCCGCCAGCGAGGACCAGCTTCTCGCTGCCAGCCTGCCGCGGCTGGACAGCCTGCTGGCCGAGGGCGTGACGACGGTGGAGGTCAAGTCCGGCTACGGCCTCGACACCGAAACCGAGACGCGGATGCTGTGCGTCGCCCGCCGGCTGGCCCAGGTCCGCCCGGTGGAGGTGCGCACCACCTACCTTGGCGCCCACGCCCTGCCGCCGGAGTTCAAGAGCAACCCCGACGGCTACATCGACCGCATCTGCGCCGAGACGCTGCCGGCCATCGCCGAAGCCGGGCTGGCCGATGCGGTGGACGCCTTCTGCGAGGGGATCGGCTTCTCCGTCGCCCAGACCCGCCGGGTGTTCGAAACGGCGAAGCGGCTCGGCCTGCCGGTGAAGCTGCATGCCGAACAGCTGAGCAACCTCGGCGGCGCCCGGCTGGTGGCGGAGTTCGGCGGGCTGTCGGCCGACCATATCGAGCATCTCGACGAGGACGGCGTCGTCGCCATGGCCAAGGCCGGCACGGTGGCGGTGCTGCTGCCCGGCGCCTTCTACGCCCTGCGCGAGACCAGGCTGCCGCCAATCGACCTGCTGCGCCGCCATGGCGTGCCGATGGCGCTGTCCACCGACAACAACCCCGGCACCTCGCCGGTGACCTCGCTGCTGCTGATGCTGTCGATGGGCTGCACCTTCTTCCGCCTGACCCCGGCGGAGGCGCTGGCCGGCATCACCCGCCATGCGGCCAAGGCGCTGGGACTGGACGACCGCGGTGTGATCGCGCCGGGCAAGCGCGCCGATCTGGCGGTCTGGCGCATCGAGCATCCGGCGGAACTGGCCTATGCCATCGGCCTCAACCCCTGCATAGCGGTGGTCAATGGCGGGGTGGTCCGCAAGCCGCGTTTGGAGGCCGCATGAGCGACACCATCTCCACCGCCCAGCCGCGCTACGCCCAGATCAAGGAGGCCATCCGCCGCCGGATCAGCTCCGGCGACTGGCCCGAAGGCTTCCAGATCCCGTCGGAGCACAAGCTGCTGGAAGAATTCTCGGTCAGCCGCATGACGGTCCACCGCGCGCTGCGCGACCTGACCGACGAGGGGCTGCTAACCCGCGTGCAGGGGCTGGGCACCTTCGTCGCCGAACGGCCGCCCAGCACCGACGTGGTTGAGCTGCGCAGCATCGCCGACGAGATCGCCGAGCGCGGCAACCTCCATTCCTGCCGGGTGGAGCAATTGCTCGCGGTTGCCGCCGATGCCGGGCTGGCCCGCCGCTTCAACCTGCCGGTCGGGGCGAGGCTGTTCCATTCCATCGTCGTCCACAGCGAAAGCGACGTGCCGGTCCAGCTGGAGGAACGCTGGGTCAACCCGGCGGTGGCGCCCGACTATCTCGACCAGGACTTCACCCGCCAGACGCCGGGCGAGTACCTGATCCGGCTGGAGTCCTCGCCGCAGGTCGAGCATGTCATCGAAGCGGTGTCGCCGACGGCGGAGATCGCCCGCCTGCTCGACATCCCCGTCACCGAGCCCTGCCTGCGCGTGACCCGCCGCACCTGGGTCGGTGGACGAGTGGTGACGGTGGCGATGCTGGTCCATCCCGGCAGCCGCTACCGGCTGGGCGCACGCTTCCAGCTGCCGCCCCATTAGCAAAACCGATCCTCGGAACAGCACATCCCTCCCACCAGGAGCCATCACCAGATGTCATCCCGCCTCGACAACCAGCGCGTCATCCGTGCCCCGCACGGCCCCGAACTGAGCTGCAAGAGCTGGCTCGCCGAGGCGCCGATGCGCATGCTGATGAACAACCTCGACCCCGACGTCGCCGAACGGCCGCAGGAGCTGGTCGTCTATGGCGGCATCGGCCGCGCCGCCCGCGACTGGGAGAGCTTCGACCGCATCGTCTCGGCGCTGAAGACTCTCAACGACGACGAGACGCTGCTGGTCCAGTCGGGCAAGCCGGTCGGCGTCTTCCGCACCCATGCCGACGCGCCGCGCGTGCTGATCGCCAACTCCAACCTCGTGCCGCGCTGGGCGACCTGGGAGCATTTCAACGAGCTGGACCGCAAGGGTCTGGCGATGTACGGCCAGATGACCGCCGGCAGCTGGATCTACATTGGCAGCCAGGGCATCGTGCAGGGCACCTACGAGACCTTCGTCGAGGCCGGGCGCCAGCACTACAACGGCGACCTGAAGGGCAAGTGGATCCTGACCGGCGGCCTGGGCGGCATGGGTGGGGCGCAGCCGCTGGCCGCGACGATGGCCGGCGCCTGCATGCTGGCGGTCGAATGCCGTCCCAGCAGCATCGAGATGCGCATCCGCACCGGCTATCTCGACCGCCACACCGCCGACTTGGACGAGGCGCTGGCCTGGATCGACGAGGCCTGTGCCAAGGGCGAGGCGATCTCCGTCGGCCTGCTCGGCAACGCCGCCGACGTCTTCCCGGAACTGGCGCGCCGCGCTGGCACCGACATCAAGGCCCGGCCGCACATCGTCACCGACCAGACCTCCGCCCACGATCCGGTGAACGGCTATCTGCCGCAGGGCTGGACGCTGGAGGAGTGGGAGAGCGCTCGCGAAAGCCAGCCCGCCGCCGTCGCCGCCGCCGCGCGCCAGTCGATGCGGGTGCAGGTGGAGGCCATGCTGGCCTTCCACGCCATGGGCATCCCGACCGTCGATTACGGCAACAACATCCGCCAGATGGCGAAGGAAGAGGGGCTGGAGAACGCCTTCGACTTTCCCGGCTTCGTCCCCGCCTATATCCGTCCGCTGTTCTGCCGCGGCGTCGGCCCGTTCCGCTGGGCGGCGCTGTCCGGCGACCCGGAGGACATCCGCAAGACCGACGCCAAGGTGAAGGAGCTGATCCCCGACGATCCGCACCTGCACAACTGGCTCGACATGGCGGCCAAGCGCATCCAGTTCCAGGGCCTGCCGGCGCGCATCTGCTGGGTCGGGCTCGGGCAGCGCCACCGCCTCGGCCTCGCCTTCAACGAGATGGTGAAGTCGGGCGAGCTGAAGGCCCCCATCGTCATCGGCCGCGACCATCTCGACAGCGGCTCGGTCGCCAGCCCGAACCGCGAGACCGAGGCGATGAAGGACGGCACCGACGCCGTGTCGGACTGGCCGCTGCTGAACGCGCTGCTGAACACCGCCAGCGGGGCGACCTGGGTCAGCCTGCACCATGGCGGCGGCGTCGGCATGGGCTTCTCCCAGCATTCGGGCATGGTCATCGTCTGCGACGGCAGCGACGCAGCGGCCAAGCGGCTGGAGCGCGTGCTGTGGAACGACCCGGCCACCGGCGTGATGCGCCATGCCGACGCCGGCTATGACATCGCCATCGAGTGCGCCAAGGAGCAGGGGCTGAACCTGCCGTTTCTGAAGTAAGCGGGGAGGGGGGAGAATCTCCCTCTCCCGTCCCGGGAGAGGGCTTTTTCCTCACGCCCCCCGGATCAGGTCTGAATACCAGCGCGCGGACTCCTTCGGGATCCGCGCCTGGGTTTCGAAATCGACGCGCACGATGCCGAACCGGGTGCCGT
This sequence comes from Azospirillum sp. A29, assembly GCF_042604625.1. Classification (NCBI taxonomy): domain Bacteria; kingdom Pseudomonadati; phylum Pseudomonadota; class Alphaproteobacteria; order Rhodospirillales; family Azospirillaceae; genus Azospirillum; species Azospirillum sp. A29. Next base: position 755,402 of record NZ_CP170463.1, read on the forward strand.
AGCCGCCGCCCCATTCGAAATTGTCGAGCAGCGACCAGACGAAATATCCCTGCACGTCGGCCCCCAGCCGTTTCGCCTCCGCCATCGCCGCGATGTAGGCCTGGAGGTAGGACAGCCGCTCCGTATCGACCACGCGGCCCTCGGCGTCGGGCGTCTCCGCCGCCTTGGTGCCGTAGCCATTCTCGGTGACATAGACCGGCAGGCGGTAGCGCCGGGTCAGGTCGAGCAGCGTGTCGCGGAAACAGCTGGGATCGTAGGGCCAGTCGATGGCCGTCCGCTTCATCCCCGGCGGCGGCGAGCCGAAGCCGAAGCCCCAGATCAGGCTGTCGTCCCGGCGACCGTAGACAGGGGCGTAATGGTTCAGCCCGAACCAGTCCACCGGCCGGGCGATGCGCGCCATGTCACCGGGTTGCACATAGGGCTCGATGGCCTCGGCGATGCGGCGCGGGTAATGGGCCAGCAGCTGCGCGTCGGGGAAGGCGCGGTTCCAATGCTCGTCGAACAGGGCCGCGGCTTCGACATCCTCCGGCCTGTCGGTCTCCGGCCGCATCGGCTGGACGCTGTGCACCGCACCGATGGAGGCCTCCGGCACCAGGGCGCGCAGCGCGTCGACCCCGGCGCCATGGGCGAGGTTGACGTGGTGGATCACCTTCAAATGGGTGGCGCGGTCGGCGATGCTGGGGGCGCCCCAGCCGAAGGCCCAGCCGAACAGGGTGAAGACCGAGAACTCGTTGAAGGTGGCCCAGCGCTTGACCCGGTCGCCGTAGCGCCGGGCGCAGAGGGCAGCGTAATCCTCGAACCAGCCGATGCTGTCGCGGGTTGCCCAGCCGCCCATGTCCTGCAAGGCCTGCGGCAGATCCCAGTGGTAGAGGCAGAGCCAGGGCTCGATCCCCTTGTCCAGAAGCCGGTCGATCAGCCGGTCGTAGAACTCCAGCCCCTTGCCGTTCGGAACCCCGCGCCCGCGCGGCAGAACCCTGGGCCAGGAGACGGAGAAGCGGTAGGCCTGCAAGCCCAGCTCCGCCATCAGCTCCACGTCCTGCGGCATCAGGTGGTAATGGTCGCAGGCCACGTCGCCGCTGTCGCCGTTGTCGACCCGGCCCTTCAGCTTGCAAAACGTGTCCCAGATGCTGGGCGCCCGCCCGTCGGCTTCGGCCCCGCCCTCGATCTGATAGGCGGAGGTGGAGGCGCCCCACAGGAACTCTTTGGGAAAAACCGGACGTTCGGCCATGGCGGATCACCCGAAAGGAGAGTGGTTGGATCCTACCCCTTTCCCGTCGGCGGGGAAGGGGCCAATCGTCGCTGCGGCGGGTGGCGTGGGGCACCACCATCCACCGGGTATTCCGTCACCATATCGCGGTCGACAGGACGGCGCGGCGCTCCTATGGTCTCGCCGACCGGACGAGCGAATTCAGAAAGGAACGGGCGCATCATGGCGAAAAAGGACGGAGTCAACGGCAAGGGCGGCCAGTTCAGCGGGACGCCGGCCGACCGGCTGGTCCGGCTGTGGCGCAACAACGACGAGCGCTTCGGCGCCCTGCTGGACGAGGTGCTGGACGGCAACCGCCAGGGCGTGATCGAGGCCGCGGTGGGCAAGCTGCGCGAGGAGGAAAGCTACGACTTCATGGACGAGGTCGAGGCCTTCTCGGAAACGGCGCAGAGCACCGACGAGCATGGCGACCCGACCCTGTCGACCCTGTTCTGGCTGGCGCTGGAGGTCGATGGCCGGCTGGACGAGCCGCCGTCGGTCGACACCATCGAACGCGCGCTGGATTCGGCCGGGCTGCTGGAGAAGGCATCCGACATGCGCCTGCTGCCGCTGTGGCTGGATCCGGAACCGCTGTCCTACCTTGAGGCCGCCGACCGCCGCACCCTGCTGCGCCGCCTGATCGACTCGACGGAAGCGGCGGAGACCTTCGTGCGCGAACAGGATCTGGTCGCCGCCCCCGAGGATGCCGGCGTCCGCCTTGTCGGCGTCGTCGGTCTGGTGATCGAGGAGGATGCCGAGCAGGAGGGCGAGGCGATGCCCGACCCGCTCAACCTCGGCTTCGCCGGCGAGGGCCGGGAGATGGAGATCGACCCCATCGAGCAGGAGCGCATCCGCCAGTCGATGGTCGCCTTCGCCGAGGCGGTCGGCGCCGCCGACCCGCGGGTCAAGCGCTGCGAGCCGGTCGGCGGGCTGAACGACCTGCTGGACTTCACCGCCGAAGGCGTGTGGCCGGACGACGTGGATGCCAATTTCGACGAGGTCAACGACTTCCTCGACATCGCCGGCAACGAGACCGGCGACGGCGTCCTCGACGTGACGGTGAGCGAAGGGCCGGACGGCTTGCAGCTGCGCGCCTACAACTCCGACGGCGTGCTGCTGGACGAACGGTCGTTCGACCTGAGCGGCGACCGTGCGGAGGAGGCGCTGGCCCTGGTCAAGCGCCGCTGCCGCCGCGTCAGCGAAGGCTGACGGGCATAGGTCCGGGGGCCAGTCAGGCCCCCGGCGCCACCACGAAGCAGGCCATGCCCTGGTTGACCAGCCCGCTGCAGGCGTTGGCCGCGTCCTGCTGCGACAGGCCGGACAGGCGGGCGCGGTAGAGCGGCCCGGTCTGGGTATCCACCGCCTGCACGATCCGCTGCGAGCGCGACAGCACCGGCACCGAGCTGCGGGCGCGGTCGATCACGCGCTGGCTGTCGTCGGGCGAGCGGAAGGCGCCGAGCTGCACCGTCCACACCCCGCCGCCGGCCGTCGCGGCGCCAGCCATCGTCGCGACCGGCCGCGGAGCCGGAGCATCGGGGGTCGAGGTGTCGGGCGCCACCACGCGCACGGTCTGTGCCGGAGCCGGTGCCGGAGCGGGGGAGGGCAGGGCCGCCACCGCAATCGGCGGACGGCTGGCTGCCGGCCGGGTGCTGGCGGGCGGCGTGTAGGACGGCGCCGGATTGACCGGCGCCGAATAGGAGGAGGACGGCCGCGCGTAGGGCGAGCCGTAATCCGGCGGCGAATCGGACGAGGTGGATGGCGGGGCGCTGACCAGCACGATGTCGGCGCCGTTGGGCGCCGGGGTGCGGTTCAACCGCGGCCCGACCGACGCGATGTAGCGCTTGGTCTCGCCCGGCAGGGTGCGCTTGCCGGCCAGATAATCGCCGTAACAGCCGGGACCGCAGTTGTAGGCGCCGAGGAAGCCCGGCGCGCCGAACAGATTGTACATCTCGCGCAGGTAGGCGGTACCGGCGATGATGTTGTCATGCGGATCGAAGGGGTCGGATCCCAGATTGTGCTTGCGCCGCATCTCGTCATAGGTCGCGGGCATCACCTGCATCAGGCCCATGGCGCCGGCCTTGCTGACGATGGGTTTGCCGTTGACGGTGGTGCGTCCGCCGCTCTCCTGGCGAATGACCTCGCGGATCCACAGCTCCGGCATGTCGAACCGCTTGGATGCCTCCGCGACATGGGCATCGACTTCCTCCGGAGAGGCAACGCGATGTGAACCGCCCCCGCTGGCGCAGGCGCTCAGCAGGGCAGTCAAGGCGGCGCAGGTCAGCAACGGCTTCAGGCGACGCACGGAACCCCCGGTCATCGTTCAGTTCAATCTTCTGGATAAGCCCGATTTGGAGGTACGGACATTTGCACATTCCCGGCCCGCCGTAAACCGTCCCAGCTGTGACCTTCGACGCGGCCGGAGAGCGCGGAGGGGGAGGGGGCCGTCTAGTCCTTCGGACGCGCAAGCGGCCGTCCGGGCATCTGCCGTCCGGTGCGGCCTATGGCGGGATTTCCGTCGCCGGATTTTCGGGCCATCGGCTTTCGCGGCGATCACCGTTCGGGGTTCTCAGCTTTCGCGGTCGTCGTCCGGATCACGGCGGGTGGCGAGTTCGCGCAGCAGCCGTTCCTTGGCAGTCTTCCGGCTCGGCCGGCCGCCGCCGCGCCCGAACAGCCCACCCAGCAGCCCGCCGGGCTTCGGCGCGTCCTCCGGCTCCTCGGTCATCTGGGCGCGCTCCGCCTCGCGCCGTGCCAGCATGGCGGCGCGGTCGACCAGCGGGTTGCGCAGCCGGCGCGGCAGCGCCTTGAAGGCGAGGTTGGCGCGTTCCAGGTCGGCGAGGTCCTCGGTGGAACGGGCGATGCGCAGCGCCACCCGCAGCAGGTCGAGCCGCCACGCATCCTCCGGCGCATGCGGCAGGGTTTCCGCCGCCGCCAGCAGGGTATCCAGCCCCTTGCCGGTCAAGGCGCTGGTGGATCGTTCCCCGCTGGATTGCTCCCCATTGGGTCTGTCGGTGTCGCGGTCCCGTCCCATTCCGTCATCGAAGCTGTCGCACCGAAGGCGGACTTTAGGACGCCGACCGCCGCTTTGTCTGCCCCCAAGCGGGGGCCACACCGTTTGGGTGGGGGAGGGCAGGGAATTCGGCTCTGCCGGGAGATGCCGACGGAGCCGACATGTGGCCGTGATGAAGCGAACTCCGGCGTGACAGAACGGCTTTTTGCTGTTTGCCGTAGATGCAGGACGTTGGGTGGCCCACTGGGGAAGCCCGGGAAAGGGACGTGGTTTCCGGCGCTGCTTTGGGCTCGGACGCCGAATATATGTGCAAATGATGCATCTCTAATCCTGCTTCCGATCAAGATGTTGCCAGAGCAGGACGCAATGTTCCCGTGAAGCTGTGGTCGTTCCTCAAATACAGTTAGTGCTTTCTTCATCATTTCCGGCCGTAGCTAATATTATAGTATGCAGAGACGGTATGGCCGGGCGAAGGCCAAGGCAGATCTATCCGTTCCTGCGGTACAATCAGGAGGGCGACCATGTTCCGCGGAATGAAGATCGGTGCCCGTTTGGCGGTTGCTCTGGCGGGAAGCGTCGTACTGGCGGTCGGTGCGACCACGCTCAGCAATCTGTGGCTCAGCCGCCTGCTCGTCGAACATGCCGCCGACAATCAACTGAAGACGCTGCAGGAATTCCTGGATGCGAATGTTGCGAGCGAGGCCCGGCGCGCTCTGACCCTTGCCCAGGCGCTGGCGGGGAACGGGGAAATCCAGGCGGCGTTCGCCGCGCAGGACCGCAACCGTCTGGCGGGCATGCTCGTGCCGGGGTTCAAGGATCTCAAGGAACAGCATGGCATCACCCAGATGCAGTTCCATACACCGGCATCGGTATCGTTCCTGCGGGTTCATCGTCCGGAGAAGTTCGGCGACGACCTGTCCTCGTTCCGCTTCACCGTGGTCGAGGTGAACAAGACCCACAAGCCGGTCTTCGGGCTGGAGAACGGAGTGGAGGGCCTCGGCATTCGCGGTGTCGTGCCGATGGTCAGCCAGGGAGCCCAGATCGGCTCCTTCGAGGTCGGCCTGTCATTCGGCAAACCGTTCTTCGAGGCGTTTCACAAGGAGACCGGTGCCGAGGTCGCGTTCAATATTGTAAAGGACGGGGGATTCGAAACCTTCGCCTCGACCTTCCGAGAGGCGCTTGCCCTCGGCCAGGACCGGATGAAGGACGCGCTGACCCGGGAATCGGAGGTGCAGACCTACCAGCTCGGCGGCGCCAGCTACGCCGTCCGGCTCGCTCCCGTCCGTGATTATCGTGGAACCGCCATCGGTTTCTACACCATCGCGATGGACCGGAGCGCGTTCGACGTGGAAATCGCGGAGGCGCGGACCTCGGCGATCCTGATCGGATTGGCGGTGCTCGCGGTGGCGCTCGGCGTCGCCTGGCTGGTGAACCGGGGCATTGCACGTCCCATTCAGGCGATGACCGAATCGATGGGCGACCTTGCCAGGGGGAGCACCGATATCCGCGTTTCCGGGATCGGGCGCCGCGACGAGATCGGCGCCATGGCGGACGCGCTCGAGGTGTTCCGCCGCGGCATGATCGAAACCGAGGCGCTGCGGGCCGAGCAGGAGGTTCTGAAGCAGCGGGGGCTGGAAGATCGGCGGGCGGCGATGCTCGAGCTTGCCGACCGTTTCGAGGAGAGGATCGGCCGTCTGGTCGGCGCCGTATCCTCGGCGGCGACGGAAATGGAGGCATCGGCAGGGTCGATGTCGTCCACCGCGGAGCAGACGAACCGGCAATCCGCCGCGGTGGCCGCGGCTTCGGAGCAGACGTCCGCCAATGTCCAGACGGTGGCAGCGGCGACCGAGGAGCTTGCCGCCTCCATCACCGAGATCGGCAGCCAAGCGTCGCAGTCGCACAACGTGGCGGGCAATGCCGTGACCGATGCGAGGCAGACCGATGAGGCCGTGCGCAAGCTGGCCGACAGTGCGAAGCGGATCGGGCAGGTCGTGGATCTGATCCAGGATATCGCGAGCCAGACCAATCTTCTGGCGCTGAACGCGACCATCGAGGCTGCGCGAGCCGGTGAAGCCGGGAAGGGCTTCGCCGTGGTGGCTTCCGAAGTCAAGGCGCTCGCCACCCAGACCGCGCGGGCGACCGACGAGATCAGGCAGCAGATCTCCCAGATGCAACAGGATTCGGATGGTGCCGTCGACGCTATCAAGGGAATCGGCGGTGTGATCGGCGAGATCAGTGAGATCGCCGCGGCGATCGCTGCGGCGGTTGAAGAACAAGGCACCGCCACGCAGGAGATCTCTCGCAATGTCCAGCAGGCGGCCGTCGGAACTCAGGAGGTGTCCTCGCACATCGTCAGTGTTCGCGAGGCTGCCAACGAAACCGGGGCGGCGGCGGCACAGGTCCTCGGTGCGGCCCAGGAACTGTCGCATCAGGCAGAGGTCCTGGCGGCCGAGGTCAAGGGCTTCCTCGACAGTGTCCGGGCGGCATAGCGAACAGCCGGCCGGCGGTCGGAATAAGAACGGTCCTCTTTCCATTCAGGGAAGAGGACCGCAAGTCAGTCGGGGAACTGCGCGGCAGGATGCCGGCAACCATGCCGGCGCCCGCGGGGGGCAGGCGCGGCATCTCGAAGCCGGCCCCTCCGCGGGCGTCGCGGAAGAGCCGGAATGGTCACGTCACTCGGCGGCCTGCGCCACCGTCAGGCCCAGACGCCGCGCCACGCCCTCGCCATAGGCCGGGTCGGCGGCCAGGAAGTGCTTGAGCTGGCGCTGCTGGATGTTCAGCGGGGCATTGCGCAGGCTGCCGGCGATGTTGTCCATCAGGCGGTCCTGAGCCTCCGCGCCGATCAGGCGGAACAGCGCGCCCGCCTGGGCGTAATCGTCGTTGCCCTCGCGGTGGTCGTAGTGGGCGGCGTCGCCGCTGATGCGCAGCGGCGGCTCGCTCGCCACGCCGGTCTGGGTCGGGCCGCCGAAGCTGTTCGGCTCGTAGTTCGGCCGGCCGCCGCCGTTGCCGTCGGTGCGCATGGCGCCGTCGCGCTGGTAATTGTGCACCGGGCAACCCTGCGGCTTGTTCACCGGTATGGTGGCGTAGTTGCCGCCCAGCCGGTAGCGGTGGGCGTCGGCATAGGCGAACAGCCGGCCTTGCAGCATCTTGTCCGGGCTGAAGGAGATGCCGGGCACCACACTGGCCGGGCTGAAGGCCGACTGCTCGGTCTCGGCGAAGAAATTCTCCGGATTGCGGTTCAGCAACAGCTCGCCGATCTCGACCAGCGGGTAATCGGCGTGCGGCCACACCTTGGTCAGGTCGAACGGGTTGATGCGGTAGCCGTCGGCCTCGGCCTCCGGCATGATCTGCACCGACACGGTCCAGGCCGGAAAGTCGCCGTCCTCGATGGCGGCGTACAGGTCGCGGGTGGCGTGGTCGGGGTCGATGCCGCTCATGTTTTCCGCCTGTTCGGCGGTCAGGTTCTGGATGCCCTGGCGGGTCTTGAAGTGGTACTTGACCCAGAAGCGCTCGTTGGCCGCATTGATCCACGAGAAGGTGTGGCTGCCGAAGCCGTCCATGTGGCGATAGCCGCGCGGGGTGCCGCGGTCGCTGAACAGGATGGTCAGCTGGTGCATGGTCTCCGGCGACAGCGAGAAGAAGTCCCACATCGCGGTGGGGTCCTTCAGGTTGGTGGCCGGGTTGCGCTTCTGGGTGTGGATGAAGTCCGGGAACTTCAGCGGATCGCGCAGGAAGAAGACCGGCGTGTTGTTGCCGACCAGATCGTAATTGCCTTCCTCCGTATAGAACTTAACGGCGAAGCCGCGCGGGTCGCGGGCGGCATCGGCGGACCCCTTCTCGCCGCCGACGGTGGAAAAACGCAGGAAGACGCCAGTTTCCTTGCCCACGCCCGACAGGAAGGCGGCCTTGGTCCATTGCGTCACGTCGCGGGTGACGCGGAAGGTGCCGTAGGCGCCGGCGCCCTTGGCATGCACCACGCGCTCCGGAATGCGTTCGCGGTTGAAGTGGGCCAGCTTCTCGATCAGGTGGAAATCCTGGAGCAGCAGCGGACCGCGCGGCCCGGCGCTCAGCGAATTCTGGTTGTCGGGAACGGGCTGGCCGAAGCTGGTGGTCAGGGTGCTCATCCGGGTCATCCTCGTTGGGGCGGTGTCGCCTGAAGCGGCGTCATTGTCTCGCCCCTGGTTATCCGGCGTCTTGAACGATATATCCAGGACATAGAAGGAAATGCACCAATAGGAACTGTCTATGAATGTCTCTATGAATCTCTCCGGCCTGTCCCTGCGCGACCTGGAATATGTCGTCGCCGTCGCCGAGCTGCGCCATTTCGGCCGCGCCGCTGAACGCTGCGCCGTCAGCCAGCCATCGCTGAGCGCCCAGATCCGCAAGCTGGAGGAACTGCTCGGCCTCTCCCTGTTCGAGCGGACCAGCCGCAAGGTCCTGCTGACCCCGCGCGGCGAGACCATCGTCGCCCAGGCCCGCGTCGTGCTGGAGGAGGCGCGGCGCCTGCTGGCGCTCGCCGACGGGTCGGACGGGGCGCTGAACGGACGGCTGCGGCTGGCGGCGATCCACACGCTCGGCCCCTACCTGTTCCCGCATATCCTGCCGCAGTTGCGCAGCTCATGGCCCGACCTGACCCTGATCCTGTCGGAGGGTCGCACCGACAGCCTGCTGGACGAACTGCGCGACGGCCGGCTCGACGCCGTTCTGCTGGCCCTGCCGGTGGAGGCCGACGGGCTGGCCGCCGAAGCGCTGTTCTTCGAACCCTTCCTGCTCGCCCACCCCGCCGGCCATCGCCTGTGCGGCGCTCCCCACCTGTCGCTGGGCGATCTCGATCCGGCGGAGCTGCTGCTGCTGGAGGAGGGGCATTGCCTGCGCGATCAGGCGCTGGCCGCCTGCGGCCTTAGTGCGCGGGGCGGCGGTGTGCATGCGACCGGGCTGGAAACCCTGCGCCACATGGTGGCGGCCGGGGCGGGCTGCACGCTGATGCCGATGCTGGCGACCATGGGGGACGAGGGACGGACCGCCACTGTCGGCGGACTGGTCGACTACCGCCCCTTCGACGGGGCATCCGCAGGGGGGCGGCCGCCGGGCCGTGTCATCGGTCTGGTCTGGCGCAGCAGCGATCCGCGCGACCGCGGCCTGCACGATCTGGCGGCCTTGCTGCGCCGCACTCTGCCGCCGGGCACGGAATCCGTTCTATCCCGAAGAGATGACTGAGGCGGGAGGAACAAGCGCCCATCGGCCGGGTTGAAGGCTCGGTTCGTGCTCCTCACTGTCCAAGAGGACCGGACAATGACTTTCGATCCAGGCGGAGAAACGGGCGACCATGGCATACATCCTGAAACAGGCAACGCGGCTCGGTGAAGGATTGCCCTTTCCGCTGGGCGCGACATGGGATGGACTCGGCGTCAACTTCGCCTTGTTTTCCGCCAACGCGACCAAGGTGGAACTGTGTCTGTTCGATGAAAGCGGTGAGGAGGAGCTTGAACGCATCGAGCTTCCCGAATTCACCAACGAGATCTGGCACGGCTATCTGCCCGACGCCCGCCCCGGCCTGCTCTACGGCTACCGCGTGCATGGCCCCTACGAGCCGGAGAACGGCCACCGCTTCAACGCGAACAAGCTGCTGCTGGACCCCTATGCCAAGGAACTGGTCGGCGAGATCCGCTGGAACCCGGCCCATTTCGGCTATGTGATGGAGTCGGGCGACGACCTGACCTTCGACGAGCGCGACAGCGCGCCCTTCATGCCGAAATGCAAGGTGATCGACCCCGCCTTCACCTGGGGCCGCGACCACAAGCCCGGCACCGCCTGGGACCGCACCATCTTCTATGAAACCCATGTGAAGGGCTTCACCAAGCTGCATCCGGCGGTGCCCGACAGCCTGCGCGGCACCTATGGCGGCATGGCGGTCAAGGAGGTGGTCGACTACATCAAGTCGCTCGGCGTCACCTCGGTGGAGCTGCTGCCGGTCCACGCCTTCGTCCAGGACCAGCATCTGGTCGACAAGGGGCTGGCCAATTACTGGGGCTACAATTCCATCGGCTTCTTCGCGCCGGAGCCGCGCTATGCCGCGTCGGGCAACACGATCAAGGAATTCAAGGAGATGGTCGCCCATCTCCACAATGCCGGGCTGGAGGTGATCCTCGACGTCGTCTACAACCACACGGCCGAAGGCAACGAGCGCGGCCCCACCCTGTCGTTCAAGGGCATCGACAACGCCTCCTACTACCGCCTGCTTCCGGACCAGAAACGCTACTACATCAACGAGACGGGGACCGGGAACACCGTCAATCTCAGCCACCCGCGCGTGTTGCAGATGGTGACCGACAGCCTGCGCTACTGGGCGACGGAGATGCATGTCGACGGCTTCCGCTTCGACCTCGCCACCATCCTCGGCCGCGAGCCCTACGGCTTCGACGAGGGCGGCGGCTTCCTCGACAGCTGTTTGCAGGACCCGATCCTCAACAGCGTCAAGCTGATCGCCGAGCCGTGGGACTGCGGCCCCGGCGGCTATCAGGTCGGCAACTTCCCGCCGGGCTGGGCGGAGTGGAACGACAAGTTCCGCGACACCGTCCGCGCCTTCTGGAAGGGCGACGAGGGCAAGCTGCCCGAGGTGGCGCCGCGGCTCTGCGGTTCGGGCGACGTCTTCAACAAGCGCGGGCGCAAGCCCTGGGCCAGCGTCAACTTCATCACCGCCCATGACGGCTACACGCTGAACGACCTCGTCTCCTACAACGACAAGCACAACGAGGCCAATGGCGAGGGCAACAACGACGGCCACTCCCACAACCTGTCCTGGAACCATGGGGCGGAGGGGCCGACCGACGATCCGGAGATCAGGTCGCTCCGCGAACGGCAGAAGCGCAACCTTCTGGCGACGCTGCTGCTGTCGCAGGGCTCGCCGATGCTGCTGGCCGGCGACGAGCTCGGCAACACCCAGCACGGCAACAACAACGCCTATTGCCAGGACAACGAGACGGCCTGGCTGAATTGGGACGACATCGATGAGGACGGCCAGTCGCTGATCGAGTTCGTCCGCCGCGTCATCGCCATCCGCCAATCCTTCCCCATGCTGCGCCGCGGCCGTTTCCTGTCGGGCGAATACAACGCCGAGTTCGACGTGAAGGACGTCACCTGGCTGACCCCCGCCGGCGACGAGATGGAGGAGGGCCACTGGCACGACGGCAACGCCCGCTGCCTCGGCATGCTGCTGGACGGCCGCGCCCAGGCCAGCGGCATCAAGCGCCCGGCGATGGACGCCACCCTGCTGCTGGTCATCAACTCCCACCATGACGTGGTGGAGTTCACCCTGCCGGAAGTGACCGGCGGCAGCGTCTGGCGCTGCCTGCTCGACACCAACCTGCCCGACCCGGACGAGGTGCCGCGCGTCAACACCGGCGAGGGCTATATGGTGACCGGCCGCTCGCTGCTGCTGCTGGCGCTGGAACCGGACGGCAAGACCTCCTTCGCGCTTCGCCGCGCCGCCCGCGCCCTGCGCAACGTCGCCGAGAGCCCGACCCTGTCCTTCGGCGAGGAGACCGCCGAGACGGCGAAGCCGTCAGAGATCGTTGAGACGGCGAAGCCGGCGGAGACCCCAGCGGAGACCGTGGAGACTGGGAAGACGAAGGAGCCGGCGGAGGCCGAAGCGGCTGCGGAGCCCGCACCGGCGACGGGCGAAGCCCCTGCGAAGACGTCCAGCTGACCCATCGCCTTGTTTCCCCCTCTCCCGGCAAGGGAGAGGGGGCCTCCCGGACCCCGGATCGCCCGCCATGAAACTCTACGAATGCCAGAACTGCCACCAGCCTCTCTACTTCGAGAACACGCTGTGCGAGCGCTGCGGCTACCGGCTCGGCTATCTGCCGGATGTGGGAACCCTGTCGGCCATCGACCCCACCGACCATGACGGGGTGTGGAGCGCGCTCGCCACCAGCGAACCGCTCTATAAATTCTGCGCGAATGCCGAACTGGACGCCTGCAACTGGATGCTGCCGGCCGATTCGGCCGACACCCACTGCGCCGCCTGCCGGCACAACCACATCATTCCCGACCTGTCCGACACCGACAACCTGACGCGCTGGCGCAAGCTGGAACTGGCCAAGCATCACCTGTTCTACACCCTGACCAACCTGAAGCTGCCCTTGCAGACCCGGATCGAGAATCCGGAAGAGGGGCTGGCCTTCGACTTCCTGACAGACACGGTGGTCCCCGACGGCACGGTGACGCCGGTGCTGACCGGCCATGCCAACGGCCTGATCACCATCAATGTCGCGGAAGCCGACGACGCCGAGCGCGAGAAGCGCCGCACCGACATGGGCGAGCCCTACCGCACGCTGCTCGGCCATTTCCGGCACGAGATCGGCCATTACATTTGGGACCGTCTGGTGCGCGACGACCCGGCCCTGCTGGAGCGGTTCCGCGCCCTGTTCGGCGACGAGCGGGAGGATTACGGCGAGGCGCTGAAGCGCCATTATGCCAACGGCGCGCCGGCCGACTGGCAGGCCAACTTCGTCAGCACCTATGCCACCGCCCACCCGTGGGAGGATTTCGCCGAGACCTGGGCGCACTTCCTGCACATCGTCGACACGCTGGAGACCGCCCGCGCCTTCGGGCTGAAGATCCGGCCGCGCATCACCGAGGGGGCCGAACTGGAGGCGGAGGTCGATTTCAACCCGCACAAGGCCCGGCGGATCGAGGAACTGATCGAACCCTGGCTGCCGCTGACCTATGCGGTGAACAGCCTGAACCGCAGCATGGGCCAGCCTGACCTCTACCCCTTCATCCTGTCGCCCGCGGTGATCGAGAAGCTGGGCTTCATGAACGGGATGGTGCGGGGGCTGTAACGAAGCCCCAGTCTTAACCCTCCGCCGCCATCGCCGACCGCATCCAGCGCACCGCACGGTTGCGCCCGTCGCGCTTGGCCTTGTAAAGCGCGGCGTCGGCGTGGCGCATGACCGTCGCCATGTCGCGGTCGTCCTCCGGCCAGGAGGCGATGCCGATGGAACAGCCGACCCTGATCCGCTCGCCGTTGAACGACACCGGTTCGTTGACGGCGACGATGATCCGGGCGGCCAGTTCCGCGGTGTCCGGGGCCGGGCGTCCGGCGCGGCGGGGAAGCACGGCGGCGAACTCATCGCCACCCAGCCGGGCGACCACGTCGTCGTCGCGGAAGATGCCGGCCAGCCGGCCGCCGATCTGGCGCAGCACGACATCGCCGGCATCGTGGCCCAGCCGATCGTTCACCGGCTTGAAGCCGTCGAGATCGATGTACATCACCGTCGCCGAGCCGCCGCCCGTGCCGGTGGAGGCCTCGACATACTGCTCGAAATAGCGCCGGTTCGGCAGCGCCGTCAGCCGGTCCTCGTAAGCGATGTCCTCCAGCCGCATCAGCGCGGCGTCCTTGTTGGTCAGGTTGTCGATCATCTCACGCAGCGATACCGACAGGCGGCGGATCTCCGCCGCACCGCCGACGTCGGGAATGGCGATGCCGCGCTCGCCCTTGCCGATCTGCTCGGCGGCATCGGCGATGGCGCCCAGCGGGCGGGCGATGCGGCCGGCAGCGATCCAGCCGAGTCCGCTGAACAGCAGGGCCAGCAGCACGCCCACCCCGACGATCATCGTCCGCAGGCGGTCGGTCTCGGCATTGACGATGCCGGCCGGCTGGCTGGCGACGACGGTCCAGCCCAGCCCGGCGTAATCGTGCAGCCCCTTGCCGTGGGCGACGCCGGTCACATAGGTGATGCCGTCGGGCCAGACCTCGCTGCGCCAGCCGTCGCGCGCCTTGGAATTCAACGTCGGCACGGGCAGAGGCTTTCCGACGGCCGAATCGGGGCCGATCAGTACGGTGCCGTCGGCCGACAGGATGTAGAGGGTCAGTCCCTTGTGGTCGGCGAGCGGCTCGACCAGCTGCCGGATCAGGGCATGCGCCCATTCCCAGCTGTAATGGGTCGCCAGCACCCCCACAATGCTGCCGTCCGCCTTTTGCAGCGGGGCGGACACGTCGACGAATTTCGGCGTCTCGCCTTCCAGGTAGGGCACCTTGCCGCGCAGCGCCACCGCCTCGTGCACGTCGCCGACGAACAGGCCCTTCATGCCTTCCTGATGGACCGGACGGCTGGAGATGTCGGCTCCCATCAGCAACCCGTTGGACGCGGCGGCCACCCGTCCGTTCACATCGGTCATGCCGATCCAGGCGATGGTCGGGTCGCGGCGCTTCAGCTCGTCGATGGTCGATTGCGCCACCGTCGGGTCCTTCAGCGCCTCGATGCGCGACAGCGCGGCGATCTGGTTGGCGCGCGCCCACATGGTCGAATCGAGCTGCCGCGCCAGCGATTGCGCCAGCCCGGTCATCGAGTTGCCGACCTCCTTCGCCAGCGCATCCGCCGCACCGTTGCCGACCACCAGCCCCTTCACCAGTGTCGAGCCGAGCAGCAGAACGGCGACGGTGACCGCGACGGTCGCCCGCAACCCGATGGCCCGGCCCGGCTTGCGGGCCGGCCTGCTGCGCTCTCCGGCAGTGCTGCCGCTCGGCTGTCCGATGGCCGTCATCGTGGCGTGATCCTTTCGGGCGATCTCGGCCCAAGCCGGATAAGGAACGGTCTGTGAAGACGCTCTATCATCCCAGCCCTTTATAAAGGGTCAAGCGGAACCATGACTTTACTGTGCAATCTGCAGGCGTGTCGGGTCGCGCTCCGGACCCGTTTCGAGCGCATGGCGATCAAAAAAGTTCGCAAAGCTGACTTTCAGCATATTGCGTAAAAAGGAAAAGGCCGCTAGCAATACAGCCGCGGCCCGAGTTTAGGGAGGAAACGCCTGAAAGGCGATAGAAACAACAAATAATGCTGTGTCGCCGAAAATCCAGCCCGATGAGGCTGGATTTTTCGTTTCCGCCGCAAGAATCTTCCTCCCAGCGCCGTCGCCCCGTCAATGGGGGATTTCCCGGAGAGTTGGTTGCGCTATCATGTCGGCCCAACGAACCATAAGATCGGGAAGAGTCCTCATCATGAAACGGCGTGCGTTTCTCACCAGCGCCGGCGTCGGCCTTGCCGCCGCCGGGACCGCCGGGACCGTTGCGGCTCCGGCCATCGCGCAGTCCTCCCAGCCCGAGATCAAGTGGCGCATGGCGTCGAGCTATCCCAAGAGCCTCGACACCATCTATGGCGCGGCCGAATTCATCGCCAGGCGGGTGTCCGACGCCACCGACGGCAAGTTCCAGATCCGCACCTTCGCGGCCGGCGAGATCGTCCCGGCGTTGCAGGTGCTGGACGCGGTGCAGAACGGCACGGTCGAGTGCGGCCAGTCGGCGGCCTATTTCTATGTCGGCAAGGATCCGACCTTCTGCTTCGACACCGCCATGCCGTTCGGCCTGAACACCCGCCAGCACATCGCCTGGATGATGCATGGCGGCGGGCTGGAGCTGATGCGGGAGGTGTTCAAGGACTACAACATCCACCACATCCCCGCCGGCAACACCGGCGCCCAGATGGGCGGCTGGTTCCGCAAGGAGATCAAGAGCCTGGACGATCTGAAGGGCCTGAAGATGCGAATCGGCGGTCTGGTCGGCCAGATCCTGACGCCCTTCGGTCTCGTGCCCCAGCAGCTCGGCGGCGGCGACATCTATCCGGCGCTGGAACGCGGCACCATCGACGCGGCGGAGTTCGTCGGTCCTTATGACGACGAGAAGCTCGGTTTCCACAAGGTCGCCAAATACTACTACTACCCCGGCTGGTGGGAGGGGTCGGCCCAGATCCCGCTGATGTTCAACATGCAGGCCTGGGAACAGCTGCCGAAATCCTACCAGACCATCCTGGAGCAGGCCTGCTGGGAGGCCAACAGCTGGATGATCGCCAAGTACGACACGCTGAACGCCGCGGCGCTGAAGCGTCTGGTCGGTGCCGGCGCCGTGCTGCGTCCCTTCCCGCGCGACATGATGCAGGCCTGCGAGAAGGCAGCGTTCGAATTCTACGAAAAGCTGGCCTCCAGCAATCCCCGCTTCAAGAAGGTCTATGACGGCTGGAAGCCGTTCCTGGAGCAGGAGCGCCTGTGGTTCCGCGTCGCCGAGAACGGCTTCGACAGCTTCGTCTACAGCCAGGCGGCGCAGCAGAAATAAGTCTGGAGCGCTGAGCCGTGACGGGGCGGGTCGCCTGCGGCGATTCGCCCCTCCCTTCGCGGAAAACACCGATTTTCATGCCGCCGTATGTCCGCTATCTCGATCATCGGTCTTCTCAATCGCACGCGGATGGAGCACACTGGCGGTCTAAGCGTGGGCATCGCCTTCGCATTTGCACAAAGATTCGGCAGACTGTTGAATTGATCAAGACATAGTCATTCCTCTTGTCTATTTTCTTAAACGCGTGTTACCGTCAGGGCCAGAAAGACGGACCGGGCCGGGGTGGCGTACCCGGCCGCAGGTCGCCTGTGACGGGAGCGGACGGATGGACGGCGGGATGATCGCGACGACAGATACCCTGGTGCGCTTCACCGGGGTGCAGAAGACCTACGATGGCGAGCATCTGGTGGTGAAAAGCCTCGATCTCGACATCCGCAAGGGCGAATTCCTGACGCTGCTGGGGCCGTCGGGGTCGGGCAAGACCACCACGCTGATGATGCTGGCCGGGTTCGAGGTGCCGACCCATGGCGACATCTTCATCGGCGACCGGCCGATCAAGAACGTTCCGCCGCACAAGCGCGACATCGGCATGGTCTTCCAGAACTACGCCCTGTTCCCCCACCTGACCATCGAGGAAAACGTCGCCTTCCCGCTGTCGGTCCGCGGCGTTTCCAAGGCGGAAACCAGGGACCGGGTCCGGGCCGCGCTCGACATGATCAAGCTCGGCAACCTCGCCGGCCGCCGTCCCGGCCAGCTGTCGGGCGGCCAGCAGCAGCGCGTGGCGCTCGCCCGCGCCCTGGTCTTCAACCCGGCGCTGGTGCTGATGGACGAGCCGCTGGGCGCGCTCGACAAGCGCCTGCGCGAGCATATGCAGCTGGAGATCAAGCGGCTGCACGAGACGATGGGCCTGACCGTCGTCTACGTCACCCACGACCAGGGGGAGGCGCTGAC
Source organism: Azospirillum sp. A29 (assembly GCF_042604625.1). Classification (NCBI taxonomy): domain Bacteria; kingdom Pseudomonadati; phylum Pseudomonadota; class Alphaproteobacteria; order Rhodospirillales; family Azospirillaceae; genus Azospirillum; species Azospirillum sp. A29. Next base: position 772,715 of record NZ_CP170463.1, read on the forward strand.
GATGTCCGACCGCATCGCGGTCTTCAACGACGGCATCGTCCAGCAGATCGACCGGCCGGACGCGCTGTACGAGCGGCCGGTGAACAGCTTCGTCGCCAACTTCATCGGCGAGAACAATGTTCTGAGCGGCGTTGTCGAAAATATCGAACAGGGCTGGGCGCGGGTCGCGCTGGATGCCGGCGGTTCGGTGGTGGCGCAGGCGGTGAACATCGGCGGCGCCGGTAACCGCACCTCGCTGTCGCTCCGCCCGGAGCGCGTGGCGATCGAGACCGGCGACAGCGGCGACAGCACGATGAACCGGCTGCCGGCGACGCTGACCGACCTGATCTATCTCGGCGATCACACGCTGGCGGTGCTGAGCACCCCGGCCAACCCGGAATTCATGGTCAAGCTGCCGGCCGGCTCCTATGCCGGCCTGGTGCCGGGCCAGGACGTCTACATCGCTTTCCGCCCGGAGGACTGCCGGGCGCTCGATCCGGTCTGAGGACGTGGTTCCTCAGCGCCAGGGTGCCTTCCAGCAACAACAACCACGACGAATAAGGACGGGGATCATGTCGAAGATTAAGGTGGCTCTCGGTTTCGCTGCGACCTTCACCGCCCTCACGGCCCTGTCATCGGCGGCCAGCGCCCGCGACCTCACCGTCGTGTCGTGGGGCGGCGCCTATCAGGACGTCCAGAAGAAGGTGTATTTCGAGCCGTTCAAGGCCACCGGCACGGCGATGAACGACGAGTCCTGGGACGGCGGCGTCGGCGTCCTGCGCGCCAAGGTCCAGGGCGGCGCCTCGACCTGGGACGTGGTGCAGGTCGAGAGCGAGGAACTGGCGCTCGGCTGCGACGAGGGCCTGTACGAGAAGATGAACTTCTCCAAAATCGGCGGCGAGGATTCCTATCTGCCGTCGACCGTCAACGCCTGCGGCGTCGGCGCCATCGTCTATGACTTCGTCCTGGGCTACGACAAGGACAAGCTGAAGGACGCGCCGAAGAGCTGGGCCGATTTCTTCGACACCAAGAAGTATCCGGGCAAGCGCGGCCTGCGCCAGGGCGCCAAGACCACGCTGGAAATCGCGCTGATGGCCGACGGCGTGGCGCCTGCCGACGTCTACAAGGTTCTGGGCACCGAGGCCGGCATCGACCGCGCCTTCAAGAAGCTCGACACCATCAAGAACGACATCGTCTGGTGGAAGGCCGGCGCCCAGCCGCCGCAGCTGCTGGCGTCGGGCGAAGTGGCGATGACCTCGGTCTATAACGGCCGTATCGACGCCGCCAACAAGAACGAGAAGAAGAACTTCGGGATGGTCTGGAACGGTGCGCTCTACACCGTCGACAGCTGGGTCATCCTGAAGGGCAGCCCGAACCAGGATGCCGCCTACAAGTTCCTGAGCTTCGTCGGCAAGCCGGAGAACCAGGCCAAGCTGTCCGAAGGCATCGCCTACGGCACGTCGAACAAGAAGGCCCCGGCGCTGCTGCAGAAGGCGGTTCTGACCGACCTGCCGACCGCGCCGGACAACATGAAGAACGCGATCGAGATCAACACCGACTTCTGGCTGGAGAACATCGACCGCCTGACCGAGCGCTTCAACAAGTGGGCGGCGAAGTAAGCTCTATCTGAGGGCCACCCTATACCCCCTCTCCCCCCGCTGACGCGCAAACGAAGTTTGCGCTGATGCGACAGGCGGACCTCCGGTCCGCCGATAGCGGGGAGAGGGTCGGGGTGAGGGGGAAGCGCAGCGGCACGCATCGGGCCGAAATATGCTTCCCCACTATACTTTTCGGCGGATCGTTTCCCGCCCTTCGGTGACCGGACGCCATGCGTCCCCCTCACCCTGACCCTCTCCCCGGGGGGAGAGGGGATGGTCCCGCGTTTCGGGGCTTTATGCACCTGCGTCTTTCCAACAGGACAATGCCGATGACAGCCGCATTCGTTGCCGGCGCCGACGTGCCGTTGAAGCGTCGATTGAAACGGGCCGAGCGGGCCCGGCAGTTCCGTGCGCTGGGTCTGGTGCTGCCGCTGCTGGCCTTCCTGCTGTTCACCTTCGTCGTGCCGCTCGCCGGCATGATCTGGAAGTCCGCGGACGACTGGGAGGTGCCGCAGGTGATGCCGCAGACCGTCGCGGCGCTGAAGCAGTGGAACGGCCAGGGCCTGCCCGACGAGGCCGCCTTCGCCGCACTCGCCGCCGACATGCGCACCGCGCGCGATGCCGGAACGCTGGCCGTTGCGGCCAAGCGGCTGAACTACATCGTCAACGGCTACCGCACGACGCTGCTCTCCACCGCGCGCAAGCTGAAGGAGCAGCCCGCTCCCGGCACTGCGAAGGAGACGCTGATCGGCCTCTCGCCCGCCTGGGGCGAGCGCGAGAGCTGGACGGCGATCAAGAGCGCCAGCGGCCCGGTCACCAGCTATTACCTGCTGGCCGCGGTCGACCTGACCCGCAACGCCGACGGCGCCATCGTGGCCGCCCCGCCGGATCAGGCGATCTACCGCGACGTCTTCATCCGCACCTTCACCATCGGCTTCGGCGTCACCGCGCTCTGCCTGATCCTCGGCTTCCCGGTCGCCTATCTGCTGGCGAACCTGCCGACCGGCCGGTCGAACCTGCTGATGATCTTCGTGCTGCTGCCCTTCTGGACCTCGCTGCTGGTGCGCACCTGCGCCTGGATCGTGATTTTGCAGAGCGAGGGCATCGTCAACGGCTCGCTGCAATGGCTGGGCGTGATCGACGAGCCGATGCGGCTGATCTACAACCGCTTCGGCGTCTACATGGCGATGACCCATGTGCTGCTGCCCTTCATGATCCTGCCGCTCTACAGCGTCATGCGCGGCATCTCGCCGGCCTATATGCGGGCCGCCGCCTCGCTGGGCGCGCCGCCGGCGACCGCCTTCATGCGCATCTACCTGCCGCAGACCATTCCGGGCATCGGCGCCGGCTGCCTGCTCGTCTTCATCCTGGCCATCGGCTACTACATCACGCCGGCGCTGGTCGGCGGGGCCGCCGACCAGATGATTTCGTCCTTCATCGCCTTCTACACCACGGAAACGGTCAACTGGGGCCTCGCCTCGGCGCTGGGAGCGGTTCTGCTGCTCTCCACGCTGGTGCTGGCGCTGGTCTACGGCAAGCTGGCGCTCGGCCGCCAGACGACGGGAGGTCTGAAGAATTGAGCGCGAACCATTCCCCCCAGACCGCCAGCCAGCGTTTCGCCTGGATGGCGACGGTCGTCGCCTCCACGCTGGTGTTCATCTTCCTGATGGCGCCGATCCTGGCGATCGTGCCGCTCTCCTTCAGCTCCAGCACCTACCTGACCTATCCGCTGCCCGGCCTGTCGCTGCGCTGGTACGAGGATTTCCTCGGCTCGGCCCGCTGGATGAACGCGCTGAAGAACAGCGTCATCATCGGTGTGGCGTCGTCCATGCTGTCGATGGCGCTGGGCACGCTGGCCTCGCTGGGTCTGGCCCAGTGGAAGAGCAAGTGGAAGCCGCTGGTGCTGGCCGTCGTGCTGTCGCCAATGGTGGTCCCGGTCGTCATCACCGCGGTCGGCGTCTATTTCTTCTTCGCGCCGCTGGGGCTGACCGGCAACTATCTCGGCTTGATCCTGGTCCACACCGCGCTGGCGACGCCCTTCGTCGTCATCACCGTGTCGGCGACCCTGCAGAGCTTCGACATGACGCTGGCGAAGGCCGCCGCCTCGCTGGGCGCGCCGCCGCTGCTGACCTTCCGCAAGGTGATCCTGCCGCTGATCCTGCCGGGTCTGGCGTCGGGTGCCCTGTTCGCCTTCGCCACCAGCTTCGACGAGGTGGTGACGGTGCTGTTCCTCGCCGGGCCGGAGCAGCGGACGCTGCCGCGTGAGATGTTCAGCGGCATCCGCGAGAACATCAGCCCGACCATCACCGCGGTGGCGGTGGTGCTGACGGTGATCTCGGTCTGCATGCTGTCGACGCTGGAAATCCTGCGCCGGCGCAACGAGCGGCTGAAAGGGAAGGCGGAGTAGGGGAGTGTCTGACGGGGAGGGGGGTACGCTCCTCCCCGGTCCCGCTCACAGATAGGGCGGGGTGCAGGCGCTGATCACCTCGCACTCCACTTCGCCGATGTTGCGGAAGCGGTGGCTGACGCGGCTGTCGAAGAAATAGGCGTCGCCGGGACCGAGAAGCTGCTTGCGGTCACCCACCGTCAGTTCGATCTGGCCCTTGATGACGATACCGCCTTCCTCTCCCTCGTGCTGGAGCATGGTGCGGCCGGTGTCGGCGCCGGGGGCGTAGCGTTCGTGGAGGATTTGCAGGTTGCGGCTGCGCAGGTCGCCGACCTGACGGAAGGAAACCTGGCCGACCGTGCCCTTCAGCTCTCCGGCCAGTTCGATCAGCTCGTCGCCCTTGAAGAAGATCTGCTCGGGCGGCGGCAGGTCATCGGAGGAGAAGAATTCGGCCAGGGTCATCGGGATGCCCTGAAGCACCTTGCGCAGCGACGATACCGACGGGCTGCTGCGGTTCTGCTCGATCAGAGAGATCGTGCCGTTGGTCACTCCGGCCCGCTGGGCGAGCGCCCGCTGCGACAGCCCATTCTGCTCGCGGATCTGCTTCAACCTGGCGCCGACGTCGAATTCCATCACCGGACTCCTGCTCCACTTCCATTAAGGCAATAGCCCATTCGCGCAACCCCGTCATCAGAATATGAACAGTTAAACAGGGGTTGTTTAATTTATTAAACATGGTAGGCTTCTGTCCAAGGTCCAGGCCCCCGCGCAGGAAATCCTTGAATGCCAAGGAAGTTTTCGCCGGGCGCGGCCGGCCGGTTCCACATTCCTTCATCCAGGGCGGATCGAACATGCTGTCGCTGAACGACCAGGGCCTTCTCCGAACCAAGGGCTACGTGAACGGTGCGTGGCGCGCGGCCGATTCCGGGAAGAGCTTCCCGGTCACCAACCCCGCCACCGGCGCCGTCATCGCCGAAGTGTCCGACATGGGCGCGGCCGAGACGCGCGAAGCCATCGATGCCGCCAACGCCGCCCTGCCGGGCTGGAAGGCCAAGACTGCCAAGGAGCGCGCGGCCATCATGCGCCGCTGGTACGAGCTGATCCTCGCGGCGCAGGAGGATCTGGCCCAGCTGATGACCGCCGAGCAGGGCAAGCCGCTGACCGAATCGCGCGGCGAGGTCGTCTATGGCGCGTCCTTCATCGAGTGGTTCGCGGAGGAGGGCAAGCGCGCCTACGGCGACGTGATCCCGAGCTTCGCCGCCAACAAGCGCATCGTCGTGCTGAAGGAGGCCATCGGCGTCGTCGCGGCGATCACGCCGTGGAACTTCCCGAACGCCATGATCACCCGCAAGGTGGCTCCGGCGCTGGCCGCCGGCTGCACCGTGGTGGTCAAGCCGGCCGAGGACACCCCGCTGTCGGCGCTGGCGCTGGCCGAGCTGGCCGAGCGCGCCGGTTTCCCCGCCGGTGTCTTCAACATCGTCATGGGCAGCGAGCCGGCCGCCATCGGCAACGAGCTGACCCACAGCCCGATCGTCCGCAAGGTCAGCTTCACCGGCTCGACCGAGGTCGGCAAGCTGCTGATGCGGCAGGCCGCCAGCACGGTCAAGAAGGTGTCGCTGGAACTGGGCGGCAATGCTCCCTTCATCGTCTTCGACGACGCCGACCTGGACGAGGCGGTCAAGGGCGCCATGGCGTCGAAGTACCGCAATGCCGGCCAGACCTGCGTCTGCGCCAACCGCCTGCTGGTCCAGGCCGGCGTCTATGACGCCTTCGCCGCCAAGCTGGCCGAGGCCGTCAAGGCGCTGAAGGTCGGCGACGGCACCGAGGCCGGCGTCACCCAGGGTCCGCTGATCAACGCCGACGCCGTCGCCAAGGTGGAAGAGCTGATGGGCGATGCGCTGGAGAAGGGCGCCAAGGTCGCTCTCGGCGGCAAGCGCCACGCGCTGGGCGGCACCTTCTTCGAGCCGACCATCCTGACCGGCATCACCACCGAAATGCGCGTCGCCCGCGAGGAGATCTTCGGCCCGGTCGCCCCGCTGTTCAAGTTCGAGACGGAAGAGGACGCCATCCGCATGGCGAACGACACCGAGTTCGGGCTTGCCGCCTATTTCTACAGCCGCGACATCGGCCGTGTCTGGCGCGTGGCGGAAAAGCTGGAATACGGCATCGTCGGCATCAACGAGGGCATCATCTCCACCGAGGTGGCTCCCTTCGGCGGCGTCAAAGAGTCCGGCATCGGCCGCGAAGGCTCCAAGTACGGCCTCGATGATTTCATGGAAGTCAAATATCTCTGCGTCGGCCTCGGCGCCTGATCCCCCCAAGGGAAAAGACAAAGGAACACAGACCATGACCACCAACCAGTCCTTCGTCGCCCGTCGCGAGGCCGCCGTCTCCCGTGGCATTTCCGCCGGCATGCCCTTCTACATCGACCGTGCCGAGAATGCCGAGATGTGGGACGTCGAGGGCAAGCGCTTCATCGACTTCGCCGGCGGCATCGCCGTGCTGAACACCGGCCACCGCCATCCGAAGGTGATGGAGGCGGTGAAGGCGCAGCTGGAGCGCTTCACCCACACCTGCGCGATGGTCACGCCCTATGACAGCTTCGTCGAGCTGGCGGAGAAGCTGAACGCGCTGGTTCCCGGCCCGACCCCGAAGAAGACCGCCTTCTTCACCACCGGTGCCGAGGCGGTCGAGAATGCCGTGAAGGTCGCCCGCGCCGCCACCGGCCGTCCGGGCGTGGTTGCCTTCTCCGGCGGCTTCCACGGCCGCACGCTGCTGACCATGGGCCTGACCGGCAAGGTCGTGCCCTACAAGGTCGGTTTCGGCCCGTTCCCGGCCGAAATCTTCCACGTGCCGTTCCCCAACGCCTATCGCGGCATCAGCGAGGCGGAGAGCCTGAAGGCGCTGGACACTCTGTTCAAGTCCGACGTCGATCCGGCCCGCGTCGCCGCGATCATCATCGAGCCGGTGCAGGGCGAAGGCGGCTTCAACATCGCCAGCCCGTCCTTCCTCCAGTCGCTGCGTGCGGTCTGCGACAAGCACGGCATCGTCATGATCGTCGACGAGATCCAGACCGGCTTTGCCCGCACCGGCAAGATGTTCGCCTTCGAGCATGCCGGGATCGAGCCGGACCTCGTCACCATGGCGAAGAGCTTGGCCGGCGGCTTCCCGCTGTCGGCGCTGACCGGCAAGGCGGCGCTGATGGATGCCCCGATCCCCGGCGGCCTGGGCGGCACCTATGCCGGCAGCCCGCTGGCGACCACCGCGGCGCTGGCCGTCATCAACGTCATCGAGGAAGAGAAGCTGGTCGAGCGCAGCGAGAAGCTGGGCGAACGCATCGCCGGCCGCTTCCGCACCATGGCCCAGCGCAACAGCCTGTCGGTGATCGGTGACGTCCGCAACCTGGGCGCCATGGTCGCCATGGAGCTGGTGACCGACCGCGAGACCAAGGAGCCGGCGGCCGACCTGACCAAGGCGCTGGTCGCCAAGGCGGCGGAAAAGGGCCTGATCCTGCTGTCCTGCGGCACCTATGCCAACGTCATCCGCATCCTGGTCCCGCTGACCGCGTCGGACGCCCTGGTCGACGAAGGCCTGGACATCATCGAGCGCTCGCTGGAAGAACTGGTGTCGGCGTAATAACCTCCCCCTCCCGCCCGTCCGTCCCGAGAGGGGCGGACGGGCGGGAGGGACGTGGGGAACAGAATAATTCAGGAGGAAGACACCTTGGCCGGACCCTTGTCGCACATCCGGGTGCTGGAGCTGTCGCGCGTGCTGGCCGGGCCGTGGTCGGCGCAGACGCTGGCCGATCTCGGCGCCGACGTGATCAAGGTGGAACGGCCGGGTGCCGGTGACGATACCCGCGCCTGGGGCCCGCCCTGGGCCGGCGACCAGTCTGCCTATTTCCTGTCGACCAACCGCGGCAAGCGGTCGATCACCATCGATTTCGAACGGCCGGAAGGGCAGGAGCTTGTCCGCAGGCTCGCCGCCCAGGCCGACGTCGTCATCGAGAATTTCAAGGTCGGCGGGCTGGTCAAATACGGGCTCGACTATGACAGCCTGAAAGCGGTCAATCCGCGGCTGGTCTATTGCTCGATCACCGGCTTCGGCCAGACCGGGCCGTACCGCAACCGCGCCGGCTACGACTTCATGATCCAGGGCATGGGCGGGCTGATGAGCATCACCGGCCAGCCCGACGGCGAGCCGGGCGCCGGTCCGGTCAAGGTCGGCGTCGCGGTGACCGACATCTTCACCGGCCTTTACGCCACCATCGGCATCATGGGCGCGCTCGCCCACCGCGACCGCACCGGCGAAGGGCAGCAGGTCGATCTGGCATTGCTCGACGTGCAGGTGGCGGTGCTGGCGAACCAGGCGATGAACTGTCTGGTCGGCGGCAAGGCGCCGCAGCGTCTCGGCAACGCCCATCCCAACATCGTGCCCTATCAGGCCTTCGCCACCCGCGACGGCTACATCATCCTGGCGGTCGGCAACGACGGCCAGTTCGCCAAGTTCTGCACGGTCGCCGGCCGCCTCGATCTGGCGAAGGACGAGCGCTACGCCACCAACCCGGCCCGCGTCGCCAACCGCAAGGAACTGGTGGCCCTGCTGGAGGAACTGATCCGCACCCGCGACAGCCAGGACTGGCTGGGCGCGCTGGAGCAGGTCGGCGTGCCCTGCGGTCCGATCAACGATCTGGCCGCGGTCTTCGAAGACCCGCAGGTCAAGGCCCGCAACATCCACCAGGATCTGCCGCACCCGACCCAGGGCAGCGTGCCGACGGTGGCGAGCCCGATCCGCTACAGCGGCACCCCGCTGGTCCACGACACCGCCCCGCCGACGCTTGGCCAGCACACCGACACGGTGCTGGCAGAATCCCTCGGGCTGGGCGAGGCCGACATCGCCGCCCTGCGCGAGAAGGGCGTGATCTGAGCGCTGTTTCGGAAGCCGGAAAGCGCGAGCTTTCCGGCTTTGTCGTCAGAACTCCGTCACCACGGTGACGCCGGTGCCCTCGAACCTGTCCATGCTCATCAGGGCGTCGATGGACTGTTCCAGCGTGATCGTCCGGCCGATCAGCTTCTCCGGCGCCAGCTTGCCGGACCGCATCATCTCCAGCATCGCGTCGTAGCGGTGAGCCTGCATGCCGTGGCTGCCGAGGATCTCCAGCTCGTTGGCGATGACGCGGCTCATCGGAATGGCCGGCGTGCTGTTCTCGGCCAGCATCAGCCCGACCTGCACATGCTTGCCCCGCTTGCGCAGGTTGGCGATCGAATTGAAGCAGGTTGTGGGGTGGCCCAGCGCGTCGAGCGAGACATGGGCGCCGCCGCGCGTGATCTCGATGACCGCTTCGGCGACCTGCCCGACCTCCGACGCGTTCACCGTGGCGACGGCGCCGAGCGCGCGGGCCAGGGCGAGCTTGTCTTCCGAGATGTCGACGGCGACGACATTGGCGCCCACGGCATTGGCGATCATGATCGCCGACAGGCCGACGCCGCCGCAGCCGTGAACGGCGACCCACTGGCCGGCGGAGGTCTTGCCCTGGTCGATGACGGCGCGGAACGAGGTCACGAAGCGGCAGCCCAGGCTCGCCGCCGTGGTGAAGTCCATGCTCTCCGGCAGGCCCACCAGATTGATGTCCGCCTGATGCAGGCCGACATATTGCGCGAACGACCCCCAATGGGTGAAGCCGGGCTGGAACTGCCGGTCGCAGACCTGATGGTTGCCGGAATGGCATTCGGGACAGGCGCCGCAGCCGCCGACGAACGGGACCGTCACCCGGTCCCCGACCTTCCATTTCGTCACATCCCTGCCGACCGCCTCGACGATGCCGGCCAGTTCGTGGCCGGGAACATGGGGAAGCTGGATGTCGGTATCGTGGCCGACCCAGCCGTGCCAGTCGCTGCGGCAGACGCCGGTCGCCATCACCTTGACGACGACGCCATGCGGCTCCGGCGTCGGATCGGGCACGGTCATGATTTTGGGCGGGGCGGAAAATGCCTCGTAGACCACGGCTTTCATCGGGGAACTCCGTCTGGACGCTCCCCGCAGTCTACGACGGACCCGCTGAAATTGGCTTTCAATTGAAGATCGGTCGAACCGCAGATATGAAGGATTCTTTCTTCTGATGGCGCACTGATGAAGGAGTCCTTCGATATGGACCCGCTGGATAAAATGGATGCCGCGATTGTGGACCGGCTGCAACAGGATGGCCGGCTGTCCAACGCCAGGCTGTCCGAACAGCTGACGCTCAGCGAGGCGTCCTGCTGGCGGCGGCAGAAGCGTCTGGAGGAAAGCGGGGTGATCAAGGGCTATCAGGCGGTTCTCGACCGCCGCAAGCTCGGCTTCGGTGTCATGGCCTTCGTGCAGATCGTCTGCACCCAGCATGGCGAGGAGGCGACCGCGGCGTTCGAGGCGATCATCCAGGGCTGCCCCTCTGTGCTGAGCTGCCACAACACCACCGGAGAGGCGGATTTCCTGCTGGTGGTCGTCGCGCGCGATCTCGACGACTACAGCGGGTTCGTCGACCGGGTTCTGCGGAAGCTGCCGGGCGTGGCCAGCATCCGCTCGAACCTGTCGCTGCGGGAGATGAAGGAGACCAACCGGCTGCCCGTTCAACAGGCGCCCTATCGCTGACCGTCCCGGCCCCGCAGGCGGAGTCAATCGGGCCGATTGAATTTTCGCATCGCTCCTGCCCGCCGGGCGGGGGTTGCGTTCGTCCGCCATTCCAGCAATATCGCTGCCCGCGCAGGTCTCCGGCCTGCTCCCGCGGATCCCACGCTCTCAACCATTGCCGGACCCCTCCATGACCGCGGCCCCCGCGACCGACACCCGCCGTGGCATCCTGATGATGCTGGGCGGGATGACGCTCTTCACGCTGAACGACGCGCTCGGCAAATGGCTGGTGGCCGACCACCCGGTCGCCATGCTGCTGGCCGTGCGCAGCCTGTTCGGGTTGGCGGTGCTGGCGCCGATGATCTGGCGCGAGGGCATCGCCGCGGTCTTCGCGGTGGACCGGCTGCCGCTGCACATCCTGCGTGTGCTGCTGATGACGGTGGATGTCGCCTGCTTCTACTGGGCGGTCGGTTATCTGCCGCTGGCCGACGTGATGACCATCTACATGTCGGCGCCGCTGATCGTCACCGCACTGTCGGTGCTGGTCCTGCGGGAAAGCGTCGGCTGGCGCCGCTGGGTGGCTGTGCTGGTCGGCTTCGTCGGTGTCGTCATCGTGCTGAACCCGACCGGCCGCTTCGACCTGTGGCCGTCGCTGGTGGCGCTGATCGGCGCCTTCATCTTCTCCAGCGGCGTGATCTCCACCCGCGTCCTGCGCTCCGCCTCCAGCCTGACGCTGGTCGGCAACCAGATGGTCGGCGGCCTGCTGATCGGCGGGGTGACGCTGCCCTGGACCTGGGAGGCGCCGGGCTGGTTCGGCTTCATCCTGCTGGGGCTGCTGGGCGTCACCGCGCTGGCCGGTCACGCCATGATGAACCGCTCGCTGCAACTCAGCCCGGCCGCGGTGGTGGTGCCGTTCCAGTATGTGTCGATCCTGTGGGCGGTGATTCTCGACCTCGCCGTCTGGGGCACGGCCCCCACCGCGCGCATGGGGGTGGGGGCGGCGCTGATCATCGGCAGCGGCCTGTTCATCGTCTACCGCGAACAGCGCGTGAAACGAGGCGTCGTGGCAGAGGGGGTGGCGGAGGTGCCGTAAGCTGCTGTGAGGTTTTGCCTTACAGCGCGAAATAGCGCGGCACCAGCCTGACCGTCACCGGGTCCACCGGACGCCAGCCATAGTCGCGGATGACGTCGTTGGATTCCACCGGGCGCCGCCCGTCCGCCAGCGACCAGGTGATGTGGTAGGTCGATCCGTCCGGCCGGTCGCTGGCGCCGTCGACGGCGACGACCAGCGCCTGCACCCCCTCGCCGTCGTCGGCATAGCCGATCACGTCGGCCTCGGTGGCGGCGGGCAGCGGCTCCTGCGGCCCGACGCCGAAGGTCAGGGTCACATGGTCGGCGACCAGCCTCTCATAGCGGGGCGGAAGCAGGGCCAGCAGGCGCCCGCGCTCGTCCGCCGGCAGTTCCCACCCGGTGTATCCCGATCCCATCGCCCGCTCCTCCGAACCGAAAGGCGCCGGCACACTCACCGCCGGCCGCCGCTCATGATGTCGTCCATGATCTTATTCGCTTCGGCCGGTCCGGCAATCAGTTCGATCATGCGGATGGCGGTGTAGCCGGTGCGGGTGCTGCCGGCGGGACCGGCCAGCGCCTGCTGCGCCTTTTCCGTCAGCGAGGCGGTGGTCTTCTGCGTCATCTCGCGCAGCTCGCCGCGCAGCCCCAGCGTATCGGCGATGGTCGCGCATTTGCGCAGCGCACGGGCGTGGTTCTCCGCCTGGGCGAGCTGGGCGCGTCCCTCGCTGGCGCCGATGGCGGCGTTGTCCAGCACGCCGACGGCGGCGACGATGCCGGCATCGGCGTCCTGCAACACCTGGGTCTTCACCATGGTATGGACTGAGTTGCGGACCTGCTTCAGCCGCTGGTCGAACTCCTTGTTGCGGCTGTGCTCCATCGCCGTCCGCGTGGCGTCCAGGCTGGCGACGAGGTCGAGCGCCAGATCGGCCACCGCCATGCGGTCGCTGGCCGGGGTGTTCTGCCAGCTGCGCGAGCGGTCCTCGATCTGGGCGACGACGGTGCCGCTCAGCTGCATGAACAGGGCGGCGCGGTCGGCCGATTTCTGGCCCAGATCCATGTCCCACAGCCCGCTCAGCAGCACCGACGGATCGGTCAGGCGCGAGGCGGCGAGCAGGATGAAGATCTTCAGCGTCTCCGGTCTGGCGCGGGACAGCCGGCGGCCGATGGTCTGGATCGCCTCGATATGGTCGCCATGGAGCTTCGGCACCGGCTTGGGCGACAGCGCCGCCTTCAGCTCCATGATCTCGGGCGCGATGGACAGGATGATGGTGATGTCCGCCAGCGCCCGTGTCCGGCTCGGGTTCATCCGCAGGTCGAGCGCTTCGCTGAAATGCCCGGACACCGCCCCCTCGGCGATCGTCGACACCGCCGCGGCGCATTCCCCCCAGAAGGCTTCGGTCAGCGCCTTGCGCTCCGGCCCGTTCTGGAGGGCCGGGCGGAAGGCGCGCATGCGCTCCTTGCCGACCTGCGCCTCCACCAGCGGCCACAGGCTGTTCATCAGCGACCGTTCGATCACGCTCAGCGGCACCGGGTCGGCCTTGCCCAGCGCTTCGAACAGGTCTTCGAACGGATCGCAGAACAGCCGCTTCAGCGTCGGCCGGCGGTGCAGCCGCAGCTCGACCAGACGGGGGCGGATCACGGCGATGGTGCGCTGGATGTCGGGATGGTCGTTCATCTGCTCCAGCAGATCGACGATCTGGCGGAACTTGGGCTCGTCGATGTCCAGAAGCTTGTCGCCCAGCGCGACCAGATCCCTCATCTCCATGATCAGGCCGCTCTCCCTTTGATCGTCTCGATCCGCATGACCAGATCGACGTCGAGCTGGCCGCTGCGCCAGTCGACATAAGCGCGCACCGACCGCTTGTGGCTGCTGGTCAGCTTGTCCGCCAGCATCGACTGGTCGGCGCGCCCCTCGTCCTTCGGCAGCAGGGGGATGACGCGGAAGATGTCGTGGACGGCCATGTCCTGGGTGTAGCGGTCCTGGCTCAGCGCGTCGTTCCACAGCAGGATCAGATATTCCCAGCCGTCGAGCAGCCAGGACAGCCGGCTCGACGCCTTGCGGATCTGCGGGCGCTTGGTCTCCCACTGGCGTAGCAGCACCTCGAACGACGCCATCGCCTGATCGAACTGGCCGATGACGTTGCGGGCATGGTTGACCGTATGTTCCGCCACCTCGGCGCAGAAGCCGCCGATGGGGGCCGCTTCCGACACGTTGTCGGTCGCCCAGTCGGTCATGCTGTCGCGGAAGCCCTGGAGATCGCGCATCAGCCGCCGCAGCCGCGCCGGCTTGGGCGAGCTGGCGAGCCCGATGGCCTCCATCATCAGCGCCAGCTCGGCGATGCGGCCATAGAGTTCCTTCGGTTCCAGAGCCAGACGCTGCGCCGCCTTCATCATCAGGTCGCGCGTCAGCTTCTGCCCTGCGGCGGAGGTCAGGCCGACCTTCAGGATCTCCGTCGATTCCAGGCCGACCGCCTTCAGCGCCTCGACGATCAGCTGGTAGTTGATCAGAAGCCGCTGGTCCTCGTCGTCGCTCAGCGCCGCTTCCGCCGCCGCCACGGCACCACCGCCGGCCAGCCCGCAGCGCGCCGCCTCCAGCACCGCCTTGCGGATGTCGTCGGGCGAGCAGCCGTCGGCCTTGGCGATCAGATCGTGCAGCATCCGGTCATGCACGGTCATCGGGAAGGCCAGCGGCAGCGACTTCCACGGAACCACATAAACGCCGCGCCCTTCCGAAAGGTTGGGCACCAGCACCTCCAGCTGGTCGCGGCTGTCCTTGCGCACGCGGGTCTGCGCCAGCACCGGCGTGGTGAAGGCCACGGCGGCGCCGCGCTCTTCGAAGGTGGACGGGGCGAAATTGGTCAGAGAACGCATCTTGTCCTGCGGCCCTGGCTGCGGGGTGGGGGCGGGGCGTCGTTGGATTACGGCGCTGCGATACTGAATTTTGCGTTAAATCCAATATAAGCGCCAATGGAATATATAACCTTCGGAGAGTCGGAACGGATCTCTTGCGGTACTCCCTGCTTCCGGCCTTCGCTGTTCCGCCCCCTTGTCCGTTGTCAGGGGAAGGGACGGTGCGTGGAGGGCAGGGGGATGAAAGCGGGTGCGGGATCGGTGTTCAAATGGATCGGCTACGGCCTGCTGGGCCTCGTCGGTCTCGTCGTCGTCGGGGTCGGCGCGGTGGTGCTGCTGTTCGACTGGAACGACGCCCGCGGCTTTGTCGCTCGCCGCGCCTCGGCGGCGCTGAACCGCGAGGTCGCCATCGACGGCGACCTGCGCGTGCATCTCGGCAACCCGATCCGCATCCATCTGGAAGGGCTGCGCGTCGCCAATGCCGACTGGGCGCAGGACCGAACAATGGCGGAGATCGAGGCGCTGGACGCCTCGCTGCGTCTCTGGCCGCTGCTGCGCGGCAACTGGGAACTGCCGGAGCTGAAATTCCAGGGGCCGAAGCTGATCCTGGAAAAGAACGACAAGGGCGAGGCGAATTGGAATTTCGGCCCGCCCAATGCCGAGAAGGCGGTGGCGAAGGAGGCTGCGACCCCCGACAAGCGCGGCGACATTCCGGTGATCGAGCGGCTGCTGATCGCCGACGGGCGGCTTCGCTACCGCGACCCCACCGGCGACATCGACATCGACAACAGCATCAACACCGCGACCGGCGACAACGACAGCGACACCGTGCAGCTGAACGGCAAGGGCAACTTCGCCGGCAAGCCCTTCACCCTGGCGGTGGAGGGCGGTTCGCTGCTTTATCTGCGCGACGATCCCAAGCCCTATCCGCTGAAGATCGATGCCGCCGTCGGCAAGACCAAGGGCCGCATCGAAGGGTCGGTGGCCGAGCCGGTGAAGCTGGAGGGCGTCGACCTGTCGTTGGCGCTCAGCGGCAACGATCTGGCGGAGATCTTCCCGATCCTCGGCATCCCGACGCCGAAGACCCGGCCCTATTCCATTTCCGGCCACCTGTCGCGCGAAGGGGGCCTGTGGGCCTTCCACGGCATGAACGGCAAGGTCGGCGAAAGCGACCTGTCCGGCGACCTGTCGGTCGACACCAATGGGGAGCGGCCGATGGTGAAGGCCGACCTCACCTCCAACCGGCTGGCGGCCCAGGATCTGGCCGGCCTGATCGGCGCCTCGCCGCGCGGCAGCGACGACTATCCGACCCGCGGCAACGGCCGCGTCATCCCCGCCACCCCGGTGAATGTGGAGATGCTGCGCAACACCGACATGGACGTCCGCCTGCGCGGCAAGCGGGTGGAGGCACCCTTCGCCCCCCTTCAGGATCTGGACATGCGGGTCAGGCTGGCCAACGGCGATCTGCATTTCGATCCGCTGTCGCTGGGCATCGGCGGCGGGCGGATCGCCGGCACGGTGCAGGTGGATGGCAGCCGCAAGGTGCCGGCGATGCGCACCAACCTGGACATCCGCGCGATGAAGCTGTCCACCTTCTTCAGCGAAACCTCCCTGGCGGGCCAGATCGGCGGCACGGTGGCCGGGCGCATCCAACTCGCCGGCTCGGGTAAGACGGTGGCCGACCTGCTGGGCAGCTCCGACGGCAAGATCGGCGTCGCGGTGGACGGCGGACGGGTCACCAGCCTCGCGGTCAAGGGGCTGAAGACCAACATCCTGGAAACGCTGGGCGTGGTCATTTCCGGGTCGAAGCCGATGCCCTTCAACTGCCTTGTCGGCAATATGTCGGTGCAGAACGGTGTCGCCCAGGTCGAGGCGCTGGTGCTCGACACGCCGGAAACGCTGGTGACCGGCAAGGGCCGGATCAGCCTGCGCAACGAGGCGCTCGACCTGCGCATCGTCGGCGATTCGAAGTCGCCGCAGGTCTTCGCCACCCATGTCCCGGTGCTGGTCGGCGGCACGCTGGGCAACCCGGACATCGGCGTCGATCCCACCGAGTCGGCGGCGCGGGGTGCTGCGGCGGTGGCGCTGGGCGTGCTGCTGACCCCGCTGGCCGGCGTGCTGCCCTTCCTTGACCCGGGCAGCGAGGAACAGCCACAGTGCGGCCGACTGGTGCAGGATGCCCGGTCACCCGACAAGGGGGCAGCGGCATCCGGCAAGTCGGGCAATGGCCGCGGGGACGGAAAGGCGTCGGGTTCGGCGCGCTGACCGAACGCAGAACCGCGTTCCTTTGTCCGATCCGGCTCCGGATTACAGGATAAGGACGCTGCCTTTCCCAATGACCATCGACCAGATGTTATCGTTTGGGATCATCGGCGCGGTGATCGCGCTGCTGATCTGGGACCGGCTGCGCTACGACCTTGTCGGGATGATCGCCCTGCTGGCCTCGGTCGCCGCCGGAATCGTGCCGGCGAAGGAGGCGTTCCAGGGCTTTTCCGACGACATCGTCATCATCGTCGGATCGGCCCTGGTGGTCAGCGCCGCCGTCGGCCGCTCCGGCGTGGTGGAGGCGGCGATGCGCCCGCTGACCGCGCGGATGAGCGGCGTCTGGACCCAGGTGGCGGTCCTGGCCGGGGCGGTGACCCTGCTGTCGGCCATCGTCAAGAACATCGGCGCGCTGGCCATCTTCATGCCCATCGCCTTGCAGGTCGCGCGGAGGAGCGGTACGCCGGTGTCGATGCTGCTGATGCCGATGGCCTTCGGTTCGCTGCTGGGCGGGCTGATGACTCTGGTCGGTACCTCGCCCAACATCATCGTGTCGCGCGTGCGGGCGGAGATGACGGGCGAGCCCTTCCACATGTTCGACTTCACCCCCGTGGGGCTGGTGATCGCGCTGGTCGGCGTCGCCTTCCTGACGGTCGGCTACCGGCTGCTGCCGAAGGGGCGGGCGGCGGGGGCCGGTCCTGCCTTCAACATCGACGACTACACGGCGGAGGCGCGGCTGCCCGCCGGCTCGCAGTTCGTCGGCCGCACGGTGGCGGAGCTGGAGACCTTCGGCGAGAACGAGGTGACCGTCGCCGCCATCGTGCGCGAGAATTACCGCCGCTATGTCCCGTCGGGCCATTGGGTGCTGTTCGCCGACGACATCCTGGTGCTGGAGGGCGACACCACGGCGTTGGGCGATCTGGTCAAGCGCGCCGGCCTGCGCATGATGCACGACAAGGACCAGGAGGGGGTCGAGAACGAGGACGACATCGCCGTGGTCGAGGCGGTGGTGGAGCAGCGTTCCGCCATGATCGGCCACAGCATCGAGGAGGTGAACCTGCGCGAGCGGTTCGGCGCCAATCTGGTGGCGCTCAGCCGGCGCGGCAGGCCGATCCGCCAGCGGCTGCGCCGCATCCGCCTGCAATCGGGCGATCTGGTGGTGCTGCAATGCCGGCAGGCCGCCGTCTCCGACACGCTGGCCGAACTGGGCTGCCTGCCGCTGGCCGAGCGCAACCTCGCCATCGGCCGCACGCCGAAGCGCGCCGCGGCGGTGGCGGTGCTGGGGCTGGCCGTCACGCTGGTCGCCACCGGGCTGGTGCCGGTCGCCATCGCCTTCTTCGGCGCGGC
Organism: Azospirillum sp. A29; assembly: GCF_042604625.1. NCBI lineage: Bacteria > Pseudomonadati > Pseudomonadota > Alphaproteobacteria > Rhodospirillales > Azospirillaceae > Azospirillum > Azospirillum sp. A29. The sequence goes on from NZ_CP170463.1 coordinate 790,814, forward strand.
GGTGGCGATGACCGCCCTGAAGGTGGTCAGCCTGCGCGACGCCTACGAGGCCATCGAATGGCCGATCCTGGTGCTTCTGGGCTCCCTGATCCCGGTCAGCGAGACGCTGCGCACCACCGGCGGCACCGAACTGATCGCCGGCTTCCTGTCGGAGATGTCGCAGGGCCTGCCGCCGGCGGGGGCGCTGGCGATGATCATGGTGGCGGCGATGGCGGTGACGCCCTTCCTGAACAACGCCGCGACGGTGCTGGTGATGGCGCCCATCGGCGCCAGCCTCGCCACCCATCTCGGGCTGCGGCCCGACGCCTTCCTGATGGCGGTGGCGATCGGGGCGGGCTGCGACTTTCTCACCCCCATCGGCCACCAGTGCAACACGCTGGTGATGGGCCCCGGCGGCTACCGTTTCGGCGATTACTGGCGGCTCGGCCTGCCGCTGTCGATCATGGTGGTGGTGTTCGGCACGACGGCCATCGCGATCTTCTGGCCGCTGGTGCCGCGCTGAGGCCGAGGCGCGCCGGAACCCGACCGTTCACGAGATCGTGTGTTCATGACCGGTTCCGTGTTCCCTCCGTCTGGTGTAGGCTTCGCATCGGGGCTGAAGCCTGACGGGAGGCGGAAATGTCGGTGTGGCGCCGCTATCTGGTGAAGGACGTGACCGGCCGGCTGGTCGATCTGCCGAGCCGCCTGCTCGACCGTGCCGACGACGGCACCGCGCCGCTGCCGCATTTCGCCGGCCGTTGCGTGGAGGTGGTGGCGGCGGTGATCGTCGGTGACCGCGAAGCCCAGGCCCGCGTCACGGAACTGGCCTTCACCAAGCTCTATTTCGACCAGATGGGCTATGTCGACGCCGCGAAGCGCGAGCGGATGATCCGCCTGATGCTGGAAAGCTGCGCCGACCGCCGCTGCCCGCCGCCGAGCCGGGGCAAAGCGCCGGACGGATGCGCCCACCTGTCCCGCCGCGCCGTCGCCGCCCGCGACCAGCTGATCCGTGAATTCGGCTGGGAACCCAAGCCCGCCGAACGCGACGCCGCCCTCAGCCGCCTGGACCCGGCCCGCCTGCGCGCCGCGCCGCCGGAACCGATGCGCACGCTGCATTGAAAATCGGGGCATTGAGTCCAGCCCCCTTCCGGGACGGGAGAAGACGCGTTCCCACACCTGCAAAGGGGAGGGGGGCCTTTTCGAGCCGCTCCCCCAGGCCCATATGCGGACGAACGCAAAGCTTGGAGCCTGTCGAACCGCAGATGAGTCCTCCCGATACCGCCCAGACGCTGCCTTTCGCGCGCGTGCGACAGCTGGCCCTGATCGGCGCCGGATGCACGATCATCCTGCTCGGCCTGCTGATCGCCCCCTTGCCCGGTCCCGGCGGCCTGCCGGTGATGCTGCTCGGCGGCGTGCTGGTGCTGCGCAACTCCGCCGACGCCCGCCGTCTGTTCGTACGGGGCAAGCGCCGCTATCCCCGCATCTTCAGCCCGGTCGAACGCATCCGGCTGAAGCTGCGCAACCGCCGCCTGCGCAAGATTTACGGTGAGTGACTCGCAGGCGCCTGCCGGGCGGTTTCCCGGCAGGCGCTGACGAGTCCGTCCGTCAGGGAGCGGGCAGGGCCGGAACGCCGTCCTTCCACTGGTCCCAATGGCCGACGATGTGGTCGACCATCCGCGACCCGACCAGCTCCACATTCTCCACCGTCTCGGCGAAGCCACCGGCGGTCTCGCCCGGCTTCGGGTCGAGGTGCTGGAGCGTGGTCTCGTTCGGGTTGCCCTGGTCGAAATTGACCGCGCCGCGCAGGCTCATCACCCGGTCGGAGCCTTGCAGCCGCTTGATGACCAGCGTGATCGCCGCCGCTTCCATCTCGGTGATGACGTAGTCGTCCGCGCCATAGAGCTTGGCGATATACTGCGCCTGGGCCGACATGCCGGGGCCGTGGAAGAAGGTGTCGCCCGTCATGTGCGTGCCGGTGCCCACAAAAGGAGCACGCTGTGCCGCTTCCTGCGGATAACGCTTGCGGTAGGCGCGGGCGGAGTCGCTGTCCTTCAGCGGCGTGTCGGCGGTCAGGCGCATCGCCCAGGACACCAGCGCCGGGTTCATCGGGAACAGACGCACCGCCTCGTAGCCCTTGCGCGGCATGAAGGTCGGCTCGCCCGGCTTGTTCTCCTCCGGCGCCCAGCGGTGGCCGAGGTCATAGTCGACCACCCAGGTCGCCCAGCTCACTTCGCCGATGGTGCCGCGCGACGGTGGGGTGCCGGCCACACCGGTGACCATGAAATAGGCTTGCGACAGGTCGAGCTGCGGGTTCAGCAGGATCGCCTGCATCGAGGCCGACGAGCTGACCTTCCCCATGCCGAGCACCGATCCGCAGACGCCGTCGGCGTTGCAGTAGACCGGGTTCAGCGCGCCCTTCACCGCGATCGGCTCGGCCGTCTGCCAATAGCGCTCGTACCAGTGCTGGAACTCGCCGGCGCGGTCGCCGGTGTTCTTGCCGATCTCGAACATCGAGCCGACGAACACCTTGACCTTGATCGGTTCCGCAGCCTGCACGGAACCGGCCAGCCCGAACAGGACCAGGGCCGACAGGGCGGCACCGCGGCAGCGGGAAGAGAATGACATCGGAATTACACTCCTTGGGACAGAAACTTACCTGAGTATGCAACAGCCATACCATGGCCGTCTCCATCGCTCGGTGGGAGTCCAAACGATTTCGCCGACCGCCAGCAACCGCTCCTCTGCGGTCTGCCCTGCGGAAGCGGGCACTGGACAGCGTCGCCCCGCAGCGGCCATCTTGTGCGTCCGTTCGCATGAGGAGGCTTTCCGGTGAAGTCGGGCAACGCGCTGCTGTCCAGCTATGGCACCACCATTTTCGAGGTCATGTCCCGCCTGTCGGAGGAGCATGGCGCGATCAACCTGGGCCAGGGATTCCCCGACGACCGCGGGCCGGCCGACGTGCTGCAAACTGCGGCCGATGCGCTGCTGACCGGGTGGAACCAGTACCCGTCGATGATGGGCACGCCCGATCTGCGTCAGGCGCTGGCCGCCCACGCCGGCCGCTTCTACGGGCTCGACGTCGACTGGAAGACCGAGACGATGGTCACCTCCGGTGCGACCGAGGCGCTGACCGCCTGCCTGCTCGGCCTGATCGATCCGGGCGACGAGGTGGTGCTGTTCCAGCCGATGTACGACAGCTACCTGCCCATCGTCCGGCTGGCCGGCGGCGTGCCGCGCTTCGTCTCGCTGAAGGCGCCGGACTGGAGCTTCAGCCGCGCCGACCTGGAGGCCGCCTTCTCTCCCCGCACCAAGCTGGTGCTGATCAACGATCCGCTGAATCCCGCCGCCAAGGTCTTCGACCGGGCCGAGCTGGAGCTGATCGCCGAGTTCGTGCAGCGCCACGATGCGCTGGCGGTCTGCGACGAGGTGTACGAGCACATCGTCTTCGACGGCCGCCGCCACATCCCGCTGATGACCCTGCCGGGCATGCGCGACCGCTGCCTGAAGATCGGGTCGGCCGGCAAGACCTTCTCGCTAACCGGCTGGAAGGTCGGCTACGTCACCGCCGCCCCGCACCTGTTGCAGCCGGTCGCTAAGGCACACCAGTTCCTGACCTTCACCACCCCGCCGAACCTCCAGACCGCCGTCGCCTACGGGCTGGGCAAGGAGGAGGGCTATTTCACCGGGCTCGCCGCCGGGCTCCAGGCCAAGCGCGACCGGCTGTCGGCCGGGCTCGCCTCGGTCGGCTTCGACGTGCTGCCCAGCGCCGGCACCTATTTCGTCGCCGCCGACATCTCGCGCTTCGGCTTCGACGGTGACGATCAGGCCTTCTGCCGCTGGCTGGTGGCGGAGGCGAAGGTCGCCGCCATCCCTGTCAGCGCCTTCTTCGTGGAAAACGCGCCGACCAACGTCGTGCGCTTCTGCTTCTCAAAGAAGGACGAAGTGCTCGACACCGCCATCGAGCGGCTGCGGCACCGTTTCGTATCAAAATAGAAATCCACGGGCACAATTGGTAGGTAGACAAACAGTTCGGACATTTGACAAGTCTTAACCGATTGGTGCGATGATCGGCTCCACCCCCGCCGCATCGCGCCGGACGTTACGGATCGGCACTGCGGACCGGATGCGGGGGGCGGTGGAACGGCGGAGCGCAGGGCATGCCACGTCTCCCGACCTTTCGGTTCCCCTCCGTTAGGCTGCTGTCCATTCGGAACGGCATCCTGACGGCAACCGCCCTGGCGTTGGCCGGGGTGTGGGTCGGCTATGCCGTGATGGCGTCCTCCATGCTGGAAGGCCAGATGCGGGAGGCCATCGTCAATGCGCAGACGACGGCACGCGCCTATGAGAGCAGCACCAGCCGCACCGTGCATGACGTCGACACCACGCTGCGCTCCTTCGCCGAACGCTATGCCGAAGGCGGCTTGCCCCGCGCCCGCCGCATCATCGACGACGGGCTCTACGACACCGGCCTGATCCATCACTTCAGCGTCTTCGGTCCCGACGGCGCCCAGCTTTTCCGCAGCGAGGGGATGGGGCCGCCCGAAGGGCTGGAGGGCAGCGGTCTGATCGCCTATCACCAGGGGGAGGGGCGGTCGCTGATGAAGATCGGCCTGCCCTTCAACGGCTCGGCGACCGGGCAGCCTCTGCTGCGCTTTTCCCGGCGGCTGGAGGATGCGGCGGGCGAGTTCGCCGGCGTGGCGGTCGCCAATGTCGATCCCGATCACCTCTCGGGCTTCTACCGGCAGGCCGATGTCGGCCGCAACGGTGTGGTCACGCTGGTCGGGCTGGACCGGGTCATCCGCGCCCGCGGCTCCAAGGACGGAAAGGATTCCATCGGGCTCGACAGCAATGGCTCCAACCTGTGGGTTGCGGTCCAGCAGTCGCTGAGCGGTGTCTTCTGGCAGGACAGCATCGCCGACGGCATCCGCCGCGCCTACGCCTACCGGCCGGTCGAGGGCTACCCGCTGATCCTCGTCGTCGGCATCGCGGTGAAGGACATCGACGCCGCGGTCGCCGGCTTCCGTGGGCAGATGCGGATCATCGCGGCGCTGCTCAGCGTCTCCATCCTGCTGGTCGCCGCCTTCCTGCTGGTCCAGCAGCGCAACGCCGAACGGCTGGCGGCGGCGCTGGCGGTCAACCGCGATTTCCTCGCCCGTGTCAGCCACGAGCTGCGCACGCCGCTGAACGCTATCCTCGGCTTTTCCGAGATCATCAAGGACCAGATGTTCGGACAGGACGCCGGTCCGCGCTATGCCGACTATGCCCGCGACATCCATGCCTCCGGCCAGCATCTGCTGACCCTGATCGACGACATCCTCGACCTGTCGCGCCTCCAGGCCGGCAAGTTCGCCCTGCTGATGGAGGATGTCGACCCGGTCGCCGCCGCCGAATGGGCGCCCCGCATCGTCGCTCCCCAGGCCGAGCAGAAGTCGATCCGGCTGGAGATCAACCGCCCGCCGTCGCCCACGCTGGTGCGCGCGGACGAGCGGGCGCTGAAGCAGATGCTGCTGAACCTGCTGGGCAACGCCCTGAAATTCACGCCCGAGAACGGGCGCGTGCTGGTCAGCGTCGCGCGCGGGGTGAGTGGCCGCTGCGTCGTCCGCGTCACCGACAACGGCATCGGCATGACGGCGGAGGAATTGCGGCAGGCCTCCATTCCCTTCGGACAGACCTCCGCCCTCACCACCCAGCCCGGCCGCGGCACCGGCCTGGGACTGCCCATCGTCAAGTCGCTGATCGAGGCGCATGGCGGCAGCCTCCGCATCGATAGCCGGCCGGGGCAGGGCAGCCAGGTCACGCTGGAATTCGCCGCCTGACCCTGCCGCCGGCTCCCATTTCCGGCGCGCGATCAAAGCGATCTTCGTGCCGGCGCCGCAAAGCCATGGCGAAACCATTGCCGCTTGGGCATACTCCGCGCCGGTTTTATCCAGGTCCGAGCCGACGCCAGGGCTGTCCCCGGCCGCGTGCCTTCGGATCCACCCGCGGAATTGGGGCCTGTCTATAATGTTGCGTGCGCTGGCGCGTGTCTGTGCCGTTCTTGCCGCGTGCTCCGGCACGCTCACCGTATCCCAGACCTTCGCCGCCGACCCGCCGGCCGAGCCGGTGCCCTTCGGCGTATCCAGCGTCGAGGTGGTGGCGGAGCGCGATACGCCACAGGCCTGCTTCACCTTCACCGACCGGCTGGAGCGCTCGCGCGCCGTCAACTACCGCGACTATGTCACGGTGGAGCCGGCGGTCGACGGTGCCGCCATCGCCCGCGACCGCACGCTCTGCGTCGAGGGTCTGCGCCACGGCGACAGCTACCGCGTCACGCTGAAGGACGGGCTGCCCGGCGCCGACGGCAAGCGCCTGCCGGCCGCCGACACCCGCGAGGTGCAGGTGCCCAACCGCAAGCCGTCGCTGGCCTTCCGCGGCGCCGGCTACATCCTGCCGCGCGTCGGCGCCGAAGGACTGCCGCTGCGCTCGATCAATCTGGACCGGGCGAAGCTCCAGGTCCTGCGCATCGCCGACCGCGCGCTGGTCGAGAAGATCTATTTCGGCCGCATCACCCAGCAGATGACCGACTACGACATCGGCGAGATCCTGGACAAGTCGGGCCAGGAGGTCTGGCGCGGCGAGATGGGCATCGGCAACCAGCCGAACCGCACCGTCACCACCGCCTTCCCGATCGACGGCGTGCTGGGCAAGCTCGACCCCGGCGTCTATGTCGCCATCGCCGGTGCCGACGAGATCAAGCCGGGCGGCTGGGACCGCAAGGCGACCCAGTGGTTCGTCGTCTCCGACCTCGGCCTCAACACCATCCTCGGCGACGACTCGCTGGTGGTCTTCTCCCGCTCCGTCCAGACCGCGGCACCCGCTGCCGGGGTGGAGCTGCGTCTGGTCGCCCGCAACGGCACCGAGCTGGGACGCCTGCAGACCGGCGAGGACGGGCTCGGCCGCTTCGACCTCGCAGCATTGCGCGCCGCCGGGGCCGAACCCGTCCAGGCGCTGTTCGCCGCGCGCGGCGACGGCGACTTCGCCGTTCTCGACCTGACCGCCGGCGGCGCCCCGCCGGCCGAGGCGCAGGACAAACCGGTCGGCGTCGTCCGCCCAGCAGCCGGCGGACTCGACACCTATCTCTACACCGAGCGCGGCATCTACCGGCCGGGCGAGACGGTGCAGCTGACCGCCCTGCTGCGCGACGCCGACCTCAACCCGCCGCCGGCCGGCAAGCAGCTGACCATCCGCGTCCTGCGCCCCGACGGCCTCGAGGTGGAGCGGCGCAGCCTGGCCGACAGCGGGGCCGGCGGCTATGCCACCCGCATCGACCTGCCGCTGAACGCCTATCCCGGCAACTGGGTCGTCACCGCCCATGCCGAGCCGGACGGCCCGGCCATCGGCAGGGTCGAGTTCCTGCTGGAGGATTTCGTGCCGCCGCGGCTGGACGTGGCGCTTGCCTCCCCGACAACGGAGCTGGCGTCCGACGGCGAGGCCGACATCGCGCTCGACAGCCATTATCTCTATGGCGCGCCAGCCTCCGGCCTGCCGGGCGAGCTGACGGTGACGCTACGCGCCGCCAACAACCCCTATCCCAACCTGCCGGGCTACCATTTCGGTCTGGTACAGGAGGAGGTGAAGCCGGCCCGCGCCGACCTGCCGGGCTTCATCACCGACTCCAACGGCTCCGCCCGCCTGAAGGTCAAGCTGCCGCGTCCGCCCGACAGCACCCGTCCGCTGGAGGCGGTGGTGCGCGCCACCCTGTTCGACATCGGCGGCCGCCCGGTCGGCCGCGATTTCGTGCTGCCGGTGCGCCACCAGCCCTTCGCCGTCGGCATCAAGCCGCGCTTCGAAGGCGACGGCGTGCCGGAGGGTGCCACCGCCGGCTTCGACGTGATCGCCGTCGGCCCCGACGGCAAGCCGACCGACCGCGCCGACCTCTCCTACGAGCTGTTCGAGGAGGAATACGACTACGCGTGGTACGAGGCCAACGGCCGCTGGGACTACAAGGTCACGGTGAAGGACCAGCGGGTGACCGGCGGGTCGCTGTCGGCCCAGGCCGCCGCCCCGGCCTCGGTGGAGACCCCGGTCGCCGCCGGCCGCTACCGGCTGGAGGTGTTCGATCCCAAGACCGGCGTCGCCAGCAGCTTCCGCTTCGCCGCCGGCTGGTGGATGACCCCGACCGCCGGCGACCGGCCGGACGCGGTCGACGTCTCGGTGATGATGCCGGCCTACCGCTCCGGCGAAAGCGCCTGGATCTTCGTCAAGCCGCCCTATGACAGCCAGGTGCTGGTGGCGGTGGCCGATCGCGGCGTCAGCTATGCCGTCACCCGCGCCATCGGTCCGCAGGGCGCCTTCCTGGAAATCCCGGTCGGGCAGGGCTGGACCAGCGGCGCCCATGTGCTGGCGACCGCCTTCGCCACCTCCGACCCGCAGTCGAAGAAGCCGCCGCGCCGCGCCGTCGGCCTCGCCTGGCTGGCGATGGACAAGGCCCCGCGCACGCTGGACGTCCGGCTCTCCGCCCCGGCGGAGACGGAACCGCGCCGCGCCATGACCGCCGACATCACGGTGGACGGTGTCGCCGAAGGCAAGCAGGCCTTCGTCACGCTGGCCGCCGTCGACGAATCGGTGATGCAGCTGACCGACCAGCCCTCGCCCGATCCGGCCCGCCATTACCTGCGCAAGCGCCCGCTGACCGTGGAACTGCGCGATTCCTACGGCCGCCTGATCGACCCGGCCAGCCTGGAGGCCGCCCGGCCACCGGTGCAGCCGACGCCGCGCCTGCGCCAGATCTCCGGGATGGTTCCGCCCAAGTCGGAACGGGTGGTCTCGCTCTATTCCGGCATCCTGACCGTCGGCGCCGACGGCAAGGTTTCGGTTCCCTTCGACCTGCCCGATTTCCAGGGGCGCCTGCGCCTGATGGCGGTGGCCTGGAGCGAAGGGCGGATCGGCCAGGCCGAAAGCCAGATGCTGGTGCGCGACGCGGTCGTCGCCGACGCGGTGCTGCCGCGCTTCCTCGCCCCCGGCGATTCGGCGCAGGTTCTGCTGTCGCTCGACAACCTGAGCGGCCCGTCCGGCGATTACCGCATGACGCTGACCGCCGAGGGCGCCGTCTCCATTGTCCAAAGCGACTCGGGCAATGAGCCGGGCATTGAACTGGCCGTGCCGAAGCTGGTGCGCGGCAAGCGGGCGACCGCCGGCCGTGTGCTGACCGCCACCGCGGTCGGGGCCGGCCATGTCACGCTGGATGTCACCGGTCCCGACGGCGTGCGCGTCACCCGCCGCTGGGACGTGACGGTGCGCCCGGCCTCGCCGCCGGTGTCGCGCCGCAACGTCGCCGCCCTGCCGACCGACAAGGGGCTGACCGTTCCGGCCGACATCACCGCCGGCCTGCGGCCGGAAACCGTCGCGGTCGGTGCGGAGGTCGCGCCGCTGCCGGACCTGGACGTGCCGGGCCTGCTCTTCGCGCTCGACCGCACCGCCGCCGGTGGAGCGGAGCAGACCGCCAGCCGCATCCTGCCGCTGCTGTCGCTGAGCGACGTCGCTGCCGGCCTCGGCATCGCGCCGGAGGACCGCATCAAGGCGCGCGTCCAGCGCAGCATCGACCGGCTGCTGACCTTCCAGCGCCTCGACGGCGCCTTCGCCCCCTGGTCGCCGAAGGGCGATCTCGATCCCTGGCTGACCGCCTATGCGGTGGATGTGCTGGGCCGGGCCAAGGCGGCGGGCTACCGCATTCCCGACCAGCCCTACCGCAAGGGTCTGGACTGGCTGAAGCAGGCCATCGACAACGCCTGGGTCGAGACCGCCGACCTGCCGGGCCGCGCCTATGCGCTCCATGTGCTGGCGCGGGCCAAGATGATCGATGCCGGTGCGGTGCGGTACTTCCGCGAGAACTATTGGGACCGTCTGCCGACCGACTTCGCCCGGGCGCAGATCGCTGCGGCGACCGCCGTGCTGGGCGACCAGCCGGGCGCGGCCGAAGCCTTCTCCAAGCTGTCCGGCGCCCGCATGGTGACCGCCGGCCTGCGCGACCAGGGTTCCTCCCTGCGGGACGAGGCCGGCGTCGTCTTCCTGATGGCGGAGAGCGGTGCCGTGGAGCGCGACCGCATCTTCCAGGCCGCCGAACGCGTGGCGAAGACCTTCGCCGCCGTCCGCACCACCAACCTGCAGGAGCAGGCCTGGCTGCTGCTGGCGTCCAAGGCGCTGATCGACCGCGCCGCTCCGATGAAGCTCGCCATCGGCGAGCAGACGGTGGAGAACGCCAAGCCGCAGATCCTGGCCGTCGATCCCGCTGCCCCGCCCGCCATCCGCAATCTGGGCGGCGAGGTCCGGCAGATCGTCTCGGTGACGGGCGTGCCCGACCAGCCGGCCGGCGCGGAGGAGCAGGGGATGACCATCCGCCGCCGCCTGTTCGACATGGCCGGCCGTCCGGTCGATCCGGCCGGCATCCGCCACAACGACCTGCTGGTGGTGATCCTGGAGGGCGAAGTCGGCGACCCGCTCGATCATTCGGTGATGGTCAGCGATCCGCTGCCGGCCGGCTTCGAGATCGAGAATGTCCGGCTCGCCAACAGCGGCCAACTCGGCAAGCTGTCCTGGCTGGGCGACCTGTCGTCGGCCCGCAATGTCGAGTTCCGCGAGGATCGCTTCCTGGCCGCCGTCGACCTGCCGAAGGCGGCGCCCCGCTTCCGGTTGGTCTATCTGGTCCGCGCCGTCACCCCCGGCGATTTCGCGGCCCCCGGCGCCCAGGTGCAGGATCTCCAGCGTCCCCACCTGTCCGCCCGCACCGCCGCCTCCCGGCTGCGCGTGCTGCCGGAGTGAGGCAGGCACAGGCGTAAGGGGCGCCGGCAACGGCGCCCCCAAACGAGCTGACGATGCCTAAAGGTAGCTCTGTTCGCCCCGGTGGCTGTCCCGCCGCCGGGCGAGCAGGGTCAATCCTGCGACCACCACGGCGAAAGCCAAGGTCAGCATCAGGTAAAAGGCCAGTGCAAGGCCGACCGTCATGGTGCCGATCAGCACCATGGCCAGTATCCAGACGCCCAACGATACGATGGCGCGCGCCGACATGGGTTGTCTCCTGTCCCCTGTCCTGATCCGCCCGAAACTTTCAAAACCCGCCCTGAAGCCGTCACGGCCTTCCGGCCGTCTGTTATTCGCCGCCTCCGCTTCCCACATCCGATAGGGGAATGGGGCGGACGCGCGCGTTCACCGCAAAGCCTGCCACAGCTATTGGGAGTGCCGGGGCGTGGCATCCTGTCACTGTGCGGGCGCGCCGCACCTATTGGTGGCTGGACAGGGCCTGCCTGCTGGCCTGTCAACTGGTTGGCATGGTCAACAAGTCTGTTGACAGCAAGCGGCATCGACCTTACCTTTACGTAAACGTCAGGGAAGGGAGCAAGCGGAGTGGATCGGCTTTCGTTCGGCAACGGCGCGATGGAGACAGGGGAGGGGGACAGCGATGGCTGCCTGTCCGGTCCGCGGCTCGCCATCGGCGAACTGGCCGGGGAGTTCGGTCTGACCCACCGCACCATCCGCCATTACGAGGATGAGGGGCTGCTGTCGCCGGAACGGCTCGGTAGCGCCCGTGGCAGCGCGCGTGTCTACGGCCACCGCGACCGCGCCCGGCTGGCGCTGATCTGCCGGGGCAAGCGGCTGGGTTTCAGCCTGGCCGAGATCAAGGATTTCCTGAACCTCTACGACACCGACGACGCCCAGATCGAGCAGATGCGGTACATGCGCTCCATCGCGCGCCGCCGGATTTCCGCACTTGAACAGCAGCTTGCCGACGTCCAGCAGACGCTGGCGGAGCTGTGCACCATCGACACCCAGATCTCCGAGCATCTTCGCCGCAACGGCATCACGGAGACGCAGGACATGGAGGAGAAGCACTCATGAAGTCGGTCGTCATCGCCGGTTATGCCCGTTCGCCCTTCGCCTTCGCCCATAAGGGCGAGCTGACCAAGGTCCGCCCCGACGATCTGCTGGCCCGCGTCTTCGCGGCGCTGGTCGAGCGCACCGGCCTGAAGACCGACGACATCGAGGATGTGATCGTCGGCTGCTCCTTCCCCGAGGGCGAGCAGGGCCTGAACGTCGCCCGCAGCATCGCCTTCCTGGCCAAGCTGCCGCAGACCGCGGCAGCCACCACGGTGAACCGCTATTGCGGCTCCTCCATGCAGTCGATCCATCAGGCGGCCGGCGCCATCCAGATGGGGGCCGGCGAGGTATTCCTCTGCGGCGGCGTCGAATCGATGACCCGCGTGCCGATCATGGGCTTCAACCCGATGCCGAACCCGGCGCTGAAGGCCTCCTACCCCGAGGCCTACTGCTCGATGGGCATCACCGCGGAGAATGTCGCCCGCAAATACGCCATCTCCCGCGCCGAGCAGGAGGCGCTCGCCGTCGCCTCCCACGCCAAGGCCGCCGAGGCCCAGGCCGCCGGCCGCATGGCCGATGAGATCGTCGGCATCCAAACCCCGGCCGGCCTGATCGACAAGGACGGCTGCATCCGTCCCGGCACCAATGCCGACAGCCTGTCGGGCCTGAAGCCGGCCTTCACCGCCGACGGCACCGTGACCGCCGGCACCTCCTCGCCGCTGACCGACGGCGCCGCCGCCGTGCTGGTGACGACGGAGGAATATGCCCGCGCCAACGGCCTGCCGATCCTGGCGAAGATCCGCTCGGTCGCCGTCGCCGGCTGCGCGCCGGAGCTGATGGGGCTGGGCCCGGTCCCGGCGACCCGCAAGGCGCTGGCCCGCGCCGGCCTGTCGATCAATGACATCGACATCATCGAGATCAACGAGGCCTTCTCGTCCCAGGCCATCGCCTGCATGCGCGACCTCGACATCGACCCGTCCCGCATCAACCCGGACGGCGGCGCGCTGGCGCTCGGCCATCCGCTGGGGGCCACCGGCGCCCGCATCACCGGCAAGGCCGCGGCCCTGCTGAAGCGCGAAGGCAAGCAGTTCGCGCTGGCGACCCAGTGCATCGGCGGCGGCCAGGGCATCGCCACCATCCTGGAAGCGGTCTGACGAACGGGATCGGGGAGGAAACGACCATGAAGATCGAACGCGCCGCCGTGATCGGTGCGGGCGTGATGGGTGCGGGCATCGCCGCCCATTTCGCCAACGCCGGCATCCCCTGCGTCCTGCTCGACATCCCCGCCAAGGAGGGTGCCGACCGCAGCGCCATCGCCAGGGGTGCGGTGGCCAAGATGCTGAAGACCGATCCGGCTCCCTTCATGCATCCCAAGAACGCCAAGCTGATCACGCCCGGCAATCTTGAGGACGACCTGAACCTGCTGGCCGACGTCGACTGGATCGTCGAGGCCATCGTCGAGAACCCGGCGATCAAGGCCGACCTCTACAAGCGCATCGACCCGGTGCGCAAGGCGGGCTCGGTGGTGTCATCCAACACCTCCACCATTCCGCTGGCGGTGCTGACCGAGGGGCAGGGCGAGCAGTTCCGCCGCGACTTCCTGATCACCCACTTCTTCAACCCGCCGCGCTACATGCGGCTGCTGGAGATCGTCGGCGGCGCCGGCACCCGCGCCGATGCGCTGGCCGCCATCGCCGATGTCTGCGACCGCCGTCTTGGCAAGGGCGTCGTCCATTGCAAGGACACGCCGGGCTTCATCGCCAACCGCATCGGCGTCTTCTGGATCCAGGCGGCGGTGAATGCCGCGGTCGATCTCGGCCTGACGGTGGAGGAGGCGGACGCCGTCGGCGGCCGTCCGATGGGCATCCCCAAGACCGGCGTCTTCGGCCTGATGGATCTGGTCGGGCTCGACCTGATGCCGCACATCGCCAAGAGCATGTCGGCCACCCTGCCGGCCAACGACGCCTATCGTGGCCAGATGCGCGAGCACCCGGTCATCACGAAGATGATCGCCGAGGGCTATACCGGCCGCAAGGGCAAGGGCGGCTTCTACCGCATCAACAAGGCCGGCGGCGGCAAGGTGAAGGAGTCGGTCGACCTCCGGACCGGCGAGTATGCCCCGTCGGAGAAGGCCCGGCTGGACAGCGTGTCCGCCGCCGGCCGCGATCTGCGCAAGCTGTGCGAGCATCCGGACAAGGGCGGCCGCTTCGCCCGCCGCGTCCTGGCGCAGACGCTGGCCTATGCCGCCAGCCTGGTGCCGGAAATCGCCGACAGCATCGTCGCCGTCGATGAGGGCATGCGGCTGGGCTACAACTGGAAGCAGGGGCCGTTCGAACTGATCGACCGGCTGGGCACCGACTGGTTCGCCGAGCTGTGCCGCTCCGAAGGCATCCCGGTCCCGGCGCTGGTCGAGACCGCCGCCGGCCGTCCCTTCTACCGGGTGGAGGGCGGCAAGCTCCAGCACCTGACCACTGCCGGCGTCTACGACACGGTCGTGCGTCCGGACGGCGTGCTGTTGCTGTCGGACATCAAGCGCGCCGCCGGCAAGCCGGTGTGGAAGAACGGCTCGGCCAGCCTGTGGGACATCGGAGACGGCGTGCTGTGCGTCGAGTTCACCAGCAAGATGAACGCCGTCGATGCCGACATCATGGCCGCCTACGAGAAGGCGATGCGCCTGATCGGCGACGGGAAAGGTGACTGGAAGGCGCTGGTCATCCACAACGAGGCCGACAATTTCTCGGTCGGCGCCAATCTCGGTCTTGCCCTGTTCGCGCTGAACATCGGCCTGTGGCCGCAGATCGAGGAGATGGTGGAGGGCGGCCAGCGCACCTACCGCGCGCTGAAATATGCGCCCTTCCCGGTGGTGGCGGCCCCCAGCGGCATGGCATTGGGCGGCGGCTGTGAGATCCTGCTGCATTCCGACCATGTCCAGGCCCATGCCGAGACCTATGTCGGCCTCGTCGAGGTCGGCGTCGGGCTGATCCCGGCCTGGGGTGGCTGCACCGAAATGCTGGCCCGCCATCAGGCCAACCCGAAGGCGCCGCGCGGTCCGATGCCCGGCATCGCCAAGGCCTTCGAAATCATCAGCACCGCCACCGTCGCCAAGTCGGCGGCCGAGGCCAAGGAGCTGCTGTATTTCCGCGCCAGCGACGGCATCACCATGAACCGCGACCGGCTGCTGGCCGACGCCAAGGCCAAGGCGCTGGAACTGGCAGCCGACTACACCGCGCCGGAGAAGACCACCAGCTACGTCCTGCCCGGCCCCAGCGCCAAGGCGGCGATGGAACTGGCGGTGGAGGGCTTCGCCCTGCAGGGCAAGGTCACGCCGCACGACAAGATTGTCTGCGCCGCCCTGGCTGAGGTGCTGAGCGGCGGCGAGGAGGCCGACATCTCCAAGCCGGTCGGCGAGGACCACATCCTGCGGCTGGAGCGCGAGGCGTTCATGGGTCTGGTGCGCACCGGCGGCACCATCGACCGGATCGAGCACATGCTGCTCACCGGCAAGCCGCTGCGGAACTGAGGGGGAGGAACGAGAGATGCCGATCTACAAGGCTCCGCTTGAGGATGTGCGCTTCGTCCTGGACGAGATCGTCGGTCTGGACAAGCTGTCGGCCCTGCCGGGCTATGAGGACGCCACGCCGGAACTCGTCGGGCAGGTGCTGGAGGAAGGCGCCAAGCTGTGCGAGGAGGTGCTGTTCCCGCTGAACCAGTCCGGCGACGGCGAGGGCTGCCATTTCGAGAATGGCGAGGTCCGCACGCCGAAGGGCTTCAAGGAAGCCTACACCACCTACATCGAAGCCGGCTGGCAGGGGCTGGCCTGCGACCCGGCCTATGGCGGGCAGGGGCTGCCGAAGCTGGTCAACACCATGCTGGAGGAGTTCATCTGCTCCGCCAACCTCAGCTTCGGCATGTATCCCGGCCTGTCGCTCGGCGCCTACAACGCGCTGGCGATGTACGGGTCCGATGAGCTGAAGCAGCGCTTCCTGCCCAAGCTGGTCGACGGCACCTGGTCCGGCACCATGTGCCTGACCGAGCCGCACTGCGGCACCGACCTGGGCATCATCCGCACCAAGGCGGTGCCCGACGGGGAGGGCGGCTACAGGATCACCGGCACCAAGATCTTCATCTCGGCCGGCGAGCATGACCTGACCGAGAATATCCTGCATCTGGTGCTGGCCCGTCTGCCCGACGCCCCGGCCGGCACCCGTGGCATCAGCCTGTTCCTGGTGCCGAAGTTCATGCCCGATGCCGACGGCACGCCGGGGGCGCGCAACGGCGTCGCCTGCGGCTCCATCGAGCACAAGATGGGCATCAAGGCGTCGTCGACCTGCGTCATGAACTTCGAGGACGCCACCGGCTGGCTGGTCGGCGAGCCGCACAAGGGCATGCGCGCCATGTTCGTGATGATGAACGCGGCCCGTCTGGCCGTGGGCATCCAGGGGCTGGGGCTGGCCGAGGTGTCCTACCAGAACGCCGTCAACTACGCCCGCGAGCGGCTCCAGGGCCGCTCGCTGTCGGGGGTGAAGGCACCGGACAAGCCGGCCGACCCGATCATCGTCCATCCGGACGTGCGCAAGAACCTGCTGACCGCCCGCGCCTTCACCGAAGGGGCGCGTGCGCTCGGCGCACTGACCGCCTACAAGCTCGACGTGGCGGAAAAGCACCCCGACGAGCGCACCCGCCGCGATGCCGACGAGTTCGTCCAGCTGATGACGCCGATCGTCAAGGCGCTGTTCACCGACATCGGCTTCGATTCGGCCAACATCGCCGTGCAGGTTCATGGCGGCCACGGCTTCATCTGGGAGACCGGCGTCGAGCAATATGTCCGCGACGCCCGCATCTGCCAGATATATGAGGGCACCAACGGCATCCAGGCGCTCGACCTCGTCGGGCGCAAGCTGCCGCAGGACATCGGCCGCCTACTGCGCCACTTCTTCCACCCCGTCGGCCGCGACATCGAGGCGGCGATGGAGAAGGACGAGCTGGGCGAGTTCGTGATGCCGCTGGCCAAGGCCTTCTCCAAGCTGCAGCAGGCCACCGCCCTGATCGCCCAGAAGGGCCTGAAGGATCCGGAGGAGGCCGGTGCCGCCGCCAGCGACTATCTGCGCCTGTTCGGGCTGGTGGCGCTGGGCTGGACCTGGCTGACCATGGTGGAGAAGGCGCAGGCCAGGCTCGAAGCTGGGGAGGGCAATGCCGCCTTCTTCGATGCCAAGATCAAGACCGCGCGTTTCTACATGACCAAGCTGCTGCCGCAGACCAACAGCCTGTTCATCACCATCGCCGCCGGCGCCAAGCCGCTGATGGAACTGGAAGACGCCGCCTTCTGACGGACTTGTCGATCCCCGGTCCGTCCTTGTGACGGACCGGTCGATCCCTGATCCGTCCGTCCTCCGGGACGCGCAACTTCAATGCCGGTCCGGTGCACTGAAATGGTGCCGGACCGGCTCTTTTTTTGCGCGCTTTCCGCAGATCCAGCGGCGCATTCGCACAGTGACCCAAAATTGTCATAGCTCTTTGGGAATATCACGGGTGGGAAGTGCGGTCCCTGTCCCCTAGGCCTTCGGAGCGGTGACAAAAGTTAATTTCCGGTTGTCGGTCATCGTCCCTGCGTGTTACATCTCAACAGAGATTACGTTCGGCCGGTGCCTGCTATATCCTTTGGATTTTAGGGAATATGCGGGTGGCGACAACCCCCTCCTTTTCTCGAGCCCCTTGGGCGTCTTTCGGAGGGGCAGCATGGTTCAGGAGTTAGAGCGATGAAGATCCTGATCGGTGATGATCACGTCCTGTTTCGGGAAGGTCTTCGCCGTCTGCTTGAGCAGCTTCGAGATAATGCCGCCTTTGCGGAGGCAAGCAATTTCGATGAGCTTCTGGACATGGCGGCATCGAAGGACGAGGCCTATGACCTCGTCCTGACCGACCTGCGCATGCCGGGATGGCCCGGCTTTTCCGGCATCGGCATGTTGCGCGACCGGCAGCCGAACGCGAAGGTCGTGGTGATCTCCGCGTCCGAAGCGCATGCCGACGTGCGCGAGGCGCTGGAGAACGGCGCTGCCGGCTATATCCCGAAATCGTCCAGCGTGAAGATCATGCTGAGCGCGCTCGACCTGATCTTCTCCGGCGGCGTCTATGTCCCGGCGACGGTTCTGCGCGAGGGGAACGAGCCCGACCAGCGTGGCGGCGGCTCGCTCATTCCGCCGACCGATCCGCAGTTGGAACAGCTGCTGACCCAGCGCCAGCGCGAGGTGCTGGACCGTCTGCGCGAAGGCAAGTCGAACAAGCAGATCGCCCACGAGCTGGGCCTGTCCGAAGGCACGGTGAAGATCCACATGACGGCGATCTTCAAGTCGCTGGGCGTGCGCAACCGCACCCAGGCGGCGATGGCCTTCCCGCAGTCACACTCGGCCTGACGCCGCTCTTTCCGAGCAAAAGCAAACGCCCCGCCGGAGCGATCCGGCGGGGCGTTTGCTTTTCAGGCTGCGGGAGCCGGGTCAGCCCATGCCGGCGACGTAGCCGCGTAGCGACTCGACCTCCAGCTCGGCATCGTCGATGCGGGCTTTCACCACGTCGCCAATGCTGATGACGCCGATCACCCGGCCGGCCTCGACGATGGGCACATGGCGGATGCGCCGTTCGGTCATCACCGCCATCATGTCGGCAACGGTGTCGGTCGGGGCGGCGGTGATCAGCTCGCGCGTCATCAGGTTCGCGGCCGGGCCGTCCAGGGCCGCGGCACCGTTGCGGGCGATTGCCCGCACGACATCGCGTTCCGACAGAATACCGACCGGCTGCCCGTCGCCATCGATCACCAGCACGGCGCCGATCCGATGCTCGGTCAGCAGGCGGGTGACGGCGGCAACGCTGTCGTCCGGTGCGGCAGAGACGATCCTGTTGCCCTTGCGCTTCAAAACGGCTGCAACATGCATGACGGTACGGCCTCCCTTCCGATGACCCCTATATCGGAATCATGGGAATGACCGTACAATCCGCAAGGCTGACGGTAAAAAGAAAAAAGGCTGCCTCCCCCAAAATGGGGGAGGCAGCCCTTCGGATGCCCGGGACGGGTCCCGAAACCCGGTCTTAGAAGCGGTAGCCGACGCCGACGCCGACCAGCCACGGGTCCAGCGTGACCTTCGAGGTGACCGGCAGGACGGCGGAGCCCAGGCGGGCGTTGGCGGTCACGTCGGTCTTCAGGAAGACCTTCTTGACGTCGAAGTTCAGCGACCAGTTGCCGGTCAGGGCAACGTCGACACCGGCCTGCAGTGCCCAGCCGAAGCGGTTCTTGTAGTTGGTGTCGGTGATGCGCAGGCCACCGGCGTTGGGGCTCTCGGCCGCGTCCTCGTTGTAGAACAAGGTGTAGTTGATGCCGGCGCCGACGTACGGGCTGATGCGCTCCTTCGGCAGGAAGTGGTACTGCAAGGTCAGGGTCGGCGGCAGCAGCGAGACCTTGCCGATCTCGGTGACGCCACCGGCGGCGGCGATCAGGTTGCCCTTCACGCGGTGACGGCTGGTGCCGGCGATCAGCTCGGCCGCGATGTTGTCGGTGAAGAAGTAGGTGAAATCGACTTCCGGAATGTAGTCGTTGCCGACCTTGGCCGAGCCGACGTCACCCAGCGTCGTGTTGTTGATCGTGCCCTTTTCCTGAGGCAGCACGGCCAGGCCGCGCGCACGGACGACGATGTCGCCGGCCGACTTACCCTTGAAGTCCTGAGCGAGCGACGGGGAAGCGATGGCGACAAGGGCCGAGGTCACCAGCAGGGCGGCGACGGCGCGCGACAGGATGGTCATGGGGTCTGCTCCAGGCAATGCGTTGTTGCTGTTCTGTGGCATCAGCCGATGGAGCTATTACCAGACACCGAGTACGGGTACTAGGGGGGCTACAACCCTTCCTCTCCTGATGCAGCAGCTATGCAACAGTGACGAGTTGTCGCATGGACAAGGAAATCAAGGGCTTGGTTTGATCGTCCGTTGCGGAACCAGCGCCATGCAGTTCTGGACGATGGCATAGCATTGGCCAAGTCGCGCCGACCCGCCGGTGGCGCCGCCATATACGACGCGCTCGACCACGCCATTCCTCAAACTGAAGGTTGCTTCACAGTCGAAGCTGTTGACTTCATAACCATAGGACGGCCAGCCGGCGCCATAGCCGTAGTAAGGCCAGCCCCAGCCGCCGTAATAGCCCACCGGCGGCGGGCTTGGGTAGGAGACGAGGCGGGAACTGCGGTAGGTGAAGAACTCGCGGTTGTCGACGCTGGCCTGGCGTTCCGGCACCCCGGCGCAGGACAGCAGCGTTTCCTTCGGCATGCCGACCAGGGCGGTCTGCGCCACCAGCGCCTCGTCCGCCGCGGGGTTGGCACAGCCGGCCAGCGCTCCGGCGGCCAGCGCCGCTATGGCAAGAGCACGCCCGCTCATCGTCCCCGACCGACGCACCACCGACCGACGCACACGCATCGCACGCCTCCTGCGCCCCGACGGGCGACTGCCGACTTCCCTGTTAGCGCTTCCTGGCGGGCGACAGATCCGACTCGGTCACGCCCAGCGCCCGCACATCCTCCGGCAGGCCGCGTCCGGTGGCCAGCCCGGCCGCCACCCGGCCCATGGCCGGCGCCGTCTGGATGCCGTAGCCGCCCTGGCCTGCCAGCCAGAAGAACCCCTCCGCATCCGGCGCGAACCCCACCACCGGCACCTTGTCGGCGACGAAGCTGCGCAAACCGGCCCAGCGGTGGGCCAATCTGCGAACGGAGAAGCGCGCGGCTTGTTCCAGCCGGTCCACCGTAATGGCGACGTCGATGTCCTCCGGCTGCACGTCGCAGGGTTCGATCGGCGTCTGGTCGGCGGGGGAGGCCAGCAGGCGGCCGGCATCCGGCTTGACATAGAAGGTCTCGGCCACGTCCGACACCATCGGCCAGCCGTCCAGCCCGGCCTTGTCGGCGGGATCCTCGAACACCGGGTCGAAGGTGATGGCGGTGCGCCGCTTCGGCACCAGACCGACGGTGGCGACGCCGGCCAGCTTCGCCACCCCATCCGCCCAGGCACCGGCGGCGTTCACCACCACCGGTGCGGCAAAGCTGCCGGCCCCGGTCTCCGCCACCCACAGCCCGTCCTTCCGGGAGAGCGTCCGCACTTCGGCGTCGGTCACCACCCGGCCGCCGCGCGCCTTCAGCCCGCGCAGATAGCCCTGGTGCAGGGCATGCACGTCGATGTCGCGGGCATCCGGCTCCCACACGCCGCCGGCGACATAGTCCGGGCGCAGGAAGGGCGCGCGGGCCAGTACCTGTTCGCGGTCGTAGCGCTCCACCGACGGCGTCAGGCTGCGGCCCTGTTCGTACTCCGCATCCAGCCGGTCGATCTCATGCTCGCGCCCGACGATGAGGACGCCGCGCGGGGTCAGCATCGCATGCTCGGCGAAGCCGGCGGGCGGGTCGGTGTAGAAGTCCCAGCTGGCCACGGTCAGCGCGCGGATCGGCGCCGGACCGTAGGTCTGGGTGTAGAGCGCCGCCGAGCGGCCGGTCGAGTGATAGCCGGGCTGCGTTTCGCGCTCCAGCACCAGCACCCGGCCATGGGCGGCCAGCTCGTAGGCCGCGGATGCGCCGGCAATGCCGGCCCCGATCACCAGGAAATCGACGCGCTCCAACGGTCCCGCTCCTCTCGCCTTGTTATCGGCCGCCTATCTTGCGGCGGCGCTTTGCTGCGGCATGTGATCCGGCAGGGCGACCATTTCAAGGATCAGTTTCTGCCGCAATGCCGCGACGAAGCTGTCCTTGTCCAGGGCGCTCTTCACGAAGCTGCCCGGTCCGCCGATCACCGACTCCTCGAAATACTCCTCCAGCCAGGGGAATTCGTCGAGGATGGCGAGGCCGTTGACGGTGATTCCGCGCTTCGTCACCCGGTCGCGCGCCTCGGCCGGTTCGATCCCGGCATTGGAAAAACCGTTGGACACCAGATCGATCACCTGCCGCGGCGCCTTGCCTCCCCGGTCGAACAGCTTCGCCGCCTCGACGAGGGCGCTGCCGATGGCGGTCGAGTCGCCCTGGAAGCCGCGGGGCAGGGCGTCGATGCGGTCGGCGAAGCGGCCGGCATCCTCCGGCTTGGTCAGTGCGGTCCAGGGGATCAGCACGCGCAGGCTGTTCGGCCCGGAATAGGCCGCCAGAGTCACTTGTGCCCCGGCCGAGGCCAGCGCGTCGGCCACGGCCGGATCGCGGAAGGCGGCGGCATGGCCCTGCAGCTGGAACTCCAGATCGCCGGTGGTGATCGAGGCCGATCCGTCGAGCGCCAGAACCAGCGCCACCCCCGCCTTCCCATCCGTCCCGCCGGGCGGGGCGGCCTGCGCCGTTCCGCACAGGCCGAGCAGGGCCACCAGAAGGACGATCACGGCACGCGGCATTTCCATCGGCACTCCATCCTATGCGCGCCTTACGCCCCCCGCTCAGGCATGCGAGAGGGCATGGCGCACCACCTTCACCATCACCGACGGCAGGGCGTGATCGCCCAGCCGGTCCACCGGCACCCAGTTGCCGTCGGCCAGCCGCCAGTCGGCGCCGGCCTGTCCGGCGACCACCTCAAGCTCCAGGTGAAAATGGGTGAATGTATGGCGGACCAGACCGGGCAGCCGGCGCCAGCGGGCGGGCAGGGGCTGCTGCGCCGCCACCGCCGCCTCGCCGGGCAGCTCCGGCCCCCAGGATGTGGAGGGCACTTCCGCCATCCCGCCGAGCAGCCCTTCCTCCGCCCGGCGGCGCAGCAGGACGGAACCGTCGGGGTTCAGCAGCCAATAGGCGACGCCGCGCCGGGTCGGCTTCTCCGCCTTGGCGACCTTGCGCGGCAGGGTTTCGGCGATGCCGGCGGCGCGCGCCTCGCAATATTCCGCCCACGGGCACAGCATGCATTTCGGCTTGCGCGGCGTGCAGATGGTGGCGCCCAGATCCATCATCGCCTGGGCATAGTCGCCGGGCCGGAAGTCCGGCGTCAGGGTGGCGGCCAGCCGGCGCAGCGTCGGCTTGGCATTGGGCAGCGGTTCCTCCACCGCGAAGATGCGGGCGATCACCCGCTCGACATTGCCGTCCACCACGGTCGCCTTGCGGTCGAAGGCGATGGCGGTGATGGCGGCGGCGGTGTAGGCGCCGATGCCCGGCAGTTCCAGCAATGCCGCCTCGTCGCCCGGGAACCGCCCGCCATGACGGTCCACCACCACGCGGGCGCATTTGTGCAGGTTGCGCGCCCGCGCGTAGTAGCCGAGCCCGGCCCAGGCGACCAGCAGATCGTCCAGCGGCGAGTCCGCCAGATCGCGCACGGTCGGCCAGCGTTCGGTGAAGTTGCGGAAATAGGGCGCTGCGGCGGGGACGGTCGTCTGCTGCAGCATGATCTCCGACAGCCAGACCCGGTAGGGGTCGGCGGTCTCCCCCGGCTTGGCGCGCCAGGGCAGGTCGCGGCGGTGGCGGTCGTACCAGGACAGCAGCCGCCGGGCGGCCTCGATGGAATCTGGAATCATGATGGGAAGAAATAGAGGGTTCGGAGCGTCTGGGGAAGGGAGTGGGCAGGTGCCCGTCCAAGTGCCCGTCCACGTGTTCGGCCAATCCCCGGCCCAACCCCGCTGGCCGGGCGCTGGGCATCGGCCCACGCTTGCGCTAGGGTGCCGCCAACCCACATGACCCGGAACCGGTCGCCAAGGCCGGGGCCGCACAGGAGTGATCGCAGAGCATGAGCGGACCGCGTCGCATCGGCCAATCCGTTCCGGAGGTCGCCGGCAAGGTGCTGGGCAAGCGCGGGCTTGCCTTCGGCGCGCTGATCACCGACTGGCCGTCCATCGTCGGCCAGCAGCTGTCGCTGCGCACCGCCCCCGACAAGCTCAGCTTCCCCCGCGGCAAGCGGGAGGAGGCAACCCTGCACATCCGCGCCATGGGTGCCATCGCGTTGGAGTTGCAGCATCTGGAGCCGCAGATCATCGAGCGCATCAACAGCTTCTTCGGCTATCGCGCGGTGGCGAAGATCAAGCTGATCCATGCGGCCCTGCCGTCCACCCCGTCGCCGGTGGTGCGCCCGCGCGCCCTGACGATGGACGAGGAGATCGGCATCACCACCACCACGGCGACCATCGAGGACGAGGAACTGCGCGCCACGCTGGAGCGCTTCGGCCGTTCGCTGATGGCCCGGCCGAAGCGGGCGGCGCGCTAGCCGCCTTGCTGGACGCATCGGTACGTCATTGTCTATACGTCAACATCTGGTAGGAACGAGGGCAAAGTGAACCGCAAAATTCTGGGACGCAGGTATTTCGGGCTGGCCGGGCTTCTGGCCATCGGCTTCACCGCCGCGTTCGGCACCGCCATGACCGCGGCGCCGTCGGCGGCAGAGGCCGCCGCCACCCTGCCGCCGGTGTCGGAGCTGATGGCCGACCGCGTCATGGGCGACCCGAAGGCGCCGGTGACGATCCTCGACTATTCGTCGATGACCTGCCCGCACTGCGCCCACTTCCACACCGACATCCTGCCGAAGATCAAGGAAGCCTACATCGACACCGGCAAGGTGAAGCTGATCTTCCGCGACTTCCCCTTCGATCAGGCCGCACTCAGCGCCAGCATGCTGGCCCATTGCGCGCCGGCCGAGCGCTACTATCCGCTGACCGACGTGCTGTTCAAGAGCCAGGCGACCTGGAGCCGCGCGTCCGATCCGGCCAAGGCGCTGGGCCAGTATGGCAAGCTGGCCGGCATGAGCCAGGAGACCATCGATGCCTGCCTCGCCAACAAGGAGCTGGCCGACGCCATCCTGAACAGCCGCCTGACCGGCCAGAACCAGTACAAGGTCGAAGCGACCCCGACCTTCATCCTCAACGACGGCAAGGCCCGCATTGAAGGCGCCCAGTCGTTCGAGGAATTCTCCAGGGCGATCGACAAGCTGTTGAAGTAAGTCTGTCTTCAAGGTCTTTATTAGTGATGCCTACTTCCTGATCCTCCCCGGACTTCTGGCGCCGGAGGGTCGGGGAGTGGGCAACAGTTTTGCAGTGTCCGCATTGCCCAGTACACCGAAGGTTTTTTCCCA
>NZ_CP170464.1:0-20000 GCF_042604625.1 Azospirillum sp. A29
ATGGTCCATGGAAACGGCCTTCGCAAGACCCATCCGTCGCCTCAGGGGATCCACAGGGTGATCGTCGTCAATCCGCGGCCGCGCTCCGAAGGCCGTTCCGCCGCACTGCTGCGCCATCTGGCCGGCTGCCTGTCGCTCGCCGCCGCCATCCTGCTGTCTGCCCCGGCACTCGCGCTGTCCCAGCCGGACACCGCGGCCAAGCAGGCCTATCTGGTCGATCTCTCCAGCGGTGAGGTGCTGCTGGACAAGAACGGGACGGTGCGCATGGCGCCGTCCTCGATGACCAAGATGATGACGGCCTATCTGGCCTACGACGCGCTGGTCCATGGCCGGACGACGCTCGACACCAGCTTCCCGGTCAGCCAGACCGCCTGGAAGATGGGCGGCTCGCGCATGTTCCTGAAGCTGGGCAGCACGGTGCGGGTGGAGGATCTGCTGCGCGGCCTGCTGATCGACAGCGGCAACGACGCCGCCGTGGCGCTGGCGGAAGGGCTGGCCGGCAGCGAATCCGCCTTCGCCGGGATGATGAACGCCAAGGCGCGCGAGCTGGGGATGGCCGACAGCCATTTCATGAACGCCAGCGGCTGGCCGGATCCGGGCCACTACACCACCGCCCGCGATCTGGCGACCCTCGCCACCCACCTGATCCGTGAC
Organism: Azospirillum sp. A29; assembly: GCF_042604625.1. Taxonomy (NCBI): domain Bacteria; kingdom Pseudomonadati; phylum Pseudomonadota; class Alphaproteobacteria; order Rhodospirillales; family Azospirillaceae; genus Azospirillum; species Azospirillum sp. A29. The sequence continues at coordinate 655 of NZ_CP170464.1, forward strand.
TTCCCGCAATTCTACCATTACGAGTCGGAGCGGAATTTCACCTGGAACGGCATCCGCCAGGGCAACCGCAACCCGCTGCTCTACCATCCCGTCAGCGTCGACGGCATCAAGACCGGCCACACCGATGTCGGCGGCTATGGCCTGACCGCGTCGGGGGAGCGCAACGGGCGCCGGCTGGTGCTGGTGGTGAATGGCATGCCCAGCCCGCAGGCCCGCAACGACGAGCCGACCCGGCTGCTCGACTGGGCCTGGAACAGCTTCAAGCTCTACCCCCTGCTGCGCAAGGGCGAGCTGGTGGAGCAGGCGCCGGTGTGGATGGGAGCGGAGGACAGCGTTCCGGTGACGGTCGCCGACGACGTCACCGTCACCCTGGCGCCGGCCGACCGCAACAGCCTGCATGTCGTCGCCACCCTGGCCGAACCGCTGCCGAGCCCGGTCCATCGCGGTGACGTGGTCGGCCGGCTGCGCATCGACTATGACGGCGCCGTCCGCCGGCAGGTCGATCTGGTCGCCGGTGCCGACGTCCCGGCCTCCAGCGGTCTGACCGCGCTCGGCCAGCGGCTGGGGCACCTGCTGCCCTGATTTGCCTCGCGGGCCGGTGAGTTCCGGCCCGCGAGGCCTTCGATCAATCCACCTTCAGCGTGATGGTGCCCATGGTGCCGTAGAGGGCGACCGAGCGGCTGCCCGGCTCGACGAAGATGGTGCCGGTGCAGGAACCGGTGGTCACCACCTCGCCCTCATGCAGGCCGCCGAAGCTGCGGGCGCCGACATTGGCCATCCACACCAGCAGGCGGACCGGATCGCCGGCGCTGTTGCCGCCGACGACATCGACCTTGGTCTCGCCGTCGATCTCCAGCGTCACCGTCTCCTTCACCGGATCGAGCGCGCGCCAGTCGGCGATGGCCGGCCCGACGATCAGGGCGCCGTGGTTGAACTGGTCGGCCATGTGGCTCAGCCGATCCTGGCTGCCGAAACCGGCGAAGCGGGTGTCGACGATCTCCCAGGCGGGATGGACCGAGGCGACGGCGGCCAGAACCTCTTCCCGGCTGTAGGGCTGCTCGCGCACCGGCAGGTCGCGGGCGAAGCGGTAGGCGATCTCCGCCTCCACGCCGATGACCTGGAACAGCTTGGCCGGGAGATGGTCGGTGTTTTCGAAGACGGTGGCGGCGTTGATCGGCGCGCGGAACGGCTCGGCGTCGGGCGTGGCGGCGCCGACCTTCCAGGCGGTGACGGGACCCAGGCGGCGGGCGACGGCGTCCTGGATCTCATAGGCCTCCGCTTCGGTGGCGGGGCGGTTGTCCAGCCCGGTCAGCCACTGGCGGGTCTCGCGCGCCTCGATCAGGGCCTCGACGGTATCGGTCATGACAAATCTCTGTGATGGAGGGAAGGGGAGAGAGCGGCGCCAGGGGAGCCAGCAGGGGAGCCGCAGGATTGGCGGACGACCAGCCGGCTCGGTAGGATGATCCGCTCGGGCGGGCCCTGCGGGTCGGCGATCCGGCGCAGCAGCAGCCGGGCGGCCTCCTGACCGATCTGCCTTGCGGAGGTGGCGACGGTGGTCAGCGCCGGCCGGCTGAGTGCCGCTTCCGGCACGTCGTCGAAGCCGGTGACGGCCAGATCGCGCCCGGCCCGCAGGCCGCGCGCCTCCAGTCCCAGCATCAGCCCGAGCGCCACCACGTCGTTGTAGCAGAGCGCCGCCGTGGGTGTCTGCGGCCTATTCAGCAGATCGTCGGCGATCCCGGCACCCGACCGGCGGGTCAGCGGGCAGCGCAGCACCAGATCGTCGGCCAGCCCGTGCCGCCGCATCGCCGCGGTGAAGCCGGCATGGCGCCCGGCGTAGGCGGAATGATCCAAGGTGCCGCCGACGAAGGCGATCCGCCGATGGCCGAGCGCGACGAGATGATCGATGACCGTCTCGATGCCCGCCTGATAATCGACCCCGGCATAATCCCGCCCCCGGCCGGAATCCAGGCTGTCGGGGACGAAGCGCAGCGCCTGGACGCAGGGCAGCCGCCAGCCGTCCAGCCGGTCGAGCAGCCCGCTGTCCGTTCCGGCGGCCGGGCAGAGGATCACCCCGTCGACATTGTGCTCCCGCATCCGTTGCAGGAAGCGGTCCTGACGCTCTGGCTGCTCGGCGGTGTTGGCGATGAAGGCGACGAAGCCCTCGGTGTCCAGCACGTCGTCGACCCCCGCCGTCAGCTCGGCATAGAAGGGGTTGTTCAGTTCGCAGACCAGCAGCCCGACTGTCTGGGTGCGGGCGGCGCGCAGGTTGGCGGCGCCGCGGTTGTAGATGTAGCCCAGCGCCGCCATGGCGGCCTGGACCCGCTCCCGCGTTTCCGCCGCGACCAGCGGGCTGCCGCGCAGCACCAGCGACACGGTCGAGCGCGACACCCCGGCATGGCCGGCGACCTCCGTCAGGGTGACGCTTCCCGGATTCTGGCTATCGCGCGGCTTGGCCACAGTGGGCGCGCCTCACACCACGGCGGTCGGCAGCGGCCGGCCGGCGAAGTAGGCCTCCAGATTGTCGAGCACCAGCTGGCCCATCGCCGTCCGCGTTTCCACCGTGGCGCTGGCCTGATGCGGCTGGAGCACGACGTTGTCGAGGCCGTAGAAGCCCTCCGGCACGTTCGGCTCGTCAGCGAAGACGTCCAGTGCCGCGCCGCCGATCCGGCCCTCGGTCAAGGCTGCCAGCAGCTCCGGCTCGTCCACCACGCTGCCGCGCGCGACATTGACCAGCAGCCCTTCCGGCCCCAGCGCGTCGAGCACGGCGCGGCCGACCATGTTGCGGGCATCCGCCCCGGCCGAGGCGGCGACCATCAGGATGTCGCTCTCCCGCGCCAGATCGACCGGCGAGGCGACGAAGCGGTAGGACACGCCGTCGCGCGGCTTGCGGTTGGTGTAGGCGATGGTCATGCCGAAGGCCTCGGCGCGCTTGGCGATGGCCTCGCCGATGCGGCCCAGCCCCAGCACGCCCAGCCGCTTGCCGCTGACCTTGCGAGCGAGCGGCAGCTTGCCCGTCGGCCATTGCCCGGCGCGGACGAAGCGGTCGCCCACCATCATCCGGCGCGACCCGGCGATCATCAGCCCGATGGCGAGATCGGCCACATCGTCGGTCAACACGTCCGGCGTGTTGCTGACGCGCACGCCGCGGCCGCGGCAATGCTCCAGATCGACCGCATCGGTGCCGACGCCGTTGATGGCGACGATCCCGAGAGTGGGCAGGGCATCGACCACCGCGTTCTTCACGCCGGTCCCGCCACCGGTGACGACGGCACGCACCCGGTCGCCGACCTCGGCGATCAGCCGGTCGCGATCCGCAGCGGCGGACAGGCGATGGACGGTGTAGGCCGCATCCAGACCCTGCTCGACGGCGGGCATCATGGGTTCGATCAGCAGGATTTCGGGCTTCATAGCAATTCGTCCTTGATGGAACAGAAGACTCTCAATGGGCCAGGATCTGGCCGAGGAAGCTCCGTGTCCGCTCCGATTTCGGGGCGCTGAAGAACTCCTCCGGCGTGTTCTGCTCGACGATCTCGCCGCGGTCCATGAAGATGACGCGGTGGGCGACCGATTTGGCGAAGCCCATCTCGTGCGTCACGCACAGCATGGTCATGCCGTCCTCGGCCAGCCCGATCATGGTGTCCAGCACCTCCTTGACCATCTCGGGGTCAAGCGCGGAGGTCGGCTCGTCGAACAGCATCACCTTCGGGTTCATGCACAGCGACCGCGCGATGGCGACGCGCTGCTGCTGGCCGCCCGACAGCTGACCGGGGTATTTGTCGGCCTGCTCGGGAATGCGCACCCGCTCCAGATAGCGCATGGCGGTGGCCTTCGCCTCGGCCTTGGTGGTGCCGCGCACCTTCAACGGCGCCAGCATGCAGTTCTCCAGCACGGTCAAGTGCGGGAACAGGTTGAAGCTCTGGAACACCATGCCGACCTCGCGCCGGACCATGTCCAGCTGGCGGTGGTGCGGGCCGAGTTCGACGCCGTTGACGGTGATCCGGCCCTTCTGGTGGCGTTCCAGCTGGTTGATGCAGCGGATCAGGGTCGATTTTCCCGATCCGGACGGGCCGCAGATGACGATGCGCTCGCCCCGGTGGACCTCCAGGTCGATGTCCTTCAGCACCTGGAACTGATCGTACCATTTCTGGACGCCTTCCATGCGGATGACGACATCCGCGCTCATCGGAGGCGCCACGCCGTTGCGTGTCGGTTCGGTCGCCAGTGCCATGGTCCTGTCCTCCACCGGGGGATTGCGCTCTGCCTGAGTTATGACTTGCTGGCGGTGACCGCCGCCGGCAGGTCGGTGCCCAGCCACTTCTGATGGATGGCGTTCAGCTCGCCGTTCTTCTTCACGGTGTCGAGGAAGCCGTTGACCCAGCCCATCAGCTTGTCCTGGCCCTGGCGCAATGCCACGCCCTGGACCTGGCTCTTAAGGACGAACTTCATCTCGTAATTGGCCTGGGGCGCCATCGTCTTGATCTGCTGGGCCACCACGTTGCTGACGCCCAGCGCATCGACCTGACCGGACAGCAGGGCCTGCACGGCGCTGGCGTCGTCGTCGAAGCGCATGATGCGGGCATCCTTCGGCGCCACCGCGGTCAGCGACTGGTCCTGGGTGCTGGCGCGGGCGACGCCGACGCTCTTGCCCGACAGATCCTCGGCCTTCGCGACCGTCGACTTCTGCGTGGCGAGCAGCCCGATCTCGATGGCGGCATAGGGCTCGGAGAAGGCGACCTGCTTGGCGCGCTCCGGCGTGATGCCGAGCGAGGCGACCAGAACGTCGACCTTGCCGGTCAGCAGGTAGGGGATGCGGTTCGGCCCGGTCACCGGCACGATGTCCACCGGCACACCCATGTGCTTGGCCATCAGCTTGGCGACGTCGGCGTCATAGCCGTCCGGCTTGCCGTCGCTGCTGGTGATGCCGAAGGGCGGGAAATCGACCAGCATGCCGATGGTCAGCTTGCCCTTGCCCTTGATATCCTCGACGCTCTGGGCGTGAGCGGTGGCGGTCAGGCCGACTGCGGCGGTCATCAGGGCGCCGGCGACGACGAGGCGGCGGGTGACGGTGAAGGCCATGGGTGTTTCCTCCGAGTGCGGGTGTTTTTTGAGGTTTAGCGAGCCAGGATCTAACGAGATGGGGCGGCGTAGCGGGCTTCTAGGCGCTGGCTCAGCAGCGACAGCGGCCAGCACAGCGCGAAATAGATCGCGGCGACGATGCCGAAGACCAGGAAGGGCTGGAAGGTGGCGTTGTTGACGATCTGGCCGGCGCGGGTCAGCTCGACGAAGCCGATGATGGCGGCCAGCGAGGTGCCCTTGATGACCTGCACCAGATAGCCCACGGTCGGCGGCACCGCCACCTTCACCGCCTGCGGCAGGATCACGTAGCGCATCAGGCCGGGATAGCGCAGGCCGAGCGAAGAGGCCGCCTCCCACTGGCCGCGCGGCACCGACTGGATGCAGCCGCGCCAGATCTCGCCGAGGAAGGCGCTGGTGTTCAGCGTCAGCCCGACCGCCGCCGCGACCCACGGGCTCATGTCGATGCCGATCACGGTGGCGCCGAAGAAGACGAGGAACAGCTGCATCAGCAGCGGCGTGCCCTGGAACAGCTGGATGTAGCCGGTGGCGAGCAGGCGCAGAGGCTTCACGTCCGACGTGCGGCCGAGCGCCACGAACAGCCCGACGATGCCGCCGCCGATGAAGGCGATGACCGACAGCAGCAGCGTCCATTGCACGGCGCTGAGCAGGAACAGGAATTCGTTGTATCCGAAGGCGCGGATCATCGCTCGGTCCCCCTCAGCGCCGGTCGACGGAATAAGCGAAGGCCAGCCGGTAGATGCCGGCGAACAGGGCCGAGAACATCAGCGCCAGAACCAGATAGATGCCGGTCACCACGATGTAGATTTCGAAGCTGCGGAAGGTCTGCGACTGGATGTTGTTGGCGACCGAGGTCAGCTCGTCGGCGGAGATTGCGGACACCACGCTGGAACTCAGCATCAGCAGGATGAACTGGCTGGTCAGCGCCGGATAAACCGTGCGCAGCGCCGGCTTCAGCACGATGTAGCGGAAGACCTGCAGCGGCCTGAGGCCCAGCGCCAGCCCGGCTTCGATCTGGCCCTTGTGGATGGATTCGATGCCGGCGCGGATGATCTCGGTGGCATAGGCGCCGACATTGACGACCATCGCGATCATCGCCGCCACGTCCGGCGACAGCCGGAGCCCGACCGTCGGCAGCCCGAAGAAGATCAGGAAGATCTGCACCAGGAAGGGCGTGTTGCGGATGACCTCGATGTAGACGTTGATCGCCCAGCGCACCGGCTTCGGCCCGGAGGTCTTGCCGAGCGCGCAGAGGATGGCGACCACCATGCCGATGGCCATGGCGCCGAACGACAGCCTGACGGTCAGCCATGCCCCGTCGAGCAGATAATCCCAGGACGCGAACACCGCGTCGAATTGAAAATCATAGGTCACGGGCGTTCCTCCGCACCCGCGTCGCGCCGCCTTCCGGGAATTGCTTCCGGAAGCCCTGGCGTCGCACGGATTGCCTTTGTCCGCTCAAGTCTTGTCGTCCGGGATGCTACCCGGACCGTAGGACGCATTTCTGCGTTCCAACTGCCGATACACGCTAATTGGATCGATCCAAAAGCGCAATGGGAAATGAGGAGAGTCAGGACAATTCGCATTCCAGATATTTGACGGCACCCTGCGGGTTCGGAAACCTTCCGGCGGCACGCCGTGTTTTCACAGGCACGACATTTTCCGCCAGCCTTGGGGAGTCAGCCCGACATGACCGCTGCAAACAGCGCCGCCGCGGTGAGCAGTCTGGTGCCGGCCCGGATGGACCGGCTGCCCTGGGCGCGCTTCCACTGGATGGTGGTGATCGGGCTGGGAGTCAGCTGGATCCTGGACGGCATCGAAATCCAGCTGATCTCGGCCTCCGGCTATAAGGAGAGCCTCGGCATGTCGAGTGCCGAGGTCGGGCTGGCCGGCACCATCTATCTGATGGGGCAGGTCGTTGGCGCGCTGGTCTTCGGCCGGCTGACCGACCGCTGGGGACGGAAGCGGCTGTTCATCACCACGCTGGCGCTCTACCTGATCGCGTCCGGCATCGCCGGCTTCGCCTGGACGCCCTGGTTCCTCTATGTCTGGCGCTTCATCGCCGGGATGGGCATCGGCGGCGAGTATGCCGCCGTCAACTCGGCCATCGACGAGCTGATCCCCGCGCGTTTCCGCGGCAGGGTCGACATCGCCGTCAACGGCACCTATTGGGCAGGCGCGATGATCGGCGCGGTCGGCAGCGTTTTCCTGCTCGACCATTCGCTGGTCCCGGAAAATCTCGGCTGGCGCATCGCCTTCTTCATCGGCCCGCTGCTGGGGCTGATCATCATCCAGCTGCGCCGGCACATCCCGGAAAGCCCGCGCTGGATGGTCACCCACGGAATGGAAGCGGAGGCCGAGCGCATCGTCGACGACATCGAGGCCAGCGTGCGGGAGCAGGGCAAGACGCTGGCGCCGGTCGATCCGAAGCGGGCCATGCACATCGTTCCGGAGGATTCGGTGTCCTACGCGCAGCTGGTCGACGTCTTTTTCCGGCAGTACCCGACGCGCACCGTCCTGGGCGTGACGATGATGGTGACGCAGTCCTTCCTCTACAACGCGATCTTCTTCACCTACGCGCTGGTCCTGCAGAATTTCTACCATCTCGACCCGTCGCAGACGGCGCTCTATTTCTTCCCCTTCGCCGCCGGCAACCTGATCGGGCCGCTGCTGCTGGGGCCGCTGTTCGACACGGTGGGGCGCCGCCGGATGATCTTCGGCACCTATCTGCTGGCGGGAAGCGTGCTGCTAGTCTCCGCCTTCCTGTTCCGCCAGGGGGTGCTGACCGCGAACACGCACACGATCTTCTGGTGCGTCTCCTTCTTCTTCGCGTCGGCCGGGGCGTCGTCGGCCTATCTGACGGTCAGCGAGATCTTCCCGCTGGAGGTGCGGGCGCAGGCGATCTCCTATTTCTTCGCCATCGCCCAGGTGGTGGGCTCCACCGGCCCGCTGCTGTTCGGCTGGCTTGTGGGGGAGGGGACGGAGCGCGACCCGCTGTTCTGGGGCTATGTGCTGGGGTCGGTGGTGATGATGGTCGGCGGGGTGGTGGCGCTCGTCTACGGCGTCGACGCCGAAGGCAAGGGGTTGGAGGACATCGCCGAACCGCTGACCAAGGCCGACCGCCACCGCGGCGTGGGGGACAGGGCAGTGGAGACTGTGTGAAGGTTTCCCGGTGTCAGCCCGCCTTCGTCTCCGGGGCGCAGGCGCCGTTCAGGAACAGCCGCACCGCCTGCCGGACATAGCGGTCGAGATCGGGGATGGCGGGCGCGTGCTGCGGCAGGATCAGGCGGCGGATCAGCAGGTTGCCGGTGACCATGCCGAGGAAGGCCTGGGCGGCCGCGGCCGGATCCTCGATACGGAGTTCCCCCTTGTCCGACAGCCGCCGCAGATAGTCCGCCAGCCGGCCGATGGCGTTTTCCGGCCCGATGCGGAAGAAGGCTTCGGCGATGTCGGGAACGCGGTCGCCCTCCGAGATCAGGATGCGGACGGTGCCGGTGGTCTCCTCGTTCAGCAGGGCCTTGACCAGATGCAGGGCGAAGGCGGTCAGCCCGGCTTCCGGCGTCACACGCTCGTCAGCCTGGGCCGGGGCGAGGCCGGAGAGGATCATGGCGTTGTCCTCCTCCATGATGGCGCGGAACAGACCCTCCTTGTCGCCGAAATGCTCGTACAGCGTAGCGCGGGAGCCGCCGGCCTCGGCGATGATGTCGCTGAGCGTCGTCTTCTCAAACCCCTTTTCGAGGAACAGGCGCCGCGCCGTCGCCAGGATCGCCTGCCGGCGCGCCATGCCGCGCGGTCCCCAGGTGGACGGATCCTTCACGGTTCCTGGCACGGTTCCTGGCACGGTTCCCGGATGGTTGCTGCTGGTCATCGTCGTGTTTTCCCGGCGATCCGGCCCCTGATGATCCGGCCCTTTATGGTCCGGTTGCCGGATTTTCTGTATCGTTCCGTCATGGGGAGGAAGGCGCGGCACCGCGCAGGAACAGCCGGACGCCGGCGCGGACATAGCGTTCCACCGCGGCGAAATCGACCGGCCGGTCCGGCAGGATCAGCCGCTCCATCAGCAGGTTGCCGGTCACCATCCCGCAGAAGGCCTGTGCCGCCATCTCCGGATCGTCGACGCGGATCCGCCCGCGGGCGTCCAGGTCGCGCAGGCAGTCCGCCATCTGCGCCCGCGTGCGCTCCGGTCCGACGCGGACGAAGGTCTCAACCAGATCGGGGATGCGGGCACTCTCCGAGATCAGGGTGCGCAGGATGGTGGTGGTCCGCGGCGCCATCAGCGTTTCGGCGATGTGCAGCGCGATCCGGTTCAGCCGCTCTTCGGGGTCGGCGATATGGTCGGGCGCGGCGTTTTCCGCCATGGTTTCCAGCACGCGGGCGCAATGCTCCTCCATCATGGCGCGGAACAGGCCGTCCTTGTCGCCGAAATGCTCGTACAGCGTGGCGCGCGACCCGCCGGCCAGTTTCAGCACGTCGCTGAGCGAGGTGGCGGCATAGCCCTTTTCGACGAACAGCGTGGCCGCGGCATCCAGCAGCGCCCTGCAGCGCGCATGCCCGCGGCCGGTCGCTGTCGCCGTCCCTTGACCTCTATGTTCCAGCCCCATATCGGGCATTTGCGGAACCCCCTTGCGCGGTGCAGCATTCTGAATGTATCGTCCAGTACACTGTACTGTATGAGACAGTACTAAGCAACGGGGATGAGCCGGACCACCCGTAGCCCGGACCGAAGGTCGGCCTGAAGCCCGGCGTATCAGGGAGACGGGGTCCGCGAGACGCGCGGCGCCGAGACGAGGAAAGAGATGTCGAAATCCAACTCATTCATGACGCTGGCCGCGGCGGCCTGCCTGATCGCGGTGCTCGCCGGCTGCAACCAGCAGAAGCAGGCCTCCGGCCAGCCCCAGGGCGCCGGCGGCCCGCCCGAGGTCTCGGTCGCCACCATCGAGCCGCAGCGCCTGCCGGTGACCACCGAGCTTCCGGGCCGCACCGCCCCCTACCGGGTGGCGGAAATCCGTCCGCAGGTCAGCGGCATCGTGCTGAAGCGCCTGTTCCGCGAGGGCAGCGAGGTCAAGGCGGGCGACCAGCTCTATCAGATCGACCCCGCCACCTACGAGGCGTCGCTGGCGAGCGCCCAGGCCGATGTGCAGAAGGCGGAGGCCAATCTCCAGGCCGCCCGCAACAAGGCGTCGCGCTATGGCGATCTGGTCAAGAACAGCGTGGTCAGCAAGCAGGACTTCGACGACGTCCAGGCCTCGCTGAAGCAGAACGAGGCGCAGGTCGCCTCCGCCAAGGCGGCCTACAACCTTGCCAGCATCAACCTGAACTACACCAAGGTGTTCGCCCCGATCTCCGGCCGCATCGGCAAGTCGGCGGTGACGGAGGGCGCGCTGGTCACCTCCAACCAGGCGACGGCGCTCGCCACCATCCAGCAATTCGACCCGATCTATGTCGACGTGACGCAGACCGCCTCGCAGCTGATGAAACTGCGTGAGGACATGGAGAGCGGCCGCATCCGCCCGGCGGAACCCGGCAAGATCCCGGTGACGCTGTTCCTGAACAGCAACGCCAGTGGCGACGACACCGCCTATCCGGCGAAGGGCGAACTGCAGTTCGCCGACGTCACGGTCGATGCCGGCACCAGTTCGGTCCAGCTGCGCGCGGTCTTCCCCAACCCGAACAAGCAGCTGCTGCCGGGCCTCTTCGTCCGCGCCCGCGTCGAGCAGGGCGTGGCGGAGAACGCCATCACCGTGCCGCAGGCCGCGGTGGCCCGCTCGCCGGACGGCTCGGCCCGCGTCTGGGTGGTGGGCGCCGACAACAAGGCGACCCCGCGCACCATCAAGACCGAACGCCCGGTCGGCAATGTCTGGCTGGTGTCGGACGGGCTGGCTCCCGGCGAGCGCGTGGTGGTGGAGGGTCTGCAAAAGCTGAAGCCGGGGGCGGAAGTGAAGCCGGTACCCGCCCAGAACGCGCTGGCCTCATTGCCTGAAAAGGCCGCCTCGGCCCGCTGATCCCAGGTACCGTTCGCCCCAGGTACCGCTCGCAGGACACCTTCCCCATGTCGAAATTCTTCATCGACCGCCCGGTATTCGCCTGGGTCATCGCCATCGTCATCATGATGGCGGGTGCGCTGGCGATCCTGCGGCTGCCCGTCGAGCAATATCCGAAGATCGCGCCGCCGACGGTGTCGATCACCGCCAGCTATCCCGGCGCCTCGGCCAAGACGCTGGAGGACACGGTCACCCAGGTCATCGAACAGAAGATGACCGGGCTCGACCATTTCCGCTACATGTCCTCCAACAGCGACTCCTCCGGCAACGTCACCATCACCCTGACCTTCGAGCCGGAGGCCAACCCCGACATCGCCCAGGTGCAGGTCCAGAACAAGCTGCAGCTGGCGACGCCGCTGCTGCCGCAGGAGGTCCAGCAGCGCGGCATCCAGGTGTCGAAGGCCGGCAACGACTTCCTTCTGGTGGTCGGTTTCGTGTCCAGCGACGGGCGCCTCAGCCAGGGCGACATCGCCGACTACGTCACCTCCAACCTTCAGGATACGCTGAGCCGCGTCGAAGGCGTGGGCGACATCACCGTCTTCGGGCCGCAGCATGCCATGCGCATCTGGCTCGATCCCGACGCGCTGAACAACTTTGCGCTGACCACCACCGACGTCTCCAACGCGGTCAAGACCCAGAACGCCCAGGTCTCCGCCGGCCAGCTCGGCGGCGCCCCGGCGGTCCAGGGCCAGCAGATCAACGCCACCATCAGCGCCCAGTCGCGGCTCCAGACGCCGGAGCAGTTCGGCGCCATCCTGCTGCGCGTGAACCCCGACGGGTCGCAGGTGCGGCTGCGCGACGTGGCGCGGATCGAGATCGGGTCCGAAACCTACGAGATCAACGCCGCCTACAACGGCAAGCCGGCGGCCGGCGTCGGCATCAAGCTGGCGACCGGGGCCAACGCGCTGAACACCGCCGCCGCGGTCAAGGCGCGGGTGGCGGAGCTTCAGCCCTTCTTCCCGGCCGGCATCGAGGTCATCTACCCCTACGACACGACGCCCTTCGTCCAGCTGTCGATCCACGAGGTGATCAAGACGCTGTTCGAGGCCATCGTCCTCGTCTTCGTCGTGATGTACCTGTTCCTCCAGAACTTCCGCGCGACGCTGATCCCGACCATCGCGGTTCCGGTGGTGCTGCTCGGCACCTTCGGCGTGATGTCGGCCTTCGGCTTCTCGATCAACGTGCTGACGATGTTCGGCATGGTGCTGGCGATCGGCCTGCTGGTCGACGACGCCATCGTCGTCGTCGAGAACGTCGAGCGCGTGATGGGCGAGGAGGGGCTCCCCCCGCGCGAGGCGACGCGCAAGTCGATGGACCAGATCACCGGTGCGCTGGTCGGCATCGCGCTGGTCCTGTCGGCGGTGTTCGTGCCGTCGGCCTTCTTCGGCGGGTCTGCCGGCGCCATCTACCGCCAGTTCTCGCTGACCATCGTCTCCGCGATGGCGCTGTCGGTGCTGGTCGCCCTGGTCCTGACCCCTGCACTCTGCGCCACCATCCTGAAGCCGGTCGCTGCCGGTCACGGCCATGCGAAACGCGGCTTCTTCGGCCTGTTCAACCGCGGCTTCGACGCCGGCAGCCGGGTCTATGTCCGTGGCGTGCGCGGCGCGATCAACCGGCTGGGCCGCTACTTCATCGCCTATGCCCTGATCCTGGGCGGGCTGGGCTACCTGTTCGTGCAGATGCCGTCCTCCTTCCTGCCGACGGAGGATCGCGGCCAGCTGTTCGTGCTGTGGTCGGCCCCGCCGAACGCCAGCTCGCAGCGCACGGCCGAGACCGCCAAGGCCCTCACCGCCTATATGCTGGAAAAGGAGAAGGACAGCGTCGAGGGCCTGTTCACCATCGTCGGTTTCAACTTCTCCGGCCGTGGCCAGAATGCCGGCATGGCCTTCGTCCGTCTGAAGGACTGGAGCGAACGCCCCCAGGCGTCGCAGAAACCGCAGGCCATTGCCGGCCGGGTGATGGGGGCGATGTCGAAGCTGAAGGACGCGGTGCTCTTCTCCTTCCTGCCGCCGTCGGTTCCCGGCCTCGGCAACGCCACCGGCTTCGACCTTCAGCTGGTCGACCGCGGCGGGCTGGGCCATGACCGGCTGATGCAGGCGCGCAACCAGCTGCTGGGTGCGGCGGCGCAGAACCCGAAGCTGGTCGGCGTCCGTCCCAACGGTCTGGAGGACACCCCGCAGTTCAAGCTGGACATCGACCGCGAGAAGGCGAGCGCGCTCGGCCTGTCGCTCAGCGACATCAACACGACGCTGTCGGCGGCCTGGGGCTCGTCCTACGTCAACGACTTCATCGACCAGGGCCGGGTGAAGAAGGTCTATCTCCAGGCCGACGCGCCCTACCGCATGCAGCCCAGCGACATCGACCGCTGGTATGTGCGCAACGCCGGCGGCCAGATGGTCCCCTTCTCCGCCTTCACCACGGCGCAGTGGATCTACGGCTCGCCGAAGCTGGAGCGCTACAACGGCTCCTCGTCGCTGAACATCCAGGGATCGGCCGCACCGGGCATCAGCTCGGGCGAGGCGATGACCGAGATGGAGACGCTGATGCAGAAGCTGCCGCCGGGCATCGGCTACGAATGGACCGGCCTGTCCTACGAGGAGCGGCTCAGCGGCTCGCAGGCGCCGGCGCTCTACGCCCTGTCGATGATCATCGTCTTCCTCTGCCTCGCTGCCCTTTATGAGAGCTGGTCGGTGCCGGTGTCGGTCATCCTGGTGGTGCCGCTGGGCGTCATCGGCGCCGTCATCGCGGCGACGCTGCGCGGCCTGCCGAGCGACGTCTATTTCCAGGTCGGCCTGCTCACCACCATCGGCCTGTCGGCGAAGAACGCCATCCTGATCGTGGAGTTCGCCAAGGCGCTCTACGACCAAGGCATGGAGTTGAAGGAAGCCGCGGCGGAGGCCTGCCGCCAGCGCCTGCGCCCCATCATCATGACCTCGATGGCCTTCATCCTCGGCGTCCTGCCGCTGGCGATCAGCACCGGCGCCGGGTCGGAGAGCCAGAACGCCATCGGCGTCGGCGTGATTGGTGGCATGATCTCCGCCACCGTGCTGGCGGTGCTGTTCGTGCCGGTCTTCTTCGTCGCGGTCTACCGGCTGTTCGTCCGCAGGCGGCCGGGGCATGGCGCCATGCCGCAGCCGGCGGCAGGCGGCTGAGGGGAGGTGCGTTCCCTCGCTCCCGTGAAAATCCCCCTCTCCCCCCGGGGAGAGGGTCGGGGTGAGGGGGATGCACAGCTTGGCTTCGGTGGGGAGCGGAGAGTGCGCGACTCTTGAAAATCCTCACCGCGGGACCCCCTTACCCTAACCCTCTCCCCGCTTTCGGCGGATCTTCGATCCGCCTGTCGCGTCAGCGCAAACGAAGTTTGCGCGTTAGCGGGGGGGAGAGGGGATCCCCGCTTCCGTCAGCAGCGTGTCCAGCACCTCGACCAGATGGTCGATGCGGTAGGGTTTCGCCAGCACCATCACGCCGGTGGCGCGGGCGACCTCCTCGCTGTAGCCGGTCGCCAGAACGACGGGCAGATCGGGCCGGAGCCGCTGCGCGCTCCGCGCCAGATCGACGCCGCTCATGGTGCCGGGCATCACCACGTCGCTGAACAGCAGGTCGAAACCGCCGGCCTCCAGCAGGGGCAGCGCCTCGTCGGCCGTGGCCGCGCGCGTGATGGTGAAGCCGGCATCCTCCAGCGCGGTCGCCACGGTCAGCGCGACGATGGGGTCGTCTTCCACCACCAGAACATGGCCGCCGACCCGGCTGGCGCCGGCCTCCGCCACCGGTTCGGCCGCCGTCGCCGGGGCGGTGCCCGACCGGCGGATCAGCAGGCCGATGGTGGTGCCGCGCCCTTCCTCGCTCTCGATCCAGACGGTGCCGCCGGAATGGCGGGCGAAGCCGTAGACCTGCGACAGCCCGAGCCCGCTGCCCTTGCCGATCTCCTTGGTGGTGAAGAAGGGGTCGAAGGCGCGGGCCTGGACATCGGCCGGCATGCCGGTGCCGGTGTCGCTCACCGTCAGCCGCACGAATTCGCCCGACAGCCCGTTCGGCGCCTGCGGATCGCCGTGCGTCAGGGTGACGTTGGCCGCCCGGATCGACAGCATGCCGCCGTCCGGCATCGCGTCGCGCGCGTTGACCACGAGGTTCAGCAGGGCCAGCTCCAGCTGCGTCGCATCGACCTCCACCGGCCAGAGCCCGGTGGCGAAGTCCACCTCCAGCCGGATGTCGGCGCGCAGGGCCCGGTTCAGCAGCTCCGACATGCCGAGCACGCGGTCGCGCAGATCGACCGTCTCCGGCCTCAGGGCCTGCCGGCGGGCGAAGGCCATCAGCTGCTGCACCAGCTTGGCGCCGCGGTCCACCGCCTGCCGGCCGGCATCGACCAGCGGCTGGATGCGCGTGCCCTCCGCCCGCTTCTCGATCATGTGCAGGCAGCCGGACAGCGCCTGGAGCAGATTGTTGAAGTCGTGGGCGACGCCGCCGGTCATCTGACCCAGCGCCTCGGTCTTCTGCGTCTGCAACAGCGCGATCTGGACGCGCTCGCGCTCCGCCACCTCCTCGGCAACGCGGGCCTCCAGCGTGGCGTTGAGCTGTTGCAGCTCCTCCTCGGCCCGCTTCGCCTCGGTGACGTCGCTGCCCTCGACGAACAGGCCGGTGACGCGGCCGTCCTCGTCCTTGATCGGCTGATAGACGAAGGTGAGGAAACGCTCCTCTAGCGGCCCGCCCGGCCGGCGCTGGAAACTGATGGGCATGCTGTGCCCGACGAAGGTCTCGCCGCTGGCATAGACGCGGTCGAGCAATTCGAAGAAGCCCTGGCCCTCCACCTCCGGCAAAGCGTCCCGCGCCGGGCGGTCCACCAGATCCTGGCGGCCGACCAGCTGCATGTAGGTGTCGTTCGCCAGTTCGAAGACATGGTCGGGCCCGCGCAGCACGCACATGAAGCCCGGCGCCTGCCGGAACAGGGTACGCAGCCGCTCCCCCTCCGCCGCCAGCCGGGCGTTGGCCGCCTCCACCGCGGCGCGTTCGCGGATCAGGGCCTTGTTGGCGGCCCGCAGGGCCGCCTCGGCGAGGGCACGCTCGACCGCGGCCCAGGTCCGTTCGGCCACATCCTCCGCCAGGGCGGCGTCGGTTTCGGTCCAGTGGCGCGCCTCGCCCTCGTGCAGGTAAAGGATGGCCGTCAGCTGTCCCGCCTTCAGCAGGGGCACGACCAGCAGCGCGCGCGCTCCGATCCCGGCGAAGGCCGCCGCCGGCCCGCTTCCGCTGGTGCGGGGGTCGGTGGTGACGTCGTCGACGCGCAGCGTGTATCCCGCCCGCAGTTCGGCGATCAGCGCCGGGCCGAAGCTGTCGAGCGGCCGGGACTCGCCGGCGAGGCTCTCCACCCCGCTGTCGCTCCAGTCGCGGTCCACCGAAATCATGCTGCCGGTCGGATCGGTCCGGCCATAGCCGGCCCGCGCCACCCGCAGATGGCGGCCGATGGCTTCGGCGGCGGCGGCGGTGATGCAGACCGGATCGTTCAATCCGCGCAGCTTCTCCGCCAGATCGAGCTGGAAGGTCAGCCGCCGCTCGGCCAGCACGCGGGCGGTGTTCTCGGTGCAGGCACAGAACATGCCGGCGACGCGGTCGGACTCGTCGCGGACCGGGCTGTAGGAGAAGGTGAAATAGGTTTCCTCCCGATAGCCGTGCCGCTCCATGAAGAGCTGCCGGTCCTCGTGATAGGTGGCCTCGCCGGCAAGCGCCCGCGCCACCAGCGGGACCAGATCCCCCCAGATGTCGGCCCACACCTCGGCGAAGGGGCGGCCCAGCGCCTCCGGCTTGTCGCCCAGGATCGGCCGGTAGCTGTCGTTGTAGAGAAAAGTCAGCTCCGGCCCCCAGACCGCGAACATCGGGAAGCTGGAGGTCAGCATCAGGTTGACGATGGTGCGCAGCGACTGCGGCCAGTCTTCCGGCTGGCCGAGCGGAGTCGCCGACCAGTCCATCTCCCGCATCCGCCGGCCCATCTCCCCGCCGCCGGTAAAGACGTCCGGACCTGTCCAGCCCGCTCTTTCCGTGCCGTCGGGTGCGCGACCGAAAACTGCGGATTGCCGCAGCCTTGCGGCGTCCTGCCAGACCGGGTCGGCCATCATGAGACCGATATCGCCACGGCAGCGCTACGGCGGCGATGAGCATCAATTGGAAGAAACATAAGGATCCCTGCGCAGTTCATGACGAAAGAATAGGCAATCGTATCTGGGGTGGCAATCGGCGCCCTCTAACCATTTGGGAGTAGTTTCCTCGAATCCCCGCGCGTTCGCGACTTTCGCACCTCTGGCGATGTTTTCGAGATCATCGCGGCCGGCAGCCGTTTCTTGGCCCGGTCAGGAATTTGTCGGGCGATTGCGCAGCATGCGCTGCTTTTTTCGGAGAATGCCCGTGGGTCCGTTCGATCTATGTGCCATATTGCTGACCCTGGCGGCCATCTTCGGTCTCATCAATCACAACTGGCTGAGGCTGCCCAATACCATCTCTCTGTTCTTCCAGGGGCTGGCTCTGGCGCTGCTGGTGAGCGGCATCGACGCGGCGGGCTCCAGCCTGGGCGTGGGCGACTGGCTGCGCGGTCTGATCGACCAGATCAGCCTGCCGGCGATCCTGCTCGACGGCATTCTCAGCCTGCTGCTCTACACCGCCGCGGTGAACGAGGATCTGTGCGTCCTGCTGAAGCGGAAATGGACGGTTCTGGCCCTGGCGACGGTGAGCGTCCTGCTGTTCACCGGCCTGATGGGGCTGGGGCTGCACGTCCTCTTCCCGCTGGTCGGGATCGAGGTGCCGCTGATCTGGTGCCTGGTGCTGGGAGCGACCGTGGCGCCGACCGATCCGGTGGCGGTGCATGGCATCCTGGGGCGGCTGCCGGTTCCGGACAGCTTGCGGTCGGTGATCTCCGGCGAAAGCCTGTTCAACGACGGCGCCGGTGTGGTGCTCTTCGCCACGCTGCTCCACCTCGCGACCGGCAGCGAGCAGGACCTGATGGTGGGGGAGGCCGCGCTGGACTTCCTGAAAGAGGCGATGGGCGGGGCGGCGCTGGGCTTCGTTTGCGGCTGGATCGCCTATCAGGCGAAGCGGCAGGTCAATGAGAGCGTGGTGGAGCTGACCATCTCGCTGGCGCTGGTGCTGGGCACTTACTCGCTGGCCAGCCGGCTCGGCCTGTCCGGCCCCATCGCCGTCGTGGTTGCCGGGCTGCTGATCGGCTCCACGACCGGGCGGCATGTGCGCAGCGACGAGAGTCGCCGCGACCTGCGTGTGGTCTGGAAGATGATCGACGCCGTGCTGAATTCGCTGCTGTTCCTGCTGGTGGGGCTGGAGGCGACGGTGGTGATCTCCTGGACCGGGCCGGTGCTGCTCGCCGCCCTGCTGGCCGTTCCGCTGGCCCTGGCGGCGCGGACGCTCAGCCTGACGCCGGCCCTGCTCATGCATATGGGGCGGACCGACAAATCCAGCGCGCTGGCCATCCTGACCTGGGCGGGACTGCGGGGCGGCGTTGCGGTGGCCCTGGTGCTGTCGCTGCCGGCCAGCCCCTATCGCGATCCCATCCTGGCGGTCTGCTATGTCGCCGTCGCCTTCAGCATCCTGGTGCAGGGCCTGACCCTGGAACCCATCGGCCGCCGGCTTTACGGCGGCCGGCAGGATCCCTGACCTCCGCCACACCGTCGTTTCGCACGCAAGGCTGCCGCGCGGGGCCCGGCGTGGAACCGGCACCTCCGGGACCATACCTTGAATGGCAACCGATGGCCGCCAGCCGGCCGCACCCCCGTTCCTGTGGTGGATCGCGCGATGATTCCCTTTTCCGTTCTCGACCTCAGCCCGATCGTCCAGGGGGCGACCGCTGCCGACAGCTTCCGCAACACCCTCGACCTCGCCCGCCATGCGGAAGGCTGGGGCTACAAGCGCTATTGGCTGGCCGAGCACCACAACATGCCGGGCATCGCCAGTGCGGCCACCGCCGTGGTGATCGCCCATGTCGCCGCCGGCACCTCGACCATCCGCGTCGGGTCGGGCGGGGTGATGCTGCCCAACCATGCGCCGCTGGTGGTGGCGGAGCAGTTCGGCACGCTGGAGTCGCTGTATCCCGGCCGCATCGACCTCGGGCTCGGCCGTGCACCGGGTACGGACATGATGACGGCGCGGGCGCTGCGCCGGGACATGACCGACAGCGGCGACCGCTTCCCGCAGGACGTCGTCGAGCTGCAGATGTATTTTGAG
>NZ_CP170464.1:25000-62500 GCF_042604625.1 Azospirillum sp. A29
CGAAATTGAACTCTCCGTGAAGATGCGGAGTTCCCGCGGTCAGACGGAAAGACCCCGTGCACCTTTACTACAGCTTTGCAGTGGTGCTAGGGACTTCATGTGTAGGATAGGTGGGAGGCTTGGAAACATGGGCGCCAGCTCGTGTGGAGCCAACCTTGAAATACCACCCTTGAAGTCTCTGGCATCTAACCGTGGCCCGTTATCCGGGTCCGGGACCCTGCATGGCGGGTAGTTTGACTGGGGCGGTCGCCTCCCAAAGTGTAACGGAGGCGCGCGATGGTGGGCTCAGAGCGGTCGGAAATCGCTCGACGAGTGCAATGGCATAAGCCCGCCTGACTGCAAGACTGACAAGTCGAGCAGAGACGAAAGTCGGCCATAGTGATCCGGTGGCTCCACGTGGACGGGCCATCGCTCAACGGATAAAAGGTACGCCGGGGATAACAGGCTGATGACTCCCAAGAGTCCATATCGACGGAGTCGTTTGGCACCTCGATGTCGGCTCATCACATCCTGGGGCTGGAGCAGGTCCCAAGGGTTCGGCTGTTCGCCGATTAAAGTGGTACGTGAGCTGGGTTTAGAACGTCGTGAGACAGTTCGGTCCCTATCTGCCGTGGGTGTCGGAGTTTTGCGAGGATCTGTCCCTAGTACGAGAGGACCGGGATGGACATACCTCTGGTGCACCGGTTGTCACGCCAGTGGCATGGCCGGGTAGCTAAGTATGGACGGGATAACCGCTGAAAGCATCTAAGCGGGAAACCCACCTCTAAACCAGAACTCCCTTGAGAGCCGTGACAGACCATCACGTCGATAGGAGGCATGTGGACGGGCAGCAATGCCTGAAGCTAAGCCTTACTAATCGCTCGATCGGCTTGATCTCGACACCACTAACCGCGCCATGCGCAGCAGCAAGCCTGCTCGAAAACAGCAGCTTGACCAGCGCATCGCCGTTCGATACATCCTCATCCTCACTTGCACGAACAAGCATAAGCGCTTTCGGTAACGATGCGTCGGTCTTGTGCCTCGGTGACCTGGTGGTCATGGCGAGGTGTCAAACACCCGATCCCATCCCGAACTCGGCCGTGAAAAGCCTCCGCGCCAATGGTACTGCGTCTTAAGACGTGGGAGAGTAGGTCGCCGCCAGGTCGCTCAGGCACAAGAGACGCTTCAAACCAAAGCACGCACGCTTGCATCTTCACACTGATCGGAAACGCCCCGCCTCGAATGAGACGGGGCGTTTCGCCGTTCGTCATCCGCCGTGGAAGCCGGTCAGCCTCTCTTCGCCGCGGCCGATGTCCGGCTTGAACCGTGCCCCTTTCGCGGCTTCCACCAGTTGATCGATGAAGCTGCGGTAGTCGTCTGCGGCCTCGCCCGGGGCTTCGCCGGTCGGTTCGAGCGAGCCGGAATAGGGATCGGCAGCCTCGGCGGCGCTGTCGTGAACGCGGAAGGCCGCGACGAAGACGGTGTCTCCCTCCGGGTTTCCTTCTCCGACATGCCGCGTGCTGCGCGACAGCTCGATCCGCCCGTTGGCATCGGCCGCGGAGAGGATGGTCACGCCATGGACGGTCGTCGTGTCGCTGCGCGCGTTCGCTGCCGCATCCTGTTCGAAGGCGTCCCGCTCGTAAGCCCGTTCGAAGCTGGAGCGGTCATCGATGTTGGCTTCGGCCATCGCTGTCTCCCTGTTGCTGCACACGATAACGCCCCGCCGGCCGGATCGGTCCGATAGGGGGATGGGCAAAAAAAACCGCTGCCTCCGGCGAACCGATGGGGCGGCACACAGTTGAAACAGGAACGGCGGTGACATCCGAGCAGAGACAAGAGAGGCGACAATGGCTCCGAACGTCAGTGACTTCTTCTGGCAGCGGCTCTCCGAATGGGGCGTGAAGCGGGTTTTCGGCTATCCCGGCGACGGCATCAACGGGCTGGTCGGCGCGCTCGCCCGCGCTGGCGACCGGTTCGAGTTCATCCAGCCCCGCCACGAGGAACTGGCCGCCTTCATGGCGACGGCGCACGCCAAATACACCGGTGAGATGGGCGTCTGCCTCGCCACCTCCGGTCCCGGCGCCATCCATCTGCTGAACGGGCTGTACGACGCAAAGCTCGACCATCAGCCGGTGCTCGCCATTGTCGGCCAGCAGGCGCTGACCGCGCTGGGCGGCCAGTATCAGCAGGAGGTCGATCTCCTCTCCCTCTTCAAGGATGTGGCCGGCGAATATGTGCAGATGGCCTCGACCCCGGCCCAGGTGCGGCACATCGTCGACCGGGCGGTGCGGATCGCCAAGGCCGAGCGCACGGTGACCTGCATCATCATGCCCAACGACCTGCAGGAGATGGATGCGGTGGAAGCGCCGGCGCATGTCCACGGCACCATCCATTCCGGCGTCGGCTGGTCGGCCCCCGTGGTGCGTCCGGCCGAGGCCGACCTGCGCCGCGCCGCCGATGTGCTGAATGCCGGCAACAAGGTGGCGATCCTGGTCGGTGCCGGCGCGCTGAACGCGACCGACGAGGTGATCGAGATCGCCGACATCCTGGGGGCCGGCGTCGCCAAGGCGCTGCTCGGCAAGGCGGCGCTGCCCGACGACCTGCCCTTCGTCACCGGCTCCATCGGCCTGCTCGGCACCCGGCCGAGCTACGAGATGATGGTGAACTGCGACACACTGCTGATGATCGGCTCGCGCTTCCCCTATTCGGAGTTCCTGCCCAAGGAGGGGCAGGCGCGCGGCGTGCAGATCGACATCGATCCGAAGATGCTGAGCATCCGCTATCCGATGGAGGTCAATCTGGTCGGCGACAGCGCCGGCACCCTGCGCGAGCTGATCCCGCTGCTCCAGCGCAAGCAGGACCGCTCCTGGCGCGAGCGGATCGAGGCGGGCGTCGCCGACTGGTGGACGGTGCTGGAAGCCCGCGCCATGAACGACGCGACGCCGCTGAACCCGCAGCGCGTCTTCTGGGAACTGTCGCCGAGGCTGCCCGACGATGTGGTGATCGCCTGCGACACCGGGTCGGGCACCAACTGGTACGCCCGCGACATCAAGCTGCGCCGCGGGATGAAGGCGACGCTGTGCGGCGGTCTCGCCACCATGGGGCCGGGCATGCCCTATGCCCTGGCGGCCAAGTTCGCCCATCCCGACCGTCCGGTGCTGGCCATCGTCGGCGACGGCGCCATGCAGATGAACGGCATGAACGCGCTGATCACCCTGTCGAAATACTGCAAGCAGTGGAGCGACCCGCGCTTCGTCGTGCTGGTGCTGAACAACCGCGACCTCAACCAGGTGACCTGGGAGATGCGTGCCCAGAACGGCGATCCGAAGTTCGAGGCATCGCAGGAGCTTCCCGATTTCCCCTATGCCCGCTATGCCGAACTGCTCGGCTTCAAAGGCCTGTTCGTCGACAAGCCCGAAGACCTCGCCGCCGTCTGGGACGAGGCGATGGCGACCCGCGGGCCGGTTCTGGTCGAGGCCTACACCGATCCCAACGTCCCGCCGCTGCCGCCGCACATCACCCTGAAGAACGCCGCGGCGATGATGGCGACGCTGGCCAAGGGCGATCCGGAGGCCTGGGACATGCTGAAGGATACCGCCAAGGATCTCGTCCAGAGCTATCTGCCGCATGGCGGCGGCAAGAAAGGCTGATCTGCCGGCAGCGAACCGAGGTTTTCGAAACGGGGAGCCGCATAACTGTTTCGCGCGTCATATCAATCATGCGGCTCCGTCGAAAAGGGTCTGTGCCGATTCTCGCAATTAGGACAAAGATCAGACAAAAGAGATTTCAAGGAGTCGGTTTGTATATCTGGACTCGATCCGGTCACAGGCAGGGTGTCGATGCTGTGGCTGCGCGGCAAAGGAGAGGGGTTTTCCCTTATTTCCATGAGACAACCCCCCGACCGGGGTAGATCCCTATCGCGCATGGCTTGACCTGCACCCCAAAAAGGGATAGAGAGCGAACCATGCGTGAATGATGGCATCCGTGTGCAGCGCAGGGTCGCGCGCTGCGTCCTTCCGGATGCCGGCGATGCCGCTCACGCCATGGTGTTCGGCCACAAGGCTTGGATGGCGGAATGTTGGACACGGTCGAGAAAACGCGGACGATCCTGGTTGTCGAAGACAATGTGTTGATGCGCAAGCTCTTCGTCCGCTGCCTCGAGGAGGGCGGCTTCACCGTCGTTGAGGCGTCGGACGCCACCTCGGTGATGGATCTGATGCGCGATATGGCGCCCGATCTGGTGGTGATGGACATCGTCATGCCCGGCCTGTCCGGGCTTGAGCTTATCCGCCAGATCCGCGCCGACTCGGCCCTGGCCGCCACCCCGGTGCTGGCCGTCACCAACCTCGCCACGCCTGCGGACAAGCGCCGGCTGGCCGAAGCGGGCTTCGACGGCCATGTGTCGAAGCCGATCAAGCCCAAGGAATTCCAGGCTTCGGTCGCAGGTTTCCTGCCGGCCTGATCTTTTTTGCAGCCGATTTGAGCCCGGTTCGAGATTTTTCAAATCCGGCATCCCTGACTTCGCGTATCACTTCAAACACACGCAAAAGCGGAGGGAGCCGCAGCGATGGCGCGTTATCTGGTTACCGGCGGTTGCGGCTTCATCGGCTCGCACCTGATCGAGCGGCTGCTGGCGGCCGGGCACAAGGTCCGGGTGCTGGACGATCTGTCCACCGGCAAACGTGAAAACCTGCCGGACGGTGTGCCGGTAATCGTCGGCGATGTCGCCGATGCCGATGCGGTGCGGGTGGCGATGGCCGGCGAGGACGGTGAGGGGGTGGATGGCTGTTTCCATCTGGCCGCTGTCGCCTCGGTCGACCGGTCGCGCGAGGCATGGCTGGAGACCCACCACGCCAACCTGTCCGGCACCATCGCCGTGTTCGACGCCGCCCGCCGCGCCAATCCGGCCGGCCCGGTTCCGGTGATCTACGCCTCCTCCGCCGCCGTCTACGGCGACAACCCCGACATGCCGCTGACCGAGGATGCGGCGACCCGTCCGCTGTCCGCCTATGGCGCCGACAAGCTGGGCTGCGAGCTTCATGCGCGGGTGGCGGACGGGGTGCACGGCGTGCCGACCGCCGGCTTCCGCTTCTTCAACGTCTATGGCCCGCGCCAGGATCCGAAATCCCCCTATTCCGGCGTCATCTCCATCTTCGCCGGCCGCATTGCCAAGGGGGAGCCGATCACCGTCAATGGGGACGGCGAGCAGGTGCGGGATTTCATCTTTGTAAAGGATCTGGTGCGATACCTGACTGCGGCGATGGGACATCCGCAGTCGGGCGCACCGGTCTACAATGT
Organism: Azospirillum sp. A29; assembly: GCF_042604625.1. NCBI lineage: Bacteria > Pseudomonadati > Pseudomonadota > Alphaproteobacteria > Rhodospirillales > Azospirillaceae > Azospirillum > Azospirillum sp. A29. Next base: position 30,278 of record NZ_CP170464.1, read on the forward strand.
CTGCACCGGCCGTCCGACGTCGGTCAACCGGCTGGCGGAGGTGCTGGCCGACCTGTCGGGCCGGCCGCTCGACCGGCGCTACGGTCCGGCGCGGCCGGGCGACATCCGGACATCCATCGGCGATCCCACGCGTCTGGTCGCCGCTTTCGGAATGAGCTGCGACACGCCGCTGGAAGATGGGCTGCGCCAGACGCTGGCGTGGCTGGGCTGACGGGTCCGGGTGAAAAACTCGGCTGACTGATCGGGGCAGGGTGGCGTGACCGGTTGTTTGATCGGGCGGCGGGCGGTCGCCGGCGGGCTTTTGTCGGGTGCGGCGCTGCTGGCGCTGCCCAACAGAAGCCTGTGGGCCGCAGAGTCCGGCCAAGCTTCCGCCCGGGTCCCCGCCGCTCCGGCCCCTGCCGTTTCCTGGGCGGTCTATTACGCCGATGCCGCACCGCTGGCCGCCTTCCAGCCCTACCGGCTGCTGGTGCTGGACAGCAGGACCCACCCGCCGCTGCAACCGCTGGCCGACCGGGGCAAGACCCTGCTCGGCTATCTCAGCGTGGGCGAGGTCGAGACGCACCGCCCGTGGTTCGGCCGGGTGAAGGGGTGGGGCATCCTGGATCAGGAAAACCCCAACTGGCCCGGCAGCTTCTATGTCGACGTGCGCGACCGCCGCTGGGTCAGGCTGGTGGTGGAGGAACTGGTCCCCGCCATCCTGCGCGAGGGCTTCCACGGGGTCTTCCTCGACACGCTCGACAATCCGCCGCATCTGGAACGCACCGACCCGAAGCGCTGGCGCGGCATGACCGACGCGGCGGCGGCGCTGGTGCGGGCCATCCGCCGCAACTGGCCGGACATCGGCCTGATGCAGAACCGCGGCTATGAGATCCTGCCGCAGACCGCCCCACTGCTGAGCCATGCGCTGGGCGAGAGCGTCTATGCCGGCTGGGATTTCGCCGCCAAGCGCCCGCACCGCCAGAGCGCCGAGGATTACCGGTTCCAGGTCGACGCGCTGAAGGCGGCCGGCGCGCTGAATCCGCGGCTCGGCCTCCACACGCTGGACTACTGGACCCCGTCTGACGTGGCAGGGGTGCGGGCGATCTACGACCTGCAACGGGCCAACGGCTTTTCCCCCTATGTCGCGACGGTCGAACTCGACCGCCTGATCCCGGAGCCGCCGCGGTGAGGGGCCGGTTCCAAGCGGGCATCCGGGCGGCAGCCTTGGCACTCGCCATGCTCCTGCCCGGTGCGGCGCTTCCCGCGCTTGCCGCTGGCCCATCCGTCGCCGCGACGACGCAGCGGACGGTGCCGCGCACCATCCTGGCGCTGGTCGACCTGCGCGAGGAAAGCACGATCCGCCTCAGCCGCATCCACACGATGGCGGAACTACCGCTGAACCATCTGGGATTGTCGGTGGTCTACTGGAACGTCGCCGACGGTCTGCCCGACCTGTCGCGCTATCCCGACCTGCGCGGCGTCGTGACCTGGTTCGCGGGCGAGCCCTTCCCCGATGTCGGCGCCTATGTCGGCTGGGCGGCCCGCGCGATGGACCGCGGCGTCCGCTTCGCCGTGCTGGGGCAGCCGGGGGTGCGGCTGGAGCACGGCGGCAAGCCGGTGCCGCTGGCCGTCTCCAACCGTTTCTTCGCCCGCTTCGGGCTGCGCGACGACGACGGCTATTCCGACCTGACCTACAAATCGAAGCCGGCGCTGGCCGACGCGACGATCGGCTTCGAACGGCCGCTGTCGGGGGTGCTGCCCGGCTATCCCCTGTTCCGTAAGACCGACGAGCGCTTCGCCACCCATCTGGCGATGCGGCGCGGCGACGATCCGGCCAGCGACAGCCATCTGGTGGTCACCGGTCCGGCCGGCGGTCTGGTGACCGAAGGATACGCCCGCTATTTCGACGCCGAGTACAACCGGCGCCAATGGATCGTCGATCCCTTCGCCTTCTTCCGCGACAGCTTCGCCACCGACGATCTGCCGAAACCCGACGTGACCACCCTGTCCGGGCGGCGGCTCTATTTCAGCCACATCGATGGCGACGGCTGGCGCAACGTGACGGAGGTGGCACCCTATGCCGCCCGCCGCGTGCTGTCCGCCGATATGGTGCGCACCGCCGCCATCGAGCCCTTTCCCGACCTGCCGGTCAGCGTCGCCCCCATCGTCGGCGACCTCGACCCGACCTGGAAGGGCACGCCGGAGTCGCTGGCGGCGGCCAAGGCGCTGTTCGCCCTGCCGCAGGTCGAGCCGTCCAGCCACACCTGGACCCACCCCTTCCAATGGGCCTTCTTCAAGGACTACAGCCGGCAGGCCGAGGCGCCCTTCCTCGACCGCGACGGCAGCCGCAAGCCCGGGAAAGGGGACGACCATGCGGCGGAGGAGGCGGGCGAAGTGTCGGACATCGGCCGCTATGCCGTGCCGCGCGCCTATCTGCAGCAGCCTTTCGACCTCGACCAGGAGATCGGCGGCGCTCTCGACTATTTCACCCGGCTGGCTCCCGCCGGCAAGCGGGCGGTGCTGGTGCAGTGGTCGGGCGACACCTCCCCCTTCGAGGCGGCGCTGGCGGCGGTGCGCAAGGCCGGCGGGGTCAACATCAACGGCGGCGACGCGCGGTTCGACGCCGATTTCCCGTCCATCACCGGCCTGCCGCCCATCGGCCTGCCGGTGGGGGCGGAACGCCAGATCTACGCCGCCGGCAGCAACGAGAACACCTACACCGAATTGTGGACCAACCGCTTCTACGGCTACCGCAATCTGGTCAACACCATGCGGCATGCCGGCAGCCCGCTGCGGCTGAAGCCCTTCAACGTCTATTACCACATGTACACCGGCCAGAAGCCGGCCAGCCTCAACGCGCTCGTCTCGGTGCTGACCGCCGCGCAGGCGCAGGAGCTGGCGCCGGTCGCCGCCTCCACCTACGCCCGGATCGCCGGGGGCTATTACACCACCCGTTTCGAGCCGCTGGACGGCCAGGGAAGCGGGCGGCGCTGGCGCGTGCGCGACCGCGGGGCGCTGAACACGCTGCGCTTCGACCATGCCAGCGCCGACGCGGTCGATTTCACCCGTTCCAGCGGCGTGCTGGGCCAGCGCCACAGCCAGGGCAGCCTCTATGTGGCGCTCGATCCGGCGGTGGCGGAGCCGGTGGTGGCGTTGACCGAGACCGACCGCGCCGACCGCGACCCGCCGGCCGCCATGCCCTATCTGGTGCAGGGGCGCTGGGCCTTCTCGGCCTTCGCGGCGGACGATCGCGGCTTCCACGTTGCCGCCACTGGGTACGGTGCGGGCGGCATGGTCTGGCAGGTGCCGCGGCCCGGCCGCTGGACCGTCACGGCGGAACGCAACGGCACCCTGCTGTGGTCGGGCAGCGCCAGCGCGGATGCCGACGGCCGGCTGGCGCTGACCGTGCCGGTGTCCGCCATCGCGCCGCTGCTGCTGCGCTTCCGCCCGGCCGACGGCGCGGCGGGGTAGGGCGGCCATGCGCGCGAACCTCCTCGTCGTCCTGCTGATCCTGCTGGCCGGTGTCGGCGCCAGCCTGCTGCTGATCCCGCACGGCGCCGAGCTTGCCCTGCAGAAATTCCGCGACCGCGATTACGACAGCGCCCGCGATGCCTACGAGCAGCGCTATGCCGCCGGCGACCGCAGCGGCGCCACGGTGATGCCGCTGACCCGCCTGACGCTGGCTCAGGGCGACGTCGAGCGCGCCATCGAGCTGACCGAGGGGTTCCTTGCCGCCGAGCCGTCCTCCGTCGAGGCCCGCGAACTGCTCGACCGTCTCTATCAGGACGCACAGCGGCCGGGCGACCGGCTGGAGAACCTGAAGGCACTGGCGGAGATGCGCAACAGCGCCGACCTGTTCCGCGAGCTGGCCTATGCCGCCGGCTTCCGCAACCGGATGGCGCTGAAGGTCGAGGCGCTGGTGCGCTACTGCACCCTGCGGCCGGAGGATGTCGAGGCCCAGCAGGAGCTGGCGGCGCTGCTGGCCGCGCGCGGCGACCATGCCGGCGCGGTGGACTGGCTGCTGCGCGCCGACGACCGCGCCACGGGCAACATCCAGCCCGACAGCCGCGAGTTGCTGATGAGCCTGCTGATCGACCTCGACCGCGAGGACGAGGCCTATGAGCGTGCCCGGCGCTGGCTGGGCGAGCGGCCGACCGTCGCCGACATGATCGGTCTCGCCAGCCAGCTTGCCGCAGCATCGCGCCCCGATCTCGGGCTGCGTCTGATCGAACCTCAGGTGACTGGGCCACAGGTGGCGGGCCGCGCTCCCGTGCTGGCGCTGGAGCTGACCTACATCGACCTGCTGATCGCCACCGACCGGCGGGAGCCGGCGCGGGCCCGCCTGTCGGCGCTCTCCGGTCCGGTGGAGGATGCCCAGTTCGGCCGGCTGCTGGCGCTGGAGGCGAATGCCGGCATGCCGCGCGCGGCGCTGGAGGCGACCAGGGGACGCGACCTGCATCTGGTGCCCGACTGGGTCCTGGCCGGGCTGGCGGAAACCGCGCTCCGCGACGGCGACCGGGCCTTCCCCGACCGCCTCTACCGCGAACTGGGGGAAGACTTCCTCGACGATTACCCGATCCTGGCGGCCAACATCGCGCTCGGCCGCGGCGACCCTGCCGCCGCCGCGCAGTGGGCGGAGCGTGCGCTTGCCGGCGATGGCTTGACGCCGAACGACCGGCTGGGCGCCATCCGCATCCTCGACCGCACCGGCCGCCGTGCCGCCGCGGTCGCCGCCTTCGACCGGCTGCCGCTGTCGGGCACCGTGCCGGAGGAAGCGCTGGAGGAGCTGGCCGCCCTGTTCATCGACTTCGACCGCGCGCCGGCCGGTCTTGCCTGGTTCACCGCAAGGCGGCAGGCCACGCAGTCTCCAGCCGCCGCCCAGGGCTGGGCGCGGCTGGCCGCCAAGGCCGGCGATCCGGCCGCGGTCGCCGACTGGCTGGCCGGCCAACCCAAGCTGCCGCTCGCCCTGTTGCAGGACATCGCCGGCAGCGCCGCCGAACGCGCTTCCGCAAATCCCGCCACAGATCCGCGTGCCAATCGCCCCGCCGCCGCCCTGGCGCTGGCCGCCGCCCAGCGCGCCTTCGCGCTCGACCCCTCGCCGCGCAGCCGTCTGGCGCTGGCCGGCGCACTGACCGCCACCGGCAAGCCGGCCGACGCGCTGCCGCTGCTGGCTCCGCTGCTTGACGGCGGCGGTGCGGAGGTGGAGGCCGTCTACATCGCCGCGCTCGACGGCGCCGGCCGGTCGGAGGAGCTGGCCCGCCACCTGACTGCCAAGCTGGCGCGCGGCACCCTGTCCGACGCGGACCAGCAGGCCATCGTCACCATGCTGCTCGACCACAAGGCCTATCGCGCGGCGCTGCCGCTGCTGCGGGCCTGGGCGGAGCGCCAGGGGGGAGCGCGATCCGGCGAGGACTGGCTGAGCGTCTATGCCGCCGCCGCCGCCAAGGCGAACGCGCTGCCCGACCTCGCCGCCCTGCTGCAAGGCCGCGCCGCCGCCGCGCCGCTGGCCGAGGCGGAGGATTCGCTCTACCGCGACACGCTGACCAAGCTGGGGCGCAAGGCCGACCTGCGCCGCTATCTGCTGGCCCGCGCGACCGATGACCGTCTGCCGGCCGACCGGCGGCGGGAGCCGGTTTCGGCGCTGCTGGCGCTCGGCGACAAGGCGGGGGCCGAGCAGGTGCTGCAACGGCTGGCCGCCGGGCAAGGGCCGCAGAGCGAGGATTTCAGGCAGCTGGCCTATCTCTGGGGGCCGCGCCCGCCTGCAACCGGGCTGGACTGGATCGAGGCGCGGGCCAAGGCCGCCGGCCCCCCGGCCGAGCAGGCCGCGTGGTACGACCGCCTCGCCGAGTATGGCGGCGGCCGGCGCGTCATCGCCGGGCTCGGTGGACAGGGGCTTGGCGGGCAGGGCAGCGCGCAGGCTGCCGCCCCGGCACAGCCGGTCCTGAGAACCCCCTACATCGAGGCGCTGGCGGCGGCCGGCAAGGGCAAGGAGCTGGCGGCGGCCGTGCGCGCCGCCTTGGCCGACGAGGCCTCCCCGGACCGGCTGCGCCGCTATGCCCGCCTCGCCGAGCAGACCGGCCAGCGCGCCGCCGCCTCGCAGGCCTGGACCGCGCTGCTGGCGCGCAAGCCGGAGGATGCCGACGCACTGCGCCAACTGGGCATGCTGGCCTATGACGAGAACCGCCTCGCCGACGCCGAGCGCCTGCTGCGCCGCTACGTCGCCGCCGGCCCCGACGATTACGAGGCGCATTATTTCCTGGGCGAGGCGCTGACCGCGCTGAAGCGCCCGACCGTGGCGATCCCCTTCTACCGCACCGCCCTGTCGCAGCTCCGCGCCCGCGCCACGCGCGGCGACGCGGCGACCCAGACGGAGGCGAACCTGCTGAACCGGCTGGGCAAGGTGGACGACGCCGTGGCGCTGTTCGAGGGCTTGCGCAAGCGCCGTCCGGCCGACCGCCAGTTGAAGTCCGACTACGCATCGATGCTGATCGAAAACGGACGACTGCCGGAGGCCCGCCGTGTCCTGGCCCTTCCGTGATCGGCTTCGGGCCGTTCCCGAAAAACGCCCTCTCCCGCCCCGGGAGAGGGAGGGGACCCGCGCCGAAGGCGCGGGGAGGGTGAGGGGCATTCCAAGAATCCTGAACCGTATGGCTCCTCGCATCAGCCCTCACCCTTCCCATGCTCCGCATGGGCCCCTTCCCTCTCCCGGGGCGGGAGAGGGGGTGATGTGGTTTGCCGTCCTCCTTACCCTCATCCTTCTCGCTGCCCCCGCCCCCGCACACGCCCAACCGGCGAGGGTCGAGGCCGTGCGTGAGAACGGTTCCGCCCGCTTCGCCCTGCATTGGCCCGGCACCGTCGCCAGCGAAGCCCAGCGCGACGGCCGCGAGCTGGTGCTCCGCTTCAGCCGCCCGCTTGGAGATGTCGCGCTCGACCGTGTGCCGGAGCGGCTGGAGTCCTGGGTCGACAACATCCTCTACGGCTACGACAGCGTCGTGCTGGTGCTCGGCCCCGGTGTCGAGGCGGCGGTCTCGACCGACCCAGCCGGCCTCAGCGTCGCTCTGACTCGTTCCGCCGCCGCTCCCAGCCGCGAGGCCCAGGCTGCCAATCTGGCCGCCGACCGTGCCGCCCAGCGGCGCCTCGACTATTTCCGCGCCCTGGCGCTGATGGAGGGCGGCGATGTCCGTCCGGCGCGGACCCTGCTGCGCGACCTGCTGGCGCAGGACCCGAAGGACGCCCAGTCCACCGCCCTGCTGGCCCAGGCGGAGGAGCGGCTCGGCCGCTGGCGCGACGCGATCATGGCCTATGACACGGCGCTGGAACTGACGCCCGGCGAGCCGTCGCTGGTCCGGGGCAAGGCGCTGCTCCTGCACGAGACGGCCGACCGCAGCCGCCTCGACCTCGACTGGCAGAAGGTGCGCAACGCCGACATGCAGCGCATCGCCCGCTTCAGCGGCGTTCAGGAGCTTGGCCGCTCCACCAGCCTCACCTGGGCATTGGAGCGCCGCGAGGTCGATGTCGACTCCGCCCGCCGCGGCGACGGCCGGCTGGAGCCGTTCCATGGCGCCCGCTCCCGGCTGGAGGCGGCGCTGGTCCATGACTGGCCGGAGCTGGAGCGCTCCACCCTGGCGCTCTACGCCGCCCCGCAGACGCTCGGCGCCGGCTACAGCCATCTCTGGCGCGGCGACGAGTCCGAAACGCGTGCCGGCTTCGCCTGGAGCGAGCCGAGCTTCGCCTTCCTGGAGGGGATCGTCGATGGCGGCCGGCGCGACCGCCTGTTCGTCCAGCACGAGAACCGGCTGTCCGACCACTGGTCGCTGTCGCTCGGAGGCGGCTACAACCGCTATGGGCTGTCCGGCGAGGCCGATCTGGCGCGCAGCGCCACGCTGGAGGGATCGCTGCGCTACACGTTGAACACGGTGGGGCCGCTGGCCAGCGTCGCCTATGTGCTGGACGCCGAATATGTGGCGCACCGGGAAGAGCGGCAGGACGCGAATGGAAGCACGACAGGGGGGCAGCCCTACATCCCGCTGCCGGCGGCGACGCGCGAGGTCCATGCGCTGCAGCTGAACGTCGAGGATTACCTGACCGACTATGTCCGCTATGCGGCGCAGCTCGGCTACGCCTACGACCGGCGGGGCCGCAGCGGACCCCAGGGGGCCATCTCGCTGGGATGGGAGCCGGCGGACAATCTGGAACTGGGATTCCGCGCCAGCCATGCCCGCTCCACCGCGCGCGGCACGGCCAGCGCGGTGAACAGCGCCGGCGTCACCCTGGTCTGGCGCTATTGACGGTGTGTCAACTCTTTATGGTTAAAAAAGGTGGACGGAGAATGGGGGCGGCGATGCGGCTGACGGGGACCGGAAAGATGGGCAAGGACATGCGGGCCTGCGCGGCGCTGCTGGCGGCCGTGGTGGTGCTGGCAGGGTGCAGCTTCGGCCGGATCAACAGCCGCGACTTCGCCCAGCCGGGCGGGGCGCTGCCGGCCGGCTCGACCGTCGCCGTCCTGCCCTTCGAGAATCTGACCAACCACCCCAATGCCGGCCAGATCGCCGCCGACATCGTCTCCACCGAACTCTATGGCGTCGAGGGCCTCCGGACGGTGGAGGTCGGCCGGGTCCGCAGCCGTCTGTCCGCCGGCAAGCCGGCTGCCGACGCCGCTGCTTCCGCTTCCACCGACGGGCAGCCCGACGCCGCCCCGCTGGATGCCCAGGCAGCCGGCCGGACCCTGGGCGTCGATGCGGTGCTGGCCGGCAGCGTGTCGGAATACGGCTACCAGCATGGCCTGCGCGAGGAGCCGGTGGTCGGCCTCAACGCCCGGCTGGTGCGGGTGTCGGACGGCACCGTCCTCTGGACCTCCAGCCAGTCGGAGGCCGGCCGCGGCTATTTCAGCCGCGACAGCGTCAACAACGTCGCCCAGCGCGTGGCGACCCGCATGATCGACAGCCTGCGGCCGGTGGTGGCCGCCTCTCCCATCCCGGCCGGGGCCTCCGGGGGCGCTCCGGCCAAGCCCGCGCCCGAAAGCGACTATTCCAACGATTCGCACCGCGAATGAGCGCGCCCCAGCCCAGCATGGCCGAGTCCAGCACGTCCGCTCCTTCTCCGGCATCGCCCCGCCGCTGGCTCGGCCTGCGGCCGGTCGCCCTGCTGGAACTGCTGCTGTTCTTCGGCGTGGCGCTGGGGCTGGACGGCTGGCTCGGCGCCGGGCTGCGCTTCGAGGGGGTGCAGCCGCATCCCTTCTGGATCCCGGTCCTGCTGCTGGCGATCCAGTACGGCACCAACGAGGGCGTGCTGGCGGCGCTGGTGGCGTCGGCGGCGCTGCGGCTCGGCAACATGCCCGATGCCGGGATCGGCCAGGACCTCTACGACCATCTCTTCACCCTGACGCGCGAGCCGATCCTCTGGCTGGTCGCCGCCGTGCTGTTCGGCGAGCTGCGGATGCGCCAGCTGCGCGAGCGCGAGGAGCTGCGCGCCGGCCTTAAGGCCGCCCGGCAGGAGGCGGAGGCCATCACCCGCTCCTACCGCGCGCTGAAATCGGTGAAGGAAAGCCTGGAGACCCGCGTCGCCGGCCAGCTGCGCACCGTCTTCACCCTCTATCAGGCCGCCAAGTCCATCGACCATCTGGACGAGGGCGAGGTGATGCTGGGCATTGCCGACCTTGTCCGCACTGTCATGAAGCCGGAGAAATTCTCGCTGTTCCTGCTGAACAACGACGTTCTGGAATCGGTGACGAACGAGGGCTGGGACGACGACACCGACAGCTACGCCCGCTGGTTCGACAGCGGCACGCCACTGTTCCAGACCGTGATCGCCCGCCAACGCCAGCTTTGCGTCAACCGGGCCGACGACGAGCGCATCCTGGCCGGCGAAGGCGTGCTGGCCGGCCCGCTGATCAGCGCCGACACCGGCGAGGTGCTGGGCATGGTCAAGATCGAAAGCCTGGGCTTCACCGACCTCAGCGTCAACACGGTCGAGAATTTCCGCATCCTGTGCGAATGGATCGGCACCGCGATGGCGAAGGCGCGCCGGTACCGCACCGCCAGCGAACAGCGGGTCTTCACCGACGAGGCGCTTTATTCCTCCAGCTACATTGGCCGGCAGGCGGAGTTCCTCGCCCTGCTCGGCCGCCGCATGGGCTTCGAGACCACCGCCATCACCATCCGCCCCTCCGGCCTGTCGCGCCTGTCGGTGGCCCAGCGCGCCGACCTCGCCGCCGCCATCGGCGAGGCGGTGCGCGGCAGCCTGCGCGACACCGACCTCGCCTGCGATTTCGGCCATCAGGGCACGTCCTTCGGCGTGGTCCTGGCCGGCACGCCGCTGGAGGGCGCCAAGCAGGTGGAGGCGAAGCTGGAGCGCGCGGTGCGCGAGGCTCTGCCCGCCGGCCTCTCCACCATCCCCATAGGCTTCGTCACCCGCCGCATCGATCCGCCGGCCCCCGCGGCCGGGCAAACGGTGGGGGCGGGATGAGCAAGTCAACCCCCGACCTGTCCGATCCGGACCTTTCCGATCCCGCCATCCTGCTGGCGGGCGAGCGTCCGGCCGCCGGCGCGGCCGAGCTGGCGGCGGTGGCGCTGGCCGCCGGGCTGCTCGATGCCGCGGCGCTGGCGCCCGGCCTGACCGGAGTTCCCTTCGCCGTACCGCTCGCCGCGGCGCTGCATCTGCTGCTCTGCGCCCTGGTCGGCCTGTGGGTGCGCAGCCGGGCGCGGCGCGGGCGCGACCTGCGGCTGGCCGGTCTGCTGCTGGTCACTATCGTTCCGCTGGGGCCGCTGGGTGCCGCCTGCACGCTGATGACAGCGGCGCTGCTGGCGCTGTTCAGCCGCTATGCCACCGGCTTCCAGGACTGGTACCTCTCGCTCTTCCCCGACAGCGAGACCGGCCCGGCGCAGGAGCTGTACGAGCTGATCGTGACCGGACGCGAGAACGCCCATCTGGTGGCCGGCGACTCCTTCACCGACGTGATGTCGGTCGGCTCGCCGCAGCAGAAGCAGGCGGTGATCGCCCTGGTCGCCCGCCATTTCCGTCCCGCCTTCACCCCCGCCCTGAAGGCCGGGCTCGCCGACGCCGACCCGTCCGTCCGCGTCCAGGCCGCCACCGCCACCGCGCGGGTGGAGCATGAGTTCAACGAGCGCTGGCTGGCGCTCGACCACGCCGCCCGCAGCCATCCCGACGATGCCGCCAGCCTCGCAGGGCTCGCCCGCCATCTCGACGACTATGCCTTCTGCGGCCTGCTCGATTCCAACCGCGAGGCGGAAATCCGCGACAAGGCGCTGGACGGCTACCGGCACAGTCTGGATCTGGCACCCGGCGACGACGGCATCCGCCACGACCTGGGCCGGCTGCTCCTGCGCTGCGGACTGGCGGCGGAGGCGGCCGAAAGGCTGGAGCCGATGATCGACCGCACGCCGGACCGCCGCATCCTGTTCTGGTATGCCGAGAGCCTGTTCCGGCTCGGCCGCTTCGCCGATCTGCGGGCGCTGCCGGCCCGGCGGCCCGACCTGCTGGGTGACGGGGCGGAACTGCCCGACACGCTGCGCGACGTCTTCGCCCTGTGGCGCGACGATGTGTGGCGCGACGATGCGCCGGCCGCCGCGGGCAGCGCCGGACGGGAGCTGGCCGCATGAACCGCGCCCCATCCCTGCCGGAAGCGCCCCACGCCCCCAGGGCGGATGTCTGCCTGCTGATGGAGGGGTCCTATCCCTATGTCGCGGGCGGCGTGTCGACCTGGACCCATGACCTGATCCGGTCCCATTCCGACCTGACCTTCCACATCGTGGCCCTGGTCGCCGACCGCAGCGCCCGGAAGCTTGCCTATGAGCTGCCGCCCAACGTCACCGGCCTGACCCATGTCTATCTCCAGGATCCGCCCGCCGGCTGGCGCTGGCAGCCCGGCACCGGCCGGCTGCTGAAGGAGCTGGAAAAGCCGCTGGCCCGCCTGCAACAGGGGGGAGGGCTGGCCGAGGTGGCGGAGGTGCTGCGGCTGCTGGCCCCCCGGCGCGGCCGGATCGGCAAGCGGGCGCTGTTGAATTCCGAGGACGCCTTCCAGATGGTGGTGCGCATGTGCAGGGCCGCCCTGCCGGACGCCTCCTTCCTCGAATATTTCTGGGGCAGCCGGGCGCTGATGAGCGGGCTGTTCGCCACGCTGCTGGTGCCTATGCCGCAGGCTGGGGTCTATCATGCCGTCTCCACCGGCTATGCCGGGCTGTTCGCCGCGCGGGCGCGGCTGGAAACCGGCCGGCCGGCGCTGCTGACCGAACACGGCATCTACACCAACGAACGGCGCATCGAGATCCTGATGGCCGAATGGCTGTTCGAGGGGGCCGACACCTCGCTGGCGCTCGACAGGAAGAAGCGCGACCTGCGCGATCTGTGGCTGGACACCTTCGCCAGCTATTCCAAGGCCTGCTACGACGCCTGCGACCGCATCATCACCCTGTACGGCGGAAACCAGGAGTTCCAGCGCCGCCAGGGCGCCGACCCGGCCAAGCTGACGATCGTGCCCAACGGCATCGATTATGCCGGCTATTCCCAGGTGCAGCGCGACCCGGCACCACGCCCGCCGACCATCGCCCTGATCGGCCGCGTCGTGCCGATCAAGGACGTGAAGACCTATATCCGGGCGGCCGCCATCCTGCGCGAGGACATCCCCGACCTGAAGGCGATGATCCTGGGACCGCTGGAGGAGGATCCCGGCTATGTCGAGGAATGCCGCAGCATCGTGAAGCATCTGGGGCTGGAGCAGACGGTGATCTTCGCCGGGCGGGTCCGGCTGACCGACTGGCTGGGCAAAATCGACGCCATCGCGCTGACCAGCGTCAGCGAGGCGCAGCCGCTGGTGATCCTGGAGGCCGGGGCATCGGGCGTGCCGACGGTGGCGACCGACGTCGGCTCCTGTTCCGAGCTGCTGATGGGCCGCCCGGACGAGGTGCCGTCGCTGGGGCCGGGCGGGGCGGTGACGTCGCTGGCCAGCCCGCTCGACACCGCGCGGGAACTGCGCGCCCTGCTGCTCGACCGCGCGTGGCGCGACCGCTGCGCCCAGGCCATCGCCCGGCGCGTCGCCCAGTCCTACGACAAGGTCGCCATCGACCGCGTCTACCGTGCCATCTACGACGAGCACATCGCCATGCCGACCCGGCTTCTTCCGGAGCATGACGCCATCGGCCTGAAGGGAGCCGCCTGAGATGGCCGGCATCGGCTTCGCCCTCCGCCGGCTTGCCCGGCGCGACGACCTGCTCGGCGTGTTGCAGGGCTATGCCCATTCCGCCTTCATTACCTCCGGTCCCTGGATGTTCACCATCCTGGCGCTGGCCGGCATCACGCTGTTCGGCCGCGATCTGGTCGGGGTGGAGGAGCTGACGCTGTTCCGCGTCGTGGTGATCTACAATTTCTGCTTCTCGGTGGTCTTCACCGGGCCGCTGGTGCTGGTCGCCACCCGCTATCTCGCCGATGCCATCTATGCCAAGGAGGTCGAGGCCGCACCCGGCATGCTGCTGGCGACGCTGGGGTTGGCCTATGCCATAGCCGGGCTGACCGCCGGACCTTTCTACCCGCTGTTCAGCGGCCTGCCGTTGCCGCTGATGCTGGGCGGGCTGGTGAACTTCTTCCTGGTTTGCGGCATCTGGGTGGTGTCGATCTTCCTGTCGGCGCTGAAGGACTATCTGGCGGTCACCGTCGCCTTCGGCGTCGGCATGGCGGCGGGGCTGGCCGGCGCGATCCTGCTGGGTGACCGCTTCGGCGCGGCCGGGATGGTCTGGGGGTTCTCCGCCGGGCTGGCGGTGATCCAGTTCGGGCTGATCGCGCGGGTGCTGGCTGAATACCCCTACCCGGTCGGCCGGATGTTCGACTTCCTCGGCTATTTCCGCAAATACGCCGATCTGGCGCTGATCGGGCTGTTCGCCAACGCGGCGGTCTGGACTGACAAGTGGATCATGTGGTTTGCGCCGGAACGCGAGCTGGTTTCCGGCGCCATGGCGATCTACAGCGCCTATGACGGCGCCATGTTCATCGCCTATCTGACGACGCTGCCGGCGCTGACCCTGTTCACGGTGAACATCGAGACCCGCTTCTTCGAGCATTACCAGGGCTTCTACCGCGACATCCAGAAGCACGCGACCTACGACCAGATCGCTCGCAACCACCGCGCCATCATCGCCGCCCTGCTCGACAGCAGCCGCAACCTGATCATCCTGCAAGGGGCGGTCTGTGCGGTCTGCATCTTCCTGGCCCCAAGCATCATCGGCGCCCTCGGCCTGCAATATCAGCAGATCGGCATGTTCCGCTTCGGCGTGCTGGGCGCCTTCTTCCAGGTGCTGTTCCTGTTCTGCACGGTGATCCTGGCCTATTTCGACCTGCGGGGGCGGAACCTGACGGTGCAGCTGGTCTATCTGGCGGCCAATGCCGGCTTCACCCTGCTGTTCAGCCGGATGGGCTTTCCGTGGTACGGCTATGGCTATTTCCTCAGCTCGCTGCTGGCCTTCGCGGCGGCCTATCTGATGGTGGCGGACGCGGTGCGACGGCTGCCCTATTTCGCCTTCGTCGCCAACAACCCGTCGGTGCGATGACCCGCCGCCTCGCCGCTCTGCTGCTGACCGCATCGTTGGTTCCGGCCGCTGCCGGGGCGCAGGAGGTGCTGCGCACCGACCGCACCCAACCGGGCCATCTGGGTCCGACCTTCCGCGCCTATGAACCGCCGCCGCCCGGCCACGAGCCGCGCCTGCGCCGCACCGAGAGCCGGGCGGTCTACAAGCTGCCCAACGGCCTGAACGGCCTCGCCATGCGGGACCGCACCCTGTCGCACCTGTGCCAGCGCGGCGCCTTCCTGCAACAGATCGACGGACTCTATTGGGCGGCGTCGCCGGACTATCGCTATGGGGTGGCCTTTTCCGGCGGCGCCAATCTGGTGGATCCGCAAAATCGCCGCCAGCCTGGCAAGACCTATTTCTTCCGCAACCAGGACAGCCGTTGCGAGGTCTGGATCGGCGACCAGGCGAAGCTGATGCCGCATTACATTGGGGGGTGAGTTCCCTCTCCCGCCCCGGGAGAGGGCGGTCGCCTGCATGCATCCCCTTGCCGTTTTTCATCCCGCCGTTACCCGCGTCCCCGCATCCATGGTAGCTTTCTCACCGGTGCCCACTCTCTGAGGTCCTCGCCGATGCCGCCCGGATGGAACAGTGAACACACCCCCGAAAACTGTTTCACGCTGTTCCAAACGTCGCATCCCGCTCCCTCTCGCATCCCGCCCTGGCGACCCCATATAGGGCCGGTCATCGGCCAGACGTGAACGACCGCCCGTGCGCATTCCCGACCTGAACAGCCTCTACGACGCCGGCAGCCGGCTTCTTCTGGAATCGACGGTGCGCGTCGGCGTCACCGGGCTGCGGCGGGCGGGCAAGACCGTCTTCGTCACCGCCATCGTCGACAATCTGCTGAAGAGCGGGCGGCTGCCCTTCATGGATGTCGTCTCGTCCGGCCGCTTCCAGGCGGCGCGGCTGCGCCCGCAGCCCGATCCCGACGTGCCGCGCTTCGATTTCGAAGGCCATCTCGCCGCCCTGACCGGCCCCGATCCCCATTGGCCGGAGCCGACGCGCGGCATCGGCCAGATGCGCGTGTCGCTGCGCTACCGTCCGGATTCGGCGCTGAAGCGCACCGTGCAGCCGATGGCGACGCTCAATGTCGACCTCGTCGATTACCCCGGCGAATGGCTGCTCGACCTGCCGCTGCTGCGCCAGAGCTTCGCGGAATGGAGCACCCAGACACTCGAACTCGCCGCCCGCCCGCCGCGCGACGAGCTGTCCGCCTCCTGGCGCGGCTGGCTCGCCAGCATCGACCCGGCCGCTCCGGCGGAGGAGGAGGCAGCGCGGCGTGGGGCGGCGCTCTACACCGACTATCTCCATGCCTGCCGCCGTGCCGACACGCTGCTCAGCCTGATCCAGCCCGGCCGCTTCGTCGAACCCGGCGACATGAAGGACGCGCCGCTGCTGACCTTCTGTCCCCTGCATGGGTCCCAGCGAGGCCGTGGCAGCCTGTGGGCGCTGATGGAGGAGCGGTACGAGGCCTACAAGACCAACGTCGTCCGCCGCTTCTTCGCCGAGCATTTCGCCCGGCTCGACCGCCAGATCGTGCTGATCGATGTGCTGGGCGCGCTGAATGCCGGCCCCGCCGGGATGGCCGACATGAAGCGGGCGCTGGAATTGAGCCTGGAGCCGTTCCGCCACGGTTCGTCGGGCTGGCTCGACTGGCTGTTCGGCAGCAAGATCGACCGCGTGCTGTTCGCCGCGACCAAGGCCGACCACATCGCCGCCCACCAGCATGCCCAGCTGCGGGCATTGCTCGACCGGCTGGTCGGCGACGCCCGCAACGCCATCCGCTTCGAAGGCGCCCAGGTCGAGACCATGGCCATCGCCGCGCTGAAATGCACCGAAAGCGTGGTGACGGAGCATGAGGGCCGGCAGTTGCGCTGCGTCCGCGGCGTGCCGGTCGGGCGCGACCGTCCGACCGTGCTGTTCCCCGGCGAGATCCCGGAGGATGCGGAGGCCTTCCCGCCCGGCCGCGACCGTCCCTACAACTTCCTGGCCTTCCGCCCGCCCGACGACCTCGGCCGCGACCCGCGCGGCCTGCCGCACATCCGCGTCGACCAGGCCCTGCAATTCCTTCTCGGGGACTATCTGACGTGACGGAGCGCGAGACCGTCCCCCGCAGGCCATCGCCGGGCTGGGTTCCGCCGATGGAACTGGACCTCGACCGCGCCGCGCCGGTGCCGGCGGAGGAGGAGACCGCCCTGCTGACCGGCTCCGGCGATCCCGCCGACCTGCTGCCAGCGCCCGCAACTCCGGTGCGCACCACGCGCAGGCTGGGGCGCTGGCTGTTCGGGGCGCTGGCGGCGCTGGTTCTGGTGGCGCTGGGGTTCGACACCGCCGACCTGCTGGCCCGCGCCTTCGCCACCAGCCTTGCGCTGGGCGTGCTGGTCGGCTTGCTGGCCGCCACCGCCGGCATCGCGGCCCTGGCGATGCTGGTGACCGAGCTGCTGTCGCTCCGCCGCCTGCGCCGCATCGAGGAACTGCGGGCCGAGGCCGGCCGGATGGAACTGGACACCCCCGGCGGCCGGGCCGACCGTTTCGCCGGATCGCTGGTGGCGCTCTATGCCGACCGGCGGGAACTGGCCCCGGCGCTGGCCCGCGTGCGCGACCATGTCACCGACGCCCATGACGAGCATGAGGTGGTCCGGCTGCTCGATCGCGAGGTGCTGAGCCCGCTCGACCGTGCCGCCTATCAGCGGGTGCTGCGCGCCTCGCGCGACACCGCCGTCGCCACCGCGCTGAGCCCGGCGGCGCTGCTGGATTTCGCGGTGGTTCTCTGGCGCAACCTGAAGCTGGTGCGGGAGATCGCCGCCCTCTATGGCGCCCGGCCCGGCTATGTCGGCTCGCTGCGCCTCTTGCGCCGGATGCTCGCCAACATCGCCGTCGCCGGGGTGGCGGAAAGCGCCCACCATGTCGCGGTGGAGGCGCTGGGCGGGTCGCTCGCCGCCGCCATTTCCACACGGATGGGGCAGGGGGTGATCAACGGCCTGCTGACCGCGCGGGTCGGGCTGACCGCCATGCACCTGTGCCGCCCCATCGCCTTCGGCCCGGACAACCGTCCCAGCCTGAACCGGATCAGGAAGGAGCTGCTGTCCTTGCCCAAGCAGGTTCTATGACGCGACCTCAGGCGTCGGCCATCGCGTCAGCTTCGGAGCCATGGACGGTGCCGATGGCATGCAGCGAACTTTGCAGGGTCAGCCGGTCCAGCTGCTCCACCCGCAGGCTGGCGAAGATCTTGATGCGGCTTTCCAGCTCGACATAGGTGCGGCGGAAGGCCATGCGGATGCGGTCCTCCGTCCCGCTGGCGGCCGACGGATCCTCGACCCCCCAATGGGCGGTCAGCGGCGTTCCGTTCCAAACCGGGCACATCTCGCCT
Source organism: Azospirillum sp. A29 (assembly GCF_042604625.1). NCBI lineage: Bacteria > Pseudomonadati > Pseudomonadota > Alphaproteobacteria > Rhodospirillales > Azospirillaceae > Azospirillum > Azospirillum sp. A29. The sequence continues at coordinate 48,203 of NZ_CP170464.1, forward strand.
GCGGCCTGATCGCAGACCGTGAAGACGAAATCCAGCGCCGGCGCATCCGGCCGGGAGAACTCGTCCCAGCTTTTGGAGCGCAGACCGTCGGTCGGCAGGTTGAAGGCCTTCAGCGTCGCCAGCGTGTGCGGGTTGATCTGGCCCGACGGATGGCTGCCGGCCGACCACGCGTGGAAGCGGCCGGCGCCCCACCGCCGCATCAGGCATTCCGCCATGATGCTGCGCGCCGAATTGTGGGTGCAGAGAAACAGGGCATTGTAGGTTTTCTGCTCGGTCATCGCCAACCCCAGGGTTCGGCCCGCCGGCAGGGTGTCGGCGGGAACGGGACGGCGGCACTGTGCCGTCCGCCCCGCTCCCGGTTCAAATCAAGCTTTTATGTCAAGCCTGACACCTTATGCGAGGTCGAAGACCAGCACTTCGGCCTCATAAGCCCGGTCCAGCGTCACCGCCTCCTCGTCCGACAGGGCTGCGCCGTCGCCGGCCTTCAGCAGGGTGCCGTTCAGATGGACCCAGCCGCGGGCGACCTGGACCCAGGCATGGCGGCCGGGGCGCAGCGGCAGCGTGGCGCTTTCCTCGCCGTCCAGCAGGGTGGCGTACAGATCGACATCCTGATGGATGACGGTGCTGCCGTCGCGGCCGTCACGCGACCCGACCAGCTTCAGCGTGCCGCGCTTCTGCTCGGCCGGGAAATCCGCCTGCTGGTAGCCGGGCGCCAGATTGTTGGCCTCCGGCAGGATCCAGATCTGGAGGAAATGCACCGGTTCGGTGTCCGACGCATTGTACTCGCTGTGGCGGATGCCGCGGCCAGCGCTCATCACCTGGACCTCGCCGGGACGGATCACCGACCCGGTGCCGATGGAGTCCTTGTGCTCCAGCGCGCCGTTCAGCACATAGGAGACGATCTCCATGTTGGCATGCCCATGGGTGGGGAAGCCGGCGCCGGGGATCACCCGATCCTCGTTGATGACCCGCAGGGCGCGGAAGCCCATATGGCCGGGATCGAAGTAATGGCCGAACGAGAAGCTGTGGTTGCTGTTCAGCCAACCCATGTTGGCGACCCCACGCTCGTCGCGATGGCGAATGGTGATCATGATTGAACCCTCCGTACCGTTGGGGTGTGTGCCCTTGTCTGGAGGGGAATTTGGCACCGGACGGCAATTCGAACAATCCAGCGCGTTTACATCAGATCGTTCCCTATGGCGCGACAATCTCGCCCTACCAGCGGCACGCCCACGGCGAACACGGTTCCGCGCCCTTCCACCGACCGCACCGTCACCGGATGCCCCAACAGCCGGGCCAGGCGCTCGACGATGGCGAGGCCGAGACCGATGCCCTCGCTGCGGTCGCGGTCGGGACGGTCGAGCTGGACGAACTCCTCGAAGATGCGCTGGCGGTCGGGTTCGGCGATGCCACGGCCGGTGTCGTAGACCTCGATCCACAGCGTGTCGCCACGGGCGCGGCAGCCGACCAGCACGCCGCCGCTTTCGGTATAGCGGATGGCGTTGGCGATCAGGTTGCGGACGATCCGCTCCAGTAGGGCCGGATCGCTGCGCACGACCGCATCGGTCGGGATGGCCCGCAGCCGCAGCCCCTTCGCTTCCGCCTGTCCGGCAAACTCGGCTTCGAGCTGGTCGAACAGGGGGGACAGCGGCAGGTCGGCCGGCTTCGGCGACACCACCCCCGATTCCAGCTTGGAGATGTCGAGGATGGCATTCAACAGGTCGCGCATCGACCGTTGCGCCGCCTTCAGGTCGGTCAGCAGGGCCGCTGCCTTGGCGCTCTGCGGCTGGCGTTCCAGCATGCCCGTGAACATGCCGATCGCTTGCAGGGGCTGTTGCAGGTCATGGCTGGCATGGGCGAGGAAACGGGACTTCGCCCGGTGCGCCTGCTCCGCCGCGGTTTTGGCGGTGTGCAGTTCGGCCGTCCGTTCGCGCACCTGCTGTTCCAGCGTGGCGTTGGCCCGCTCGATGGTTTCCGCCATGCGCAGGATTTCGGTGAACTGCCGGCGCACCTGCCGGGTCATCGGCCGGAAGATCGCCAGGGCCTCCACCGCCAGGATCAGCAGAGTGATCAGCAGCGCTGCCAATCCCAGGCGGTGCAGGGTCTGGAAGCCCGCCTCGCCCTCCTCCTGGTAGAGCGCGACCATCTCCTCCAGCCGGTCCAGCAGTGGGCCGAGCGCCTGGGCGGTGATGCGGTCGGCTTCGGCCGGGTTCGGCGGCTGGCCAGCGGATGCGGCGGCGATGACGCGGCGCAAGGCGACGATATGCCCGGTCACCACCGGGTCGAGCGGGTCGGCGCCGCTGTAGAACAGGTCGCGCGGCGGCGGACCCAACGGCGGGCCTTCCTCTGGCCCGGCCCGGCCGCTCAGGCGCCGGTGGGTGGCCTCGAACATGCCCGTGGCTTCCTCCAGCCGCCGGGCAAGATCGGCGCGCACCGCCGGATCGGTGGCGCTCTTCAACTGCTCCACCAGCAGGGCCGTCCGCTGCGACAACATGCGCTGGCGGCCGGAGACGTTGACGACCTCCAGCATGCGTTCGTGCTGGCCGATCACCCGCTCCGTCATGACGAAGCCGGCCAGCGTGCCCAGCGCGATCAAGGTCAGCGCCAGGGCGTAGCGCAGGGTCATCCAACGGGCTGTCGTCGTGCCGATCGGTATCATGCGCTCGTCCCCCGGGCTGTGATCGCCCCAATGCCGGTACCGATCATGGGGCAGCCTGCCGCACCGCAGCAAGGCCAGAGCGTGGCGGCGACGCTATGACGCTTCGGTAAAGCCGCAGGCTTCCAGCGCCGCCCGCATGTGAGGCGGAACCGGGGCCACGGCGCCCACCGGATCGCGCTTGGGATAGAGCGGCAGCGAGATGGCGCGGGAGTGCAGGTGCAGCGGCTTGCCGTCCGGCCCGCCATATTGCGGGTCGCCGATCAGCGGGCAGCCGATGGAGGCACAATGGACGCGGATCTGGTGGGTCCGGCCGGTGTGCGGCGTCAGTTCCAGCCAGGTCAGCCCATCGGCCTGCCCGCGCACGACATAGTCGGTCACGGCCGCCTGGCCGTCGGGCGAACCGACGATACGCCAGCCGCCGGTCTTGTTGGACACCTTGGCGAGCGGCAGCTCGATCCGCCCGGACTCCTGCGGCGGCGTGCCGGCGACCACCGCCCAATAGGTCTTATCGACCTTGCCGTTCTGGAACAGGATGCCGATCTTGCGCAGCGCCTTGGCATGGCGGCCGAGGATCAGGCAGCCCGACGTGTCGCGGTCCAGCCGGTGGGCCAGTGACGGCGGCTTGGGGAAGCCAAAGCGCAGCGCGTCGAAATGCCGCTCCAGGTTCGGCCCACCAGCGGGTCCGGCATGGACCGGCAGCCCGGCGGGCTTGTCGAGGATCAGCATCAGCCCGTCGCGGTACAGGATGCGGTCTTGGATTTGGGCGGGTGTCACGGGCTACTCATCCCCAGGCACGGGAAATCAAAAGGTCGATGGCGGCGATGATGCGGTCGCTGTCGTCGGCGAGGGAGCAGACTTTCTCGCCGAGCCGTTCGGTGCGGACCGTCACGGTCTGTAGCGGATGAAGAACCACCGAGCGTCCATCGATTTCAAAAGACGGATTCAGTTGGGGGTCGATAGGAGGCTCCGCGCGCTTGTCGATCATTGGAACGACGACGCGGCTCAGTGCTCTATCGAACCTTCCAGATTGAATGACAACCACAAAAGGAGTCGTCTGACGGCCCGCCCCGATGTTTCTGTGGACATCGAACTGGCTCATAAGATGTCGTCGACATGCTGGTCCGCGAAAGATCCATGTTTTTCATCGAAGCGGTTCCATGCGTCGATCACGTCATCCAGGCGACGTTCACGATCCGCCTTCGCCACCTCGTCGGCCAGCATCCTTTCGACCCGTTCCGACAGGTCGCCGGGAAGGGACTGGGCGCGTTGCAGGATGTCCTCGTCCAGCGACAAGGTGATGTCCCGCTTCGGCGCGCGCCGGTCATAGACACCGTCCATTGCAAAGTCCTTCCCGATTCCGATGGCCCGATCCCGATGCCCAGATCCCAATGCGATGAAGATAGGCGCCCCCGGTGCCATCCCGCAAGCGGGCAGGAAAAAGGGCGCGGCGCCCCTCGCAAGGCACCGCTCCCCTCACGTCCCGTCAGCCCTGATCAGGCGAGCTTCAACTCCTTGAAGAAGTCGTTGCCCTTGTCGTCGACGATGATGAAGGCCGGGAAGTCCTCGACCTCGATGCGCCAGATGGCTTCCATGCCGAGTTCGGGATACTCGACGCACTCTACCTTCTTGATGCAGTCCTGGGCCAGACGGGCGGCGGCACCGCCGATCGAGCCGAGATAGAAGCCGCCATGCTGCTTGCAAGCCGCCGTCACTTCCGCGCTGCGGTTGCCCTTGGCCAGCATGACCATGGAGCCGCCGGCCGCCTGGAACTGGTCGACGAAGCTGTCCATGCGGCCGGCCGTCGTCGGACCGAAGGAGCCCGAGGCATAGCCTTCCGGCGTCTTGGCCGGGCCGGCATAGTAGATCGGGTGGTTCTTGAAATAGTCGGGCAGCGGCTCGCCGGCGTCCAGGCGGGCGCGCAGCTTGGCATGGGCCAGATCGCGGGCGACGATCAGCGGGCCGGTCAGCGACAGGCGGGTGCGGATCGGATACTGGCTCAGCGTGGCGCGGATCTGCTCCATCGGCTGGTTCAGGTCGATCTTGACGACGTCGCCCGACAGATGCTCGTCGCCGATCTCCGGCAGATACTGGGCCGGATCGGTCTCCAGCTGCTCCAGGAAGATGCCGTCGCGCGTGATCTTGCCCACCGCCTGACGGTCGGCCGAGCAGGACACGCCAATGCCGATCGGCATCGAGGCGCCGTGGCGCGGCAGGCGGATGACGCGGACGTCGTGGCAGAAATACTTGCCGCCGAACTGGGCGCCAATGCCCATGTTCTGGGTCAGCTTGTGGACCTCGGCCTCCATCGCCAGATCGCGGAAGGCATGCGCGTCCTCGCCGCCCTCGGTCGGCAGATTGTCGAGATAGCGGGCCGAGGCCAGCTTCACCGTCTTCAGGTTCTGCTCCGCCGACAGGCCGCCGATGACGATGGCGAGATGGTAGGGCGGGCAGGCCGAGGTGCCGAGATAGCGGATCTTGTCTTCCAGGAACTTCAGCAGCCGGTCGGGCGCCAGAACCGACGGGGTGGCCTGATGCAGGAAGGTCTTGTTGGCCGACCCGCCGCCCTTGGCCATGAACAGGAACTTGTAATAGTCCTCGCCCTCGGAATAGATGTCGATCTGCGCCGGCAGGTTGTTGCGGGTGTTCTTCTCCTCATACATGGAGATCGGCGCCAGCTGGCTGTAGCGCAGGTTGCGCTTCAGGTAGGCGTCGCGGGCGCCTTCCGACAGAGCGGTCTCGTCGCCGCCCTTGGTCCAGACGCGGCGGCCCTTCTTGCCCATGATGATGGCGGTGCCGGTGTCCTGGCACATCGGCAGGGTGCCGGCGGCGGCGATGTTGGCGTTCTTCAGCAGGTCGAGCGCCACGAAGCGGTCGTTGGCCGACGCCTCCGGATCGTCCAGGATCTTGGCGAGCTGGGCCAGATGGCCCGGCCGCAGCAGATGGTTGATGTCGGAGAAGGCAGCCTCGGCCAGCAGGCGCAGACCTTCCGGCTCGACCTTCAGGATCTGCTCGCCGTCGAACTCGACGACCGAGACGTGATCCGAGGTCAGCTTGCGGTAGGTCGTGTCGTCCTTGGCGAGCGGAAACAGGCCGCGGGCTGAGGCGATGTCGTCGGGCATTGGGGCGTTCCTTCATGACGATCCAACGGCCGCCATTCGCCTCCGCGGGACGCGCCCGGCCGGGCGCGCGAAGGGGGCAGGCCGCGCTCGGCCCCCCTTATACACCGCTACGGGACGTAAACAACCATCGGCGGGAAGAACGGCGCGCGACGGTTTGTCGTCAGATGAATGAAGGGCCGAAGACAGGAAAAAGAAAAGGCTGGTACACCGCAATGGTAATACCAGCCTTTTCTTCCCGTCACTGACGCCGGCTGTTACGCCGCCGCCTTCACCCGCTTGTCGACCGCCGCATGGGCCTGCGGTGCCGGTTCGGCCGGAGCGCCCACCCACTCGCCGTGGGCGGGGATTTCCTCGCCCTTCATCACCAGGGTCAGCGGGCCCAGGCGGGCGAAGTCGCCGACATGGGTGTCATAGAGCACCGTCGCGCCGGCCCCGACGGTGACGCCGGTCCCGACCGACACCCGGCCGACCTTCATCACGCGGTCCTCGTACAGGTGGGTCTGCAAGGCCGACAGGGCGTTGATTGCGCTATAGTCGCCGACCGACACGCAGTCGAACTCGGTGATGTCGGTGGTGTCCATGTAAACGCCCTGGCCGAACCTGGTGCCGAAAATGCGCAGCACCCAGGGCAGCATCGGCGTGCCGCGCAAATGGTCGAGCAGGACCTTGCCGGCCAGACCCCAGTACAGCACGGCCACCGCCTCGGTCCGCATGGCCCACCAGGACCACATCGGCTTCATGGTGGGGGCATAGCGGCCCATCAGCAGCCATTTCACCAGCGCCACCACCATCACCATCGCCGCCGGAATGGCGACGCTGACCGCCAGGAACTGCCAGGCGAAGTCGCCCCAGCGCTGGTCGAGGATGGCGGGGGCGAAGAACTCCACCGCGAAGGTGCCGAAGGTGATGAACAGCATCGACGGCATCGACAGGCTGAAGGCCTCGAACACGGCGCGTCCCAGACGGCGGGCGCGCGACGGCTCGAAGGTCCAGTTGGCCGACACGTTGTCGAATTTCTGGCGCACCGGCAGCTTGATCGGCGGGCTGCCGAACCAGGTGTCGCCGGCCTGCATCTCGGCGTTCGCCGGCGGCTTGGACTTGATGCCGATCAGCGTGCCGGTGGGGATGCAGGCACCGGGCGGCACCACAGCATCGTTGCCGACGAACACACGGGCCTCGGTCTTCACCGGCTGCAGATGCATCCAGCCGCGGCGGATGTCCTCATCGCCCAGAACCACCTCGTCGGCGATGAAGCACTTCTCGCCGATCTCCACCAGATCGTAGCGGCCGGCGAGGTTGGTCGAGATCTCGGCGTCACGGCCGATCTTGGCGCCCATCAGGCGGTACCAGGCCCGCATGTAGACGGTGGCGTAGAGCGAGCTGAGGGTTTCCAGCATCACCTCGGTCGCCAGCGCCACGACCCATTTGCGGACATAGAACCAGCTGTGGACCGAGTAGGAGCCGGCCTCCACCTTCGGCAGCACGATCCAGCGCATGGCGGCGATCAGCAGCACGGTGAAGGCCACCAGGAACATGGCGGTCGGCCAGGCGATGGCGGGGACATAGTAGAGGTAGTTGACCTTGAACACCCCGCCCATCCAGGCGTCGAGCTTGTCGAACAGGTAGAAGGCCGGGAAGATCGGGATCAGAGCTACCGGCGGCAGGCCGACCAGGGCGACCAGATAGATCAGCGTCTGGGCGGCGCGCTTGACGACTCCGGCGCGCGGTTCCTCGGGAAGGGCGGCGCGGTCGACATTGCCGACCTTGCGGGCGGGCGAGCCGTCCCACTGTTCATAATCGCCGGTGTGGGTGCCGGCTGCCAGCGCGGTCAGGTCGGCCAGTTCGGTGCTCTTGCCGATCACGGCGTCGTGGCCGATGACGCAGGAGGTGCCGATGTAGGCGTCCTCGCCGATCTCGATGGTGCCGATCACCAGCTCGTTGCCGATCACCTCGGCATTGGCCATCTTGACCTTGCCGCCGGTCGAGGCGCCGCGGCCGATGCTGACCAGATCGATGGCGCCGGATTCGAACTCGCCGATCATCGCGTCGGCGCCGACCCTGGCGCCGAGTGCGCGCAGGAGCAGCCGCATCACCGGCGACCCCTGGAACCACTTCAGGTGGACCAGCGCGATGAAGCGCTGGGCCAGCCACCAGCGGTAATAATAGACGCCCCACAGCGGGTAGCGGCCCGGCTTGGTCCGGCCGATGATCAGCCATTTCGCCGCGACGGCGATGACGACGGTGGCGATGTTGATGACGACGTAGACGCCGAACATCGTGGTGATTTCGCCGAGGATTCCGGCATCCTCGCCGGACAGCAGCATGTAGCTGACGAACACGCCAAGCCACTGCACCGTCATCAGCGCCAGGATGATCGGCAGCGCCGCGGCCTGGGCCAGTCCGCACAGCAGCCGGCGGGCCAGCGGCGGCGGATCGAAGGACAGGTCGGCCGGCTTGGCGCCGTGACCCGCCGGCGCCTTGGCGTCCAGCCGCTCGGCCATCGCCCGCAGCGTGCGGGCGCCATAGACGTCCTGAAGGGTCAGGCCGGACAGCCCGGCGGTCTCGCGCACCGCCGAAACGAAGCGCGCCGCCAGCAGCGAATGGCCGCCCAGGTCGAGGAAGAAGTCGGCCTCCAGCGGGATCGACTGGCCGGGGAAGACGCGGCGGGCGGCATCCAGCAGCGTCGCCTCGGTCGGGCTGCGCGGCTCCTCCTGCTCGCCTGCACCCGCATCCGCGGTCAGGGCCATCGCCTGGAGCGTCTTGCGGTCGGCCTTGCCGGAGGTCAGGCGCGGCAGTTCCGCCACCTGCTCATAGTGCGCGGGCACCATGTAGGCGGGCAGCTGCGCCCGCAGCGCGTCGCGGAGCGCGGTCTTGTCGAGGGAGGCACCCGGCTGCGCGACCAGGAAGGCGACCAGACGGTCAAGCCCGTTGTCGGTGCGCAGGACCACCGTTGCCTGGGCGACGCCCGGCAGGTCGGTCAGCTTCGCCTCGATCTCGCCCAGCTCCAGCCGGAAACCGCGGATCTTCACCTGATCGTCGATGCGGCCATGGAAGCGCAGGTTGCCGTCGGCATCGACGCTGACCGCATCGCCGGAGCGATAGAGCAGCGGATCCTGCGTACCGGAGCGGAACGGGTTGGCGATGAACTTCTCCGCCGTCAGCTCCGGCCGGCCGAGATAGCCCTGGGCCACGCCGGGGCCGCCGATCAGCAGCTCGCCCTGGGTGCCGGGGGCCACCGGCTGCAACGCCTCGTCCACCACATAGCAGGTGTAATTGGGGATCGGGCGGCCGATGGTGACGGGGGTGTCGGGATGGACCTCGGCCACCGTGGCGACGACGGTCGCCTCGGTCGGGCCATAGCTGTTGAACAGGCGCCGGCCCGGCCGGCACCAGCGCGACGCGACGGCCGGCGGGCAGGCCTCGCCGCCCAGGATGACGACGCGCAGCGACGGAATGTCCTTCGGCAGCATCGCCAGCAGGGTGGGGACGGTGTCCAGCACGGTGACGCCGGCCTCGGTCAGCACGTCGGCCAGCCGGTCGGCCTCGTCCAGAACCTGGCGGCTGGCGACCCACAGGGTGGCGCCGGCCAGGTAGGGGACGAAGATCTCCTCGAGCGACAGGTCGAAGGCCACCGAGGCGCCCTGGAACGCCACGTCGTCGGCGGTGATGCCGTAGACGCTGTTGGCGGCGCGCAGGTAATGGCAGATGTTGCGGTGGCTGATGACGATGCCCTTGGGCTTGCCGGTCGAGCCCGAGGTGTAGATGGCGTAGGCCGGGCTGTCCGGCGTCACCCCGTCGGCCCGCAGGTCGAACGGCTCCTCGCTGTCGCTCAGCACATCGCCGATGCGCAGGACCTGGACGTCGGCGCCGCTTGCTGCCAGCGTCGCCGCCTTGGTGCCGGTCACCAGATCGATCAGGATCGCCGGGGCGGCGCAGTCGGTCAGGCTGACCGCCACGCGCTCCGCCGGGGCATCGGCATCGAAGGGCAGATAGGCGGCGCCGGCCTTCAGGATGCCCAGCAGCGCGACATGCAGGTCGAGCGACCGCGCCATCCACAGCCCGACGAAGCAGCCGGGGCCGATCCCGCGCGCCCGCAGGCCGTGGGCGACCCGGTTGGCGCGCGCGTCCAGCTCGGCATAGGTGACGCGCCGGCCTTCATAGACAATGGCCGTGCGGTCCGGATGCGCCGCGGCGGTCGCCTGTGGGATGTCGGACAACAGCTCGTCGCGCAGAAGGGACGGATCGACCCGGCCGCTCAGCGTCGGGACCGTCGGAGTGGCGGTCCACGGAGCGGAGATCGTCGATTGACCGGCAGGGGAAACATCGGTCGGGCCGTTGGCCCGCGCAGTCAGCAGAGTCACGCTGTGTCAGCCTTCCAAAAGGAATCAGCGCGGTGGCGCCAAACGGACCCGATCGGCATGCGGTCCCGGCGGTCGGCTGAACGCGGCAATGGGCCGCTCGCAAGTTGTGGCGCTTTATGGTTAACGAATGCTTGCCGTTGGGCGTGGCGGCACCCGTACCGATGGGAGAGGACAAGACTTGGGCTGCCCAAGCGCCGCGAAAGAAACATTCGCCCGACCGAAAGAAAGAGGAAGCCCCGACGCCACCGGATACATGCGGATACATGGATGGGCATGTTCGGCCCTTCATGATCCGTTGTGCGGCAAGGGTCAAGCTTATCCTTGTGGAGCTGAATCGAAGGGAAGGACCCTGTGTCGGGGCCATCACATGCCCTGCCGAAGGACCCGCGGACCGGTGACTTGCGGCGTGGTGGATGCCATGCGCAGTTCCGGTTGCCGCTGTTGGGCGGTGTCGCAACCAAGACCAGAATAAGCCTCCCGAATGGGTGGGCGTTCACGGCCCGTGGCCACCGGTTCTCCGCGGTTCCCGTCCGTTCCGCGCACATGTGGTGTCGATTGCGGCGTTGCGCCATTCGGGGGGCGCATGGCTGGGGCTCCGGGAAACCGGGCTCGCCCGCCATTTTCATTATGGACATCATCCAAATCAAAATTGATGATGATCGTCATCAATATCGCCCGGCACCGGCCGGCGCGCACAAGCCGTATGAAGGACAGGAGAGGGCCATGAGCGTTGCGATGAACACGACCGGGGCGGACATGAGCGGGCGGGTCGCCCTGGTCACCGGCGGTACGTCGGGGATCGGGCGGACGACGGCGCTGGCCTTTGCCGGAGCGGGGGCAACGGTGATCGTCACCGGCCGGCGCGAGACAGAGGGGCTGGAGACGGTTGAACTGATCGGCCGTGCCGGTGGCACAGGCCATTTCGTGGCGGCCGATGTGGCAGATGGGGCGGAGGTCGCCGCCCTGTTCGAGCGGATCGAGCGCGACCACGGCCGCCTCGACGCTGCCTTCAACAATGCCGGCATCCATCAGGTCGCCCCGGTGACCGATATGGACGAGGCCGCTTTCGACCGCGTGCTGACCGTCAATGTGAAGGGCGTCTGGCTTTGCCTGAAGCATGAGCTGCCGATCATGCTGCGCCAGGGCCGCGGCGCGGTGGTCAACACCGGGTCGGTGCTGGGGCAGATCGGCATGGCCGGCAACGCCGCCTATTCCGCCAGCAAGGCGGCGGTGGAGGGGCTGACCCGCACCGCGGCCATCGAGGTCGCGTCCTTCGGCGTGCGTGTCAACGCCGTCTGCCCGGCGATCATCCAGACGCCGATGACCCAGACCTCCTTCGGCGGCGCCGAGCGGGTGGAGGCGGTGATGGGGCCGCGCCATCCCGTCGGCCGTGTCGGCCGTCCGGAGGAGGTGGCGGCGGCGGTGCTCTGGCTCTGTTCCGACGCCGCCGGCTTCGTCACCGGCCAGTCGATCAACATCGACGGCGGCGTGACCGCTCAATAAACAGGCAAGCCACCGGAGATCCCAGCCGATGCTGTCCACCCCTCTCGCCGCCGTCCTGGCACGGCGCGACATCCACTATGCCTGGGTCGTCGTCGCCGTCACCTTCCTGTCCATGCTGGTGTCGGCCGGGGCGGTCGGCGCGCCCGGCGTCCTGCTGCTGCCGCTCCAGCGCGAGTTCGGCTGGGACACCGCCGACATCTCCACCGCCATGGCGATCCGCCTGCTGCTGTTCGGGCTGATGGGGCCCTTCGCCGCCGCGATGATCAACCGCTTCGGCGTCCGCCGCATGGTGCTGTCCTCGCTGACGCTGGTCGGCAGCGGGCTGCTGGCCTCGCTGGCGATGCAGGAGGTCTGGCAACTGATCCTGCTGTGGGGATTCGTCGTCGGCTTCGGCACCGGCCTGACCGCCATGGTGCTGGGCGCCACCATTGCCACCCGCTGGTTCGTCGCCCGCCGCGGGCTGGTGATCGGGCTGCTGACCGCCAGTTCGGCCACCGGGCAGCTGGTCTTCATGCCGCTGCTGTCGATGCTGACGGAGGCCTATGGCTGGCGCACCGCCATCGCCCTGCTGTGTGGTCTCATCGCCGTCGCCGCCCTGGCGATGCTGGCGCTGATGCGGGACCGCCCTGCCGATCTCGGCCTGTCCGCCTTCGGCGAGGTCGGGGCCGCGACTCCCGCCGTCCCGGCCGGTGCAATCCTGTCGGCTGCGATGGGAGCATTGCGCGATGCGGCCGGGACGCGGGCTTTCTGGGTTCTGTTCGCGACGTTCTTCATCTGCGGTGCCAGCACCAACGGCCTGATCCAGACCCACCTGATCCCGCTCTGCGTCGATTTCAGCGTGCCGGAGGTGCAGGCGGCCGGCCTGCTGGCCCTGATGGGCATCTTCGACTTCGTCGGCACCGTCGGGTCGGGCTGGCTGTCCGACCGCTACGACAACCGCTGGCTCCTGGTCTGGTATTACGGCCTGCGCGGCCTGTCGCTGCTCTATCTGCCCTATTCGGACTTCACCCTGTACGGCCTGTCGGTCTTCGCCGTCTTCTATGGGCTGGACTGGATCGCCACCGTCCCGCCGACCGTGCGCCTGACCGCGGAGCGCTTCGGCCGGGAGCGCGCCAACCTGGTCTTCGGCTGGATTTTCGCCGGCCATCAGCTGGGTGCCGCCAGCGCGGCCTTCGGCGCCGGCCTGTCGCGCACCGCGTTGCAGACCTATCTGCCGGCCTTCGCCACCGCCGGCGCGCTGTGCCTGCTCGCGGCGGTGCTGGTTCCGCTGGTCGGCAGCCGCGCCAAGCCGGTGGCGGCAGCGGACTGATGCGGGCTTAGTCTCCCAGATGCTCCAGCGGCAGTGCGGTGCGGTAGCGCACCTGTTTCAAGGCGAAGCTGGAGCGGATGTTGGCGACGCCGGGGATGCGGGTCAGGTGCTCCTTCAGGAACCGCTCATAGCTGGCGAGGTCCGGCACCACCACCCGCAGCAGGTAATCGGCGTCGCCGGTCATCAGGTAGCATTCCAGCACCTCCGGCCGCGCCATCACCGCCGCCTCGAATCCATCCAGCCGCGCCTCGACCTGCCGCTCCAGGCTGACGCTGACGAAAATGTTGACCGGCAGGTCGACGGAGGCCGGATCGACCAGCGCCACATAGCGGGCGATCACGCCCGCATCCTCCAGCGCCTTGACCCGGCGCAGGCAGGGGGAGGGCGACAGGCCGACCCGCTCCGCCAGTTCGTTGTTGGGCAGGCGGCCGTCCTGCTGGAGGGCGGACAGGATCCTGCGGTCGATGCGGTCGAGGGGCTGTTTTGGCATGAGATGCCGTTTCCCGGGTTATCCTGGCATCCGATGCTAAAGCGCAACCGCGGCCGGCGCCACTTCGCAAGCATCTGCCGGGTCACAAATGATAGGCTGCTCCAATCATAAACCTGCGTTTGGGAGCAGACCCATGACCGCGAACCAGCCGTCCTCCGCCGATCTCGCCTGCTTGGCAGAGCTGGAGCGCAAGGTACTCTGGCTTGCGTCCTGGACCATCCACAACGCCAACCATGTCCGCCCCAACCTGGACGGGATGAAGATCGGCGGCCATCAGGCCTCCAGCGCTTCGATGTCGACCATCCTGACGGCGCTCTATTTCTCGGCCCTGCGGCCGGAAGACCGGGTGGCGGTGAAGCCCCATGCCAGCCCGATCTTCCACGCCATCCAGTATCTGCTGGGCAACCAGACGCGGGAGAAACTGGAGAATTTCCGCGGCTACAAGGGGGCCCAGTCCTACCCGTCCCGCACCAAGGACGTGGACGACGTCGATTTCTCCACCGGCTCGGTCGGGCTGGGGGTGGCGCAGACGCTCTTCGCCTCGCTGGTCCAGGATTACCTGAAGGCCAAGGGTTGGGCGCCCGGCCTGCCGGAAGGCCGCATGGTCTCGCTGGTCGGCGACGCCGAGATGGACGAGGGCAACATCTTCGAAGCCCTGCAGGAGGGCTGGAAGCATGGCGTGCGCAACACTTGGTGGATCGTCGACTACAACCGCCAGAGCCTGGACGCGGTGATCCGCGAAGGGCTGTGGGAGCGGCTGGAGAACATCTTCCGCGCCTTCGGCTGGGACGTGGTGATCCTGAAATACGGCACCCTGATGCAGGAGGCGTTCACTGAGCCGGGCGGCGAGCGGCTGC
>NZ_CP170464.1:67500-490070 GCF_042604625.1 Azospirillum sp. A29
GGAAATAGCTGGTTCTCCGCGAAAGCTATTTAGGTAGCGCGTCGGATATCACCTGCGGGGGTAGAGCACTGGATGGGCTAGGGGGGCGCGAGCCTTACCAAACCTAACCAAACTCCGAATACCGCAGAGTGCAGTCCGGCAGACAGACGGTGGGTGCTAAGGTCCATCGTCGAGAGGGAAACAGCCCAGACCGCCAGCTAAGGTCCCCAAATCACGGCTAAGTGGGAAAGGATGTGGGAAGGCCATGACAACCAGGAGGTTGGCTTAGAAGCAGCCATCCTTTAAAGAAAGCGTAATAGCTCACTGGTCTAGTTAAGCCGGCCTGCGCCGAAAATGTATCGGGGCTCAAGCCGTGTACCGAAGCTGCGGATGCGATCTTTGATCGCGTGGTAGCGGAGCGTTCCGTAAGCCTGCGAAGGGTGTCCGTGAGGCCGCCTGGAGGTATCGGAAGTGAGAATGCTGACATGAGTAGCGACAAACAGTGTGAGAAACACTGTCGCCGAAAGTCCAAGGGTTCCTGCGCAAGGTTAATCCACGCAGGGTGAGCCGGCCCCTAAGGCGAGGCCGAAAGGCGTAGTCGATGGGAACCACGTTAATATTCGTGGGCCTGGCGGAGGTGACGGATTGGAAAGCGTGTACGATCTTATCGGATTGATCGTGCTGTGGACCGGTTCCAGGAAATAGCCCCGCCTTACAGACCGTACCCCAAACCGACACAGGTGGACTGGTAGAGTATACCCAGGCGCTTGAGAGAATGGTGTTGAAGGAACTCGGCAAATTGCCCTCGTAACTTCGGAAGAAGAGGGCCCCGTTGTGGCGCAAGCCATGGCGGGGGGCACAGACCAGGGGGTAGCGACTGTTTACTAAAAACACAGGGCTCTGCGAAGCCACACAAGGCGACGTATAGGGTCTGACGCCTGCCCGGTGCCGGAAGGTTAAGAGGAGGAGTGCAAGCTCTGAATTGAAGCCCCGGTAAACGGCGGCCGTAACTATAACGGTCCTAAGGTAGCGAAATTCCTTGTCGGGTAAGTTCCGACCTGCACGAATGGCGTAACGACTTCCCCGCTGTCTCCAACACCAACTCAGCGAAATTGAACTCTCCGTGAAGATGCGGAGTTCCCGCGGTCAGACGGAAAGACCCCGTGCACCTTTACTACAGCTTTGCAGTGGTGCTAGGGACTTCATGTGTAGGATAGGTGGGAGGCTTGGAAACATGGGCGCCAGCTCGTGTGGAGCCAACCTTGAAATACCACCCTTGAAGTCTCTGGCATCTAACCGTGGCCCGTTATCCGGGTCCGGGACCCTGCATGGCGGGTAGTTTGACTGGGGCGGTCGCCTCCCAAAGTGTAACGGAGGCGCGCGATGGTGGGCTCAGAGCGGTCGGAAATCGCTCGACGAGTGCAATGGCATAAGCCCGCCTGACTGCAAGACTGACAAGTCGAGCAGAGACGAAAGTCGGCCATAGTGATCCGGTGGCTCCACGTGGACGGGCCATCGCTCAACGGATAAAAGGTACGCCGGGGATAACAGGCTGATGACTCCCAAGAGTCCATATCGACGGAGTCGTTTGGCACCTCGATGTCGGCTCATCACATCCTGGGGCTGGAGCAGGTCCCAAGGGTTCGGCTGTTCGCCGATTAAAGTGGTACGTGAGCTGGGTTTAGAACGTCGTGAGACAGTTCGGTCCCTATCTGCCGTGGGTGTCGGAGTTTTGCGAGGATCTGTCCCTAGTACGAGAGGACCGGGATGGACATACCTCTGGTGCACCGGTTGTCACGCCAGTGGCATGGCCGGGTAGCTAAGTATGGACGGGATAACCGCTGAAAGCATCTAAGCGGGAAACCCACCTCTAAACCAGAACTCCCTTGAGAGCCGTGACAGACCATCACGTCGATAGGAGGCATGTGGACGGGCAGCAATGCCTGAAGCTAAGCCTTACTAATCGCTCGATCGGCTTGATCTCGACACCACTAACCGCGCCATGCGCAGCAGCAAGCCTGCTCGAAAACAGCAGCTTGACCAGCGCATCGCCGTTCGATACATCCTCATCCTCACTTGCACGAACAAGCATATGCGCTTTCGGTAACGATGCGTCGGTCTTGTGCCTCGGTGACCTGGTGGTCATGGCGAGGTGTCAAACACCCGATCCCATCCCGAACTCGGCCGTGAAAAGCCTCCGCGCCAATGGTACTGCGTCTTAAGACGTGGGAGAGTAGGTCGCCGCCAGGTCGCTCAGGCACAAGAGACGCTTCAAACCAAAGCACGCACGCTTGCATCTTCACACTGATCGGAAACGCCCCGCCTCGAAAGAGATGGGGCGTTTGGCGTTTTGCTTCGGTGCTCGTCGGTCATGCCGGCTGCGATGGCGGTCCATGCCACAACCCTGTAAAGCAATTCGAAATTAAATGCACCAGCCTTGTATTTTTCAAACGTATCAAGCAAATTGTACGTATTAGCCAACCTTTAGGTGTGTCATGGGTTTAGCCAGTTTCGATGCCGGCAGCTATCTGGCTGCAAACTCTGACCTCCTCAAGGCCGGTCTTTCGCTCTCTGACGCGGAGCAGCATTACCTGGCCTTCAGTCAGAGGGAAGGGCGGCCGACAGCCTTTGACAGTGCTGCTTACCTCGCATCCAATTCCGATCTGCGCAGCGCGTTCAAAACCGATATATCGGCGGCTCTTCGACATTACATCACGAGCGGATGGAAAGAGAATCGGAGCATCAGCTTCAATGCCGCCGAATACCTGGCATCGAATCGCGATCTTCTGGCTGCCGGTTTCACCACACAAACGGCCGCACAGCACTACATCAATTTTGGAGCGAATGAAAACCGTTCGTTGACGTCATTCGATGCTTCGGCCTATCTGGCGGCCAACACGGATCTTTCAACCGCGCTCAAGGCTGATGCAAGCGCCGCTTTGCAGCATTATGTCATGACAGGCTGGCAGGAAAATCGGGCGATCACGGTCAAGGCGGTGGAGACACCGTCAACCGAAAGCCGTCCGACCGATGTGACTCCAAGCCGTCCGCCGACACAGGTCGAAGAGATCCACTTCCAGACCGTGGGTTTCTTCGATCAAAATGGCGCAAGCTACTCGGGCATCGGAATGCAGGCCGGCCAGAAATATCTGGTCGAAGCCCGGGGCAGGTCCAGCGGGGGAGGGACGCTTGCAGATCCGTATGTCGAAGGCGGCTATCTGACCCGAGTGGGTGGAACACCGGTCGGTCCCCCTGGTTCGGGGATCACATCCGGTGGCACCCTCAGCTTCGCCGTGGTGGCATCCGATGACAATGGTGGAACCGGGTTGGATGCCAAGCTGATTTTCACTGCCCTGGAAACCGCGGTGTTCAATTTCCGGGTTTTGTCGAAGGATGCGACGTTCGGAAGCTATACGCTTTCCGTGAATTCCATCTGAGCCGACCCAATAGCTTAGGTATCGAACCGGTTGCAAGCTGCTGCCCTGCCGAAGGATAACAGGGGCGGGAGCCGTCGGATGACGGCGGCAGGGGGTGGCGATGGGTGATTCGGACGATCTCTTCGACATGTATCGCAAGGACCACGCCGCGGCGGCGCTGACCGGTTCCGCCCTGGCGGCGGCGCTTGCCGACACGGTGAAGCGCAGCTTCGCCCAGATCGAGGAGCTTTGCGCCGATGTGACGCGGGCGCTTGCCCAGGCGCGCTACACCACGAAGCTGGCGCAGACGGTGACCGACCGGTCGAGCTACGTGCGGCTCGACCGCCAGTCGGAGACCTTCCGCGACTATCTGCGGAACTGGAGCCAGCAGCGGGCCGACAAGGGCGCCGGCGGCATGCATTGGGAAGCGCAGATCCTCGTCACCGACCATCGGCGGACGACGAAGGAGATCGGGCTGGGCGTCGCCTTCGAATGGCCGGGTGTGGGGGAGGAGGGCAGCCTCGCCTTCGTCGAATTCTGGCCGACCGGCGCCGGCGTGTCGCTGCCGTCCGATGCCCGCGGCTTCCAGCGCGCACTGGTCGCCAGCATCATCAAGCTGGAACAGGCCGGCGAGCTGTCCAGCGTGAAGGGCCGCTAAAGTCGATCAGACTCTAACAGGCGTCACAGCGTGGCGTTCAGACCGGAGGCCGACAGTTCCACCGGCCGGCGCGCCTGTCCGTCGCGGGCATAGGTGCCGTCGCTCGACGCCTTTTCCAGCGCCGTCAGCAGGTTGCGGTTGATGGTCAGCACCGCTTTGCGCAGGGCGACGAGGCTGGAAGCGTTGACCGACACCGCCCGTTCCAGCCGGTCGATGCGCTCCAGCGTCATCGCGCGCAGATTGTCGGGCAGGCGGATGCCTTCGTCGCGGGCGCGCAGGACGGCACCCTCCAACTGTTCGGCCATCGCCGCCTTGCGGTGGGCGAAGACCTCCAGCCGGTCGAGCATGCCGGCGGCGATGCAGGCGGATTCCTCCTCCAGCACGGCGGACAGCGCTTCCACCGCGTCGAGGAAGTCGCGCACCAGCAGGGCGGTGGCGCCGTCATAGCCGGGATCGGGAACGGCCGGTCCCTCGGCCTCGGCCTGTTCGGGCCGGCGGTCGGGGGCGAATTCGTGGATCAGGTCCTTGAGGGTGACGCTCATGAGCGCTGCTCCGCTTGGGAGGCGTAGAGGCGGGCGATCTCGTCGTGCGTCATCCTGCCGATGCCGAGCGTGCCGGATTCGGCGATGGCCTTGCCGTATTCCTGCAACATCATGCTGCGCCACGGCTTTTCCGCCGGGCCGCCACCGCCGAACAGCGGGCTTTCGCGCATGCCCGCGAACATGCTTTCCATCAGCTGGCCGACCAGCATCGCCTCGAATTCCTTCGCGACCTTGTCGGCCGCTTCCGGGTTGGGGAGGGCCGGCGTCGTGGTTGCCGGCGTCGGCGTCGCAGGGCTGCGGAGGGTCGTTGCGGCGATGTCCATCGTCGTCTCTCCATCCTGGTCTTCGGGGGTCAGATGATTTCCAGATCGGCGTGCAGGGCGCCGGCAGCCTTGATGGCCTGGAGGATAGCCACCATGTCGCGCGGCCCCACCCCCAGCGCGTTCAGCCCGTTGACCAGCTGTTGCAGGCTGACATTGCCGCCGACGGTCACGAACTGGCGGCCGTTGCCTTCCTGCACCTGCACGTCGGTGCGCGGCACGACGACGGTGGAGCCGTTGCTGAAGGGCTGCGGCTGCGACACCTGCGGCGTCTCCACCACGCGGACGGTCAGGTTGCCCTGGGTGATGGCGACGCGGCTGACCCGGACGTCGTCACCGATGACGATGGTGCCGCTGCGCTCGTCCACCACCACGCGGGCGATGGCATCGGGGCGGACCGCCAGCTGTTCGATCTCGCCAATCAGGCGGGAGACGTTGCCGACATAGGCGCCGGTGATCCGCACGTCGACGGTGGTCAGGTCGACCACCCGGGCGTTGCCGGTGCCGAGCCGGCCGTTCACCGCGTCGGCGATGCGGATCGCCGTGGTGAAGTCGGGATTGCGCAGGGCCATCCGCACCGCGCCGACATCGTTCAGCGCGAATTTCAGCTCGCGCTCCACCGTGGCGCCGTTGGCGATGCGGGCGGTGGTCGGCACGCCCTTGGTCACCGTCGCCGCCGCTCCGCCGGCGGTGAAGCCGCTGACCGACAGCGGCCCCTGGGCCACCGCATAGGCCTCGCCGTCGGCCCCCAGCAGCGGCGTCACCACCAGCGTGCCGCCCAGCAGGCTGGTGGCGTCGCCGAGCGCCGAGACCGTGACATCGACCGTCGTGCCCTGGCGCGGGAAGGGCGGCAGGCTGGCCGTCACCATGACAGCCGCGGCGTTGCGGGTGCGCAGCGTCTCGCCGCGGGTGTTGATGCCCAGCCGCTCCATCATCCCCTTCAGGCTCTGCTCGGTGAAGGGGGTGTTGATCAGCCGGTCGCCGGTGCCGTTCAGCCCGACCACCAGCCCGTAGCCGACCAGCTGGTTGCGGCGGACCCCGTCGAAGGTGACCAGATCCTTCACCCGCGTCTGTGCCGCCGCGGGCACGGCCGACAGCATGCCGAGCGCCAGCAGCAGCCCGCCGGCCAGCACCATGGCGCGGCGCAAGGCGGGCCGGAGCCGGTACGATAGGGGGACCTGGATGCCGGGGCTCATTGCGATAGGCCTAGAGGTAGTTGGTCAGGTGCAGCTTGGCGATGCGCGCGGTGGCGCTGGAGGTGGCGTCGATCTGCGCCTCCAGCTGGCTGATCCGCGTGCTGGCCTCGTAGGGATCGACCCCTTCCAGATTGTCGATCTGCAGGCTGAGGATCGACTTCTGCGTCTTGTGCTGTTCGGCCAGGGTGGCGAGCTGGGCGCGCTGGATGCCGAGCTGCGCCGTCGCCTCCCGCAGCTTGCCGAGGCCGCCGGACAGCTTGTCAACCGCCGTCCTGATGTAGTCGGGATAGGCGTCGACATCCATCTGCGAGGTATCGACCGCCGCCAGCATGTAGATGCCTTCCAGCATCTGCCGCATCATCGGGTCGTTGGCCTGCACGCCATAGGCGATGCCGGTAGACTCCGCCGGCTGGCCGCTGACGCGCGGCGACGCGGCGCCGCCGGGCTGGAGCGCGGTGGTGCCGGTGTAGAAGCCGCCTTCGAAGCTGTCGGTCAGTGGGGCGGGGGCCGGCGTCGCCGGATCGCGCACCGCGAACAGCTCGTCGAGCCGGGCGACGACCGCCGCGGTCTCCGCCGCCGTCTTCGGCATGTCGGTGCCGCCGGTGGCCGACTGGATGGCGTCCCGGACGATCTGCATCGGCGAGCGCAGGCCCGACTTGTCGCCGTCGACATTGCGCATCGGCGGCTGGTCCAGCGCGGTGCCGGCGAAGAGATAGCTGTTGCCGGACGAGGCGTTCAGCAGCCCGACCACCTGGTCCAGTACGCCGCGCGCGCGGATTTGCAGAGACGTCCCGGTCGGCGACTGCTGTCCCAGCCCGGTGGAGGCGGCGGCCAGCAGGTCGGTGCCCGACGCGAGGATGCTGGTCATCGCGCTGTCCATCGTCTTCATCCGGCCGTCGAGCAGGTCGGTGGTCTTCACATACTCGTCGGTGCGGTCGAACAGGTTGCGCAGCGCGATGTCGCGGCCGGTGCCGGCGCCGATGGTCGCGGCGACGTCGGCATGGACGCCGGTCGACACCTCCTCGTTGGCGCTGGTCAGCTCCATCTGCTGCCGGGTCATGGTGCTTTGCAGCGACCGGCTCATCCCCAGCGTGGACAGGGCATTGTACAGCATCGGCTTATCCCTTGATCTGCAACAGGATGTCGATCATGCGGCCGGCGACCTGCACCACCTGGGCGCTGGCGCCATAGCTCTGCTCGATCAGCAGCAGCTTCTGCATCTCGTCGTCGATGTTGACGCCGTCGCGGTTGATGCGGGCGGTCTCCAGCGTGTCGGCGCTGATCTTGCGGGCGTTCATCTCCGACTCGGCACCGGTGCGGTAGCCCTGCTGGGCCGACACCATGGCGGTGGCGTAGCTGCCGAGCGTCGCGTTGGCGGGCATGTCGGTGGCGGCGAAGCTGCGGGTGCCGGTGAAGACGGCCTGGAATTTCTCGATCTGCGTCTGGTCGCCCGGCTGGAGCGGGGCCGCCGCCTGCACGCCGCTCTGCACCCGCCAGCTTTCCGTCCGCACCGCGCCGTTGACGGCGATGCGCGAGGCCAGCCCGGCGGTGGCGCCATAGGCCGCCCCGGCATCGGTGAACAGACCGGGCTGGGTCGGATCGGCCTCCGCCCCCTGGAAGGCCTGGACGAGGCCGACGGCCAGCTCGTCCAGCTGCGCCATCGCGCGGGGCATGTCCTGCTTGACGGTCTGGACATAGCCCATGATGCGGCCGCTCTGGATTTCGCTGTCCGGGTTGGCCGACAGGGCGACGCCGTTCGCCATCACCTCGTCCCCCAGCAGCGTCAGCGGCTGTTCGCCCGGTGCCAGCGGGTGGTCGAGCAGGGTCTGGCCATTGCGGGTCATCACCACCACCTGGCCGTCCTCGCGGCTGTAGGTGCGGATGCCGATCTCCTGCGAGACCTGATCGAGCAGGCGGTCGCGCTGGTCGCGCAGGTCGCCGGCATCGCCGCCGCGCGTCTCCAGCGTCGCGATCTTGCCGTTCAGGTCGCTGATGCGCTGGAGCGAGGTGTTCACCACATCGACGGAGGTCTGGAGCCGGCCCCTGGCATCGTCCTGCACCGTCTGCGCCGCCTCGGCGGCGCGGTTCAGCCCGCCGGCCAGCGCCGTCGCCTGCGACACCACGGCGTTGCGGGCCGCGTCGTCGTTGGGCATGTCGTGCAGGCGGGAGAAGGCCTGCTGCAGTTTCGACAGCTGGGTCGAGACCGACTTTTCGTCCTGCGGCTGGCCCAGCACCAGCGCATAGTCGGCCAGCGCCGAGGCGCGCGCCTCCTGCCCGCTGTAGCGGCTGGTTTCGAACCGCGCGTCGCGGATCAGCAGTTCGTCCACCTTGCGGGCGACGGCGTCGACCCTCACCCCGGCGCCACGGCCGGCGGTGGTGACCGCCGACAGATCGAGGTCGCGGCGCACATAGCCGGCGGTGGTGGCGTTGGCGAGGTTGTGGGACACCATCGCCGCCTGCTGCTGCGTCGTGCGCAGGCCGGACAGGGCGGACGTGAGGGCGAGTTGAACGCTCATGGCCGGGACTCCGTCGGAACTGGGCTCAGCGCTTCAGGCGCGTGGTTTCTTCGACCATCTCGTCGGCGGTGCGCACCAGGGTGGCGCTGGACGAGTAGGCACGCTGCGTCTCGATCAGCGACACCAGCTCGGTCGCGATGTCGACATTCGACTGCTCCAGCGCGCTGCCGACGACGCTGCCGGCGCCGCCCTGCTTGCCCGCACCCAGCGTCAGGGTTCCGGTGTCCGCCCCCAGCGTGTAGGAGTTGCCGTCCTGGGCGACCAGCCCGTCGGGGTTGGTGACGGTGGCGATCGGGATCTGGTACAGCGCCTGACGGGCGCCATTGTCGTACATCACCCACAGCTTGCCGCTGTCGTCGATGTCGACCGAGGTGACCTGACCGACCTTGGCCCCGTCGCCGGTGACGGTCGGCACGTAATCGCCGTTCAGCTGGGTGAGGTTGCCGAGCGACATGGTGAAGCTGTCGGCGGTCGGCGTGGCCGGCGAGGTGACGGTGAGGCCCGGCATCGGGTCAAGCGGCAGGCCCGCGCCGTCCACCGGCTTGCCGGCGTAGGGGCCGGTGGCGGCGAAGGTCAGCGTCGCCGGGGCGCCAGTCACGGTGTAACCGGTGGGGCCGGTGGCGGTGAGCGTCCACTGGTTGGGGCCGGCGGCCTTGGTCCAGGTCATCGACAGGTCGAGCGGATTGCCCAGCCCGTCATAGAAGGTCGGGCTGCTGGTGAAGCTGTCGCCGGTGGCGGCCTGGGCCGGCAGGTTGCCGGAGAAATCCATCTGCGTCGTTTTGCTGCCGCCATAGACGAGGTTGCCGACATTCACCGACTGGAGGTCGTCGAAGCGGGAGCTGCTGACGTTCGGCATGGTGCCGTCCGGGTTCAGCTTCCAGGCTTCCAGATACTGGCCGGCATTGTTGCGCAGGAAGCCGGCCTCGTCGGGCAGGAAGCTGCCGGCGCGGGTCAGCGAATATTGCGGCGTGCCTGAGGCCTTGTTGCCGACGACGAAGAAGCCGTTGCCGCCGATCGCCATGTCGGTGGACGAGCTGGTCCCGAGGATGGTGCCGTCCTGCTGCATCTGATAATGCGTGGCGGACTGCACGCCGCTGGCGGTGTAGGTGCTGCGGCTGCCGGGCGAGGTGACCAGGGTGGAGAAATCCACAGTCGCCCGCTTGTAGCCGACCGTCTGCGAATTGCTGATGTTGTCCGAAATGGCGGCAAGGCGCGAGCTTTGCGCGGACATGCCGCTGACACCGGACCGCATGGCGCTGTAAAGGCTCATCCTTGGAATCCTCTGGTCAACCGTCGAACGGGCCGTCGCAGTGACGACGAACGGAAGGGAAGTTGTGCGTTCCGGGATTCTCCGCGGATGACTGGCGGGGTTAACGGTAGCGAAGGGGTTTTAAAGGGGCTTTAAAGGAAAAAGCGGGCGGTTTTGTTAAAATGTGTAAGGCTTTTTCTTTTGATTGTTTCCCGCCTTGATTGCACCCGCCTATTGCCCCGCCGGCCGCCGCAGCAACGTGATGCTGATCCGCCGGTTGCTGGGGTCGAGCGGGTCGCTGGCGCCGAAATGGTCCAGATCGGCACGCCCTTCCACCCGGACGATGCGCCCGCCCGGAATGCCGCTGGCCAGCAGCTCGCGGCGGGCGGCGTTGGCGCGGTCGCTCGACAGTTCCCAGTTGCCGTACTTCGCATCCGGCGCATAGCCCAGCGCATCCGTGTGGCCGGTGATGCCGATGGGGTTCGGCACCGACGCCAGCGCCGCGGCCACCATCCGCATCAGCCGTCGCCCCTGGTCGTTCATCTGGGCCGAGCCGACCTTGAACATCGAGAAGCGCGCCTGATCGGTCAGCTGGACGCGCAAGCCCTCCGGCACCTGCTGGATCACCAGACTGCCTTGCAGGGCGCTGAGATCCGGCGACGCGGCGATGCGCTGGCGGAGATCCCGTTCCAGCGACTCCAGCGCCACCTTCTCCGTCAGTTCGGAGGACTGGCGGTCGAGCAGCGCCTCCAGCTCCGCGCGGGTGGCCTGGACAGTGGGGGGTGGTGCTTCGGTGGGGGATGCCGGGGGCGCGCTCTCCTTCGCGGGGCGCAGCAGGTCCACCGGCGGAACAGTGCCGCCCGGCGGGTGAGGCATCGGGTCCCTGCGGCCGGCCGGCTGGCGGTCGCTGTCGCCGACCGACGCGACGACGGGCGGGGAGGCGACCGGGCTCGCCTGATCGCCGGCGGCGTTCGGGGTGGTCAACGATCCGCTCTTGTCGACCGAACGGCCGGCCAGCATGCCATCGGCGCCGGAGTTGCTCTGCGACACCGCGACCGGGTTGAAATAGTCGGCGATGCCCTTGCGCTGTTCGGTTGTGGTGATGTTCATCAGCCACATCACCAGGAAGAAGGTCATCATCGCCGTCACGAAGTCGGCGTAGGCCAGCTTCCAGGTTCCGTTGTGCTCCTCTTCCTCGTGGCCGCCGAGGTGGCGCTTGACGATGATCGGGGGCAGGGCGGTCTTGCGCGGCATGGCCGGTCACGCCGCCTGGCGGCCGTCGCGGGCCTTGGCCTGCGACGACAGAGCGGTGGCGACCTCCACCTCGGCAAGGCTGGGCTGGATGTCGGTGTACAGCACCTTGCGGGCATATTCGGCGCAGACCTGCGGCGGGCTGCCGCGCAGATAGGCGCACAGCGCCGCCTTGATGCAGAAATACATGTTCAGTTCCGATTCGCGGCGCTGGCGGGCGGCGCTGGCGATGGGACCGACCATGCCGTAGGACAGCAGCACGCCGAGGAAGGTGCCGGTCAGCGCGCCGCCGATCATCCGGCCCAGCACCTCCGGCGCCTCGCTGATCGCGCCCATGGCGTTGATGACGCCCAGCACCGCGGCGACGATGCCCAGCGCCGGCAGCGCGTCGGCAAGGTTCTGCAACGCCTTCGGCACCTGGTTCAGCTCGCGGCCCAGCGTGTCCAGCTCTTCCGCCATCAGCGATTCCAGGTCGTGCGGGTTGTCCTGGCCGAGTGCTATCAGGCGCAGGTAATCGCACAGGAAGGTGATGCAGCGGTCATAGCGCAGGACATTGGGATACTGGGTGAACAGCGGGCTGTCGGCCGGCTTGTCGATGTCGGCCTCGATCTGCGACATGCCCTTGGACTTGGCGACGCGCAGCAGCCCGTAGACCAGCGCGATCATGTCGAGATAGTCGTTCTTGGGGGTGGTCCGGCCTCGGGCGATGGTGCCGACGGCGCGCAGCGTGTCGCGCAGCACCGCCGGGCTGTTGGCGATGGCGAAGCCGCCGATGCCGGCGCCGATGATGATGACGATCTCCACCGGCTGCCACAGCACCGCCATCCGCCCGCCCATCGCGTAGAACCCGCCGAGCACGCTGGCAAACACCGCGATCAACCCGAACATCAAGCGCATGTCTTCTTCTCCGGATGTGCAAAGGCCATCGCGATTGGGGGCAACGGTCCGCCGACGCTACAGCCCGCCGTTTAAAGCGGCTTTACGGATCGGGGCCCAAAGGTCAGGGGGACTTCCGCCACCCGCGCGCCAGCCGGTCGAGCGCGGTCGCCGCGGCAAGGTCACGCTCCACCGACTCCGCGCGCAGCGGCCCGTCGGCGGGCGGCGGGGCGAGCGCATCGAGCAGCCCGGCCCAGCGGGTGCCGGCCAGCCGCGCCCGCTGGGCCGGGCCGAAGCCGCGCAAGCTTTCCGCGTCGCCGGCCAGATAGGCCGACAACCCCTGCAAGGCCAGATCGTCGGCCGTCGGTTCCGCCCCGGTGGCGGCCAGTTCGGCGAAGGCGCTCCGCGCCGCCCGCCATTCGCCGGCGGCGAACAGCCCCTCGGCCCGCAGCCGCGCCGCCTCCGCCCCGCCCAGGCCGCGCAGCGCGTCGAGCGCCCGCACGGTGTCGCCGTCGCCGAGCAGCGCGTGGGCGCGCAGCAGGGCGCGGCGTTCGGCCAGGGCCGGCTCCAACGCCGACCCGCCGGTGCGGGCGAGCACATCCAGCGCCTCCCCCTCGCGCCCGCCGTCGATCAGGGCGCGGGCCAGGGTGGCGCCAAGCTCCGCCCGGCGCGGCCCGGTGGCGCCTTCCGTCAGCGCATGCAGGATGCGGGTCGCCTCCAGCCCATAACCGTCGCGCAGCAGCAGCGTGGCGAGCCTCAGGCGCAGCCCGCCGTCCGGGCCGTCAACCAGCGTCACCAGCCGGCCGTGCCGCGCCTGCAACGCCAGAGCATAGAGCCCGCCCGGCGGCGACCGTTCCAGCCGGTCGAGCACCGCGGTCAGCAGGGTCCGCCCGGCGGCCAGCGCGTCGCGCCCGCGCGCGGTGGCGCCGAAGCGCCGTCCCAGCAGGCCGAAGATGTCGAGCGCCGCGTCGGTCCTGCCGCTGCGGGCATAGGCGCCGCCGAGCGCGGCCAGCGCATCCGTCTCGACATCGTCACCGCGCCAGGCGAAGCGCAGGGCTTCCAGCGCCTGGATGGCGCCGTCCTCGTCCAGCCGCCCCAGTCCGCGGCGCAGCTCGATAGCGCGCACCTCGGCCCGGCGGGCGAAGGGACCGCGGCGCAAGGCCGCCGCGGCGTCATAGCGCTCGAGAGCCGCGTCCGGCGTCGCCTTCAGCTCCGCCAAGCGGCCGCGGAAGTAATCGAGCCGGCCATCGGCCATGCCCTTCGAATCGACGGTGATCATCTCCAGCACGATCAGGTTCAGCGCCGCGCTGTCTCCGGCCTCGTCCGCCGCGGCGGCGAGCGTGGTCAGCAGCCGGCTGCGCAGGTCGGCCGGATAGTCGAGCAGCCGGCGGAGCGCGATGGGCAGCCCCTCCTTCGCCGTCGTCCAGCGGGTCGGCGCCAGGGCCACGCTGCGCCAGACATGGTGGTCGGGCATGGCGCCGGCCGGCAGCTGGACGAACAGGTTGTCGTCGGGCGCGTCCTCGTGGTCGAGCGCGCGGAAGGCGTCGCCCAGGATGCGCAAGGCATAGCGCTGGTCAGGCGCCGGCGACAGGCTGGCCGCCGTCTCCAGCGCCGCGCGCCCCTCCTCGTCCATGGCGCGGGCGAGCAGGAAGCGGACCAGCGCGATCTGCGCCTCGACTCGCGCGCGGCCCTGCGCCGTGTCGAGCGCGCTTTGCAGAGCCTCGCGCGTGCGGTTGAAATCGTCCCCGGCCCAGCCGGCGAGATCCATCGCCCCGATGGGCGGCGGAGCGGGCGGCTTGGGCGGCTCTGCGGCCTGCGGGACGGGTTTCGGCGTGCGCTCCGGCATGCGCTCCAGTTGCCGCAGGGTCTGTTGGATGCTGTCGCGCACCTCGCCTTCCAGGCTGGCGACGACGGGGAGGGGCGCACTCTCTCTCCCCCCCTCCTTCTCCCTCTCCCCCCCGGGGAGATGGTCGGGGTGAGGGGGATAAATTGCGTGGCTATCCCGAGACTCCTCGCCGCGTTCCCCCCTCACCCTAACCCTCTCCCCGGGGGGGAGAGGGGATTGCTCCTGAGGTGCTAGAGTGGCAGGCGCCGCGTTCGCCGTGCCGATGGGGTTCAGCGCTTCGACGACTCCGGCGATACTGACAGCGCCAACCTCCGGCGGCGCAGCCGCGACCACCGCATCCGGCGTCCCCTCCACCGCCCCCTCCCCCGGTGCTCCCGGTTTGACCCCCGGAACCGGCGGCCCGCCGACATCGACGATCAGGTTTCGCCGTTCCATGAAGCTGGCCACCCGCGCCCCGCAGGGCACCGTCGCGGTCAGGCTGCGCCCGCCATCCGCCGTGACGAAGTCCGACAGCCGGCGGGAAAAGCTGTCGCGCAAACTCGCCAGCGGCCAGCGCACCGGATCGGGCACGGCGATGCGCAGGACGCAGCCGTCGACGACCGCGACCGGCTCCACCCCCTTCGGCACCGACAGCACCAGCCGCGAATAGTTGCCATGATCGCCCAGCTGCGCGCGGACGGCGGCCTGCGCCGGCCCCGGCGCCGCCAGCAGGGCGAGAACCAGCGTCGAACCAAGCGTCAATGCGGTATCCGGGCGCCGTTTCATCACAGTCGTCTCGCATTTTATCGAAATGATTGCCAAACCCTTGCCAAGTCCCGCAAGGCATCGGCAGGATCGGCTCAGGTTGAAACCCGGCTTTAAACTGCCTCGTCCAGATTAAGGCGGAGTTCAAAACCGGAGTGTTCGGCGATGGAGAACCAGCTTTACATCGGACTGTCGCGCCAGATGGCGCTGCGGCGGCAGCTGGACGTCGTGGCGAACAACGTCGCCAACATGAATACCGTCGGTTTCCGTGGCGAACGCACGCTGTTCGAAGCGGCGATGGAGGCCGGCGGACGCAAGCCTACCGACCGCATCGCCTTCACCATCGACCGCTCCACCTACACCGACCTGCGGGCCGGCGCCTTCACCGAGACCGGCAACCCCTATGACGTGGCGCTGGACGGCGACGGCTTCCTGTCGGTGCAGACGCCGGACGGCGTGCGCTACACCCGCGATGGCCGGCTGCGCCGCGATGCCGACGGCACGCTGGTCGGCCCCAACGGGTACGCCGTACTCGACGACGGCCGTCGGCCCATCGTCATCCCGTCCGATGCGTCCAGGATCACCATCGGCTCCGACGGGCTGCTGTCGGCCGACGGCGCCGTGGTCTCCCGCATCGCCGTCTCGCGCTTCGACAACCCGCAGGCGCTGAAGCAGACCGGCGACCTGCTGTTCGAACCGGCCGACGGCATGGAGGCGCGCCCCGCCCCCGATACCCGGCTGGTGGAGGGCAAGGTCGAGCGGTCCAACGTGCAGGGCATCGTCGAGATCGGCCGCATGATGGACCTGACCCGCAACTATCAGGCGGTGACCAAGATGGTGGACGACGGCCAGGACCTGCTGCGCTCCGCCATCAACCGCCTCGGCAAATCCTCTTAAAGTCCCCACAGGGAGAGTCCGTCCATGCGCGTGCTCAGCATCGCGTCCACCGGGATGATGGCCCAGCAGATGAACGTCGAGGTCATCTCGAACAACATCGCCAACATCAACACCACCGCCTTCAAGCGCTCGCGCGCCGAATTCCAGGACCTGATGTATCAGGCGGAAAAGCGTCAGGGCAGCCAGTCGACCGACAGCGGCACCATCGTGCCGACCGGCGTCGAGGTGGGGCTGGGCGTGCGGCCGACCTCGGTCAACCGCATCAACACCACCGGCAACCTGACCTCCACCGGCAACGAGCTGGATCTGGCCATCGAAGGGCGCGGCTATTTCAACGTGACCCAGCCCGGCGGCGAGACCGTCTACACCCGCGCCGGCAGCTTCAAGCTGTCGCCGGAGGGCACCATCGTCACCGCCGACGGCTTCACCGTCGCCCCCGGCATCACCGTGCCGCAGGGCACGCGCGAGGTGGTGATCAACCGCTCCGGCGAGGTGCTGGCCTATGTCGACGGCAAGGCCCAGCCGGTCAACCAGGGCCAGCTGGCGATGACGGTGTTCGTCAACGACAGCGGGCTGGAGGCGCTCGGCGACAATCTGTTCCGCGCCACCCCGGCGTCGGGCGAACCGCAGGAGGGGCTGGCAGGCCAAGCCGGTTTCGGCACCATCCGCCAGAAATACCTGGAATCCTCCAACGTCAACGTCGTGCAGGAAATCACCGAGCTGATTTCGGCCCAGCGCGCCTACGAGATGAACGCCAAGGTGATCGAGGCCGGCGACCAGATGGCCTCCACCATGACCAACATGCGGTGATCATCGTGCAGCACCCCCTCCGCCGGCGGCTCTCCGTTCTCCTGCTCGGGACCATGCTGGCGCTTCCCGTTCCGGCTGCTGCCGGTCCTGTCGAAACGCGGCTGGCGGAGGAGCTTCTGGCTTCC
Source organism: Azospirillum sp. A29 (assembly GCF_042604625.1). Classification (NCBI taxonomy): domain Bacteria; kingdom Pseudomonadati; phylum Pseudomonadota; class Alphaproteobacteria; order Rhodospirillales; family Azospirillaceae; genus Azospirillum; species Azospirillum sp. A29. The sequence goes on from NZ_CP170464.1 coordinate 83,926, forward strand.
CTCGGCCCCGCGGTTCCGCCGGACGCCCAGGTGGCGCTGACGCTGGGCCGCCCCTTCGACGGGCCGGTGGATGCCGTGCGCGACATCGGGCTGGACCCCCGCACCGGCATTTTCCAGGCCCGCATCCTCAGCAATGGCCACCCGGTCGAGCTGAGCGGCCGGGCCGACGTGGAGGTGACGATGCCGGTGCCGGTCCGCCGCATCCGGCCGGGCGAGGTGATCGAGGTGTCGGACCTGACCACCGTCCGCCTGTCGCTGGACCGTGCCGGGGCCGGCTTCATCGCCACCGCCGACGCGCTGGTCGGCCAGTCGCCGCGCCGGCAGCTCTCCGCCGGGCGGCTGGTCCAGGTCGGTTCGGTCGGCGCCCCCATCGTCGTCCAGCGCAACCGGCCGGTGACGCTGGTCTACGAGGACGGCGCGCTGCTGCTGGCCGCCCGCGGGCGGGCGTTGCAGGAGGGCGGCGTCGGCGACAGCGTCCGTGTCATGAACATCGCCAGCAGCACCGTCGTCACCGGCACCGTGACCGGGGCCGAGACCGTCTCGGTCAGTGGCCCGCGCGTCCCGCAAGCAGCAAGGCCCTGAGATATCCGATGAAGGGAGCTTCCCAGATGCGCACCGCGCTCGTCCCCATCCTGCTGCTGTCGCTTGGCGCCGGCGGCTGCGCGCGGCTGGCCGACATCGGCAGCCCTCCTTCCCTGTCGGAGATTTCCAACCCGGCGATGCAGCCGGAAGCCCGCGTCATCTCGCTGCCGATGCCGCAGCCGTCGATGGCCGAACAGATCCCAAGCTCGCTGTGGCGCACCGGGTCGCGCGACTTCTTCCGCGATCCCCGCGCCAAGGCGGTGGGCGACCTGCTGACCGTCGTCATCGACATCTCCGACCAGGCGCAGCTGCGCAACAGCACCCAGCGCGGGCGCACCAACAACGAGAAGGCCGGACTGCCCAACTTCTTCGGGCTGGAGAGCCGCCTTCCCGCCATCCTGCCCGACGCGGTCGATCCGTCCAGCCTGGTCGATCTCGACAGCTCCAGCACGTCGAGCGGTAACGGCACCATCCAGCGCAACGAGCGCATCGCCATGCGCGTCGCCGCCGTGGTGACCCAGGTGCTGCCCAACGGCAATTTCGTCATCGCCGGCCGGCAGGAGGTGCGGGTGAACTACGAGCTGCGCGAGATGCGCATCGCCGGCGTCATCCGGCCCGAGGACATCAGCAACGCCAACACCATCGAATACGACAAGATCGCCGAGGCGCGCATCACCTATGGCGGCCGCGGCCAGATCACCGACGTGCAGCAGCCGCGCTACGGCCAGCAGGTGCTGGACGTGATTCTGCCTTTCTGATGCCTTTGGCCCTTCTGATGATCCGGCCTGTTCGGGAGCCCGCGCCATGAAAGCCGTCCTGCTGTTCGCCGTGGCCGCGGCGCTCGCCTTCGCCGGCGGCTACGGCTTCGGCCGGTTCGAGGCCCCGCAGGGCGCCGGCCCCACCCCCGCCGCTCCCGCGGAAACCGTCGTCGGCGGCCCCTATTACGTGGAGGCCGGCCAGCTGGTGGTGCCGATGCTGGAGCGCGGGCGGACCATCGCCTTCATCCTGACCCAGGTGACGCTGGAAGCCGGCAGCGCCGACGACGCCTTGCTGGTCCGCCGCCGCCTGCCGCACGCCCGCAGCGCCATGCTGGAGGCCCTGTTCGACCTCGCCGGCCATGGCCGCTTCAACGGCCCGGCGGTCGACCCGCAGGGCGTCGCCACTGCGCTGCTGGCCGGCGCCAACGGTTCCCTCACCGGTCGCGAGACCGCCCAGCCGATCCGCGCCGTGCTGATCGACCGCCTGCTGCGCCAGGACAACACGCGGCTGTGACGAACCTGAGATGCTCCCTCTCCCGTCCCGGGAGAGGGCATATCTTCACGACGCCGACAGCACCGCGCTCGAATCCACCGTGGCGCCGTTCTTCAGCACGAACTTGCTGGCGCCGTCGACGCTGCGCACCTCGGCCACCGTGTCGCTGACGACGGTGGCGCTGTTCAGCGCCTTGCCGTCCTTGTCCTTCGCCGTCACCCGCAGCGTGTAGACCCCGTCCGGCGCCGTACCGCCGCTGGCGGTCCTGCCGGTCCAGTCGAAGACCTGCCGGCCGGCCTTCGGCGAGCCGGGCGTGCTGTAGACGACGCTGCCGGCACTGTTCAGCACCTCCAGCTTCACGGAAGCCGGCGTGCCGTCGACGGTGTAGGCGGCCTCCGCCTTGCCGCCGGTCAGCGACAGCTGGTCGGACGCCACCTCCACCTTGCGGCCGAGCAGGGCCATGTCCATGCGCATGCCGCTGCTCTTGAGCGTGTCCAGCACCTTGCCCAGCGTGTCGTTGGAGCGTATCGACTGTTCCACCGTGGACAGCTGCGCCAGCTGGGTCATGAACTGGGTGGCGTCCATCGGCGCCAGCGGGTCCTGGTTGCGCAGCTGCGCGGTCAGCAGCTTGAGAAAGGATTCGTAATCGACGGTGGCCTTCTTGGGCTCTTCCGTGGCGGCCGACTTTGTGGCGGCCGTCGTCGGGGCGGTGCTGGGCGTTGTGGTCATGGCGGGACAGTCTTTCCTGTTCAGACGGTGACGTCGACCAGCCCGTCGATCGGGCGCATCGGTCGGTCGGCAACGGGTTCGGGAACAGCCTCGGCCTGCACGCGCCAGCCGCCGGAGCTGCTGCCCCGGTCGGGAGCGGCGAAGCCGCGCGACTGGCCGTCGCCCTGCAACGAGAACTGAAGGCTGGAACTGTCGAGCGACAGGCCGGCATCGCCGAGCGCGCGTTCCAGCTGCGTCAGGTCGCGCCGCAGCAGGGCCAGCGTGTCGGCCTGTTCGGCCTGGACGGTCAGCGAGACCTTGCCGTCGCTGACGTCGGCGACGACGCGGATGCGGCCCAACTCCGCCGGGGCGAGGTCGATGTGGAACTCGCCGCCGCCGGACTCCGCCACGCGGACCAGCGGGGCCGCCAGCTGCGCCATCGCCGGGCTGTGCGCGGTGGCGGCCCGGCCGGAGGCGGCGGCGGCTGCATAATGCGTCGCCGCCTGGGCCGGCAGGGGCGGCACCGCCTCGAACCCGGTGGCGGCTGAATCGCCGCCGGTGGTTGGAGGGGCGGTGAAAGGCGGGGCCGCGTCCCGGCCGGCCGGGGCCGGGGCGGGAGCGGCATCGGGCGCAGCCTGACCGGACCTGGGTGTCACAGAGGCCGTGGCCGGCTGGCCGGCCTTGTCGGCAGCGGCACCCTGACGACCGCCGTGCATGCCACGGACGGCGGTGCGGGGATCGGTGCTTTCGTCACGCCGGCTCTCCCGCCCATCCGGGGAGGGCGTTGCCTCTGCGGTCGTGCCTGGTGTCGCGGATGTTGCGGCCGGTAGGGTGGCCTGTACGGCCTGGAGCGGCTCCGGAGCCTCCGCCGTCTGTCCGGTGCTGCCCTGTGCCGCCGCATCGGCCGGCGCCGTCTGTTCCGGTCCGCTCTTCGCAGCCGGTGCGGACGGTTCCGGCGTCGGCTGCGGAATGGCTGCCGCTGCGGTCGCCGATGCGGTCCCCGCGGCCTGCTCGGCAGGGTGCATGCCGTTGCCCGTGGCCTGTCCGGCCTTGGGCGCGGTGGAGTCCGGCCCTGCTTCAGGGACCGCCACTGTTTGAAATGGCGGGACGGTGGGAGCCGCGTCCGGCGGCGGCGTTGCGGCCACCATCCACGGCATCAGCGGCGCGTCGGTGCCGCCGGCCTGCACCACGGCCTGGATGATCGCGCCCTGCGCGGCGACGGGATCGTCCGGCCGCGGGTCCTTGCGTTTGCGCAAGCGGTCGAGGTGGGCCGCATCGTCGGGGTCCTCGTCGGCGGTCTCGTCCACCAGACTGGCGAAATCCTCGTCGCGCGCATCGTCGCCGGCCGAACCGCCGCGCTGGGCAGAAGTCGGAGCCGGGCGCGACGGGGTCGCGACGGCATCGGGCATGCTGGTCATGGCGCTCAATTGGTCAGGGTGGGGCGCGGCATGGCGGTGACGGGGACTGCGGCCCCGACGACCGCCGGAGCGGCCTTGCGGTCGCCGGGCAGGGCGCGGCGTTGCAGGATCAGCCGCGTCACCTCGCGCGCCTTGGCGTCGGCCATCTCGGCCAGGATCGGCGCGGCGCGCCGTTCGGAAATGCGGTCCAGCACATCGACGACCATGTCGGTTTCCATGTCGGTCAGGATGCGGGCGGCGTCGCGCGGCTTCATCGCCTCGTAGATCGCCACCATCCGTTTCAGATCCTCCTGCGCCAGGGTGGAGCGCTGGGTCATCAGCGCCTCGACCTCGCGCTTCACGCCGTTCAGCCGCTGGATCTGCGTGCCGACCCGCGCCTCGGTCGCGGCGAGCACCGCCTCGGCCTCGCGCAGGCGGTTCTGCCGGCCGGACGTGTCGGCCTTCTGCTCGTCGATGGCGGCGCGCAGCAGCGGATCGGTGCAGTTCGGCGGCGCCAGCGCCACCGGCGGCGGGACCTCGGCGACCGGCGTGGACACCGGCAGCGGCACCGGCGCCGGGGCGGGTGCCGCCTCCGCCGTCGCCTTGCCGTCGTTCGCCTTCAGATCGGTCGCCCAGGGCCGTTCATGGGCGCCGAACTCGCGGTCGAACTGCTGGGCGATGACCGGGAAGCCGTCGACCAGGGCGCCGAGCTTGAGCGGCAGCACCATCAGCACGGCGACCAGGGTGATGGGCAGGATGCGCGGGATCATGCCGACGCCTCCGACCCGACGGTGCGCAGCCGCGCATAGAAGGCGCTGGCCGCCGCCTTCGCCGGGCCGGACGGTGCGGGAGAGGCGGCTTCAACAGGCTGGCCGGCCACCGCGCGCAGAGCCGTTTTCAGCGCCTGAAACTCGCTCTTGTCCACCTCTGCCGCTTTCAGCGCCGAAAGAAGGGGAGAGGATGGCGCCGGTTCCGCTTCCTGCGGCTTTGCGACGGTCCCGGCCTCGTCACCCTCGTCCGGTCGCGTCCGGTTGCGGGTGGCGCGCGCAGAGCTTGCCATCGCGCCCTCATCCAGGCGGCGCAGCAGGGCACGGGCATGCTGGACCGACTCCTCCATGCGGGCGGTGGTGCGCTCGCAGGAGCCCAGGATCAGCCCCATGTCCTCCTTCATGCCCCGGGCGCGGTCGAGATCGTCGGACAGCCGGGCGGCGATCTCCGTCGCCGACGCCACCATGCGCTTCATCGAGGCGTCGGTGTCGTCGATCGACTTGGAGAAGGTCGACACCAGGGCGTTGATCTCGGACTGGCCGGTGCGCAGCAGCTTCAGCCGCTTGTTGACGATGACCAGATAGGCGGTCGCCGTGACCAGCATCACCGCCAGGGCCGCGTCAATGAGAAAGGAGACCATCGATCAGCTCCTGCTTGGTGTCGAGATCGGTGTCGATCTTCACCGCGATGTTGTCGTTGCGCTGTCCCATGTGGCCGGCGAACAGCGGGATGGTCTTGCTGAAGACCAGGACGGTCTGATCCGGGCTGATGCGCAGTTTCAGCGACTGGCCCTTCTGCCAGGCCAGCACCTCGCCCAGCGGGACCTTGGTCTCCGCCAGCACGGCGACCAGCTCCAGCTTGGAGCGCATCAGCTCGTTCTTCAGGTGGCTTTCCCACACCGAGTCATGGCCGAACTTCTCGCCCATGAACATCTGGACCAGCTTGCCGCGGACCGGCTCCAGCGTGGCGTAGGGGATGACGATGTCGATGTGGCCGGTGCGGCGCTCCACCTCCACGGCGATGCGCACGCGGATGATGGCGTTGGTGGCCCGCGTGATGGTGGCGAACTGCGGGTTCACCTCCAGCCGGTCGAAGACGAAATCGACCTGGGCCAGCGGGTCGAAGGACTGCCCCAGATCCTGGAGCACCACCTTCATCATCCGCTCGGTCATCTTGCGTTCGATGGAGGTGTAGGCGCGCCCGTCGATCCGCCCCGGCCGCGACCGCCGCCCGCCCAGCAGCACGTCCATCATGCAGTAGATCAGCGCGCTGTCGATGGTCACCAGCATCTGGTTGTCCCACGGCTCGGCGCGGGCCACGCCGATCAGGGCGGGCAGCTCGATGGCGTCCTGGAAGTCGGTGTAGCGCAGCCATTCGATCTTCGACAGCGACGCCTCGACGTTGGTCGAGGCGAACTGGCGCAGCGAGGTGTTCAGCATCCGCACCATGCGGTCGAACACCACGTCCAGCATCGGCAGCCGGTCCTTGTTGACCGTGGTCGAGCTGACCAGCCGCTGGATGGCGCTCATCTCCGGCCCGCCGCCTTCCGGGGCGCCGAAATTCAGCAGCCGGTCGATCTCCTCCTGGCTCAGCGTCTTGGTCTCGCCGGCCAGCGCCTCCCGCATCGCTTCCGCCATCGCTGCGGCCTCTTCGGCCGGGGGCGGGGCGGGGGCGGCGGTCTGCTGTGCGGCAGCCAGCTCCCACGCGGCGTCCGACCAGTCCGCATCCTCGGCCGGCGGGGATTGGGGGGCTGGCATGGTCGTGGAAGGTGGAGCGGGGGTGTCGGTCGTCATCCGGTGCCTCTGGAGGTCGCTATTGCGTGAGCAGGCTGCGCAGCAGAACGTCGGTGACGACGTCGCGCCGGCCGGCGGGATCGGACAGGATCAGGTTGAAGCGGCGCTTGATCTCACTGCGCAGGCGGTGAAGCCCGGCCGACCCCTCGAGGTCGTCCTGGTCCAGATTGCGCAGAAACTCCTGCAGGCTGTCGGTCAGCTGCGGCATCGCCTGTTCCAGCACCTGCCGGTCGCGGTGGGCGACAGCCAGGGACAGGCCGATCTTCAGGAAGCGGGACGGCGTGTCGCGGCGCAGATTGACCACCAGTTCCGGCATGTCGACCACGGCATCGGCCGGCGCCGTCTCCGCCGAGCGGGTCCACAGCCGCTCGACCGCCTGCGGGCCGGCAGCCAGCCAGTAGCCGCCGAGCCCGGCCGCCGCCACCGCGCCGAGCGCCGCAATGCCGGCGAGCAGCCGGGCGACCGGCAAGGCCACCACAAGGATCCGTCCCGATCCGCGCAGCCGGTCGAGCACCTCGTCCCGTGCGGCTCCCGTCCCTGTCTTCGCCATGCCGAACCGTGTAATCATCGCTCCATCCCACCGGACATTGCCGAAAATTTTAATCAACCGAGCATTCTTTAAAGTTTTAGCGGCTTTGTCTTTGGCGACATCCCCGTTTTTTACTCCGCTTAAAAGTCGCGTCGTTAGCGTGACGGGGTGCGCAGGGCGAAGACTAGGCCCGCCGATTTTCAGAAACTTTAAAGGTGCGGGGAACCGTGGACAGTCTGATCGACACGTTGCGGTCGTTGGGGCGCGGTCGGCTGCTCGTGCTGGCGGGGACCGGCCTCGGCATCGTCCTGGCCGTCGCCGGCATGGCGCTGCTGCTGTCGCAGCCGCACATGACCGCCCTCTACAGCGGGCTGGAACCGGCGGAGGCCGGCCGCATCGCCAAGGCGGTCCAGGACATGGGCGTGCCGGTGAATGCCGGCTTCGACGGCACGACGATCAGCGTGCCGCAGGCCGACGTCTCCCGCGTCCGCATGGCGCTGGCGGAGAAGGGCCTGCCCGCGCATGGCGGTGTCGGCTACGAGCTGTTCGACACCGACAAGCCGCTCGGCATCACCAGCTTCATGCAGCGCATCAACCGCCTGCGCGCCATGGAGGGCGAACTCGGCCGCACCATCGAGACGCTGTCCGGCGTCGAGGCGGCCCGCGTCCACATCGTCCTGCCGGAGCGCGAGGAGTTCTCGCGCAGCGCGCCCAAGCCGACCGCGTCGGTGGTGGTGCGCATGCGCGGCCGGGGGTCGATGGACCGCAAACAGGCCCTGTCGATCCGCCATCTCGTCTCCGCCGCGGTGCCGAACCTGAGGCCGAGCGCCGTGACGGTGATGGACTCCTCCGGCGAGCTTCTGCTGACCGAGGATGACGGGCCGGGGCTGGCGTCGGCGCGTACCGACGGGCTGCGCGTCGCGGCGGAAACCCGCGTCGCCCGCGCGGTCGAGCAGATGTTGACCGCCCGGCTCGGTGCCGGCAACGTCCGCGTCCAGGTCGCCGCCGAGGTCGAGACCAAGCGCGAGGTGGTGCGCAGCCAGACCTTCGACCCCAACAGCCAAGTGATCCGCTCCACCCAGTCCGTGCAGGAGCAGGAGCGCAGCCAGGACAGCAACGGCGAGCCGCCGGTCACCGCCGAACAGAACCTGCCGCAGCGCGACGTGCGCGCCCAGTCGCAGGGGCCGCAATCCTCCAACGACACCAAGCGGCAGGAGGAGACGGTCAATTACGAGATCTCCAACGTCAGCCGCGAGACGGTGATCGAGCCGGGCGACGTCCGCCGCCTCAGCGTCGCCGTTCTGGTCAACGGCACCTGGAAGACCGCACCCGACGGCACCCGCCAGTACGAGCCGCGCACGGCGGAGGAGCTTCAGCGCCTGGGCGAACTGGTCCGCTCCGCCATGGGCTTCAGTGAGGCGCGCGGTGACCGGGTGACGGTGGACAATCTGGAATTTGTCGATCTGGCCCCCGACCTCGCGCCGCGCCCGCTGGGCGACGAGATCGCCGAGACGCTGACCCGCAACGTCATGACGCTGATCCAGTGGGTGATCCTGCTGGTGCTCTCCGCTCTGGTGATCCTGGTCGGGCTGCGTCCGCTGATCCGCCGCGTCTTCCCGGCGCCGGAACCGGTGGCGGCGGAGACCGCCGCCCCGGCGCTGGCGGCTGCGGCCGGTGGCGCCATGCCGCAGCTGACCGGCCCCGCTGTCACCGCTGCGGCCGGTGCCGCGTTGGGCGACGGCGGGGAGGCGGAGGCCGCGCTGGCCGCAGCGCCGATGGCGCCGCAGCTCGGCATCGAGGAGACGATGGACCAGCTGATCGAGCTGCGCACCGTGGAGGGCCGCGTCCGCGCCTCCTCCATCCGCCGGCTGGGCGAGCTGGTCGACCAGTACCCGGACGAGGCCATCGATATCCTGCGCTCCTGGCTTTATGAGGAGGTGGCGTGATGGCCGCCTATCCGCGCTACCGCTTCGACCACAGCTTCGGCGCGCCCGCCGCGGTGGCGGAACCGGACGAGGCGGAGGCCGTCGATCCGCTCGACCTGCCGAGCCTGTCCGAGCGCGACCATCGCACGGCACTGGACGAAACCCGCCGGATCGCGCTCGCCGAGGGCCTCTCCCAGGGCCGGCGCGACGGCGAACTGGCCGCCGCCCGCCGCATCGAGGCGGAGCTGTCGGCCACCCTCGACCAGCTGGCACAGCGGATGGCCGCGCTCGACGCCGACCATGCCGCTCTGATGGAGCGGTTGGAGGCCCAGGGCGCCTTCGTTCTGCTGGCGCTGGTCCGCCGCATGGCTCCGCGCCTGCTCGATGAGGTCGCCCGCGCCGAGGTGGAGCGTCTGGCCGTCGATGCCCTGCGCGCCGCCGGGCAGGCCCCCCGCCTGACCCTGCGCCTGCACCCGTCGCTCTGCCGCCCGCTGGAGGAGCGGCTGGCCGGGCAGGGCGTCTTCCAGGGCCGCCTCGACATCCAGGGCGACCCGGCGCTGGCCGTCGGCGCCCTGGAGGCGAACTGGGGCGCCGGCTCCGTCAGCCGCGATCCAGCCGTTTTCGAGGCCGCCGTCGCCGACCTCACCGACCGCGCCGTCGCCGCCCTGGCGCCGGCACTGTCCTCCGACAAGCCCCAACCGATGTGAAGCGAGACTCCTCATGCCTCCCTTGAACCTCGACATTCTCGACGACGATCCCAAGCAGGCGGAGAAGGCCCCCGAAAAGGCCGGCGACAAGGCGTACGACGGGCCGATGAACGCCATCTACAACGTGCCGGTGGACGTGCAGGTCGTGCTGGGCCGCACCAGCATGCTGGTGGCGCAACTGCTGAAGCTCGGCCGCGGCGCCGTGCTGGAGCTTGAGCGCAAGGTGGACGAACCGGTCGAGGTGCTGGTCAACCATCGTCTGGTCGCCCGCGGCGAAGTAGTGATCGTCGAGGACCAGCGGCTCGGCGTGACGCTGACCGAGATCGTGCGGACGGAACTGGAGATCGACTGAGGGGGAATCCTCGAAACTCACTCTCCCGGGACGGGAGAGGGCGACTATCGTTACTTTCCCGAAAGCACCCGCATGCGCCTCCTGATCCTCATAGCCGTCCTCCTCGCCGCCGGTCCGGCCGCGGCGGCGCCGCTCGACCTCAATCTCGGTGCACTCGGATCGCTGGCGGACGGGGGGAGCCTGTCGGGACGGATCGTCCAGGGCATCGTGCTGCTGACGGTGCTCAGCGTCGCGCCCGGCCTGCTGATCATGGTCACCTGCTTCACCCGCATCATCGTTGTCTTGTCGCTGCTGCGCTCCGCCCTCGGGTTGCAGCAGTCGCCGCCGAACATGGTGCTGGTCAGCCTCGCCATGTTCCTGACCTTCCACATCATGGGGCCGGTGATCGACAGCGCCTGGCAGGACGGACTGCGCCCGCTGCTGAACGAGCAGGTGACGCAGGAGCAGGGGCTGGAGCGGATGATCGAACCGTTCCGCGGCTTCATGGCCTCGCATGTCCGGGACCGCGATCTGGCCGCCTTCGCCGCCTTCACCGCAAAGCCGAAGCCGGCCGGCGAGAATACGGAACCGGCACGGGACGAGCGGCCGGTGACGGCGGAAAGCGTCGATCTGCGGCTGCTGATGCCGGCCTTCCTGCTGTCGGAACTGCGCCGCGCCTTCGAGATCGGCTTCCTGCTGTTCCTGCCCTTCCTGGTGATCGACATGGTGGTGGCGGCGATCCTGATGGCGATGGGCATGATGATGCTGCCGCCGGTGATGATCGCGCTGCCCTTCAAGATCATCTTCTTCGTGCTGACCGACGGCTGGTTCCTGATCGCCGGCAGCCTGATCCGCTCCTATGGGGTGTGAGGCGATGGACGACACGCCCTCCGACATTTCAGCCAGTCCCACCGCCAGTCTGGCCGACAGCCTGCTGGCGCTGGCCCGCCGCCGCGGGGTGGCGGTGCCGGAGGACGGTTCCGTTGCCGGGCTGCTCAGGGTCCTCGATCCCAACCCGCTGATCCCGCATCCGCTGCTGCTGGTGGCCGGGGCGGTGATGGCGGTGGCCTTCCGCCATGACCGTGCGCTGGCCCTGCCGCCGGCCGACGCGTCCGATACCGCCCCATCTTCCGCCCCCTCCGCCGATTGCTCATTCTGAGGTGCCGCCATGGGAACGCCGATCAAGATCCGTGAGAACTACAAGAGCCTGACCGGCGTGGAGAAGAGTGCGGTCATCTTCTTGGCGCTGGGCGAGGAACGCGGTTCCCGGCTGATGGAGCGGCTGGACGAGGACGAGATCCGCCTCGTCAGCCGGGCGATGGCGACGCTGGGCAACGTCACCTCTAATCTAGTGGAGACGCTGATGCGCATCTTCACCGAACGCTTCGCCAATGCCGGCTCGGTCGTCGGGTCCTACGACAGCACGGAGCGGATGCTGAACCGCTTCCTGCCGGCCGACCGCGTGACGGAGATCATGGGCGAGATCCGCGGCCCGGCCGGCCGCACCATGTGGGAGAAGATGTCCAACGTGAACGAGGGGGTGCTCGCCAGCTATCTGGCCGGCGAATATCCCCAGACGGCGGCGGTCATCCTGTCCAAGATGCGCGCCGACCACGCCGCCAAGGTGCTGGTCCTGCTGCCGCCGGCCGCGCGAACCGAGGTGATCGAGCGCATGATCCAGATCGAATCGGTGCAGCGCGAGGTGCTGCTGGACATCGAATCGATCCTGCACAACGAGTTCATGGCGAATTACGCCCGCACCCACGGCAACGACTCGCTGGAGCGGATGGCCGACATCTTCAACCGCATCGACCGCGAGACGCTGACCGAGATCTTCGACGATCTGGAAACCGTGATGCCGGAGCCGACCCAGCGCATCAAGCAGTTGATGTTCACCTTCGAGGATCTGATGCGGCTCGACCGCGTCTCGCTGCAGGCGGTGATCCGCCGTTGCGACACCGGCCAACTCGCCATCGCGCTGAAGGGCGCGCCCGTGGCCCAGCGCGACCATTTCCTGTCGGTCCTGTCGGAACGCGCCCGCCTGATCCTGCTGGACGAGATCGAGAACATGGGCCCCTTGCGCATGCGCGACGTCAACGACGCCCAGGCGGAGATCGTTCGCGTCGCCAAGGCGATGGCGGAGGACGGCACCATCATCATCCCGCAATCCGACGACGCCGACGCCGTCGTCTATTGAGCGGAGCGCCACGGAATGGGGACCATCCGGATGGAGGCCGATTGAATGGCGGGGCGCGACCTCGTTCCCCGGCATGTGCCGCCGCCGAGCCTGCTGGCGGCGCATTTCGCCTCGCCGCCGTCACCCGCCGCCCATGTCCAGGCCACGGCCGATGGCGACGAGGCGCCGGCGCTGGTGCGCCGTCTGCTCGACCTGCTGGATTCGCTGTCGCCGGCCGATGCGGTGCTCGCGCGCGGCTGCCTGCCGCGCTGCGATTCGACGTTCGGCGCAGCGCTCGCCCTCTTCCTGGCGGCGACCGCCGGCGGCTGCCGCAGCTGGGTCGGAGCCGACGCGGCGGCACGGCTGGCGGATCTGGACGGCGGATTGCTGATCGACGAGTGCGACCGGGCGCTGGCGTCGCGTTTCCAGCCGGTGGACGGACGGCTGTGGCGGCTGTCGCGCGTGCCCCTGCTCGACAGCGACGACGGGCTGCTCTGTGCCGTCGGGATCGAGGACGGGCTGTCCGACCGCATCACTCTGGTGCTTCAGGCCCGGCCGCAGCGGCTGGGCCCGGTGCAGCTGATGGCGACGCTGGCCGGCAGGCGGCTGGACGTGACCCTGCGTCTGGCGATGGGCCTGCCGTCCGCCGCCCTGGCCGACCTGCACGAAACCTTTAGCACCGCCCTGGCCGACTGCCGGATCGACGGGGCATTGACCGTCGGTCCGCTGGCCGATGCCTGGCTCGGTCTGGACCAGCCTCTGTCGTCCGATCTGGCGCTGTGACCAGGGCGTTCCGCTCCTTCGGCCATCCCCAGATCATCGCTCAGATCATCGCCAGCGGCTGCTTGCGTTTCGGCGGCGGAAAGGCCTTGTCGATCTCCGCGATGTCCTCGCCGGTCAAAGCCAGCTTGACCGCCTCGGCATTCTCGAGGGCATGCGCCGTCGTGCCGGCCTTGGGGATCGCGATCACCCCCTGCTGCCGCAGCGCCCATGCGATCGCGACCTGGGCCGGTGTCACGCCGTGGCGCTTCGCCACCGCCAGCAAGGCGGGAGAGCGCAGCAGGCGGCCGCCCTGGCCGATGGGGGAATAGGCCATCACCGGCATGCGGGCGGTGTGCTGGAAGGGCAGCAGGTCGTATTCGATGCCGCGGTATTCGGGGTTGTAGAGCACCTGATTGACGGCGCAGCCGTGCAGATCGGTGGCCTCCGCCAGCTCCTCCAGATCGTCGACGTCGAAGTTGGAGACGCCCCAGCGGGCGATCTTGCCGGCCTGGATCAGCGATTGGAACGCCTCGACCGTCTCCTCCAGCGGCACGCCGCCGCGCCAGTGCAGCAGGTAGAGGTCGATGCGGTCGATCCCCAGCCGCTTCAGGCTGCGCTCGCAGGCCTTGACCGTGCCGATGCGCGAGGCATTGCTGGGCAGGACCTTGGTGACGATGAACAGCCCGTCGCGCCGGCCGGCGATGGCCTCACCCACCAACTCCTCCGACGCGCCGTCGCCATACATCTCGGCGGTGTCGATCAGGGTCAGGCCGCGGTCGATGCCGGTCCGCAGCGCAGCGATCTCGGCGGCGCGGTCGCCGCGGCCCTCCGCCATCATCCAGGTGCCCTGGCCGAGAGCCGGGACCTCGGTGCCGTCCGGCAGGGTCACGCGCTTCATCTTCCTCTCTCCCGTCTCAATCGCCGAAAGACAACAAGCTGGCCTCGCGGGGCCAGCTTGTCGATGGATCTTCGGTGGGCTTTCCGGGGGATGGGACGCCGTTAGGCCGCCTTTTTCGGCGCCCCGGCATGGCCGCCTTCGAGGAAGTTCAGCAGCTCCTCGCGGTAGTCGTAGTAGCGCGGGTGCTCCAGCAGGGCTTGGCGGGTGCGGGGATGGGGGATGTCGACGCTCAGGACGTGGCCGATCTTCGCGTTCGGGCCGTTGGTCATCATCACCACCCGGTCGGCCAGCAGCAGCGCCTCGTCCACATCGTGGGTGACGCAGACCGCGGTGACCTTGGTGCGTGCCCACACCTCCATCAGCACCTCCTGCAACTCCCAGCGGGTCAGGCTGTCGAGCATGCCGAAGGGCTCGTCGAGCAGCAGCAGCTTGGGCGACAGGGCGAAGGCGCGGGCGATGCCGACGCGCTGCTTCATGCCGTTGGACAGTTCCGACGCCTTCTTGTCCATGCTATCGCCAAGACCGACGCGGGCGAGGTAATAGCGGGAGATGTCGGCGCGCTCGCCTTTGCTCGCATGGGGGAAGACGCGGTCGACGCCCAGCATGACGTTTTCGTAAGCCGTCAGCCAGGGGAACAGGCTGGGCGCCTGGAACACCACGGCGCGGTCCGGACCGGCGCCGTCGACCTCCTTGCCGTCCAGGATGATGCCGCCGCTGGTGATGTCGGCCAGCCCCGCCACCATCGACAGCACGGTGGACTTGCCGCAGCCGGAATGGCCGATCAGCGAGACGAACTCGCCCTTGCGCATCTTCAGGTCGAAGCCGTCCACCACGGTCAGCGGACCCTTCGGCGTGGCGAAAATCTTGGTCAGGCGGGTGAATTCGAGATAGCGGTCCTCCATCCCGCGCCCGCCCATCGCCTCGATATAGGCCTTGGGCGGGGGCGAGGCGGTGATCGGCTTCACGTCAGGAAGGGTCAGGTCGTCATCGCCGCCGGTGCCGCGGGCGACGCCGACCTCCATCAGATAGGCGGTGACCTCGGCGCGCAGGCGCTTGAAGTCCTCGTCATGGTTGACGGCGGTGCGGTCGCGCGGGCGCGGCAGATCGACGGTGAAGGCGGGGCCGAGCGTGGCGTTCGGGCCGGGGGTCAGGGGCACGATGCGGTCGGCCAGCAGGATCGCCTCGTCCACATCGTTGGTGATGAGGATGACGGTCTTGCGGTCCTTGCGCCAGATCGCCTCGATCTCGTCCTGAAGCTTGGCGCGGGTCAGGGCGTCGAGCGCCGACAGCGGCTCGTCCAGCAGCAGCATCTCCGGGCTCATGGCGAGCGCGCGGGCGAAGCCGACGCGCTGGCGCATGCCGCCCGACAACTCCTTCGGCCGGCGGTCGGTGGCGTGGCCCAGGCCGACCGTCTCCACCGCCCGGCGGGTCAGCACGCCGCGTTCGGCGCCGCCCTTCGCCTTGTGGACGGCGTCCACCGCCAGGGCGACATTCTCCTTCACGCTGAGCCAGGGCATCAGCGAGTAGGACTGGAAGACCAGACCGCGTTCCGGGCCGGGGCCGGTGACCGGCTTGCCGCGGTAGAGCACCTCGCCGGTATCGGGCATCGCCAGACCGGCGATCAGATTGATGAGGGTCGACTTGCCGGAGCCGGAGAAGCCGACGATTGCGACGAACTCGCCCTCTTCGATCGACAGGTCGATGTCGCGCAGCACCTGCGTGCCGCCGTAGGACTTCGACACACCCTTCAGGTCCAGGATCGCCATGGCCGGTCTCCTTAGCGGGCGGGGCTGTGGCTGACGGCGGACTGGAGCGCCAGCATCACGCGGTCGAGCAGGAAGCCGATCAGGCCGATGGTGAAGACCGCGACCATGATCCTGGCGAGCGAGCTGGCGGAGCCGTTCTGGAACTCGTCCCAGACGAACTTGCCGAGGCCGGGGTTCTGCGCCAGCATCTCCGCGGCGATCAGCACCATCCAGCCCACGCCCAGCGACAGGCGCAGGCCGGTGAAGATGAAGGGCAGGGCCGACGGCAGCACGAGGCGGCGAACCATGGTGAAGCCGGAGAGCTGAAGTACCTTACCGACATTCATCAGGTCGCGGTCGATGGAGGAGACGCCGACCGCCGTGTTGATCAGGGTCGGCCACAGCGAGCAGAGCGTGACGGTGATGGCCGAGGTCAGGAAGGACTTCTCGAACAGCGGGTCGCTGCCCGACACGGTGGCGCTGACCACCATGGTGACCAGCGGCAGCCAAGCCAGCGGCGACACCGGCTTGAAGATCTGGATCAGCGGGTTGATCGCGGCATTGACGGTCGGCGACAGGCCGCTCGCCACCCCCAGCGGCACCGCCACCAGGGCGCCGAGCAGGAAGCCGGTGAAGACCGTCTTCAGGCTGGTGACGATCTGGTCGAAATAGGTCGGCTTGCCGGCGTAGGGGCGGGTCTTGACCTCAGCCTTCGGATCCTTGGCCAGGATCTCGGCGTTGCGCTTGGCCTGCCGGTCGTAGAAAGCGGCCTCCTTGGCGCGTTCGGCCTTGTGGTCGGCATAGAGGTTGGTCGCCTGCTCCCACACCTGGGCCGGGCCGGGGATGGCGCCGAGGCTGGTCTGCACCTGCGGGGCGGCCCAGCCCCAGGCGGCGAGGAACAGCAGGATGGCGGTCAGCGGGATGCCCATCTGGCGCCACAGCTCGACGCCCTGCTGGCGCGGATTCTCGCCGGCGGCGAGCCGCAGCAGCGGCGCCAGCCAGCCGAGGCCGACGGCGGTCAGCGCGGAGGCGACGCGGTTGAGGGTGTGGGCGCGGCGGGCCTTGCGCTGGGCGCGGGCAAGGTCGGCGGAGGTGTCGGTTAGGCTGGTCATGGAAGTCTTCCCCTTGGAAAGATCCCTTCTCCCCCCTGGGGAGAAGGTTAGGATGAGGGGGTTCGGCGCAGCCGAAATCAGTTCGGCTTGTGCGTCCCCCCACCCCGACCCTCTCCCCGGGGGGAGAGGGAGGATTGGGCGGGTGAGGGCAATACTGTTCAGCCGCCCACCACCTGACCGCCCTCGATCTTCTGGTCGCCCTTCAGGCCGATGGGCTGCTTGGCGAGGTAGTCGTTCGGCTTGTGGCCGTCATAGGGAATGCCGTCGATGAAGCCGTTGTCGACCGGCTTGTAGCCGTCGCTTTTCCACGGGAAGTCGGCTTCCTTTGATTTGCCTTCCTCGACCAGCAGCTTCGCGGCCTGGAGATAGACGTCCGGCTTGTAGACCTTGCGGGCAGTCTCGTCGTACCAGGCGTCCGGCTTGGCCTCGGCAATCTGGCCCCAGCGGCGCATCTGGGTCAGGTACCAGACGGCGTCGGAATAGAAGGGGTAGGTCGCGTTGTAGCGGAAGAAGACGTTAAAGTCGGGAACGTCGCGCTTGTCGCCCTTCTCGTACTCGAAGGTGCCGGTCATCGAGTTGGCGATGACCGTGGCGTCGGCGCCGACATATTCGGACTTGGCGAGGATCTTCACCGCTTCGGCGCGGTTGGCGTTGTTGTTCTCGTCCAGCCACTGGGCGGCGCGGATCAGGGCCTTGACGACGGCCAGATGGGTCTTGGGGTTCTTCTTCGCCCAGTCGTCGGTGACGCCGAAGACCTTCTCGGGGTTGTTCTTCCAGATCTCGGTGTCGGTGATTACCGGCACGCCGATGCCCTTGACCACCGCCTGCTGGTTCCACGGCTCGCCGACGCTGTAGCCGTAGATGGTGCCGGCCTCCAGCGTCGCCGGCATCTGCGGCGGCGGGGTGACCGACAGCAGCGCGTCGGCGCCGATCTGGCCCGACACGTCGGTCGGGCTGTAGAAGCCGGGGTTGATCCCGCCCGACGCCAGCCAGTAGCGCAGCTCGTAATTGTGGGTCGAGACCGGGAAGACCATGCCCATGTTGAAAGGCTTGCCTTCGGCCTTGTACTGGGCGATCACCGGCTTCAGCGCGTCGGCCTTGATCGGGTGGAGCGGCTTGCCGTCGGCGCCGTTGGGCACGTTGGCCTTCATCTTCCGCCAGACGTCGTTCGACAGCGTGATGCCGTTGCCGTTCAGGTCCATCGAGAAGGCGGTGACGATGTGCGCCTTGGTGCCGAAGCCGATGGTGGCGCCCAGCGGCTGGCCGGCCAGCATGTGGGCGCCGTCCAGTTCGCCGGAGATCACGCGGTCGAGCAGAACCTTCCAGTTCGCCTGCGGCTCCAGCGTGACGGACAGGCCCTCATCCTCGAAGAAGCCCTTCTCGACGGCGATGGCGAGCGGCGCCATGTCGGTCAGCTTGATGAAGCCGAGCTTCAGCTGTTCCTTTTCGACGTCGAGCGGGGCGGCGATGGCAGAGACGCCTGCGGTCAGGGCGACGGCCGCAGCAGCGGATGCGAGAAGGTGGCGGAGGGTGCAGGAGGCGGTGCGGGAGATTTGGGCCACGTCGGTTGCTCCATCTCTGAAATCCGGACCAGCGGTCGGGCATGCGACACCGGTGACGATTTTCTGGGCAAGTCCCGGACTGGCTGTTTTTCGGGCAGATGGCTGTAGAGGTGCCTTGGCCGTCGAAAGCGTCCAGCGGGATCGACCGGAAAAGCCTTATGGAAAGGCTTGTCGATGGGGTCGGCAACACTGCCGGGGGCTGGCCCATCATTGGACGCTTGGGATGTACGCACCGTCGTTGGCGCGTCTTTGGCCCCCTCTTCGCAAGCCTCATGCCAAAGGATGGCTTTTGCTGAAAAATCGGCCGGAGCGGTTGAATCCGTTGGCTATGACCCGGCGGAAGGTATGAGCCGCCTGTCAAGGGTATTGGGTCGTCTGCCGTTTTTTGCGGCGCACACAAAGCTGGATGGCGATGCTTTGTGCAATACCTAAGCATGATCCAAAAATAGGCACCTAGGTATCGGGCGGGGTGAGGCAGGCGAGGCCGCGGAATCCCTGGAGTTTTGCCGTTAGCAGTCGGTCACGCAGCGATTGGCACGCGGATTGCGAAGGGGATGCCGAGACAACAGCGGGCGCCAGCAACGTCGCCAGTGCCCGCGACACCGCCGAAGCCCACGCGACGACGCGCGGGTTTGGCTCTGGTTCGACGACGAACCGCCCGGACAACGGCGTCCGAACAGGTCTGCTCCCGCCTTCGCGAACCATTCGCCAAGCAGGGATTCAGGCCCGTTCGGACGCCTTTCTTTTTGGCCCCGTGCCTGACTTCGCAGCAGGCCGGACACGATAGACGAGGCAGACGCGCCATGGACATGCATCTCTCATCGAACAACGGGCCCGCCGTCGAATCCAACGAAGCAGAACTGCACAGCGTCGGCCCGGTCAGGGAACGGCTGGTGGTGGTCGGCAATGGCATGGCCGGCATGAAGACGGTTGAGGAGCTGCTGGCCAAGGCGCCCGGCCGCTTCGACATCACCGTCTTCGGGGCCGAGCCGCATCCCAACTACAACCGCATCATGCTGTCGCCGGTGCTGGCGGGGGAGAAGACCTTCGACCAGATCGTGCTGAACAGCCGCGAGTGGTACGACGCCAACGGCATCACCCTGCTGACCGGCGAGCCGGTGGAGGGCATCGACCGCGAGGCCAAGACCGTCGTCTCGCAGTCCGGCCGTGTCGTTCCCTATGACCGGCTGCTGATCGCCACAGGATCCATGCCCTTCATCATCCCGGTGCCGGGATCGACCCTGCCGGGCGTCATCGGCTTCCGCGATCTGGCCGACGTCGACGCCATGCTGGCGGCGGCGGCGAAGGGCGGGCGGGCCGTGGTGATCGGCGGCGGCCTGCTCGGGCTGGAGGCTGCCAACGGCCTGCGGGTCAAGGGGATGGAGGTCACCGTCGTCCATCTGATGCCGACGCTGATGGAGCGCCA
This sequence comes from Azospirillum sp. A29, assembly GCF_042604625.1. Taxonomy (NCBI): domain Bacteria; kingdom Pseudomonadati; phylum Pseudomonadota; class Alphaproteobacteria; order Rhodospirillales; family Azospirillaceae; genus Azospirillum; species Azospirillum sp. A29. The sequence continues at coordinate 103,598 of NZ_CP170464.1, forward strand.
GCTCGACCCGTCGGCCGGCATGCTGCTGCAGCGCGAACTGGAGCGCCGCGGCATCGAAGTGCTGACCGGCGCCGACACGGCGGAAATCGTTGGAAGTAATCCGGGGGGCGACGACTGGGTCAGCGCGGTGCGGCTGCGGGATGGGCGCGAGCTGCCGGCCGACATCGTCGTCATGGCGGTGGGCATCCGTCCCAACATGGCGCTGGGCAAGGCCGCCGGGTTGGAGTGCGGGCGCGGCATCCGCGTCGATGACCGGATGCGCACCAGCGACCCGTCGATCTACGCGGTCGGCGAATGCGTCGAGCATCGTGGCGTCACCTGGGGCCTCGTCGCTCCGCTGTTCGAGATGGCGAAGGTGCTGGCCCATGACCTCGCCGGTCGGGAGGATGCCGCCTACACCGGCTCCGTCACCTCGACCAAGCTGAAGGTCACCGGTGTCGATGTGTTCTCCGCCGGCGATTTCTCGGGCGGGGCGGGGACCGAGGACATCGTGTTCCGCGATGCGGCGCGCGGCGTCTACAAGCGGCTGGTGCTGAAGGACGGCAAGCTGCTGGGCGCCGTGCTGTATGGCGACACCAAGGACGGCGCCTGGTACTTCTCGCTGCTGAAGGACGGCGCCGATATCTCGGCCGAGCGCGACACCATGATCTTCGGGCAAGGGTTCGGCAGCGGCGATGCCGGCGACCCGAACGCCGCCATCGCGGCACTGCCCGACTCTGCCGAGATCTGCGGCTGCAACGGCGTGTGCAAGGGCACCATCGTCAAGGCGATCACCGAGAAGGGCCTGACCAGCCTGGACGAGGTGAAGGCCCACACCAAGGCGTCGGCTTCCTGCGGCGGCTGCGCCGGCACGGTGGAGCGGCTGCTGGCGGTGACGCTGGGCGACGGCTTCACGGCGGCGCCCAAGGTCAAGCCGATGTGCAAATGCACCCACCACACCCATGATCAGGTGCGGGCGGCCATCGTCGAGCGTGGTCTGAAGACCATGCCCGAGCTGTTCCAGGCGATGGAATGGACGACACCCGACGGCTGCGCCTCCTGCCGGCCGGCGCTGAACTACTATCTGCTGTGCGCTTGGCCGGGCGAGTACCGGGACGACTACCAGTCGCGCTACATCAACGAGCGCGCCCACGCCAACATCCAGAAGGACGGCACCTATTCGGTCGTGCCGCGCATGTGGGGCGGCCTGACCAATGCCGCCGAGCTGCGCGCCATCGCCGACGTGGTCGACAAGTTCGCCATCCCCACCGTGAAGGTCACCGGCGGCCAGCGCATCGACCTGTTCGGCGTGAAGAAGGAGGATCTGCCGGCGGTCTGGGCCGACCTGAATGCCGCCGGGATGGTGTCGGGACACGCCTATGCCAAGGGGCTGCGCACGGTGAAGACCTGCGTCGGTTCGGAATGGTGCCGCTTCGGCACGCAGGACTCGACGGGGCTGGGCGTCAAGCTGGAGCGGCTGACCTGGGGCACCTGGACCCCGCACAAGGTCAAGCTGGCGGTGTCCGGCTGCCCGCGCAACTGTGCCGAGGCGACCATCAAGGATTTGGGCGTCGTCTGCATCGACAGCGGATACGAGCTGCATGTCGGCGGCAATGGCGGCCTGCATGTCCGCGCCTGCGACCTGATGGTCCGCGTGGGCACGGAGGAGGAGGTGCTGGAATACACCGGTGCCTTCATGCAGCTCTACCGCGAGGAGGCCCGCTATCTGGAGCGGACCGCGCCGTGGGTGGAGCGTGTGGGCCTCGACCACATCAAGGCGGCGCTGGTCGAGGATCCGGAGCGGCGCCGGGCGTTGAACGCGCGCTTCCTGTTCTCGCAGACCTTCTCGCAGGACGACCCGTGGGCGGAACGCGCCGCCAAGGGCGTCGACCGTCACGAATTCAATCTGCTCGCCGAAGTGGGGTAACGGATCATGGACAGCATCATCGTGGAAAACGCCGTCTCCGAGCCCACCATCTCGGAAACCGTCTGGACCCAGGTTGGCAGCATCGACGACATCCCCGTGCTGGGCTCGCGCGTCGTCCGCACCCCCGGCGGCGACATCGCCCTGTTCCGCACGGCGGCCGACGAGGTCTTCGCCCTGGAGGATGCCTGCCCGCACAAGCAGGGGCCGCTGTCCCAGGGCATCGTCCACGGCCGCCGCGTCACCTGCCCGCTGCACAACTGGGTGATCGAGCTGGCGACCGGCGAGGCCGTCGCACCCGACGAAGGCCGCACCGGCCATGTTCCGGTGCGGGTCGAGGGGCGCAGCGTCGCCATCGCGCTCGGTGAGGCCAAGCTGTCGCGCGGCGGTTGCCGCAAGGCCTGCGGCCATGTTTGACGGGCCTGACCCAAGCGGGGGGCCGTCCTCCGGGCCGAAACGGGAGGTGAAGACCACCTGTCCCTATTGCGGGGTCGGGTGCGGGGTGATCGCGACGGTGGCAGCGACTGGTGCCGTGACCGTTCGCGGCGATGCCGACCACCCGGCGAACCGGGGACGGCTCTGCTCCAAGGGATCGGCGCTGGCCGACACGCTGGTGCCGGACGGGCGGCTGCTCCATCCCGAAGTCGACGGGCAGCGCGTGTCATGGGACGAGGCGCTGGACGAGGTCGCCCGGCGCTTTTCCGACACCATCGCCAAGCATGGGCCGGATTCGGTCGCCTTCTACGTCTCCGGCCAACTGCTGACCGAGGATTACTACGTCGCCAACAAGCTGATGAAAGGATTCATCGGCTCGGCGAACATCGACACCAATTCGCGGCTGTGCATGGCCTCATCGGTGGTCGGGCACAAGCGGGGCCTGGGCGCCGATGCGGTGCCGGGGAGCTACGAGGATTTCGAGTGCGCCGATCTGGTGGTGCTGGTGGGGTCGAACCTCGCCTGGTGCCATCCGGTGCTGAACCAGCGGCTGCTGGCGGCGCGGGCCGAGCGCGGCACGCGGATCGTCGTCGTCGATCCGCGGCGCACCGATTGCGTCGATGCCGCCGACCGCCATCTGGCGCTGAAGGCCGGCACCGATGCGCTGCTGTTCAACGGTCTGCTGGCTTATCTGGACAGCCGCGGCCATCGCGATGCCGGCTTCGTCGCCGCCCATGCCGAGGGGGTCGAGGAGGCGCTGGCCGCCGCCCGCGCCGATGCGCCGGATGTGGCGACGGTGGCCCGCCGCTGCGGGCTGGAGGAGGCGGAGGTCGCCGCCTTCTATGCCGAGTTCGCCGCGACGGACCGGGTGGTGACGGTCTATTCGCAGGGCGTGAACCAGTCCTCCCAGGGCAGCGACACCGTCAACGCCATCCTGAACCTGCATTTCCTGACCGGGCGCATCGGCCGGCCCGGCTGCGGCCCCTTCTCCGTCACCGGGCAGCCGAACGCCATGGGCGGGCGCGAGGTCGGCGGGTTGGCGAACCAGCTCGCCGCCCATATGGGCTTCACGGCGGAAGAGGTGGACCGGGTCGGCCGTTTCTGGAACACACCGCGCGTGACGGCCAAACCCGGATTGAAGGCGGTCGACCTGTTCCGCGCCATCGAGGCCGGGACGGTCAAGGCGGTGTGGATCATGGCGACAAATCCCGCCGTCAGCATGCCCGACGCCGGCCGGGTGCGGCGGGCGCTGGAGCGCTGCGAGACGGTGGTGGTCTCCGACTGCATCCGTGACACCGATACCGGCCGCTTCGCCCATATCCGCCTGCCGGCCAGGGGCTGGAGCGAGAAGGACGGCACCGTCACCAACTCCGACCGCACCATCTCGCGCCAGCGGGCCTTCAAGGCGGAGGCGGGGGAGGCACGGGCCGACTGGTGGATCGTCACCCAGGTTGCCCGGCGGATGGGTTTCGCCGAGGCTTTTCCCTATGAGAGCGCCGCCGAGCTGTTCCGCGAGCATGCCGCGCTGTCGGCGTTCGAGAATGGCGGAACACGGGCCTTCGACATCGGCGCGTTGAGCGGGCTGGACGATGCCGGCTACGACGCGCTGTCGCCCTTCCCCTGGCCCTGGCGGGCGGGGGGCGAGCCGCAGAAGCGGCTGTTCGGCGACGGCCGGTTCTTCACCGCGGACGGGCGCGCCCGGATGCTGGCGGTCACGGCGAAGCCGCTGCCGCGCAGTGTGCCGGACGGCGCCCTGCTGCTGAACACGGGCCGGCTGCGCGACCAGTGGCACACCATGACCCGCACCGGCCTGTCGGCCCGGCTGTCCGCCCATGCGCCGGAACCGCGGCTGGACGTCAGTCCGGCCGACGCGCTGGCGCGGGGGCTGGCGGATGGCGGGCTGGCTCGCATCACGACGGCGGCCGGGGAGGCACTGGCCCGCGTCCGCGTCACCGATGCCCAGGGCGAAGGCACGGTCTTCCTGCCGATGCACTGGACCGAGCGCTTCACCGGTGCCTGCGTCATCGGCCGGCTGGTCGATGACGAGGCGGTGGACCCGCTCTCCGGCCAGCCCGACCTGAAGCGGATGCCGGCGACGGTCCTGCCCTGGCGGCCGGACTGGACCGCCTTCCTGCTGGTCCGCCATGCCGTGGAGCCCGGGCATGGCGGTTATTGGGCGCGCCGCGCGGTGGCGGGCGGGCATCTTGTCGAGATGGCGGGGGCGGGGGCGATTCCGGCGGTGGAATCCTGGCTGCCCGGCCTCGATCCGGCCGAGGCGGTGGTCGAGTTCCGCGACGAGGCGCGTGGCGGCCTGCGCATGGCCTGGATGAAGGGCGACCGGCTGGAGGCCTGCCTGTTCGTCGCCGCCGACGGGCGTCTGCCGCCGCGCGGCTGGCTCGCCGGGCTGCTGGAGACGGACAGTCTGGAGGACGGCGCGCGGGCCGGGCTGCTTGCCGGCCGGGCGCCGGGGGCGCTGGCGGATGAGGGGCGGATCGTCTGCGCCTGCTTCAGCGTCGGCATCAACCGGCTGGTGGGTACCATCCGCGACCGCCGGCTGACCAGCGTGGCGGAGATCGGCGTGGCGTTGAAGGCCGGGACGAATTGTGGTTCCTGCGTTCCCGAACTCAAGGAGGTGCTTCGTCATGCCCACCAGCGCGAAGTGGCTTGATGGTCTTGCGGCGCTGGCGCGCCTCTTGGTCCCGCGGTTCGCGGGTGCCGGCGGCGGTGCTTCGTCCTTTCCCCCTCTCCCCCCCGGGGAGAGGGCCGGGATGAGGGGGATGCACATACTGGATTTTTGGGACAGGGCCGCTGCGCGTCCCCCTCACCCTAACCCTCTCCCCGGGGGGGAGAGGGGAACTTGCTCCGGTTGGCAAAAAGAGTGCGGGCAAGTGACCCTGGTCGGCGCTGGTCCCGGCGACCCGGATCTGCTGACCGTCGCGGCGGTCAAGGCGCTGTCGGCGGCCGAAGTCGTGCTCTACGACGCGCTGGTCGGCGACGGCATCCTCGACCTCTCCCATCCGAAGGCCGAGCGCATCTGCGTCGGCAAGCGGTCCGGCCGGCATTCGCTGCCGCAGGGGGAGATCAACGCGCTGATCGCCTTCCATGCCCGGCGCGGCAAGCGGGTGGTGCGGTTGAAAGGCGGCGACCCGATGGTGTTCGGCCGGGCCGGCGAGGAGATCGAGCATCTCGACAGTGTCGGCATTCCGGTGCGCGTCATCCCCGGCATCACCGCGGCGCTCGGCTGCGCCGCCTCGACCGGGTTGTCGCTGACGAAGCGCGGGGTGTCGCGCGCCGTCACCTTCGTCACCGCCCATGGCCGCGACGGCGAGCGGTTCGAGCCCGATTGGGCGCGGCTGGCCGATCCGCAGGGCACGCTGGCGATCTATATGGGACGCGAGCAGGCCCGTGCGGTCGGCCAGGGGCTGACCGGTGCCGGGCTGCCGGCAGGGACGCCCGTTCTGGCGGCGGAGAATGGCTGCCGGCCCGACGAGCGGCGGTACTGGACGACGCTCGGCCGGATGGCGGAGCAGGGTGTGGCCGCCGGCAAAGGGCCGACCCTGCTGCTCGTGGGGGAGGCGCTACGCCCCCGTCAAAGCGGGGCGGTGGATGCCCTGGCCGGGACGGCGGACCCCATTGACCTCCGCGCGCTCGGCGACCTCGCTCAGGGGTTCGATCACGACTGACATGGTGAAGACGGTGGCGTGCAGCAGGTTCGTCCCGTCCACCATCAGCCCGACATGGCCGGGGAAGAAGACGATGTCGCCGCGCCGATACTCGACGCCGTTGCCGTCCCCCGAGAGCCACTCCCCCAGCCGCTCGTCCTTGCGCTGCATGCCGCTGCTGTGGTGGGAGACCGTCCCGGCCGCCGCCATGGCGGTCAGCACCAGCCCGGAACAGTCGATGCCGAAGCTGCTGCGCCCGCCCCAGACATAAGGCGTCTCCAGAAAGCGCAGGGCGGTGGCGATGTGGTCGGTCGCGGGGGCGGCGTCCACCGGCTCCAGCCAGCCCGCGAACAGCCACAGCCCGTCGTCGGTGCCTACCCAGCCGTTTTCGGCCCGGCCGTCCAGCGTCACCAGCGACCCGAAGCTGAGCGTCGCCACCGGCGGCGCCCGGTGCGTCGGGCCGGGGTGCAGGTCGGCGCGCAGAGCCCGCACGCGGTGGGTGGGGGCCACCGGCTCCCGATGCGCGGTGCCGGGGGGCAGCCAGCCGACATGGCCGTCGAAGGCGTTCTCCGCCCGCAGCCAGCCGTCACGCTCCTCCAGAATGCGGAAGCGCTCGCCGCGGATCATCTCGCTGGTCTGGGCGATGCCGTTCTGCGGCTCCTCCAGCAGGACGGCGTGCGGGGCGGTCAGTTGGCGCAGGGTCATGAGTGCGGGCCGGATTTGGGGAAACCGGCTGCGACCTTAGCGCCGCCGCCCCCGTGGTGCGAGGGATAAAGCATCTCCGTCATTTCAACGGGATTTCCGTCATTTCGCCGGAAAACTCAAGCGCCACCGGCGCATTGCCCGGTTCTGCCCGGCCGCATCCGCCGACATGTTTCGTGTGCGGGCCAAACCATCGGCGCAGCCCGCCAATACACACGGCTGAACAAAGGAGCGGGAGAGATGGCAACGATGAAGGTTTTGGTTCTGGGTGCCGGCAAGATCGGCTCGATGATCGGCACGCTGTTGTCCGAGACCGGCGATTTCGCCGTCACCATCGGCGACCGGGACGAGGCGCTGCTCTACCGCGCCGAACATGCCGGGCTGCGGGTGACGCGCGTCGATGTCGAGGATCAGGATTCGCTGCGCGCCGCCATGGAAGGCCAGCAGGCGGTGCTGAGCGCCTGTCCCTTCACCCTGACCCCCGCCATCGCCACCGCCGCCGTTGCGGCCGGCGCCCATTACCTGGACCTGACCGAGGATGTCGCCGCCACCCGCAAGGTGAAGATGCTGGCGGAGACCGCCAGCACGGCGCTGATCCCGCAATGCGGTCTGGCGCCGGGCTTCATCTCCATCGTCGGCCATGACCTTGCCCGCCGCTTCGACGAGCTGCACAATTTGCATCTCCGGGTCGGCGCCCTGCCGCAATACCCGACCAACGCCCTGAAATACAATCTGACCTGGAGCACCGACGGGCTGATCAACGAATACTGCAACCCGTGCGAGGCCATCGTCGACGGTCGCCCGCACGAGGTGATGCCGTTGGAGGGCGACGAGCGCTTCGCGCTGGACGGTGTCGATTACGAGGCCTTCAACACCTCGGGCGGTCTGGGCTCGCTGTGTGAGACGCTGGCCGGTAAGGTGCGGAACCTCGACTACAAGACCGTGCGCTACCCCGGCCACCGCGACATCGTCCGCCTGCTGATCCGCGACCTGCGGCTGGGCGAACGGCGCCACCTGCTGAAGGACGTGCTGGAAACCGCGGTGCCGCTGACCCTGCAGGACGTGGTTCTGGTGCTGGCGACCGCCACCGGCATGCAGGACGGCGAACTGCGGCAGGAGACCTTCGCCACCAAGATCTACAGCAAGCCCATCGCCGGCCGCACTTGGAGCGCCATCCAGGTCACCACCGCCGCCGGCATCTGCGCCGTGCTGGATCTGCTGCGCGAGGGCTCCATCCCGCAGGCCGGCTTCATCCGGCAGGAACAGGTGCCGCTGGACGCCTTCCTGAACAACCGCTTCGGGCGGCATTACAAGGGGTAAGGCGATAAGGCGGGGCCATCCCAGGAATTCCGAGCCCGTTTTCCCCTTGGTTTGGAAACCGTGGGTGAGCTTGGGGCGGCCTCCCTTCCTTGAAGTCCGAACGGTTGCTCGGGTTTGGGCCCGCACCAAGGCAGGAACCAAGGATGTCGACCATTGCCGTCACCGCAGGGATCGACTGCGGCAAATCCCGTCTGGATGTTGCGCTTTTGGAGCGGAAGACAAGCTCCACCTCGTCAACACTGCCGATGGGCATTGTGAGCTGCTTGCCCGGCTGATCAGCCACGGCGTCTCGCATGTCGGGATGGAAGCCGAGCGAGAGCAGTGCAAAGCCCGATGTGTCAGGCTTTGGGCGCGATGGCACGGATCTCGGCCGTTCGGGCGTTCGCCCCAGCATCCCGTCAAATCTTCCGAAGAAGACCCGAAAATCGACGAAAATTGTCGGATATGAAGTCGTAAATCCGAATTTTATTCTGCAAAAAGGGAGTTGCCGGAAACGTCCCCCCGGAAACAGAGCGGATGTTCTGATATTTTGCCGCAAAACCCGTTATTTGTGCGACATAAACGCACTAAATCAGAATTTTATATGGAAAAATGGTGTAAATACCAGATGGAAAGGATCCTGGAAAATCGGTTAGCCTGACAGGCGTTGGACCGGCCTCACCGACTGCCGGACACGGGCTTTTCGAAGCCGCCGCCCCAAGCCCCCCGACCAGAGCCACCCACGCGATGAACCAGATGATCGACCCGAGCGCCGCCTCCGCTTCCGAGCCGTCCCTCTCCAGCGGGGCCCTGACCACCGGGGGCGCCCCCTTCGCCGCCTTCGCCCCCGTCGTTCGTCCGGCCAGCCCGCTGCGTCAGGCGATCACCGCCGCCTACCGCCGGCCGGAACCGGACTGCGTGGCATGGTTGGTGGAGCAGGCGGCGCTGCCGGCGGAGGTCACGGCTGCGGCGGCCCAGACCGCGCGCACGCTGATCTCGGCCCTGCGCGCCAAGCCGCAGGGGCGCGGGGTGGAGGGGCTGATCCACGAATACAGCCTGTCGAGCCAGGAGGGCGTGGCGCTGATGTGTCTGGCGGAGGCGCTGCTGCGCATTCCCGACCGCGCCACCCGCGACGCGCTGATCCGCGACAAGATCGCCGGCGGCGACTGGCGCGCCCATCTCGGCAACAGCCCGTCGCTGTTCGTCAACGCCGCGACCTGGGGGCTGCTGGTCACCGGCAAGGTGACGGGCGTGCTGGGCACCGGCTTCGGCGGCGAGCAGGCGCTGTCGTCGGCGCTGACCAAGCTGATCCTGCGCGGCGGCGAGCCGCTGATCCGCCGCGGCGTCGATTTCGCCATGCGGATGATGGGCGAGCAGTTCGTCACCGGCCAGACCATCGACGAGGCGCTGTCCAACAGCCGCAAGATGGAGGCCGAGGGCTTCCGCTATTCCTACGACATGCTGGGCGAAGCGGCGACCACCGCCGCCGATGCCGACCGCTATTACGCCGACTACGAGACGGCCATCCACGCCATCGGCAAGGCGTCGGCCGGGCGCGGCATCTATGACGGCCCCGGCATCTCGATCAAGCTGTCGGCCCTGCACCCACGCTATTCGCGTGCCCAGGCCGACCGCGTGATGGCGGAGCTGCTGCCGCGCGTCACCGAACTGGCCCGGCTGGCCCGCAGCTACGACATCGGCCTCAACATCGACGCCGAGGAGGCCGACCGGCTGGAGCTGTCCCTCGACCTCTTGGAAGCGCTGTGCTTCGATCCGGATCTCAAGGGCTGGAACGGCATCGGCTTCGTCGTCCAGGCCTATGGCAAGCGCTGCCCCTTTGTCATCGACTTCGTCGTCGATCTGGCCCGGCGCAGCGGCCACCGGCTGATGGTGCGTCTGGTCAAGGGCGCCTATTGGGACAGCGAGATCAAGCGCGCCCAGGTCGACGGGCTGGAGGATTTCCCGGTCTACACCCGCAAGCTGCACACCGACGTGTCCTATGTCGCCTGCGCCCGCCGGCTGCTGGGCGCCCCCGACGCGGTGTTCCCGCAGTTCGCCACCCACAACGCCCAGACGCTGGCGACCATTTACCAGACGGCGGCGCACCTGAACGGCGAGTTCAAGGTCGGCCAGTATGAGTTCCAGTGCCTGCACGGCATGGGCGAGCCGCTCTACACGGAGGTCGTCGGTCCGTTGAAGCGGCCCTGCCGCATCTATGCCCCGGTCGGTACGCACGAGACGCTGTTGGCCTACCTGGTCCGCCGTCTGCTGGAGAACGGCGCCAACAGCTCCTTCGTCAACCGCATCGCCGACAAGAGCGTGTCCATCGACGATCTGGTCGCCGACCCGGTGGCGCTGGCCCGCGCCGCCCTGCCGGTGGGTGCCAAGAACCCGCTGATCTCCCTGCCGACCGATCTCTACGGCGCGGAGCGGGCGAACTCCGCCGGCCTCGACCTGTCGAACGAGACGGTCCTGGCCGACCTGTCCACAGCATTGCGCGACAGCGCCACCGTCGCCTGGACCGCCGCCCCGCTGCTGGCTGACGGCGAGCGCAACGGCGGAAATTCCGGGAAGGCCCAACCGGTGCTGAACCCGGCCGACCACCGCGACGTCGTCGGGCATTGCATCGAGGCCGGCCCCACCGACATCGCCGACGCCTTCCTGTTCGCCGAGGCTGCCGCTCCGGTCTGGGCGGCCACCCCGCCGGCCGAGCGCGCCGCCTGCCTGTTCCGCGCCGCCGACGCGATGCAGGCGCGCATGCCGACCCTGCTCGGCCTGATCATCCGCGAGGCCGGCAAGTCCACCGCCAACGCCATCGCCGAGGTGCGCGAGGCCATCGACTTCCTGCGCTATTACGGCGCCCGGGTTCGCGACGGCTTCGCCAACGACACCCACCTGCCGCTGGGGCCGGTGGTCTGCATTAGCCCGTGGAACTTCCCGCTCGCCATTTTCTCCGGTCAGGTCGCCGCGGCGCTCGCCGCCGGCAACCCGGTGCTGGCCAAGCCGGCGGAGGAGACCCCGCTGGTCGCGGCGGAGGCCGTGCGCATCCTGCACGCCGCCGGCGTTCCGGCCGGCGCGGTCCAGCTTCTGCCCGGTGCGGGCGAAGTCGGCGCCGCCCTGGTCGGTCATGCCGGCACCCGTGCTGTGATGTTCACCGGCTCCACCGAGGTGGCCCGCCTGATCCAGCGCCAGCTGGCCGAGCGCCTGTCGCCGCAAGGGACGCCGATCCCGCTGATCGCCGAGACCGGCGGCCAGAACGCCATGATCGTCGACAGCTCCGCTCTGGCGGAGCAGGTGGTCGGCGACGTCATCGCCTCGGCCTTCGACAGCGCCGGCCAACGTTGCTCGGCCCTGCGCATCCTCTGCCTGCAGGAGGATGTCGCCGACCGCACCCTGACCATGCTGAAGGGTGCGATGCGCGAGTTGCGCATCGGCAGCCCTGACCGGCTGGCTGTCGATGTCGGCCCGGTCATCACGGCGGAGGCGCGCGACGGCATCGCCCGCCACATCGAGGCGATGCGGGCCAAGGGCCGCCGGGTCGAGTCGCTGCCACTGCCGGCGGAGACCGCCGATGGCACCTTCGTCGCGCCGACCATCATCGAGATCGACGGCATCGCCGATCTGGAGCGCGAGGTGTTCGGCCCGGTCCTGCACGTCCTGCGTTTCCGCCGCGACGATCTGGACCGGCTGGTCGATGCCATCAACGGCACCGGCTATGGCCTGACCTTCGGCCTGCACACCCGCATCGACGCCACCATCGACCGGGTGACGAGCCGGATCGAGGCCGGCAACCTGTACGTCAACCGCAACACCATCGGCGCGGTGGTCGGCGTACAGCCCTTCGGCGGCCATGGCCTGTCCGGTACCGGCCCGAAGGCCGGCGGCCCGCTGTACCTGTCGCGCCTGCTGTCCGTACGTCCGTCTCTCGATGTCGGTGTGCGGGGTGACGACGCCGTACGTGCGCCGGCCCAGGCCTTTGCCGACTGGCTGGCCGACCAGGGCAAGGCGGAGATCGCCACCGGCGTCCGCGCGCTGGCGAAGCGCTCCCCCGTCGGCGGCAGCGTCGAGCTGGCCGGCCCGGTCGGCGAGAGCAACGTCTACAGCCTGATCCCGCGCGGCCGGATCCTGCTGCTGCCGCAGACCGAGGATGGGTTGTACCGCTTGGCCGGTGCCGCACTCGCCGCCGGCAACGAGGTGGTGGTCGATGGCGACGGCGCCGTCACCGCCAGCCTGAAGGGCCTGCCGGCGGAACTGGCATCCCGTGTCCGGGTGACCGCGAACTGGACCGGCTTCGGGCCACTGGCCGGTGCGCTGGTGGAGGGCGACTCGGCCCGCCTGCTGGCCGCCGGCCGCCGCATCGCCGAACTGCCCGGCCCCCTCGTCCTGACCCAGGGCGTTCCGGCCGGCGGCGCGGGCGTGGAGATCGCTTGGCTGATGAACGAGCGCTCGCTCAGCGTCAACACCACCGCGGCCGGCGGCAACGCGAGCCTCGTGGCGATGAGCTGACCGAAATCCCCCTCTCCCCCCTTGGGGAGAGGGTCGGGGTGAGGGGGATACACAGCGTGGCTCTGGTGGAAATCGGGACGTACGCGGACCTTGAAGATCCTCGCCGCGCGCCCCCCTCACCCTAACCCTCTCCCCAGGAGGGAGAGGGGATTTCGGCAAGAGCCCCGCGCATCCTCTCCGCCGTTTCGGCATCCGCCGGGAAGAACGCCTCTATCGCCAGTTCGGACAGGGTCACGTCCACCGCCGTCCCAAAGACGGTCGTGGTGCTGAACAGGTTCAGCAGCCCGAAGGACGTGTGCAGCCGCAGCGGCACAACCACGTCGGGATGATGCCCGGCTTCGCTGCCGCCCTCCGAATCGGAAGCCGGGGCCGGATAAGCTTGCAATTCACTGTGCAGGGCCACCAGAACCGGGTCGGCGCTTGCCTCGATCTGGCGGGTCAGGCGGGACAGCACATGCTCGCGCCACTGCGCCGGGTTGCCGATGCGGCCGGCCAGCCCGCCGGGATGCAGGCTGAGGCGCAGGACATTGACCGGCCCGGCCAGCAACTCCGCCGATACCCCCTCCAGCAGCGGCGCCACCGCCCGGTTCGCCGCCAGCAGCTGCCAATGCCGGTCCACCGCCAGAGCTGGAAAGGGCTCATGCCCGGTCAGCACCAGATCGACCGCCTTGCGCGCCGCCTGCATCGCCGGGCTGTCCAGGCTGTGTTCGCTGTAGACCGGCGCGAAGCCGGCGGCGACCAGCAGGGCGTTGCGCTCACGCAAGGGCACGTCCAGCCGTTCGGCCAGATGGATCAGCATGCCGCGGCTGGGCTGCGACCGCCCGGTCTCCAGGAAACTGACATGCCGGGTGGAGATATCCGCCTCGCAGGCGAGATCGAGCTGGCTGAGACCGCGGCGCTGGCGCCAGGACCGCAGCAGGGCGCCGACCGGTGGTGGGGACGGTGGCGCGGCCGGAGCCCTGCCGTTGCGCGCGTTGGTCTGCGAGGTGCCATGGGGCATGGGACTTGGCTCCGAACCGGGGTCGCCGCCTAGGGTTGCCGTCATCCGCGGGCGAAGGCCAGCAGTTCCGCGTTGAAACGGTCGCGGTGGGTGATGAACAGGCCGTGCGGCGCCCCATCGTAGAAGGACAGCCTGGCGTTCGGCATCAGCGCCACCGTGCGTTCGGCGAGCGACAGCGGCGTCGTCACGTCGCGGTCGCCATGCATGACAAGCGTCGGCACGGCGATGGCCGGCAACTCCTCCCTGAAATCGGCCGCGGTGATGGCGCGGTTGCACTCCAGCAGGGCCATCAGCGAGGATTGCAGGGCCATGCCCACGATCCAGCCCTTCATCTCAGTCGAGGTCTCGGCGTTCACGAAGGGGTCGATGTTGTCGCCGAGCCATTTCGGAAAGTCGCGCAGCAGCTGGTCCGTCCGGAAGGCTTCGAACAGCGCCGGATCGACGCCGTCGGGGTTATCGGCGGTCCGCGCCATCAGCGGCGTGATGGTCCCGACCATCACGAGCCCCGCCACCCGCCCGACACCGTGCCGGGTCAGGTAGCGGACGATCTCTCCCGTCGCCATCGAATGGCCGACCAGCGTCACCTCCCGCAAATCCAGCCCGTCGAGCACTACCGCGATGTCGTCCGCCAGCCGGTCGAAGCCGTAGCCGGAGGGCGATTCGTCCGACCGGCCATGGCCGCGGCGGTCGAAGGCGATGCAGCGGCATCCCTGTTCGGACAGCGGCGCCATCTGGTAGGCCCAGGCATCGGAGGTCAGCGACCAGCTCGACACGAAGACGATGGGACGGAGGCGATCCCGGCTGCCCTCGCTGTTGCCCCAGTCGCGATAGAACAGGCGCACGCCGTCGTCGGTTTCGATGAAGCCCATGATGTCCCTCCTCCCCCTGCTGTCCGCCGGATCGTCCCGGCGAACACAAGGTTGCCCGGCGGAGGGACCGGAATCGATTACATGGCAGGTAATGACGCACACGAACGTTCCTGCGGCAGGCGCATGCCTGCCATCACTGCCGCACTGCGGTACGTGGGTGCGCGATCCGGTTAAGGTCCTGCACCGTCCCGCTGCCGTTCGGATCCTCCATGCGCCTGATTTTCCTGCTCGGCCTTGCCGGCTTCGCCAGCGCCTTCTCCCTGCGCACCACCGATCCGATGCTGACGCTGATCGCCGACGATCTCGACGTGACGGTGCGGCAGGCGGCGCTGCTGGCCTCGGCCTACACGCTGCCCTATGCGCTGATGCAGATCGTGCTGGGGCCGGTGGGCGACGCCATCGGCAAGTCGCGGCTGGTCCGGCTGGCCCTGTCGGTGCTGACGGTCGGTCTGGTGCTGTCCACCATCGCGCCCACCTACGGCACGGTGATGGCTGGGCGCATCCTGGCCGGCGCCTTTGCCGGCGGCATCATCCCGGCCTCCATGGCACTGATCGGCGACCGGGTCCCCTATGAGGAGCGGCAGATCGCCATCAGCCGCTTCCTGCTGGCGGTGATCCTGGGGCAGATGTCGGGCTCCGCCGTGTCGGGCGCGCTGGCCGAGGCCTTCGGCTGGCGCGCGGTGTTCGGCCTGTCCGCCGGCCTGACCGCGCTGATTTGCGCCTCCGCCCTCATCGGGCTGGCGCGCGAGGTCGAGACCCGCTCGCCGCTGTCGGTGGCGGAGGCGCAACGGCGCTATGCCACCGTGCTGACCAACCCGGCCTCGCTCTTCGTCTTCGCCACGGTGGCGGCGGAAGGGCTGCTGATCTTCGGCGTCTTCCCCTTCGTGGCGCCGGTGCTGATCGAACATGGCGCGGCCGGCGCCTTCCAGGCCGGGCTGACCATCGCCGCCTTCGCCATCGGCGGCGTCGTCTACAGCGCCGTGGTGCGGCGCCTGATCGCCTCGCTCGGCCAATGGGGCATGATGAAGGCGGGCGGGCTGGCGGCGGGTCTAGCCTATCTGGTCATCGCCTTCCCGGTGCCCTGGCCGGTGGTCAGTCTCGCCTTCCTGGTCGCCGGTTTCGGCTTCTACATGCTGCACAACACCATGCAGACCCAGGCGACGGAACTGGCCCCCACCGCCCGCGGGTCGGCGCTGGCCCTGTTCGCGTCGAGCTTCTTCATCGGCCAGGGCATCGGCCCGGTGCTGTACGGCTATATCTCCACCCACACCGGCTTCGGGCCGCTGTTCCTCGGCGTCGGCGCGCTGACCGCCGGGCTGGGCTTTGCCTCGGCCCGGCTGATCCGGCGGCGGTGAAGGCGCGATTCGACTCAGCGGGCCAAAAGGATCTTGTATCCTTTTTCATGCATGCATTTGGTGAGGTAGCTGCCAAGCGAGACGACCGGAGTGCTGAGCTCGCAGTCGGCAAGGTCGCGGTTGTATTTGACGATGTCGACGCCTTCCATATCGACAATCGGAGCCTCGGCCTTGGTCACGCAGCCGGCGAGAATGGTCAAGGCAACTGGAGCGGACAGGGCAACCAGAACCAGGCGGGTCATGAAGTCTTTCTTCCTTATTCCGGAATTTCGATGCCAAGGGCGTCGCTACGGCAACTTACCCGATGCCTTAAATCAGAGCGCGATAAACGCGACGGTGCAAGAAGAAGTTGATTGCCCGCTTCCGCGAACCGCTCAGGGTTATAGCATTGCCCGTCATAGGCAGGATCGGATGTAAGGCCGGTTCGCTTCCCACAACTCTTCCAGTATGGCGGCGGCGGCGGTGCTGGAGGTGATGACGGGGTCGATCAGCAGGGCCTGCAACGCCAGTTTCTTCGACCCGTGCAGCGCCGCTTCCACCGACAGTTGCTGCACGCTGGCCTGGACCGACAGCAACTTGACGATGCCGTCGGGCAGCCGGCCGAGCGACACCGGGTGGACGCCCGCGGCGTCGGCCACCAGCGGCACCTCGACCGCCAGCTCGTCGGGCAGGCCGGGGATGACGCCGCGGTTGATGACGATGCCGCTTTCGATGAAGCGCTTCTGGTTGTGCAGTTGGCCGGCGATCACCGCCACCGCCCGCTCGCCCCAGGACGGCTTGGTCCAGTCGTCGGGGATCGGCCGGCTGCCGTCGATGACCCCGTCCATCAGGTCGCGCAGGATGACGCGGCCCTCTTCATCGTGGCGGAAGTCGAAGCCGTGCTCCCCGGCCTCCCAGCCATAGGGCAGGAATTCACCGGTGTGGTCGTCGCTGGGGGTGACCCACAAGCCGAAGGCGTGGAACAGGCGGCGCGCCAGCGGGGTGAAGGCCGGGTCGTGCGTCGCCTCCCGTTCGCGCAGCAGGGGATAGAGGTCGCGGCCCGTCGCCTTCTCGCGGATGGCGATCAGCCATTGGAAGTGGTTCAGCCCGGCGCCCCAGACATCGACCTCCTTCTCGGCCATGCCCAGGATCTGGCAGATGAACCAGCGCGCCAGGAAAATGCCGTGGCAGAGCCCCAGCGTCCGCACGCCGGTGCAGCGCGACAGCCCCAGCACGATGCGGCTTTCCGGGTTCGACAGATTGATGAACAGTGCGTCGGGGCAGATCGCCTCGACGTCGCGGGCGATGTCGACGATCAGCGGCAGGGTGCGGAGCGTGAAGAACAGTCCACCGGGACCGCCATTCTCGCCCAGCGTGTGGCGGATGCCGTGCTTCTTCGGCACCTCGAAATCGAGTTTCCACAGGCGGTTGCGGTCGATGGCGATGGCGCACAGCACGAAGCCGGCACCCTGGAGGGCGGCCTTGCGGTCGGTGCTCTTCTCGATGGTGAGGCCGGCGGTCCCGTGCCGGTTCAGCACCTCGGCCAGCGCCGCCATGCGGTCGAGAGCCTCCGGGTTGGTGTCGACCAGCGTCAGGGTGCTGCCGGACAGTTCGGTGGTGGAGAACAGATCCTGGAACAGGCTGAGCCCGAAGGCGGCGCTGCCGGCGCCGATGAAGACGATCTTCGTGGTGTTGGGTTTGTTGGTGTTGGGCATCTTGCGTTTCCTCCGTAAACGGAGCGGCTGGCCGCCGTCTTGGGGGATCAGGCTACGCCTTTCGGACAGAGCGGCACAGTGCCCGTTTGCAACCACCTGTGGCTGCGCCACCGCGTCGCGCCCTGACCGTCCGCATGCTTGCCCCATGGCGAAGCGGGCCGGGCTGGGGCATGCTTAGGAAAACGGACCGTCCCCGTGGGAGGATAAAGATGGACAGCTTCAGCCAGCCCGTGTCCCAGGCCGCCGACGCCAAGCCGCTGAGTTTCCCACCGGACTTCCGCTGGGGTGCATCGACCGCCGCCTACCAGATCGAAGGGGCGGTGACTGTCGACGGACGCGGGCCTTGCGTGTGGGACAGCTTCACCGCTGAAGGCCGTATCATGGACGGCAGCAGCGCCGCCGTCGCCTGCGACCATTATCACCGCTACCCGGAAGACATTGCGCTGATGAAGGCGGCGGGCTTCGACAGCTACCGCTTCTCCATCGCCTGGCCGCGCATCCTGCCGACGGGAACCGGGGCGGTGGAGACGCGCGGCCTCGACTTCTACGACCGGCTGGTCGACAGCCTGCTGGAGGCCGGCATCACGCCGATGGCTTGCCTCTATCATTGGGATCTGCCGCAGCCGCTGGAGGATGCCGGCGGCTGGCAGGGGCGGGAGATCGTCGGCCCCTTCGCCGAGTATGCCCGCATCGTCACCGCCCGGCTGGCCGACCGGGTCAAGACTTGGATGATGCTGAACGAGCCGAACGTGGTCGCCATCTTCGGCTATGGCGTGGGCGAGCACGCCCCCGGCCACTGGCTGGGCGAACAGGGCATCCTGCGTGCGCTGCACCACCAGAATCTGGCGCAGGGGGCGGCCTTGCGCGCCATCGCGGCGGAGCATTCGGGCCTGACGCTGGGCACCGTCCTCAACCTTCAGCCCAGCGTTCCCGACAGCGACCGGCCAGAGGATGTCGCAGCCGCCGCCCGCTGGGATGCGGTGTGGAACCGGGTGACGCTGGACGGGCTGATGCGCGGGCAGATTCCGGCGCTGCTGGCCGACAAAATGGCGGAGTTCGTACTGCCCGGCGACGAGGAGGCGATCCGCTATCCCATCGACCTGCTGGGCATCAACTACTACTCCCGCATGACGATGAAGCATGAGGAAGGGCGGCCCTTCGCTGTCGGCTGGGGCGAAGCGCAGTGCCGGCGCTGGACCGGCATGGCTTGGCCGGTGCAGCCGGAGGGGCTCTACGACCTGCTGAGCGAACTCCGCACCGATTACGGCAACCCCGCCGTCTTCATCGCGGAGAACGGCTGCGCCTATGACGACGTGGTGACGCCGGACGGCCAGATCCACGATGCCGAGCGGGTGCTTTACTACCGCGAGCATCTGGAATCGGTAGCGCAGGCGCTGGCCGACGGCTGCAACGTCAAAGGCTATCTGTGCTGGAGCCTGCTGGACAATTTCGAATGGGCCTTCGGCCTGTCGAAGCGCTTCGGCATCGTGCGGGTCGATTACGATACGCTGGAGCGCACGCCCAAGGACAGTTACCGCTTCCTCGCGGAGGTTGTCAGAACTGGACGGCTTTAACCCTTCTTTCGCCGCTGCCCCTGTACTTTCGGTCTGTCGCATCCTATTCGTTGGTTATACGGATGTTGAAGGATTGTGCGGAGGCCCGGAATGGGCGGGATGACCGAGGATACAGGCGGCGGCGCTGGCGCCGGCAAGGGAGCTGGCAAGGGCGGCGATGATTCCGGCGGCAAGGCTCCCGGCTTCGCCCGCCGCTTTTTGAGTCTGGCGGGCGGCTATTGGCACGGACGCTCGCGGATGACCGTGTGGGCGCTGACCGTGGCGCTGGTCGTGCTGACGGTCGGGCAGGTTTCGGTCCCCGTCCTGATCAACCTGTGGAGCGAGCGGCTGTTCGACGCGCTGGAACAGCGCTCCATGGACCGTTTCCTGACCATGATCGGTCTGGTCGGGCTGATCATCCTCTACAACATCGTCATCGTCGTGCTGCATCTGCGGGTGAAGCGCCGGTTGCAGATGGGCTGGCGCGACTGGCTGACCCGCAAGCTGCTGGAGGACTGGCTGCGCCGCGGCCGCCATCACCAGATCGCCTATATGCCGGGCGAGCACGACAACCCCGACGGCCGCATCGCCGAGGACATCCGCATCACCGCGGAGATGGCCATCGACCTCGGCCATTCGCTGACCTACTGTGCACTGCTGCTGGTCAGCTTCACCAACATCCTGTGGATGCTCTCCGGCACCCTGTCGGTCACGCTGCTGGGGATGGAGCTGGCGGTGCCGGGCCACCTGCTGTTCGTGGCGCTGCTCTATGCCGCGGTCGGCACCACCATCGCCATGCTGATCGGTCAGCCGCTGGTCAATGCGGTCAACCGGCGCCAGGGCTACGAGGCCGATTTCCGCTTCGCGCTGGCCCGCATCCGGGAGAACGGCCAGACCATCGCCCTGCTGCATGGCGAATCGGCGGAGCGCGGGCATCTCTCCGGCCTGTTCGGCGGGGTGGTGCGGGGCTGGAACGGCCAGACCCGGGCGCTCAGCCACATGATGGTGTTCAGCGCCAGCTATTCCGTGCTGTCCACCGCCTTTCCGGTTCTCGTCGCCGCCCCGCGCTACATCGCCGGCACCATCACGCTCGGCGTGCTGATGCAGACGGCGCAGGCCTTCCAGCAGACCGTCGGCGCCCTGTCCTGGCCCATCGACAATTTGCCGCGCGTCGCCGAATGGCGGGCGTCGGTGGAACGCGTGCTGAACCTGCACGACGCGCTGGTGCGGCTGGACCGCAATGTCTGCGAGGTGCCCGACGCTCACATCCAGCTGGTGCGCTCCGACGAGCACGACAGGCTGACCTTCCGCGGCGTCGCCATCGACGAGCCGAACGGCACGGCGGTCGTCCATCCCTTCGACCTGGAGGTGCGGCCGGGCGACCGCGTGCTGATCGGCGGCGACGCCACGGCGACCATTCGCCTGTTCCGCGCCGTGGCCGGCGTCTGGCCCTGGGGGCGCGGGCTGATCACCCTGCCGGCCCACACCCGCGTCTTCTTCATGCCCGAACGCCCCTATCTGCCCCATGCCAGCCTGCGCGCGGTGCTGGCCTATCCCGGTACGGCATCGTCGGTCGACGACGACAAGGCGGCCGGCGCGCTGGTCAGCGTCGGGCTGCCCGACCTCGTCGGCCGGCTGGACAGCATCGACCATTGGGACGAGGTGCTGTCGGTGCCCGAGCGCCAGCGGCTGGGCTTCGCCCGGCTGCTGATCCGCCGCCCCGACTGGATCTTCCTGGAGGACGCGACCGACAGCCTCGATCCGCCGGCGGAGGAGGAGCTTCTGTCGCTGATGGAGCGCGAACTGCCGCACGCCACCCTGCTGACCATCGGCCACCATGCCGGGCTGGCCGCCCACCACGGCCGCAAGCTGGTGCTGGAGCGCACCAACGGCGCCGTCACCCTGCGGGAGGAGGTGCCGCCGGTCCGGCCGATGGAGGAAAGCGCGGCCTGACCGGCCGTCTCCCGGAACCTTGGAACCCGTCCGAAAAGCTGCCACACTGCGCGGCGGTCACCGTTGGCACCCACAGAAGCAGCCGCCCCGCATTGCCATGGACATGAGCGTGAAGAAGACCGGCATCAACGCGGCATGGCGGGGGCTGGCGAACTGCCGGGGGTGCGGCATCCGGGATTCGGCGCTGTTCGCCGACCTGACGGAACCCGATTTCAACCTGATCCATCTGCCGATCGACGAGATGACGGTGGCGCCGGGGGCGGCGCTCTACCATGTCGGCGACGAGCCGGCGGCGCTCTACACCGTGCGCGGCGGGCTGGTGAAGCTGGTGCAGTATCTGCCCAACGGCAGCCAGCGCATCGTCCGGCTCCTGCGCACCGGCGACACCGCCGGGCTGGAGGCGGCGCTGGGCGAGCCCTACCGCCACACCGCCATCGCCATCCACCCGGTCCTGACCTGCCGCATCCCGCGCGCGGTGATCCAGCGCCTGTCGGAAGAGACGCAGCACCTGCACCAGCAGCTGATGCGCCGCTGGCACCAGGCGGTGGAGCGGGCCGACGCCTTTCTGGTCGAACTCGGCACCGGCAGCGCGCGGGCGCGGGTCGCCCGGCTGTTCCTGACCCTGGTGGACGACCGGGGCGAGTGCGACTTCTTCGGTCGGGAGGATGTCGGCGCTGTGCTGGGCATCACCACCGAGACTGCCAGCCGCGCCGTCGCCGAACTGAAGCGGCAGGGCCTGCTGGAGGAACTGCGGCCCAACCGCTTCCGCTGCGACGTGACCGCCCTGCGCGAGCTGGCGGACGGGCCGTAGCCCGGGTCCGTCGCACCCGAAGAGGGTGTTTTTGACGCAAAGCCCTTCTCCCTTTCCGGGGCGGTATCGGCCAAACGCCAACGGCGTTTTGCCGACGACCTTTCCCGGCTTTCCGGCGTCACGAAGACGCTGATGGAAGGCCTTGAGTGAACCGCCCCAGCACCACAGCCTCCATCCTTCCCTCCCCAGCCCTCTCCGCCAAAGAGAATCAGAGACACAGCAAACCCGCAAACTCATTTGTGTGAATGCTTTAGCCCTCCGGAGGAGAGGGGATCTTTGCGTCGGTCGGCGGGCTGATGATCAGCAGGGTGTCCTGCGGCTGGATGATGTAGCGGTTGCGCTCGGTGAAGGGAATGTCGCGGCCGTGGCTGTGGACCTGCACCACCATGCCGGCGGTGACCTCCGCCATGGTCAGGCCGACCTCGTCCGCTTCCGCCCGCCGTTCGCTGAGCACCATCTGCCCGCCGGCCGACATCAGGTCGCACAGGAAGGGGGTGGCGTAGCGCGTCTCCACCGCGTCGGCCATCAGGTAGCCGCCGATCTTGGGCGGCGACACCACCAGATCGGCGCCGCTGAGGTTGGCGAGCTTGATATTCTCCTCCTGCTTGATGTTCGCCACGATCTTGGTGGCGGCGGATAGGTGGCGTACGGTCAGGATCACCAGGATGGTGGTGTCGTCGCGCCCGGTGCTGACGATTACCGCCTTCGCCTTGCCGACGCAGGCGTTCTTCAGCGTCTCTTCGCTGGTGCCGTCGCCGAGCAGGCCGACGAAGCCGCAGTCGGCCGCCAGCTGGATGCGATCCTCGGACTCGTCGATGACGACGATGTGGTCGGCCGGATGGCCCTTCGAGACGGTCTCCTGCGCGGCGATGAAGCCGCTGTGTCCGAAGCCGCACAGCACGATGTGGCCCTGCAGCTGCTTCTGAATGCGGCTCAACCGGAATTCCTCCACGATCCTCTGCACCACCAGCTCATAGGCGGTGCCGAGAAAGATGAACCAGATGAAGATGCGGATCGGCGTGACGGCGAAGGCGTCGATCAGCCGGGCGGTGTGGCTGACCGGAACGATGTCGCCATAACCGACGGTGGTCACCGTGATCATGGCGAAGTAGAGGATGTCGGGAAAGCTGATGTGGCCGTCGATCTGGTCCTTCAGCCCGTCGCGGTCGAACCAGAACACTGCGATGACCAGGGTGATCAGGGCGGCGACGATGCCGACGCGCAGCAGCAGGGTCTTTTCCGCCGACAGGCCGGAGCGGACATGGAGAAGCCGCCCTTTGCGCAAGGATGGTTTGGTCCGCCGTCTGTCCTGAAGTCTCCGTTCCACCGCTTCCCGCATCCGCCGTCTGTCCGTACGGGGCTTGTCGAAAGCCCCGATTGTCTGAACGTATGAGACTGCCGTCCGGCTGCAAGGCTTGCGTTTTAGAGTGTGATCGGTTCAAGCGGAATCGCTTGAAGCGTGAATCACACGGAAACCCAAAAGCACCAGACTGATCCTAAAATTTGAAGACCGCCTCCATCCCGGCGAAGTGGATGGTCTTGGCCGGACCGCTGTCCTTCAGGAAAGGGCCGGGCCGGAATGCCGAGTAGGAGATCAGCCCCTCGAAGGAGCGGCCGGAGCTGTAGGACAGCACCAGTTCGCCCTGCGTGCCGACATAGCGCGCCTTCGATCCCGCACCGGAGCGCAGCAGCCCGCCGGTCAGGTCGTAGACGCCGTCGTCCAGGCTTTCGCGCCAGAAGGCGATGGCGGAGGCCGACAAGCTGAATGCGTCGGACAGGGCGAGGTCCAGCGACGGATGCAGGTTCATCAGGTTGAACGGGCCGATGGGTGTCAGCTCGCCGAAATATTTCGCGCGCGGGAACAGCGGGTTGAAGGTCTCCAGCCGGTCGTCGCGGGGGTTGCTGTCGCCGCTGGCGATGTTGGCCTTCAAGCCGAGCCGGGGTTGCAGCGGCAGGTCCGTGAAGCGATAGCCGCTGTCAGTGGCGAGCGACCAAGCCCGGATCGACCCGCTGCCGAAACGGCCGAACTGGCCCATCGCTTCCCAGTTCCAGTCCCAGCCGTCGGCCTTGCCGAAGCTGCGCAGCCCGACGGTGTGACGCAGTTCGTTCGCCCTGCCGGCGTCGAAGCTGGCGCGGCGGTTGCGATAGCCGATGTAATAGGCATCGAGCCCGGCGCTGCCGCCCCACCCGAAATCCACTGGACGGGTGGCGTAGAGCGCCCAGGCGGAGCGCCTGGCGTCGCGGCCGTCGTCAAACAGCTCCGGCGTCGGCTGGATCGGACGGCCGTAGAAGGCGTCGACCCGCCAGGGGCCGGCGGTGACGATCCCCTTCACCGCGTCAAAGGCGCGTGGGACATTGGCGCCGTAGCGGATGGAGATCAGCCGCTCCGAACCGTAGGCCAGCATCTGGCGGCCGACGCGCAGCGTGCCCTGGGCCTCGCCCAGCGGGGCGTTCAGGTCGGCGAAGCCCTGCATCAGGTCGATGCGGTCGGAATCGGGCGGCGCCAGCGGGTCCAGCTTGCCCACCGCGTCGGCCATGATCAGCTGGCCGAACAGGCGCAGGCTCGCCCCCATACGCAGGTCGGCGTAGGGCAGGGCGCGCCACAGCCCATAGGCGTCGTTGCGCGGCTCGTCCTGGCCCCAGCCGCTGTTGCGGATCGCCTCGCCGCGAAGGCGCAGCTCCAGCCCGGTGGAGAGCGAGGTGAAGCCGTCCGGCGTGACCGGGATGGCCTTGAACCGCTCCCAATAGGCACCGGTCCCCGCCCCCGATGGGAGCAGGTAACGGTAATCCTCGTCATAGCGGGTGTTGGTCAGCGGTGGCGGATCGGCTGCATAGGCCGGACCGGTCCACAGCAAAAGGGCGACCGCCGCCGCGCGAAGGCGGGCCGTCATGGGGCATCTCCGTGATGGCGCTGGACTGCACCGATCCTATGGGGATGCCCGGCCGGGTGATTGCTCCATCCGAACCGCTTTTGACGGTTCTGCGCACCCGCTTCCCGGCCCGAGCGGATTTGGCAGGGAGGGCGCCTGGGCCCTCCCTCGCCGCAGCAGTTACTTGCTGTAGTCGTAGAAGCCGCGGCCGGTCTTGCGGCCGAGATAGCCGGCATCGACCATCTCCTTCAGCAGCGGGGCCGGGCGGTACTTCGGATCGTTGAAGCCTTCATAGAAGACCTCCATCACCGACAGCATGGTGTCGAGACCGATCAGGTCGGCCAGCGCCAACGGGCCGATCGGGTGGTTGCAGCCCGCCTTCATGCCGGCGTCGATGTCCTCGGCGGTGGCGATGCCTTCCTGAAGCGCGAAGATCGCCTCGTTGATCATCGGGCAGAGGATGCGGTTGACGGCAAAGCCGGGGCTGTTCTTTGCGGTGATCGGCGACTTGCCGACGCGCTTGGCGAAGGCCATCGCCTTGGCGTGGGTGTCGTCGCTGGTCTGGATGCCGCGGATGATCTCCAAGAGTGCCATCAGCGGCACCGGGTTGAAGAAGTGCAGGCCGATGAAGCGGTCCGGACGGTCGGTGGCCGTCGCCAGCTTGGTGATGGAGATCGATGAGGTGTTGGTGGCGACCAGCGCTTCCGGCTTCAGGGTGGCGCAGAGATCCTTCAGGATCTTGACCTTGAGGTCTTCATTCTCGGTCGCGGCCTCGATCACCAGATCGCAAGCTGCCAGCTTCGACTTGTCGGTGGTGGCGGTGATGCGCGCGACGGCGGCCTCGCGGTCGGCGGCGGTCATCTTCTCCTTCTTGACCAGACGGTCCAGGCTGCCGCCGACGGTCGACAGGCCGCGCTGCACCGCCTCTTCGGAGATGTCGGTCATGACCACCGTCAGGCCGGCGACGGCGCAGACCTGGGCGATGCCGTTGCCCATCTGTCCGGCGCCGATGACGCCGATGGTCTCGATTCCCATGCTCTCGGCCATGTTTCTTGTCCCTATCGTTGAGCGCGTGCGTTGGTTCGCAGATGCAGCATCTTCTACACGCATTTTCGTTGCGCTGCGATGACTTGTCGTAAGGGGCAACGGCGGCTTTCACCCGGCGCGGCGACCTGCCGCAGGGACGGGTGTCGGCGGAAATCCGCCTGCCCGTGCAACGCCATCGGCGGCTTTCCGCCGATGTGGGCCATGGCACCGAAGGCCGGCTCCAGGCTTTTCAACTGTTTGCGCGGCGAACTGACAATGGCACGCCCCTTGCTCTCTTCCAGGCCAACCGCGGCGACGGGTCGCGGATCAAGCCCCATGGGAGAGACACGATGCTCCGGAAGATTCTGCTCGCCGCCACCGCCTTCGCTGCCGCAGCACTCGCCGCCCAGGGCGCCTCGGCCGCCGATCTGGTCCGACTCGGCAACCTGAAATTCGCCCATTACGGCGCGGTGTCCTACATGAAGGAGATCGCCGGCAAGTACGACCTGAAGATCGAGGAGCGGGTTTTCCCCAAGGGCATCGACATCCTGCCGGCCATCGTCGCCGGCGAGATCGACGTCGCCGCCAGTGCGGTGGACGCGGCCATCGCCGGCCGGGCGTCGGGCGTGCCGATCTATGCGGTGGCCGGCTTCGCCAAGGGCGGGGCGCGCATCGTCGCCAAGCCGGATGCCGGCATCAAGACCGTTGCCGACCTGAAGGGCAAGAAGGTCGCCACCCCGCGCGGCGGCGCGCAGGAGCTGATCCTGCTGGCCGAGCTGGCGAAGCACGGCCTCAGCTGGTCGGATCGTTCCGGCAAGGACGTGCAGATCGTCTACATGGCCTACGCCGACATGAATCAGGCCCTGCTGGCCGGCAGCATCGATGCCATGTCGCAGTCCGAGCCGCAGTCGAGCCAGGCCATCAACAAGGGCTTCGGCGTCGAGGTGGTGAAGCCCTACGACACCGAACTGGGCGAGCCGGTGCGCTCGCTGGTCATCACCGAGGACTTCTACAAGAAGAAGCCCGACGTCGCCCAGCGTCTGGTCAACTGCTTCGTCGAAGCGACGGCGACCTTCATCGCCAACCCCGATCTGGCCGAGAAATATGTCCGCGAACAGATGTTCAAGGGCCAGATCTCCAGCCAGGACTTCAGGGACGCGATCGGCAACTCGCCCTATAGCTACGACCTGTCGGTCCATCACGTCCAGGTCACGACCGACATGATGCAGAAGTTCGGCGTCGGCCGCATGGACAACCCGCCGAAGGCCGCCGACTGGGTCAAGCTGGATTTGCTGGAAAAGGCGAAGTCCACCAAGGCCGCCGCGAATGACGCCGGCGCCGGCACCGTGAAGGCGAACTGAGCCCCACCCAGCGGAAGGAGGACGTTCCATGTCCCAAGCCAAGCCCCGTTTTTCGCCCGCGGTCCTGCTGCGCGGCTCCCTGGTGCCGGTCCTGGTGATCGCGCTGTGGCAGATCCTGTCCACGTCCGGCCTGATCAACCCGGTGGTGCTGCCGTCGCCGGTGCAGGTGGTCGTGCGCTGGTGGGCCTATCTGCTGCCGACCGAGGCCTACGATCCGGCGCAGTCCAGCTGGATCCTCTGGGCGCTGTCGGGCGAGATGCTGTTCGACGCCTGGTCCAGCCTGTACCGCGTGGTGCTGGGCTTCGCCGTCGGCGCCGGGCTGGCGCTTCCGCTGGGTCTCGCCATGGGCGGCAACCCGCGCATCTACGCGCTGTTCGACCCGCTGATGCAGGTGCTGCGGCCGATCCCGCCCATCGCCTACATCCCGCTGGCGATCCTGTGGTTCGGGCTGGGCAACGCGCCGGCGGTGTTCCTGATCGCCATCGGCGCCTTCTTCCCGGTGCTGATGAACACCATTGCCGGGGTGCGTCATGTCGACGGGATCTATCTGCGCGCCGCCCGCAACCTGGGTGCCGGCAAGCTGACCATGTTCGTCCGCGTCATCCTGCCGGCCGCCACCCCCTACATCCTGGCCGGCGCCCGGATCGGCATCGGCACCGCCTTCATCGTCGTGATCGTGTCGGAGATGATCGCCGTCAATTCCGGCCTCGGCTTCCGCATCCTGGAAGCGCGCGAGTTCATGTGGTCCGACAAGATCATTGCCGGGATGTTCACCATCGGCCTGCTGGGCCTCGCCATCGACATCGGCATGAACCGCCTGAACAACCACCTGCTGCGCTGGCACCGCGGGCTTGAGAATTGATGGGGAGGGGATGGAGATGACGCCCATGCTGAAGACCGTTTCCGACATCATGCCCGTTGCCGACACGGCGCCTGTGCAGATCCAGGTGCGCGGGGTGGAGAAGACCTTCGCCGTCGGGGCGCAGAAGATCGTCGCCTTGCAGAACATCGACCTCGACATCCGCAAGGGCGAGTTCGTCTGCCTGCTCGGCCCGTCGGGCTGCGGCAAGTCCACGCTGCTGAACGCGGTCGCCGGGTTCCAGCCGCCGACGACGGGGACCGTCACCGTCGATGGCCGCATCATCACCGAGCCCGGTCCCGATCGCGGCATGGTGTTCCAGGAATATGCTTTGTTC
This sequence comes from Azospirillum sp. A29, assembly GCF_042604625.1. NCBI lineage: Bacteria > Pseudomonadati > Pseudomonadota > Alphaproteobacteria > Rhodospirillales > Azospirillaceae > Azospirillum > Azospirillum sp. A29. The sequence goes on from NZ_CP170464.1 coordinate 131,793, forward strand.
CCCTGGATGACGGTGGCGCAGAACGTCGCCTTCGGCCTGGAGATCAAGGGGATGTCCAAGGCGGAGATCGCCGAGCGGGTGGAATGGCTGCTGCAGAAGCTGCATCTGCACGACTTCCGCAACCGCTTTCCGAAGGATCTGTCGGGCGGCATGCGCCAGCGCGTCGCCATCGCCCGCGTGCTGGCGCTCGACAGCCCGATCCTGCTGATGGATGAGCCGTTCGGCGCGCTCGACGCCCTGACCCGCCGCACGCTTCAGGACGAGCTGCTGCGCATCTGGGAGGAGGTCGGCAAGACCATCCTGTTCGTCACCCATTCCATTGAGGAGAGCATCTATCTGGCTGACCGCATCATCGTGATGACCTACCGGCCGGGCACCATCAAGCGCGACGTCGCCGTCGACATGCCGCGCCCGCGCGACGGCTCCGCCCCGGAGTTCAACCGCCTGAAGCGCGAGCTGTCGCAGATGGTGATGGAGGAGCAGCAACGCTTCAGTCAGGACGAAATCCGCTCCGTCACCGCCGATTGACGAGCGACGGACAGAACGGCAAAGGAAGGGTGCCCCGATACGGGCGCCCTTTCTCGTGTCAGAGCTTCGCCGCCTCTTCGCTCATGCGCTGACGCAGCCAGCCATGCGAGGGGGAGCCGCTGTTGCGGCGGTGCCAGATCATCGAGACCTCGTAGTCGCCGATGTCGAAGGGCAGCGGGCTGGTGGCAAGGCCCAGCGCGTCGGCGCACAGCCGGGCCAGCCGGGCGGGCAGCGAGGTCAGCATCGGCGCCCGCGTCAGGATCATCGGGATCGCCAGGAACTGCGTGGTCGAGGCGGCGACCCGCCGCCGGGTGCCGAGCGCCGCCAGCTCGTCGTCGATGAAGCTGGTCAGCCCGCCGCGCAGCGACGGCATCAGATGCGGATAGCGGGTGTAGTCCTCCAGGCCGATCGGCGGGGTGACCGGGACGAGGGCCGGGTTGAACAGGCAGACATGGGTTTCATGGTACAGCACCTGCCGGTCGTGCCAGCGCCGCGTCTCCGGAAGATAGCCGATGGCGAGGTCCAGCGTGCCATCGTCCAGCGCGTTCAGCATGGCGTCGGGGTCGAGGCTGAGCAGGGAGACCGAGACGCGCAGGTCGCCCTCCGCCGCGTCGCGCAGGATGCCGGTCAGCAGCACCGCCTGCATCGAATCGGGGGTGGAGATGGTGAAGCTCCGCTCCTCCCGGAGGGGGTCGAAATCCTCCGCCGCCGACAGGGCACGGGCGGCGCCGACCAGCAGGTCGCGCAGGGGTTCGGCCAGACGCTGGGCGCGCGGCGTCGGTTCCATCCGGTTGCCGGTGCGCACGAACAGCGGATCGCCCACCAGCGCGCGCAGCCGGCCCAGCGCGTGGCTGACCGCCGACTGGCTGACGCCCAGCGCCTCGGCCGCACGGGAAACGTTGCGGGTTTCCAGCAGCGCGTCGAACACCTTGATCAGGTTGAGGTCGAGCGCCGGGTTATGAATTGCTTTCATGACGATATGAACCAAAGCATCCTAGTTCATTGTGCACTGGACGGTGTATTCTGTCTAGCCAGCGCTGATCCAACAGCCATCAATCGAAAAAAAATATTCCGTAGCCAACGCCCATAACCGGGCAGCGGACCTGTCGTCGTCCTCCCTCAAATCGTCAGGGCAGGCCGGCGGTTCCGTTCAGGGAGAAAGAGGCAAGAGCCATGGTTCGCATCAACGTCAACGGCGCGGAACGTCAGGTCGACGTTCCCGAGGACATGCCGCTCCTGTGGGTTCTGCGGGACGAGCTGAACATGACCGGCACCAAGTTCGGCTGCGGCATCGCCCAGTGCGGCGCCTGCACCGTCCATGTCGACGGCACGCCGACCCGTGCCTGCCAGACCCCGGTCGGCATGCTGACGCCGGACAGCAAGGTCACCACCATCGAAGGCGTGAAGGGCAAGGCCGCCCAGGCGGTCCAGGCGGCCTGGCAGAAGCTGGACGTCGTCCAGTGCGGCTATTGCCAGTCGGGCCAGATCATGAGCGCCGTCGCGCTTCTGACCGACAACCAGAACCCGACCGACCAGGACATCGACGCGGCGATGGACGGCAACGTCTGCCGTTGCGCCACCTATGTCCGCATCCGCGCGGCGATCAAGGATGCCGCCCAGACGATGAGGGCCTGATCCATGCTGCATCACTTGATCCGCCAAGCCGCCCAACATGGCTTCGGCGACGGGCTGTCGCCGGCAGCGCTGCCGGCACCCTCGCGCCGCGGCTTCCTGAAGGCCATCGGCGCCGGGGCCGGCGTGCTGGTCGTCGGCGCGCATCTGCCGATGCCGGCACTGGCGGCTGAGGCCGCTCCGAAGATCATCGGACCGGCCGACCCGCGTCCGCATGCCTTCATCATCGTGGCGCCGGACAACACGGTCACCGTGCTGGCCAAGCATCTCGACAAGGGCCAGGGCATCGTCACCGGCATCGCCACCATCGCGGCCGAGGAACTGGACGCCGACTGGTCCCAGGTGCGCGGTGCCTTCGCTCCGGCCGATGCCAAGCTGTACGCCAATCATTTCTTCGGCATCCAGGGCACCGGCGGCTCCACCGCCGTCGCCAACAGCTGGGACGAGCTGCGCATGGCCGGCGCCGCCGCCCGCGCCATGCTGGTCGCCGCGGCATCCGCCCGCTGGAAGGTTCCGGCCGGCGAGGTGACGGTGTCGAAGGGCGTGGTCCGCCATGCCGCCAGCAACCGCAGCGCCACCTTCGGCGAACTGGCGGAAGAGGCGTCCAAGCTGCCGGTGCCGCAGCAGGTCAAGCTGAAGGAGCAGAAGGACTATGTGCTGATCGGCAAGCCGGACCTGCACCGGCTGGACCACATCAGCAAGACCAACGGCACCGCCATCTTCTCGATGGACATCCGCCGCCCCGGTCAGGTGACGGCGGTGCTGGCCCGCAGCCCGCGCTTCGGCGGCACGGTGAAGAGCGTCGACGATGCCGCCGCCCGCAAGGTGCCGGGCGTCATCGACCTGATCAGCCTGCCGGTCGGCGTCGCGGTGATTGCCAAGAACACTTGGGCCGCCATGAAGGGCCGCGAGGCGCTGACGGTCGCCTGGGACGATGCCAAGGCCGAGACCCGCGGCACCGACGCCATGCTGGCCGACTACCGCAAGGCGGCGGAAAAGCCGGGCTCGGTCGCGGCGAACAAGGGCGATGCCGACAAGGCCATTGCTGACGCCAAGGCCAAGGGCGGCCATGCGGTGGACGGCGAATTCGTCTTCCCCTATCTCGCCCATGCGCCGATGGAGCCGCTGAACGCCGTGGTGGCGCTGAACCCGGAGGGTGGCTGCACCATCTGGGCCGGATCGCAGTTCCAGACGGTCGAGCAGATGACCGCCGCCCACATCCTTGGCTGCAAGCCGGAGCAGGTGAAGATCGAGACCCAGTGGGCCGGCGGCAGCTTCGGCCGGCGCGCCACCACCAACGCCGACTACATCGCCGAGGCGGTGATGATCGCCAAGGCCTATCCCAAGGCCCCGGTGCATCTGGTCTGGACGCGCGAGGACGACATCAAGGGCGGCCGCTACCGCCCGCTGTTCCTGCACAGGATCACCGCGGCGGTCGACGCCAAGGGTGCGCTCGTCGGCTGGAAGCAGCGCATCGTCGGCCAGAGCTTCATGGCCGGCACGCCGTTCGAGGCGGTGATGGTCAAGGACGGCGTCGACGCGACGATGGTCGAGGGCGCCTCGGATATGGCCTATCCGGTGGCGAACCTCGCGGTCGATGCCCACACCGTCGCCTCGCCGGTCACCACCCTGTGGTGGCGGTCGGTCGGGCACACCCACACGGCTTATGCCAAGGAGGTGATGATCGACCGCCTCGCCAAGGCGGCCGGTAAGGACCCCGTGGCCTTCCGCATGGAAATGCTGAAGGACCATCCGCGTCTGGCCGGCGTGCTGAAGCTGGCGGCCGAGAAGGCCGGCTGGGGCCAGCCTCTTGCGCAGGGCAAGGGCCGCGGCGTCGCCGTGCATGAAAGCTTCAACACCTATGTCGCCCATGTCGCCGACGTGACGGTCGACGCCAAGGGGCAGATCAAGGTGGACCGGATCGTCGTCGCCGTCGATTGCGGCGAGGTCGTCAATCCGGACATCGTCAAGGCGCAGATGGAGGGCGGTGCCGGCTGGGGTATCGGCCATGCGCTGCGCGGCGAGATCACCATGACCGACGGCGTGGTGGATCAGGCCAACTTCGACAGCTATCTGCCGCTGCGGATGTCCGACATGCCGGTGGTGGAGGTCCACATCGTGCCGTCGCACGAGCGGCCGACCGGCGCCGGCGAGCCGGGCGTCCCGACCGTGGCACCGGCGGTGGCGAACGCCGTCTTCTCGGTGACCGGACAGCCGTTGCAGACGCTGCCCTTCAGCCGGGGTGGCATCGTCAGCTGAGACGGGTGACGATCCCGGCCGTCCATGTGGCGGCCGGGAGGTTTCCATCAGCGCCGACGCTCGATCTCCAACCGCACTTCGCGGAACCAGCGCAGCTTGTCTTCGAAGGGCAGGCGGGCGAGGCCGCTCGGCGAGGGCACCACCACGTCGGCGACGCCGTCGAACAGGCTGCGCTCCTGCACCCCCCAGGGTGCGTCGGGCAGGCCGGTCGCCGCCAGATAGACGCCCTTGCCGGTGTAGGCCAGCACCCGCGGCCGGACGAAACCGACGATCCGCGCCAGCCGCGGCACGCCTCCGCGCAGTTCCGCCCGCGACAGGTCGGCGGCGCTGGCGGTGGCGCGGGCGACGAGGTTGGTGGAGCCGAGGCCGATGGCCGGCAGGGTGACGTCCTCCTCCGGCCGGTAGAGGCGCGGCGTCAGCCCGGCCTCATGCAGCAGGCGCCAGAACTGGTTGCCGCGCCCGGCATAGTGATGGCCGAGCGCGCCGGAGCGCAGGCCGGGATTGAAGCCGACGAACAGGCAGTCGAGCCCCGGCGCCACGATGTCCGGCAGCGGCCCGGCGGGAGGGGGCAATCCCTGCGGGGAAGGGGTCGGAACGTCGTCGAACAGATCCATGGCAATCGCATCCTCTCCGCAAGGGAGAGGAATATAGGACGCTGCCGCCCCGCTCAAAGCGAGGCGGCCACCGCGGGTGCGGGTGGGCTGCCGCGTTCGTCCTGTAACAGGGCCAGGACGCGGTCGGTCATGCGCAGGGCCAGCGCCACGATGGTCATGGTCGGGTGGTCGGCGCCCATGGTCGGGAAGACGGAACTGCCGGCGATGTAGAGGTTGCCGACGCCATGGACGCGCCCATCGGGGTCGACCACCCCGTGGCGCGGCGATTCATGCATGCGGGTGGTGCCCATATGGTGCCAGCACCAGCCGACATCGGCCATCGTCGCCTCGGCCTTGTTCTCCGCGTCCTCCACCGTGATCAGGCCGCGGCGCAGCAGGTCCTCGCGCAGCAGGCGCTGGGTTTCGGCGGCACCCCAGCGATCCTGGGCGGTCAGGCGCCAGTCCACCTTGGGCAGGTTGCGGCCGAACGGGTCGGTGGCGTGGTCCAGCGTCACCCGGCTTTCGGGGTTGGGCACCGGCTCCAGCACCGTTTCCAGGGTGAAGCGGCGGGGCAGCCAGCCCGGATCGATGGTGCTGTCGAACAGCGCATGGGCCAACTGCGGCATGCTGCGCAGGATGCGCGGGCCGGCGTTGCGCAGCAGGCTCGCCGCCTCGTCCTCCGACACGCCGAAGCGGCGGCAGCGGTGGCGCGACGGCAGGATGCGCAGGTCACGCATCGCCTTGAAGGCGTCCAGCGCTGCCGAATGGTAGGAGGCGACCAGATAGGTCCGGGAATTGGGCAGTGCGTGCCGTTCCTGGAGATCCTCGGTCGGCGACAGGGCCAGCGCGATCGACGGGTGCGGCCGCCGCAGCCGCCGCCGGGCGAGGCACAGGCTGACGTCGTAGAGCGTGCGGTGATGCCCCTGCCGGGTCAGGCGGATCGGCGAGGTCTTGAAGCGCGGGTGATCGGCGAAGTAGCGGCCGACCAGATCGTTGCCGTTGCCCAGGCCCGCCGCCTGCACCTTGTTGGACAGCAGCAGGATGCGCGCATTCTCGATGCCGCCGCAGCCCAGCACGAACAGCCGGGCACCGACGGTGAAGCCGGGGCCGTCCAGCGTGCGGACCTGCACCCGTTCCACCGCCGTTGCCGAATGGTTGGTGTCCAGTCCGGTGACGTTGGCGTTCAGGAAGGCGGTGATGTTGGCGGCTCGCCCGATCTCGGCGCGATAGGCCTCGCCCATGCGGATCGGCGGGCTGAGCTGGGCGACGCGGTTCTCGAAGGCGCTGGCGCTGCCGTCCTCGTTCTCCACCGGAATAAGCTCGGTCTTCGGCCCGCGGACCTGCTCCATCCAGTAGTCGTTGTCGTACTCGAAGGGGCCGAGGCCGAGCACGCTGTGCGAGCGCTCGTAATAGGGCATCATCGTGTCGCGCGGGATCGGCCAGCCGCTGCCGGGGATCCAGGGGCGCTCGGCGAAGTCCGTCCGCTCCAGCGGGCGGGAGAAGCCGCCCCAGCAGTTGGTGCTGCCGCCCAGATAGCGGCTGCGCGCGGTGGTCAGCCGCTCATAGGGCAGACCGACGTTGCGGCCGGCGTACAGCGCCTGGGAAATGCCGTCGACCTCCAGCCCGCCGCCTTCCAGCAGGACGACGCTCAAGCTGCCGCCCGCCAGTTCGCGCGCGATGGTCAGGCCGGCGGCACCGCCACCGATCACGCACAGATCGCAGTCGATGTGCGTGCCGTTCAGGACATGGCGGGCGTCACGAAGCAAGCGGGCCTCCGTACTGGGGACATAAGCATACCGGGGTCATAAGCCCCCTTTCTTGCCCCGGACGCGTGGCCTAGACCGAGCACTCATTCGGATATACCCCCGGCGCGTCCTCCTTGATCCGGACGCTGCAAAAGCGCGGCACCCCGGACGAACCGGACGGCCCTCGACCGGGAGGGAACGACCGCCGCGCCCAACGGTTGAGAAGGTGAAGAGGGGTGCTTCGGCCCGGCCGCAGGCTCGGCCGCCCGGCACCGGAAACCTTGCAATTCCCAATGCAATTCGAGGAGCCGCCGCCATGAAACGCCACCATCTTCTTGCGACCGCCACCATGCTTCTGTTCACGGCGCCTGCGCTGTCGCTGGCCCAGACGCCTGCGCCGGCCAAGACGGTGACCGAGAAGGGCCAGTTGTCGCAGCAGGACATGGCCTTCGCCGAAAAGGCGGCGATCAGCGACATGTTCGAAATCCAGGCGGGCAAGCTGGCGCAGGATCAGGCGAAGGAACAAGGTGTCAAGCAGTTCGGCAGCCACATGGTCGCCGACCATACCAAGACCTCCGACGCCATGAAGACCATGGCCCGGGAAAAGTCGATGACCCTGCCGACCAAGCTCGATTCCGAACACCAGCAGAAGCTGGACAAGCTGCGCGGCCTGAAGGGCGACCAGTTCGACTCCGCCTATCTCCAGGGCCAGATGGACGCCCACCAGACCGCCGTCACCCTGTTCCGCCAGCAGGCGGAAAACGGCAAGGACGCCGACCTGCGGCGCTTCGCCGAACAGAGCCTGCCGACGCTGGAGCAGCATCTGCGCCAGGTCCGCGACCTGCGCCCGGCCCTTGCCTCTGCCGGCGATGCTACCCAGCAGAGCACAAGCTTCGAAAAGATGATGGGCAAGGATGTCTATGGCGAGAACGGCAAGAAGCTGGGCGACGTCGCCGACATCATCCTCGACGCCCAGACCGGCAAGGCCACCCAGGTGATCCTGAACCGCGGCGGCATCCTGGGGATCGGCGCCAAGCATGTGGCGCTGGACTACAATTTGCTGCGCTCCGACGGCGACCGCGTCGTCGCTGCCCAAGTGACCGAGGATCAGGTCAAGCAGATGGCGGAATTCAAGTACGACGACACCACCGTCTCGCTGGGCAAGCGCCACGGCGACCGCGCCAGCGGCAGCAGCGCCGACCACAGTGCAACCGGTCACAACACGGGTGCGGCCGGCGGCGACGCGGCCCACGGCACGGCCAACAGCCTGGACAGCACCCAGCCGCGCAACCCGCAGCCGAACCAGCAGTGATCCGGTAGCGATTTCCTGAAACCCAGCCGTCCAGCCGCCGGGATTCCACCTCCCGGCGGCCGTGATGGCCAACCGACGGAGAACACGCGATGGCGAACGCCAGCAAGAAGCACATGAGCCCCAGCGGGCAGGGCAAGGGCACCGGCACCGGGGCCACCACCGACCTGCCGGCCGGTTCCATCGGCGACAATGCGGTGCTGTCGAACCGCGACAAGTCCCGTCATTCCGACGCCCGCGGCCTGGACAGCAAGGCCGTGCAGACCGAACAGATGCAGGACCACGCCGCCAACCACAATCCGGACGACGAGCGCCCGGCGGGGGAACGTCCCGCCGACTGACCCTCGGCAACGGTCGATCGGGTTCCCGAACGGGACCGGCACAATCCGGTCCCGTTTTGCGTTCCGGCGCCGCCTCAGAACTGCTTCAGCAGCCGGTCGATGTAGTTGCGTTCCTCCTGCGGGCGGCCGTACTGGCCGGAGCGGCGGCGCAGTTCGTCCAGGATTTCACGGGCGCGCTGGAGTTCCGACTGCTCGGGGATCTTCACGTCGTTGGAATCCTGCATGCCGTAGCCGGACGGGCGGCGGCCAAGCGGGTCGCGGCCCCGGCCCTGGCGGGGCATCTGGCCCTGCTGGCCCATCATCGCCGGCCCGCCCTGGCCCATCATCTGCTGGGCCATCTGTTCGGCCATCCCCTGCATGCCCTGCTGAAGCTGTTCCATCGCCTCGGTCTGCGACGGAACCGCAGCACCGGGGGCACCCTGCTGCAAGGCCTGGGCGGCGTCACGCATGGCGCGTTCGGCGCGGCCCAGCGGTTGCGGAATCTCGCCGCCCTGCTGTTCACCCATGCGCCGCATCAGCTCGCCCAGCTGGCGCCGCAGCGCCTCCTGCTGCTCGGCCTGCTTCTGCATGGTCGGGCTTCCCGAGTTCTGCTGCTGGCCCTGCTGGTTCCGGCGCTGGTTGGGCTGGCGGCCGCGGGGCTGGTCGCCCTGCTGCCCCTGCTGGTCCATCGACTCCTGCGACTGGCGGAAGCTCTGGTCGAGGAGTTGCTGCTGCTGCTGCGCCAGCTTCTGCAACTGCTGCATCATCTCCCAGGTCTGGTTCTGCTGCTGCTGGCCGTTCTGCTGGTTCATCTGGGCCATGGCGCCGGAGCGCATGTTCTCCAGCATCTGCTGAAGCTGGGACAGCATCTGCCGGGCGGCGTCGCGCGACCCCGTCTGCGCCATCTCGCGCATGCGGTCGAGCATCTGCTGGAGGTCGTTGCGGTCGGTCATCTTGTCCGCCATCTCCGGCGGGACCATCGGGATCTGCTCGCCGCGCTGCATGGCTTCCAGCATCCGCTGTTCCATGGCGTCCATGAACTTGTCGAGCGCCGCCTGCAACTCGTCCATCAGGCGGTTCAGCTCCTCGTCGGAGGCGTTCTTGTCGAGCGCCTCGGATAGCCGCTTTTCGGCGTCGCGCAGGTCCTTCTCGGCCAGCGACAGGCCGCCGTCCTCGATGCGCAGCGCGGTTTCCCACAGAAGCTGCTGGAGGGCGGGGACGGCCTCTGCGCTCTGGTCCAGCATCAGCCGGGCCAGGGCGGTGCGCAGGGACAGGAAGGCGACGATGTCGTTGCCGTAGCTGTCGGGCCGGGCGGAGATCTCCGCCAGCGCGCGGGCGACCTGGACGCGGGATTCCTGCGGACTGCGGGTCAGGATCTTGCGCTGGTTGACGATGGCGCGGGCGACGGGGTGGTTGAAGGTGCGTTCCGGCAGGATGATCGCCGCATCCTCCGAGCGGCCGGTCTGGCCGGCGCCGTCGGCCGCGGTCAGCCGCACCGTCACCGGCATGCCGGCCCAGGGATGGGCGGTCAGGTCCTGGAAGGCGGTGCCGCGCGCGTCCTTCGGGCGGACGCCGGGGAGCGACAGCGGGAATTCGAGCACCTGTTCGGTGCCGGCCTTTTCCGGCTTGGGCGCTGTATCGGGTTTCGCCGCGCCGGGGGCAGGGGCGGGCGGCGTCTCCGGGGCAAGGCGGATTTGCGCCTTCACCTCGGTCAGGCCGTAATCGTCGCGGGCGGCATAGTCCAGCTTCAACGCGCCGCGTTCGCCGGCGGCGGGCGGGCTGGCGTGGGCGATGATCGGTGCGCGGTCGGGCACCACCTGGATCGGCCAGGAGCCCAGCGTGCGCCCACCCTGGGTGACGGCGATGCGGGTGCCGCCGGTCACCGGCTTCTGCACCTGGAAATTGCTGGAGTCCACCGCCTCGAACGGGCCGGTCTGGTCGCCGGCCTCCAGGCTGGGAGTGCCGCTGCCGCCGGTGACGCGGGCCAGCACCAGACTGCCCTGCGGGATGTGGACTGGCTGGTCCGCGGCAGGGGTGCCGGCTGCGGTCTGCTGGGCTCCGGGCTGGACGGCGGGCTTCGCGGCGGAGCCGGATTTCAGGAAGACCGGCGGCAGGCCGGTGTAGTCGGGCGGGTTGATCCAGAGATCCAGCGTCGCCGCCGCGGTGGCGGTGCCGCCGGAGAACTGCGGGGTCAGTGCGGCGGCGATCCGCGGGCGCCAGTCGCCCCAGGCGGCGGCTCCGGCGACCACCAGCGTCAGGATCACCAGGGCGCGCAGGGCATAGCGGTCGTGCGATGGCACCTCGGTTCCCGGCCACGCCACGCGCAGGCCGCGCATGGCGGCGCGCGTGCGTTCCTGATGCAGGCGCCACAGCGCCTGTGCGGTCGGGTCGTTGCCGGCAGGGCGGTCGCGCAGGGTGTGCAGCGGACGGTGGGAAAGGCCGCTGTCGCGCTCCAGCCGGCGGCGGGCCTCATCCTCGACCGGGGCGCGGAAACGCCGGACACCGATGATGAGCGACCACAGGAAGGCGGCGGCCAGCACCAGCAGGGCCAACCCATGCAGCCAGCCCGGCAGCAGGATCGGCAGGTTGAGCAGGGCGAGCGCCAGGAAGCCGCCCAGCACCGACAGCGGCGCCCACAAGGCCGGCCCCAGCCGTTCCCACAGCAGCGCCGCGCGCGCCTGGGCAAGGCGGAACCGGGGTTCCGTCACGCCGTCCGCCGGGTCTGCGTTCCGCCCTCGCTCAACCCCGGGCTCGCCGCGCCGCTCGTTCTGCTTCATGCTGCCCCCTTCGCGCCGTAAGGCAGCCGGTCCGGCGTCTCGACCGCCGCGGACCGGTGATGCTTCTCGCGAACCAATCATATAGGCGCCGCCGGCGGTTTTTGCCCGCCGGTTCGCTCACCTCAAATCGATGGTACAGCCCATCATCACGGGATGGCGAAACTATGACGCGCGGCGGTCGGCCGAAATTTCGGGGGGCCGAAAGCTCAGTCGCCGTCGCCGGCCGGCAGCGGCTTGGTCACGGTGGTGCGGCGCCGGGTTTCGCGGTGCAGGATGTAGAGGCCGCTCGCCATCACCACGGCGGCCCCGGCGGCCATGGTCGCGGTCGGCACCTCGCCCCACATGAACCAGCCGAAGATGACCGCCAGCAGCAGCGAGGTGTAGTTCAGCGGCGCCACCACGGCTGCCGGCGCCAGCGAATAGGCGCGGGTCAGCATCAGCTGGCCGCAGCCGCCGAACAGGCCGGTCACCAGCAGCAGAAACCAGTCCATCGGGTCCGGCGTGACCCAGGAGAAGGGCAGCGACAGCCCGAGCAGGACGGTGGTCAGCAGGGTGAAGTAGAAGACGATGGTGTCCGGCCGTTCCGTCCGGCTCAACTGGCGGATGGCGATCATCGCCAGCGCGTTGGTCAGCGCGCCGCACAGCGCGATGATGGCGCCCAGGTTCAGCACGTCGCCGCTCGGCCGCACGATGATCAGCACGCCGGCGAAGCCGACCAGAACGGCGCTCCAGCGATGGATGCCGACCTTCTCGCTCAGCAGCGGCACCGACAGGGCGGTGAGGAACAGGGGGGCTGCGAAGTTCAGCGCGATGGCGTCGCCCAGCGGCAGCAGGTGGAAGGACCAGAACATGGCGACCATGGTGGTCAGCCCGATCAGCGACCGCCCCATATGGCCCCAGGGATAGCGGGTGCGCAGCGTGGTGGCGAATCCGGTGCCGAGATGGATCGACAGGCAGACCGGGATCAGTGCGAACAGGCTGCGGAAGAACATCACTTCGGTCACCGGGAAGCGGTCCATTAGGAGCTTCGCCAGGACATTCATCAGCGAGAAGAACAGCACCGACATCAGCATCGAGGCGATGCCGCGGGGCGTGTCGTCGACGCGCTTGTGCGTGAGGGGGGTGGATTGAGGCGGGACTGTCACGGTGCGCCGAGCCTACCAAGCGTTGCCGCCCGCGTCACGGTGTCGCGACGCGGGCGGTCATGCCGGTGGGGAATGGCGGTGTTGCGTAAACCCGCTTCAGTTGTCCGTCAGGACTGGGCCTTGAACAGGCCGGAGACTTCCGCCTCGGCGCGCAGCCAGTGCTCCTGCTCGCGGCCTTCGGGACGGCCGTCCTCTTCCCAGATCTGATAGGCGCGCTCCTGGATCATGCGGTTGCGGTGGCCGCTCAGCAGCCCCTCGGCGATGTTCATGTTCAGGCGGGCGAGCGAGACCAGCTTGGCAGTCTCGATGGTGCCCTGGGTCGCCAGCATGGTGGTGGACACGACATACTGCGCCAGATTGCGCAGGTTGGCCTTCACCTCCGGCTCCACCGGGCAGTCGCTGTTCAGCAGGACCGTCTTGATGGCGATCCACAGCTTCAGGTTCTGGTCCAGCGTGACGGTCACCTTGTCCGGCGAGTCCGACTCCAGAAGGGCGCCGGCCGCCTGCAGCAGGGCGATGCTGTCCTGTTCCACCGACGCGAAGTTGGTGCGCAGGATGGTGTCGGCCCAGCTTTCCACCGGAGCTTCGAACACCGGCGCGGCGACGGCAGCAGCGGCAGGAGCGGTTGCGGGAGCGGCGGTGGAGGCGGTCTTGCGCTTGGTGGCCATGGTGGGTTCCCCAGGGAGCGTTCGGTCCGCGTCCACTTGAGCCAACCATGTTTAAAATGCGGTTAAGACGCTACCGTTGCGCGCGTTTTCATCGCACCGGGCACCGTGGCACGATGTCCCGGCCTTGGGCCGGGCGGTCACGGGCCGCCGAAAGGCAGGCGATAGTAAAAGCCGAAGACGTTGTTGGTGCCGGCCGCCGGATCGCCCGCCGCGGCGTCGTTGACGATGCGGCTGTAGCCCAGGCTGAAGCGCGACTTGTTGTCGAACTCATAGCCCAATTCCAGCTGCGAGCGGAATTCGGTGGTGGGGGCGCCTTCGCGCCGGGCGGTGGGCAGCGTGCCGGCGCCGACGCTGGGGGTGAAGACGAAGGAGCCGAGCGGCACATCGACCAGCACGCCGCCGCTCATGCCCCCGGAAAGGCCGCCGGAAAGACTGTTCACGGCGCCGCGCGGGGTCACGCTGCTGCCGGTACCCGGTCCGATCCAGGGCTGGATGTTGACATAGGGTTCGATCTGCGGGACCAGCGAGGATCCGATCCGCACCTTGCTGTTCAGGACGGTGAGGTTGCTTTCCGGCGGTGGCTGCAGGCTGTAGGCGAGGCCGCCCAGCGCCCAGTTGCCGAACCGGCCGTCGGCGTCGATCGACTCCGCCCGCGCAACTTCACCCCCCGTCAGGGCGAACCCGAGCAGACTGGCGGCCAGGACGGCCGGCAGGCGGTTCCTCTGGTGGCTGCTGCGCAGGCGTTTCACGGGCACCCCCTCCCCATGGCCTTCTTTATGGCAAATCGGGTCGGACCATGAGGTCCGGCCACTATAACGAAGGGGCGTGGCAACTGACCCATGGTGTATCGGCACTACCCCTAGGATGTCGTCATCGCCATCTGCGTTTCAACCATGAAAGCAGGAGCGGGGCAGGTTCATGGTCTGTTACTCTGTCGTCATGACCGCGCATCCCGCCGAACCGCCTGCCGGCCGGTGTTCCGCCGCCGGGCAGCAAGAGGAGGTGATCGCCTTTCTCGGCGATCCGCTCACCCATGGCGGGCTGGCGGTCGAGCGAATCGACACCCATGCGGCATCGGTGTTCCTGGCGGGGGACCGGGCGCTGAAGCTGAAGCGCGCGGTGCGCTATCCCTATCTCGATTACTCGACGGTCGGGAAGCGCCACGACGCCTGCGTCGAGGAACTGGCGATCAACCGCCGCACCGCGCCGACGCTCTACCGCGGCGTGGTTGCCATCCGCCGCGGGGACGATGGCCGGCTTCGGCTGGACGAGAGCGGGGGTGCAGGCGGAGCCATCGACTGGCTGGTGTCGATGGCGCGCTTCCCGGACGAGGCGCTGTTCGACCGCATGGCGGAACGGCAGGCGCTGATGCCCGCCCTGATGCGCCGTCTGGCCGAGCGGATCGCCGCCTTCCACCGGGAGGCCACTCCCCGGCCGGATGGCGGCGGGGTGGAGGCGATGCGGGAGGTGGCCGACGGCAATATCGCCGATCTGCGGGCCGATCCGGACCTGTTCCCCGCAACGATGGTGGACCTGCTGGCGGAGCGCACCGGCGATGCGCTCGACCGGCTGGCGCCGGTGCTGGAGGAGCGGCGGCGGGCGGGGTTCGTCCGCCATGGGCATGGCGACCTGCATCTGCGCAACATCGTCCTGCTGGACGGCGAGCCGACCCTGTTCGACGCCATCGAGTTCGACGAGTCGCTGGCGGTCGCCGACGTCTTCTACGATCTCGCCTTCCTGCTGATGGACCTGGATCATCGCGGACTGCGGCCTCTGGGCAATGCCGTGCTGAACCGCTATCTGGAAGAGACGGGCGATTACGCCGGGCTGGCGGCGCTGCCGCCGTTCCTTTCGCTGCGGGCCGCGGTGCGGGCCAAGGTGTCGGCCGCGACGCTGCGGCTGGAGGGGACGGCGGACGAGGCTTTGGCCGGGGAGGCTCGGCGCTATCTGGAGCAGGCGCTTGCCGTGCTCGACCCGGTGCCGGCGCGGCTGGTCGCGGTCGGCGGGCTGTCCGGCAGCGGCAAGACACGGCTGGCCCAGGCGATCGCGCCGGAGTTGGGACCGCCGCCCGGTGCGGTGGTCCTGCGCAGCGATGTGCTGCGCAAGCGGCTGTGCGGGGTGGCCGACAGCGACCGGCTGCCGGCCGAGGGTTATGGCCCGGCGATGACGGAACGGGTCTATGGCGAGCTTTATCGGCGTGCCGCGGCGGTGCTGGCCGCCGGTCAGGCCGTGGTGGTCGATGCGGTCAGCGCCCGGCCCGATGAGCGCAACCGGATCGCGGAGGTCGCCGCCGCGGCTGGGGTCCGCTTCGACGGCATCTGGCTGGAGGCACCGCTGACGGAGCGGGTGGAGCGTGTGACCAATCGTCGCAACGATGCCTCCGATGCCACCGCCGAGGTGGTGGAACGGCAGGAATCCTACGATCTGGGGAGCATCGGCTGGGCGCGCCTGGATTCTGGCAGGGTTGCGTCGGATGTGCTGGACGACGCCCGTGCAAGCTTGGCCTAATTCGAGGTGAGACAACGCGTTAAGGGCCATATCTTTAAAGGTTGGCGGCCTCCGCCCCGGGCCGCGGACCGCAGCGATGACGGGGCAAATGACGGCAAGGGTGAGAATCGCCCGCCACACCGGCGGGTGGGCCGCCGCCGTCCGGGAAGGGCCGCTCGACCGGTCCGGGAGGAGTCCATGACCTACAAGACCATCCTTGTGCCGCTGTGCGGCAGTGACAACGATCCGGTCGCCCTGAAGGGCGCGGTGGCGGTGGCGCGGGACTTCGACGCCCACCTCGTCGGCCTGTTCGTCCGCCTCGACCCGCGCGATGCCGTGCCGATGCTGGGCGAAGGCATGTCCGGCGCCATGGTGGACGAGATCATGCGCGCGGCGGAGACGGAGTCGAACAACCATCGCGCCGCCGCCCGCCGCCATTTTGACAGCGCGGTCGCCGAGGCCGGGTTCGAGATCCGCGACGTCCCCGGCGGGGTTGAGGCGCCGTCCGCCTCCTGGCGCGAGGTGGTCGGCCGGATCGAGGACGTCGTGCCGGCGGAAGGCCGCCTGTCCGACCTGATCGTCTGCGCCCACACCTCCATCGAGGCCGACACGCAGGGCTACACCACCATGGAAACGGCGCTGCTGGGTTCCGCCCGGCCGGTGCTGCTGGTGCCGAAGACCCTGCCGGCGGAGATCGGCCACACCGTCGCCGTCGCCTGGAACGGCAAGACGGAGGCGACGCGCGCCGTCGCCGCGGCTCTGCCCTTCCTGCGCAGCGCCGACCGCACCCATGTGCTGACCGCCGAAACTTCGGTTACGGAGGGCGCGACAGGACGTCGCATTGCCCAATATCTCGCTTGGCAGGGTGTTAACCCTGAGTTAACTGTATTGCATCCGGGATCGGAACCCGTTGGGGAGACGGTCACCAAGAAAGCCGTTGAGCTGGGCGCCGACCTGCTTGTCATGGGCGGCTATGGCCACAGCCGGATGCGGGAAATGATCCTGGGCGGTGTCACGCGCTACGTACTGAACCACGCCGGGCTGCCGGTTCTGATGGCTCACTGATTTCTGCCGGTCTTCGGCCGCGCGGTTTCCCCGCCGCCTTCAGTTGGCGGGGGCCCGTGCGGCTCCGGCATTTGCAGAGATGCCGTTTAAAGCAGGACCGTCCTACGACCCTGCCAGCAGGGCAGTCCGGCCGTTCCCGGGAGGAACGCGCCATGTTGACGATCAAGGACTGCATCGCGCTGAGCGATCTCACCGAAGCCGAGATCGACGCGATTGCCGAACACGAACATGTTCCGGAAATGGTCGCCGTGGAGATGGGGCATTGCCTTGCCCACTGCCCCGGCGGGGCCGACCGCATCGCCCACATCATCGCCGACGACATCGCGGAGGCCTGTGCCCATGGGCAGGTCACCCATGCGGTGGATCTGATGTACACCCTGCGCGAATTCGTGGAAACGCACCCGCGCGGGTAAAGGTGTAAGGCCATGCCGAAAGGGACGCGGCTGGGAACAGCCCGGCCGCGACGGGGTTCTACTGGCAACCGTTCACCATGTTCGCAGAACGATTGCCCCCAATTGCCAAGGACCCCGACGATGGCCAGCAAGACCACCGGTACCCAGGCCGACATCTTCGCCCGCATCAAGACCGACCACGACACCATCCGCAGCCTTCTGGACAAGACCGAGAAGGCCAACGGCAGCGGCCGCGCCGTGTTCGAGGAACTGCAGCGCGAGCTGTGGGCCCATTCGAAGGTGGAGGAGGGCGTCTTCTACGCCTCTTTGAAGAAGGTGAAGGAAGCGAAGTCGGAAACCGTCGAGGGGCTGAACGAGCATCACCTCATCAACGGCCTGCTGGACGAGCTGAACGCGATGAAGACCACCGACAGCGGCTGGAAGGAAAAGCTCCAGGTGCTGGGCGAACTGGTCCGCCACCACCTGGACGAGGAGGAGGAGGAGCTGTTCGAGGAGGCCAAGGAGGCTCTCGACGACGACCGCGCCGCCGAGCTGGGCAGCGCTTATGCCGAGCGCAAGACGCACATCATGGCCGGTCTGGCGCCGCTGTAAGCCGGTTGGCTCCGCCCTTTCCCCTCCGGGGAGAGGGCGGAGTCCGTTCGGTTGCCCCCGGCCGGCAAAGGGGCCATATCAGGGGCCTCTTTGAATTGGCCGGCGGTGTCGATGTCCAAGCGTGTCAGCTTCATGCGAATGCTCCCGCGGCGGGGTGGCTGGTTCGGCCGCGCCACGGCCGCGGCGGTCTTGCTGGGAGTTTCCGCCCTGATGACCCCCGCAACCGCCGCGCCGGCTCCGCCGGCGAAGGAACTGGCGCAGAAGACCTGTGGCACGCTGACCGCGCGCGTCGACGAAGTGTCCGGGCGCGGGCCGCTGTTCCTGCGCAGCTACGACAATTCCTATGCGCCCGGCCCGACCTCGGAGCCGGCGCTGTCCAATGCCGCCTTCACCTACGACAACGCGCTGGCGATCATGGCGCTGACCGCCTGCGGCCAGCGCGACAAGGCGTTGCGCATCGGCGAGGCGCTGCTCGACGCGGTGTCGCTCGACCGTGCCGGCTGGAAGGGGCGGCTGCGCAACACCTATCGGGCCGGTGCGCAGAAGCAGCGGCCGATCCCGCCCAACGGCTGGTGGGATGCCGTCGGCAACCATTGGGGCGAGGACCCCTATCAGGTCGGCACCGCCACCGGCAACGTCGCCTGGGCCGGTCTTGCCCTGCTGACGTTGGCCGACGCCACCGGCGAAAAGCGCTTCCGCGACGGTGCGGTCGAACTGGCGCGCTGGGTGGTGGAGCATACCCGCGACCCGCGCGGTCCCGGCGGCTTCAACGGCGGCGTCCAGGGCTTCGACGATGCGCCGCAGCCGCTGACCTGGAAATCGACGGAGCACAACACCGATCTGGTCGCGCTGTTCGCCTGGCTCGGCAAGAGTTCCGCAGACAGTAGTTCCAGAGACAGTTCGGGCGACGATTTCGCCGGACCGGAGCGCGAGGCGCGTGCCTTCCTCGACACGCTGTGGACAGCGGGCGGCGACCATTTCCCCATCGGCACCGCGCCGGACGGGGTGACGGTCAGCACCTCGACCTCCGGCCTCGATGCGCAACTCTGGCCGCTGCTGCTGCCGAAGGCGCCGGAGGCGTGGCGGGCGGCACTCGCCTATGCGGAGCGCGCCCATGGCGCCGACGGCGGGTTCGACTTCAACGACGACCGCGACGGCATGTGGGTGGAGGGCACGGCGCAGGCGGCGCTCGCCTACCGCAGCGTCGGCCGCCGCGGCGATGCCGACCGGCTGTTCAGTGAGATTCTGAAGGAAGTCAGTCCCGGCGGCTATCTCTACGCCACCCGGCCGCAGGTGCTGTCCACCGGGCTCGCCATCGGGCCGGACAGCAAGACCGACGATTTCCTCTACTACCGCCGGCCCCATCTGGGCGCCACCGCCTGGGCGGCGCTGGCGGCGCTGGGTTGGAATCCGTTCACGGGGAAGAGCGTGCCGTAACCGCCTATCCGTGGAAATGTTCGAAGAGCTTTCGCGCAATCGCCTCGCTGATGCCGGGGGCGGCCTCCAGATCCTTCAGTCCGGCGGACGCGACGGCGGTGGCGCTGCCGAAATGGTGCAGCAGCGCCTTCTTGCGGGCCGGGCCGATGCCGGGGATGCCGTCGATGCGGCTGTGCGAGATCGCCTTCATCCGGCGGGCGCGGTGGCTGTCGATGGCGGTGCGGTGGGCCTCGTCACGCAGCCTTTGCAGGAAATGCAGCACCGGATCGTTGGGCTCCAGCGTCAGCGGCGGCCGGCCGGGACGGAAGAAGCGCTCCCGTCCGGCGTTGCGATCCGGCCCCTTGGCGATGGCGACCAGCGGGATGTCGGTGATCTGGAGCATTGCCAGTTCGTCCTTCACCGCGTTCAACTGGCCGAGACCGCCGTCGATCAGGACGAGGTCGGGCCATTGTCCGGAATCCCGTCCGGCATCGCTGCTGCGGTGGAAGCGGCGGGTGAAGGTCTCGCGCAGCATGGCGTAATCGTTGCCGGCCGCCTCCGGATCGCGGATGTAGAAACGGCGGTAGGCATTGCGCTGGAACCCTTCCGGCCCCGCCACCACCATGGCGCCGACCGGGAAGGAGCCCTGGATATGCGACGTGTCGTAGATCTCGACCCGGCGCGGCGCGTCGGGCAGGCCGAAGACACGCGCCACCCCCTCCAGCAGCGTCGCCTGGGTGGAACGCTCGGCCAGCCGGCGGCCCAGCGCGTCGCGGGCGTTGGTCTGCGCGTGCTCGACGGCGCGGCGCTTCGGCCCGCGTTTCGGGCATTCGACGGCGACGTGGCGCCCGGCGGACAGACTCAGCGCTTCCTCGAGCAGCTCCGCTGACTCGACCGGGTCGCTCAGCAGCAGCAGGCCCGGCGGCGGGGTGTCGGTATAGAGCTGGGCGGCGAAGGCGGCCAGGATGTCGCCCGGCTCCTCCTCGGCATCCACGCGCGGGAAGAAGGCGCGGGTGCCCTGGTTGCGGCCGCCGCGGAAGAAGAAGGCCTGGACGCAGGCGGCACCGCCTTCCCGGTGCAGGGCCAGCACGTCGGCATCGCCCAGCGTGTCCTCCAGATTGATGTCCTGGCGGCTTTGCAGCGCGGTCAGGGCGCGGATGCGGTCGCGCCAGCGGGCGGCGTCCTCGTATTCCAGCCGGTCGGAACTGTCGAGCATGTGGCGGGCGAACTCCGCCTGCACCTCCGCACTGCGGCCGGACAGCACGTCGCGCACGCCCTGGACCTGGGCGGCATACTCCTCTTCGTCGACGCGGCCGACACAGGGAGCGGAGCAGCGCTTGATCTGGTGTTGCAGGCAGGGCCGGGTGCGCGAGGCGAACACCCCGTCGTCGCAGGTGCGCAGCAGGAAAGCTCGTTGCAGGGCGGCGATGGTCATGCCGACCAGATGCGGCGAGGCGTAGGGGCCGAACAGGTCGGACTCGCGGCGGTTGCCCTTTCCCGATGTGCCACGCCGCTCCGCGCTGCCGCGGTGATGCATCAGGCGGGGGAAATCATGTCCTTTCCCGATGATGATGTAGGAGAAGGAGCGGTCGTCCTTCACCAGGATGTTGAAGGGCGGCAGCAGGCTGCGGATCAGGTTCGCTTCCAGCAGAAGCGCCTCGGCCTCCGTATGGGTGGTGACGAACTCCATGGAGCGGGTCAGCGACACCATCCGCCGGGTGCGGTTGGGCAGCCCGTCGGTCCGGGTGTAGCTGGCCACCCGCCGTTTCAGGTTCTTCGCCTTGCCGACATAAAGGACCGACCCGTCGGCCGCCAGCATCCGATAGACGCCGGGCGTGTCCGGAAGGGTCGGCAACTGGGCGCGGATCACGTCCGCTCCGCTGCCGGGCACCCCGTCCATAAGCTCTCTCGTTCCCGCAAGTATTCGATTTGCCGCTTACCCAAGCAGTAGAACGGAACGGGACCAAGAGACAAGAATTGGATGACGCGATTCCGACGGGGTGCCGCAGGACCCTGCCATGCGGTCGGGAGGCCGGTCAGCCGCCGAACACGGTGTTCAGCTGGGCGCCGACGCGGACGAAGGTGGTGCGTTTCGGCACTTCCTTCAGCCGGGTGGCGCCGATGTAGGTCATCATGCTGCGCACGCCGCCCATGATCTCCTGCATCGTGTTCTCCACCGGGCCGCGATAGGGGACATCCACCGTCTTGCCTTCCGAGGCACGGTAGGAGGCGACGCCGCCGGAATATTTGTGCATCGCGGTGTCGGACGACATGCCGTAGAAGGTCATGGCGACCGGCACCCGGTTGCCGTCCTGGTCCTCGTAGCGGATCTCGCCCTCGCACTCGTCATGGCCGGCCAGCATGCCGCCGAGCATGACGAAGTCGGCGCCGGCGCCGTAAGCCTTGGAGATGTCGCCCGGTACGGTGCAGCCGCCGTCGCCGCAGACCTGCCCCTTCAGCCCGTGGGCGGCGTCGGCGCATTCGATAATGGCCGACAGTTGGGGATAGCCGACGCCGGTCATCTTGCGGGTGGTGCAGACCGAACCCGGCCCGATGCCGACCTTGACGATGTCGGCACCGGCCAGCAGCAGCGCCTCCGTCATGTCGCCGGTGACGACGTTGCCGGCCATGATGACGGCGTCCGGATTCTCCTGGCGCAGGCGGGAGATCACCTCGACGAAGCGCTCGGTATAGCCGTTGGCGACGTCCAGGCAAATCTTCCCCACCGGCGCCTTGGTCTTCACCGCCAGGAACTTTTCGTGGTCGGCCTCGGCGATGCCCATCGAATAGAAGACGTTGGACAGGGTGGCCGATTCAGCCTCGGCCCGGAAGAAGTCAGCCAGCTCGTCCGCCTTGTAGTGCTTGTGCAAGGCGGTCATCGCGCCGAAGCGAGACAGCGCGCGGGCCATGCCCATGCTGCCGGTGACGTCCATGTTGGCGGCGATCAGCGGGAAGCCGGTCCAGTCGCGCTGGGTGTGCAGGAAGGTGAAGGTCCGGTTGACGTCCACGTCGTTGCGGCTCTGCAGCGTGCTGCGTTTCGGCCGGATCAGCACATCCTTGAAGTCGAGCTTGAGGTCGCTTTCGATGATCACCGCACACCTACTCATCTCTGTTGGGTGGGCCAGCCGCTTTTCATCAGGCCCAACATCACAGAGTGGAGGCGATGACGC
The DNA here is from genome assembly GCF_042604625.1 of Azospirillum sp. A29. NCBI lineage: Bacteria > Pseudomonadati > Pseudomonadota > Alphaproteobacteria > Rhodospirillales > Azospirillaceae > Azospirillum > Azospirillum sp. A29. Next base: position 153,911 of record NZ_CP170464.1, read on the forward strand.
GGTTCGGCAAGCGGCGTCGGGGCCGCAGGCCGGGGTGCCGCGTTTGAAGCTGTTTCGCTTAAACGAGGGGTATCCGCCTACTCCTCCGCCTCCTCCCCGTCGCCGTTGGCCGCGTCGCTGCCGTCGGCGACATGCACCTGGCAGTCGGCGTTGCTCAGCACCTCCATCAGTTCGGCGGGCGGCAGGCGGTCGGTGAACAGCGCGTCGAGCACGCTGACGTCGGCCATCCGGATCATCGCGTTGCGGCCGAACTTGGTGTGGTCGGTGACCAGGAAGACCCGGCGCGAGCTTTCGATGATGGCGCGGGCGACGCGGACCTCCTGCTCGTCGTAATCCAGCAGGTCGCCTTCGCTGTCGATGCCGCTGATGCCGATGATGCCGATGTCCACCTTATAGCGGCGGATGAACTCCACCGTCGCCTCGCCGATGATGCCGCCGTCGCGCTCGCGCACGAGGCCGCCAGCGATGGACAGGGCGAAGTTCGTGTTCTTGTGCAGGATGGTGGCGACGTTCAGGTTGTTGGTCAGCACCCGCAGCCGCTTGTGGCCGAGCAGGGCCTGGGCCACCGCCTCCGTCGTCGTGCCGATGTTGAGGAACAGCGAGGCGTCCTCCGGCACATGGCGGGCGACCAGTTCGGCGATGCGGCGCTTTTCCTCCGCCATCAGGGTCTGGCGGGTGGAATAGGCGATGTTCTCCACGCTGGACGGCACGGTGACGCCGCCGCGGAAGCGGCGCACGGCCGACTGGCCGGCCAGATGTTCGATGTCGCGGCGGATGGTCTGCGGCGTGACGTCGAAATGTTCGGCCAGCCACTGGATCTGCACCATGCCCCTGGCATGGACCAGGGCCACGATTTCCTGCTGGCGGCGTTCGGCGTCCAGGCGCGCATCCATCGGTGGGCTGTCTCCGGTCTCGAAAGGGTCGTGAGTGAATCAGATGCGCGCGATGGGTCAAAGCGAAAACCGCCGGCCCCGTCGGCGTTCATCCCGGCTTCGATCCCAACGTCATCCCGGGCGGGCCGGGCGAGTCCGGCACCCGGCACACCTACGGCCCCGTACGGCTGATATGTACGCCCGATATTGTTCGTAGCACAAGCATGTTTCTTTACGAAAATGAACGCGCATGCTATGACAGGATCCATGCGGTTCCGATGTCTGCCCGATGGCGTCAGCCCACGGGGTTTGCCGCGACTGACGGCTGTCGCCGCCATCCTTCAAACTTGTCGCGACGTTCAACGGTCCGGCCTGCCGACATAAAGATAACGTATAGGAGAGGGATATGACGCAACTGACGCCAGCCGGGGGGCGGCGAAGTGTTCGGCTCGGCATTCAGGGGCGGCTGTTTCTGGCTTTCGGCGGGGTGGCGATGCTCGCCGCCTTCGCCAGCGTGATGGCATGGTGGTCGCTGACCGAGACCGGGCGCTCAATGGGTGAAATTGGCCGCAGCAGCGTGCCGGCCATCGTCCGCTCGCTCACTCTGGCGAAGGACTGCACCGCGATCGCCGCCGACGCGCCTGCGGTGGCGGCCTCGCGCGATTCAGCGGAACTGACGGAGCGGATGGACGGCCTGACCAGGCGGCTGGCGGGCCTGCGCGACCGCATCGGGGCGATGCGGAGCCAGGCCGGCGGAGGAAGCGGTGGGCAGGCCGGTGGCATGACTGCGGATGCGGACGCGGTCGCCAAGCTGCTGGAGCGCATGGGGGCCGCACTCGACACGCTGGGCAAGCGCACCGCCGAACGGCTGGCGATGGAGGAGAAGCTCAACACGCTGGTCGCCGACGCGGTGATGGCGCACGAGGACTTCACCGATCTGGTGGCGCCGCTGTTGGAGGTGTCGACCCTGTCGGTCAACAATGTGGTGGGTGATCTGGCCGCCGCGCAGGCGGTCGACACCGCAACCGGGCTGGGCCGCCGGCTGGCGCAGGAAGAACTGCCGGTCATCACCCAGCTGATGAACGTGCAGGCCAACGGCAACCTCGCCTTCGGCATGATCGCCGCCGCCTCCAGCGTGCCGCATGGGGCGACGCTGAACAACATCCGGTCGAAGTACAATTGGGCGCTGCTGCGCGTCGACAACGCCATCGGCGCCCTGCCGAAGGACAGCCCGGACCGGCCGTCGCTGGTCAAGGCGCGCGATGGGCTCGCCGCTTTCGGCGCCGGCGCCGGCAGCGTCTTCCGCCTGCGCGACGAACAGGCGCGCATCACCACCGATATCGAAAGCGCGCTGGCCGAGACGGTGCGGCTGACCACTGACCTGAACGGCACCATCGATGCAGTGGTCGCCCACCAGCAGGAGCGCACCGACGCCGACGTGACGCGGACCGAAACGGCGATTTCCGGTGCGGTCGCGGTCCAGGGCGGCGCTGCGGCGGTCGTGGTGCTGTCGAGCCTGCTGATCGCGTGGTTCTATGTCCGCAACCGCCTGACCCGGCGGCTGATGCGGGTGATCGACGCCATGCGCGCCGTGGCCGGCGGCAATCTGGCTGCCGACGCCGCGGTTGGCGGGCGCGACGAGATCGCCGAGATGGCAGGGATCGTCGGCGTCTTCCGCGACAAGAGCGCCGAGATCGCCCGCTTGCAGGAGGAACAGGACGCGATGAAGCAGGCGGCCGATGCCGAGCGGTCGCGCACCATCCAGTCCATCACCGCGAGCATCGAGGCCAGCGTGAAGGAGGCGTCACGCCACATCGGCACCGCATCGGCCGACATGCGCGAGGCGTCGGAGGGGATGTCCGCCACCGCCGAGCAGACCTGCCGCCGCATGACCGACGTGCGGTCGGCCGTCGCCGACACCGCGACCAACGTGCAGACGGTGGCCGCCACCGCCAGCCAGCTTTCCGCTTCCATCGGCGAGATCACGCGGCGGGTCGGTGATTCCAGCCAGATCGCCCGCAGTGCGGTGGCGGAGGCGCGCAGCACCAACGACCTGATGGTGGAACTCGCTGCCGCCGCGCAGAAGATCGGCGACGTGGTCGGCATGATCAACGCCATCGCCGGGCAGACCAACCTGCTGGCCCTGAACGCCACCATCGAGGCGGCGCGCGCTGGCGATGCGGGCAAGGGCTTCGCCGTGGTGGCGGAGGAGGTGCGCAGCCTCGCCGGTCAGACCGCCAAGGCGACGGAGGAGATCGCCCAGCAGGTCCAGGCGGTGCGCACGACGGCGCAGGGAGCCGTGTCGGCCATCGACGACATCGGCCGCACCATCAGCCGCATCGACGAGATCACCGCCATGGTCGCCGCCGCGGTGGAGGAGCAGTCCGCCGCCACCGACGAGATCGCGCGCAGCATCAACCACGCCTCCGACGCGGTGCAGAGCATCGCCGACACGGTGGTGTCGGTGGATGATGCGGTGAACCGCACCGGCAGCGCCGCCGCCCAGGTGGTGGACGCCACCCGCGCGCTTTCGCAACGGTCCGAAAGCCTGAGCGAGGATATCGACCGTCTGCTGGGCCGCATCCGCGCGGCGTGAGCCGGGTGCGGGGAGGGGAGCCGGATCAACCTTATTTCCGATAGGAAAGATGCCCGATCCGGCGTAGCCTCAAAAACATGGTCCGTTGAACAAACATTTTCCTTTTCAAACGCGAACGAACATTCTATGTTCCGAAACGAAAGCGGCCGGGTTCGAGAAGGAACCGCCGCGGTACGGAGAGGAACCCATGGCAAACGAGTCCGCGGTTACCGACCTTCTGATCGTCGGCGGCGGCGTGAACGGGGCGGGCATCGCCCGCGACGCGGTCGGGCGCGGGATGTCGGTGGTGCTGTGCGAACAGGGCGACCTTGCGGGCGCCACCTCGTCGGCCAGCACCAAGCTGATTCACGGCGGCCTGCGCTATCTCGAATATTACGAATTCCGTCTGGTGCGCGAGGCTTTGCAAGAGCGCGAGGTTCTACTGCGCGCCGCGCCGCACATCATCTGGCCGCTGCGCTTCGTCCTGCCGCACGACAGCAGCATGCGCCCGGCCTGGATGGTCCGCATCGGCCTGTTCCTTTACGATCATCTTGGAAAGCGCAAGCTGCTGCCGGGGTCGCATGGCGTCGACCTGACCAGTTCGCCGGCGGGCAAGCCGCTGGCGGGCGGCTTCACCAAGGCGTTCGAATATTCGGACTGCTGGGTCGAGGACAGCCGGCTGGTCGTGCTGAACGCGATGGATGCGAGGGCCCGCGGCGCGGAGATCCTGACCCGCACCCGCTGCGAGAAGGCCGAACGGAAGGGCGGCCTGTGGGAAGCGACGCTGGTCGACACCTACACCGGCGCCACCCGCACCGTCCGCGCCCGCGCGCTGGTCAATGCCGCCGGCCCCTGGGTGCGCGAAATGATCGCCAAGCGCACCGGCGTCACCGTCGACAAGTCGGTCCGTCTGGTCAAGGGCAGCCACATCGTCGTGCCGAAGATGTTCGACGGCGACCATGCCTACATCTTCCAGAACGACGACCGACGCATCGTCTTCGCCATCCCGTACGAGCGCGATTTCACCCTGATCGGCACCACCGACCTCGATTATTCGGGCGATCCCGGCGCGGTGGCGATCTCCCCCGAGGAAATCGCCTACATGTGCCGGGCGGTGTCGCGCTACTTCGCCAAGCCGGTGCACGAAAGCGACGTGGTGTGGACCTACAGCGGCGTCCGGCCGCTGTTCGACGATGCCAGCGGCAACGCCTCGGCCGTCACCCGCGACTATGTGCTGGAGATGGACGAGCCGGCCGGCGACGCGCCGATGCTGTCGATCTTCGGTGGCAAGATCACCACCTTCCGCCGGCTGGCGGAGGAGGCGACGGAAAAGCTGGGCAAGGCGCTGGGCAAGGGCGGCATCACCTGGACCGCCGACGTGGCGCTTCCCGGCGGCGACATCGCCAACGCCGATTTCGCCGGCTTCCTGGCGGGGCTGAAGCGCAGCCGGCCCTGGCTGCCCGATGCGCTGGCCCTGCGGCTGGCGCGCGCCTACGGCACGCGGGTCGAGCGGCTGCTGGGCGACGCCAAGGGGCTGGACGATCTGGGCATCGATTTCGGGGGCGGCGTCCATGAGTCCGAACTCGACTATGCCGCGCGGGAGGAGTTCGCCATGACCGGCGACGACTTCCTGTGGCGGCGCTCCAAACTTGGGCTGCACCTGGACGCAAATGTCCGGGAGGCCATCGGCGGCTGGTTCGACCGGCGCCGCGAAGCAACGGCCAACAGGGGTACGGGCGGCGATACCGCCACCCTGCGGTCGATGGGAGGAATGCGGTGACACTCACACTGGAAGGCGTGGCGAAGCGCGTCGGCGCCGAGCAGCATCTCCATCCCCTGTCGCTGGAGCTGCAACCCGGCAGCTTCAACGTGCTGCTGGGGCGGACGCTGGCCGGCAAGACGACGCTGATGCGGCTGATGGCCGGGCTGGACGCGCCCAGCGCCGGGTGCGTGCTGGAAAACGGCAAGGACGTCACCGGCACATCGGTGCGCCATCGCGACGTGGCGATGGTCTATCAGCAGTTCATCAATTATCCGGCGATGACGGTCTTCGAGAACATCGCCTCGCCACTGCGCCGCCAGGGCAAGGACAAGGCGGAGATCGACGCCAAGGTGCGGCGCACCGCCGCCATGCTGCGCATCACGCCTTATCTCGACCGGCTGCCGGCCGAGCTGTCGGGCGGCCAGCAGCAGCGCTGCGCCATCGCGCGGGCCTTGGTGAAGGGCGCAGGCCTGCTTCTGCTCGACGAGCCGCTGGTCAACCTCGACTACAAGCTGCGCGAGGAGCTGCGGGCCGAACTGCGCGAGATCTTCGCCGACGGCAAGACCACCGTCGTCTACGCCACCACCGAACCGCAGGAGGCGCTGATCCTCGGCGGCAACGTGACGGTGCTGCACGAGGGGCGGATGCTGCAGACCGGGGCGACCGGCGACGTGTTCCACACGCCGGCCTCGCTGGAATGCGCGCAGGTGTTCAGCGACCCGCCGATGAATGTGGTGGACGCGATCCTGACCAACGACCGCGTGGCGCTGTCGGACGGCACCGGTCTGCCGCTGTCCGCCCACGACCGCAACCTGCCGGCCGGTCCCTGCAAGGTCGGCATCCGCGCCAACCACCTGACGGTGCTGCGGCGGAGCGAGCGGCTGGTGCCGATCCGGGGCAAGGTAGCCCTGTCGGAAATCAGCGGGTCGGAGACCTTCGTCCATCTGCGCCACGGTGACAGCACGCTGATCGCGCGGGAGGAGGGGGTGCACAGCCACCCGATCGGCAGCGACATCCAGGTCTATGCCGATCCCGACCGCATCTTCGTCTTCTCCTCCGTGGGCAAGCTGGTGGCGGCACCCAACTGGCGGCGCGGCGCGCTGCGCAACATCGCTTAAGGGGGGCGGGAGCGATGGCGACCATCCAATTCGACAATCTCGGCCACTCCTATCACCCGCACCCCAGCAAGCCTGAGGACTACGCGCTCCGCCGCCTGTCGCAGGAGTGGGAGGACGGCAAGGCCTATGCGCTGCTGGGGCCGTCCGGCTGCGGCAAGTCCACGCTGCTGAACATCATCTCCGGCCTGCTGGTGCCCAGCGAGGGTCGGGTGCTGTTCGACGGGCTGGACGTGACCCGCTGCACCCCGGAAGAGCGCAACATCGCCCAGGTGTTCCAGTTCCCGGTCATCTACGACACCATGACGGTGTACGAGAACCTCGCCTTCCCCCTGCGCAACCGCAAGGTTCCGGCGGCGGATGTCGACCGCCGCGTGCGGCAGGTGGCCGAGGCGCTGGACCTGACCGCCGATCTGAAGAAGCGTGCCCAGCGGCTGACGCCGGACGCCAAGCAGAAGATTTCGATGGGCCGCGGTCTGGTGCGGTCCGACGTGGCGGCCATCCTGTTCGACGAACCGCTGACCGTCATCGACCCGCACACCAAGTGGATCCTGCGCCGCAAGCTGCGCCATATCCATGAGGAATACCGCCTGACCATGATCTACGTTACCCACGACCAAGTGGAGGCGCTGACCTTCGCCGACAAGGTCGCGGTGATGTACGAAGGCGCCATGGTCCAGCTCGGCACCCCGCAGGAGCTGTTTGAGAACCCCGAGCACACCTTCGTCGGCTATTTCATCGGCAGCCCCGGCATCAACCTGATGCCCTGCACACTGGGCAGCGACCATGCTCTGGTCGACGGCATCGCCATCCCGTTGCCCGACCGCGCCGTGCATTCGGCCGGTGGCCGGGTGGGCGGCAGGTTCGAGCTGGGCATCCGGCCGGAATTCCTCGAGCTAACCCGCAGCGGCAATGCCGGCGCCATCCCGGTGCAGGTCACCGGCGTCGACGATCTCGGCACCTCCAAGCTGGCGACCGTGCGGCTGAACAGCCACACGTTGAAGGTACGGCTGAGCGAGGAGCAGGAAATCCCGGCGCTGGACGCCGCCATCCGTTTCCCCACCCGGTGGACCAAGCTCTACCGCGACAGCCATCTGGTCGGTTAAGGAGCCATGAGCCATGGATAAGGTCCAGGACAACCGGGCATGGTTCCTGATCATCCCGGTCTTTCTGATCGTCGCCTTCAGCGCCGTGGTGCCGCTGATGACGGTGGTCAACTACTCGGTGCAGGAGATCTTCGGCCCCGGCCAGACGTTCTTCGTCGGCACCGAATGGTTCGAGGTTGTGCTGAAGGACGAGCGGCTGCACGACGCGCTGGTCCGCCAGATCATCTATTCGCTGGCGGTGCTGGCCATCGAGATCCCCTTGGGCATCCTGATCGCTCTCGGCATGCCCGGCGGTCGCAGCGCTAAGACGTCGCTGACGCTGGTGCTGCTGGCCCTGCCGCTGCTGATCCCGTTCAACGTGGTCGGCACGATCTGGCAGATTTTCGGCCGCGGCGACATCGGCCTCCTGGGCGCCACCTTCCGCGCCATCGGCATCGACTACAACTACACCAACAACTCGTATCATGCCTGGATCACCGTTCTGGTGATGGACGTCTGGCACTGGACCAGCCTCGTGGCGCTGCTGTGCTACGCCGGGCTGCAGTCGATCCCGCCGGCCTTCTATCAGGCGGCGAAGATCGACGGCGCGTCGAAATGGGCGGTGTTCCGCTACATCCAGCTGCCGAAGATGCGCGGCGTCCTGATCATCGCGGTGCTGCTGCGCTTCATGGACAGCTTCATGATCTACACCGAGCCGTTCGTGCTGACCGGCGGTGGTCCCGGCAACTCCACCACCTTCCTCAGCCAGTATCTGACGCAGATGGCGGTGGGTCAGTTCGACATCGGCAAGGCCGCGGCCTTCTCCATCGTCTACTTCCTGATCGTGCTGCTGTTCAGCTTCATCTTCTACACCATCATCACCCGCACCGGCGAGGGAGAGAAGAAATGAGCAAGGCTGCGGTTCTCGCTCCCGGTTCGCTGGCGGCCCCGGCAAACATCCGCCGCTCCTCGGCGCGGGTGTCCAACAGGACCATCGTCCTGGTCTGTTACATAATCTTCCTCATGCTGCCCATCTACTGGATGGTCAACATGTCCTTCAAGACGAACGAGGAGATCCTGTCGGGCCTGACGCTGTATCCGCACAACCCGACGCTGCGCAATTACGCCGTCATCTTCACCGATCCCAGCTGGTACAGCGGTTACATCAACTCGATCTACTATGTGACGCTGAACACCATCATCTCGCTGACGGTGGCGCTGCCGGCGGCCTACGCCTTCTCGCGCTACCGCTTCATTGGCGACAAGCACGTCTTCTTCTGGCTGCTGACCAACAAGATGGCGCCGCCGGCCGTGTTCCTGCTGCCCTTCTTCCAGCTCTACCAGACGGTCGGGCTGTTCGACACGCACATCGCCGTCGCCCTGGCCCACTGCCTGTTCAACGTGCCGCTGGCGGTCTGGATCCTGGAAGGCTTCATGTCGGGCGTGCCGCGCGAGATCGACGAGATGGCCTATATCGACGGCTACAGCTTCCCGCGCTTCTTCGGCACGGTGTTCCTGCCGATGATCCGGGCCGGCGTCGGCGTCACCGCCTTCTTCTGCTTCATGTTCAGCTGGGTCGAACTTCTGCTGGCCCGCACGCTGACCTCGGTCGATGCCAAGCCGATCGCCGCCACCATGACCCGCACCGTCAGCGCGTCGGGCATGGACTGGGGCCTGCTGGCCGCCGCCGGCGTGCTGACCATCCTGCCGGGCGCGCTCGTGATCTGGTTCGTCCGCAACTACATCGCCAAGGGCTTCGCCCTGGGCCGGGTCTGAGGGAGGCTCCGCGTCATGGATATGGACTGGATGGCGTGGACCACGCCGACCGCGATCTTCTTCCTGTGCATCGCCCTGATGCTGGCCGGCATGACGGTCTGGGAGGTGGTGTCGCCGACGGTGGAGGCTAAGGGCTTCCTGCCGATGCGCACCACCCGCGGCGACCGCCTGTTCATCGGCCTGCTCGGCAGCGCCTTCATCCATCTGGGCTGGCTCGCCGCGACCGACGCGTCGCTGTGGGGCGCCTCTGCGGTCGCGCTGGCGTGGATCGCCCTGGTCATCCGCTTCGGGTGAGGGAAAGACGGAGTTTCAAAGGGGTTCGTCACCGCCGCCAAGGCAGCGGATGACGAGGTGAGCGGCAGTTTCCGCCGGTGAGAGCAATACGAAACGTCAACCCGACACCAAGTCGATCAAGTGGGAGGAAGCATGCTTCAGCAACAGACTTCGCGTCATTCTCTGCGGCGCCGCCTGACCGGGGCCGTGATGGCCGGCGGCATCGGTGTTCTGCTGGCGATGGCCTCGGCCGGCCCGTCCGCCGCCATGACGCCGGACCAGGAAGCCGTCGCCAAGCGCATCATCGAGGAACTCCAGCCCTCCACGCTGTCCAAGGACGAGCAGATGAAGGAGCTGGAGTGGTTCGTGAAGGCCGCCGAGCCCTACAAGGGGATGGAGATCAACGTCGTCTCCGAAACGCTGACGACGCACGAGTTCGAATCGAAGACGCTGGCCAAGCTGTTCAGCGAGCTGACCGGGATCAAGCTCAAGCACGACCTGATCCAGGAAGGCGACGTCATCGAGAAGCTGCAGACGCAGATGCAGTCGGGCCGCAACGTCTATGACGCCTACGTCAACGACAGCGACCTGATCGGCACCCATGTCCGCTACGGCCAAGCCATCGCGCTGTCCGACTTCATGGGCGGCGAAGGCAAGGACGTCACCCTGCCGACGCTGGACGTGAAGGACTTCATCGGCACCAGCTTCACCACCGGTCCGGACGGCAAGCTCTACCAGCTGCCCGACCAGCAGTTCGCCAACCTCTACTGGTTCCGCGCTGACTGGTTCGCCCGTCCCGACCTGAAGGAGAAGTTCAAGGCCAAGTACGGCTACGATCTGGGCGTCCCGCTCGACTGGTCGGCCTACGAGGACATCGCCGAGTTCTTCACCAATGACGTGAAGGAAATCGACGGCGTCCGCGTCTATGGCCACATGGATTACGGCAAGAAGGACCCGTCGCTCGGCTGGCGCTTCACCGACGCCTGGCTGTCGATGGCTGGCGCCGGCGACAAGGGCCTGCCCAACGGCAAGCCGGTGGACGAGTGGGGCATCCGCGTCGAGGGCTGCCGCCCGGCCGGCGCCTCGGTCGCCCGCGGCGGCGACACCAACGGCCCGGCCGCCGTCTACTCGCTGGTCAAGTACATCGACTGGCTGAAGAAGTACGCCCCGCCGGAAGCCGCCGGCATGACCTTCTCCGAAGCCGGCCCGGTTCCGGCCCAGGGTGCGGTCGCCCAGCAGATCTTCTGGTACACCGCCTTCACCGCCGACATGACCAAGCAGGGCCTGCCGGTGGTCAACGCCGACGGCACGCCGAAGTGGCGCATGGCCCCCTCGCCGCACGGTCCGTATTGGGAGCAGGGCATGAAGCTCGGCTACCAGGACGTGGGGTCGTGGACGCTGCTGAAGTCCACCCCGGCGGAGCGCCGCAAGGCCGCGTGGCTCTACGCCCAGTTCACCGTGTCGAAGACCGCGTCGCTGAAGAAGACGCTGGTCGGCCTGACGCCGATCCGCGAAAGCGACATCAAGTCCGACGCGATGACCCAGGTGGCGCCGAAGCTGGGCGGTCTGGTCGAGTTCTACCGAAGCCCGGCCCGTGTCTCCTGGACGCCGACCGGCACCAACGTGCCGGACTATCCGAAGCTGGCCCCGCTGTGGTGGCAGAACATCGCCGAAGCCGTGACGGGTGAGCGCACCCCGCAGCAGGCGATGGACAATCTGGCCGAGCAGATGGAGCAGGTTCTGGCCCGCATGGAGCGTGCCAACATCGGTGGCGAGTGCGCGCCGAAGCTGAACCCGAAGAAGGATCCGAAGGAGTGGTTCGCCGCCCCCGGCGCCCCGAAGGCCAAGCTCGACAACGAGAAGCCCAAGGGCCAGACCATCGCCTATGACGACCTGCTGAAGGCGTGGAAGGAAGGCCGCGCCCAGTAACGGGCTGGCAGAACGTTCTCCTCCTGGCGCTTCGTCCTGGTTGGGCCAGGGGTAAACTGCGGGGCGGCGGCATGCTGCCGCCCCGACTTTATTTTTCTGGAGGTTCCCTCTCCCGTCCCGGGAGAGGGAAGGGGCCCAAGGAAAGCTTGGGAAGGGTGAGGGGTCATCCAAGGAACAAGATCCATGTTCGGATCGCCCCTCACCCTCCCCACGGCTCTGCCGTGGGTCCCCTCCCTCTCCCGGGGCGGGAGAGGTATAAAGTCCAAAAATTCACGAGGGAATGCTTCCATGAGCAAGGCCGGCCACATCCTCGCCATCGACCAGGGCACCACCTCGTCGCGGGCGATCCTGTTCGACGGCCGGGGGACGCCGCTGGCCGAAGCACGGCGCGAGTTCCCCCAGCATTACCCCGGCGACGGCTGGGTCGAGCATGATCCCGCCGACATCCTGCGCGACGTGCGCACCGTGGCGCGCGAAGCGGTGGAGAAATCCGGGGTCGATGCGTCCGCCATCGCCGCCATCGGCATCACCAACCAGCGCGAGACCGCCGTGGTGTGGGACCGCGCGACCGGCGAGCCGATCCACCGCGCCATCGTCTGGCAGGACCGCCGCACCGCCGCGCTCTGTCACGATCTGGTGGCGGCGGGCAATGCCGAGCTGGTGCGTTCCAAGACCGGCCTGCTGATCGACGCCTATTTCTCCGCCACCAAGATCGCCTGGATCCTCGACCATGTGCCGGAAGCCCGCGCGCGGGCCGAGCGGGGCGAGCTATGCTTCGGCACCATCGACAGTTTCCTGATCTATCACCTGACCGGGCGGCAGGTGCATGCGACCGACGCGACCAACGCCTCGCGCACCATGCTGTTCGACATCCATGCCCAGGACTGGGACGACGAATTGCTGAGGCTGTTCCGCGTGCCGCGCGCCATGCTGCCGCGGGTGCTCGACAGCTCCGACGATTTCGGCGCCACCGAGCCGGAGCTGCTCGGCCGGCCGATCCCCATCGCGGGCGTTGCCGGCGACCAGCAGGCGGCGGCCTTCGGGCAGGCCTGCCTGACGCCGGGCATGGCGAAATCGACCTACGGCACCGGCTGCTTCGCGCTGATCAATACCGGGGAGACGCCGGTGGTGTCGAAGAACCGGCTGCTGACCACCGTCGCCTACCGGCTGAACGGCAAGACCGCTTACGCGCAGGAAGGCTCGATCTTCGTCGCGGGTGCGGCCATCAAGTGGCTGCGCGACGGCATCGGCATCATCACCCATGCCAGCCAGACCGACGACATGGCGACCCGCGTGCCTGACAGCCACGGCGTCTATTTCGTCCCGGCCTTCGTCGGGCTGGGCGCTCCGCACTGGGACTCGGCCGCCCGCGCCGCGATCTTCGGCATGACGCTGGATGTCGGCCCGGCCCACATCGCCCGCGCGGCGCTGGAGGCGGTCGCCTTCCAGACCCGCGACCTGATGGAGGCGATGGCCGGCGACTGGGGCGGCACCATCAATGCGCTGCGCATCGACGGCGGCATGGCCGCCAACGACTGGCTCTGCCAGTTCCTGGCCGATCTGCTGAACATGCCGGTCGAACGGCCGAAGGTGATCGAGACCACGGCGCTCGGCGCCGCCTGCCTCGCCGCGCTGAAGGTCGGCGTGTTCGACGGGCTGGAGTCGGTGTCCGATGCCTGGCGCAGCGAGCGCCGGTTCGAACCGCGGATGGAGCAGGGCAAGCGCGACCGCCTCTATGGCGGCTGGCGCGACGCCGTGGCGCGGGTGCGGTCGGAGCGTTGAAGGCTTCGATGGCGGGAATTTGCAGAGTTTCTGGCGCAGACGGGCAAGTGGCCCCGATCCGCTGCCGGTAATCTGACTTCGGTTGCGCGCTCCTCCCTCGGGTGCGTCGTCCTCGCCGGTTAGCGGGGACACTGGGCCGGACGGTCGCTGCCGTCCGGCCCGTTTCTTTTCCGGCCCGATTCTTCTCCGGTCAGACCCCTTCGCGGTCGGCCAGCATGTGGCGGATCTCGCTCTTCAGCAGCTTGCCGGTGGCGGTGTGGGGCAGGCTGTCGACGAAGCGGACATCGTCTGGGATGCACCATTTCGCCACCTTGCCCTCGAAGACCGCCAGCAACTCCTCGCGCGTCACGGCGGAGTCCGGCTTGCGGACGACGACCAGCATCGGGCGCTCGCCCCATTTCTCGTCGGGCACCGCGACGGCGGCGGCTTCCTGGACGCCGGGATGGCCGACGGCGATGTTCTCGAGGTCGATGGAACTGATCCACTCGCCGCCCGATTTGATGACATCCTTGGTGCGGTCGACGATCTGGACATAGCCGTCGGCGTCCATCGTCACCACGTCGCCGGTCTCGAACCAGCCCGGCACCGTCTGGTGGGCCGGGCTTTCCGTCACGCCGAAATAGCCGGAGCAGACGGTCGGGCCGCGCACCAGCAGCCGGCCGAAGCTGGTGCCGTCGCGTGCCACATCGTTGCCGGAGCCGTCGACGACGCGGAACTGCACGCCGCAGATCGGTCGCCCCTGCCGGGAGGCCAGGGCCAGGGCGGCCTCGGCATCCTGTCCGTGATGCTTGCCCTTTGGCCTGTTGGCGAGGCCGAGCGGGCTGGTCTCCGTCATGCCCCAGGCATGCAGGACCTCCACCCCCATCTCCTGGAAGCGCTGGATCATCACCGGCGGGCAGGCGGAACCGCCGATGGCGATCCGGCGCATCGTGGTCAGCTTTTTCTTGTTGGCGTCCAGCCAGTTCAGCAAGGCGAGCCAGACGGTCGGCACGCCGGCGCTGTTGGTGACCTTCTCGCTCTCGAACAGCTCGTACAGGCTGGCGCCGTCCAGCTTGCCGCCGGGGAAGACGAGCTTGGCGCCGACCATCGGCGCCGCATAGGGGGTGCCCCAGGCATTGACGTGGAACATCGGCACCACCGGCAGCACCACGTCCGACGCCGACAGGCCGAACACATCCGGCAGGCAGGCGGCGATGGCATGCAGGTAGGAGGAGCGGTGGCTGTACAGCACGCCCTTCGGGTTGCCGGTGGTGCCGGAGGTGTAGCACATGCTGCAGGCGGTGTTCTCATCCAGCTCCGGCCAGTCGAAGCCGTCCGGCTGGTCGGCCAGCAGATCCTCGTAGCACAGCAGGTTGGGCAGGCTGGAGGCCGGCATGTTGGCGCGGTCGGTCATCACGACGATGCCCTTCAGCCCGGTCAGCTCGTGGGCAATGCCCTCCAGCAGCGGCACGAAGGTCAGGTCGGTGAACAGCAGCCGGTCTTCGGCGTGGTTGACGATGTAGGCGATCTGTTCCGGGAACAGGCGTGGGTTGATGGTGTGGCAGACCATGCCCGAACCGCCGATGCCGTAATAGCATTCCAAATGGCGGTAGCCGTTCCAGGCCAGCGTCCCGATGCGGTCGCCCGGCTTCATGCCCAAGGCCGCCAGCGCGTTCGCCAGCTTCTGGGCGCGGACCCAGGCGTCGGCGTAGGTGTAGCGGTGGATCGGCCCCTCGGTGGTGCGCGACACGATCTCGGTGTCGGCATGGTAGAGCGCTGCGTGACGCAGGATCGACGTCACCAGCAGGGGGCCATTCATCATCATTCCGCGCAGCATCGTTTCACTCCCGGTTCGGTCGCTTCTGGTTTTGGACAGTTTGGTTTTGGGTCGTCTGGTGGTGGGGCATCGTCATGCGTGCAGGCGGTGAGCCGCCGTTCGGCGTCGGCCTCCATCGCCTCCAGCTCAAGGATCACCTCGCTGATTTCGGAGCGCATCCGCTCAAGCTCAACGAGGCGGGCGCGGATTTTGCGCAGCCCGTCGCGGTATTGCCCGGCACTCGGCCGGCCGGAGCGGTAGTGGGCGAGATATTCGGCGATCTGCTCCAGCGAGAAGCCGACCCGGCGGAACTTCAGGATCATCATCAGCCGCGCGCGGTCGCGGTAGGTGAACACCCGCCGCCCTCCGGCGCGTTGCGGTGCCAGCAGCCCCTTTTCCTCGTAATAGCGCAGCGCCTGCGGCGTGAGGTCGAACTCCGCCGCCAGCTCCGTCACGCCATATACCCGATCCCGTTCGGCCATGAACAATCCCCTGTGCCGACGATTTCGCCACGGGTGGCGGGGGCAAGTCAACGTCAATGAGCTAAAGCAGGCTTTATGTCCTGTCAGGCTGTCCCGTCCTGCGCCGCGACACCCGGTCTGCGGACGGCGCGGTGCCACTGTGGCAGAGATTTCACATGACAAGCCACGGCGGCCGGTGCTTCCTGCGCTCGGACTTCGGCATGCAGGCGGACGGGAAGCGGGGGAGTGGGGTGACGGGGAGGACCAGCTTTTTGCGCCGTCCGATCGGCGAGCCGTGGGACCTTGCCGCGGTATTGGGACTGCTGGCCCTGCTGGTACTGGTCGCCGTCACCTTCCGGCAGTACGGCATCTCCAACGATGAGGAGGTGCAGCATGTCTACGGCGCCAAGCTGATCGACTGGTACCGCAGCGGCTTCTGCGACGATTCGGCCTTCTCCTACAAGAACCTCTATCTCTATGGCGGACTGTTCGACATGGCGGCGGTGGCGCTGGCGCCGCTGCTGCCCTTCGACCCGTACGAGACGCGGCATCTGCTCTGTGCCCTGATCGGGGTGGCGGGGATCGCAGTGGTGTGGGGCGTCGGCCGCCGGCTGGCAGGGCCGCGGGCCGGATTCCTCGCCGGGGCGCTGCTGGCGCTGTGCGGTCCCTGGTATGGCGGGCTGTTCAACCACACCAAGGACGTGCCCTTTGCCGTGCTGATGATGGCGGGGGTGGCGCTGCTGGTCCGGCTGGCCGGGCAGATGCCACGGCCGAGCCTGCCCACGGTGCTGGGATTCGGTGTCGTCGCCGGGCTGGCGCTGGGCATCCGGGTCGGGGCGCTGCTGCTGTTTGGCTATGCGGCGGCGCTGCTGGCGGGCTGGCTGCTGCTGGGCGGCGTCTCCGTTGCCCGGCTTCGCGAGTCCGGGCGGGGAACGCCGCGCCTGCTGCCGGCGCTGCCGGTCGCCTATGGGCTGATGGCGGTCTTCTGGCCCTGGGCGGTGCTGGAGCCGCTGAACCCCTTGCGGGCGCTGGCCGATTTCTCGCACTTCCATTACCCGATCCGCACCCTGCTGGGCGGTTCGGAATATTGGATGTATGAGGTGCCGCGCAGCTATCTGGTCTGGTATCTCGGGATCAAGCTGCCGCTTGTGATGCTGGGCGGTGCCGTGCTGGGGCTGCTGGTTCTGCCGGCGGCCATGCATCGGGACCGGCTGGCCGGTGGGGAGGGCATCGCCCGCGCGGTCGGTTGCGGGCTGGTGGCGCTGGCGGCGCTGTTTCCGGTGGTCTGGTTTACCGTCACCCATGCGCCCGGCTATACGGCGATCCGCCATTTCCTGTTCGTGCTGCCGCCGCTGGCCGTTCTGGGCGGCATCGGGCTCGACCGGCTGCTCGGCTGGGCCGGCGCCTGGAGGTTCGGCGTGTCCCAGCGAACCGGGCGCGGGCTATCGGCCACCGTGCTGGCCGGACTTGCGCTGGCGCTGGTCCTGGGGCGCGAGGCGGTGGTCCTGGAGTCGCTGCATCCCAACGAATATGTCTATTTCAACGAGCTGGTCGGCGGCGTCGCCGGCGCGGTGCGCAGGTACGATGTCGATTACTGGGCCAACAGCCTGCCCGAAGCGGTCGAGGATTTGTCGGAGGTCATCGCCGCGGAGGAGGCGCGCACCCACCGCCACCGCAGCTACAGCGTCGCCGTCTGCGCCGAACCGCTGGCTTTCGAGAAGCTGGCGCCGGCCAACCTGCATTGGGTCACCGACTGGACCCGCGCCGACTTCTTCATCGCGCCGACGCAGGAGGATTGCGACACGCTGATGGCCGGCCCGACGGTGGCGGAGGTCGAGCGTGACGGCGCGCTGCTGGCGGTGGTGAAGGATCTGCGCAAGCCGGAGGAACCGGCAACGACCGTCGAAATGGCCCGCCTGCGCACCGGCCGCCAGCAGCGCCACTGGTGGTGACGGTCGGCTATCCCCGTGGCAGGAAGCGGGTGCGGTCCAGCCCGTGGCGGGCCATCTTTTCGTTCAGGGTGCGGCGGGGGATGTCCAGCAGGTCCATCACCGCCTTGATGTCGCCCTTGCAGCGCTCCAGCGCCTGTTCGATCACCCGTTTTTCGAAGGCATCGACCTGATCGGCCAGGGCGCGCGGCGGTGCCGCCGTCTCTCCCCCGACGGGGCGGCGGCGCAGCAGGCCGGCAACGCCGCTGCGCCCCACCGACAGGACGTGGCGTTCGGCCAGATTGCGCAGCTCCCGCACATTGCCGGGCCAGTCGTGGGCGAGCAGGGCGTCGAGGTCGGCCGGCTCCAGCGGACGCGGTTCGCGGCCATGGCGGGTGGCGAACTCGGCGGTGAAATAGTCGAACAGCAGCGGAATATCCTCCGCCCGCGCCCGCAGCGGCGGGATGTGCAGTTCCGCCACGTTCAGCCGGTAATAGAGGTCGGCGCGGAAGCGCCCCTCCTCGCTGAGGTCGAGCAGGTCGATCTTGGTCGCCGCGACCAGCCGCAGATCGACCGCGACCTGCTTGTTGGAGCCCAGCCGTTCGATGGTGCGTTCCTGGAGCGCGCGCAGCAGCTTGACCTGGATGGCGAGCGGCATGCTCTCGATCTCGTCGAGGAACAGGGTGCCGCCGCTGGAATGCTCCAGCTTGCCGGTGCGGCGCTGGGTGGCGCCGGTGAAGGCGCCGGGCTCGTGCCCGAAAAGCTCGCTCTCCGCCATGCTGTCGGGGATGGCGCCGCAATTGACGGCGACGAAAGCGCCCTTTGAGCCTCTGGGACCGAAATCGTGCAGGCAGCGGGCGACAAGTTCCTTCCCCGTGCCGGTCTCGCCATGGATCAGCACGCTGGCGCTGGTGGCGGCGAGGTCGATCAGGTCGCGCCGCAACTCGGCGATGGCGGGAGAGGTGCCGATCAGCCGCGCCTCGATCCCGCCGCCGGCCGCGCGGCGGCGCAGGCCGCGATTCTCCAGCACCAGACGGCGCTTCTCCACCGCGCGGCGGAGGACGGCGACCAGATTGTCGGGCTCGAAGGGCTTCTCGATGAAGTCGTAGGCGCCGCGCCGCATCGCCTCCACCGCCAGGGCCACGTCGCCATGGCCGGTCACCAGGATCACCGGCAGGTCGGCGTCGCGCTCCAGCGCCCGCTCCAGCACGGCCATGCCGTCCATCCGCGGCATCCGCACGTCGGTCACCAGCACGCCAGGAAAGTCGGGCGACAGCAGGTCCAGCGCCGGCTGCGGCGTCTCGAAGCCCTGTGCCGCGAAGCCGGCCAGTTGCAGCCATTGCGTCACCGACACGCGCATCGCCAACTCGTCGTCGATGAAAAGCACGGAGGTGGCAAGCGGATCGGTCTTCATCTGGCCCTCACTGTGCCTCCGGCAGCTGAACGACGAAGCAGGCGCCGCCCTCGGGATTGTTCTCCGCCCGCAGCGTGCCGCCGAAGTCGCGCACGATGCCATAGGATAGTGACAGCCCGAGGCCAAGCCCCTGTCCGACCTCCTTGGTGGTGAAGAAGGGGTCGAACAGCTGGAACTGGTGCGCCTCGGCAATGCCGGTGCCGGTGTCGCGGATGCGGATTTCCCAGTTGTCGCCGTTTGGAGCGGCATTGCGGGTGGCGGTCAGGGTCAGGCGCCGGTCCCCGCTGTCCTCCATGGCGTCGGCAGCATTGCGCAGCAGGTTGACGAAGACCTGCTCCAGCCGCACCGCGTCGCCGCGAACAAAGGCGTCGGGCGGGATCGACCGGTCAACCTGCACCTCTTCCTCGCGCAGGCGGGAGGTCAGCAGGGCCAGCGCGCGGTCCATGGCGCGGGCGACCGGAACGGCCTCCACCCGTGCCGGCCCCTTGCGGGCGAACTCTTTCAAATGGCCGGACAGCAGCGCCATCCGCTCCGCCAGATCGCCGATCATGGCGAGGTTGTCGCGGACCATCGCCGTTTCCCCCCGCTCGGCCAGCAGCCGGGTGGAGGCGACGAAGGTGCGGATGGCGGCCAGCGGCTGGTTGATCTCATGGGCCAGCGCCGCCGACATCTGGCCGAGTGCCGCCAGCTTGCCGGCCTGCACCAGCTCCTCCTGCGCGTCGCGCAGGATGCGGTTGGCGGTCACCAGTTCGGCCGTGCGTTCCTCCACCCGGCGTTCCAGCGTCACCCGCGCCTCACGCTGGAGCCGCAGGGTCTGGCGCCGCTGCCAGCCCAGCGCCGTTGCGGCGGCCAGCAGCAGGATGCCCATGGCAGTCAGTATGGCGGCACCGGTGGCCTCCGCCTTCACCGGTTCCAGATCGGACAGGAAGCGGATGGTCCATCCGAACTCCGGCAGCGCAAGCTCCTGCATCAGAAAGGCGCGGCGGGTTGCGCCCGGGCCGGAGGCCCCCGGGGCAGAGATCGGAAGGCTGACCAGCCGGGCGCCGTATTCCATCAGCGGGCCGTCATGCAGGCCGAGCGGGGGGAGGTCGCTGTGGTCATACTGGCGGGTCTGGGCCAGCCTGTCCGTCACCGCATCGGGCAGCGGGCGCAGGGCGCGGTATTTCCATTCGGCATGGCTGGACAGGAAGACGATGCCGTTCTCGTCGGTCACCAGCACCCGCTCGCCGCCAGCCGCCCAGTCGCGCTGCACCGGTTCCAGATCGATCTTGACCACGGCGACGCCGGTCAGCGCCTCGCCCCGACGCACCGCATGCGACAGGAAATAGCCGGGCAGCCCGGTGGTGACGCCGATGCCGAAGTAACGGCCGCTGCCACTCTCCACCGCCTGACGGAAATAGGGGCGGAAGTCGTAAGTATGGCCGATGAAGCTCTGCACCGGATCGGCCCAGTTGCTGGCCGCCAACGCCAATCCCTTGCGGTCCACCACATAGAGCGCCGCCGATCCGGCCGCCGCGTTCGCCGTCTCCAGCCGCCGGTTCACGGCGTCCCGCTGCAGGTCCGAAGGCGCGTCGAGCAGGTCGAGCACCTCATGGTCGCGGGCGAGCAGGAAGGGCAGATAGTCGTAACGGCCGACCGCGTTGCGGATGCTGCTGGCATAGAGGCCGAGACGCTGGTCGCCGTTGAGGGTCAGCGCCGCCCGCGCCTCCGCCTCTGCCCAGCGATAGGCGCCCCAGCAGGCCAATGCCGTCACCGCGGCCAGCGCCGCGACGAGGATCGCCATCCTGCGGCGGCGCAGCGGACGGGGGGGAACGGTGTCGACCATGCCTGTCTATGGAGCCGCCGGGGCGACGCTGTCCAGCGCCTTTTCCGACGGAGCGACGGAGCGGTAAAGCAGCGCCGGATTTTGAATGAACGTTTAATCAAGAAAGTCCGGACAGGAAATGACGGGGAATCATTTCTATGCCTATGTCAAATGAACAGCCGTCCGATCCGTGACATTGGCCGGGTTTTGTTGTTTGCGTCACTTTCATGGTGCACGAAAGCCGGCTATGGTGCGCCGCCGACGGCTTGGGCTCGACCTTGCCGCAACTGCCGGCAACGGGATCGAAACGGGGGGACAGGATCATGGACGCCGAATCCATTCGCGCCGCTTATCGCCGCTACGCCGGCTTCTACGACCGCGTGTTCGGGGTGCTTCTGGCATCGGGCCGGCATGCGGCGGTGGAGTGGCTGAACCGCCGCGGCGGCCTGCGTATTCTGGAGGTCGGCGTCGGCACCGGCCTGTCGCTGTCCGACTATCGCAAGGACAACCGCGTCGTCGGCATCGACCTGTCCACCGACATGCTGAAGGTGGCGCAGGACCGGGTGGAGCGCGAGAAGCTCGACCATGTCGAGGGGCTGCTGGAGATGGATGCCGGCAAGCTGGCCTTCGCCGACGGCAGCTTCGACGTGGTGGTCGCCATGTATGTGATGACCGTCGTCCCCGACCCCCAGGGCACGATGGCGGAGTTGGAGCGCGTCTGCAAACCCGGCGGCGACATCGTGATCGTCAACCACTTCGCCGCCCCCGAAGCCGGTGTCCGCCGCGCGGTGGAGGGGTGGCTGTCGCCCTTGTCGAAGAAGCTCGGCTGGCGGCCGGACTTCACGCTCGATGCGATGATGACCGGGTCGCGGCTGGCGGTGGAGAGCATCCGCACGCTGCCGCCCTTCGGGCTGTTCAGCCTGCTGCACTGCCGGCGTGGCTAGAGTGTAATCAGCGCGATCCGTCAGGCTGGGACGCGCTCGGCACGGTCGTTCCGACGCAGGGCGCGGCTCCGCCTGCCGGCCATGATCGCCGGCCGCTCGATCGCCAGATGGACGAGGCTGGCGACCGCCACGACGAGGATGCCTGTCCCCGCCAGCGCCAGCGCGTACAGCCCTGCATCCTCCCCGACAAGCGAACGCACGGGAGCGTTGGCGGTGATTGCTGTCCAGATCACGATGCCGTGCAGCAGATAGACGCCGTAGCTGATTTCCCCCAGCCACAGAACCGGCTGACAGGTCAGGGCTCCGCGGAATCTCTGACCGGCGGCGACGGCGACGAAGAACAGACCGAGCCCCAGCACGGGGAGCGGCGCATAGGCGGTGTCGAAGCCCGCCACAGCCGCCGACAGGCCGGCGAGCGCCACAGCCAGACCGCGGTTCGACCGCGCGAACCGCAAGAGACCGGGCCGGTGGATCGCACAGGCGGCGGCGATGCCGCCCAGGAAGCACTCCAGCACCGCAAGGCTGAAATTGCGGAAATAGAGCAGGAGGATCAGCGTTGCCGCGATGGAGACGAGAGCCGGTCGCAGCCGGCGGGCCGGCGTGAACAGGAAGGCGAGTGCCGGCAGCGCCGCGTAGAACAGCAGCTCGTAGGGTAGGGACCAGGTGGCATAGGCGACGATCTGCCCGGTATTCTCCATGCCATTGATGGGCGGAGCCTTGAAGGTCGCCCAGCCAACCAGCCGGCGCAGCAGGTCGAGCGGACCGGTCCTGACTTCGAAGCCCGTCGAGGCCAGCGCCAGCACCGCGACCAGCAGCACGGCGACCGCATAGACCGGATAGACCCGGTAACAGCGGGACGACACGAAGCCCAGCCAATCCATGTCCGGACCGGCCTTCAGCAGCTTGTCCCAGAACAGGAAAGCGGTGACCATGAAGAACAGCGCCACGCTGGCCTGTCCCAGTTGGGTGTAGAGCCGGGAGGGCGGCAGCGCCCAAAGGCCGGTGTGGAGGTATTGCCAGGTGATGATGCCGTGATGGATGAACACGGCATAGGCCAGCAGCCCACGCATCCCGTCGATGGCGGCGTACCGGCCGTCATTTCTGCTTTCGGGGCAGGCCTGCGGGCGAAGCGGACGGGGAACGAGGCGCAGAATGGCCCAGGACGCGCAGATTGCCACCGCGAAGAGGAAAACCGACAGGAGCGGGGAGAAAGCCATAGCGTCGTTCCGGATCGTCATACGCGGCCCTCGTGGGGCCGCGTGATGGGGAGATGCCTGCGGATCGCTTGTCAAGGCTGTTCGCCGGTCTCCGGCTGGGCTCCACCGCTCCATCCCGCGTGACCGCGCCCGCCGCCTGCTGTTAGTCTCGGCGGCACCACACAGGCGATCACGGGAGCGGGACCATGGCCGGACAGAGCGGCGATCTGGCGGGGAAGCGGATTCTGGTGCCGGAAAGCCGGGACCTCGACCTGTTCGCCGGCATGATGGAACAGCATGGCGCCGAGACGATCCGCTGTCCGATGGTAAAAATCCTCGACCTCGACGACCCGGCACCGGCACGGGCGTGGCTGGAGCGGCTGCTGACCGAGGGGTTCGACGACATCGTCCTGCTGACCGGCGAAGGGCTGCGGCGACTGATGACCGTCGCCCGCGCCATAGAGCGCGAGACCGAGGTGATCGCCGCCATCGGCCGCGCGCGGGTCTTCGTCCGTGGCCCGAAGCCGGTGAAGGCGCTCCGCGAGATCGGCTGCGCCCCCTACAAATCCGCTCCTGCCCCGACCACCGACGGCGTCATCGCCATGCTGGGGGACGAGGATTGTCCGGCCGCCGCGTCGGTATCCAGCTTTATCCCGACAACCCGAACGAACCGCTGCTGGAGGCGGTGCGGGCGCGCGGTGGCTTGCCGGTGGCGGTCACCCCCTACCGCTACGCCAACGATTCGGAGACCGGCGCCGTCCAGGCGGCGATCCGCGACATGGCGGAGGGGCGCATCGACTTCGTCGCCTTCACCGCCTCCCCCCAGGTGCGGCGTCTGCATGAGGTGGCGGAGGCCTGCGGCCTTGGCGACGCCTTCCGCCAGGGCTTCGCCAGGACGCGCATCGCCGCCGTCGGTCCGGTGGTGGCCGAGGCGGTGGAGGCGGCCGGCGGAACCGTCGCGGTTTCTCCGGACTCGACCTTCCACATGAAGCCGCTGGTCAACGCCATCCGCCGGCTGCTGACCGAGGGGGATGGAAACGGGCCGACCTGATCGTGCCGGCGCCTTTGCCGGCCAGCGACCTTTCGCCCCACCCCTCTTCTGCGCAGGTCAATTGATAACAATTCTCACTCTCGTTTAACCTTTGACGCTCAGTGTCGGCCTCAGTCAGTGGCCGTTGCCAGGAGCGTCATCATGTCCACTCTCCCCGTTTTCCTGCCCCGTGCCTTGGTGCTGGCGCTCTTTTCGGCCGGTCTGGCGGGAGGCGGGGCGGCGTTCGCTGCCGATCTTTCAAGCAAGGAGAGGCTGGGGGAGGCGCTGTTCTCGGACACCGCCCTGTCGGCCAACCGCACCCAGTCTTGCGCCGACTGCCACAACCCGGATTTCGGCTTTGCCGATCCGCGCACCGGCGGGTCGGGTGGGGCGGCGTCGGTCGGCGACAACGGCAAATCGGTGGGCGACCGCAACGCGCCGACGGCGAGCTATGCCGCCTTCACGCCGTCCTTCCACATCAGGGCCGACGGCAAGGCGGTCGGCGGACAGTTCTGGGACGGCCGCGCCGCCACCCTGAAGGATCAGGCCGGCGGCCCGCCGCTGAATCCGGCGGAGATGGGGCTGACGTCCAAGGAGCAGGCACGCGCCCGGCTGGCGGAGAATCCCGACTATGCCCGTGCCTTCGTGGCGCTCTACGGCGCCGGCGTGCTGGACGATGCGGAGCGTGCCTATGACGCGATGAGCGACAGCATCGCCGCCTTCGAGAAGACCGACCGCTTTGCGCCCTTCGACTCGAAATACGACCGCTCCCTGCGCGGCGAGTACAAGATGACGGCGGAGGAGGATTTGGGGATGACCCTGTTCTTCTCCACCCAGTTCACCAACTGCAACCAGTGCCACAAGTTGAAGCCGATGCCGGCCGCCGTGGGCGAGACCTTCACCAATTACGAACACCACAACATCGGCGTGCCGGCCAATCCCGCCCTGCGCGAGGCGACGGCCAAGGCAGGGTTCGCCGACCGCGGGCTGCACGACAATCCGGCAGCGGCCAAGCCCGCTTACGAGGGGAAATTCAAGACACCGACCCTGCGCAACGTCGCGGTGACCGGCCCCTATATGCACAACGGGGTGTTCAAGGATTTGGAAACGGTGGTCCGCTTCTACGACCACTACAACAACCGGACGGAAAAGGCTGCGCTCAACCCGGAGACGGGCAAGCCGTGGGGACCGCCGGAGGTGGCGGCGAACCTGTCGTCAAAGGAACTGGAATCGGCGCCCGCCCTGGATACCCGCCGCGTCAAGGCGCTGGTCGCCTTCATGAAGACGCTGACCGATGCGCGGTACGAGCATCTGTTGAAATAGCGCACTCACCGAATGGGGCCGGACTACGGTCCTCAATGACCGATGTCGATGCGGAAGAGTTCCAGATCCAGCAGTTCCATCGATATCCGGGGGCGTCCGGCGGCCTTGCGGGAGGACAGCCTGCGGGCCAGCGGTTGGCTGAGCCAAGCAGCGCGGGCGCGGTCGAACAGGGAGGTGCAGCGGTGGGACAGTCTGGCGTTCATGGCTGATCGGACTCTCTCGCAAGGGGTTAAGTCGGCGGCGGCGTGGCTCCTGTGAGCAGTTGCAATAAGAATGTCCTGGCACTGTGACAGTTTCTATCGCCCGAAGGTCTAACCCCTACGCCTTTGGGCCGGGAATCGGTCTCTTTCGCCGCAATCTTCGACCAAAGACGGAGGGCAGGGGGCGTCACATCACCACGCCGACCAGCCGGCGCAGGGCGTCGCGCGCCTCGCTGTCCAGAACGGGGATGCCGTTGCGGGCCTCCAGCATGAAGGCGCCGGGATCGGACAGGGTGCGCATGGCGAAGCCGGCAACCGTCGGCGGTTCGCTGCTGAGCGGCTGCTGATCGTAGACGGGGGTGAAACTGCAGCCGGCGAGCAGAGCGCGGATCATCAGCGACTCGTCCGACGTGGCGCCGGCCGCCGGCGTGTTGATGCCGAACAGCAACCCTTCCGCCTCCGCCTCCGTCACCATCCCGCGATCCAGCAGGATGTCGACCATGGCCGAGCTGGTCGTCACCGGCGACGCGCGCCCCTTCCAGCAGAAGCGGCCATCGTCCCAGCCGACATCGAGGCTGCGGAAGATCATGTAGGGTTCGCTGCTGCCGGGGGTGCCGGCCACGATGTAATTCACCCGGACGAGCCCGTTCCATGCCCCGGCCGGTGCAACGATGCAGGACAGCCCGTTGCGGATCAGGCGCAGATAGGTGTCGTTGATGCCCGATGGTTCGAATTCAAAAAGCATGGGATTTCACCTCGCTGCCACCCGTCACCAAGCTGCCGGGCGGCACGGTGTTCCCGTGGCCCAGTCTGTGTTCGCTTGAGTCAGGTGAGTGGCTCGGGTGCCCGCGCAAACTGTCCATGCGGGCGTCCCTCCTTTGCGCACAAAAGCGAAAGGCGGTAGGCCGTTCCGACGGCCACCGCCTTTTGCGCTCATGCCGAGGTGTTGGCGACCGTCAGTTGGCGGGGCCGAGGAAGACGCTGTCGCGGCTGTTCTTCTCGGCGGTGCCGGTGTCGGACAGCTGGAAGGTCAGGGGAAGGGAGGCGGCGGTGAGTGCCGTGCGCGGGGCCGTCACATAGACGCGGTAGGTGGCGACGCTGTCCGGCTCCGCCGAGATGATGGCGGTGTGGGCGGCGGCCTCGTCTTCCGCCTCGCCGATCACCTTGATGTCGGCATTGGTCAGGCCCGCGACGCTGAGGGTGTAGGAGCGGTTCTGCCGGGTCTTGTTGGCGACCTTGAAGGTGTAGGCGTTGCGGATCGACCCGTCCGACAGCGTCACGAACAGCGGGGCGCGGTCGCGCAGAACGGTGATGTTCAGGCTGGGGCGGAGCGCGAAGCTCCAGGCCATCGCACCGCCGATGACCAGCATCATCAGGGCATAGACGATGACGCGCGGACGGAACAGGTGCCACTGGTAGCTCTTGCCGGAAGCCCGCGTATCCTGGGCGGCCAGCGAATCGAAGGCGATCAGGCGGGTGGGCAGGCCCTGCTGGATCATGATGCTGTCGCAGGCGTCGACGCACAGGCCGCAGTTGATGCAGTCTGACTGCTCGCCGGTGCGCACGTCGATGCCCATCGGGCAGACCTGCACGCACTGGCCGCAGTCGATGCAGTCGCCGAAGCCCTGGGCGCGGCGCTCGTCCCAGCTCTGCGATTTGCGCTTCGGGCCGCGGTTGTCGCCGCGGTCGACCTGATAGGTGACGACGAGCGAATGTTCGTCCAACATCGCGCTCTGGATGCGCGGCCACGGGCACATGTACATGCACATCTGCTCGCGCGTCCAGCCGGCCATCACATAGGTCATGCCGACAAAGATGCCGAAGAACGACGTCGCCTCGTAGCTGGCCTGGAAGGTGGCCAGATCGTGCAGCAGGGCAGGTGCGTCGGTGAAATAGGCGAGGAAGCCGAAGCCGGTGACGAGGCTCAGCGCAATCCAGCCGGCATGCTTGCCTGCCTTGCGCAGGATCTTGCGCGTCGTCCAGGGCTGCTTGTCCATGCGGATGCGCTCCGCCCGGTCGCCTTCGAAGACGCGCTCGATCCACACGAACAGGTCGGTCCACACCGTGTGCGGGCAGGCGAAGCCGCACCAGACACGCCCGGCCAGCGCCGTCGCCAGGAACAGGCCCAGCGCCGCGACGATCAGGAGTCCGGTGAGGTAGTAAATCTCCTGCGGCCAGATCTCGATCCAGAACAGGAAGAAGCGCGGCGTGGTCAGGTCGAACAGCACCGCCTGGGCCGGCGCATCGGGACCGCGCTCCCAGCGGATCCAGGGGGCGATGAAGAACAGTGCCAGAAGAACGGAGAAGGTGACGGTCTTCAGGCGGCGATAGAGGCCCTTGACCGCCTTCGGATGAATCGTCTTATGGTTTTCGTACAGCGGAACCTTGGCGGGTTGGGCGGGGCCCTGCTGAACGATGCTTCCGTCTGGCATGTCGATGCGCCTGATTTCCGGTTCCACGTTGGCGCGGAGCATAGTCGACCGCCGATGCGGCGCGTTTGACCTCTGTCAAACAACGTCGATATTCCGAAAAGCCCCTTCAGGTCCGAGGCTTTCCACCGGTTCGAGGGATCCGCGTTTCGGGGTCCGTTAATACTGTGCCGGCGGGCCCGTTCACAAGCTCATTGTTGTCGGATTCAAACGGTATCACGAACAATACTGCTACTATACTGTGCTAAATTGCAACAATCAGCGCAACGTACCGTCCCAGCTTGCCGACGGTCACCAGCAGCAGGAACAGGCGCAGGTCGACGCGCAGGATGCCGGCGACGAGCGTCAGCGGATCGCCGATCACCGGCACCCAGGCCAGCAGCAACGACCAGACGCCGAAACGCTGGTACCATCCGGTCGCCCGTTCGACCAGCGGGCGGGAAACCGGGAACCAGCGGCGGTCCTGAAAATGCATCAGATAGCGGCCGAGCGCCCAGTTGATCGTGGAGCCGGCGACATTTCCGACAGTCGCCACCAGAATCAGCAGGCCGTCGTGATAGTTGCCGGAAGCATGCAGCCCGGCGAGCAGAAGCTCGGACTGGGCGGGAAAAATCGTCGCGGCCACCAGCGCCACCAGGAACAGGCTGCCATAGGCCGCGACATCCCCCATCATGCAAATCCTTTTCCCGTCAACGGCTTGACTGCCGCACCCCACGACAGGCGCTGGATTAGGCTTCGTGGTCGCGTAAAATCAAGAGGCCTGTCCGTGGGATTTCCCGGGAATAGTCCCGCAATGGCGCTTGCCCGGCAACTTCAGAGATATAAGAATGCAAACGACAAATCTATCTGCGTGTCTGAATTCGTGAGTATTCCCGTAATCAATCCTATTTGGAGTAGGGTCTTCGCGCGACTTCGGTGGCTGGCGGACTGAGCGGAGGGAGTAGGCACGGGCATGTGGGAAACCGGGTTCGCCCGCTTCGATGCCGACGAACGTCTGGTGTGGGCCAATGCCGCCTTCGCGGCCCGGTTCGCCGTGGCTGGCAACACGACGCTGGATGGTCTGTTCGGCAGCCTGCTGGGCGGTGCGATGGCCGATCTGCGCCGCGGCCGGCCGATGACGTCTGGGCTTCCCGACGGCAGCGCCGTCACATTGGCGCTGGGAAGCGGCGGAGCGGGCGAATGGCTGCTGACGGCGGTCGAGGCGGCCGTTGCCGGCATCCCGGCGGAGCATGAACCGTGGGCGAAGACCAGCTCGGTGCTCGACTGCCTCAGCCAGGGGGTGATGGCCTTCGACCGCGACCTCCGGCTGGTCGCCTGGAACCGGCGCGTGCTGGAGCTGCTCTACATCGACCCCGGATTCCCGTGCTACGCCCAGCCTTACGAGGCGGTGGTCCGCCACATCGCGGAACAGGGCGGCTACGGCCGCGGCAATGTCGACGATCTGGTGGCGCAGCGGCTGCACCATATCCGCAAGGCGCCCTGGCCCTTCTACAACGAGCGTGTCCTGCCCGATGGCGTCATCATCGAGACGGTGACCCTGCCGCTGCCCGACGGCGGATTCGTCACCACCTACACCGACATCACCCGCCGCAAGCAGGCGGAGCGCGAGCTGGCCTCCAGCCGGGAATTGCTGGAACAGGCGATCCGGGCGGCGCGCGAGGGCATCTCGCAATGGGACCTGCACAGCGGGGAGGTGTGGTTTTCCCCGCAATGGTGGGGACTGCTGGGATATTCCGAAGCGGAAATGGACAACAGCCGCCGCCGCTGGGAGGAACTGCTCCATCCGCAGGACCGCGACGCCGCGCTGGAGATGGTGGAGGAGCTGGCGACCGGCCGCCGGTCGGAAAGCCGCCAGATCCAGCGTTTCCGCCACCGGTCCGGCCAGACGATCTTCCTGGAAACCCGCGTGCTGGCCGTGGCGGGAAATGACGGCCGGATCGTCCGCATCGTCGGCGCCCATACCGACGTCACCGAAAGCGTTCACGCGGCCGAGGCGGTGCGCGTCGCCAAGGATGAGGCCGAGCGGGCCTTGCAGGATTTGAAGGAGGCGCAGGTCCAACTGATCCAGGCGGAGAAGATGGCGGCCCTGGGATCGCTGGTGGCCGGCGTGACGCACGAGATCAACACGCCGGTCGGCATTGCCCTGACCGGCGCCTCGCTGTTGGCGGAGAAGACCCGTGCCTTGCGGCATCTCTTCGAAGCCGGCAGCCTGCGGCGCGGCGATTTCGCGGACTACATCGACATCGCCGACGAGGCGACGCAACTGATGCTGCTGAACATCGAGCGCGCGACCCGGCTGATCCAGAGCTTCAAGCAGATCGCCGTCGACCAGGCCAGCGAGGAACGCCGCGTCTTCGAACTGAACCAGTACATCCACGAGATTCTGTGCAGCCTGGGCATGCGCATCCGCCGCAGCGGGCATTCGGTCGAGGTGCGTTGTCCGGAGGGTCTGACGCTCGACAGCTACCCCGGCGTTTTCGGCCAGATCCTGACCAATTTCGTCATCAACTCGCTCCTGCACGGCTATGAGCCCGGCGTGCGCGGCCGGCTGACCGTGACGGTCACGGTGACGGGCGGAGAGGTGGAACTGGTCTATGCCGACGACGGGCGCGGCATTCCGGCCGACCTGCACGGCAAAATCTTCGAGCCTTTCTTCACCACCAGCCGCGACCGCGGCGGCAGCGGGCTGGGGTTGAACATCGTCTACAGGCTGGTCACGCGCACCCTGCGCGGCCGGCTGCGGCTGGAGAGCGGGCCGGCGGCGGGGACTGCCTTCACGCTGCGCTTCCCGCGTGTGACGCCGGCCGATCCGCTGCCGCTTTGAGGCCGGCGTCAGCCGGTGTGTGGCGTCTCCGGCATCCAGCCGACCGGCAGTGTTTCGCGTAACGCCTGCCGGATGATGGTGGCGAGATGATCGCCAATCGGGTTCGGCCCCTTGTCGGACCGCAAAAGTCTGAGGCCGAGCGACGGAAGTTGCGGCAAGCCGCAGGCGACGGGATCGAGCACGCGCACCGCCGCCGGCCGGCCCACCGGTGTCCGCAGGGCGATGCCGAGCCCCGCCGCCGTCGCCGCCCATAGGCCGCCCAGGCTCGGGCTGACGAAGGCGATGCGCCAGGCAATTCCATGCCGGTCCAGATGGTCACAGGCGATGGTGCGCAGCAGGCATGGCGCCTCCAATGCGGCAAGCGGCAACGGCTCGTTCCCGTCGGCCCGCCAGATTGGCGCCTCCTCCGCCGCGGTCAGCCAGCACAGCGGCAATGACGCGATCCGTTCGGTGGCCGATGCGCTGCCGTCGTCCCATGCCAGAGCCAGATCGAGATGGCCGGAGGCGATCTTTTCGGACAGCTCGCTGTTGCGGGCGATGCGTCCCTCGATCCGGACCTTGGGGTGGGCGCGGGCAAAGCGGCCGAGAACCTGCGGCAGCACGGTCTCGCCGAAATCCTCCTGGATTCCCAGCCGGACCCAGCCCTCCAGCCCCGCGCCGCGAACGGCGCTCATCGCCTCGTCATTCAGGCTCAACAGACGCCGGGCATAGGAGAGCAGCACCTCGCCGCCATCGGTGAGCGTCAACCCGCGACCCGATTTGCGCACCAGCGCCGTCCCGGCCTGCTCCTCCAGCTTTTTGAGCTGGGCGCTGACCGCCGATGTCGACCGCCCGAGCCGGTCGGCGGCCTGAGCGAAGGATCCGGCGTCGATGCCGGCGACGAAACTGCGCAGCGCGTCCATGTCGAGGTTGGTCAGGCGCATTTTAAAAATCCCGCAAAACAGGACGATTCATTCAGAATAATCTGATTATCAGGATGATAATCTCCATCCATACTGGGGCTGTCAATCGCTCAAACAGGAGCGGCATGCCATGCCCTTCACACGGATTTCTTTGCTCGCGGGCAAATCGCTGGCCTATCTCGCGGCCGTTTCCGACAGTCTGGACCGTGCGCTGGTCGACTGCTTCGAGGTTCCGGAGAACGACCGCTTCGTGGCCATTCATCAGCATCAACCGCATGAATTGATCTTTGACCGGACCTATCGTGGCGGTCCGCGCTCGGATGACTTCATCGTCTTTCACATCACCACCGGAAAGCTGCGGTCGCCGGAAACCAAGGCGCGCTTCTACCGGCGGCTGGTCGAGACCCTTGCGGCGTCGCCGGGCGTGCGGCCGGAAGACGTGATGATCGTGATCGCCGATTCGACCTTCGAGGATTGGTCTTTCGCATCCGGTGTGTCCGCCGGACTGCCGGCGCAGGAGGCGCCCCAATGACCGGCTACTTTGAAATGCAGATGTCCTGTCCGCCGGCCATGACCGTCCTACGCGCCGGCGAAGGTGTTGTTGCCGCGCCCGAAGGGATCGCCAACGGCTCCTTCCTCGTCCAAATGCTGCTGTCGAGCCGGACAGAGGGCGAGATGACGGCGATGCGCGCCTTCATCCCGCCGGGCGTCGTGACCCATTGGCACAGCCATCCGTCCGGCCAGCTTCTTTTCGTGCTCGACGGTGTCGGTCTCGTGCAGCGCGAGGGTGGCGAGCCAATCGAGGTCCGTACCGGGGACACCGTCTGGTTCGCGCCCGGTGAACGCCATTGGCATGGCGCGGCGCCGTCCAGCCCGTTCAGCTATATCAGCGTCCAGCCGGTGCGGGACGGCACTGCCGTTCACTGGATGGAAGCCGTCGAGCAGGGGGAACTTTCCCGATGATCGCCATGCAATACAGCTTCGTGCTGCCCGCCGATTACGACATGGCGATCATCGACCGCCGCATTCGTGAGAGGGGGCCGCTGCTCGACGGCTTTCCACGCCTGCGTTTCAAAGCCTATCTCGCGGCAAGAAAGCAGGATGCCGGCTTTGCCAGTGCAGAAAACCTCTATGCGCCATTTTACCTGTGGGATGAGCCGGAAGGGATCGACAGCTTCCTTTCCAGTCCGGGTTTTGCGGCACTGACACGCGATTTCGGCTGGCCGTCGGTGCAGACATGGCTGGTTTGGCATGCGGAACTGACGGGGAATTTGAAAGCCGCGACTTACGCGACCCGCGACATCGCTGCGATTGGCGCCTATTCGGATCTGGCTTCACAGCGGGACAATGCCATCGCGGAGGCAAAGTCGGCGATTGACGCCGGCGCCTTGGCCGCCGTTGCCGCGTTCGATCCGACGGGATGGAAGATGACGAAAGTCACGCTCTGGGCCGGGCTGCCGCCGGGGGTGACGGAGGCGATGCAACTTTACACCGTCGGCCATGTCTCGCTGCCGAACGAACAATAAAGCCGCGCATCGACGGCGCAGGATCGCTGTAACCAGGAGGAAGTTTGCAGCACAGTCGCCGTCCGGAACGGCGGCCCTGCGAAGCATTGATTTCGCAAGGATGGTGGAAGGGGCTGGATTCGAACCAGCGTACGCGTACGCGGGCAGATTTACAGTCTGCTGCCTTTAACCACTCGGCCACCCTTCCATCGGGGCGCAGATGAGTAGCCTTTCGATAGGGGGGTCGTCAAGACCCTTTTGCACGAAATACGCAAGCGGAGGCGCGGCAACGAAAGCGGCAACAAAAAGCCTCCGTCCCACGGGGGGACGGAGGCTTTTCAAAGGGGCTTTTTCAAACCCGCTTTTTCAAAAGTCCACTCAGTTCGGGCGGCGCGAAGCCCGATGCGCCGGGATCGGGATCGGGCGGATCGCCTGTTCCTCGCGGCGGCTGGCCGACATGTCGATTTCCACGCGGGCCAGGGCCTTGCGCAGTTCGTGCACAGTGTCGGACAGGGACTGGATCGTCGCCTCGCTCGGCTGCTGACGCCAGCCGCGATAGGCGGAGATGCAGGCCTTGGCGGTGTCGCGCAGGCGGCCCTCGATCGCATCCACCGGCGGGGTCGGCTGGCCGGGAGCCCGCGGGGCCTCCGGCGCGGCGGCCACCGGTGCGGCCGGAGCCGGCGTGGCGGCAGGGGCCGCCGGGGTGGCGTCCGGACGGTTCAGGCGCAGCGTTTCCGTCGGCGCCGGAGCGGGCGCTGGTGCCGCTGCCGGTGCCGGTGCTTCGGCCGGGGCCGGTTCGGCAGCCGGTTCCGGCCGGGAGGCGCGGGTCAGCGTGGTCCGGCCGGTGCGGCCGGCGGCGCGGCGCGGTTCGGCCGGCGCCTCGGCAGCCGGTGCCGGGGCGGGTTCGGCGGGCGCGGCCACCGGCGTTTCGGCCGGCGTTTCCGGAGCAGCCGTCACCGGAGCGGCGGCTTCGCCTGCCGTGTTCGCGTCGGCGGACGCGCCGGCGTCGGCGATCTGTGCATCGTCCTGCGCATCACCGGAGACGGCATCGCCCTGGCCGCTGGCGGCCTCTGCCTTCTTGATGATGTAGGAGATGGCACTGGGGGTGCATTCGAATTCGCGTGCGATGGCCGAAAGGGTTGCACCGCTGCGGTAGCGATCAAGAATTTGGGGCCACGCCGACTGCGGAATGCGCCCACGCTTCTTGGGAGACTCCGGTTCGCTCCCGGTTTCTGCGTTCATTATATCGCTCGGTTGCCAAAGTGAATTTTCAGTCATTCGTCAGCATGTCCACCCGGACCGCACGCTTCGGACGCGGGACCACGCGGGCGCGTGCGTCAGCAGCATCGAGGCTTCACGCTGGCGGGCGATGTTTTCGGTATGGATGACTATCGGAAACTCTTCTCAAAAATGCCAGCATAACTTTGCACGGAATCGTGATTTTGTATCCGGTGTCACAACTGGTCACGATGCTTGGTGGAAGGCCCGCGGTTTTAAAAACTGCTGGCGCCCCGAAACCCAGAGTGGAACGAGTCCGCCGCCGGCATCTTCCGGTCGCCGGACTTTTGAAAAGTGCGATGGACCCCGGACGGGGGGTTCCGTGTTTGCAGTTTCAGAACAAACCCGACCGGGGCCCGCCATTCGGTGGTTTCTCGCCCAGGGTCTTTTGGGGAGTCGTCGGTCGCGACTCTTCTGCATTTGCCCAACCGTTTTTTGCGGAGACCGTCCATGCCGCATGCGCCCGTGCCGCGTTCGTACCCGATCTTCCGACGCCTTCCGGCCGCGGCGCTGTGCGCGTTGCTGTCCGGCGCGGTGTTCCTGCCGGCGCTGCCGGCCGCAGCCCAGGATGCGCCCGCCGTCGGGGGGCAGCCGGGGGCGAGCAGAACCTACGCGCCGCCGTCCTTCCGCGACCTCGCCCGCACGCAGATCGACACCGTCGTCAACATCTCCAGCACCCAGGCGCCCCAGCCCTCGGCGGGTGGTGGCCGGCTGCCGGAAGGGATGGACATTCCACCCGGCTCGCCGCTGGAGAAATTCTTCCGCGAATTCCGCAACCGGCAACGGGGCGGCCAGGACAACGGCTCGCCGGAAAGCGGGCCGAACGGCGGTCCGCAAGGTCTGCCCAGCATGGCGCTCGGCTCCGGCTTCATCATCGATCCGTCGGGCCTGATCGTCACCAACAACCATGTCGTTTCCGATGCGGCCGAGATCGCCGTCACCCTGCATGACGGCACCAAGCTGCCGGCCAAGCTGGTGGGATCCGACGCGCCGACCGATCTCGCCCTGCTGAAGGTCGAGAGCGCCAAGCCGCTAACCGCCGCCCATTGGGGGGACAGCGAAACGGTGGAGGTCGGCGATTGGGTGGTCGCCATCGGCAACCCCTTCGGCCTCGGCGGTTCGGTGACCGCCGGCATCCTGTCGGCCCGCGCCCGCGACATCCAGCAGGGTCCCTATGACGAGTATCTGCAGACCGACGCCGCCATCAACCGCGGCAATTCCGGCGGTCCGCTCTATGACGCCGACGGTGCGGTGATCGGCATCAACACTGCGATCTATTCGCCGACCGGCGGATCGGTCGGCATCGGCTTCGCCATCCCGTCCTCGCTGGCCAAGCCGATCATCGACCAGTTGAAGGACGGCGGAAAGGTGCGCCGCGGCTGGCTGGGCGTCCAGGTCCAGCGGGTGACGCCGGACATCGCCGAGAGCCTGGGCCTGGAGGGCTCCGGCGGCGCTCTGGTCACCAGCATCTCGCCCGACAGTCCCGCCGCCTCGGCCGGTCTGCGCCAGGGCGACGTCATCACCGCCTTCAACGGCGACCCGCTGGAGCAGATGCGCCAGCTTCCCCGCCTCGTCGCCTCCACGCAGATCGGCCGCACCGTGCCGATAACCCTGCTGCGTGGCGGCAAGCAGCAGTCGATCCAGGTCACCGTCGGCGAACTGCGCGACGAGCCACAGCAACTGGCGATGTCGGGATCGAGCGGCGCCCCACGTTCCGCCCAGCCGGAGGAAAGCAAGTCGGCGCTCGGCCTGAAGCTGGCTCCCTTGACCCCCGGCCTGCGCGAGACCTTCGCCATCGGCGAGGATGTCGACGGTCTGGTGGTCACCGAGGTCGACCGCGACAGCGCAGCCTCGCAGCGCGGGCTCGACCTCGGCGACGTCATCGTAGAGGCCGGGCAGGAACCAGTGGCGACCGCCGCCGATCTGGAAACCCGCATCGCCAAGGCGAAGGAACAGGGGCGCAAGACCCTGCTGATGCTGGTCAGCCGCGGTGGCGACCTGCGCTATGTGCCGCTGCCGCTGGTCCCCGAGACCGGTGGTAAGAAGGGGTAATCCGGCCTCTGCATCAGCATATCGGACGGAAGCGGGGATCTGCCCCGCTTCCGTCTCATCCTTTTCCGCTACCGTTCGCCGCGCCGCGAGAGTAATTTGCCGCCCGTTTGGCGAATGGGATGGCAAACCGTGAGCATTTATCCGGAGAGCGGCCAGCCGGTGCGGCTGTCGGTCGTTGTCCCCGTTTTCAACGAGGCCGAGAACGTGCTGCCCCTGCTCGAAGAGATCGAGCGGGCACTGGCTCCGGTCGGCGGTTTCGAGGTCATCTTCGTCGACGACCAGTCCGACGACGACACCCAGGCGCGTCTTGCCCCGGCGGTCGAAGCCGGCCGGCTGCGCGTGCTGCGCCATGTCCAGCGCTCCGGCCAGAGTGCGGCGGTGCGCAGCGGCGTCAAGGCGGCGCGCGGCGAGTTCGTGGTGACGCTCGACGGCGACGGCCAGAACGATCCGGCCGACATCCCGGCGCTGTTCGCCCTGGTGTCGACGGGCGAGGCGGGAGCGCCGGTGCTGGTCGGCGGCCTCAGGAAGAAGCGGCAGGACACCCTGTCGAAGCGCTGGGCCTCGAAGATCGCCAATGCCGTCCGCCAGTCCTTCCTGCAGGACGGCTGCACCGACAGCGGCTGCGGGCTGAAGCTGTTCCGCCGCGACGCCTTCCTCGATCTGCCTTTCTTCGGGGCGATGCACCGGTTCCTGCCGGCGCTGTTCCGCGCCCACGGCCATCCGGTGGCCTATGTGCCGGTGAACCATCGCCCGCGCGAACGCGGCGTGTCAAAATACAACAACTGGCGGCGCGGGCTGATCGGCGTGGTCGATCTGCTGGGCGTTTACTGGCTGAAGCGGCGGACGAAAATGTCGCCGGTCTCCGAACGCCTCTGACGTCTTTTAATAAAGCCGATCGACCTTCACAGCGACCCATTCGCGACAGGATTCTACGATGATTGAGCGCGCCGCAGCGTGGTTCCAGGGGCAAAGCACCACCGACCTGATCTGGGTCGGCATCGGCTTTTTCGCCCAGTTGATGTTCACCATGCGCTTCATCGTGCAGTGGATCGCCAGCGAAAAGGCGCGCCGCAGCGTGGTGCCGGAGATGTTCTGGTACTTCTCGCTGGGCGGCGGCGTCATGCTGTTCGCCTACGCCTTCTACCGCTTCGACCCGGTCTTCATGCTGGGGCAGGGTATGGGTCTGGTGATCTACGCCCGCAACGTCTATTTCGTCTGGTCGCACAAGAAGTCGCAAGCCACCGGCGGCGCGGTGCCGAGCAAGCCGTGACCGCAGCGTCCTCGCCGCAAGGCCATCTGCCGGCCCGCCATTTGCCGATCTGGGCCTATGCGCTGCTGGCGCTGATCGCCGCGGCGCTGTTTCTGCCGGGCTTTACCGTGCTGCCGCCCTTCGACCGGGACGAGGCGCGCTTCGCCCAGGCATCGTCGCAGATGCTGGACAGCGGCAACTATGTCGACATCCGCTTCCAGGACGAGACGCGCTACAAGAAGCCGGTCGGCATCTACTGGCTGCAGAGTGCGGCGACCGCTGCCGCCGATGCCGTGCGCGGCATTCCGGTCGGCGCCGACAAGGTCATCTGGACCTACCGCATCCCCTCATTCCTGGGCGCCGTCCTGGCCGTCCTCACCAGCGCCTGGACGGCGGCCCGGCTGTTCGGCGGCCCGGCCGGCTTCATCGCCGGGCTGATGATGGCCTCCTGCGTCGTGCTGGGGGTCGAGGCGCGGATGGCCAAGACCGACGCCGTGCTGCTCGCCACCGTGGTGATCGGGCAGGCGGTGCTCGCCTACCTCTATCTCGGCCGCCGCGGGCCCGTTTCCGCCGGGCGCGCTGCCTGGACCGCTCCGCTGGTCTTCTGGATCGCCGCCGGCATCGGCGTGCTGGTCAAGGGGCCGATGGTCCTGCTGGTGTCCGGCAGCACGGCGCTGGTGCTGGCCCTGTGGGACCGCGAGGCCGGGTGGCTTAAGCGGCTGAAGCCGCTGGCCGGGCTCGGCATCGTCGTCGCCATCGCCGCCCCCTGGCTGATCGCCATCGCCATCAAGAGCAAGGGCGCCTTCTTCGCCGAATCCGTCGGCCACGACATGCTGGGCAAGGTGTCGGGCGGGCAGGAGGGCAAGGGGCTGCCGCCCGGCTATTACCTCGGCACCTTCTGGGTGACCTTCGCCCCCTGGTCGCTGCTGGCCCTGCTGGCCGTTCCCTGGGTGTGGGCGCGGCGCCGGCTGGATGCCGTGCGCTTCTGCATCGCCTGGATCATCCCGAGCTGGCTGGTGTTCGAGGCGGTGCCGACCAAGTTGCTGCACTATACCCTGCCGGTCTTCCCGGCCATCGCCGCCGTCGCCGCGGCGGCCCTGATCGACGGCTTCGACCGCAGTCGCGAAAAGCCGCGCCGCTGGCTGGTCGCCGCCGCGGTGGCGCTGGGCGTGATCGGTTTCGGCGCCCTGACGCTGGCGGTGGCGGTGATCCCCTGGCTGGTCGATGGCCGGATCGATCCGGTCGGGGTGGCGCTGGTGCCGGCAGTGGGCGGCCTCTTCGCGCTCGCCCTGCGCTCGCTTCTGCATGGGGAGCGGCGGAGCGGGCTTGCCGCCGGGGTCGGTGCCGCGGCGCTGCTCTATGCCGGGACCTATGCCGCCGTGCTGCCGAACATCGACGGCGTGTGGGTCAGCCGGCAGGCCGCCCGCGCGGTGGTGCAGGTCCGGCCCTGCC
Source organism: Azospirillum sp. A29 (assembly GCF_042604625.1). Lineage (NCBI taxonomy): Bacteria > Pseudomonadati > Pseudomonadota > Alphaproteobacteria > Rhodospirillales > Azospirillaceae > Azospirillum > Azospirillum sp. A29. The sequence continues at coordinate 192,866 of NZ_CP170464.1, forward strand.
CGGACAGCGTGGTGGCGACCGCCGGCTATTCGGAGCCGAGCCTGGTCTTCCTGCTTGGCACGCCGACGAAGCTGGTCCATGGTGCCGGTGCTGCCGCGCATCTGACGGCGGACCGCGCCTGCGCGCTGGCCCTGGTGGAGGACCGTGAAGCGCCGGCCTTCCTCGACAGCCTGGGCACCGTCACGCCGCTGCCGCTGGCCGATCTGTCGGGCTTCAACTACAACACCGGCAAGCGCCTGCACCTGACGCTCTACCGCCTGCCGGCCTCCTAACGGGGCCTCCTAACGGAATCGCCCCGGCGCCCTATCGTAAGGCGGGAGCCATGCCCCGCTTGGGCATGCGGCGACCGGGGTGGGTAACGCGCCTCCGCATTGGACGGCGCGGGTGCTTTGCGCTCGACTGCCCCTTCCGATCCGTTTTCCCGGACGAAAGGTGCCTGTTCGATGACCCGCATTGCCTTCTCTGCCGATACCGCCATCCGGACCGCCGTTGCCGCCGCTCTGGCGGTGATGACGCTGTCGCTGCCGGCCCACGCCCAGAAGCATGAATATGCGCCCTGGGTGTACGACCAGATGGTCCCGACCGGCCCGCTGCTGCGCAACTTGGATCAGGCCCAACCGCTGCCCGGCCCGGCGCCGTCCCATTGGGGGGCGATGAAGGCGGGCAAGGACCGGGCCGGCATGGCGCGCTACGGCACGGACGTGAAGCGGACGGACAAGCATTACTCCGCCTCCCATTCGCTAACGCCGCCGCCGGTGGATCCCGCCGCCGCCAAGCGCATTATGGCGGCGCCGCAGAGTGCCGACGCTCCGCCAGTCCCGCGGACTGCACGCCGCGACTGAGCTGCGGTTACTCGCTTGGCATTTCTCCCGGCCGCCACAGCCATGCCGCGCCGCGCACGCCACTGGAATCGCCGTGGCGGGCGCGGCGCACCGGCGTATCCAGCCGGTCACTGAAGGCCCAGGGCTGCATCGCCGCCGGCAGCCGGTCATACAGCAATTCCGCGTTCGACAGGCCGCCGCCCAGCACGATGACGTCGGGGTCCAGCAGGTTGGCGACCGCCGCCAGACCGCGGGCGAGCCGGCCGACCAGCCGGTCCGCGGTCGCCCTGCACTCGGCGTCGCCGGCCGACGGGTCGGCGGCGCGGGCCAGGATGGCCGCGGCGTCCAGCCTCTCGCCGGTCGCCGCGAAATGGTCGGCCGCGACCGCAGGCCCCGATACGAAACTCTCCAGGCAGCCCTGCTTGCCGCAATAGCAGGCCGGCCCCGGCCGCTCGTCGTCGGCCGGCCAGGGCAGCGGGTTGTGGCCCCACTCACCGGCGATGGCGTTGCGCCCGCCCAGCACCCGGCCGTCAACGACGATGCCGGCGCCGCAGCCGGTGCCGAGGATCGCCGCGAACACCACGTCACAGCCGGCCCCGGCGCCATCGGTCGCTTCCGACACCGCAAGGCAGTTGGCGTCGTTGTCGATCCGCACCGGCCGGGCCAGCGCCCGGGTCAGGTCGCGCGTAAAGTCGCGCCCGATCAGCCACGTGGAGTTGGCGTTCTTCACCAGCCCGGTCGCCGGGGAGATGGCGCCCGGAATGCCCAAACCCACCGTCGCCCTGCTTCCGGCGGGGATTTCCCGTTCCAGCCGGGCCACGAGATCGCGGATGGCCGCGACGGTGCCGTCATAATCGCCTTTCGGCGTCGGAACTCTGTGGCGCACCAGCTGGTTTCCCTGACGGTCGAGCAGGATACCCTCGGTCTTGGTGCCGCCCAGGTCGATGCCGATGCGGTGCCCGCTCCGGTATTCTGTCGCGGCCCCTGTTCCGGCCGATTGCGATCCGGTGGCTGCCATGCCCTGTCACCTGTCCGACTGTGCTCTGCCAATCCATAGCGTCGCCGGCCCGCTCCCGTCCAGCAGCGCACGCTTCCTCCATCGGGAGGGGGAGGGACCTTCGGCGATCCGGCGTTGCGTCGCCGCCGCGCCGATGGGACAAAACGCAAGCATCGGCCAAATCCCATTGACCCGTCACGGCGTTCGGGTAGAAGGTCGCCGACTGTCGGGCAATACCGTTTCCCGCCCGAACCCGTCCTGTCGTACCGCGCCACCGGAGCCCCTGATAAGTCGCCAGCGCGCCGCCCTCCGCCATTCCCTCAAAGCCCTGACCGGCGCCGCCGTCCTCGGCGCGCTGCTCGCCCTGCCGGCGTCCGCCGGCGCTGCCGCCAAGGAGCCGGCGAAGCCGGCCGCCGCCAAGGCTGCGCGCCCGGCGAAGTCCAGCGCCCCGGCCACGCCCGCCTGCTACAACCGCGCCGAACATGCGGCCGAGCAGCTGATGCGCATGCACACCGAGATGATGGTGGTCGGTCTGACCTGCCGCACGGTCATGCCGGACAAGAAGCCGTTCGACCTGTACCAGGATTTCTCGGTCAAGAACCGCGCCCTGCTGTCCAGCTCGGAAGCGTCGCTGATCAGCTTCTACAAGCGTTCGGGTGCCGGCGGCAACGCCACCCGCCAGTTCGACATGTTCCGGACGGAGCTGGCGAACGAGATCAGCCGTCGCGCCGCGACCATCGGCATCCCGCAATATTGCGCCAACTTCGTCGACCGCTCGGTCGCCGCGAAGGACCTGACGGCGGACGACCTGCGCACCCTGACCAGCGACGAGAAGAATGCCGGCCTGATGCATCTGGCCAGCCGCCCGCTTTGCGACGTGAAGGTTGTGAGCAATCCGGACCCCGTCTTCGCCGTCGCCCAGGCCGCGCCGGCTCCGGCAGCGCCCAAGGCCACGACTGCCAAGGCGAAGCCGGCCAAGGCCGCCGCTCCGGCTAAGCCGAAGCAGAAGGTCGCCGCCGCCCCGACCAAGCAGTCCGTCGCTGTTCGCTGACCTTCCAACGGTTTGCGTCGTCTTGCAGAACGCCCTGCCGGCAACCGCCGGTGGGGCGTTTCGCGTTTCCGGCCCTTGCCCTTCGCCGCGACGCATGCGGACAACACAAATCTGTCTTGCAAAAATCCGTCAGGCTGGTACTACCGAAAAGGTCAGGAGAGGCACTTGCCGGACGGCCCGGCCGGATTGCAGGAGCCGCCTCCGAACAGGAAAAATCTTGGTCCGTCAGACCAATAGACGGAATTCCGGACGATACGGCATTCCGTTTGGTGAATGGAAGGGCTGCACCAGACAGAGTGCACCAGACAGGGGGGCTGCTGTTGCGAGACCGGTGTGCCGAGTGTGCCCGTGCCGCCGCACCCTGCCTTTGCGCCGCGCTGAAGGTGGGATGAGGATATGGAATATTTTCTTCAGCAATTGATCAACGGCTTGTCGCTTGGAGCGATCTACGGCCTGATCGCGATCGGCTACACGATGGTGTACGGCATCATCGGGATGATCAACTTCGCCCATGGCGAGATTTACATGATTGGCTCCTTCGTGGCGCTGATCACCTTCCTGGCCATCGGCGCGCTCGGCATCACCTGGGTGCCCTTGGCGCTGCTGATCATGCTGCTCGCCTCCATGCTGTTCACCAGCGTCTATGGCTGGACGGTCGAGCGCATCGCCTACCGGCCGCTGCGCTCCTCGCCAAGGCTGGCGCCGCTGATCTCCGCCATCGGCATGTCGATCTTCCTGCAGAACTACATCCAGATCCTCCAGGGCGCCCGCTCCAAGCCGCTGCAGCCCATCCTGCCCGGCAACCTCACCCTGATGGACGGCGCCGTCTCCGTCAGCTACGTCCGCCTCGCCACCATCGTCATCACCCTGGTCCTCATGGTCGGCTTCACCATGCTGATCAACCGCACCTCGCTCGGACGCGCCCAGCGCGCCTGCGAGCAGGACAAGAAGATGGCCGGGCTCCTCGGCGTCAACGTCGACCGCGTCATCTCGCTGACCTTCGTCATGGGCGCCGCGCTCGCCGCCGTCGCCGGCATGATGGTGCTGCTGATCTATGGCGTCATCGACTTCTACATCGGCTTCCTGGCCGGGGTGAAAAGCTTCACCGCCGCCGTGCTCGGCGGGGTCGGCTCGCTGCCCGGCGCCATGCTCGGCGGCGTGGTCATCGGCCTGATCGAGGCCTTCTGGTCCGGCTATGTCGGCTCCGAATGGAAGGACGTCGCAACCTTCTCCATCCTCGTCCTCGTCCTGATCTTCCGGCCCACCGGCCTGCTCGGCCGGCCCGAGATCGAGAAGGTGTAAGCGCCATGACCCTGCACTCCAACACCGTCTCATCGGGCGCGCGCACCGCCCCGCGCGGCGTCGACTGGGCCGCCACGATCAAGGACGCCGGCCTCGCCGCCTTCGTCGCCTTGCTGCTGACCGTGCCGCTGGTCGGCCTGCGCACCGTCGACCGCCCCACCGGCCTCGGCATCGAAGCCCGGCCGGAGGAGGTGGTCGCCTCGCTCCTCCTCGTCTTCCTCGGCCGCCTCGGGCTCGGGCTGATCCGCCAGGGCATGGCGCTGCCGGTGCTGATCGTGGCGCTGGTCTGCGCCGGCGTCGGGCTGGTGCTGCCGATGCCGACCCAGGTGCTGCGCCTGGTGCTGGTGCTGGGCGGCGGCGTCATCGCGCTGCGCGCCGCCATGACCGTCGCCACCGGCCGCTCCAAGCTGTCCCAGGCCGACCGCGACAAGCGGATGGACCGCGTCGCCGCCAAGGTGCAGCACGCCAGCAAATACATCGGCCCGGTCGCCGTGGTCTTCGCCGCCATCCTGCCGATGACGCCGCTGGCCGACCGCATGCTGCTGGACATCGGCATCCTGCTGCTGACCTACATCATGCTGGGCTGGGGCCTGAACATCGTCGTCGGGCTGGCCGGCCTGCTCGACCTCGGCTATGTCGCCTTCTACGCCGTCGGCGCCTACAGCTACGCCCTGCTCGCCCATTACTTCGGCCTCAGCTTCTGGCTCTGCCTGCCGCTGGCGGGGCTGCTCGCCGCCTGCTCTGGCGTGCTGCTCGGCTTCCCCGTCCTGCGGCTGCGCGGCGACTATTTCGCCATCGTGACCTTGGGCTTCGGCGAGATCATCCGCATCATCCTGGTCAACTGGTACCAGTTCACCGGCGGCCCCAACGGCATCTCCGGCATCCCGCGGCCGAGCTTCTTCGGCATCGCCGACTTCTCCCGCACGCCCTCCGAGGGCATGGCCGCCTTCCACGAGCTGTTCGGGCTGGAATTCTCGCCGCTCCACCGCATCGTCTTCCTCTACTACCTCATCCTGGCGCTCGCGCTGGTGGTGAACCTGTTCACGCTCAGAGTGCGCAAGCTGCCGCTGGGCCGCGCCTGGGAAGCGTTGCGCGAGGACGACATCGCCTGCGCCTCGCTCGGCATCAACCGCACCAACATGAAGCTGGCGGCCTTTGCGATTGCCGCGATGTTCGGCGGCTTCGCCGGCTCCTTCTTCGCCACGCGCCAGGGCTTCATCAGCCCGGAGAGCTTCACCTTCATCGAGTCGGCGATCATCCTGGCCATCGTGGTGCTGGGCGGCATGGGCAGCCAGATCGGCGTGGTGGTCGCCACCCTGCTGGTGATCGGCCTGCCCGAAGCGTTCCGCGAGCTGGCCGACTACCGCATGCTGGCGTTTGGCGCCGGCATGGTGGTGATCATGCTGTGGCGTCCGCGCGGCCTGCTGGCCCACCGCGACCCGACCATCCTCCTGCATGGCGGCAAGAAGCCGATCCCGGCGGGAGCCGCGAAATGAGCGCCCCCATGAACACAGTTGGGTTGACTGAAAAGCCGCTTCTGTCGGTTGAACACCTGACCATGCGCTTCGGCGGTCTGGTGGCGAACAATGACGTGTCGTTCGAGGCGCGGGCGGGCGAGATCACCGCGCTGATCGGCCCGAACGGCGCCGGCAAGACGACGCTGTTCAACTGCGTCACCGGCTTCTACACGCCCACCGTGGGGCGGCTGACGCTGCGCCATCCCGCCGGCAAGGAGTTCCTGCTCGAGCGGATGCCGGGCTACCGCATCGCCCAGCTGGCCGGGGTGGCGCGCACCTTCCAGAACATCCGGCTGTTCAGCGGCATGAGCGTTCTGGAGAACCTGATCGTCGCCCAGCACAACAAGCTGATGCGGGCGTCGGGCTTCGCCATCGCCGGCCTGCTCGGCCTGCCCGGCTTCCGCAAGGCCGAGCATGAGGCGGTGGAGCTGGCGAAATACTGGCTCGACCGGGTCCGCCTGACCGAGTTCGCCGACTGGGAAGCCGGCAACCTGCCCTACGGCGCCCAGCGCCGGCTGGAGATCGCCCGGGCGATGTGCACCGAGCCGGTGCTGCTGTGCCTGGACGAGCCGGCGGCCGGGCTGAACCCGCGCAGTTGGGGGAGCTGGCCGAGATCCTGACCTTCATCCGCGACGTGCAGACGCCGCAGGGCCACCGCACCGGGGTGTTGCTGATCGAGCATGACATGAGCGTGGTGATGCGCATTTCCGACCATGTGGTGGTGCTGGACTATGGCCGGAAGATTTCCGACGGCGATCCGGAGCATGTGAAGAACGACCCGGCGGTGATCCGCGCCTATCTGGGCGAGGACGAGGACGAAGCCCTGCCGCCGGAGATCGCCGCCGACCTGAACATCGCGCCCACCGCCGGCCAGAAGGGAGCCTGAGCCATGCTGAAGGTATCGGGCGTCCACACCTTCTACGGCGCCATCGAGGCGCTGAAGGGGATCGACATCGAGATCGGCGCCGGCGAGATCGTCTCGCTGATCGGCGCCAACGGGGCCGGCAAGTCGACGCTGCTGATGACGATCTGCGGCAGTCCGCGGGCGCGCCAGGGCCGGGTGTTCTTCGAGGGCGAGGACATCACCGACCTGCCGACCCACGAGATCGTGCGGCGCGGCATCGCGCAGTCTCCCGAGGGCCGGCGCATCTTCCCGCGCATGACGGTGCTGGAAAACCTGCAGATGGGCTCCATCGTGGCGCAGCCCGGCAGCTTCGAGCGCGAGCTTGAGCGGGTGCTGACGCTGTTCCCACGCCTGAAGGAGCGCATCAACCAGCGCGCCGGGACGATGTCGGGCGGCGAGCAGCAGATGCTGGCGATCGGGCGGGCGCCGATGAGCCAGCCGCGGCTTCTGCTGCTGGACGAGCCGTCGCTGGGTCTGGCGCCGCTGATCGTGAAGCAGATCTTCCAGGTGATCCAGGAGATCAACCGGGAACAGAAGATGACGGTGTTCATGGTGGAGCAGAACGCCTTCCATGCGCTGAAGCTGGCGCACCGGGCCTATGTGATGGTGACGGGGAAGATCACGATGACGGGGACCGGGGCGCAGCTTCTGGCCGACCCGGAGGTTCGCGCGGCCTATCTGGAAGGGGGACACTGAGATGGAAACGATCCTTGGCTCTTCGCTTCCGGTGTTCGTGTTCCTGACGGTGCTGGCGTTCGGCGGCTGCGGGGTTCTGACCGGGCAGACGTTGGCTGAAGGCTGGAAGCCGGTCTCCAGCGTGCTGGCCTACTCGCTGCTGCTGGGGGTGGGCGACCGCTTCCTCGCCTGGGGCCTGTTCGGCGAGCAACTTTTGTCGCTCTGGGGCTTCATCGTCCACACGGTGGTGATCGGGCTGATCACGCTCACCGCACACCGCATCGCCATCGCACGACGCATGGTCAACCAGTATCCGTGGCTCTATGAGCGCGCGGGACCGTTCGCCTGGCGCGACCGCACCGGCACCGCCGGTTGAGCAGGGCCGGTTAAGCAGGTGCGACTAGACATAAGGAATTAGACCGTACGGCTGATTGGTGCCCGCGAAACTGTCGCACTGTGCGCCACTCGGGGTATGGTATTCTGGAACCCGCCGGAGGGGACCCGGCGGCAAGGCCCGAAAGGGCCGGGGGTATGTTGCAACAGGGACCACTTCATAGAACAGGGAGCAAGCACACCCATGAAATTCAAGCTGTCCCTTCTCGCCGCGATCGCGGCGACCGCGCTCTCCGCCACGGCCGCCAAGGCCGACATCGCGGTGGCCACCGCCGGCCCGATCACCGGCCAATACGCCACCTTCGGCGAGCAGATGAAGAAGGGCATGGAGCAGGCCGTTGCGGACATCAATGCCGCCGGCGGTGTTCTGGGCCAGAAGCTGAAGCTGGAAGTCGGCGACGACGCCTGCGATCCCAAGCAGGCCGTGGCCGTCGCCAACCAGCTGGCCAAGGCCGGTGTGAAGTTCGTGGCCGGTCACTTCTGCTCGGGCTCGTCGATCCCGGCCAGCCAGGTCTATGCCGAGGAAGGGATGATGCAGATTTCCCGGCTTCGACCAACCCGAAGCTGACCGAGCAGGGCCTGAAGAACGTCTTCCGCGTCTGCGGCCGTGACGACCAGCAGGGCCTGATTGCCGGCAAGTATCTGCTGGACAAGTACAAGGGCAAGAACATCGCCATCCTGCACGACAAGTCGGCCTATGGTAAGGGTCTGGCCGATGAGACGCAGAAGGCGCTGAACGCCGGCGGCCAGAAGGAAGCCATCTACGAAGCCTACACGGCCGGTGAGAAGGACTATTCCGCCCTGGTGTCGAAGCTGAAGCAGGCGAACATCGACGCTGTCTATGTCGGTGGCTACCACACCGAGGCCGGCCTGATCGCCCGCCAGATGAAGGACCAGGGCCTGAAGGCCATTATCGTGTCGGGCGACGCGCTGGTGACCAACGAGTACTGGGCCATCACCGGCGACGCCGGCGAGGACACCATGATGACCTTCGGTCCGGATCCGCGCGAGAAGCCGGACGCCAAGGCCGTCGTGGAGAAGTTCCGCAAGGCGGGCTACGAGCCGGAAGGCTACACCCTGTACACCTACGCCGCTCTCCAGATTTGGGCGAACGCGGTGAAGCAGGCGAACTCGACCGACGCTGCCAAGGTTGCCGACGTCATGCGCAAGGGCAGCTACGACACCGTGATCGGCAAGATCGGGTTCGACGCCAAGGGCGACGTCACCAGCCCGGCCTATGTCTGGTACAAGTGGCACAACGGCCAGTACGCCGAAGTGAAGTAAGCGAAACGCTTCTGCGTTCCGCGCGAAAGGGCCGGTACTTTGTGCCGGCCCTTTTTCTTTGAAGATTTAAAGAAGCGTCCGTGCTTAATGAATGAGGCGGTCAGGGAATAGGTCGGGGAACATAGGCGACGCGGTGCTGGGCCATGGCTGGCTGCGCCGCAGCAATTGTCTGGGAGGAGAGCCCGGTCGCCACACGCCGGCCCGACCGCTCGGTCAGCAGCCGTTCGCATGTGCCCATCACCTCCCGCCAGAAGGCGGCGGCGCGGGTGTGATTGGCGGCCGTGAGTTCGACAAGACGAACGCGGCTCATTCGAATTGCGGTTTCACCCAGTTCATCAACCAGGCGGGTCGCGAAGACAAGCACGTCGAGATCGGTGTTCATGACCGCTATGAACCCACAGCCGTGGCTTTAGTTCCACTCTGAAAGAGCCCTGCGGCAAAGGGTCATCGGGGGTGCCCCGGACGTGCTGCATCGCAACAACGCAAATGCGGCATCGGCAAAGGGTCACCGAACGGACACTCGCCACGGCAGGGGGTTTTTGTGCTTCAATGGCGCCCTTCGCGGCGACTGTGACGGTCGCCGGCATGGGACGGGTTTTGGAGAACGAAAATGCGCAGGAAGCGCGAGGTGGTCGAGGGACAGATTTACCGCAAGCTGTCCCCCAGCGGCGGCTATTGGGAAGTGATCGCCATCCGCAAGGACGGCATGGGCACCCAGCATGCCCAGATGAAGCGTACCGACGACCCGAAGACGCTGAAGACCCTGTCGGTGGCGACGCTGCTCGATCCGCACGAGTTCGAGATCGTCACTGAATAACCGCCGTCAGGCCGCTGCGATGGCGGCCCGGCCGGTGGTAGAGGTCGGCCGGCGGAAGCGAAGCCGGCCCGACAGCCGGCCCGGCGACCCGCTCCAGCCGCCCCTTGCGGATCAGGTGGTTGAGGTGGGCCACCGCCTCGCCCACGGCGAAGAGCATCTGCTGCGGGTCGAGCGGGCGCGGAAACAGCGCCCGTGTCACCGCCGCGGCGGTCCGGGAGTTTGAACACAGCGTCTCGATCTCGGCCAGCCGCTCCCCATGGTGGAGAGCCAGCTCCTCCGCACGCCGGTGCAGGCCGCGGAAGGGGCGGCCGTGGGAGGGCAGGACCAGCGTGTCCGCCGGCAGGACGCTCCATCCCTCAAGGCTGGCGAGATAGTCGGCGAGCGGATCGGCGTCCGGTTCCGACGGCCAGACGCTGATGTTCGGGCTGATGCGGGGGAGGATTCGGTCGCCCGAAATCAGCAGGTCCGGGCAGCCGCCGCCGGCCGGCCGGTAGAGGCTGACCGGTTCCGCCGTATGGCCGCTGCCGCCGATCACCGTCCAGTGGCGGTCACCCACCGGCAGCCGGTCGCCGGCCCGCAGTCGGGTCAGCGTCGCCGGCACGGCGGGCACGCCGCGGCTGTAGGCCCCCTTGCGGGCGAGCAGCGATTGCAGCGTATCCTCCTCCAGGCCGCAGCGGCGATAGAACTGCTCGACCACCGCGTCGGTGGCGGCATCGTTGCCGGCCGACAGGGTGCGGGCGAACAGCCATTCGGTCAGCGAGGTGGCGAAACCAGCGCCGGTCCGCTCCACCAGCCAGGCGGCGGCACCGATATGGTCGGGATGGAAATGGGTGACGACCACCCGCTCCACCGGGCGCCCACCCAGCGCATCGCGCAGCAGCACCTCCCACACCGCGCGGCTGCGCGGATCGCCGAGCCCGCAATCGACCAGGGTCCAGCCGAAGGCACCACCGTCCAGCGCCCAGACATTGATGTGGTCGAGCTGGAAGGGGAGGGACAGACGGATCGACAGCACACCGGGCGCAACCTCCTGCCAGCCGCCGGGATCGGGAGTGGTGCAGAGGGGGTATTCGACCGAGCCGTCCGGAGTAGAAAGCATCGCGGTGTCTGTCCAAGCTATTGTTATCGCGACAGGAAATGCCTCTGAGCCGGCTGAGGCAAATCTGCAACAGGAAAAATGGGCCTGCGGCAGCAGGATTGGAAGCTGCGGATCCGTATCCATTGTCGGGGCCGGAGCCCGTTCTGTCACGCACTTCGCCGCAGGCCGGGATGTCCCGATCGACCAACGCCGTCAACGATGGGAACAAGAACATGACGATGCGTGGGATTTTGCTGGGCACGGCACTGACCGTCGCCCTACCTTCGCTGGCCGTCCCGACCGCCGCTTTCGCCGGTACGGAAGGCTTCTATGTCGGTGCTGGCGCCGGCGTGAACTGGACCGAGGATGCCGACCTCAGCAGCTATCCGGCTCCCGGCCTGGGCCTGAAGGAGGAATTCAAGATCGGCGGCATCGGCGACCTGTCGGTCGGCTACGCCACCGCGATGGGCCTGCGCGCCGAGCTGGAGGCCGCCTGGCGGTGGCGCAACAGCGTCGACAGCACCAGCAGCGCCACCCCCGGCCTGAACAATCTGGGCGGCAAGATGAGTTCGGTCGCCTTCATGGGCAACCTGCTGTACGACATCAACATCGGCCTGCCGATCACTCCCTATATCGGTGCCGGTGCCGGTATCGCCGGCGTCAAGCAGTCGCTGAACGGCGCCAGCGACCGCGACTGGGTCTTCGCCTATCAGGGCATCATCGGCGCATCCTATGCGATCAACGACAATGTCGTGCTGACGCTGGATTACCGGTATTTCGCCACCGTCGATCCGGAGTTCGAGCTGGGCCCGGTGACCTCGAAGGGCGAGTACCGCAACCACACGATCCTGGCCGGCCTGCGCTACACCTTCGGCGGTCCGGAGCGTGCGACGCCCATCGCCGCCCCGGCACCGGCCGCCCCGCCGATGGCCGCCCAGCCGCAGAGCGAGTATCAGGTGTTCTTCGATTGGGACAAGGCGGTCATCACGCCGAATTCCGACAAGATCATCGCCGATGCCGCCGATGGCGCCAGCCGTGCCCGCGCCGTCCGCATCCAGGTGATCGGCCACACCGACACCTCGGGCGCGCCGTCCTACAACCAGAAGCTCTCGCTCCGCCGCGCCGAGGCGGTGCGGCAGGCCATGATCAAGCATGGCACACCGGCCAACATCATCTCCATCGAAGGCGTCGGCGAGAACCAGCTGATGGTCCCGACCGGTCCGAACGTGCGCGAGCCGTCGAACCGCCGTGCCCAGATCATGATCAAGATCTCCTGAACGGCAAAGGGGGGAGGGGCGAGCGCCTCTCCCCCGCAGGCGCCTGCAATCCTTCCAGGCATCGCGGCAATGGAGCAAAGGTGCCGGATGTGCGAAGGAGGTAGCGCGGACCGTTGCGTCAGCGTATGACGATACGGTACCCAAGGCATCTTCGGTCCGAGACGTTACATGCAGGTTCTGATCGCCGACGATCATTCCATCGTCCGCAGCGGCTTGACCCATCTGGTGGGTGAACTGGACGAGCAGGCCACTGTGGTGGCCGCCACCAGCTTCAGCCAATTGAACGCCATCCTCGACGGCGCGATGCAGGACGGCGGAGCCGCGTTCGACCTCATCGTGATGGATCTGCGCATGCCGGGTCTGGGCGGGCTGGAGGATGTCGAGGCGCTGGTCAAGCGCGTCGCGCCGGTTCCGGTCGCCATCTTCTCGATGATCGAATTCCCAGACGAAATGCGCGCGGTTCTGTCGCGCGGCGTCCGTGCCTTCATTCCGAAATCGACCGACGACGTCCTGGTGGTGAACATCCTGCGGCTGGTGATGGCCGGCGGATCCACGTGCCGCCGGTGCTGGGCATGCCGGGCGCACCGGCCCACGCGGCTGCCGGGACCCCGCGTGCCGTGGCCCCCAGCATCTTCGACGGGCTGACCCGCCGCCAGTTGGAGGTTCTGGACCTGCTGGCCCAGGGCCTGTCCAACCAGGAGATCGGCGAGCGGCTGGGCCTGAACCTGTCCACCGTGAAGACCCACGTCACCGGCGTGCTCAAGGCACTGGGCGTCGGCAGCCGCACCCAGGCGGTTCTACTGGTCAAGGAATCGGGGCGCGACCGTCTGGTCTGACGGGCGCGGCGATCACAGGATCGCGTTCAGCAGCGATCCGCGCCCGCCATAGCTGCCGCCCGACCCGCCCAGCAGCATCGCCGACGGGTTGAGCGAGGCGCTGCCCGCGCCCAGGATCGAGGCCAAACTCTGAAGCTTGGTGTTGCCGCCGAAGGGGTTGTCGCCCTTGGCCGGCTGCTTGGCGATGGTGTCGTAGTCCTTGCTGTAGTTGCCCATGCGCAGCTGGACACCGTAGCTCTTGGCATCCTTGACCGGGACATCCTTGTCGCGGGCAACGCGCAGGGTGTAGTCGCCCTTGTCCAGCGTCATCTGGCCGGATTTCAGCTTCTGGAAGGCGTCATAGCTGGCGCCGGCATCCTTGTTGCTGTCGGCGACGACCTTGCCGCCACGGTCCATCAGCTGAAGCCGGACGCCGGCATCGCCCACCGTTCCCAGCGTCACGGCGCCGGAGGTGGGCACGTTGAACTTGTAGAAATCGGCCGGATCGTTGGAGGCCAGCGAGCTGAAGACGTTCAGCCGACTGGTGTCCTTCGCCAGGGTGCCGATGCTCGTCGCGAAGGGTGCGGCGTTCATCGCCGACTTGTTGACGGTCTGCTCGTACTCCTGGACCTTGCCGGTCGCGCCACCATTGCCCGTTGCCTGCTGCTGCACGCGCTTGACCGCGGCGTCGATCGACTGCTGCAGGCTCTGGGCCATGCTGCCGACATCGGCGTAACTGGACAGGCTGACCATGGTGCGCTCCCCTCGTTCCACATTCCCGTCAGGAAATGACAATCGAAGGGTGTGCAGGATGTGGGCCAGAGCTAAGCTATTGATTTGACAAAGGTTGTGGCAGGCTCATCGGTGCCGGGCGGCAGGTTTGGACCGGCGGGGCGGCAGGATTTACCCAGCGGCGCTACATATCGCCGCCGCCGTGCCCGCGCTCCGGTCAGACGATGGACAGCATCGCCGCCGCCGGCGCGTCGATCGCATCGGCGAGGGCGCGCAGGCCGCGGGCGGCCTCGTCGCGGCTGCGTGGCATGCACAGGCCGACACGCACCGCATGAGGGGCACTGGCGCGGCCGACGGCGAAGGCGTCGGCACCGGTGACGATCACCCCGCGGCGGCGCGCTTCTCCGATGAAGTCCTCGCGCCGCCAGGGTTCGGGCAGGACCAGCCACAGATGCTGGGCCGCCGGATGGCCATAGACGGTCTCGGCCGGCAGGATGGAGCGGGCAAGCCGCTGGCGCGCCAAATCCTCCTCCCGCTGGGTGGCGACGATGCGGTCGGCGGTGCCGTCCTGATCCAGCGCGTGGCCACCTCCGCCGGCAGGGCGGGAGCGGAATATTGCAGGGCCCGGATGGCGGTCTCGACACGGGTGCGCAGCTCCGCCGGGGCGACGACGAAGCCCAGCCGCAGGCCGGCGGCGAGGCTCTTCGACACGCTGGACACATAGAGAGTGATGTCGGGGGCCATGGTCTGGATCGGCACGGCATCCGGCACCATGAAGCCGAACACGTCGTCCTCGATCAGGATCACACCATAGCAGCGGGCGATCTCGACGATCTCGCGCCGGCGGGCGGCGGGCATGACGACAGCCGTCGGATTCTGCAGGGTCGGCACCAGATAGGCCGCCTTTGGCCCCAGCCGGCGGCAGGCGCTGTCGAAGGCGTCCGGCACCAGACCATGCTCGTCGATGGCGACGCCTTCCAGATGATAGCCCTGGGTGGCGGCCAGCGCCTTGGTGCCGATGTTGGTCAGCCGCTCCGCCAGGATGACGTCGCCGGGACGGGCAACGGCGGCCAGCGCCACCGCCAGCGCGTTCTGCGCCCCGGTGGTCAGCAGCACCGACTCAGGCGTTGCCTTTACCCGGTGCTGGCGCTCCAGCCAGGATGCCGCGGCGGCACGGTGGTCGGGCAGGCCGGCATGAGGGCCGTAGCCGATCAGTTTCGCCGCATGTCCCGATGCCGCGATGGCGGACAGCGTCTGGCCGAAGGTCTGCACCGCCACGGCATGTTCGGGATGGACCGTGGTCATGTTGACGATGGCGGGACCCGCCGAGATCTCCCCGGCCGGCGGCCAGCCGAGCGGCAGGGGGGTGGTTGGCGGACGCTGCCCCTGGACGAAGGTGCCGCGGCCGACCTCGCCGCCGATCAGGCCACGCTTCTCAGCTTCCGTATAGGCGCGCGTCACTGTTCCCACCGTCACGCCGAGGCGGAAGGCGAGGTCGCGGTGCGTCGGCAGCCGCGTGCCGGTCGGCAGCACGCCCTCCGCGATGTCGTCGGCCAGCGCGTCGGCGATGACGCGATAGAGCGGGCCGGGACGGCCCTCCAGGTTCGGGGTCCAGTTTGTCATGGGGACAAATGTGGCATTGTCCCGACCTGCTGGCAAGATCGCCTGCGATTGTCCCTATCGGCCACTGTGGCGGGGCGGAACAATCTGCCGATCCCTGTCGCAGTTCCGTTACACTCCAGCTTGTGTCAAATTGCCGGAACCGATAGTTTCGGTGCTGGGTGTGGCAGACAATCCGCCACCCGTCTCAATCCGGTACGGGGGACAATGCACACCATCGCGGTGGTCGACGACGATCCCATCACCCGCGAGACCCTGAAGGCCTACCTGGAAGGGGAGGGCTATCGGGTGATGCTGGCGCGGGATGGCGACCAGCTGTCGGCGTTGCTGGCGCGGGGGCGCATCGATCTGCTGCTCTTGGACATCCGGCTGCCCGGCAAGGACGGTCTGGCGGTGACGCGGGAACTGCGGGCAGCCTCCAACATCGGCATCATCCTGATCACCGGGCGGTCCGACCGCATGGACCGGCTGATCGGGCTGGAACTGGGCGCCGACGACTACATCACCAAGCCGTTCGAACCCCGCGAGATCCTGGCGCGCACCCGCAGCCTGCTGCGCCGCATCGTCAAGCCGACCAGGCCGGCCGGCGGGCGGGTGAAGCGGTTCGACGGGTGGGAGCTTCATCTGGACAAGCGCCGGCTGCGCGGTCCCGATGGGGAGGACGCGCGTCTGACCTCCGCCGAATTCGAACTGCTCGCCGCCTTCGTCGAGAATCCGGGGCGGGTGCTGAGCCGCGACGACCTTCTCGACCTGACCTTGCGCGGCGATTCGGTGCCGTACGACCGCTCCATCGATCGGCTGGTCCGCCGCCTGCGCCGGGTGGTGGAGCACGACCCCGCCGACCCCACCCGCATCGTCACCGTCCATGGTATGGGATACATGTTCCAGGCTGCGGTGGATTGATCAGCTTCCGATTTGCGGCAGCGATTTCAGGAAACCATCGACATCGTCCAGCACCGGGTTCAGCCAGCGCAAGGGCGCGGCGAGAGCGGCGACGATGCGGATGTGGCCGGTATCGTCATACTCCACCGTGCGCACGCTTCCGCCGACCTCGCGGGCCTCGGCTGCCAGATTGCGGCTGTTGCGGGGCAGGAACGTCTCGTCGGCGGTGCCGGTGGCGAGGAACAGGGGCGGCAGCGGGGCGGCGACATGGGTGATCGGCTGGGTGTCCGGCCGCGTCCTCTCCGGGCCGAACAGGTCCTTCAGCATGTCGCTTTGCAGGGGCAGGAAGTCGTAGGGCCCGGCCAGTCCCACCGCGGCGCGCAGGTCGCGGGCGGGGTCGAGCCCCTGTTCGGCGAGCCAGCGGCGATCCATCGCCAGCATCAGGGCATTGTAGGCCCCGGCCGAGTGGCCCATCACCGCCACCGGCCCGGGCTGGGCGCCGTATTCGGCACCGTGGCGCCGGATCCAGGCCACTGCGGCGGCGGAATCGCGCAGGAACTTGGGATAGCGCACCTGCGGATAGAGCCGGTAGTCGGGGATGGCGACGCTGTAGCCGCGGCTGGTCAACGCCTGGGCGACGAAGCGGTACATGCTCTTGTCGCCGGTCTCCCAATTGCCGCCATAGAAGAACACCACCGTCGGCGCCCCCAGCGCCGGCCGGTCGGGCCGGTAGAGATCCAGCCGCAGGCGCGGATCGTCGGCGAAGGGCAGGTCGGTGGCGACCGTGTAGAGCCCGACCGTGGGGTGAGCGCATCGACGATCTGCGGGCCGGAACAGGCGCCCAGAAGCGGCATGAGCAGGAGAGGGGCGAAAACCCAGGGGTTCAGTCCTGGTCGTTTCAGGGCACGTCTTGGCATGGCCCGACAGCAGATAGGGCGCAGCCGGTGACGGGAAAGGGCAATGAAAAAGGGAACGCCGGAAAGGAGAGACGGCCTCAGGACTGCGCGGGCGAGGTCCGGCGTTGCGGGCGGGCGGCGGCTGCGCCGTCCTCCTCCGGCTTGGCCGGCTTGCGGAAGGTGCTGAGTTCGGAAATGCGGTTGACGGTCAGGCCGTTCAGGCGGCAGCCGGCGACCTCGACGACTTCGAAACCGGCCTTGCGGGGATAGCGGGCGGCGACCCGTTCGCGGGCCTCGCGCTCGCCATCGGCGATCAGCAGGAAGCGGCGTACCCCGGTCCAGCCGCGATATCCGCGCTGGTCGGACAGGCTGACGCCGATGGGGTGACAGCGCACCGCAACCTCCCAGAAACGGCCGGTGCGTGGCTCGTTCCGGTCGAAGACGACGTAGCGCTGCATCGGGGCCGACTTCTTCTGGTCCAGTTCCAGAATGGCGGCCTGCATGTCGATCTCCGCCTTCTGGACGCGCTTTTCCATGTCCGCATAGTGGTGCGCCAGCTGTGCGTAGTCGGAGGCGACGTCGGCGACCTCCTTGGTCACGTCCTCCACCTTGTCCTTCAGCTTGGACATGGCGATCCGCGTGACAACCAGCTGGCGGCGCCAGTAGCGGTTGGACAGGACGGTCAGCACCATCAGGCCCAGCGCGAAATACAGCATCATGCCGGTCATGGCGCCGTCCCCCTCATAAATCCCTCGATCATGCCGCGTCAGCCTCGACCTCGGGGTCGGGAGCGAGCGCCAGGGGGACCACGGGAGAGCAGATCACGCCGTTGCGCTGGGAAAAGCTGCTCCGCACCGTGGCGTGGGCCAGTTCGGCGGACGGAGCGGTGATGTGGGAGACGTTGCGGTATTCCCAAATCTGGCGCGAGAAGACGATGTCCTTGCGGTCCAGCTCGTTGAAATTGGGACCGACCGCCAGCTGCGCCCAATAGATGTCGCCGTCGCTGTCCTGCTCGCCCAGCTCGTGGACCAGTTCGATCTTGGAGAATTCCAGGGCGCGCAGCTCGGTCAACGCCTTCTGGCGCCGGCCGTTGAATTCGGTCAGGCGGGCTTGCAGGGTCGTCAGGTCGACGTGCTTGCGCTCCGTCTTCTGGCGCCATTCGGCGAGTGCGGCGCGTTTCTTGTCGTACTGACGCTGGTTCATCGCCTCGCGGGTCTTTTCCGCGCTGACGCGGCCGACATCGACGACGATGGAAAGTCCGAGCGCGGCGGCGCTGGCGATCAGAACCAGCATCCCCAGGAATTCGGCCGAAATGACCATTCGCCCTCCGCCAGCCGCACCGAATGCCTGCGCCGGTCCATCGACGCATGGTGCCACGACCGGCGAAGGGCGGCGATGCCCTCGCGACAACCCGTCGCACGGGGCGGATCATACCATCGCGCTCCGTGTCGGGGTTGTCATTTTTAGCCGAAATAGGGGCAAACTCGCCTTTTTTATTAGGGTTTATGACCGGACGGCGACAAGGCGAAGGAAAGCCGGCGGCCGGTCATAGTTCTGCCGGTCAGTCGGACTTTCCTTCGGGCTCGAAGCTCATGGCGACGCCATTTATGCAATAGCGCTTGCCTGTCGGCCGCGGCCCATCGTCGAAGACATGGCCGAGATGGCCTTTGCAGGATGCGCAATGAACTTCGGTGCGCGGATAGGCCAGCTTGTGGTCGGTGGAGGTTTCGACCGCTCCCGGCAGCGGCTCCCAGAAGCTGGGCCAGCCCGACCCGCTTTCGTATTTGGTGTCGCTGGCGTACAGCGGCTGGCCGCAGCCGGCACAGCGGTAGACGCCGTGGCGCTTCTCGTCGTTCAGCGGGCTGGTGCCCGGATATTCGGTGGCGTGCTCGCGCAGAACCTTGAACTGGTTGGGCGACAGGTCCTGCTTCCACTCCTGTTCGCTTTTGGCCGATGCTGTCTTGTCCGATTCGGGCATGCCGCCGGTCTCCCATGCAGATGGTCGGTGTTCTGGGCCCACTATATTGGGTCGCCATTCCCCCTACCCAAGCCGGAGGAGGCATCGATCACGCGGTCGTGACCGGCGGGCCGGCCTATGTCGGACCGGAAATGTCCCCTGCACCCAAAAATTCTTGCCGATCCGCCCAAGGTTCGACGGCTGGCATCTTCCGGAATTGAACCGATTTCTCTAACATCCAGGACGCCAACAGTCCGGGACAGCGTGTCCGGGACGGAAATGCCGGGGCAACGACGCGCCGCATGATGGATGAACGCTACCTCCGGGCGGTTCGCGATGCGCTGGTGCGCCACCAGCAGTGGCTTCTGCGCGACCCGGCAGGGAAGGGGCGGCGCGCCAACCTCAGTTTCTACGATCTGGCCGGGCTCGGCCTCAACCGCGTCAACCTGTCGGGCGCCAAGCTGACCGGCGCCAGCCTGACACGGGCGCGGCTGGTCGGCACCCTGCTGTCCAAGGCGGATCTGTATGGTGCCGACCTGTCGAAGGCCGACCTGACCGGGGCGCAGTTGCAGGGGGCGGATTTGCGCGGCGCCAGGGTGGATGGCGCCCGGTTGCAGAATGCCAACCTCCAGGGCGCCGACCTCCGTCGCGGCATGGTTCTGGACAGCGGCGAGTTCCGGGCCGCCGGCAATACGGACGGTACCACCACCTTCGTCGGCTGCACCCTGTCCGAGGCGGTGCTGACCGATTGCCGGATGGCGCAGTGCGATTTCAGCGGCAGCGACCTGTCCGGCGCCGACCTCACCGGCAGCGACCTCAGCGGCGCCATCCTGATCGGGGCCGACCTGACCGGGGCGACCATGCGCAAGACGACGCTGGACGGCGTGCTGATGTGCGGCGCCCGGCTGAACGACGAGCTGCGTACGGCGCTGGAGCGGCACGGCATCGATGTCGACGGCACCGGCCTGACCACCACCGCGGCGCGGATGAGCGAGCTGATCGCCGAGCATCAGATTCGGGTCGACAAGCTCGGCAAGGGTGGCGACCGCATCCAGCTCCAGCGCGTCGATCTGCGCGGCTACAACTTTGCCAACCAGCTGCTGTGCGGGGCGGTGATGCGGTTCTGCGGGTTGCGCGGGGCCGATTTCTCGGGCGCCAAGCTGATGATGGCCGATTTGTCCTACAGCGACCTGCGCGATGCCGACTTCACCAGCGCCGACCTGTCCGGCTGCAATCTGGAAGGTGCCAATCTGGCCGGAGCGAAGCTGTGGCGGGCCAAGTTCCGCAAGGTGGACCTTAGCGGCGACGGCAGCCGGCTGTGGCCGACCAGCTTCGCCAAGGCGCGGTTGAACGGCGCCGACCTGCGCGACGCCAGCCTTGCCGGCGTGGTGCTGCGCGGCACAGACCTGACCGCGATCAAGACCAGCTTCGCCACGCTGAAGGGCGCCGACCTGACCGGTGCCCGCGGCTGGCAGCCGTTCGAGGAGCCGGCATAATCGCGGTTCAGCTTCCGTCGGCCACCGGGATGCGGCCGGAGACGATGCCGCGGCGGGCGGCTTCCACCGTCTCCACCATCGCGGTCGTCACCAGATCGCGGTTGTTTTCGTCGAGCGCGTAATCGACCGCGAACTCGGCAAGGCCGAGCGCAACTGTGCCGGCGGTCCATCGGCCCTGGCGGGCCGCCTCGAAGCTGAATTCCACGGCCAGATCGACCCGCTTCAGCATCGAGGTCAGGATGGAGCCGGGATAGAGGTAGTTCTGGTTGCTGTCGACGCCGATGGCCAGCCGCCTTGCCTCGTTCGCCGCGGCGAAGATGCCGAAGTTGGAGACGCCGGCCCCGGCGAACACCACGTCGGCGCCGCGCTGGAACTGGCTGCGCGCCACCTCGGCCCCGCTGGCGGGATCGTTGAAGGCGGCCGGCGTGGTGCCGACGAAATTCACCAGCACCTTGACGTCGCCGCGGGCATGGCGGGCGCCCTGCTCGTAACCGGCGATGAATTTGCGGATCAGGGGGATGTCGAGCGCGCCGATGAACCCGACGGTCCCGCTTTTCGACGCCAGTGCCGCCAGCACGCCGACCAGGAAGGACCCCTCCTGCTCCTTGAAGGTGACGCAGCGGATGTTCGGCCCCTCCGCCACCGCATCGATCAGCGTGAAGCGGACCGCCGGGTGCGCTGGGGCCAGCCGCGCCAGCGGTGTCGCGTAATAGAAGCCGATGGCGACCAGATCGGTCACCCCGCGCCGCAGCAGCGAGGCCGCCGCCTGATCGAACTGCACGGGCGTGGAGGGCAGATATTCGGTGACGGTGATGCCGGTTGCGTTCCTGAACCGCTCCGCCCCGGTGAAGGCGCCCTCGTTGAAGCTCTTGTCGAATTTCTGCCCGGCGGCATAGACAAGTCCGGGGACCAGTCCGGGCTGGACGGCTGCGGCATGCGCGTGGTGCGGAAGCAGCGCCAGGGCGGTGCCGGCGGCACCGAGGGACAGGACCGACCGGCGGGTGGGGTGCGGCATGGCGCGGCCTCTGGCTGGGTGGAAGCCTGTGATCCGGGTTCAATTTTAGGCATGGATCATGGGGGTGAACCAGAATTTTATTACGCTGCGACCGCGGTGATTTGACCAGAACCTGGATTGTCGCGGCGGCGTTACGTCGCGGCTTGCTCAAGGCTGCCATGCCGAGACAGGACTTTGCGTCCGGCAGCGAAGGTATCAGCTTAAAAGCTGCGGATTCCGTCCGGCCGACTTCCCCATTCATTCATATCCGGATTTTCTGATGCTCGCGCGCCTTGCCGCCGTCCGTTCCCGTTCGCCTTCCGACAGCCCGTTCTTCATTGCAGCGTTGGGCGTGCTCATGTCGTTCGGGCCGATGGGCACCGACATGTATCTGCCCGGCATGCCGGCGATCAGCCGGGATCTGCATGCGGCGCAGGATCAGGTGCAGTGGACGCTGTCCGCCTTCTTCCTGGGGTTCGGCGTCGGGCAGTTGCTGTGGGGGGCGCTGAGTGACCGGTTCGGCCGGCGGATTCCGGTGGCGACCGGCATCCTGCTTTACGCCATCGGCTGCGTCGGCTGTTCGATGACCGTCGATGTCGGCCATCTCGCGGCATGGCGTTTCGTGCAGGCGGTGGGGGCCTGTGCCGGGCCGGTGCTGGTTCGCGCCATGATCCGCGACGTCTTCGAGCGCGACCGGGCGGCCAGCGTGCTGTCGATGATGATGCTGGTGATGGGGGCCGCCCCGATCATCGCGCCACTGATCGGCGGCCAGATCCTGGTGTGGGCGAACTGGCGCTGGATTTTCTGGGCCCAGGCCGCCTTCGGCATCGTCGCCTTGCTGGCGCTTGCCAGCCTGCCGGAAACCCATCCCGACTCGCGGCGCACCAGCCTGCGCCCGATGGTGCTGGGAGAGGCCTACCGCAAGCTGCTGACCGACCGCCGTTACCTGGGCTATGCGGTGGGATCGTCCTTCATCTATGCGGGGATGTTCGCCTTCATCTCCGGCTCGCCCTTCGTTTACATCGAGCTGTTCGGTGTGCGGCCGGAGAATTACGGCTTCCTGTTCGGGCTGAACATCGTCGGCATGATCATCGTCAACACGCTGAACAGCCGCGCCGTGATGCGCTTCGGTTCGGACGTGATGCTGCGGATCGGCGTCTGGCTGGCCGCCGCCACCGGCATCCTGCTCGTCGCCTGCGTGCTGGGCGGCTGGGGCGGGCTGTGGGGCTTGGTCGGCTGCCTGTTCCTGTTCATGTCGGTGACCGGATTCTGCTTCGCCAACTCCATGGCCGGGGCGTTGCAGTCCTTCCCGCAGATGGCTGGCACCGCGTCGGCGCTTGCCGGCATGCTGCAATTCAGCACCGGCGCGCTGTCGGGCTGGGCGGTCGGGTTGATGGCCGACGGCACCGCCATGCCGATGGCAGGGGTGATCGGCGGTGCGGCGCTGGTCAGTCTGGCGCTGAACCTGTGGCTGATCCGCCCGGTCCGTCGCCGGTTGCCGGCCTGATGATAAAACAAGCGTACAGTGTTGAATTGGTGTTCCTCCTGTCGGGACCGGCCGTGAATTGAAATTTGCGGCCGGCCCGACTAGGCTGGCGCGGCAAAAGGAGACCGTGATGCCGCAGACCCCGCCGAGCCACTTCATCAATTCCGACCGTCCGACCGCCCCCGACGTCAGCCGGCGCGAGCTTCTGCTGGGCGCGGCGGCCCTGGGCATCGCCGCTGCTGCCGCGTCGCTTCCGCTGCCGGCCTTCGCGGCGACCGGCCTGCGGGTCGGCTACATTCCGATCATCCCGATGACGCAGCTCTACGTGCTGACGGGTGAGGGCTGGGCTGCGGATGCCGGGCTGACGCTGCAAACCACCAGCTTCCAGTCGGGGCCGGCGATGATCCAGGCGCTCGCGTCCGGGACGCTGGATGTCGCCTATGTCGGCATCGGCCCGGCGATGATCGCCCGCTCGAAAGGGGTGAAGCTGAAGGTCGTCGCCGCCAACGTCATCGATCAGGTGGCGCTGATCGGCCGTGGCCCGCTGGTGAAGGCGATGGCCGGCGCCGCCAGCCCGGCCGAGGGGGTCAAGGCCTTCCACGCCGCCAACGGCCGGCGGCCGAAGATCGGCTCGCTGCCCGCCGGATCGGTGCCGGACACGGTGCTGCGCTATTGGATGGCGGAAATCGCCCGCATCCCCTCGGAGGATATCGAGATCGTCGGCATGGGCGAACAGCCCCTGCAGCAGGCGCTGCTGACCGGTGCCATCGACGGCGCATCGATCCTGGAGCCGATCCTGACGCTGGTGCAGTCGCGTCTTCAGGATGCAGCGATCATCGCCAAGGCCGGCAGCATGTTCCCCAGGCAGCCGGGTGCAGTGCTGGTGGTGACGGAGGATGCCATCGCCAAAAATCGCGACGCGGTGGCCGAACTGGTCAAGCTGCACATCCGCGCCACCGCCTTCGCCAAATCCAACCCGGACCGCACGGCGCAACTGGTGACCGACATCATCGGCAAGGGGCTGGTCGAACGCGACGTGATGCGGGCGGCGCTGACCTCCGACGCGACGACCTTCATCGACGACCCGCGGGTGATCCTGGACTCCACCAAGCAGATGCAGGCCTTCCAGCAATCGCTGGCCCAGATCACCGAACCGGTGGATGTCGACGCGCTGTTCGACTTCACCTTCCATGACGCGGCGACGAGGAAGTGACGGACATGGCGTCTCCGGGCATGGCGTCTCCCCTGCGGCTGGTCATCCACGCCCCCACCCCGGCCGCGCTGGAGCGGGCGCGGAACAATGCCCGCAACCTGCTGAAGGCGCGGCCGGATGCGGAGGTGCGCATCGTCGTCAATGCCGGTGCGGTCGCGGCAGCCCTCGACAGCCCGGATGATGAGACCGACCGGCTCCTGCGGGTCTGCGGTAACACGCTGGCGAAGACCGGCCGGACCGCGGAGGGGCTGACGGTGGTCGCCGCCGGCGTCCTCGACATCGCCGAGGCGCAGGCGGACGGCTGGGGCTACATGCGGGCGTAAGCCATCGGGAACCCTGGGGGAGCCCTCCTCAGCCCACGCCCCAGCCGCCGGTGTCCAGAAAGGGGACCGGGGGCGGCGGGACGGCTGCCGCCGGATCGGCGACGATGCCGCGCGGCAAGGCGGGGGCGCCGGCCGGGGTTGGGAGCAGGCGGGTCGGCCTGACCCACCAGCCGGGCGACGCCGCAGCGATGGATTTGGCAGCCGCCTCAGCCGCCGCCGCCGTGGCGTAGAGGCCGAAGCAGGTCGCGCCGCTGCCGGACAGGCGGGACAGCAGGCAGCCGGCGCTGCGCTCCAGCACCGCCAGCACGTCGGCAATCACCGGCGCCACCGTCAGGGCCGGGGCGGTCAGGTCGTTGCTGCGCTCCAGCAGCAAGGCCGCGAGGTCGGCCGCGTCGGCCGGTTTGCGGGTGAAGCGGGCCGGGGCGGAGAAGGTGCCGCCGCTTTCGGCGCGGGCGGCGGCCATCGCCTTGAACACCGCCGGGGTCGGCACCGGGACATTCGGGTTGACCAAGACCACATGGGTTTCCGGCAGGTCCGGCGCCTCGTCCAGTTCATCGCCGATGCCGCCGAAATAGCAGCTTCGCCCGGCGACGCAGACCGGCACGTCGGCGCCCAGCCCGGCGGCCACCGCGAACAGCGCCTGGTCGTCCGGCGCCACTCCCCACAGCCGGGCGAGCGCCCGCAGGCAGGCGGCGGCGTCCGCCGATCCACCGCCGATCCCCGATGCGACCGGCAGCGCCTTGGTCAGGGCGATCATCACGTCGGCCTCGCGCCCCAGCCGGACGGCCAGGGCATGGGCGGCGCGCATCACCAGATTGCTGGCGGGGGCCTCGCCCATCAGGGCCGGGCCGAAAGGACCGGCGATGGCCAGACGCGGGCCGGCCGGCGGCAGGTCGGCACCGCGCAGGGCCACCCGCGCTGCAGCCGGCGTCAGGGCGATGCTGTCGCCGAACCCGGCGAAGGCGACGAGACTGTCCAACTCGTGATAGCCATCGGCGCGCCGGCCGGTGACATGCAGGTAGAGGTTCAGCTTGGCCGGGGCGGCCTCGACGATGGGAAGACCGGTCATAAGCTCCAATCCGCTGGCGGGCGCGCGACGACGCTCCTGTGTCGCACCCTTTCGCCCGCAGCGGCAAGGGGAGGTTAGATTTGGGCCAGCATGTCCTTCAGCAGCGTTTCTCCCATCGGCCAGGGGCCATGGCCGCTGCCGCCGTTGATGTGACCGACCTCGCCCGCATCGATGAAGTCACCGCCCCACAGCGCGGCGAAGCCGCAGGCGCGGGCGGCGGTGCAGTAGGGATCGCTGCGGCTGCCGACCACCACCGCCGGGAAGGGCAGGGGATCGGTCGGCACCGGGGCGAAGCGGCAGGCCTCGGCCGGCACGGTTTGGGGCAATTCGACGTCGGGCGGGGCGACCAGCAGGGCGGCGGCGACCGTTTCCGTCCTGCCGCCGGTGGCGGCCCAGCGGGCGACGAGGATGCAGGCAAGGCTGTGCGCGACCAGCACCACCGGACCGGGTGCGGCATGGACCGCGGCGTCGAGCCGCTCCACCCAGCGGTCCGGCTCCGGCGCGTCCCAATCGCCCAGATCGACGCGGGTCAGGGCCGGCAGACGGCCTTCCAGCCAGCTCTGCCAGTGATCGGGGCCGGAGTTGCCCAGACCGGGAAGCACCAGAACGGTCGGCTGCGTCATTCTTTCAACTCTTCGTTCGCAAGTGTTGTGTGTACTGTCTGAAGATTGCGTGTGGGCGAAAGCGATGCTCTCCACGCGGTAGTTGGACGGCCGGCACATCCCGTCATGGCGGGTGGTGCCGTAAAATCCAATTGAAAACCATAATCGGGAAGAAGGGGAGAAGCGTCTTGGACATCAGCGCCACCATCGCACAGGATCTCTGCAACTCCATCGGCCGGGAACTGGACTCCGTTGTCTCCATTGCGGGCAAGAGCGGTGCCGTCATCGCCTCCACCGCGCGGGAGCGGATCGGCACCAGCCATCCGGTCGCCAGCGACATCGTGGCCCGCCGGCTGGACGAGCGCGCCGTCACCCGCGATGAGGCCGCCAAGTCGGGCGGCACGATGCGGGAAGGCTATGCCATTGCCATCGAACTGGACGGAGAGCGGGTCGGGGCGCTCGCCATCGCGGCGCCGGCCGATCAGGCCCGCCGGTTCGCCCGCCTCGCGCGCCATTGGGTGCTGGCGACCCTGCGGGCCGAAACGGCGGAAACGCGCCGGGTCGCCCTGATGCGTGAGTTGACGGAGCGGGTCGAACGCGAAGTCGGTGGGTTCGCCACCGAGCTGGCCGATGCCGGGCGCAGGCTGGAATCGGCGGTCGCGGCCGTCCGCTCCGCCGGGACGGATGGGTTGCGGCAGGCTGCCGACGCCGCGGGGGCGGCGCGTGCCGTGGATGGCTCGGTCAGCGCCATCGCCGGCATGCTCGACAGGCTGGCTTCCACCTCCGACCAGATTTCCAGCGACACCAGCAAGGCGCGGGAGATCAGCCTTGCCGCGGCGTCGGACAGCGACCGCGCCACCACGGTGATGAACTCGCTGCGCTCCGCCGCGGAACAGATCGCCAGCGTGGTCAAGCTGATCAATGCCATCGCCAGCCAGACCAACCTGCTGGCGCTGAACGCCACCATCGAGGCGGCGCGGGCGGGGGAGGCAGGGCGGGGCTTCGCCGTCGTCGCCAACGAGGTGAAGGCGCTGTCGCGCCAGACCGCCGACGCGACCAAGCAGATCGCCGATCAGGTCGCCAATCTGCAAAAGGAAACCGCCGCGGTGGACGAGGCGCTGGGCCGCATCCATTCCACCATCGGCTCGATCCAGGCGATCAACGGCACCGTCGCCGCCGCTATCGACGAGCAGGCGACCCTGACCTCGGACGTCGCGCGGTCGCTCGACCGCTCGCGTCAGGACGCCATCGCGGCGGAACAGCGGATCGGCGATGCCGAACAGACGCTGGGGGGCGTGACCCGCAATCTGGAGGAACTGACGGCGCTGAGCCGCAGCATCGCGGAGCGGGCCGGCAGCCTGGGCAGCGGTCTCGCCGGCCGCGTCACCGACGCGCTGCGTCAGGTGCGCGGATAAGGCTGCTGGCAGTCGACGAAGTAGCCGCCGACAATGGTGGTGCGGGGACTGCCGCTTCGGGCGGCGGGGGCCGCACCACCCGGCAGCGGCACGATCAGCCGGCGCTTCACCGGCTGTTGCGCCGCCCGGCGCGACACGCCGGCAAAGATTCGTTTTGATGCCTCGATCATCGTCACCCCGGCAAAGGCCTTGAACCAGCGCCCGCCGACCTCTTCCCAGGCGGGCGCCGTCTTTTGCAGGAAGTGCGAGCGCAGGGGCGGCATGAACAGGGCGTGGCGGGTGCGTTCCGGCACGAACATGGTGTCGCGCAGCACCTGCTTCAGCTGCGAGGCGGAATAGGGGAAACCGTGGCCGAAGGGCGTCCAGTCGGCGCGCGCCCACAGGCCGCGGCGGTTCGGCACCACCGCCAGTACCCGGCCGCCGCCGGCCAGCACGCGCCAGATTTCGCGCATCATCGGGCGCAGCTGCTCGGTGCCCTCGAGCCCATGGACCAGAAGCACGCGGTCGATGGTGTTGTCGCCGAAGGGCAGGTCGGCCTCGTCGCCCAGCGCGACCATGCCCGGCCCTTCCGCCGGCCAGAAGCTGACGCCCTGGCTGGCCGGCATCACCGCCACCACCCGGTCGGCCTCGCCCATGAAGGGCCGCAGGTAGGGCGTGGTGTAGCCGACGCCGAGGACGATCTGGTCGCGCACGTCCGGCCAGATGGTCCGGATGCGGCGGCGGATCATCCGCTGGGCCGTCTGCCCCAATCCGAACTCGTAGAACTCCCTCAGATCGACGATATCTGTGTACATGGTATCCCAAGCGTAACACGGGTTTCGTATCGCAACAGCAGGGAGTCCGCTGCCGTGGAGGTCATTCTCGTTCCGGCTTTCGCCGACAACTATATCTATGTGCTGCGCGACGCGGCATCCGGCAAGGTCGGTGTGGTCGATCCCGGCGACGCAGCCCCGGTGCAGGCCGAGCTGGACCGGCGCGGCTGGTCCCTGACCCACATTTTCCTGACCCACCATCACGACGACCATATCGGCGGAGCGGCGGCGCTGAAGGAGCGCTATCGCGCCAGCGTGGTCGGTGCCCGCGCCGACGCCCACCGCATTCCCGGCATGGACGTGGCGCTCAGCGACGGCGACCGGACGGTGTTCGGCGAGCAGACGGCCCGCGTCTTCGCCGTGCCCGGCCACACCAGCGGCCACATCGCCTTCTGGTTCGAGGCGGCGGAAACCCTGTTCAGCGGCGACACGCTGTTCTCGCTTGGCTGCGGCCGGCTGTTCGAAGGCGCGCCGGCCCAGATGTGGGACTCGCTGCAAAGCCTGCGGGCGCTGACCGACCGGACCCTGGTCTACTGCGGTCACGAATACACCCAGTCGAATGGCCGCTTCGCCCTGACCGTCGATCCCGCCAACGCCGCTCTGCATCAGCGGATGGAGGATGTTGCGGCTTTGCGCGAGCGGAACCAGCCGACGCTTCCCACCACCATCGGCATGGAACGGCGCACCAACCCCTTCCTGCGCGCCGACGATCCCGGTGTCCAGGCCGCCATCGGTATGGCCGGCGCCCCGTCGGTGGAGGTGTTCGCCGAACTGCGCCGGCGCAAGGACCATTTCCGGGGATGAGGGGTGCAGACTGGCCGGCGGTCCGGCCTGACGCCAGACTGCGATCAACAGAATTGAATTGGAAGGAATGTGCATGTTGAAGCTGCGCTGGAGCCCCACCTCGCCCTACGTGCGCAAGGTGATGATGGTCCTGATCGAACGCGGGCTGGAGGACCGGGTGGAGCGGGTGACGACCGATCCCTGGTCTGCCGACACCGACCTGCCGACGGACAATCCGCTGGGCAAGGTGCCCGCCCTGACGCTGGAGGACGGCATCACGCTGTTCGACAGCCCGGTGATCGTCGAGTATCTCAATTCGCTGGGCGACCGGGCGCCGCTGTTCCCGCCGGCCGGCCCGGCGCGCTGGACGGCGCTGCGCCAGCAGGCCATCGCCGACGGCATCTGCGACGCCGCGATCCTGCGCCGGCTGGAATCCATGCGTCCGGATGGCGAGAAATCGGCCAACTGGATGGAGCGCCAGCGCAAGGCGGTGGCCCGTTCGCTCGACCTGCTGGAGGCGGAAGCCGCGTCGCTGGAGGGGGAGGCCACCATCGGCAGCCTGTCGGTGCTGGTGGCGCTCGGTTACCTGGATTTCCGTTTCGGGCACGAGGATTGGCGTGAGGGGCGTCCGGCACTGACCGGCTGGTTCACCAAGGCCTCTGACCGTGACAGCCTGCGGCGGACGGCACCGCCGGTGTAACGTCGACGCTCCTTCCAGATTTTACGCGGTATGCGTGCAGTAACGCGGCGCCCGGCCCAGTTGGGCGCCGCTATTCGTTTCACGCGCTGTTTACGTTCAATTCACCAAGAACGGCCGGGCGACCGATGATTTCCGGCGCGCAGCAATCTTTCGATTGTGCGTAGCGAAAACTTCATCCAACCGTCACCGATTCATCCAACCAGAAGGGCTACCCATGGCACCGGCCGGCTTGCGGAGAACCGCGGGCGCGGTACGGACAACCTCCAAGCCACGGGTGGCCCATATGGCAAAGCCTATCGACCAGCGCCGGCGGTCCGGCATCAAGTCGAAGATGCTGATCGCCTTCGGAACCGTGGCGGCACTGCCCTGCATCGCGGCGGTGGTCGGCTGGATGTCCTACGGCGCCGTCCGCGGCCATGTCGCCGACATCACCGGCACCCAGGTGCCGGTGCTCAGCGCCGCCCACGGCCTTGCCACCACCACCGCGCGGGTGCTGGCGCTGGGGCCGCTGATCGACGCCGCATCGTCAGAAGAGGATCTGGTCCGGCTGCGCAACGCGGCGGGCGAGCAGCGCCAAGGGCTGAACGGTCAGCTCGCCCAGCTGGCCGTCGGACAGGGCCATACTGGTGGCGATGCGGCCCGCGTCTCCGAACTGACCGGCACCGCGCGCTCTCTGCTGGGCACCATCGACGCGCTGGGGACGGCGACCGGACGGCGGCTGACCTTGCAGGAACAGCGCAGCGGCCGGCTGGCGGAGCTGAGCGATGCCCATGCCCGGCTGCTCGCCGCGCTGAAGCCGGACATGCAGGCCTCGCGAGAGCAGCTGGCCCAGGCGATTTCCGCGATGGTTCAGGCGACCTCCAAATCCTCCGCGGTGATCGGCGCCGAGCTGGGGCAGACGGTGATCCCGCTGTTCCAGCTGCGCGGTGCCGAGGCGGCCCTCGCCAAATCGCTGCTGATCGGCGCCTTCGAGACCAACCGGTCCAAGGTGATGTCGCTGTCCACCGACTTCAACTCCGCCCTGTCCGACCTTCAGGGTGCGCTGCGTCCGCTGGCGAAAAGCGAGGCGGCGGCTCCGGTGGTGTCGACGATCAACGAGCTTGCCGCTTTCGGCGACGGCGATGTCAGCGTCTACACCCGCCGCGTCCGCCAGCTCACCCCCGGCATTCCGGAAGTGGAGGCGCAGAAGCTGGCCAAATCGCTGGCCGCCGGTGTCGACGACATCGTCCGGCTGGACCGCGACGCCAACGCCCGCATGCTGCCGCTGATGCTGAATTCGCGCGGCCGCATCGCCGAGGCCGGCAATGCGATCGCCGAGCGGATGCAGGATCGGTCCACCAACATGGTCCCGGCCGCGCAGCAGCGCTACACCGCATTGAGCGGCCTGATGGCCGACGCCAATTTGCTTGCCGGCAAGCTGGCGGAAGCCGGCAACGCCGAGACGCCGGCCCGTCTGGCTGCCGCCCGCCGCATGCTGGACCCGCTGGCGGCAACGATCCGCAGCACCCTGACCGCTTCCGGGGACGATCTGGGGGCCGAGGTCCGCCGGCTGGCGGAGCGGCTGCTGGAGCTTGGCTTCGGCAACGACGGCATCCTGGCGTTGCGGACCGGCGAGCTGGCGGCCTATGCCGAGAATGCCACGCTGATCGACAGCAACCGCAGCACCGGCGCCGCCCTGACCGCGATGGTCGACGGGCTGGTCCAGGCGGCGGAGAAGGCGACCGCCGACGGGGCCGCCGCCGCCCACGAGGCGCTGGAGCGCACCAACCAGGTCCAGATCCTGCTGGCGACCGCCGGCGTGCTGCTGGCCGGTCTGATCGTCTCGCTCTATGTCGGCCGCCGCGTCGTCGGCCGGATGGAGACGCTCGCCGATGCCATGCGCCGGGTTGCCGACGGCGACCTGACGGTGGAGCAGAAGGCCGACGGCAATGACGAGATCACCGACATGGCCCGCGCACTGTTCGTCTTCATCGCCAACGCCCGCGCCATGGAAGAGGCGCACGAGAAGGTGGAGATCGAGCGCCGCAACGCCGCGTCGGCCCGCCGCACCAGCATGCTGGAGATCGCCGACCAGTTCGAACGCAACGTGCTGAGCAGCGTCGAAACGCTGGCCGAGGCCGCGCGCCAGATGGCTGCCCGCGCCCGCTCGCTGACTGACATCGCCGCCAACGCCAACGACCGCGCCGAGGCCGCGATGCAGCTGTCCGGCGAGATGGCGGCGGGGATCCAGCAGGTGGCGACCGCCGCCTCGGAAATCTCCCAGTCCATCGCCGAGATCAGCAAGCGCACCGGCAAATTGGCCCGCATCATCGGCGACACCGCCGCAGGCGCGGAGCAGGTGAAGGCCACCGTCGCCGACCTGTCGAGCACGGCGGGAGAGATCGGCACCGTCGTCGGGCTGATCGACGAAATCGCCGGCCAGACCAACCTGCTGGCGCGAACGCCACCATCGAGGCGGCGCGGGCAGGGGAGATGGGCCGCGGTTTCGCGGTGGTCGCCGGAGAGGTGAAGGCCCTTGCCGGCCAGACCGCCCAGGCCACCGCCGAGATCGCCCGCCAGATCGCCGCGACCCAGGCGGCCAGCCGCGAGACGGCGGAGGTGGTGGCGGCCATGGCCGGCAGCGTCCAGCGCATCGAATCCAACGCCTCGGCCATCGCCGCGGCGGTGGAGGAGCAGGCGACCATCACGTCGAGCATCGTCGACAGCTCCCACCGCGTGGCGGTTGGCACCCAGGCGGCGTCGGACCATGTCGCCGGCCTGTCCGAGGCCGCGGCCAAGGTGCGCGCCCAAGCCGGCGATGTGCTGCTGGTGGCGGAAGGCCTGTCGCACGAGGCGACCAGCCTCGGCTCCGCGGTGCATCTGTTCCTCCAGGAAATCCGGGCCGCGCGATGAGCCTTCCCAGGACTTCGCGTTCCCGGTCGCGAACGGGTCGGTTTCATAAAACTGACACGTAAACAAAACAAACCCGTCACCGGCGGCGGCTATGGTCACCGCGACGAAGAAGGCGGGTTACGTCATCCGGCCAAGGCCGGGCTTTTCCGAAAAACCCAACCAAACCGTCCAAACCTATCGGGAGTTTAGCCGTGAAAACCATGACCTCGGCGTTCGTTCGCTGCGCCGCCTTCGGTGCCCTGGCCGTCCTGTCCGTGTCGGTCGCGCCGATTTCGGTCGCTTCGGCCGCCGACATCTCCGGCGCCGGCGCCACCTTCCCGTACCCGATCTATGCCAAGTGGGCCGACGCCTACAAGAAGGAGACGGGCACGGGCCTGAACTACCAGTCGATCGGTTCGGGCGGCGGCATCAAGCAGATCAAGGCCAAGACGGTCACCTTCGGCGCGTCGGACATGCCGCTGAAGCCGGAAGAGCTGGAGCAGGCCGGTCTGATCCAGTTCCCGATGATCATGGGCGGCGTGGTTCCGGTCGTGAACCTGAAGGGTATCAAGGCCGGCGAGGTCAAGCTGTCGGGCACCGTTCTCGCCAACATCTACATGGGCGAGATCACCAAGTGGAACGACGCGCAGATCAAGGTGCTGAACCCCAACGTCAACCTGCCGAACACCGCCATCGCCCCGGTCTACCGCTCTGACGGGTCGGGCACCAACTTCCTGTTCACCGACTACCTGTCGAAGACCAGCCCGAAGTTCCAGACCCAGATCGGCGCCAACACCTCCGTCCAGTGGCCGGCCGGCATCGGCGCCAAGGGCAACGAGGGCGTGGCCAACATGGTCAAGCAGACGGACGGCTCGATCGGCTACGTCGAATACGCCTACGCCAAGCAGAACAACATCACCCACCTCGACCTGCAGAACAAGGACGGCAAGACGGTCTCCCCGAAGATCGAGGCCTTCCAGGCCGCCGCCGCCAACGCCGACTGGGCCAATGCCAAGGGCTACTACGTCCTGCTGACCGACGAGCCGGGTGCGGAGAGCTGGCCGATCACCGGCGCCAGCTTCATCCTGATGTACAAGACCCCGCAGGACGCGGCGTCTTCGGCCGAGGCGCTGAAGTTCTTCGACTGGGCCTATAAGAACGGCTCCAAGATGGCGACCGATCTGGACTATGTCCCGATGCCGGACGCCGTGGTGTCGCTGGTCCAGAAGACCTGGTCGCAGACCATCCAGGCCGACGGCAAGCCGGTCTGGACCGCGTCGGCCAAGTAACGACGGCCAACCGACCCCGGGCGGGCCGCTGGTTGGCGCGCCCGGGGGCATGATCGCCGGAGGGGACGGAAATTGCGCCGTCCCCACCGCACGCCTCACGGAGCGGCCATGACCGAGATCGCGCGGACCTTGACCGACGCACACGCCTCCACCGCCCGACGGGCCCGCCGCCAGCGCCTGCAGGATGCGGCTTTCCGCAACGCCACCCTCGCATTCGCGCTGCTCGTCCTGCTGATCCTGGGCGGCGTCACTGTTTCCCTGATCGACGGCGCGCTTCCGGCACTCCGCGCGTTCGGCTTCGGCTTTGTCGGCACCGAAGTCTGGAACCCGGTGTCCGAACAGTTCGGCGCGCTCGCCCCCATTTACGGCACGCTGGTAACCTCGGTCATCGCCATGGCTGTCGGCATTCCCGTCAGCTTCGGCATCGCCCTGTTCATCACCGAGATGTGCCCCGCCTGGCTGAAGCGTCCGCTCGGCGTCGCCATCGAGCTGCTCGCCGGCATCCCCAGCATCATCTACGGCATCTGGGGCCTGTTCGTCTTCGCCCCCTTCATGCAGTCGACCATCCAGCCCTTCCTGATCAATACGCTGGGCCAGATCCCCGGCATCGGCAACCTGTTCATGGGCCCGCCCTACGGCATCGGCATCCTGACCGCCGGCCTGATCCTGGGCATCATGGTTCTGCCCTTCATCACCTCCATCACCCGCGACGTCTTCGAGACGGTGCCGCCGATGGTGCGTGAATCCGCCT
Organism: Azospirillum sp. A29; assembly: GCF_042604625.1. Taxonomy (NCBI): domain Bacteria; kingdom Pseudomonadati; phylum Pseudomonadota; class Alphaproteobacteria; order Rhodospirillales; family Azospirillaceae; genus Azospirillum; species Azospirillum sp. A29. Next base: position 227,688 of record NZ_CP170464.1, read on the forward strand.
ACGGGCTGGGGGCCACCACCTGGGAGGTGGTGTGGAACGTGGTGCTTCCTTACACCCGCACCGGCGTCGTCGGCGGCGTGATGCTGGGGCTGGGCCGCGCGCTGGGCGAGACGATGGCGGTGACCTTCGTCATCGGCAACGCGCACCGCATCAGCTCCTCGATCATGGCACCGGGCACGACGATCTCGGCCTCCATCGCCAACGAGTTCACCGAGGCGGTGGGCGACGTCTACACCTCCTCGCTGGTGGCGCTCGGCCTGATCCTGTTCCTGATCACCTTCGCCGTCCTGTCGATCGCCAAGCTGATGCTGCTGCGCCTGCAGCGCAAGGCCGGAGTCTGAGGCCCATGACGATGTCCAATTCCGCGACGCTGGCGACGCCCATCGGCGGGCTCTATCACCGCCGGCGCATCGCCAACAAACTGGCGCTGTCCCTGGCGCTCGGAGCCGCCGGCTTCGGCCTGTTCTGGCTGGTCGCCATCCTGTGGACGCTGCTCTACAACGGGCTGTCGGCCATCAACCTCAGCCTGTTCACCGAGAACACCCCGCCGCCGGGCGGCGAGGGCGGCCTGCTGAACGCCATCTTCGGCAGCGTCGTCATGACCGCAGTCGCCACCGCGGTCGGCACCCCGGTCGGCGTCATGGCCGGAACCTATCTGGCCGAGTTCGGGCGCAACACGAAGCTGGCCGAGGTGGTGCGCTTCATCAACGACGTGCTGCTGAGCGCGCCGTCGATCATGGTCGGCCTGTTCGTCTACGAGGTGCTGGTCGTCCGCATGGGCCATTTCTCGGCCTGGGCGGGCGCCATGGCGCTCGCGGTGCTGGTGATCCCGGTCGTCGTCCGCACGACCGAGGACATGCTGAAGCTGGTGCCCAACAGCCTGCGCGAGGCCGCCGCCGCCCTGGGTGCTCCGCAATGGAAGGTGATCACGATGGTCGCCTACCGTGCCGCCCGCAACGGCATGATCACCGGCATGCTGCTGGCTGTGGCCCGCATCAGTGGCGAAACCGCACCGCTGCTGTTCACCGCCCTGAACAACCAGTTCTGGAGCGCGGACATGAACGCGCCGATGGCCAACCTGCCGGTGGTCATCTTCCAGTACGCGATGTCGCCCTATGAGGACTGGCGCCAGCTGGCCTGGGGCGGCGCGCTGCTGATCACGGTCGCCATCCTGCTCCTCAACATCGGCGCCCGGCTGCTGGCCGGTCTCGGCACGACGAGAAAGTAACCATGACGATGACCCACATGGACGCCAACAGCCCCGCCCACGGCAGCCACCAGATGCCTCCGGGCATGCTCGCCGGGACAGTCGCCGAGCGCGCAATCGCCGGTGCCGGCCTGCCCGAGAAGATCAGCGTCCGCAACCTGGACTTCTTCTATGACGGCTATCGGGCGGCGAAGAGCATCTCGCTGCCGCTCTACGACCGTCAGGTCACCGCCTTCATCGGCCCGTCGGGCTGCGGCAAGTCGACGCTGCTGCGCATCCTGAACCGGATGTACGACCTCTACCCCAAGCAGGTCGCCACCGGCGAGGTCATGCTGGACGGCGTGAACATCCTGTCGCCCAAGCAGGACCTGAACCTGCTGCGCGCCCGCGTCGGCATGGTGTTCCAGAAGCCGACGCCGTTCCCGATGTCGATCTACGACAACATCGCCTTCGGCGTGAAGCTGTACGAGAAGCTGTCCCGCGCCGACATGGACGAGCGGATCGAGTTTTCGCTGCGCCGTGCCGCCCTGTGGGACGAGGTGAAGGACAAGCTGCGCCAGAACGGCATGAGCCTGTCCGGCGGCCAGCAGCAGCGCCTGTGCATCGCCCGAGCCATTGCGGTGAAGCCGTCGGTCCTGCTGCTCGACGAGCCGACCTCGGCGCTCGATCCTATCTCCACCGCCAAGTGCGAAGAGCTGATCGACGAGCTGCGGTCCGACTACTGCATCGCCATCGTCACCCACAACATGCAGCAGGCGGCCCGCATCTCCAACTTCACCGCCTTCATGTATCTGGGCGAACTGATCGAGTTCGGGAACACGGAAGAGATTTCACCAACCCGACCAAGGAAAAGACGTCCGAATACATCACCGGCCGTTTCGGCTGAGGTTGTTTGCGCTGCCGGTCTTTCCCGCATTGGGGAGGGCCGGCGGCATTCCGTCTTGTGGACGTTGGAAACGCTCGCAGTATTTCCATAATCATTCTTATATGTTTTTCCGGTGTAAACGCAATGTCAGAATGTCAGTCCCTCGCAATATAGAAGTGTCAGTCTCCTGGTAGGCTCATCCTGGCGTGTCACTGATTGTTTTTACAGGCTCGACCACGGGAGAGGACGCCCTCCGCCTCCACTGAGGCGCTCATCGCATTTCGAAAAGCTCTTGGTGGAAGCGCTGTTCCACCGGCATTCCGTGAGCCGCGAAATCCTGCCGCAGCGCCTGCCCGAATCCTGTCGGGCCGCAGAACCAGACGCTGGCGTCGCGCCATCCCGGCACGGCTGCGCGGATACGCTCCCCGGTAAGCCGGCCATCGCGGCCATCGACCAGCAGGTGCAGGCACACGCCCGCGGCAGCGGTGTCGGCGGTCAGCCTGGCAATGGCGTCCTCGTCATAATCGCGTGTGGTGTGGAAAAAGTGGATGGCTTGCGGAGGCCGCTCCGGATGCATCGCCAGATACTTCATGCGGGCGATGAAGGGCGTCACGCCGATGCCGCCGCCCACCCAGATCTGGTGAGGACATTGGTCGTCGAAGGTGAAACAGCCGTACGGCCCCTCGACCGTCACCGCCTGACCGACCCGCAGCGTGCTCGGCAGGCGCTGCGTATGGTCCCCCAGTTCCTTGATGATGAAGACGATGCGGTGCTTGGCCTCGTTCCAGGCGGAGGCAATGGTATAGGGATGTGCGCCCTCCGCGGCGTCCGACATGGCGAAGGCGAACTGGCCCGCCTTGTGACCGGGCCATCCCTGCGGCACGTCGATCTCCGCCTCCAGCACGCGCAGGTCCGGATAGGTATGGAGGGCGCAGATGATGCCCGGAACCCGCCGGCCGGCACCGACGCGGCCCAGCAGGGACAGGACGGCGGCCCATGTGCCGCTGGCGAGCAACGCCCCGAGAACCCAGCCGACGGGCGCGGTCCAGTAAGCGAATTTGGTGAGGATGACGGTGTGGAAGGCCAGCACCAGATAGGCGATCGGCAGCAGCCGGTCAGTCCGAAGGAACAGCCGGTATGGGAAGCTCTTGATCAGTGCGAGCACGATCAGCAGCAGGACGGCATAGAATGCCCATTCGCCGACAGCTTCCGCGGTGCCGCGCAGGTCGATGAATGTTTGGGCGACCGGGTTGTCCGGCGTTGCACCCGATGCCGTACCCGGCGCTGCACGCGGACCGCGCCGCGGCCGGTCCAGCCAGCCCCAACCCACCGCCCATTTCGTTCCCTGTGCCCAAAGCCAATGGACGATTGCAAATGCGAGGGCGCCGATGCCCAGCCATTTGTGCAGGCGGTACATCTTGTCCAGGCCGCCGAACCATGTTTCGGGCCAGCGTGGGCGCAAAGCCAGGATCATGGCGACACTCATGCAGCCGATGGCGATCACGCCGCTGTGCTGGACCATGGCGGCGCGGAACGCGAAGTAGCCGGTCCATTGCAGAATCGAGGGGTCGGCGGCGAACCACAGCACGCTCAACAGCGCCAGAAGCCCCCAAAAGGAAAGCTTGATCCTCTGCATGGCGACCTTCCTCCTGCTGTGCCGCCGAGGAAGCGGCAGTACATGAATGATTTTACCGATGGCGACGGCGAACAAGCCGATTTCATGAAATACAGCCATCCGCAGCCGGAGCAGATCCGGAGTCCGTCGCGGCACATGATGAAGAGAGACGCACGCCCACCCGGCAAAACATATCCGCCATCGGAAATATTTCGCTTCACAACAGGCCGCATGCAGCCTATGATCCGCCCCAACTCCGCGATGCCGTCCGGCCCGCCGATTCCGGCCGGGGCACGCCCGCGCCCCTTTTGGGCGCTTACATCTTTTGATTCCAAAGGTTTTCCATGTCGTCCGTTCGTCCGCGCAAGGCCGCGATAGCCTTCATTCTCGTCACCGCCGCACTCGACATCGTGGCAATGGGCATTGTCATTCCGGTGCTGCCGGCGCTGATTGAGGAGTTCGCCGGGGCCGATGCGCAGGCCGGCACCATCAACGGCGCGCTGGTGGCGCTGTGGGCGCCGATGCAGTTCTTTTCCTCGCCGGTGATCGGGTCGCTGTCGGACCGTTTTGGCCGGCGTCCGGTGATCCTGCTGTCGGCGCTGGGGCTGGCGGCGGACTATGTGCTGATGGCGGTGGCGCCGAATTTGTGGTGGCTGGTGCTCGGCCGTGCCGTTGCCGGCATCACCTCCTCCAGCTTCACCACGGTCTTCGCCTATATGGCCGACGTGACGCCGCCGGAGCAGCGGGCGCGCGCCTATGGCCTGATCGGCGCCGCCTTCAGCGCCGGCTTCATCGCCGGACCGCTGCTGGGCGGAGTGCTGGGCGAGATCTCGCCACGGGCACCCTTCTGGGGTGCCGGCCTGCTCAGCGGGCTTGCCTTCCTCTATGGTCTGGCGGTGCTGCCGGAATCGCTTCCGCAGGAAAGCCGCATGGCCTTTTCCTGGCGCCGGGCCAACCCGTTCGGAGCGTTCCAGTTGCTGCGCTCGCACCCGGAACTGTCGGGTCTGGCGATGGTCAATTTCATGCTGCACGTCTCCCACCAGGTCTTCCCCGCCGTCTTCGTGCTTTATGCCGCGCACCGCTATGGCTGGAGTGCCTGGGACGTCGGGCTTCTGCTGTCGATGGTCGGTGCGCTCGACATGGTCATGCAGGGGCTGGTGGTGTCGCGCGTGGTAAAGTGGCTGGGAGACCGTGGCACGATGATCGTCGGCCTGTTCGGCGGGGCGGTCGGGCTGGCCTGCATGGGGCTGGCGCCGGATGGCGGCTGGTTCGCCTTCGCCATCGTGCCGAACGCGCTGTGGGGGCTGGCGATGCCGACCATCCAGTCGCTGATGACGCAGCGGGTCGGCCCGTCCGAACAGGGCCAGTTGCAGGGCGCCAACATGAGCGTGGCCAGCGTCGCCGGCATCCTGGCGCCGGTCTTCTTCGGCACGGTCTATTCCGCCTCGGTGGGCAGCGATCCCCTGTTCCCGCATCCGGGCGCCGCCTTCCTGATCGCAGCCCTGGTGATGCTAGCCGGGGCGCTGATCGGCTGGGTGGTGGCGCGGCGCAACGGCCGGGCGGGAGAAGCGGGCGGCGTTGCGGCCTGACTCTTCGCCGCCACCGCCCTGCCCTCTCCCGTGCCTTGCCCCTTGGCCGGCCCTTGCACCGGCTGTGGGGCGTCCCACATAGCTGTCGCGCCACGCCGCACAATGTCCCATTGCTCCGCTGCGTTATCAGCGGTGGGAATTTGCCGGCCGACAAGGTAAGACTGTCGGCTTATCCATCCGCATTGTTGATTGAGACCCGGAGAACGCGATGCTCGCGGCCCCCAACCTGTTCGCCCACCGCCCGGACCGGAGCGTGCGCCCCAAGGCGGCGCCCTTCCTGCCGATGTCGCGCGCGGAAATGGACCGGCTGGGCTGGGACCAGTGCGACGTGATCGTCGTCACCGGCGACGCCTATATCGACCATCCCAGCTTCGGCATGGCGATCATCGGCCGGCTGCTGGAATTGCAGGGGCTGCGCGTCGGCATCATCGCCCAGCCGGACTGGAGCAGTGCGGAGCCGTTCAAAATCCTGGGCAAGCCGCGGCTGTTCTGGGGGGTGACCGGCGGTAACATCGATTGGATGGTCAACCACTACACGGCTGACCGCCGCCTGCGCCACAACGACAGCTACACGCCGAACGACGAGGGCGGCAAGCGGCCGGACCGCGCCGTCATCGTCTATTCCCAGCGCTGTCGCGAAGCCTTCAAGGACGTGCCCATCGTCCTTGGCGGCATCGAGGCCAGCTTGCGCCGCATCGCCCAGTACGATCACTGGAGCGAGGAAATTCGCCGCTCCGTCCTGGTCGATTCCAAGGCGGACATGCTGGTCTACGGCAATGCCGAACGCGCCATCATCGAGATCGCCCAGCGCGCGTTGAAGGGGGAATTGCCCAAGGCGATGACCGATATCCGCGGCACCGCGATCATGCGCTCGTCCCTGCCGGACGGCTGGACGGTGGTGGACAGCAGCTCCATCGACGACCCGTCCGCCCCAGTCTCGCCGCGTGCAGCCGGCGCCGACCGCATGGCGGTGCGGTTGCCGAGCTTCGAGCAGGTGACGGCCGACAAGGTGCTCTATGCCCATGCCAGCCGCGTGCTGCATCAGGAGAGCAACCCCGGTAACGCCCGCGCGCTGGTACAGCGTCACGGCGACCGCGACGTCTGGCTGAACCCGCCGCCGATCCCGCTCGAAACCAACGAGATGGACGGCGTCTACGACCTGCCCTATGCCCGCGCGCCCCACCCGTCCTACGGCGATGCGCGCATCCCGGCGTGGGAGATGATCCGCTTCTCGGTCAACATCATGCGCGGCTGCTTCGGCGGCTGTTCCTTCTGCTCGATCACCGAGCATGAGGGGCGCATCATCCAGAGCCGGTCGGAAGGGTCGATCCTGCGCGAGATCGAGCATATCCGCGACAAGACCAAGGGCTTCACCGGCGTCATCTCCGACATGGGCGGGCCGACCGCCAACATGTATCGCCTCGCCTGCAAGGACAAGGAGACGGAGTCGGTCTGCCGGCGTCCGTCCTGCGTCTTCCCCGACATCTGCAAGAACCTGAACACCGACCATTCCTCGCTGGTCCAGCTCTACCGCAAGGCCCGCGCCGTGCCAGGGGTGAAGAAATCCACATCGCGTCGGGCCTGCGCTACGACCTCGCCGTCCGCAATCCGGAATATGTGAAGGAGCTGGTGACCCACCATGTCGGCGGTTACCTGAAGATCGCGCCGGAACACACCGAACCGGGGCCGTTAGGCAAGATGATGAAGCCCGGCATGGGGGCCTACGACGAGTTCAAGCGGATGTTCGACAAGGCCGCGAAGGAGGCCGGGAAGAAGCTCTACCTGATCCCCTACTTCATCGCCGCCCATCCCGGCACCACGGACGAGGACATGATGAACCTCGCCTTGTGGCTGAAGCGGAACGGTTTCAAGGCGGATCAGGTGCAGACCTTCCTGCCCTCGCCGATGTCGCTGGCGACCGCGATGTACCACAGCGAGCGCAACCCGTTGCGCCCGGTCCGCCGCGTCGGATCGGAAATCGTCTCGTCGGCGAAGGGGTTGAAGCAGCGCCGCCTGCACAAGGCCTTCCTGCGCTACCACGACCCGGAGAACTGGCCGATCCTGCGCGAGGCGCTGAAGCGCTTGGGCCGCGAGGACCTGATCGGCCCGGGCGAGGAGCATCTGATTCCGGGCTGGCAACCGGTCGGCGCCACCGCCAAGCCGCGGGAGAAGGGGGGCAAGACCTTCCTGACCCAGCAGGCCGGCCAGGGCCGCCGTGTGGTGCCGCCGGTGGGCAAGGCGCCGGGTGCGAAGCCGGCCGCCGGGGCTGGCGGCAAGCCGTCCGGCATGAAGCCGCGCCAGACCAATTTGAAGGGCCGGTAACGCTAAAGCGCACACGGCCTATTCCCCTCTCCCCCCTGGGGAGAGGGTCAGGGTGAGGGGGATGCGTGGCGAGGATTCTCGCAACGTCCCGCCACGCATCCCCCTCACCCTCCCCACTTCGTGGGTCCCCTCCCTCTCCCCGGGGGAGAGAGGGCGCTCATTGCTGCATTTCCCAATGGCTCCTTTGGCGGGGCCGCCGCCCGTATGGCCGGCCCCTGCCCCGGTTGGATTCCCATGGCACAGTCGAAACGCACCCCGCGCCCGAACGCCATCCGCAGCGTTCTGGCCTTCACCTTCCGTCACTGGCGCCGCCAGACCCCGTTGGCCGTCGGCATCGCCGGCGCCATTGCCCTGTCGACGCTGGCCGACGTCTTCATGCCGCTGTTCGCCGGCCGGCTGGTCGATGCCCTCACCATGCTGCCGGGCGACCGCGACGCGGCGCTGCATGCGGCGCTGACCGCCTTCGGTGCCATGGTGGCGCTCGGCGTCGGCATGGTGGTGATGCGTCACATTGCCTGGAGCAGCGTTATCCCCTTCACCCTGCGCATCATGGCGGATGTCGGCCAGGACAGTTTCCACCGCATCCAGCGCTTCTCCACCGACTGGCACGCCAACAGCTTCGCCGGATCGGTGGTGCGCAAGATCACCCGCGGCATGTGGGCGCTCGACACGCTGGACGACACGCTGCTGCTGGCGCTGTGGCCGTCGCTGGTCGTACTGATCGGCACCATGGTGACGCTGGGGTTGCATTGGCCGGCAATGGGGCTGGTCATCGCGCTCGGCACCGCAATCTACATCGCGATGACGGTGCTGTTCTCCACCCTCTACATCGCGCCGGCCGCCCGGCTGTCGAACGCCTGGGATACCAAGCTCGGCGGAACGCTGGCCGACGCCATCGGCTGCAACGCCGTGGTCAAGGCCTTCGGCGCCGAACCGCGCGAGGACGAGCGGCTGGCCGGCGTCGTCGGCAAATGGAGCCGCCGCACCCACCGCACCTGGACCCGCCACACCCGCCACAGCACCGTCCAGCTGGTGGTGCTGCTGCTGATCCGCAGTGCGGTGGTCGCCACCGCGCTGTGGCTGTGGTGGCGCGGGCAGGCGACGCCGGGCGACGTCGCCTATGTGCTGACCACCTATTTCGTCGTGCATGGCTATCTGCGCGACATCGGCATGCACATCAACCACCTCCAGCGCTCCGTCAATGAGATGGAGGAGCTGGTGGCGATCCATGCCGAGCCGCTGGGGGTGGAGGACCGGCCGGACGCCGCCCCGATCCGCATCCGGGCGGGCGAGGTGCGCTTCGACCGCGTCACCTTCCAGTATGGCGGCCACACCACGCCGCTCTACCGCGACCTGTCGCTGACCATCAGGGCGGGCGAGCGGGTCGGGCTGGTCGGGCCGTCGGGGTCGGGCAAGACCACCTTCGTCAAGCTGATCCAGCGCCTCTATGACGTGACCGACGGCCGGGTGCTGATCGACGGGCAGGAGGTGGCGGGGGCGACGCAGCACTCCCTGCGCTCCCAGATCGCCATCGTCCCGCAGGAGCCGATCCTGTTCCACCGCACGCTCGCGGAGAACATCGCCTACGGCCGCCCCGGCGCGTCGATGGCGGAGATCGAGCGGGCGGCGAAGCTCGCCAACGCCCACGACTTCATCGTCCGCCTGCCGAAGGGCTATGCGACGCTGGTCGGCGAGCGCGGCGTCAAGCTGTCGGGCGGCGAGCGGCAGCGGGTGGCGCTGGCCCGCGCCTTCCTGGCCGATGCGCCGATCCTGATTCTCGACGAGGCGACCTCAAGCCTGGATTCGGAATCGGAGGGGCTGATCAGGAGGCCATCGAGCGGCTGATGCAAGGCCGCACCGCCATCATCATCGCCCACCGCCTGTCCACCGTGCGCACGCTGGACCGCATCCTGGTCTTCAACCAGGGCCGTGTTGTGGAGGAAGGCAGCCATGCCGCCCTGCTCCACCGGCCGGGCGGGCTCTATCGCCGCCTGTTCGAACAGCAATCCGCGCCGGAGCCGGTCCGGCGGATCGGGGGCTAGAGTCTGCCCGGCGCCTCTACGGGCACCGGACGGGCTCCGACCGTCCCCTCACACGAACAGTTCCATCGTCTGTGGCACGTTGCGCGGCGTCTCCCCTGCCAGGATGGCGCGGGCGACGTCGACGGCGGCGAGCAGGCCGCTTTCGGTGAAGGGCTTGGGCAGGCAGCCGATGCCGGTCAGCGGGCCGTCCTTCTTCAACTCGTCGCGGAAGGAGGTGATGAACAGGCAGGGCACACCCAGCCTGCTCAGTCCCCGTGCGGCGTCGATGCCGTTGGTGCCCATGCCCAGATGTACGTCGACCAGGGCAAGATCCGGCTTGTCGTCCGCGGCGATTTCCATCGCTTCCACGGCAGTGACTGCCGGGCCGATGACGGTGTGGCCGACATTCTCCAGATAGAGCTGCTGTTCGAGCGCGATCAGCACCTCGTCTTCAACCAGCAGGATCTTCATCCCGAGATCTCCTCTGGCGAGGAGGTCTCCAGCAGTGGCACCTCGTCCGGCACCGGAAACTCGATGCAGAAGGTGGTTCCCTGCGTGGTAGTGTCGATGTCGACGCTGGCCCGGATCTGGCCGGCGAGGCTGGAGATCAGGCGCATGCCCAGGCTGCGGCTCTTGCGGATGTCGAAGTTCGACGGCAGGCCGGGACCGCGATCCGAAACGGTCAGGCCAAGTGTTTCGCCTTCGCGCCGGAAGGTGACCGTCACCCGTGCCGCACCGTTGCCGCGATGCTTGACCGCGTTGGTGATCAGTTCGTTGGCGATCAGGCCGAGCGGGGCGGCATGGTCGATCGGCAGGTCGATCACATCCGACCGCACGACGATGTCGCACATGCTGTCGCCGCCGGATGCGCGCGCCAGATCCTCGCACAGCTCGTTCAGGTAGGTGCCGAACTCGATGGTCTGGAACTGGTCGGCCTGATAGAGCCGGTTGTGGACGCGGGCAATCGCCTCGATGCGGCTGCGGGCATCCTGGAAATGCACCCGCGCCCCCTCGTCGGGCAGGCTCAGCGTCTGCAGGGTCAGCAGGCTGGACACCAGTTGCAGGCTGTTCTTGACGCGGTGGTTGACCTCGCGCAGCAGGGTCGATTTCTGGCCGACCAGCTTGCGCAGCGCCGCCTCCATCGACTTGATCTCCGTCACGTCGATGTGCATCAGCACGGTGCCGCCGAAGGGGCCCGCCGGCATCGGGGCGGCGAGGCAGCGGAACCAGTGCTGGTTGTTGGTGACATATTCCGCCGATACCGGCGGCCCGCCTTCGCTCAGCAGCCTGCGCAGGCCGTCCATCACGGTGTCGGCGCGCGGGTCGGCGGTCTCGCCCCGACCGCAATGGTCGATATAATTGTCGCCGACGATGCAGCCCTGGCCGAGGAAGGTCGTCTCCGGCCCGGCTTCGGCCCAGGCCCGGTTGACCGAGACGATGTGGCCGGAGCGGTCGAGCACCGCGATGAAGGCCGGCAACGCGTCCAGCGTCGCCTTGGTCTGCTCGGCGAGCTGGCGCATGGCAAGCGCGCTGGTCCGCAGCTCTTCCCGGGTGCGGCGGCGTTCGGTGATGTCGCGCAGGATGCCGGTGATGAAGCTGCGCCCTTCCGATTCCCAGCGCGCCATCGACAGTTCCAGGTCGATGTGGCTGCCGTCGCGGCGCCGGCCGGACAGCTCCACCGGCTGGGCTGCGCTATCCATACCGGCGGCACCCGGCCCGCTGCCCTCCGCCATGGCGATCCAGTCGGGAGCATCCTCGCCCAGCAGCACGGCGACGCTCCGTCCGATCAGCTCGTCAGGGCGATAGTCGAACTGACGCGTGGCGGTGCCGTTCATCCACTGCACCATGCCGCGGGTGTCGGTGGTGATGATGGCGTCGGGGGCAGTGTCGACGATGGCGCGATAGCGCGCGTCGCGCTGTTCGCGCAGCACCCGTTCGCGGTTCACCGACGCGGTGACATCGGTCACCTGGATCAGGCAGCGCGCCTCGTTGCCCGCGGATTGCGAATGAGGCGAGGGTGCGTGCGACGGCAGCGGACGGATCACCACATTGTGGACCATCCGCCGCCCGTCCGGCAAGCGGAGCGGGAACAGCATCGGGTTCAGCGTGTGCGACAGGACGCCGGGCGCGCCGGTGGCCAGCGTGTCGCGCACGGCGATATGCAGGCGCGATTCCCGCAGGTTGGGCAGGGCGTCGAACAGGTCGTGCCCGAGGATCTCCCTGGCCGTCAGGGTGGAGGCCTGCTCCATCCAGCCGTTCCAGTAGAGAACGCGGCAATGGCGGTCCAGAAGCAGGATGCCGGCATCCAGCGCGCCGAGGACATCCAGTGCCCAGGTGGGTTGTTCAGGCAATCTGGGAGCCATGAGACGACGTTCCAGCGGATGTGGGTTCTTCGGTGGCGATGCCTTCGATGAAGGCGTGGATCAGTTGCTTCAGAGACTGCAGGGACGAAACCCCCATCAGCAGGGCGATGTAGCCGCGGATGCTGCGGCTGCGGATGGTGAAATCGATGTAGAGGAACAGCACCAGCTCATCGCCGCCGCCGCCGACCTTGTCCTTGAGGATGTTGGCGCCGTCGCCGCGCAACACTGCCGGCAGCGAGATGCTCAGCCGGTCCTTCAGCGCGTTGGCGACGATCACCAGGCAACCGTTCAGGATGATGTTGCCGATCTCCGCCAGGGCGTCCTGCTCCAGATCGACGATTTCCGCCAAGGTCAGGTCGCCGCCCAGGACCGCGCGGGCCAGTTCCAGGCTGTTGGCCTCCGGAAAGATCAGCATGGCGCGGCCGTCGAAGGAGCCCTGGAACTGCTGCTCCACCGCCACCAGCCCGCTGCGCTCGCGCGCAGACAGGAAATCAGAAGCCTCCTGCCGGCTGACGATGTCCACGGTCGGCACGGACAGCAGAACCTGGTCGTTGACCATGCGGCTGAGATGGGTGGCGGCGCGGCCGACCCCCATATTCACCAACTCGGTCAGCGCATCGCGCTCCAGGTCGGTCAGTTCCACCATCGCTCGGCGCCTGTTCATCTTGGTCTCGGCTTCTCAACCGGCGCCGCCGGGCGGTCGCATCACAAATGTGGCCTATCGATGGGAAAAAAGGCACCCCCGTCAATGTCATATGTTAATCCCGCGACGCCATAGCCGATATAGCTGCCCACTTCCCACAATGGTCAGCCCGACAACCCACCATCCAATGACCCAAGTTCGGAACCTCTGGCAAGTCGTTGGGATTTTTGCGCAATATTGCTTAAGACGCGAAATTAACTGACCGGTGCGGTGTTGTGGGGCGGGACAGTCTCTCTGGGCAGGGACACCTCACAAGGGACTTGTCCTGCGGGGGATGGCCACTCCACATGTAGGGGCGGCGTCCCCTTGCGATGGGCGCCATGTCTTAGGAGACGTCGATGACCCCCGAAGAACGCACGCTTCTGTCCGACCTGTTCCGTCGCCTGCGCGAGGTGGAGTCCCAGCAGACCTCCCAGCCGCGCGACGCCGAAGCGGAGGACTTCATCCGCCGGTCGGTGCAGGACCAGCCGCTGTCGTCCTATTACATGGCGCAGACCGTCCTGGTCCAGCAGCAGGCGCTGACCGCGGCACAGACCCGGATCGAAGGACTGGAGCGCCAGCTGCGCGAGCGTCCGGCCCAGCCGGCCCAGTCCGGCGGCAGCTTCCTGTCCAATGCGCTCGGCATCGGACGCAGCCCGTGGGGCCGCGGGGCCGAACCTCCCCCTGCCCCCTCCTATCCGCAGGCACCCCAAGGGCAGCCGCAGCAGCCGGCCGCCGGGCGCAGCCCCTGGGGTGCGGCGCCGGGTGCCGCCTATCCGCAGCAGCAATACAGCCCCTCCCCTTTCCCGCAGCCGGGCATGGCCCCGCGCGGCGGCGGATTCTTCGCCGGTGCGGCGCAGACCGCGGCGGGCGTGGCCGGCGGCATGCTGGCGGCGAGCGCCATTTCCTCCCTGCTGCACCACTCTCCCGGCCCCTTCGGCACGGCGATGGCCCAGCCCATGGCCGGCGAAACGATCAACGAGACGGTGATCACCAACAACTATTACGGTGACGACCAGGGCCCGCAAAGCGATGCGGGCGGCGACACGGCGCAGGACGCCGCCTATGCGCCCGATCCGCCGCCGGCCGACGATGCATCGTACGACGATCCGTCCTTCGACGATGGCGGCAGCGGCGGGGACGATTTCTGGGTCTGAGCCTATGGTTACGGGCAGGTTCGGTCCGGCTCGCGATTTTGCAGTCTGCGATTGCCTGTTGCGTCGCAGAATGCAGCGTCGAGGAATGGAATCCTCCTGACGATCCGAGCCATGGTTAACAGGCGCGCGCTCCGTGACGGGGTGGAGGGGGCCGATCACGGCCGCGTGGCGCTACAGTCTTTCGCGCGCATAAGTCTTTCCCTGATCGAGAGCTTTACTGTCCTACCTTGGTATGAGCCTTGCTCCCTTGGTCGCGGTTCAGTTCAAACGGAAACACCCTCCATGGCCATCACCGTCACCATCGCCCCCTGCCGCGCCGACCGGTTGCCGAATGGCCGTATGCGGCTGCCGATTAAACTGCTTGAGATCGCCCAGGCGATGTCGGACGATTGCGACGGGGATCCGATCCGCATTCTGGACTTGGACGGCCAGGAGGCTGCGGTGATTGGCCGGCGCGACGTCGAGATCGAGCTGTTTTGAGGATGGGGGCCATATAGCGCCCGAACCTCACTCCTCGTCTTTATAGCGGTTGGCGATGTCCGTGAACTCGTCCTCCAGGGCGTTGAAGGCGACGACGACAGCGGGATCGAAATGGCTGCCGCTGCCTTCGCGGATGATGGAGGCCGCCTGTTCGTGTGGGAAGGGCGGCTTGTAGCAGCGGCGGCTGATCAGCGCATCGTACACGTCGGCGACCGCCATCAGGCGGGCCGACAGCGGGATCGCCTCCCCGGCCAGTCCCTGGGGATAGCCGGTGCCGTCCCAGCGCTCGTGATGGCCGTGGGCGATCTCGCGGGCGATGCGCAGGAACGAGTTTCCGCCGGCAATTGCGGGTTCAGCCTGCCCTTCGGCGGCGAAAATGGCGTCGTGCCCCAGGGCCGCATGGGTCTTCATCACCTCGAACTCGTCGTCGCTGAGCTTGCCCGGCTTCAGCAGGATCGAGTCCGGGATGCCGACCTTGCCGACATCGTGCAGCGGCGCCGATTTGTAGAGCAGCTCGATGGTTTCCTCGTCCAGCTGGCCGGCATAGCGCGGGTCGCGGCTGAGATGGAGGGCGAGCGCCAAAACATAGTTCTGGGTCCGGCGGATGTGGTTGCCGGTTTCGTTGTCGCGGGTTTCCGCCAGAGAAGCCATGGCGCGGATGGTGGCGTCCTGGGCGCGCAGCAGGTCGCGCGTCCTCTCTGCCACCCGGTCCTCCAACTGCCGGTTCTGGTCGGCGAGCGCGCGTTGCGCCTCGCGCAGGGCGATGTGGGTGCGAACGCGCGCCAGCATTACCGGCGGGGAGATCGGCTTGGTGATGTAATCGACCGCACCCACCTCGAACCCGCGGGTCTCGTCATGGACCTGCCCCATGGCGGTGATGAAGATCACCGGCACGCCGCGGGTGCGGGCGTCGCCCTTCAGCCTCCGGCAAACCTCGACCCCGTCCATGCCCGGCATCATCACGTCCAGCAGGATCAAGTCGGGCAGCGGGTCGCCGGCCAGACGGGCAAGCGCCTGCGGGCCGTCCTTCGCCACGATCAGCCCGTAGCTATCGCGCAACAGATCGGCCATGACCTTCAGGTTGATCGGCTCGTCGTCGACGATCAGGATGCGCGGCTTGTCGCCGTTCGGCTGTCCAACCGGGTGCGGCAGGCTCATGTCGCAGTCTCTCTCAAATCGCGTAGGCGGTCGAGCAGTTCGGTCAGGGCAGTGGAGGCGTCATCGAAATCGAAGGCGCCGGCATGGCGCTTCACCCGCTCGGCCAGGGCCGTCACCGGGCTGCCGGCCAGCAGGCGGGCAAGCGCATCGGCCAGATCGCTCGCTTCCGGATCTCCGGCGATCAGCAGGCCGCCCAGCCGGTCGGACAGCGATTGCGCCGCGCACAGCATGTCACGCGGAAGGCCGGCCGGCGCCGGCGGTTCGGGCATCGTGGTGATGTCCGCAACCGGCCGGCCGAGGGTGCCGATTTCCTCCACCACCCGCGCAAGGGCGTCGGCAAGCCGGTCGAGCAGGCCGTCCTCGATGGCCGGCGGCACCGTCATCGCGCCGGCTTCCACCCGGCCGGCCAGACCGGACAGCTCCATGGCGCCGATGGTGGCCGCGGTGCCCTTCAAGGTGTGGGACAGCCGCAGCACGTCCTTCCAACGCTCCTCGCAAACGGCGGTGGACAGACGCACCGCCTCCCCTTCGTGGGTGGCGGCGAAATCGATCAGGATCCGGCGCAGCAGGGCGAGGTTGCCGTTCACATTGCGCCGGGCGACCGTGAGGTCGAGCGCCGGCAGGCTGTCCGGCAGCGCCTGGGCGGCCGATACCGCGGAGACCGCCGTCATCGCGACATTCCCGGTGGCCGCCGCCGCCGCGCCGCCGCCGAGTCGCGCACCGGCTTCAGCCAACGGGCGAGTGCGGCATAGAGCGTCTCCGGGTCGATCGGCTTGGAGACATGGTCGTTCATGCCGGAATTGAGGCAGCGCTCGCGGTCGCCGGCCATGGCGTGGGCGGTCATGGCGACGATGGGTAGGCTCGACAGCTCCAGCTTCCGCCGGATCAGCCGCGTCGTCTCGTAGCCATCGAGGCCCGGCATCTGCACATCCATCAGCACGAGGTCGAACTTCACCTCGCGCAGGCATTGCAGAGCCTCCTCGCCGCTGCCGACGACGGTGGCTTCGATGCCGACCAGTTCCAGCAAGCCACAGGCGACCTGCTGGTTGACCAGATTGTCCTCCACCAGCAGCACGCTGCGGCCGACCAGCGCCGACAGCTCCGTCGATTGGGCCGGATCATGCATGCGGCGCGCGGACTCGGCGGGCCGGGCCGCAGCCCCGCCCAAGGCCATCATCACCGAATCGAACATGGCGGACGGCGTCACCGGCTTTTCCAGCACGGCGGTGACCGGCCAGTCGGGACCGGCCGCGCCATTGTTCTCCAGCGCGCAGTCCAGCGCCGCCTGCACCCCGTCGGCGCCGTAGGCGGTGGTCATCACCACAGGCGGCTGGGCACCCGGCAACGCGCGCAGGCGGCGCAGCGTCTCTACCCCGTCCAGTTCCGGCATGCGCCAGTCCAGCACCACCAGCTCCACCGGCGGCCCGATGCCGGCCTGCCCCTCTTCAACCCGGCGTAACGCCGCCAAGCCGTCGCCGACCGATTTGACGGTCAGGCCGAAGCGTTGCAGCATGTCGGTCAGAATTGAGCGCACGGCGTCGCTGTCGTCGACCACCAGCACGCGGCGGTCCATCAGGTCGCACGGCAGCCGGTCGTCAGTAGTGTCGCCGGCCGCGATCCGGCAGCGGATGGAGAAGCGGAAGATGCTGCCCTCGCCCGGCCGGCTTTCGACCGACACGGTGCCGCCCATCAGTTCCACCAGTTGCCGGCAGATCGCCAGCCCGAGCCCGGTGCCGCCAAAACGCCGTGTCGTGGAGCTGTCGGCCTGGGTGAAGGGGCGGAACAGGGTAGCGGCCTGTTCTGGCGACATGCCGATGCCGGTGTCGCAGACCTCCACCTCGAGCCGGTAATCGTCGGCGGTGCCGATGTGCCCGCCGACCGTCACCGCCACCTCGCCCCGTTCGGTGAATTTCACGGCGTTGGAGACGAGGTTCAGGATGACCTGCCCCAGCCGCAGCGGGTCGCCGACCAGCGTGCCCGGCACGCCGCCATGCAGGTCGACGATCAGTTCCAGCCCCTTTTCCCGCACCTTGGGCAGGACGACGGTCGCCACCTCCTGCAACACGTCGCCGAGGTGGAAGGGGATCGTCTCGATCGTCAGCTTACCGGCCTCGACCTTCGAGAAGTCGAGGATGTCGTTGATGATGCCGAGCAGGCCGCGCGAGGAAGCGTGTATCTTGTCGAGGTAATCGCGCTGGCGCGGCGTCAGCTCCGTCTTCATCATCAGGTGGCTGAGGCCGATCACCGCGTTCATCGGCGTGCGGATCTCGTGGCTCATGTTGGCCAGGAAATCGCTCTTCTGCCGGTTGGCGCGGTCGGCCTCCTCCTTGGCGCGGGCAAGCTCGTCCTCGGTCCGCTTGCGGTCGGTCACATCCTTGTGGATTCCGGTGATGCGGGTCGGCGGGCCGTCGTCGTCGCGGTCCGTCACCTTGCCGGCCGACAGGATCCAGACCCAGGCCCCCGATTTGTGGCGCATGCGGAACTCGGCCTCATAGACCGGGGTGCGGCCGGCCACATGATCCTCCAGCGTCGCCAGCACGCGGTCGCGGTCGCCCTCGTGCAAGAGCGTCAACCAAGTGGCGCCCTTGCCCGGCAGTTCGCCGGGCGCATAGCCGAGCATACCGAGCCAGAGGTCGGAGAAATAGGCATGGTCCGTCACCGGGTTCCAGTCCCACAGTCCGGTGATGGAGGCGTCCAGCGCCACCGTCAGCCGCTCCTCGCTTTCCTGCAAAGCGGTCAGCATGCGCTGGCGCTCGGTGATGTCCTGGAAGACGGTGACCGAGCCAACGATGCGGCCATCCTCGCGTAGCGGCACCGCGGTGATGGCGATGGGGAAGATCGTGCCGTCGCGCCGGACGAAATGATCGACTTCCGAGCGATGGATCTCGCCGCGCCGGACGCTGTTGAGGACGGTGCAGTCCTTGCCGGCGACCGGCCGTCCCTGCCCGTCCTTGTAATGCACGGCGTCATGCAGGGTAATGCCGCGCAGCTCCTCCAGCGACCAGCCGAGCAACCGTTCGGCTTCCGGATTCAGGAAGGTGCAGAAGCCGTTGCGGTCCAGCGAGTAGACGCCCTCGCCCATGCTGTCGGTGATGCTTTGCAGGAAGCGGCGGCTGTCCTCAAGCTCCGCCTCCATCCGCTTGCGCTCGGTGATGTCGGTGCGAATGGCGATGTACTGGTGTGGCTGGCCGTCGGCGGCCAATTGCGGGACGATGGTCGCCGCGACCCAGTATTCCTCGCCCGCCTTGGTGCGGTTGCAGATCTCGCCGTGCCAGACCTGCCCGTCCATGACGGTGTGCCACATCTCCGCGAAGAAGCCGGAGGGGTGGTGGCCGGAGTTGACGATGCGATGCGACCGGCCCAGCAGTTCTTCGCGGGGGAAACCACTGATCTGGCAGAATTTGTCGTTGGCGTAGGTGATGATGCCGCGGTGGTCGGTGATGCTGACGATGGCATGCTGGTCGAGCGCGAATTTCTGCTGTTCCAGTGCCCGTTGCGCGGCGGAGCGTTCCTCCACCAGCCCTGCCATCAGTTGGCTCAGCTGTTCCAGGCTGTCGGCCGGGCTGCTGTCGGCCGCATCCGGCATCTCGAGAAGGCTGTCCGCCCGCAACAGGCTGTTGGCGATGCCGCGCAGCCGGCGGATGGCATGAGCCTGCGCCGCCGCCTCACGCAGCAGGCGCTCGTTGGTGTCGACCAGTTCCTCGGAACTCAACCGCAGACTGCGAGCCCGGAGCGTCAGGTCGCGGTCGGCCTGCTCATACCTCTGGCCGATGCGGGCGAACAGCGCCGGCAGCGTCTCCAGCATCCGCGCCGCCTCCGCCGACAGACCGGCGGTACCGGCGAGCGCCTTCAACTCCGTCAGGACGGAGTCCGTCGCCTCGGCGGTCGGCAGGCCCAGCACCCGCTTGAACTGGCTTTGCAGAAGGCGATGCATGCGGTCAGCGTTTCGTCAGCAAGGCGACTGCCATCGTCTGGTTGTGCAGCCGGTGATCGACTGGATCGCGCATTGGCCCGATCTCTCCATAAGAGACGCCGCGAGCGAACGGCAGCCCCCCCGGCGGGTCCGGCCGGGCGGTCGGCGCCTCCCCGCTCGCCTCGCCGGCGCGCTGGCTGTCGTCGGCGGATGCGATGCCCGCCTCCGTGGCGGTGACGGCGGTGCCCTTGCCGAAGCGGATGGCGGTGGCGACACAGGAACCGTCGAGGACGCTGTCCCCGGCGATCTCACCCGCCGTGCTGCATCCCACCGTTATCGCGCCGGGGTAGGCGGCAGTCAGTCGGCTGGCGAAACCTGGACTGTCGAAGATGTCGACGGAACCGAAAACCAAGACGAGATCGGCGGACTGCGGAGGAAGCTCCGCCCCGGGAGGTGCAAACGCCGACTGCCAGACCCGCATGCCTCTCCCCATCATCGATGACTTCCAGCCTGAGACTATCATGCGGCTGGGAACGGGAAGAGGCCCTACAACGTTCGTGGGCTGCGGATGGTCATAATGACGCACGCCGAAATCACCATCCGAACAGGGTGTGACGATTGGATTATGACCGGTGAAGGCAGAAAATGAGAGTTCCCACGTAAGGATCTGTCAACCACACTGCGGTATGGTTGGCCGGCCAAACAGTGTGGATCGGAACAGTCCCTGGGAGCGGGGGAGCGGTTTGCAGCCGGCAGCAACGAACAAAACGGGCAAAAAGCCCAGAGCGGACGCACTTTCCGGGGAGCAAGACGCATATGACGATGAACGCGCGCGACGACACCTCGATGCCCCACCGCCCAACCGGTGCCGCAGGCGGCCGCAGGCTGGGCGTGCGCGGCAAGCTTCTGCTCGCCTTCGCCGGCATGGCCGGCATGACTGTCGCCGCCAGCATGGTCGGGCTGACCTCCTTCTCGGCGGTGGAACAGCCACTGACGCAGATCGTCGGCACCGGCCTGCCGGAGATGGAGCTGGCGAAGCGCCTGTCCGGTGAGAGCAGCGGCATCGCCGCCGCCGCTCCGGTGCTTGCCGCCGCCGAAAGCCAGAGCGAGCGCGAGCGCGTCTATGGCGAGATCATGGGCAACGGCAAGGCGCTGGGCGCCCTGGTGGAGGAACTGGCGAGCCACCGGGCCGGCGATCCGCGGATCGGCGACCTGCGCGCCAAGACCCAGGGGCTGATCGCGACGCTGGAACGCGGCAACGCCGCCGCCAACCTGCGCCTGTCCGTCCGCGGCACGCGCGAGACGATGGCGGTCGATCTGGCCAAGTCCTACGACGCCTTCCTCGCCAACCTCGCTCCGCTGACCGAGCGGGCCGGCGCCACGCTGCGCGGCAAGGGCGAGACGCTGGACAGCAGTACCGAGCGCGACATGAATTCGCTGGGCGACGCCATCCGCTCGCTGATCACCATGTACGAGGTGCGCGGCGACCTGGGGCTCGCATCGGAAGCGCTGACGCGCGCCGGTGGCGCCGAAACCGCCTTCGCCGTCACCCAGTTCCAGCAGAATTATCTGGAAGCGGCCGCCCGCATGGTCAGCGCCACCGCCCAGGTCGGCAGCCGGCTGAGCAAGGAGACCTCGGACGGGCTGGACGCCTTCTTCCTGCTGGGGGACGGCGCCGACGGCGTCTTCGACATGCGCCGCAAGGCGCTGGAATCGCCGGCCGGCAGTGCCGAACGCGACGCCATCCGCCAGAAGACGACCGAGGTCCTGGCCGATGCCGCCCGCCGGCAGGCCACTCTGCTGGACCAGATGGAATCGCCGCTGATGCGGCTGAAGGCCGAGATCAAGCTGTCGAGCGTCAACATCCGTTCGCAGACCCGGGACTCGATGCAGGATCTGCTGGGCGACGGTCTGGCGCGCTTCCGCACATATCTGGAACTGTCGACCTACGCCGCCGCCACCGTCGGCGCGCTGAACGAGGCGACGCAGGCGCCCAGCGCCGACCGGCTGGCCATGCTGGAAACCCGCTTCACCACCGCCGCCAAGGCGATGGAGGAGCGGTTGAAGGCGCTCCAGGCCGCCGGTGACGACGGGCTGCCGAAGCTGGTGAAGAGTGCCGAACTGCTGGCTGGCTTCGGCAAGGGCGACAACAGCCTGTTCAAGCTGCGCCGCTCCGAACTCGACGCCGCTGCGGAGAACGAGAAGGTGCTGGCGGCGAACCGCCAGATCGCCCGGCAGTTCGCCGGCATGGTCGACGGCCAGATCGCCGCGATGAAGCAGGAGGCGGACACCGCCGCCGCCGGGGCCACCGACGCGCTGTCGGCCGGGCGCAAGATGCTGATCCTGTTCGCGGTCGGCAGCCTGATCGGTGCCGCGGCGCTGGCCTGGTTCGTGGTCGGCCGCAACATCGTCGCGCGCCTCAGCCAGCTGTCCGATGCCATGCGGGCGATTGCCGCCGGCAACCTGAACGCACCGATCCCCACCGCCGGTTCGGACGAGATCGGCGACATGACCCGCGCCCTGATGGTCTTCCGCGACACCGCCAACGAGGCGAATGCCGCCAATGCGCGGGCCGAGGCCGAACGCGGCCGTGCCGCCGGCGAGCGCCGCCGCGCCATGGTCGAGATGGCCGAGAATTTCGAAAGCAGCGTGCGCGGCGTGCTGGACCGCGTCGCCCGCGCCGCCGGCGAGATGCAGGACATGGCCCAGCGGATGAGCCGCAACGCCGAGGCCACCACCGGCGAGGCGGCGACCGCCGCCAGCACGTCCCAGCAGGCCGAAGGCAGCGTCAAGGCGGTCGCCGCCGCGACCGAAGAGCTGTCGGCCTCCATCCAGGAGATCGGCAGCCAGGTTCACGCCTCCAGCCAGATCGCCCGCAAGGCGGCGACCGAGGCCGAGCGCACCGACCGCACGGTGGAGGGCCTGTCGCAGTCGGCCAACAAGATCGGCGAGGTGGTGCAGCTGATCAACGACATCGCCAGCCAGACCAACCTTCTGGCGCTGAACGCGACCATCGAGGCGGCCCGCGCCGGTGAAGCCGGCAAGGGCTTTGCCGTGGTGGCGAGCGAGGTGAAGAGCCTCGCCAACCAGACCGGCAAGGCGACGGAGGAGATCTCCAGCCAGATCCAGGCGATGCAGGCGGTGACCCAGGACGCGGTGGACGCCATCCGCTCCATCGCCGGCACCATCCGCGAGATCAACGAAATCGCCGCCACCGTCGCCGCCGCGGTCGAACAGCAGAGTGCGGCCACCCGCGAGATCGCCCGCAATGTCGGCGAGGCGGCGGACGGCACCCAGCATGTCCGGCGCAACATCGACAGCGTCGCCCGCGCCGCCGCGGAGTCGGGCGAGTCCGCGACCCGTGTGCTGACCGCCTCCTCCACCGTCGCGGACGAGGTGCGCTCGCTGGGCTCGCAGGTCGACAGTCTGGTCAACCGCATGCGGGCGGGCTGACCGGGCCGCTGGGGCCGCAGAAAACCAAAAACAGAACCGAAAGAAAGAAGCCCCTCTCCCGTCAGCGGAGAGGGGCTTTTCTCATGCGAAGACCGTCGCTGGTCAGCGCCGGGTCTCGACCGTGATCGGGCGCCAGATCACCGCGGCGCCGGCACCGGCACCGCAGGCGCCGCCGCAGAATTCCTCATGGGTGTCGGTGGCGCCGCCCTGGGTGCTGCGGTTGCCCTGGGTGCCGGTGGCGGCCCGCTCTTGATGCGGCTGGGCCATTTGCTGCTGCTGGGACTGAGTGGTCATACCATTTCTCCTCTCGGGGAGGCATGAGGTATCAAAATACTCATCGACGATCAACTGCGATTTTCGGCAGATCTGTCGTGACTTATTTTGGCCTCAACACCAACGACCGAGCTTTGTTTTGCGATGCCGAAGAGTTGATCGTGCATTGCACAAGAAAAGGACAAGACGGACCAAGCCGTTCGTCCGCAAACATAAAACGCCCTTCCTCGCGGTGGAGGAAGGGCGTTTTTGTCGGCAACCATGCGGCGGAACGTCGCCCGCCGCTGCGCTGCGGCAAGTAAACGGCAGGGAGATCAGCCGCTGTTGCGCAGGCCGGCGGCAATGCCGTTGATGGTCAGATGGATGCCGCGTGCGATCTGCTCGCCGCTGTCGCTGGTGCGGTGACGCTTCAGCAACTCGACCTGGACGTGGTTCAGCGGGTCCAGATAGGGGAAGCGGTTGCGGATCGACCGCGCCAGCAGCGGGTTCTTCTCCAGCAGGGCCGATTGCTCGGTGATCGCCAGCAGGGCGTCGATGCTGTCCTGCCACTCCGCCCGGATGCGGGTGAAGATGGCGTCGCGCAGCGCCGGGTCCGACACCAGCCCGGCATAGCGCGATGCGATGGCTATGTTCGACTTGGACAGCACCATGTCCATGTTGGACAGCAGCGTGCTGAAGAAGCCCCAATCGCGGTGCATGGCGCGCAGCCGCTCCATCCCGTCGGGACGCTGGGCCAGATAGGCCTTCACCGCCGACCCGAAGCCGTACCAGCCCGGCAGCATCAGGCGGCACTGCGCCCAGCTGAACACCCAGGGAATGGCGCGCAGATCCTCGATGCTGGTCGATTTCTTACGCGAGGCCGGGCGGCTGCCGATGTTGAGGTTGGCGATCTCGCCGATCACCGTCGATTCCCAGAAATACTTCTCGAAGCCCTCGGTCTCGTAGACCAGCCCGCGATAGGCCTTGAAGGCATGCTCCGACAGTTCCTCCATGGTCTGGAGGAACTGGTCGGTGCAGGGGGCGGCCGATTCCGGATGCAGCAGCGTGGCTTCCAGCGTCGCCGCGGCCAGCGTTTCCAGGTTGCGGCGGCCGACCTCCGGGTTGGAGTATTTGCCGGCGATGACCTCGCCCTGCTCGGTGATGCGGATAGCGCCCTGCACGGCGCCGGCCGGCTGGGCCAGGATCGCCTGATAGCTGGGGCCGCCGCCGCGGCCGACCGAACCGCCGCGGCCGTGGAACAGCCGCAGACGCACGCCATGCTTGGCGAACACCTCGACCAGCGCGATCTCGGCCTTGTACAGCTCCCAGCCGGAGGTGAGGAACCCGCCGTCCTTGTTGCTGTCCGAATAGCCGAGCATCACCTCCTGCAGATTGCCGCGACTTTCCAGGAAACGCCGGTAGGCCGGGATCGACAGCAGCCGGTCCATGGTGGCGGCACAGTTGCGCAGGTCGCCGATGGTCTCGAACAGCGGGGCGATGTTCAGGTCCAGCGCCTTGTCCTTCGGCCGCAGCAGCCCGGCTTCCTTCAGCAGGACGGCGACCTCCAGGATGTCCGACACGCCGTCGGTCTTGGAGATGACGCAGTTCACCACCGCATCGGTGCCGAAGCGGACGCGGGCTTCGGCGGCGGTGCGCAGGATGTCCAGTTCGGAACTGGTTTCCTCGGAATAGTCGGCGTAGCTGGAGGCCAGCGGGCGGTTGGTGTCCAGCTCGCGCACCAGGACCTCGATCCGCTCGTCTTCCGACAGCGCCGTGTAATCGACGCCGGCGTCGGCGAAGGACAGCAGCTCCGCCACCGAACGCTCATGCACGTCGGAGTTCTGGCGCAGGTCGATGCTGGCGAGATGGAAGCCGAACAGGTCGACGGCGCGGCGCAGGTGACGCAGCCGGCCCTTCGCCAGTGCGGCCGAGCCGTTGACGGTCAGCGAGCGGTCGATGATGTCGAGGTCGGCGCGGAATTCCGCCGGGGTCTGGTAGGCCGGTGCGTCGCCCACGGCGTGGCGTGGCGCCTCCAGACCGTCCAGCGTCCGCAGCGTCGCGGCGACCCGCGCATAGATGCCGGAAATCGCGCGGCGGTAGGGCTCCATCTTGCGGTGCGGCGACGGGTCGGGCGAACGCTCGGCCAGCTGGCGCAGCGGCTCCGACACGTCGATGACGCGGGTGCTGAGCGACAGCTCCGACCCCAGCGTGTGCAGCTCGTCCAGATAGAATTGCAGGGCGCGGGTGCTCTGCATTCGCATCGCCTGGCGCAGCACGGGGGCGGTGACGAAGGGATTGCCGTCGCGGTCGCCGCCGATCCAGCTGCCCATCCGCAGGAAGGACGGCAGCTCCGTCGTCGTCCAGGACGGGTCGGTCTTGCGCAGATGGTCTTCCAGCTGGGCGTAGAAGCGCGGCATCTCGCGCAGGAAGGTGTAGTCGTAGAAGGTCAGGCCGTTGGCCACCTCGTCCGTCACCGCCAGCTTGGTGGCGCGCAGGATCGCGGTCTGCCACAGGGTCAGCACGGCGCGCTGGAGCGATTCGAGGTTGGTGTCCTCCTCCTCCGGCGTCATCGGCCCATGGTCGCGCTCGGCCAGCAGCTTGGCGACCTGCATCTGCACGGTCAGGATGCTCTTGCGCTGCACCTCGGTCGGGTGGGCGGTCAGAACCGGGCTGACCAGCGCGCCGTCGAAGAACTCCTTCAGCTGCTGGGTGGTGATGCCGGCCTTCGCCGCCTCGTCCAGCGCATGGTCCATCGTGCCTTCGCGCGGCGCCGACCCGGCAAGCGCATGGGCGCGGGTGCGGCGGATGTGGTGCTGATCCTCCGCGATGTTGGCGAGATGCGAGAAGAAGCTGTAGGCCCGCACCACCCGCGCCGTCTGCGGCGGCGACAGGCTGTTCAGGATCGCCTCCAGCTCCTTGCGGGCGCCCTGGTCCTCTTCACGGTGAAAGCGGATCGAGGTCTGGCGGATGCGCTCGACGATGTCGAACACCGCCTCCCCTTCCTGGCTGCGGACGGTGTCGCCCAGGATGCGCCCCAGCAGGCGGATGTCTTCGCGGAGCGGCTGGTCCTTCGTCTCAGAACTTTCCTGCAGCAGGATGGCGGACATGGGCGACGGTTTCCTGGTCGAGGATGGACGGATACGGGTCGATGCGCGAACGAGGATGATCATTTTTCGTGCAGGAGGCACCCCCTGCACGCGAAGTGGTCAGACCATCGGCGACAGCATGCCGATTCTGTCGGAAGTTTCAACCGTCCGTGTACTGGTGCGAGATAATTTCCATAAGTCGCAGCGCTGAGAAATGCGACGTCGCATATCCCATGTCCGCTCCACCTCTCTCCCCTGCCTGGGGACGCGGCTCGATTGGGCGGTGTGCCGGCGCCAAGCCCATGATTTCCTTCCAATGGCCGGCGTCCGACCCGTACTATGAGCTGGCGGGATTCCGCCGATTCACAGACCGGAGAGCCAAGGTAAGCGATGAAGCCCGTTCCTCCCTTCAAGGTCGCCGGGTTGTTCGTCTGTCATGTCCGTTCCGAACGGATCGAGCGGCATTTCCGGCGCCTCGTCGATCAGACCGGGCACATGATCGACTGGCATTTCCTGTTCAATCCGGACAACCGGGCGGAACCGCAAGTCGATTTCGCCTATCGGCGGCCTGAGTCCTGCATGCCGGCCCGTTATCGGGAGATGGCTGCGCATGGCGGCGTTCAACGGGGCTACCTGGATGTGGCGATCATTCCCTGCGTCCTCTCGCTCGACGCCGATTTCGTCTGGATCGTCGAATACGACGTCGATTATTCCGGCGACTGGATGCAGCTTTTCGACCAGTTCAGCCGGAACGCGTCCGATCTTCTGACGACGACCGTCCAGCCGCTCGCCGCAAGTCGCGATTGGTACTATTGGCAGTCAGCAGCGATGCCGGCGTCGGTCAGCCCCGACCTCGCCCACCGGGCGTTTCACCCGATCATGCGCCTGTCCCGCCATTTCGCGCGGACCTATGGGCTGATCATGTCCTTAGCCGGCTGGCGCGGCCATTACGAGTTCACCCTGCCGACCGTCGCGCTCGCCGGTGGTTTCACCGTCGAAGACATCGGCGGGCAGGGTCCGCTCTGTCCGCCTGCCCGGCGCGGAACCAATTACGAGAACACCCCGCAGGACGAATGCCTCCAACCGGGCACCCTGATATGGCGCCCCTCCTGGCCGCGCTATTTTGCCGAGGACCCAAGCGGCTTCGGCCGGAGCAGCATGATCTATCATCCGGTAAAGCCGGACGTTGCGGATTGGGACATGCCTGCGTGACGAGAGCGCCGCCACAAATTTCCGTCCAATCCACAAGACACAATCTTGACGGGAACGTCTGGAGCAATGATTATCATTGTCTCGAAGGATGTTCCTGCTCAGCCTTCGTTTGAAATGACCCTATAACTTAGGAATGGAAAGCATGTCCTTCTCCATCGAAACCGATCTGCCTCTTGGTCCGCCCCCGCCGCCGCCGCCCCCTTCGCCGTTCTTTTCTTGATAATGCAGTCCTCTGACCTGCCAAGACTTGCCATTGCAGGTTGAGGTTGCGGGGCCATGGCAAGCCATGGCCCCGCAATGTCCGTCCATCATGGAAGCCTCCTCAGCCGGCAGTCAGCACGGCGTGTCGATCGCTTGCATCGCCTCGCTCCAGCGCTGTCTCGCCAGCATCTGAGTGTCACGACGTTTCAACCAAGGGTCCGGCACATAGTTGCCGAGAAACGGGTTGGTGTTGATCTCGAACACCACCGCTCCATCCGGTGTGGCGGCATGGTCCGCGCGACCATACTCGATCCCGGCGGTCTCGAACGCCGGCTTGAGCAAAGGTTCGAACCGATTGGTCGATACGGCGTCGAACTCGTCGGAGACGATGTCTTCCGTAAGACAGTCGTGCCGGCCATACTTGACCATCCACCGGTCTTCGACGGCAATATGCTCCACGACGATCCGGTCCCCGATCCGCCAACTGCCCCATTTGGCCCACAGGGTGTCATTGTACGTCGCATCGACCTTTTCCAGGACGAGAAGGCCGCGCAAAGGCACTCCATCCCGGCGTTGGGCGGCAAGAGCCTCGTCGAGTTCGCCTTGGCTGTAATAGAGTGCGTCCGACGGCATCTCATGCTCGTCTTCAAGGCGCAGGAAGACGGGAAAACGCGATGGCCTGGGACGCATGTCCGCCCGATTGACCTCGATGGGATTGCCGGTTTTCTCGCTGAGATTGGTCAGGAGTTCCACGCGGCTCATCGCGCGGGCCGGATCGTTCAAGCAGCGCACCCCAAGATCTCGCAATTTCCGGTACAGGCCGGCGGCCCGTCTCAGGCGGGATGTCGAAAGCCGCTCGAGATCCGCGAAAACATAGGTGGCTCTCGGCAACGTGGATGCCGCAAGAACCTGATCGTAAGTCAGGCTCCTGATGTCCGGAACCGGCACGCCGAACTGGCCTTCGGCAATGCTGCGAAGCGTGTATTGGTGTTCCGGGGTCGTCAGGAGAATGATCATGGAAAGGCCATCGCCTCGTGTGGGAGTTTTCCTAGAATCATGACGGCGTAGCAATTACATACTCTTCGAGTCGAAGATTGTACATTAACACTATGCCGCCAATCATACTGCCAAGAATCATGTCAATTTTGGTATGGTCTTCCCAAATTCATTTCAAGTATATGTGAATTCCATTCTCGAAGCTGATTTGAACTTTTGAAAACGCCGTGCCCTGGCGGAACAGGCTGACCAATCGATCTATTCTGTTGCGCAATCCGTGATTGTCGCGGGCGAACCGATGCCTGCGCACCACACCTTGTTTGCCGTCCCGATCGAACAGCTTCAATGCACGGGTATGGGCATCCGCAATGCCTTCGACGGAATAGCTTTCCATCCGGACGATCGGCAAGGAGTGCTGATCGTGTCGTGAAATCACCAGATCAAGATCGGGAAACTCAGGCGGAACGATGGGAATCAGACCACATGCCAGAGCATCGAACAGCCGCTGCGAAATGTCGTTTCTCAAGGGAAGAATCACACTGACCTTGTAGGAGGACCAATCGAGCAATCTTTGCTCTTGGCTGAATGAAAAATACGCTGGCCTTTTATCGAGTCCGAGAGTGAATACATGCTCATTGGGATATCGTTCCCAATACGACGCGATCAAGCCGTTCCTTTCTTTTGCGTCCGCATGGTTGAAGAAACCGCCATATAATTTGTCGCATCGCCCGGCAGCAACGATGCTCTCCTCCATCGACGCCAGGAAGACGCTGCTCCACTGCGTTACGCAAAGCGGAAGGTGCGGCGCTATGAGGGTGGCTGCATTTGCCATGTCTTCATGTGCGAACCAATGGGCGGGAAACACCGCATCGGCGATCATAGCCGCCCGGCTGTTGAGGGCGGGCTCATGATGATTGTCCCATGCCCACAGGGCAACAAAAGGCTGCCCCGGCATGCTTTGCAATTTCCAGGCGAGTATTTCTTCGCTCTTTAGGTGATTGCACAGAATTACGATATCAAAATCAAAATTTTGATCATCGGAAATTGATTGATTAGATGAAATTTCTACCTTGTAATAAGAGTCGCAAAAATCTTTATCAAAATCTTTAGGAAATAAAAAATCATTCTCCGTGAATAAAAGAATTTTTGGTTCTTTTCTTTCAAAAATGACCTTCAATTTTCCAAGAGAACCATCTATTTTTTCTTTAAATATTTTCGGAATCGTTGTCATTTATTCACATCCAAATCATCAAGATCCGATCTGCACCACCAATGGAATGGGAAGCGCACAGAAAGATACAAGCTCTATCGCGGCATAAACAATCGCCTTGATTTTTGACAAAACCGGAAATCAAAATCTCAAATCTTCTCTTACTTCATTAATATTTTGACGGATATATCCAAATTATAATTTTATCTTTTCTGTATAGCTTCACCAGATAAACCTTCTAGAATTTAGACGCTGTCATCGAAGCGATACAGGAACTCGACCGGCATCAAGCCATAGCACACCGGCAGATGAATTTGGAGCGCTCATACGCCAATGCGCAATCGTTTCCACAGCTTGACATTGTGGCGACGGTCCATTGCGGGAGGCGGCGGCACTCAACGGCCATCGGACGGGACTTGCGCTCTTCCCCACCGCATCCAACACGACAAGCTACTACCATACGAGTTTCCGCTTGCGGAGCCGGCACTACCATACTAGCATTTGGACTAGGAACAAATTATCCGCATCTTCCGCGATCCTGTTTTCCGACCGGTCCCGTCAGGCAAACCGCCATGGCTTCCCGGCCGCTTCAGTATGTCCGCCGCAGCTCGAACCACCGCAATTTGAAAATACGTAGAAACGGGAGGAAACCTATGATCGACCACGGGATTTCACGACGCTGCTTCCTCGCGGCGTCCGCCGGGACCGCCGGGCTTCTGACGACCGGCCGGCCGGTGTTCGCGGCCCTGCCGAAGCCGGCGAGCCCGGTCACGCTGAATGTGGTGGACGTCGCCGGCAATCTGGCGCTGACCCAGAAGGCCATCGAGAATTACCGCAAGGCCAAGCCCGACTGGGCTTCGCGCATCGTCTTCTCCAAGGCGCCGGCGCCGGAACTCCCCGGCAAGCTGAAGGCGCAGCAGGACGCCAACCGGGTCGACATCGATCTGGTGCTGACCGGCACCGACGTGCTGTCCGCCGGCATCGACCAGAAGCTGTGGGTCAATCTGCTGCCGGACCGCGCCGGCGACCTGCCGAAACTGTCCGACATCTATCTGGAGCCTGCCGCCCGCATGCAGGGTCTCGCCGAAGGCCAGGGCGTGGTCGTCACCTACTACCCCTCCGGACCGCTGTTCGAATATGCGCCGGAACGGGTGAAGCAGGTGCCGAAGACGGCGGCGGAACTGCTGGCCTGGGCGAAGGCCAATCCGAAGCGCTTCGCCTATGCCCGCCCGGCCAACTCCGGTCCCGGGCGCACCTTCCTGATGGGACTGCCCTACATCCTGGGCGACAAGGATCCCAAGGATCCCGTCAATGGCTGGGAAAAGACCTGGGCTTACCTGCGCGAACTGGGCGAGACCATCGAGGCCTATCCGGGCGGCACCACGCCGACCATGAAGGCGCTAGGCGAAGGGTCGCTCGACATCATCGTGTCGACCACCGGCTGGGACATCAATCCGCGGGTGCTCGGCGTGGTGCCGAAGTCGGCCGAGGTCTTCGCGGTGGAGAATTTCCGCTGGGTCGCCGACGCCCATTACATGTGCATCCCCAAGGGCGTGTCGGCGGAAAAGCTCGCCGTCCTCCTGGACCTGATGAACCATCTGCTGACCCCGGCGCAGCAGGCCTACACCTATGACGAGGGCTATTTCTATCCGGGCCCGGCGGTGAAGGGCGTGACGCTCGCCATGGCGCCGAAGGAGAGCCAGGATGCCATCGCCGAGTTCGGGCGCCCGACTTACGACAAGCTGATCGCCGACCACCCCATCGAACTGCCGCTCGCCGCCGACAAGCTGGTGCAGGCCTTCCGCCGCTGGGACGAGGAGATCGGCGCGCGCAAGGGCAAGTAACGGGCAAGTGACCGCGCACCCGCCGACGACGTGAAACGGAAGGTCCCTCCGCCCGGCACCGGGCGACGGGACCCTCCGAAGACAGCGCCCCATCCAGCCACAGGACCCCGGAATGACCGTCGGAGCCACCACCTTCAAGCAACTGCACCTTCAGGGAGTGAGGCGGGAGTTCGACGCCTTCACGGCGCTGAAAGGGCTGGACCTCACCATCGAGCGGGGCGAGTTCATCGCCCTGCTCGGCCCGTCGGGATGCGGCAAAACAACCGCGCTGAACTGCATCGCTGGCCTGCTGCCGGTCAGCGGCGGGCGCATCATGCTGGACGACCGGCGGGTCGACGTGCTGCGTCCGGAAGAGCGCGGCTTCGGCATGGTCTTCCAGAATTACGCCCTGTTCCCGCACATGACCGTGCGCAAGAACATCGGTTTCGGCCTGCGCATGCGCGGCGTGCCGAAGCCGGAACTGGAAAAGCGCGTCGACGCCGCCCTGGCGGCGGTGCGGCTGGAATCGCAGGCGGAAAAGCTGCCGGGCCAACTGTCGGGCGGCCAGCAGCAGCGCGTCGCCATCGCCCGCGCCATCGTGGTCGAGCCGCCGCTGGTGCTGATGGACGAACCGCTGTCCAACCTCGACGCCAAGCTGCGGCTGGAGATGCGCCAGGAAATCCGCCGCATCCACCAGTCTCTCGGCTCCACCACCATCTACGTCACCCACGACCAGGAAGAGGCGCTGTCGCTGGCTGATCGCATCGTCGTCCTGCGCGACGGCGCCATCCGGCAGGTCGGCACCCCGGCGGAGCTTTACGCCCTGCCCGCCCATCTCGACGTCGCCGACTTCATGGGCTTCCGCAACCGCGTCAACGGCGAACTGGTCGGGATGGAGGGCGAGGACGCCCTGCTGAATATCGAAGGCACGGTGATCCGCGGCCGGATGCGTGCCGCTTCCGCGAGCAAGGCGGCCGTCGCCGCGATCCGCCCCGACGATCTGGAGCCGACCGGCACCGACAGCGGCATCCCGGTGCGGGTGGAGGCGGTGGAGTATCGCGGGCGCGGCTTCCACGGCGTCGGCGTCACCGCGTCGGGCACCGAGCTGCATTTCGCCTCCCCCTATCCGTTGCAGCGGGGCACCGCCGTCCGGCTCGGCGCCGATGCCGGCCGCGTGCTGGTGTTCGGAGACGCGCGATGAGCGCCGTCCTCGAAGGCCGCGCCGAGGGGCCGACCCTGCGCCAGCGGCTGGCCGCCCGCGGCATCGATGGGGCGACCCTGCTGGTGCTGCCCTGCGTGGCGCTGATCCTGGGGCTGTTCATCTACCCGTTCCTCTATGGGCTGATGCTGTCCTTCGAGCCCAAGGACGGATCGCTGTTCGGCAATTACGCCCGGTTCTTCAGCGATCCCTTCCTTTACGGCACCATCTTCAAGACGCTGCGTCTGGCTTTCCCGGTCACGCTGCTGAATTTGCTGATCGCCATTCCCATCGCCTTCCGCGTCCGGCTGATGCGGCGCCAGCGTCTGCTGACCACCTTGCTGGTGCTGCCGATCACGCTGGGCACCGTTCTGGTGGCCGAAGGCATGCTGTTCTATTTCGGGCCGCAGGGCTGGTTCAACCGCGCCCTGATGGCGGTCGGGCTGCTGTCCACCCCGATCTCCGTGCTGAACGGCTATTGGGGCGTCTTCATCTCGCTGGTGCTGACCGGCTTCCCCTTCACCTTCCTGCTGACGCTGTCCTACGTCACCGGCATCGACCCATCGCTGGAGAATGCGGCGGCGACGCTGGGCGCCGGCCCGGCCGCCCGCTTCCGCGAGGTCTTCCTGCCGCTTCTGATCCCCGGTCTCGCCATCACTTTCTGCCTGTCCTTCGTCCAGGCCTATTCGGTGCTGCCGTCGGCGGTATTGGTCGGCGATCCGGCCGGCGCCACGCGCGTCATCTCCATCGCCGCCTATCAGGCCGCGTTCGAGGAGTACGACTACTCCATGGCCTCGGCCATCGCGATGATCATGGGGGCGGTCCAATTGCTGGTGGTCGTCGCGGTTCTCGGCTGCCGCTCGCTGTTCTACCGCGGCCCCGCCGCGGGCGCCAAAGGCTGAGGAGAGGCGGCAATGCAGAAATCCATCATGTCCCGCCTGTGGGTCTTCGCCGTCTGGGCGGTGATCGGGCTGTTTCTGATCAATCTGTTGGGGCTCATCGCCTCGGTGGTGACCTCGTCGGTGGCGACGCGCTGGCTCGGCACTTGGCTGCCGGCCGGCTTCACCACCCGCTGGTACTTCGCCGCCTGGGACGAGTTCCAGCTGGGCGACGTGCTGTGGGTCACCTTCCAGGCGGTCGGGGCGGTGGTCCTGCTGTCCGGCCTGCTCGGCGTCCCGGCCGCCTATGCGCTGGCGCGGCGCGAGTTTCCGGCCAAGCGGGCGGTGATGCTGCTGCTGCTGCTGCCCCTGCTGGTTCCACCGATCACCTACGGCATCCCGCTGGCGACGGTGCTCTACAAGGCGGGGCTGGGCGGCACGCTGACCGGCGTCATCCTGGCCAATCTGGTGCCCACTGTGCCCTTCGTGGTGCTGGTGATGATCCCCTTCATCGAGCAGATCGATCCGCGCACCGAGGCGGCGGCCCGCGTCTTCGGCGCCAACATCTTCCAGATGTTCGTCCATGTGCTGGTGCCGATGCTGATGCCGGGCGTGCTGGCGGCGCTGCTGCTGGTGCTGGTCCGCACCATCGGCATGTTCGAGCTGACCTTCTTGGTCTCCGGACCCGGCAGCCAGACCCTGGTGGTGGCGCTCTATTACGCGGTGTTCGCCTCCGGCGTCCGGGCGGTGCAGTCGATCGACGCCATGGCGGTCATCTATATGGTGACAACGCTGGTCTGGCTGATCGTCGCCCTGCGCTTCGTCAATCCGACCCAGATCGTCGGCCGCGGCAAGCGTCCGGCGGCATAAGTCCGCTGTCCATGCCTGCCCCGTTCAAGGCTGTAATGCCAACATCATGATCCTGAACGGGGTTCCCGTAATTTCAACCCACACAGGCCGGCAGTTTCTTTGTGGAACTCTGACGAGGTCTGTTTGATCCGGACAAGCTTTCGTTGAGTAATCCGCATCGGACCAAGCAGCGTCGGCGGGAAATACTCTTGCCGGCCGCTTGGTATGGTAGTATCCTGATAGACCAGTCATTCGCTCCGGCCCTTCGGGCAGGTTTCGAGGCGCCCTAAACCATGACGTGCCGATGCTGAACAAGATCGACGTGGAATCCGGCGAACCGATCGCGCGGCGCGTGTACCGGGTGCTGCGCCAAGCCATCGTGACGATGCAGTTCCGCCCCGGCCAGGCCCTGTCGGAGCAGGAGATCGCCGACCAGCTCGGCGTCAGCCGCCAGCCGGTGCGCGAGGCCTTCATCAAGCTGAGCGAAGCCGGCCTGCTGACCATCCGGCCGCAGCGCGGCAGCTTCGTCGTCAAAATCTCTGTCAAGCAGGTGCTGGACGCCCGTTTCGTCCGCGAGGCGGTGGAAACCGCCGTGGTGCGCAAGGCATGCGAAACCATCACGCCGGCCGGCATCGCCGAGCTGCGCGACAATCTGAAGGCCCAGTGGGACATCGCCGACGAACCGGTGCCGGTGCGCTTCCTCGAACTGGACGAGGCCTTCCACCGCGCCATCGCCATCGGGGCGGAGTGCGACTATGCCTGGCGCATCGTCGAGGAGACCAAGGCGCAGATGGACCGCGTCCGCTATCTCAGCGTTCCCTACGCCACGCCGATCCGCCGGCTGATCTCGCAGCATCAGGCGGTGCTGGAGGCGATTGTCGCCCGCGACCCGGTCAAGGCGGAGGCGGCGATGGGGCTGCATCTGCGCGAGATCTTGACCTCGCTGCCCGAGCTGGAAGGCAAGTTCCCCGACCTGTTCACCCTTGAGGACGCCGGAACCCCGCCGGCACCCAAGACGACCTCCCGAAGCAGCGGCCGGTCACGGGTTGCCGCCCTGCGCTGATCGGCACGGAATTTCAGGGCCGGCCGGATGCACAGACGGCAGTAGCAGGACTATATGGTTCGCCAGGATGACAATCCGGGTTGCCCTTCTCCACGCTTCTTGACATACTACCATACAAGAATGTGAGCCAACTGCTCGGCTGGAAGGAAATGCTCCCCATGCAATCGCCCGCGTCCACCGTCCCTCCTTCCGGCGCCCCGTCGCGGCGCCTCGGCGTCTCCGGCCTGTCCACCCTGCCGGCGACGGTGGCCCGGCCCGGCTATGACCGCAAGGACCTCGACATCGGGATCGTCCATCTCGGCGTCGGCGCCTTCCAGCGAGCCCATCAGGCGGCCTATACCGACGCCCTGCTGGAGCAGCAGTTCGGGCCGTGGGGCATCGCGGGTGTCAGCCTGCGCAGCCCCGACACCCGCGATGCGCTGGAACCGCAGGACGGGCTCTACACCGTCGCGGTGCGCGATGCGGAGGGGGAGCGGCTGCGGGTGATCGGCTGCCTGCTGGACCTGCTGGTCGCGCACGAGGATCCCGAGGCGGTGCTGGAGCGGATGTGCCGCCCGTCGGTGCGCATCGTCACCCTGACGGTGACCGAGAAAGGCTATTGCCACGATCCGGCGACCGGCGCGCTGAACGAAGCCCATCCCGACATCCGCCACGACCTGGACGAACCGGGCAGGCCGCGCACCGCCATCGGCTTCCTGGCCGAGGCGCTGGCCCGCCGCCGCGCCGCCGGGCTGGCCCCTTTCACCGTGCTGAGCTGCGACAACCTGCCGAGCAACGGCGACACCGTCGCCCGCATCCTGCGCCGCTTCGCCGAACTGCGCGACCCGGCCTTCGGCGCCTGGGTGGCCGAGACGGTCGCCTGCCCCAACAGCATGGTCGATCGCATCGTCCCCGCGACCACCGAGGCCGACCGCGCGCGGGTTTCACTGGCGCTCGGCGTGCAGGATTCCTGGCCGGTGGTGACGGAGCCCTTCACCCAGTGGGTGGTCGAGGACCGCTTCCCCGCCGGTCGGCCGGCCTGGGAGACGGTCGGGGTCGAACTGGTCGCCGATGTCCATCCCTATGAGACGATGAAACTGCGGCTGCTGAACGGCAGCCACTCCACCATCGCCTATCTCGGCTATCTGGCGGGCTATGAGACGGTGTCGGACACCATGGCCGACCCGGCTTTCGCCACGCTGGTCCGCAACCTGATGGACTGGGAGACCGGGCCGACGCTGCACATGCCTGCGGGTGCGGATATGGAGCAGTACAAGGACGCGCTGATCACCCGCTTCCGCAATCCGGCACTGCGCCACCGCACCTGGCAGATCGCCATGGACGGCACGCAGAAGCTGCCGCAGCGCCTGCTGAACCCGATCCGCGACCGGCTTGCCGCCGGCTTGCCCATCGACCGGCTGGCCTTGGCTGTCGCCGCCTGGATGCGCTACGTCGCCGGCACCGACGAGAAGGGCCAGCCCATCGACGTGCGCGATCCGCTGGCCGCCAAGCTGGCGGAGATCGCAGCAGCCACCGCCGGCAATCCCGACCGGCTGGCCGAGGCATTGTTCGGCCTGACCGCCGTGTTCGGCGAGGATCTGCCGCGCGATCCGCGCTTCACCGCCCCGGTCACCGCCGCACTCAAGCGCCTGTTCGCCGAAGGCGCCCGCGCCGTCGTAGCGGCGTCCGCCTGAGCCCGTTTCACCGCATCCTCTTCAGCAGGGAGTAGTCCCGTGGTTGCCCTGACCGTTGAAAAGCCGCATGTGCTGGCGCTCCGTCCCGAGAACACCCCGTCTGCCGGGCCGATCAAGGCCGGCGAGGTGCTGGTGCGTGTCCAGCGTGCCGGCATCTGCGGGTCGGACCTGCACATCTACCACGGTTCCAACCCCTTCGCGGTCTACCCCCGCGTGATCGGCCACGAGTTCGCCGGCACGGTGGAAGCGGTCGGCGACGGCGTGACCAACGTCGCGGCCGGCGACCATGTGGTGGTGGATCCGGTGGTATCCTGCGGCCGCTGCTATGCCTGCCGGGCCGGGCGCACCAATGTCTGCGCCAATCTGGAGGTGTTCGGCGTCCACCGCGACGGCGGTTTCCGCAATCATGTCGTCGTGCCGGCCAGCAATGCGGTCAAGGTGCGCTCCGACCTGCCGATCTCGATTGCAGCGTTGGCGGAACCGCTGTCCATCGCCGCCAACGTGC
This sequence comes from Azospirillum sp. A29, assembly GCF_042604625.1. Taxonomy (NCBI): domain Bacteria; kingdom Pseudomonadati; phylum Pseudomonadota; class Alphaproteobacteria; order Rhodospirillales; family Azospirillaceae; genus Azospirillum; species Azospirillum sp. A29. Next base: position 265,459 of record NZ_CP170464.1, read on the forward strand.
TGTCGCGCACCGGCATCGGCGCCGACGACACGCTGCTGGTCTATGGTGCCGGCACGGTCGGGCTGACGGTGGTGCAGGTCGCCAAGCTGCACGGCGCCCGCTGCATCGTCGCCGACCTCGACGACAAGCGGCTGGAGCGGGCGAAGGAGTTTGGCGCCGATGTCGTCCTCAACTCCTCGCGGGTGTCGGTGCCCGACGCGGTGCGCGACGAGAATGACGGGCTCGGCCCCACGGTGGTGATCGACGGCGCCGGCGTGCCCGCCCTGCTGGAGGAGGCCTGCCGCCTCGCCAGCCCGGCGGCACGCATCGGCCTGCTCGGCTTCTCGCCGGCCCCCTGCAACATCAGCCAGCAGGAGATTGTGAAGAAGGAGCTGACACTGGTCGGCTCGCGCCTGAACCGCCGCCTGCTGCCACAGGTCATCGAGTGGCTGGAAAGCGGCAAGCTGAAGCCGGCGGCGATGATCACCCAGGTCTTCCCCATCGCCGACGCGGCGAGCGCCTTCTCGCTGATCGAGACCGACCCGTCCAGCACCATCAAGGTCCAGCTCGACTTCGAAAGCTGACCACCTGCCGACCGGCAAACATAAGTCAAGCAATGGCGGACCCGATCCGCCCAAAACGGAGGGACACCAGGATGAACAGCAAGACCCCGATCTCGCGCCGCACGCTGGCCAAGAGCATCGGCCTCGGCGCCGGAATCGCCGCCGGTGCGACGCTGCTGGGCGGCATCGCCGCCCCAGCCATCGTTCGTGCCCAGGCCAAGACGACGCTGAAGCTCGGCCATCTCGCCAACGAAGAGAATGTCTGGCACAAGGCCTCGCTGGTCTTCGCCGAGGAAGTCGCCAAGCGCACCAATGGCGCGGTCGAGGTCAAGGTGTTCCCCAACGAGCAGCTCGGCAAGGAAACCGACCTGATCAAGGGCATCCAGCTCGGCACCATCGACTTCACCATCACCGGCGAGTCCCTGCAGAACTGGGCGCCGGCCGCGGCGCTGCTGGCGGTGCCCTACGCCATCCGCGACCTCGATCACCTCGACAAGGTTGTCAGCGGCGAGCCGGGCAAGAAGATCGCCGAGTCCATCGAGCAGAAGACCCAACTGGTCCCGCTGACCTACTTCGCCCGCGGCCCGCGCAACCTGACCAGCAAGCGCCCGATCAAGTCGCCGGACGAGCTGAACGGCCTGAAGATGCGCGTTCCCAACGTGCCGCTGTTCGTGTCCTTCTGGCAGGGGCTGGGCGCCAAGCCGACGCCGATGGCCTTCTCGGAGGTGTTCACCGGCCTGCAGAACGACACCATCGAGGCGCAGGAGAACCCGCTGGCGCTGATCAAGTCGGCGAGCTTCTACGAGGTTCAGAAGTATGTGAACCAGACGGAGCACGTCATCAGCTGGATCTATCTGGTCGGCGGCTCGAAGAAGATGAACAAGCTGCCGGCCGAACAGCGCGCCGCCATCATGGAGGCCGCCAAGGCTGCCCAGGCTGCCGAGCGCAAGCTGTTCATCGAGGACGAGGCCAAGCTGGCCGCCGACCTGAAGGCCAAGGGCATGGAGTTCATCGCCGTCGACAAGGCCGCCTTCGCCGAGAAGGGCCGTCCGGCCGTCGTCGCCGCGCTGTCTCCGGAGATCAAGCCGATCTACGACGAAATCCTCGCGGTGAAGTGAGGGAGAAACCGAAGCCCTCTCCCGTCCCGGTAGAGGGCTTGCTTCTCCCTCCAACCGCAAGAGCCATGTCCATGCGCAACGCCTTTGCCGCCCTGGTGTCGGCCGTCTCCGCCCTTTGCCGCTGGGGAACCCTGGCGGCCATCGGCGTCCTTATCATTGTCGTGACCATCCAGGTGATGGGCCGAATACCGGGCTTTCCCTCGCCGCCCTGGACCGAGGAGGTGGCCCGCTTCGCGCTGGTCCATCTCGTCGCCTTCTCCTGCGGGCTGGCGCTGTTGCGCGGCGAGCTGGTGAACGTCGACATGTTCATCCTGCTGCTGCCCAAGCCGATGCAGACCGCCGTCGCGCGGCTGGTCGACGTGGCCATCCTGGTCTTCGCCATCGCGATCATTCCCGGTGCCTGGGACTATGTCGTCGGCAGCCTGGGTGAGCGCGCACGCTCCATCAACGTCCCGATGATCTGGGTCTATGTCGTGACGCTGATCATCCCTGTCTCGCTCGCCTTCTTCTCGATTGCCCGGCTGGCCGGGCTCGGGCGCGACTCCGCGCCGCCCAGCCATGGGGAAACCGTCTGATGGTCACCGCACTGTTCGTCACCTTCGCCGTCCTGCTGATCCTGGGCGCGCCGGTGGGCATCGCCTTGGGCGGCGCGTCGGCGGTCTATCTGGTCGGCAGCGACATCGACCTCGCGGTGGTCCCGCAGTTCATGTATGCGGGCATGGACAGCTTCGTCCTGCTCTGCATCCCCGGCTTCGTGCTGGCCGGCAACCTGATGAACGGCGGCGGCATCACCGACCAGATCGTGCTGTTCAGCAACCGGCTGGTCGGCCATATCCGCGGCGGCCTCGGCCTTGCCAACGTCACCGGGTCGATGGTGTTCGCCGGCATCTCCGGCACCGCGGTGGCGGAAACCGCGTCCATCGGCGCCGTGATGATCCCGGCGATGCGCAAGTCCGGCTACGACGCCCCCTTCGCCGCCGCCGTGACCGCCGCGGCTTCCACCGTCGGGCCGATCATCCCGCCCAGCGTGCCGATGATCATCGTCGGCACGCTGACCGGCCTGTCGGTCGGCAAGATGTTCATGGCCGGCGCCGTTCCTGGCCTGCTGCTCGGCCTCGGCATGATGCTGACGGTCTGGATCCTGGCGCGGGCGCGCAACTATCCCCGCGAGCCCTGGCAGGGCTTCGGCGCGCTGGTCCGCGCCAGCCGCGGCGCCTTCTGGGCGCTGCTGATGACGGCGATTATCCTGTTCGGCATCGTCGGCGGCTATTTCACCCCGACCGAAGCCTCCATCGTCTCGGCGATCTACGCCTTCGTCATCGGGCTTTTCGTCTACAAGGGCTTCAAGCTGCGCCAACTGCCCGGCATCCTGCTGGAAAGCGCCATCGGATCGGGCGGGTTGATCCTGCTGGTCGGCCTCGCCAACGTCTTCGGCTGGATCCTGACCAGCGAGCAGATTCCGCAGGCCATCGCCTCATCGATGCTGGCGCTGACCACCAACAAGTATCTGATCATCCTGCTGATCAACATCCTGCTGCTGATCGTCGGCACCTTCATGGAGACGATTGCGGCGCTGATCATCCTGTTCCCGCCGCTGCTGGCGGTGGCAACCCAGGTCGGCATCGATCCGATCCATTTCGCCACCTTCGCCGTGCTGAACCTGATGATCGGCCTGACCACCCCGCCGGTCGGCGTCTGCCTGTTCGTCGCGGCCAACATCGCGAAGATCTCGCTGGGCGCCATCACCAAGGCGATCTGGCCCTTCCTGCTCTGCAACATCCTGATCCTGTTCCTAGTCTCCTACATCCCGGCCCTGTCGCTGTGGCTGCCGAGCCTGCTTTTCCGCTGATTTTCCAGACTTCCAAAGCCCCCTCTCTACTCCAAGGAGTTCGCAGCCATGGAACAATCCTGGCGCTGGTTCGGTCCCGAAGACGCGATCAAGCTGAACCACATCCGCCAAGCCGGCGCCACCGGCGTGGTCACCGCCCTGCACCACATCCCCTACGGCGTGGTCTGGTCGGTCGAGGAAATCCAGAAGCGCAAGGCGATGATCGAGTCCGACAAGGAACTCGGCCTCAGCTGGACGGTCACCGAAAGCCTGCCGGTGCATGAGGCGATCAAGATCGGCGAAGGCGATCTGACCGAACTGTTCGACAATTACCGCCAGTCGATGCGCAACCTCGCCGCCTGCGGCGTGACGACCATCTGCTACAACTTCATGCCGGTGCTGGACTGGACGCGGACGGAACTGGCGGCGGCGCTGCCGGGCGGCGGCACCTCGCTGCGCTTCAACGCCCATGAGCATGCCGCCTTCGACGTCTACATGCTGGAGCGTCCGGGCGCGGAGGAGGACCATTCGCCGGCGGTTCTTGCCAAGGCCAAGGAATGGTTCGACCGCTCGTCGGAAAGCGACCGCGCCAAGCTGCTGACCAACATCATGGCCGGCCTGCCGGGCGCCTATGACCGCTACGACATCCCCGGCCTGCGCAAGATGATCGCGCGCTTCAACGGCATGTCCGCCGACGGCCTGCGCGAGACGCTGGCCCGCTTCCTGCGCGAGGTCATCCCGACCGCGGAAGAGGTCGGCATCCGCATGGCGATCCATCCCGACGACCCGCCCCGTCCGCTGTTCGGCCTGCCCCGCATCGTCAGCACCGAGGATGACCTCGCCCACCTGATCAACGCGGTGAAGTCGCCCAACAACGGCCTGACCTTCTGCACCGGCTCGCTGGGGGCGGGCCAGACGAACAATGTGCCGGCGATGGCGAAGCGCTTCGTCGAGGACATCCACTTCGTCCATCTGCGCAACGTCGCCAAGGATCCGGACGGGTCCTTCGAGGAAGCCGACCATCTGGGCGGCGACGTCGACATGGTGTCGGTCGTCACCACCCTGCTGGAGGAGCAGAAGCGCCGCCAGGACGCCGGCAACGACAACTGGCGCCTGCCCTTCCGCCCCGACCACGGTCACGAGCTGCTGGACGACGTCGGCAAGCCGACCCACCCCGGCTATCCGATGATCGGCCGTCTGCGCGGTCTGGCCGAGATCCGCGGCGTGATGACCGCCGTCGCGGCGATGAAGCAGCTGCCGGTCTGAGCTGACGTGCGCCGGCCTCACCCGCCGGCGCGCATCCCCAGGCGGGCGAGCTTCTTGTAGAAGGCGGCGCGGGAAATGCCGAGCGCCTGTGCCGCCTCCGTCGCCCGGCCGCCGCTGGCCGCGAGCGCCCGGCCGAGCAGCCCGCGCTCGAACTCGTCGTAGGCTTGGTCATAGCCCGGCAGAGGCAGCGATTGCGGTTCCGCCCGGACTGCCGTGCTGATCGGCATCGAAGGACTTTCACGCGAAGCAGCCTCACCCAGATCCGGCAAGGCCTCCGCAAGGTCGGCGGCGGTCAGGCGGCGGTTGTCGGTCAGCAGGCAGGCACGCTCCAGCACATTGCGCAGTTCGCGCACATTGCCCGGCCAGCGGTGGCGGCCCAGCGCTTCGACCGCCTCCGGGGTCAGGCCGCGCAGCGGGAGCCCGGTGCGGGCGGCGATCTCCTGCAGGATGGATTCGGCGATGGCCTCCAGCCCGCCGCCCATTTCCGCCAGGGCCGGCAGGCGGATCGGCAGCACGTTCAGACGGTAATAGAGGTCGGAGCGGAAGCGGCCGTCGCGGATCCGCTGTTCCAGATCGACGTTGGTCGCCGCGATCACCCGCACATCCACCTTCACCGGCCGGTCGGACCCCAGCGGCTCGATCTCCTGCTCCTGCAAGGCCCGCAGCAGCTTGGCCTGGAGCCCCAGCGGCATGTCGCCGATCTCGTCGAGGAACAGGGTACCGCCGTCGGCGGTCTTGAATCGTCCTTCCCGCCCGCGGCGGTCCAAGCCGGTATAGGCGCCGGGCACCGCGCCGAAGAACTCCGCCTCCAGCAGCGTTTCCGGGATCGCCGCCACATTGACGCCGACGAAGGACCGGCCGCTGCGCGCCGACAGGCCGTGGATGGCCTGGGCGATCAGTTCCTTCCCTGTGCCGGTCTCCCCCAGCAGCAGGATCGGCGCATCGGTGCGGGCGGCGAGACGGGCCTTGCGCTTGACCTCCAGGCAGACCGGGCTGTCGCCGACATAGCTTTGCAGCGTGTAGCGCGGCTGCCGGCCCTCATCGAGCCGGCGCTTGGTCGCCGCCAGTTCCGCCTCCAGCCGCGACAGTTCGGCCAGCAGGGGCTTCAACCGGTGCAGGCTGTCGTAGAGAACGAAGCCGACGGCGCCGATCACCGTGCCGGCATCGTCGGTCAGCGGAAACCGCGAGACCACCAGCCGCTGGGTTCCGAACAGCATCAGGTCGAGAAGGATCGGCTGGCCGGTCGCCAGGATCTGGCGCATCTGCGAATGGGGAATGATCTCCTCCACCTCGCGGCCGATGGCCTCGGCGGGGTCGGAGATGCCGAGCATCCGGGCGTATTTCTCATTGATCCACACGACCCGGGCGTGGCGGTCGACCGCCACCGTTCCTTCGGACTGGGTTTCCAGCGCCTCGAACAGCGAGGGAATCGCCCGGCTGCGCAGCAGCGCCGCGTCGCCCTGCCGCACTTCGGAGAACCGTTCCCGCTCACTCACTCCCGCCGTCCCCGTTCCTTGTCAGAGCAGGCTTACCTTATCGGCCCGTACGTCCGAATCCGCAACCGGCTGGGGCTTGCCACTTCCGGTAAGGCCGCACTGAACCGATGGCGGGGGCGGCGCGACCATCCCACCGGCGCCCTGTTCTGATCTGCACCGTTGCGTTTCCGCACGGTAACGACCTTTCGATCATCACACAGGATGGAGAACACATCATGGCGAACCAGAACGAAGGGCGCAGCGCTGGCGGCCAGCACTCCGGCGGCAACTTCAAGAACGATCCGGAGCGTGCGGCCGAAGCCGGCAAGAAGGGCGGTCAGGCGTCGGGCGGTAACTTCAAGAACGATCCCGAACGCGCGTCCGAGGCCGGCAAGAAGGGTGGCGAGCACAGTCAGGGCGGCGGCGGCAACAAGGAATAAGGAGTGACCGGCTCCACGATCCGGTAATGTCCGGGCAAACCGCCCGGCTGGGAAAGCGCGCCGACTTCGGCGCGCTTTTCCTTTTCCGCGGAGAAGCTTGCGCAGCTTCGACGGAAAGGTTCATTCTCTGCACTTCCCGTCCGCCGCAACCGACCACCGCCGAAGCCCCGACCATGCACGCTCCGCGATGACCCTTCCGTCAGCCCTGCTTCTGGCCGCGGTCGTCGCCACCTTGTGGATCGCAGCGCGCAGCTGGACCCTGCCCGCCTTCCCCGGCCGCACCGATTTCGTGCTGATGCAGTTGTCGGCCGCCTGGTGGTCGACGGCCGTCGCCGTCGAGAGCATGGTGCCGGCGCCCGCCGACAAGCTGTTGTGGGCGGAAATGGCCTGGTTGGGCATTGTCTGTACACCGAGCCTGTGGGCGTTCTTCCTGTGGTCCTACACCAGGGGCGAGTTGCCGGCACGCTGGCGGCTGGTGCTGGTGACGATCGGATTGGCGACCTGGGCGGTGGCCATGACCAACGACGCCCACCATCTGTTCTACACCGCCATCCAGCCGGTCAACGCGGAGCCGGGCGCAGCCCTGGTCTACAGCCACGGGCTGCTCTTCTACGCCGTCACCATCTATATTTATGCCTTCATGGTGATGAGCATCGTCGTCACCGCCAGCGGCATCCACCGGGCGACGCCGGCTTACCGCACCCATTACCTGGGTTTCTTGGTGGTGATGGCCGTCCCGTGGGCCGCCAATGCCGGCTATGTCTTCGGCAACCTGACCCTGTTCGACCTGGATCCCACCGCCTTCAGCTTCCTGATGATGGACGGGATTTTCTACTGGCTGATCACCCGGCGGCGCCTTTTCGAACTGTTGCCGGTGGCCCGCGATGCGCTGTTGGACGCGGTGCCGGATCCGGTGCTGGTGCTGGACGGCGACGGCACCGTGGTGGAAGCCAATCCGGCGGCACAGGCGCTTGCCGGCGATCATGCCGCCATCGGGCGACGGCTTGCCGACCTGCCCGGGCTGTCGGCCCTGTCCACCATGGTCGGCGCCATGCCGGCAACGGCGCCGGGACCGCTGACTCTGGACTGCGGCGGCTCTCCGCGCAGCTTCGAGGTGACCTGGGTACCGCTGACGGCGGGCGGCGGCGGGCGCGAGGTCGGCTGTCTGCTGATGCTGCGCGACGTCACCCACCGCCATAGGGCCGAGATGCGGCTGGAGGACACCGTGCGCCGCCTCGACCTCGCCCGTCTGGAGGCGGAAGAGCGGCTGGTGGCGGAGCAGGAGGCGAAGCGGGCGCTGAACGGCTTCCTGTCGATGGCGGCGCACGAGTTCAAGACGCCGCTCGCCATCATCGACGGGGCGGCCCAGCTTCTGCTGATGGATGCGGAGGTGAAGGCCCCCGGCATGCTGCCTCGGCTGGAGAAGATCCGCCGCGCCGTGCGCCGGCAGATCAACATCCTGGAAACCTGCCTTGCCGACGACCGGCTGAACGATCCCGCCTTTGCGTTGCGCCGCGACCGGCTGGCGTTGCCGGCCCTGCTGCGCGCCGCCGCCTCGGCCCAGGGCGACGCCGCGCCCGGCCGGCGCATCGAACTGGATCTGGACGGCTGCCCGCACTGGGTAATGGGCGACGGCCCAATGCTGGAACTGTGCGTCCACAACCTGCTGAACAACGCGCTGAAATACTCCGCCTCCGGCACGCCGGTCGGGCTGCGGGCCCGGGAAGTGGCGGCGGTGGATGGACCATGGCTGGCGCTGTCGGTAGCCGACCGGGGCATCGGCATCCCGGACAGCGAGCGGAACCGGGTGTTCGACCGCTTCTTCCGCGCGTCCAACACCGGGACCGCGGCGGGGAGCGGCGTCGGGCTGAACATGGTCCGCCGCATCGCAGCACTGCATGGCGGAACGGTGACGTTGGACAGCCGGCTGGGCGAGGGCAGCGTCTTCACCCTGCGGATCCCGCTGTCCAAGGAGACGCTCTGCGAAGACGGGATGGCCGACATGCCGGCGGAGTAATCCGGCTGGGAGATCGTTTCTTGCAATGATTGCCCGGTGAAGGGAATAATCCCGCTCCCTCAATCTGGACCCTGGCAATATGAGCGAACACGACCCCACCGTCGTCCGGCCGGTGCCGAAACCCCGCGTCCCCCTGGGCATCGAAGAAGTGCTGGTCGCCATCACCATGGCGGTGGTGGCCCTGATCACCTTCGCCAACGTCGTGGTGCGCTACCTGACCGACGTCTCCTTCGCCTTCACCGAGGAATATTCGATTGCGCTGATGGTCATCATGACCTTCCTCGGCGCGTCGGCCGCGGTGGTGAAGGACCGCCACATGCGGATCACCTTCCTGACCAGCAAGCTGTCGCTCGCCAACCGCCGCCGGGCCGAGATCTTCGCGATGGCCTGCACCGCCGCCATGTTCGCCCTGCTGGTGGGCTACGGCGCCTGGGCGACCTGGGACGATTACCGGTTCGAGGTTACCTCGCCAGCGCTGGGGTTGCCGCAGTGGATCTACACGATCTGGCTGCCGCTGCTGTCGGCCGTCGTCACCCTGCGCGCCATCGGTCGCATGATCCGGATCGCCCGGCGGACGGAAAAGCTGGAGGGCGAGGCATGATCACCACCATGCTGTTCGGGTCCTTCCTGTTCATGCTGCTGCTGGGGGTGCCGATCGCGGTCGCCCTGGGTCTGGCGGGCACCGCCGCCATCGGCTTCGCCCATCTCGGCGTCATTTCGGTGCCGACCAGCGTCTATACCGGCATCGCCAAGTATCCGCTGCTGACCATCCCGATGTTCGTGCTCGCCGGCACCATCTTCGACCGCTCGGGCGTGGCGCAGAAGCTGGTGCGCTTCGCCACCGCCGTCATCGGCCAGGGCAAGGGCGCGCTGGCGGTGATCGCCGTGGTGGTGGCGATGATGATGGGCGGCATCGCCGGATCGGGCCCCGCCATCGCCGCGGCGGTCTGCGGCGTGATGGCGCCCAGCATGATCCGCGCCGGCTATCCGCGCCCCTACATCGCCGGCGTCATCGCCGCGGCCGCTGCCACCGACATCCTAATCCCGCCGTCGGTGGCGCTGATCATCTACAGCGTGCTGGTTCCGGCAGCCCCGGTCACCGCGATGTTCGCCGCCGGCATCATTCCGGGAACGCTGGCCGGGCTGGCGCTGATCGTTCCCACTTTGTGGCTCGCCCGGCGCTACAATCTGGGCGGCAACATGGCGAATGAGCCGCGCCCGCCCTTCTGGGGCAGCCTGTGGGACGCGTCGCTCGGCATGTTCGCGAAGGTGCTGATCCTGGGCGGCCTGCGGCTCGGCATCTTCACCCCGACCGAGGCGGCGGTGATCGCGGTCGCCTACGGCCTGCTGCTGGGCATGGTGGTCTACCGGACGATCAAGGTCCGCGACCTCTATTCGATGATGGTCGAAGCGGCGGAGATCTCGGCGATCATCCTGACCGTCATCGCGCTCGCCAGCGTCTTCGGCTGGGCGATGAGCACCCTGTCGATCATCGATCCCATCGCCAACGGCATCGTCAATCTCGGCATCGGGGAATATGGCGTGATGTTCCTGCTGATGATCATGCTGATCGTCATCGGGACCTTCTTGGACGGCGTTTCGACCTTCATCATCCTGCTGCCGCTTCTGATCCCCATCGCCATGACCTATCACTGGGATCTGGTCTGGTTCGGCGTGCTGCTGACGCTGAAGATCGCCATCGGCCAGTTCACCCCACCGATGGCCGTCAACCTGATGGTCACCTGCCGCATCGCCGGCTGTACCATCGAAAGCACCATCCCCTGGGTGCTGTGGCTGATCCTGACCATGTTCCTGACGCTTGCCGCCGTGGTGGTCTGGCCGGATCTGGCGCTGTGGATGCCGCGGCATATGGGGTTCTAGAGGAGACGGGCAACGTCGCGGCTGGTCAGATGCAAACTGGCCGCGGCGCCGTAGCCCCGCTGTGCGATCTTGCCGGCCGCCGCGGCCTCGAACGAGGCGCGGTGGCCGGCGGCGAAGGCGAGACAGTCCTCCGGCGTCGGTTCCCGCCGGTCCAGCAAGGCGCGGAAGGCCAACCGGTGGACGGCGCACCAGCCGCCATGCCCGGCTGGCCGGAAGACCAACGCATCGATGTCCGCACGCCAGCACAGCCCCTCCCGGTTCATTCCCGCAGCCCCAGCCGCCGGGCAAGTCGAAACAGGTTGCTGCGGTCCAGCCCAAGCGACCGCGCCGCCTGCGCCCAATTGCCGTCATGGCGGGCCAGATGCTCGCGGATCATCCGGCGTTCCAGATCCTCCACCACGTCGCGCAGCGGCAACTCGGGTAGGTCCGCCACCTCCGGTAGGTGGGGCTGCCGCACCGGGACGGTAGCGGTCACGGCGCTCCCCTCTCCCTCTTCCAGCCCAAGGTCGGCGGGGGTGAGGGTGAGTACGCCGCCGTCCGGCGGGCGGGCGACGCGGGCACGGATGGCGCCACGGCCGATGGCGTGTTCCAACTCACGCACATTGCCGGGCCAGGGATAGGCCAGCATGCGCCGCTCCGCCGCCACCGACAGGCGCAGGTTGCGCAAGCCCAGCCGCGCCCGGTTGCGCTCCAGAAACAGGCCGGCCAGCCGCAGAACGTCTGTGCCGCGGTCGCGCAGCGGCGGCACCCGAAGCGGATAGACGCTGAGCCGGTGATAGACGTCGGCGCGGAAGCGGCCCTCCCGCACCTCCGCGGCAAGGTCGCGGTTGGTGGCGGCAACCACCCGCACGTCGACGGTGATGTGGCGGTCGGAGCCGACGCGCTGAATCTCGCCATTCTGCAAGGCCCGCAGCATCTTCGCCTGCGCCGCCAGCGGCAGTTCGCCGACCTCGTCCAGAAACAGGGTACCGCCGTCGGCCAGTTCGAACTTGCCGCGCCGGTCGGCAACCGCACCGGAAAAGGCGCCGCGCACATGGCCGAACAGTTCGCTTTCCACCAGCGCGTCCGGCAGGGCGGCACAGTTGACGTGGACAAGCGGTCCGGCGGCACGAGGGGAACGGGCGTGCAGCCGTCGCGCCACCAACTCCTTGCCCACCCCGGTTTCGCCCAGCACCAGCACGACGAGGTCGCTGGCCGCTACGGTGTCGATCTCCGTCAGCAGGCTCGCCATCGCCGGGCTGGCGCCGATGGGGTCGAAGTCGGGGCCCTGCGGCGGATCGTCGATGATCCGCAGGGTGGTGCCGCCATCGCCGGCCAGGGCGGCACGCCGCTCCATCGCCGCAGCAAGGTCGGCGGCGAGCCGGGCCCAGGCGGCAATCGCCCCCTCCCACCCTTCGAAGCGCCCCTCGTTCAGCGCATCCAGGGTCAGCATGCCCCACGGCCGCCCATCGACGCTGAGCGGCGCACCGACGCAGTCATGGACATGCAGCCGCTGGCGCAGGTCGGGGATCAGCCCGTCATAGGGATCGGGAAGCTCGCAGCCGGCGGGGAAGCGCAACGGTCCGTCCCCGGCCTCGGCAATCGCCTTCAGGCGGGGATGCTCGTCCAGTTCGAAGCGCCGCCCCAGCGTGTCGGGACTGAGGCCGCGGGTGGCGAGCGGCACCAGCAACCCCTCCCCCGCCCGCCCGGTTCCGCCGCGGTCGTCCCGCCGCAGCAGCGCACAGGCATCGCAAGGCAGATGGCGCGCCATCAGATCGAGCAGCAACGGCCACAGCCGTGCCGGATCGTCCAGCGCCTGCACCAGCGCTCCGGCCTCTTCCAGTGGAAGCAATGGTGTCGAAATGACCGCATCGTTGTCCATCCGACATCATACCGCGCGCGGTCACTTTGACAACGCGGCTTCTATGCAGGGCGGATTCCCGCGCTGCGTCGCTTTGGCACAGGGCTTGCCATCTGGTTGCGACATCGTGACGCGCAAAAGGATTGCTCCCTCCCATGCTGACGCCTGCCCAGATCGCCGTCATCAAGGCCACCGCTCCCGCCGTCGCCGCCAACGCCAACAAGATCACCGGCACTTTCTATCCGCTGATGTTCGAGCGTTTCCCCGAGGTGCGCGCCGTCTTCAACCAGAGCCACCAGCGCAGCAGCGCCCAGCCGGAAGCGCTGGCCAACGCCATCATCGCCTACGCCTCCAACATCGACCGGCTTGAGGTGCTGGGTCCGGCGGTGGACGGGATCGTGCAGAAGCACGTCTCGCTGAACATCACGCCGGATCAGTACAAGATCGTCGGCACCTGCTTGATGGAAGCCATCGGCAAGGTTCTGGGCGACGCGGTGACCGCCGAGGTCGCCGACGCCTGGGGGGCCGCCTATTGGCAGCTGGCAGAGCTGCTGATCGCCGCGGAAGAGAAGGAATATGCCCGCAAGGCGGCGCTGACCGGCGGCTGGCGCGGCGCCCGCCGTTTCCGCATCGCGGAGAAGACGCCGGAGAGTGCCGTCATCACCTCCTTCCGGCTGGCGCCGGTCGATGGCGGGAAGGTGATGGACTTCCATCCCGGCCAGTATCTCGGCCTGCGGCTGACCATCGACGGCGAGACCGTCCACCGCAACTACAGCCTGTCGGCTTCGCCGAACGGCAAGGACTACCGCATCTCGGTGAAGCGGGAACAGCAGGGGCTGGTTTCCGGCTTCCTTCATGACCGCGTGCAGGTCGGCGACGAGATCGACGTCTATCCGCCCGCCGGCGAGTTCGTGCTGCGCGAGGGCGCCGGTCCGCTGCTCCTGATCACCGGCGGCGTCGGCCAGACCCCCGCCCTGCCGCTGGCCGAACAGGCGCTGGCCGCCGGCCGCAAGGTCATCTACGTCCATGCGGCACTCAACGGCTCGGTCCATGCCTTCCGCCGGCAGGTCGACCAACTGGCTTCCCTGCATGATGCGCTGAAGCCGGTCTACTGCTATGCCGACCCGCAACCCGGCGACCAGCCGCACATGGTCGGCCTGCTGGACGAGGAGCGGCTGGGCAAGCTGCTGCCGCAGGAGCCGGGGGTCGCCGCCTACGTCGTCGGTCCGAAGCCGTTCATGGCTGCGGTGGTCAGGGCGCTGACCGCGCTCGGCCTGCCGGAGTCGGCCATCGTGCATGAGTTCTTCGGCCCGCGCGAAGCGCTTGCTTGACGCGACGCCGACACCGCTTTGCCTCCGAACTGGATGGGCCGGCCTTTTCGAAGGCCGGCCTTCTTTCTACCCGCCCGGCGGACCGCGAGGTCGGTGCGCCCGCCGGTTGTGAGTAAATCTGTTATATCACCAGTTTTATATATGTCGGCGGCCGGCCTGGATCATCATTCCGGCTTGCGGCGGCCGAGCCATGCGCGCTTTTCGTGAAATCGAACCGGGGCCGACTGGCCGATCATTGCACTGCGGCACGATTCGCAGGGCGTCACGGAAGAATCGTGGATTCTCCTTATTTCTTTCTTAAGCGATTTGGCGCTTTCCTAGTCACGGAACGGCCAGATTATTTGCAATTGTTCCTTTTCTGCGACATCGCCTGCGAACCGCCCGCGACCGTCGCAGGCAGGTTCGGTGGAATGAAGGTGCGGCGAGAGCCGGAACGGCCAGCCGCAATGACTTGTGGAGCGTCGGTGTCCGAGCACCGAAGGGGGAGGATGGGATGTCGAAGGATAGCCAGAGCATGACGCGCCATGGCGCACCCACCAAGGGCGGTGCATGGTATTCCGGGCTGCGCGCCAAGCTGATGATCGCCATCGGCGTGGTGCTGTCCGGCACGCTGGTCGCTGCCGCGGTGGCGCTGATCGGCTATGCGAACGTGCGCACCACCATCGACGCCATCGTCGGCCAAGCGGTGCCGGCGATGACCGAGGGCATGGCGGTGGCGCAGCAGGCCGAACGGCTGGTGGCGCTGGCCCCGGCCCTGACCTCCGCCGACACCGCTGCCGCGCGCGAGGCGGTCTCCGCCCGCATCGCCGTCGCGAAGGACGAGTTCAACGCGCGCCTGTCCCGGCTGCGGGCCACCGGTTCCGCCGGCGCTCAGCTCGCCGCAATCGAGGAGGCATCGCAGGGACTGCTCGGCAATCTGGCGCAGCTCGATCAGGCTGCGGCCGAACGGGTGGCGCTCGGTGCCGAACGCATGGCGATGATGCCGAAGGTGATGGCGGCCGAAGCGGAAATCCAGAAATTCGCCGCCCCCTGGACCTCCGTCCTCAACAATGACGAGGAGCAGGCCCGCTCCACCCTGGCGGAGCCGGATGCCGCCCCTGAGGCGATGCGCGAGGCGGCGGCCACCCTGAACAAGGTGATGGCGCAGAAGAAGCCGCTGGCCATCGTCACGGCGGAAGCCGCCAACATCCGCAACATGCTGATGGAAGCGTCGACCACCAGGGACGACCAGCGGCTGGCGATCATCGAGACGCGGGTGGGCGTGTCGCTCGCCGGGCTTTCCAACAACGCGGAGGCACTGCCGGAACGGCTGGCCGCCGTGGCCACCAAGCAGGCGGAACTGCTGAACGGCTTTTCCATCGGCGAAAACTCCATGGTCACCCTGCGGCAGAAGGAACTGACCATCGAGGGCTATTTCACCCAGCTGCTGGAGAGCAACCATGCCCTGACCACCACGCTGGCCAAGGGCATCTCCACCCTGGTGGACGGGCAGAAGAGCAGCATCGCGGAGGCCAGCGCCGCCACCACCCATATGCTGGACAACAGCCGCATGACGCAGATCGCCGTCGCGGGGATCAGCATCCTGGTGTCGATCCTGGTGGTCTGGCTCTATATCGGCCGCATCGTCATCCGCCGCATGATGGATCTGAAGACCGGCATGGACCGCATCGCCGCCGGTGACCTCGATGCCGAGATCGCGCTGACCGGCAAGGACGAGATCGCGGAGATGGGTGCCGCACTGCTGGTCTTCCGCGACACCGCACGCGAGGTGGAGACCGCCCGCACCGCCGCCGAGGCCGAACGCCAGCGGGCCGCCGGCGAACGCCGCCAGACCATGCTGTCGCTGGCCGACCAGTTCGAGAATGGCGTCAAGACGGTGGTTGAAACGGTGTCCGCCGCCGCCACCCAGATGCACCAGACCGCCGCCGGCATGGTGGCGACCGCCGACGACACCTCGCGCCAAGCCGGCAATGCGGCAGAGGCGGCAGAAACCGCATCCGTCAACGTGGATGGCGCCGCTTCGGCCGCCCATGAGCTGTCGCAGTCGATCAGCGAGATCGCCCGGCAGGTGACCGAATCGGCGACCATCGCCGCCAAGGCCGCCAATGAGGCCGAGCGCACCGACAGCACCATGCGCGACCTGAACGAGGCGGCCAGCCGCATCGGCGCCGTGCTGGACCTGATCTCCGACATCGCCGGCCAGACCAACCTGCTGGCGCTCAACGCCACCATCGAGGCGGCGCGCGCCGGGGAAGCCGGCAAGGGCTTTGCCGTGGTGGCGAGCGAGGTGAAGCAGCTGGCCAGCCAGACGGCGAAGGCCACCGAGCAGATCGCCGGCCAGATCGGCACCATGCAGCAGGCGACCGGCGAGGCGGTCGGCGCCATCCGCAGCATCGGCCTGACCATCGGCCGCCTGAACGACATCGCCGCCAGCATCGCCGCGGCGGTGGAGGAGCAGGGTGCCGCCACCTCGGAAATCGCCCGCAACGTCCAGCAGGCGGCGGGCGGCACCGCCCAGGCTTCCCAGAACATCGGTCAGGTGCGGACCGCCGCCGGCCAGACCGGCCAGTCGGCCCAGGAAGTCCTGTCGGTCGCCCAGGAGGTCTCCAGCCAGACCGGCCGTCTCCAGCAGCAGATCGACCGCTTCCTCAGTCAGGTGCGGTCGGCATGATGCCAGCGAAGGGCCCCTCTTCCCCGCGGGGAAGAGGGGCCCTTCGTTTCTCAGTCCCGAAGCGGTTTCAGCCCTGGACCACCGTCTGGCGCTGGGTGCCCAACCCTTCGATGCCCAGTTCCACCACGTCGCCGGCCTTCAGGAAGACCTGCGGCTTCTGGCCCATGCCGACGCCGGGCGGCGTTCCGGTGGAGACGATGTCGCCCGGCTGAAGGCTCATGAAGCGCGACAGGTAGGACACCAGATAGCGCACGCCATAGACCATGGTGGCGCTGCTGCCGTCCTGATAGCGGTGGCCGTTGACCTCCAGCCACATCTTCAGGGCCTGCGGATCCTCGATCTCGTCGCGGGTCACCAGCCACGGACCGGTCGGGCCGAAGCTGTCGCAGCTCTTGCCCTTGGTCCACTGGCCCTGCCGTTCGATCTGGAAGGCACGCTCGGACACGTCGTTGACGATGCAATAGCCGGCGACATGGTCCAACGCCTCGTCTTCCGAGACGTATTTGGCGTTCTTGCCGATGACGAAGGCCAGTTCGACCTCCCAATCGGTCTTTTCCGAGCCGCGCGGCAGTTCGATGGGATCGTTCGGGCCGACGATGGCGCTGGTCGCCTTCATGAAGATGATCGGCTCCGGCGGCACCGCCATGCCCGTCTCCGTCGCATGGTCCGAGAAGTTCAGGCCGATGCAGACCATCTTGCCCACCTGCCCGACGCAGGGGCCGAGGCGCGGGTTACCCTCCACCAGCGGCAGCGATGCCGGGTCGATGGCCCGCAGACGGTCCAGCCCGTCCGGCAGCAGAGCGGTGCCGGCGATGTCGTCGACATGGGCGGACAGATCGCGGATGCGGCCATCGGCATCCAGCAGGCCCGGCTTTTCCTGGCCCGGCGGGCCGTAGCGCAGCAGTTTCATGAAAAACCCTTCCAGATAAGGAGGTTGCCTCCGACAGGACGGCGGTGCCGGCCGATCCTGCCCGGACGGCGCGGAAAGTAAAGGGGGGAGCGAACGAATTGTAGCATTGCTTCACAGGCGGGTCGACAAAGCGGTCTGTCTGTAGTAAAACTACATTCGGTTCCGATACGCCTCCATCCGCTGCTCCTTCGGCAGCCACTCCGGTCCTCCCATGCTGGACAGCATCGCCTCCTCCCTCGACAGCCTGCGCCGCGCGGAAGCCGCGGTGGCGCGCAGCGTCCTGGCCGATCCCGGGGCGGCGGTGCGCGACAGCCTGGCCCAGCTTGCCGGCAAGGCGGGGGTCAGCGAACCGTCGGTCCTGCGCTTCTGCCGCTCCGCCGGCTTCGGCGGGTTCCAGGAATTCAAGATCGCGCTGGCCCAGCATCTGGCCGCCTCGGCCGCACGTGAAGAGGCAGGCGACCGCCCGACCCCGCTGGTGCGCGACCTCTCGCCCGGCGACAGCGTCGCCAGCGCGGCGGAAAAGGTGCTGAACCGCTCCATCGACGCGCTGGTCCGCCTGCGCGGCCGGCTCGACAGCATGGCGCTGGAAAAGGCGGCGGGGGTGCTGGCACGGGCGCGGCGGGTGCAGATCGTCGGCGTCGGCGCGTCCGGTGCCGTGGCGCTGGACGCCCATCATAAGCTGTTCCGCCTGCTGCCGCAGGTCACCGCCAGCACCGACGCCCATCTCCAGGCGATGGCCGCCGCGACGCTTGGCCCCGGCGACGCGCTGCTGGCGATCTCCAAGACCGGCACCAGCGACGAGATCTTCGACGTCGCCGCCATCGCCCGCGACGGCGGGGCGACGGTGATCGCCATCACCGCATCGGCGACCCCGCTGGCCGAACGCGCCGACATCCGCCTGACCGTCGATGTGGATGAGGACACCGCGGTCCACACCCCGATGGCCTCCCGTCTGGCACAGCTGGCGCTGATCGACGTGCTGACCGTCGCCGTCGGCCTGCAGGCACCGCCCGGCCTCGACCGCCGTCTCGCCCGCATCAAGGCCGTCCTGGCCGGGCACCACCGCGCGCCGGAGCGGCCGGCTCCCGTTTCAAACTCCGCGTCTTCCGTCACCCGAAAAAAAACCGAGGAATCCTGATGTCCACCACGCAAACCCCGAACGAAATCCTGGACCAGCTCGTCGCTTACGGCGTCGTTCCGGTCATCCGCAACAGCTCCGCCGATCTGGCGCGCACCGCAGTGACTTGGCTGCGCGAGGCCGGTTACGGCACCTTCGAGATCACCATGACGACCCCCGGCGCCGTCGGCCTGATCGAGGAACTGTCGGCGGAGGGCGGCGCCCTGATCGGCGCCGGCACCGTCCTGACCCCCGCCGCCGTCGCCGACGTGGTGAAGGCCGGCGCCAAGTATGTGGTGTCGCCCTGCGTCGTGCCGAAGGTGGCCGCCGCCTGCCGCGACCATGGCGTGGCCTGCCTGATGGGCGCCCTGACCCCGACCGAGGTGCATGCCGCCATCTCCGCCGGCGCCGACGCCATCAAGATCTTCCCGGCCTCCACCGTCGGCCCGGCGCACATCAAGGCGTTGAAGTCGGTCTTCCCCGGCGTCCGCTTCGTCCCCACCGGCGGCATCGATGCCACCACCGTGGCCTCCTATGTCGCGGCCGGCGTTGCCTGCGTCGGCGCCGGCGGCAAGCTGGTCGATGAAACCCTGGTCAAGAAGGGCGACCGCGAGGGCATCCTCGCCGCCGGCCGCCAGCTGATGGACGCCTATCGCGCCGCCAAGGGCGCGTGAGCGAACCGGCCTGAGGCGGGGGACGACCCTCCGCCTCAAACCCCTTCCAGCACCCCGCGCACCGCGTCCATCGCCGCGAGGCCGCGGCTGAAGGCCGATTCCGCGGTGGCGGCAAGCTCCTGCGCCTCCACCCGGCGGCCTTCGCGCATGCCGTCCTCCACCGCCCGCATCAGCCCGACGAAGGCGGTCAGGCCGAAATGGCTGGCGGCCCCGGCAAGCCGGTGGGCGATGTCCTCGATCTCGTCGTCGGGGGTGTCGGCGGCAGTCAGGCGGGGCAGCCCTTCCTGGGCCGATTCCAGCAGCAGGCCGCGGATGGTGGCGAAGCGGGCGGGGCCGAGGGAGCGGATGTAGCGTTCCAGAATCTCCTCGTTCACATCGTCCTCGACCACCCGCGGGCGGGGCGACGTTTCCGCCGGGCGCATCCCCGCCCCCGGCTCCTCATCGTCGTCGTCACGCGGGGCGACGGCGTTCGACAGCAGGTGCATCAGCCGCTCCGGGAAGATCGGCTTCTCGATCACCGCATCGATGCCGGCGGCGATGTAGCGGGCACGGTCGGCGGCGAAGACGTTGGCGGTCACCGCGACGATGGGCACCGCCGCACGATCGGCATCCTCCAGGGCACGGATGCGGCGCGCCACCTCCGGCCCGTCGATGTCGGGGAGGCGGATGTCCAGCAGAATGGCGTCGAAGTGCCGCCGGGTCGCCAGTTCCAGCGCGCTCTCCCCGGTTTCGGCGACGGTGATGCGGTGGCCGGCGTCGGACAGCAGCCCCAGCGCCACCTCCCGGTTGATCGCATCGTCCTCCACCAGCAGCAGGGCCAGCGACCGCACCCGGCTGATCGGCAGCAGCCGTCCGGGACGCGTCGGCAGCGCCGGCTCATCGACCCGCAGCAAGGGGATGGTGACGGTGAAGACGCTGCCCAGCCCTTCCACACTGTCGACACGGATGCTGCCCTGCATGGCGTCCAGCAGATGGCGGACGATGGCGAGCCCCAGTCCGCTGCCGCCGAACCGCCGGGCGATGGTCGGATCGGCCTGCTCCAGCTTTTCGAAGATGGCGGCGCGGCGGTCGGCCGGCACGCCGATCCCGGTGTCTCGCACTGCCAGACGCAGCATCTCTCCGGCACCGGAACGTTCCGGACCCGGTTCGATGTCGACACGCAGGTCCACCCCGCCGCGCTCGGTAAACTTCACCGCATTGCCGACGAGGTTCACCAGAATCTGCCGCAACCGCTGGCGGTCGATGACCACCTGTTCCGGAACCTCCGGCGCGATGTCGAGGTCGAGGTAGATCCCCTTCTCGTTCGCCAGTCCTTCCACGGTCGCAACGACCTCCTCCAGCACCGGCAGCAGGGCGCAGGGAGCCGGGTCGAGGTCCAGCTTGCCGTCCTCGATCTTGCGCAGGTCTAGGATGTCGTTGACCTGATCGAGCAGCCCGTGGCCGCAGCGCATGATGGACATGGCATAGCGGCGCTCCCCGGCATGCAGTTGCCCGGTCAGCAGCAGCCGGCACAGCCCGAGGATGCCGTTCAGCGGCGTGCGCATCTCGTGGCTGACGGTGGCGAGGAACTCCGTCTTGGCGGCGTCGGCGCGCTCCGCCCGCTCCTTGGCCTGCCGCAGCTCCTCGCGCGCCCGGCGCGACGCGGTGATGTCGTTGGCGACGCAGATGATGCGGCAGCGGCCGTCGCCCGACCATTCGAAGGGATGGCGTTGCAACGCGAAGACGGTGTTCTCGCCGTTGCGGGGAAGAACCAGCTCCTCCACCCCCAGCGAGCGCATGGATCCCGGATCGCCGCCGGCGAGCGCCCGGCCGGTCTCCGGCCCCAGCACATCGGCCAGCGTGCGGTCCTCGATGTCGGCGCGGCGGGTGCCGAAGCAATCCTCCGCCGCCCGGTTCCACAGCAGGACGCGGCCGCTGTCGCCGTCCAGCACGTAGAGGACACTCGGCACATTGTCGATGACGGCGTCCAGGAAGGCCTGGGTCCGGCGCAGCAGCTCCTCCGCCTCGCGGCGGCGGGTGATGTCGACCACCGAACTCAGCAGCACCTCCTCGCCCTGGAATTCGAAGGCGATGCCGGACAGCAGGCCCCACAGCCGGCGGCCGGAGCGGGTCACCAGTTCGGTCTCCACATCCAGTGCCAGCCCGCTGGTGAAGACGTCGCGGACGAACTCGTCGCGCACCTGCGGGACGTACCAGACGCTGGCGGCGGGGCGGCCCAGCAACTCGCCGGCCTCGTCGACCTCGAACAGGTCGGCGGCACGGCGGTTGACGAAGCGGATCTGGCCGTCGGCACGGCCGGAGATCACCAGCGGGACCGGTGCGGCCTCCAGCACCGTGCGCAGCCACTGCTCGTTGCGGCGCAGCGCCTCGCTCTTGTCCTCCGTCTCCTGGATGTAGAAGCGCAGGGCCCGGGCAAGCTCGCCGATCTCGTCGGCGCCGGTCACCGGCACCTCCGCCCGGCCGCCGCCGGTGCGGTCGCGGATCGCCTCGCTGACCGCCCACAGCCGGGCCAGCACCTTGCGCCGCACATACAGCACCGACAGAACCATTCCCAGCACCACCACCCCGACCGAGGCGAAGAACAGGCGGGTGTAGGTGGTCGACACCTCGATCACCTGCTGGCGGCTTTCCTCCGCCGCCTTGGTCTGCTCGACGAAGATGCCGGTGTTGAGGCCGGTGTTGACCAGCGACACCTGATTGGCGCGGTCGACCAGCCCGTTCAGCATCTCCGAGGCCTGCAACTCCGCCTGCCGCTGGCGGAAGACGGAGCGGTCGCCCTCCACCACCGAGCGCATGCCCTCCGCCAGCCGGGCGAGCCGGTCCGCCACATTGTCACCTGAACCGTCCGCCGGACCGACCGGGGCGGACCCATCCAGCGCCGACAGTTGCGCCACCGCGCTGTCGGCCAGCCGGGTGAGCGCGAAGCTGTTCTCCGCCTGATGGACCGAAGCGATCAGGAACAGCAGCCGTTCCGCCATCGCCAGCCAGCGCTGCACGCCTGCATCCTCCACCCCGCGCAGGGCAGGTTCGGCCAGGGCGTCGGCCATCCGCCGCACGTCTCGGTTGCGCTCTGCCAGGGCACGGCGGGCGGTGATGCGGGCGGTCACGCCGCGGTCGATGGCGTCGCGTAGCCGCAGGATCTCGTCGCGCTGACTTTTCAGCCCGGTGATCCGCTGGGTCTGCCGGCCGTCGGAGGAGTCCATCTCCGCCAGCAGCCGGTCATAGCCATCCAGCTGGTCGGCCAACCCCTGCTTGATCGTTTCGCGTCCGAAATTCTCCTGCGACAGCGCCAATTGTTCCAGGGTCCGCATGATCCGCTGGTGCTGGCGCTCCAGCTTGGCGGAAGCGACGACCGCCGGGAACTGCTCGGACGTGACTTTGGTGATGCCGGCATGCAGCCCGTCGAAGGCGATATAAGCGCCAAGCCCGATCAGGAAGGCGACCAGACCGTTGAAGGCGAGCGCACCGAACAATCGGGCGCCGACACCGATCCTGACCATGCCAGCCTTCCCCGGCGCCTTTCCCGACCCGGAACCGCTCGATCCGGAACCGCTTGGCCCCGCTTTGCTGTCGCCCGCCATTCCCGTTCCCGCTTCCCTCGGCTGCGCATCGTTTGCGTGGCCGCGCCGGCAGCGTATCATAGCGCGGCCGTCGGATAAGGGGAGAAGGATGGGGTCGAAGCCTGTTGCCGCCACAGTCGGCCTGCTGCTGGCGCTGCAACCGTTGCTGTCCGCCGGAACCGTCGCGGCACAGCCGGCCGCCGCACGCAACGGCGACCGCCCGGTCCTTGCGGAGATCGAACGGCGCGGAGTCGTGCGCTGCGGGGTGTCCTTCAATCCCGGCTTCGCCGCCAACGACGATGGCGGGCGGCCGGTCGGCTTCATGGTCGACCTGTGCCGGGCGCTGGCCGCTACGGTTTTGGGCAAGGCCGACGCCATCGAAATCCGTCGTCTGTCCAAGCCGCAGGAGTTCGCCGCCGTCGCCACCGGCGAGGTCGACGTCTCCTTCGCCCAGACATCCTGGACACTGACGCGCGACGCCACCTATGCCGTCGATTTCGGGCCGCCGATCTTCTACGACGTGCAGGGGCTTGCCGCATGGCGGCTGCCCGACGGCCATTCGGCGCTGGATGGCGACCTCACGGTCTGTGTGCCGGCCGGAACCACCACCCAGGCCGAGCTGGAAACGCTGATCGGCGGCGGGAAGCGGCCCTGGAAGCTGCGCAGCTTCCCCGGCTGGCCCGATACGCTGGAAGCCTTTCTCAGCCGCGACTGCGCGGCGATCAGCGCCGACCGCGCGCTGCTGACCACGGCGCTGCACATGCTGGAGACACCGCAGGACGCGGTGGAGATCGCCGACATCCCATCGTCCCTGGCCTCGCGCGAGCCGCTGGCCCCGCTGACGCCGAACAGCGACCGCAACTGGATGGCGGCGGTGCGCTGGACCATGTTCGCCCTGTTCCTGACCGACGATGCCGGGGTGTCCGGCGCCAACGCCAATTTCCAGCGCATCACCGGCAACAGCGAAATGCGCCGCCTGCTGTCCGGCATGCCGGAGGTGGCGGCGAAAGCGGGATTGCGGCCGGACTGGGCCTATCAGGCGGTGGTGCAGGTCGGCAATTACGGCGAGATCTTCGAACGCAATCTCGGGAACCGGTCGCCCTTCAAGCTCGACCGCGGCCTGAACCGGCCCTGGACCCAAGGAGGCCTGCTCTATGCCCCCGTGTTCCAGTAAGCCCGGTATCTGTCCAAAAGAATAGCGTAACCCATTACCGTGCTCTCGATACCCCCGACCATGGTCGGGGGTGACGCACACTGTTCGTGCACGCAACTATCGGTGACATAACCAAGGCGTGGGCTCGGTCATCACATCACGTGACCGGCAGGCACCGCACGCAAAAAACCAACCAAAGTTGTGGACTATTCACTTGGGAGGGTGAAGACCATGGCCTATGCGGCTTCGACATCGGACGCCGTCCGACCGATGACGGGCGAGGAGAGGAAAGTCATCTTCGCATCCTCGCTCGGGACCGTCTTCGAATGGTATGATTTCTATCTTTACGGATCACTCAGCGCGGTCATCGCCGCGCAGTTCTTCTCCGGCGTCAACCCGACCGCGGGCTTCATCTTCGCGCTGATGGCCTTCGCCGCCGGCTTCGCGGTCCGTCCCTTCGGCGCCCTGGTCTTCGGCCGCCTCGGCGACATGATCGGCCGCAAATACACCTTCCTGGTCACCATCCTGATCATGGGCCTGTCGACCTTCATCGTCGGCATCCTGCCCAACTACGCCTCCATCGGCATCGCCGCCCCGATCATCCTGATCGGCCTGCGCCTGTTGCAGGGTCTGGCGCTGGGCGGCGAGTATGGCGGTGCCGCGACCTATGTCGCCGAACATGCACCGCACGGCCGCCGCGGCAACTACACCTCCTGGATCCAGACAACCGCGACGCTCGGCCTGTTCCTGTCGCTTCTGGTCATCCTGGGCTGCCGCGTCGCCATGTCTCCGGAGGACTTCAATGCCTGGGGCTGGCGCATCCCGTTCCTGATCTCCATCGTTCTGCTCGGCATCTCGGTGTGGATCCGGCTGATGCTGAACGAATCGCCCGCCTTCAAGAAGATGAAGGACGAAGGCAAGCATTCGAAGGCGCCGCTGACCGAATCCTTCGGTGAATGGAAGAACCTGAAGATCGTCCTGCTCGCTTTGTTCGGCCTCGTCGCCGGTCAGGCGGTGGTCTGGTACACCGGCCAGTTCTATGCCCTGTTCTTCCTGACCCAGACGCTGAAGGTCGACGCCCAGGCGGCCAACCTGATGATCGCGGCGGCCCTGCTGATCGGCACTCCCTTCTTCGTGATCTTCGGCACGCTGGCCGACCGGATCGGCCGCAAGCCGATCATCATGGCCGGGCTGCTGCTGGCCTGCCTGACCTACTTCCCGCTGTTCAAGGGCATCACCCACTACGCCAACCCGGCGCTCGAGGAAGCGATCGCCACCGCGCCGGTCGTCGTCGTCGCCGATCCCAACGAGTGCTCGTTCCAGTTCAACCCGGTCGGCACCAGCCAGTTCACCAGTTCCTGCGACATCGCCAAGAGCGCCCTGGTGAAGCGCGGCATCCCCTACACCAATGAAGTGGCGCCCGCCGGAACCGTGGCGTCGATCAAGGTCGGCAGCACGGTCATCCCAAGCTATACGGCTGTGCCGCAGGCCAACACCACCGTGTCGCTGAGCCACGGCCCGGCCACCGCCGCCACCCCGACCGACGCGAAGGCGGCCGGTGCCGCCTTCGACAAGGGACTGGGCGATGCGCTGAAGACCGCAAACTACCCGGCCAAGGCCGATCCGGCCCGCATCGACACAGTGATGGTCATCGCCCTGCTGACGGTTCTGGTCATCTACGTGACGATGGTCTACGGGCCGATCGCCGCGATGCTGGTGGAAATGTTCCCGACCCGCATCCGCTACACCTCGATGTCGCTGCCCTACCACATCGGCAACGGCTGGTTCGGCGGCTTCCTGCCGACAACCTCCTTCGCCATCGTGGCGGCCACCGGCGACATCTACTCCGGCCTCTGGTACCCGATCATCATCGCCGCGGCAACCCTGGTGATTGGCCTGCTGTTCGTCCGCGAAACCAAGGACGTGGACATCTACCAGCACGACTGACCGCGGCCGCATGAACGTCTGACAAGGAAAACGGGCGGAGGGGATGACCCTCCGCCCGTTTTCCATTCAGCCTCCGCCCGTTCGCCGTCAGGCGATGGTCAGCGTCGCGTTGCGCTGGGCGGCATCGTCCACGGCGAAGGCGGCGCCGGTGGCGGGGGCGAGCGGTGCGGCGACGCGGCCCTCCTCATAGCCTTCGGCGACATAGTGGGCGGTCGCCGCCTGAAGGTCGCTGCCGAAGGCCGCCTGCAGATCCGGGTAGCGCGCCAGATAGGCCTGCGCGTCGAAGCCCAGGCTCCGCCCCTCGGTCCGGCCGATGGTGGCGTAATGCAACGCCGCCGCCGTCGGGTCGTTGCCGAAGGCCTGGATCAGGTCGGGATTGGCAGCCAGATAGGCTTCGGCATCGAAATCGAACCGGCGGTTCTCATTGCGGCCGGTCTCGATGTAATGGCGGGTGGCGTCGGCCGTGTTGGTGCCGAAGGCCGCGGCCAGATCTGGATTGTCGGCCAGATAGCCGGCGGCGTTAAAGGTCAGCGACCGCCCCTCGCTCCAGCCGAAGGAGCGGTAATGGTCGAAAGCGGCCTCGCTGTCCATCCCATAGGCGGCGGCAAGGTCCGGATTGGCGGCGAGATAGGACAGACCGTCGAACACCGGGGCCGAGGCGCCGGCCACCGTCTGGTCGGTGTACTGGATGAACTCGACGTTGGTCAGCCGGTCGTAGCCGTTGGCGTCGATCGCATAGATCTCGCCATTGTATTTGACGGCGCCGCTGTCGGCCAGCGAGGCGTGGCGGACGACCGTGTCGATGCCGTCGCTGCCGTCGATGACATTGACGCCGCTGCCGCCATCCAGCAGGTCGTCGCCCATGCCGCCCTTGATGGTGTCGTCGCCGGCATAGCCGCGCAGCGTGTCGTTGAGGTCCGACCCGGACAGGCTGTCATTGCCTCCCAGCAGGGCGGCGCGGATCGCCTCCGGGCTGGTGCCGGTGCTCGCCCAATTCAGAGCCGTCGCCACCGGCAGGTTCAGATCCGACACCGCCACGTCGAGAACGCCGTTGCTCGCGTTGGTGACGCTGGTGACGGTGCCCCCGGTCAGGGACTTGGTGAGCGGATCATAGGTGAAATTGCCGCGCAAATCGGTGAACCGGTTGCCGGGATAGGTGATGACGAGCTGGTCGGGCGTGGCACCGGTGATCGTGCCGCCCTGGATGTTCGTCACATCAAGCGCGTCGGTGTTGAGGCTGGACTGGGAACCGGCGCTGACCGAAACCATTCGGACTCTCCTTCACCTTTTCGTGTTCGACCAAAGGCTTTGCAGCCTTGCAGGAAGAACACCAAAGGATGGGAAGTGTCCCGACGGGATTGGCCGTGCGGTAGGACGGCCCCCTTTGCTCCCCACACAACCGGGCGCATCCCTTTGCGCTCTGCCGAAAGTGGAGACCGCGAGCGGATGCGGATCGCAGGCGCGGCGACAATGACCGGTTTGTGATAGGCTGCTGCCCGCAGGGAGTGAAAATAAAGAACCGGAGGCGCAAAGCCCCATGGAAAGCTGGTTCATCCTGGCCGCGTCGCTGGCCTATCTGTTGTCGCTGTTCGCCATCGCGTGGTACGGCGACCGGACCGGCACCCATGGCGGCGACCGGCGCACGCCCTGGCTCTACGCGCTGAGTTTCGGCGTCTATTGCACCTCCTGGACCTTCTATGGCGCGGTCGGGCGGGCGGCGACCGGCGGTTTCTACTTCCTGCCCATCTATATCGGACCGATCCTGATGATCGGGCTGGGCTGGCCGGTGCTGGCCCGCATCGTCCGGGTGGCGAAGTCGGAGAACGTCGTCTCGATCTCCGACTTCCTGTCTGCGCGCTACGGCAAGAGCCGCAGCCTGGCAGCACTCGTCACCGTCGCCGCGGTGATCGGGCTGCTGCCCTACATCGCCCTGCAATTGAAGGCGATCAGCGTCAGCTTCGAAATCCTGGCAGGGGCCTCGCTGGGCACCGACCTCAGCCAGATGCCGGGCGGAACGGCGCTGATGGCGGCGCTGCTGATGGCGGCCTTCGCCATCCTGTTCGGCGTGCGCAGCGTGTCGGCCAACGAACATCACCGCGGCCTGATGATGGCCATCGCCGCGGAGTCGGTGGTGAAGCTGGCCGCGGCGCTGGGCGTGGGCGGGACCATCGCCTTTTCCGTCTTCGGCGACCCGGCGACCTTCTTCGATGCCGCCGTCCGCCATCCGGGTTTTCTGGAACTGATCCGGATGGACAGCATCGGCACCGACTGGTGGGTGGCCTGCCTGCTGTCGGGGCTGGCGATCCTGTGCCTGCCGCGACAGTTCCACGTCGCGGTGGTGGAGAACACCCATGGCGGCGACGTGCGGTCGTCGGCGAAGCTGTTCCCGGCCTATCTGGTCGCCATCAACATCTTCGTCCTGCCGGTGGCTCTGGCCGGGCTGATGCTGTTCCCGGACGGTACCACGAACGCCGACACCTTCATGGTGTCGATCCCCTTGAGTCAGGGCTGGCCGTGGCTGGCGCTGGCCGCCTTCATCGGCGGTCTGTCGGCCGCTACCAGCATGATCCTGGTGGAGATGGTGGCGCTCAGCACCATGATCTGCAACGACGTCGCCGTCCCGCTGCTGATGGCGCTGCGCCCGGACGACCGGCGGCTGCGCGACGATCCGGCGGGGATCCTGCTGCTGGTGCGGCGGTCGGCGGTGATCGTGCTGGTTCTGCTGTCCTACGGCTGCTACCGGCTGATCGGCCCGGCCTTTCCGCTGGCGACCATCGGGATGATGAGCTTCACCGCGGTGGCGCAGTTCGCCCCGGCCCTGCTGGGCGGACTGATCTGGAGCCGCGCCAGCCGCAGCGGCGCCTTCGCCGGCATCTGCGCCGGCTTCGTCGGCTGGGCCTACACCATGCTGCTGCCGTCCTTCGCCGATGCCGGATGGCTGGCCTCCAGCGCCTTGCGCGAGGGGCCGTTCGGCCTGACCGGCCTCAGCCCGGTGGCGCTCGCCGGCATCGCCGGCATCGACCCGCTGACCAACGCCGCCCTGTGGAGCCTGGGGCCGAACATTCTGCTGTTCGTTGTCGTCTCGCTGCTGACCCGTCCGTCGACGCTGGAGCGCCAGCAGGCCGCCCGCTTCATGAGCCTGCGCCGCGCCTCCGATGGCGAGCCTCACGGGCCGCGCGGCGCCACGCTGGCCGACCTGCACGATCTGGCCATGCGCTATGTCGGACAGTCGCGCGCCGATGCCGCCTTCCGCCGCTTCACCGGCGTGGCGGACGGCGACCTGCGCACCGCGCTGCTGATGCGCACCGACGGCGAGGCGATCCAGCTGACCGAGCGTCTGCTCGCCGGCGCCGTCGGTTCGGCGTCGGCCCGCGTCGTGGTGGCCGGGCTGCTGTCCGACCGCCGGCTGTCGCGCACCGATGCGCGGTCGATCATCGACGAAGCCTCGCGCGCCATCTTGAAGCAGCACGAACTGCTGCGCGCCACCGTGGAGAATGTGCCCCAGGGCATCGCCGTGTTCGACGAGGACTGGCGCGTCGCTACCTGGAACAACCAGTTCGTCGTCCTGCTGGAACTGCCGGACGGTTTCGTCCAGGTCGGCACCTCGCTGCAGGACATCGTCGGGCTGATCGCCCGGCGCGGCGAGTATGGCCGCAACGGCGAGATCGAGACCCTGCTGGAGCGCCGGTCCGACCCGCGCCGCCGCAACAAGCCCGACGTCTATGAGCGGGTGCGGCCCGACGGCACGGTGCTGGAGATCGCCACCAACCCGATGCCGGGTCAAAGGCCCGGTGGACGGCCCGGCGGTGGCGGCTTCGTCGCCGTCTACACCGACGTCACCGAACGCCACCGCGCCGCCGCCGCCCTGCGCGAGGCCAACGAAACGCTGGAACGCCGCATCGAGGAGCGCACCCACGCCCTGTCGGAAGCGAAGGCAGAGGCCGAGCGCGCCAACCGCGGCAAGACCCGCTTCCTGGCCGCTGCCAGCCACGACCTGCTGCAACCGCTGCACGCCGCCCGGCTGTTCCTGTCGGCTCTGGGCGAACGCAACGGCGACAGCGCCATCCGCCAGATCGACACCTCGCTGCGGTCGGTGGAAACGATCCTGGGCGATCTGCTGGACGTGTCGAAGATCGACAGCGGCGTGGTGAAGCCGAACCCGGTGCCGATGCGGATCGAGGAGTTGCTGAAGCCGTTGGGTGAGGAATTCACCGTACTGGCCAGCCGCCATGGGCTGGGGCTGCGGGTGGTCGACTGTTCCGCCATCGTCCGCAGTGACCCGACGCTGCTGCGGCGCATCCTCCAGAACTATCTCGCCAACGCGGTGCGCTACACCCGCACCGGCCGCATCCTGCTGGGCTGCCGGCGGCGGGGGAGTTTCCTGTCCATCGAGGTGTGGGACACCGGGCCCGGCATCCCCGAACACAAGGTGCCGGAAATCTTCATGGAGTTCCGCCAGCTCGACAATGACGGCGACGATCGGGGCGACCGCGGCAAGGGGCTGGGGCTGGGTCTCGCCATCGTCGAGCGTCTGGCCGGCATCCTCGGCCACACGGTGCAGGTGCGCTCCAAGGTCGGGCGGGGCAGCGCCTTCTCCGTGCTGGTGCCGCTGACCGACGAGCCGGTTGCCGCCCGTGCCGTCGTGGTCCGCCCGCGCGGCCGCGACCTGCGCGGCGTGCTGGTCCTTTGCCTGGAGAACGAGCCGGCCATCGCCCGCGCCACCGAGGATCTGCTGTCCAGCTGGTCCTGCCGCGTCGTCACCGCCGTCGCCCCCGACCTTGCACTGGCGAAGCTGGAGGGGCGGACGCCGGACGTGATCCTGACCGACTACCACCTCGACCGCAGCCTGACCGGCGTGGAGGCTTTGGCCACCCTGCGCGCCTCGCTGGGCAGCGACATCCCCGCCGCCGTCGTCACCGCCGACCGCGATGCCGCCGTGCGCGAGGACATCGAGGCGGCCGGCTGCCGGCTGCTGTACAAGCCGGTGCGTCCGGGCGCACTGCGGGCGTTGCTGGGTCAGCTGCTCGCGGAAAGGCAGCGGGTGGCAGGTTAACCGCACCGAAATTAAACCATAAAGAAATTGATGTTATTGACGGTTGAGACGCGGAGCCATACGGTTCCGGGGCATCGACCGTCACGGCCAGCCTTGGAGCTTCCGGTCAACGGACTCCACGATCCGAACAGGCTCCGTCAGGCAGGATGCGAATACTGGGGAGGCGCCTTGCGGCTTCGTCCGGAACCGTCGGGAGGATGGGTTCCACAAAGGATGCAGCAGCGGTGCCGCCGGCAGGTATTGACGTGCAATGACGGAACGAAAGGATTGCCCTACCATGGTGAATCCCACGGCGGCAAATTCCACGGCACATTCGACTGCGGAACTTGAGGCGCTGCTGATGCAGCGTCCGCTGACCGATGCCGAGCTTCAGGCTATGGCGGAAACGGCGGCGGACTTCCGCATCCTCCCCGATGCCACGGTGATCAAGATCGGTGGACAGAGCGTCATCGACCGCGGCCGGTCGGCGGTCTACCCGCTGGTGGACGAGATCGCGGCGGCGCGCAAGGCCCACAAGCTGCTGATCGGCACCGGCGCCGGCACCCGCGCCCGGCATCTCTATTCCATCGCCGCCGGCCTCGGCCTGCCGGCGGGCGTGCTGTCGCAGCTCGGCGCCTCGGTCGCCGACCAGAATGCCGCCATGCTGGGGCAGCTCCTTGCCAAGCACGGCGTCTCCGCCGTGGACGGCGCCGGCCTGTCCGTGGTCCCGCTCTATCTGGCGGAGGTGAACGCGGTGGTGTTCAGCGGCATGCCGCCCTACACGCTGTGGATGCGCCCGCCGGCCAATGGCGTCATCCCGCCCTACCGCACCGACGCCGGCTGCTTCCTGGTCGCCGAACAGTTCGGCTGCAAGCGGATGATCTATGTGAAGGACGAGAACGGGCTCTACACCGCCAACCCGAAGACGTCCAAGGA
Organism: Azospirillum sp. A29; assembly: GCF_042604625.1. Classification (NCBI taxonomy): domain Bacteria; kingdom Pseudomonadati; phylum Pseudomonadota; class Alphaproteobacteria; order Rhodospirillales; family Azospirillaceae; genus Azospirillum; species Azospirillum sp. A29. The sequence goes on from NZ_CP170464.1 coordinate 297,197, forward strand.
TGCGACCTTCATTCCCAAGATTTCGGTCGACGAAATGAAGGCGAAGGGGCTTCAGGACTCGATCCTGGAATTCCCGGTGCTCGACCTGCTGAAGGCCGCGCGCCATGTCCGCGAGGTGCAGATCGCCAATGGTCTGGTCCCCGGCAACCTGACCCGCGCACTCGCCGGCGAGCATGTCGGCACCATCATCACCGCGAGCTGAGGAGCCGGGACATGTCCGAGACCATCAACACCATCAAGCATGTGGCCTCGCCGCTCGCGCGGCAGACCCTTCTCAACGACGACCTGACCCGTCCGGTCGCCGGCGGCCGGCCGATCGCGCTGCTGCCCTGGCTGCATGTGGTGAAGATCGGCGGCCGGTCGATCATGGATCGAGGCCGCGACGCGATCCTGCCGGTCGTCGAGGAAATCCGCCGCATCCTGCCGGAATACCGTCTGCTGATCCTGACCGGTGCCGGCATCCGCGCCCGCCATCTCTACAGCGTCGGGCTCGATCTCGGCCTGCCGGTCGGCTCGCTGGCGCCGCTGGCGGCGAGCGAGGCCGGACAGAACGGCCATATCCTGGCCTCGCTGCTGGCACCGGACGGCGTCTCCTATGTGGAGCATCCGACCATCGCCAGCCAGCTGGCCGTCCATCTGTCGGCCGCCCGCGCGGTGGTGGGCAGCGCCTTCCCGCCCTACCACCATCACGAATTCCCGACCTCGCGCATTCCGTCCCACCGGGCCGACACCGGGGCCTTCCTGCTGGCCGACGCGCTGGGGGCCGCCAGCCTGACCATCGTCGAGGATGTGGACGGCATATACAGCACCGATCCCAAAGGTTCGGACGGTGCCACGGCCCGTCTGTTGCCGGAGATCACGGCCGCCGATCTGGCTGCCCACGACGGTCCCCTGCCGGTGGACCGGGCATTCGTCGAGGTGCTGGCGAACGCCCGCCACATCACCCGCGTCCAGCTGGTGAACGGATTGGTTCCGGGACGGCTGACCGCCGCGCTGCGCGGCGAGCATGTCGGCACCATGATCCACACCGGCGCCCGCCGGGTTTGATGCCCAGGGATTGAAGTCCCGCGATTGAAGCCAGGGCAGCGGGCGTGCCGGCAACGATCCGGTGCGCCCGCCTCTACTCCACCGGTGGCGGCGGTACGGCGGACAGCGCCAATTGGCTCGCCAGCACGGCGGCCTGGGTGCGGGTCAGCACGCCCAGCTTGCGCAGGATCGTGGTGACGTGCGCCTTCACCGTCGTTTCGGCGACGTTCATCTCATAGGCGATCTGTTTGTTCAGCTTGCCCTCGGCGATGCCGGCAAGGACGCGGAGCTGCTGGGGCGTCAGGGTAGCAGCGCGCTGCGCCGGGTCGGGGGCTTCGGTTTCGGGGCCGCCGTTGATCTCCGGCAGCCACAGCTCGCCGTCCAGCACGGCGTGGATCGCCTCGACGATCTGGGTGTTCGGCGCCGACTTGGGCACGAAGCCGGAGGCGCCATAATCGATGGAGCGTTGAATCGTCACCGGATCCTCCGATGCCGACACCACGATCACCGGGATCGCCGGATGTTCGGACCGCAGCATCATCAGGCCGATCAGGCCGCTCATGCCGGGCATGTGCAGATCCAGCAGGATGATGTCCGGCGGCTCCCCGGTGTCCAGCAGCGGCTTGATCTGTTCGAACCGCGACGCTTCCAGAATCACGGCGCCGGGAATCGCCTGACCGATGGTCTGGGTCAAAGCGGTACGCATCAGCGGGTGGTCGTCTGCAATCAGGATGCGGTGCGACATTGATTTTCCGAGAATGGAATTTCCGGACAAGGATAGTCCGGGTTTAAAACGGTTCCACCAGTATCCCCTTGCAGCCGCCCGTTGACAACTGCGCCCAATGCCGCGCGTCGACGTTTCCGATGGATTTTCCCCTTATCCGTCCGCGGACGGAATGGCACCGGCGCTGGTGCGTTCGTGGATGGCCTGACGGCGGAAGCGGTACAACTCGGCCGGCCTGCCCCCGGTCTGGCTTTCATATTGGCCGGTGGGTTCGACGAAGCCACCGGTGATCATCAGGCGGCGGAAATTCTGCTTGTGGACCCGTTCGCCGGACAGCGCCTCCACCACCAGTTGGAGCTGATGCAGGGTGAAGGTCGGCGGCAGCAGTTCGAACACGATGGGGCGGTAGCGCAGCTTGCCGCGCAGCCGTTCCAGCGCGGTTGCCAGGATGCGCCGGCCGTCGCGCGCCATCGGCCGGCCGAGCGCGCGCGGCATCGGCCCGCCGGCCAACACCGACGGTTCGACCCGGGCGGCGAGATCGCGGTCGCGGAAGGACTCCACCACCAGCCCGGCCTCGTAAAGCAGTTCGAACCGCTCCAGCACGCGTTCCATGTCCCAATCGGCACCGTCCAGGCCGAAGGCCATCTGGGCGCGTTCGGCCCGGCGCAGCCGGGTCTCCTCGTCGGGCGCCGAGGCGATCCAGCCGCCGAGCGCCGGGGCGATCACGCCGTCCAGCAGCGGCGGGCGCTGGTCGCGCCAGTCCTCCCACGGGAAATGGTCGTAGAGGTCGCGCCATTCGGCCGAGCCGCCGCCGCCCAGGGGGCCGTCCCGGACCAGCGCCAGATACCCGACCACGACCGAGCGCGGACCGCCGAACAGCTCGTGCGGGTCGCGGTACCGGTCGCCGAAGGTGTAGAGCTGCTCGACATAGCGGAGCGCCAGGCCCGACAACCCCTCCGCCACCGCGCGGACGCCGTCCTGCAGGGTGCGGAAGCGGTCGGGTTCGAAGGGTGCGCCGGGCAGCGCGTCGCGATGCGGCAACGGCTCGTCACCACGCCGGTGGTTATCCGGCACGGCAAAGCCGCTGCGCACCGTCACGACGCGCGGCGTCCCGCCGGTCACCGCCACGATGGCGACCGACAGGCCCAGTTGGAGAGATTGGGTCACGGTACGCCCCTCTCCTTTCGAAGAGGGGGCGGCCGATGGTGTGGGGTCAACGCTTGTCCAACGGGACGAAGGGACGGGCGGCGTGGCCGGTGAAGAGCTGGCGGGGGCGGCCGATCTTCTGGGCCGGATCCTCGATCATCTCCTTCCACTGGCTGATCCAGCCGACGGTGCGGGCCAGCGCGAACAGCACGGTGAACATGCTGGTCGGGAAGCCCATCGCCTTCAGGATGATGCCCGAGTAGAAATCGACGTTCGGATAGAGCTTCTTCTCGATGAAGTACTCGTCCGACAGGGCGATCCTCTCCAGCTCCATCGCGATGGCCAGATGCGGCTCGTCCTGGATGCCCAGCCGGTCGAGAACCTGATAGCAGGTCTCGCGCATGATCTTGGCGCGCGGATCGTAGTTCTTGTAGACGCGGTGGCCGAAGCCCATCAGGCGGAAGCTGTCGTTCTTGTCCTTGGCACGGCGGACGAACTCGGGGATACGCTCCACCGAGCCGATCTCCTCCAGCATCTTCAGCACGGCCTCGTTCGCGCCGCCATGGGCCGGACCCCACAGGGCCGCGATGCCCGACGCAATGCAGGCGAACGGATTGGCGTGCGACGAGCCGGCCAGGCGGACGGTGGAGGTCGAGGCGTTCTGCTCGTGGTCGGCATGCAGGATGAAGATCTTGTCCATCGCTTCCGACAGGACCGGATCGACCTTCCATTCCTCGCACGGCGTGCCGAACGTCATGTAGAGGAAGTTTTCCGCGTAGGACAGGTCGTTGCGCGGATACATGAAGGGCTCGCCGACCGTGTATTTATGGGCCATGGCGGCCATGGTCGGCATCTTGGCGATCAGGCGGTGCGCCGCAATCTTGCGCTGCACCGGATCGAAGATGTCGGTGGAGTCGTGATAGAAGGCCGACAGGGCACCGACGACGCCGCACATGATCGCCATCGGGTGGGCGTCGCGGCGGAAGCCGCTGTAGAACTTGGCCAGCTGCTCGTGCACCATCGTGTGGTAGGTGATGGTGCGCTCGAAATCGGCCTTCTGCTGCGGATTGGGCAGTTCGCCGTTCAGCAGCAGATGGCAGACCTCAAGGAAATCGCAATTCTCGGCAAGGTCGGCGATGGCATAGCCGCGGTGCAGCAGGACGCCCTCGTCGCCATCGATGTAGGTGATGGCCGAATCGCAGGCGGCGGTGGAGGTGAAGCCGGGGTCGTAGGTGAAATAGCCGGTTTCGGTGTAGAGTTTGCGAATGTCGATCACGTTGGGACCGGTGGACCCGCCGAGCAGCGGCAGCTTCAAAGTCTTGCCGGTGGCGTCGTCGGTCAGCGTGACGGTGCCGACCTGGGTCACATCGCCATGCGGCGTGTGCTTGCTCGATTCCATGACCTTTTCACACTCCTTGCTGGCCGGCTGGGCGGCGGCTCGCGGCCTCCGCTGCCGGACCTTGGTGGTTGGCCCGACTTTGGCACGCACTGGGACTGCGCGCTTCGGCACCCTGCGGGGCGCCGCGCCGTCTTCTCCCGGTCTCCTTGGACGGAGACGTCTTCCTTCAACCCTCCGAAGGATAGGCCGGATGCGGAACACGCACCCATCCTGGTCGTTGACTCCTCCAGAAGATTGCAGAGGCAGAAGATAGCAGAGGACATCATGACCGACACGCCTCAAACGCGCACCCCCTCCGAAGGAATGCCCCAGCCGAAGAAATCCGGTGCGGAATCCGGCGCGGACACCCATGACCAGACCCCGGCCGGCGAGCGCTCCCCGCGCGAGGACATGACCAAGACGCCGGGCGACGGCACGTTGCAGGACGCCACCCCGGCTGGATTGTCGTCGAAGGAACTGCGGGAGCGGGCCGAGGATACCGACGGCTCGACCCAGCCCGGCACCGGCTGACGCCGGTTCCGGACAGCCGCGGCGCACCGGCTTCAGCCCGCCGGCCTCACACCACCGGCCGCGGCACGCCGGTGCGCTCGCGCAGGCTCCGCTCCAGCCGCGCGGCCTCGCGCAACAGGACCGGCAGAAGCCGGGCCGCCTGATCCCTGTCGCCGTTGCGGCAGAGAACCTCCATGCGCCAGGCGATGTGCATGACCGCCATGCCACCGAAGCTGCCGGCGAGACTGGACAGGTCGTGCGCCTCCTGGGCCAGCGCGCGCAGGTCGACGGTGCCGGCCGGCATGGCATCATCCATCGCCGACAGCCGCTCCAGCCGGTGCGAGACATCCTCAAGGAAGCTGTCGACGATCAGCGCCAGACTGTCGGCACCCACCGTTTCCACCAGATCGTCCAGCACCGCCTCGTCCAGCGCCTCGCCGTCCTCGCCGCTGCCATCATCGTTCCCGGCGGTGCTGCCCCGATCGCTCCCCTTGCCCGCCTCCGCCGCAGCGGCCGGCGGTTCCGCCGTGCCGATCCAGCGATCCAGCGCGGACAGCAGGCCGGCGCGGCTGATCGGCTTGGTCAGATAATCGCTCATCCCCGCACGCAGACACAATTCGCGCGTTCCGGGCATGGCATCGGCGGTCAGGGCGATGATGGGCAGGGCAGCCAGCGCGCCGCCCCGCGCGCGGATCGCCTGGGCAGCCTCCAGCCCGTCCATTCCCGGCATCTGGACATCCATCAGCACCAGATCGATGCCGCCGCGGCAGGCCGCCGCCACCGCCTGCTCGCCATCCTCCGCCACCTCCACCGTGTAGCCCAGCCGGCGCAGCAGGGTGGTGGCGAACAGCTGGTTGGTGCGGTTGTCCTCCGCCAGCAGGATGCGGCCGCGGCGGGGCACGTCCTCCACCTTCGCTTCGGCCGGCGGAGCGGCAGACGCGGCGGGGGCCGCAGCGGCGAACAGCCCGGTCAGGCATGCGGCCACCGAACTCTGGCGCAGCGGGCGGTTCAGGGTTGCATGGGCCAAACCGGGCGCCGGTCCGCTTTCGCCGCGCACCGCCGGCCCCAGCGTGACGATCAGCACGCGCCGCGTCCCGATCAGCGCCGGATCGCCGGCGACCGTCGCCAGCAGCGTATCGCCGCCCATGCCGGGCATGGTCTGGTCGGCCAGCACCACGTCGAAGGGACGGCCGCCGGCCGCACCGCACCGCAATGCCTCCAGCGCGTCGAGCCCGCTCTCCACACAGGTCGGGCGGGCACCCAGACTGTCGAGCATCGAGGCCAGGACCCGGCGATTCACCGCCAGATCGTCCACCACCAGCACGCTGCGCCCGGCCAGCGGCTGTTCGGCCGGCGGCAGAGCCTCTTCCGACAGGGCCAGCGGCAGGTCGACCAGGAAACGGCTGCCGATGCCCAGGCTGCTTTCCACCGCGATGCTGCCGCCCATCAGTTCCGACAGCTGGCGGCAGATCGCCAGCCCCAGGCCGGTTCCGCCGAACTTGCGGGTGATCGAGCCGTCCACCTGCTGGAACTTGTTGAACAAGATCGGCATCGCTTCGGCGGGGATGCCGATCCCGGTGTCGGTCACGGTGATGCGCAGCACCAGATGGGCGTCGGTGGCGTCCAGCACCTCCAGTTCCACCGCGACGGATCCCCGGTCGGTGAACTTCACCGCGTTGCCGACCAGATTGACCAGGATCTGCCGGATGCGCGTCGGATCGCCCAACAGGGTGCGGCGCAGCAGTGGATCGATGTAGAAGCCGATCTCGATCCCCTTCTCGTGGGCGCGAGGCGTCAGCAGTTCCACCACCCCTTCCACCAGATCGGCGGCGTCGAAGGGCAGCGTTTCGATGGTGACCCGGCCGGCCTCCAGCTTGGAGATGTCGAGGATGTCGTTGATGATGGTCAGCAGCGCATTGGACGAGCTGCGGATGGCCTGGGCGAACTGGCGCTGCTCGTCGGACAGCGGGGTGTCGAACAGCAGCTCGGTCATGCCCTGGATGCCGTTCATCGGCGTGCGGATCTCGTGGCTCATCGCCGCCAGGAATTCCGACTTCGCCTGGGTCGCCGCCTCGGCACGGGCGCGCAGGGCGTCGGCCTCCTCGCGGGCGGCGTCGAGCCCTTCGGCCAGCGCGCACATGTCGGCGGCTTGGCGCTGCAACTCCGCCTCGAAGCGCTTGCGTTCGGTGATGTCGGTGCGGGTGCAAACCAGCGAGCCGTTGCTGGTCCGGTTCTCCGCCACCACGATCCAGCGGCCGTCGGGCAGTTCCCGCTCGAACGGCGCGCCGGGGTTGCGGTGCTGGGCCAGTTCGGCCTGGATCCAGGTTTCGTCGTTCGACCCGTCCGGATTGCCGGCGAACTCGCCGTTCACCACGGCGGCGCGCAGAATATCTTCGAACGGGCGGCCGGGGATCATCAGCGGCGCCGTCAGCGGATGGGCTTCGCGATAGCGCTCGTTGCACAGGATCAGCCGGTCGTGGGCATCGAAATAGGCCAGCCCTTCCGGCACCGCCTCGATCGCATCGTCCAGCGCCTGCTTGGCGAGCCTCAGCTCCTCTTCCGTCAGCTTGTCGCGCGTGATGTCGGTATGGGCGCCGACCATGCGCACGACGCGGCCCTCGGCGTCGCGGATGTGGATGGCGCGGCTGAGGATGTAAACAGTGTGGCCCCGCTTGTGGCGGAAGCGCTGCACCGCCTCGAACTTCGGGATCAGCCCGGCATTGTAGGCGCGGACCATCTCCAGCGCGGCGACCCGGTCCTCTTCGAAGATCAGGCCGGCCCACATGTCCAGGCTGTTCTCCAGCTCGCCGTCACGGTAACCGAGTTGCTCCTTCCAGGTGGGGGAGAACCAGATCCCGCCGCCTTCCAGGTTCCAGTCCCAGATGCCGTCCCGCGTCGCCTGGACGGTCAGGTCGAGAAGCTCGCGGTTCGACCGCAGCTCCGCCTCCTCCCGCTTGGCGTCGGTGATGTCCTGGACGACGCCAAGCAGGCCGACCGGCCGGCCGTCGTCGCCGCATTCGGCCATGCCGCGGATGAAAACATGGCGCAGCGCCCCGTCGGGCCGGATGACGCGTGCCTCGATTGAAAACCCCTCGCCGGTCTTCCGTGCCCGCTCGACCAGATCGGTTAGGGGCTCGCGGTCGTCGGGGTGATAACAGGCGCGCGATAGCCCGACGGTCGGCTGTTGCTGCTGCGGCGGCAGGCCCAGGATGCGGTAGACCTCGTCGGACCAGCGGCGGATATCGGTGACGAAGTCGACGTACCAGTGGCCGAACTGGCCAATCTCCTCGGCGAGATTTAGCAGGCGCGACCGGTCGCGCAGTTCCGCTTCCGCCAGCTCGCGCCGGGCAACCTCGCGGCGCAGCGTCATCTCGTCCACCACCAGCCGGGCGAGCTGGGCCAGCGTCTCCGCCTCACGGGCATCGAAACCGTCACGGGGCCTATCGTCGATGACGCACAACGTCCCCAGCTTCCGCCCGTCCGCCACCAGCGGTGCACCGGCATAAAAGCGGATGTGCGGCTCGCCGGTGACCAGCGGATTTCCGGCGAACCGCCGGTCCTTGGTCGCGTCGGAAACCACCAGCACGCCATCGTCCAGAATGGCATGGGCGCAGAAGGCGAAGTCGCGGTGGGTTTCCGTCGCCTCCAGCCCGGCGTGGCTCTTGAACCACTGGCGGTCGCGGTCGATCAGCGACACCAGCGCGATGCGGGTCCGGAAGAAATGTTGGGCCAGCCGGGTGATGTTGTCGAACCCCGGCTCGGGTGCCGTATCGAGGATGCAGTAGGAGTGCAGAACCGCCAGCCGGCCGCTCTCATCGGGCGGCAGGGCGGCCGGCACTGGCCCCTCGACCGGATCCGCACTCACGCAGCCGTCTCCCCGGCGCTGCGCCATTGCTGAAGCTTGCGGTAGATGGTGGAGGGGCTGATCTCCAGCATCAGGGCGGCGCGTGGCACATCGTCGCCGGTCAGCCGCAGCGCCTTCCGGATCATCTCCTTCTCGACCTGCCACAACGGCTGCACGGCATCGTCCCCTTCCGGCAGATCGGCGGACGGCGAACCGCAGGAGTCGCAGGAGGCAGCAGAGCCATCCGGGCCGCCCATCGGCGGCAGCATGTCCAGGGTGACCTGCGGCCCGTCGTTCAGGACCACGACATTGCGGATGACGTTCTGCAATTGCCGCACGTTGCCCGGCCAGTCATGGGCGCGCAGCCTCGCCTCCACCTCCGGCGTGAAGGCCGCCAGTGCCTTCCCCTCCTCCCGCGCATAGTCGAACAGGAAGGAGCGGGCGATCTCGATCACGTCGTCGCCGCGGTCGCGCAGCGGCGGCAGGGCCAGCGGGATGACGTGCAGGCGGTAATAGAGATCCTCCCGGAAACGGACGGCCTGCACCTCCGCCAGCGGATCGCGGTTGGTGGCGGCGACGAAGCGCACGTCCACCCGCTCCTCCCGGCCGCTGCCGACGGGGTTGACCGTGCCGGTCTGGACGAAGCGCAGAAGCTTGCTCTGCAGATCGAACGGCATCTCGCAGATCTCGTCCAGGAACAGCGTGCCGCCGTCGGCCAGCAGCGCCGCACCGGGCCGGTCGCCCGCCGCTCCGGTGAAGGCGCCCTTCACATGGCCGAAGATCTCCGATTCCAGCAGGTCCTTGGGGATCGCGGCACAGTTCAGCGCGACGAAGGCGCCGTCGCGACGCGGGCTGGCGCGGTGGATGGCCTGGGCCGCCACCTCCTTGCCGGTCCCGCTTTCGCCGGTGATGAAGACGTTGGCCCGGCTGGCGGCCACGCTCTCGATCGTGCGGTAGACCGCCTGCATCTCGGGCGAGCTGCCGATGAAGCCATGGAAGCGCCCGCGGTCCAGATCCTTGCGGTATCCCTCCACCATACGGGCCAGGGTCCGCCGTTCCAGCGCGTTGCGCAGGGTCAGGTTCAGCCGGTCCGCGTTGAACGGCTTCACGATGAAATCGAAGGCGCCGAGCTTCATCGCCTCCACCGCCAGATCGATGGAGCCATGGGCGGTGATGATGACCACCGACACGCTTGCGTCGCGGGCATGCAGCGCCTGCAACACCTCCAGCCCGTCCATGTCCGGCAGCTTCAGGTCCAGGATCACTGCGTCGGGCGGGGAGGAGGCCGCAGCGTCCAGCGCTTCGCCCCCGCGGATGCAGTGAACGACCTCATGCGCGTCCGCGCGCAGGAACTCGATGTAGAGCTTGGCGAGCGGGACCGTATCCTCGATCAGCAGGATCCGGCGCTTCTTGGAAGAGGACGAGGAAGTGGACAAGGAAGACAAGGGCGGCACTCGGGCAGCGTGGATAAGGCAAGTCCAGTCAGGCAGGCGGCGGCACTGAGCAATGCCACAGTGTAACCCGGCCAAAGGCTTGCCGCCAGTCAGGGCAAGCCCACAGACATAGTACCTTCGCCATGACGCCCCGCCGGGCAGAGATCCGGAGCGGTCCGGGCCCTCTCACACCCCGCTGTCGATCAGGTCGGTCCGGCCGATCCGCCGCAACGAGACCTGGACGCGGGCGTTGTGCTCGCGGATCTCGCGGAGGGTCTGCAAGGTGAACTCCACATGGCCCTCGGCCGCCGCACTCGCAGCATCCGCGTCGCCGTCCAGCACCGCATTGGCGATGGCCAGATGCTGTTGCAGCAGCAACTCGCGCACGCCCGGCCGGGAATAGAGGTCGGTGCGGTTGTAGAACACGTCGTTGCGCAGCAGATCGGACAGCGTCCGCATGATGTGCAGCATGACGACGTTGTGCGCCGCCTCGTAGATCGCCAGATGCAGGTCGGCGTCAGAATCCGCCTCTTCCGAGCTGTCGTCCTTGCCGTGGGCGGCCTGCATCCGGGCGACGATGGCGCGGATGCCGTCGCGGTCGAGGTCGGTCGCCCGCTGGGCCGCGAGCCCGGCGGCGGCCGCTTCGATTGAACGGCGGAACTCCAGATAGTCGAAGGACGCGTCCGGCTTGTTGCGCATCAGCGTCATCAGCGGATCGGCGATCTGCGACAGGAAGCTGGCGACATGGGTGCCGCCGCGCCCGCTGACCAGCAGGCCGCGCTCCTCCAGCTTGGCGATGGCGTCACGCAGCGACGGGCGCGACACGTCCAGCTTCACCGCCAGCTCGCGTTCGGCCAGCAGCTTTTCCCCCGGACGCAGCGCGCCTTCCAGGATCAGCCGTTCCAGATGCTCGGCAATGGCGTCGGCCAGCTTGGCCGGTTTGATCGTCCCCTGCATTGGGTGGGCGGCCTCTCCCTGTGCGTCCCGATCCTCTTCAATAGCGATGGACGGAACAGGCGTCCAGAGCGGCGGCGACCGGCGAGGTCGCACCCCCCTACCAAAGTTGGTCGGCTGACAAACGATTCAGCCATTGCACAGTCTGGTAAAATATTTTATCCAACGCACACCGTATGGATAAGAGATGTCCATCGCCGCCGGACTGGCAAGGGGCTTTCCCCAAACCGGCCGGAGCGGAAAGTGCATCCACAACGTACCGGGACAGGACGGACCAGCACCCGCAAGGGCGCATCCGCACCGTGAGCATCGGGGCCGCAAGACCCCGGCGGCGGTGAACGCTTCCGCTTTGCCGACATCCGGCCTTCCTCCCGCGCCGTCCTCCAGGCGCGGGCAGGCAGGATGCGTGCAAAATCGGCCCTCCTTCTCCCGGGACACCGTTCGGACCGACATCACTCCCCGAGAAGGAGACCCCTGACGATGAGCTGGTCGCAAGTCTACGACCCGATGAACAACATCTGGCTGTCGACGCTGTTCGCGTCGCTGCCGGTCCTGGTGATGCTGGGCGGTCTCGGCATCTTCCATATGAAGGCGCACCGCGCCGCCCTGCTGGGTCTGGCGACGGCGCTGGCGGTGGCCGTCGCCGTGTTCGGCATGCCGGTGGCGATGGCGGGAAAGACCGCGCTGCTGGGTGCGGCTTACGGTCTCCTGCCGATCGGCTGGATCGTCGTCAACATCATCTTCCTCTATCACCTGACCGAGCAGCGCGGGCAGTTCAAGATCCTGCAGGAAAGCATCACCGGCATTACCAACGACCGCCGGCTCCAGCTCCTGCTGATCGCCTTCTGCTTCGGCGCCTTCTTCGAGGGTGCCGCCGGCTTCGGCACGCCGGTTGCCGTGACCGGCGCCATGCTGATCGGGCTGGGCTTCACCCCGCTGGCCGCCTCGGGCCTGTCGCTGATCGCCAACACCGCCCCGGTCGCCTATGGTGCGCTCGGCACGCCGGTGCTGGCGCTGGCGGCGGTCACCGGCCTGCCTCTGCTGGACCTGTCGGCGATGATCGGCCGTCAGCTTCCGTTCTTCTCGGTGCTGGTGCCGTTCTGGCTGATCGTCGCCTTTGCCGGCTGGCGCGGCATGATCCAGATCTGGCCGGCCATCCTGGTCGCCGGCGTCTCCTTCGCCGTCCCGCAGTATCTGGTGTCGAACTATCACGGCCCCTGGCTGGTGGACGTCGCCGCCGCCATCGTCTCGCTGGTCTGCGTCACCCTGTTCCTGAAGGTCTGGCACCCGAAGGCGATCTGGCACACCGCCGGCGGCGCCTCCGCCATGACGCAGTCCGCCGGCGCCGCCGTGGTCCAAGGCGAGGCGCGCCGCAGCCACGGCTACAGCGCCGCGGAAGTCCGCCGTGCCTGGATGCCCTGGGCGATCCTCAGCGTGCTGGTCTTCCTGTGGGGCATCCCCGAGGTCAAGGCCTTCCTTGACGGCGTGTCGATCTTCAAGTTCCCGATCGATGGCCTGCACAACATGGTGATGCGCGTTCCCCCGGTGGTTGCCAAGGCCCATCCGGAAGCGGCCGTCTATACCCTGAACTGGCTGTCGGCCACCGGCACCGGCATCTTCATCGCCGCCGTCATCTCCGGATTCCTGATGGGTTATTCGCCGGTCGAGATGGTGAAGACCTACGGCCGCACCCTCTACGCCATCCGCAACTCGCTGCTGACCATCTCGGCGATGCTGGCGCTCGGCTACACCACCCGCTACTCGGGCCTCGACACCACGCTGGGCCTCGCTTTCGCCAATTCCGGCTTCCTCTACCCGTTCTTCGGCACCTTCCTGGGCTGGCTCGGCGTGGCGCTGACCGGGTCGGACACGGCGTCCAATGTGCTGTTCGGCAGCCTGCAGAAGGTGTCGTCGGAACAGCTCGGCCTGCCGCCGACGCTGATGGCCGCCGCCAACAGCTCGGGCGGCGTGATGGGCAAGATGATCGACGCCCAGAGCATCGTCGTCGCCGCCGTCGCCACCAAGTGGCATGGACATGAGGGCAAGATCCTGCGCTTCGTCATCTGGCACTCGCTGGCGCTGACCGCGCTGGTCGGCCTGCTGGTGATGGCGCAGGCCTATCTCTGGCCCTTCACCCTGATGGTGATCGGCCGCTAAGCGGCCGGTCCTTCCACCTCCACGTCCTCCTCCCCCAAGCAGGAGCCGCCGCCAATGCTGCCCGCCCCTTACGACCGTGTGCTGGCCGAGCTTCAGTCCGTCATCCCGCAGGCAAGGCTGGTCACCGACCCGCTGCGCACGCTGGCCTACGGCACCGACGCCAGCTTCTACCGGCTGATCCCGAAGATCGTGGCGCTGGTGGAAACGGAGGAGGAGGTGGTGCGGCTGCTGCGCATCACCCGCGGGCACGGCGTGCCGGTGACCTTCCGCGCCGCCGGCACCAGCCTGTCGGGCCAGGCGGTCAGCGACAGCGTGCTGGTGGTGCTGGGGGACGGCTGGCGGGGCTGCACCATCGGTCCGGCCGCGGCCACCGTCACCCTGCAACCCGGCGTGATCGGGGCGGAGGCCAACCGCCGCCTCGCCCCGTTGGGCCGCAAGATCGGTCCCGATCCCGCCTCCATCGCCACGGCGAAGATCGGCGGCATCGCCGCCAACAACGCCAGCGGCATGTGCTGCGGCACCGCGCAGAACAGCTACCGCACGCTGGAATCGATGCGGCTGGTGCTGGCCGACGGCACGGTGCTGGACACCGCGGATGCGGCCAGCTGCCGTGCTTTCCAGCAAAGCAACGGCGCGTTGCTCGACCGGCTGGCGGCGCTGGGATCCCGCACCCGCGCCGACAAAGCGCTGGCGACCCGCATCCGCGACAAGTTCCGCATCAAGAACACCACCGGCTACAGCCTGAACGCCCTGGTGGATTACGAGGACCCGGTCGACATCCTCCAGCACCTGATGATCGGGTCGGAAGGCACGCTGGGCTTCATCTCCACCATCACGCTGCGCACCGTGCCGGAGCATCCGCACAAGGCCAGCGCGCTCCTGTTCTTCCCCGACATCGCCGAGGCCTGCCGCGCGGTGGCGCTGCTGAAGGCCGCCCCGGTCGACGCCGCCGAGCTGATGGACCGCGCCTCGCTCCGCTCCATCCAGGACAAGCCGGGCATGCCGCCGCAGATCCGCAGCTTCGGCCCTGAGGTGGCGGCCGTGCTGGTGGAGACCCGGGCCGAAAGCGCCACGGCGCTCGACGCCAACGTGGCGGAGATCGCTGCGGTGCTGGCCAGCTGCGTCACCATCGGCGATACGAGCTTCACCACCGACGCCAAGGCCTGCGAAGGCTTCTGGAAGATCCGCAAGGGCCTATTCCCGGCGGTCGGCGCCATCCGCCAGACCGGCACCACCGTCATCATCGAGGACGTCGCCTTCCCCCTGCCCCGGCTGGCCGACGCGACGCGCGAATTGCAGGCGCTGTTCGAGCGCCACGGCTACCGCGAGGCGATCATCTTCGGCCACGCGCTGGAAGGGAACCTGCACTTCGTCTTCACCCAGGCCTTCGACACCCAGGCGGAGATCGACCGCTACCGCCGCTTCATGGACGATGTCGCGGAGCTTGTGGTCACCCGTTACGACGGCTCGCTGAAGGCGGAGCACGGCACCGGCCGCAACATGGCTCCCTTCGTCGAGATGGAATGGGGTCCGCAGGCCTATGGGCTGATGAAGGAAATCAAGGATCTCTTCGACCCCGACGGGCTGCTGAATCCGGGCGTCATCCTGAACGGTGACCCGCAGGCCCACCTGAAGAACCTGAAGCCGATGCCGCCAGCCGACCCGCTGGTCGATACCTGCATCGAGTGCGGATTCTGCGAACCGACCTGCCCGTCCCACCGCTTCACCCTGTCGCCACGCCAGCGCATCGTCGGCCGGCGCGAACTGGCGAGGCTGGAATCCGCCGGTGACGATGCCGGGCGCCTAGCCGAGATCGCCGCCGCCTACGATTACCAGGGCATCGACACCTGCGCCGCCTGCGGCCTGTGCGCGACCGCCTGCCCGGTGGGGATCGAGACCGGGCTGCTGATCAAATCCATGCGCGGCGAGCGGCGCGGTGCCGTGGCCCGCAAGGCGGGGGCTCTGGTCGCCGACCATATGGAAGGAACGCTGGGCCTCGCCCGCACCGGCCTGCGTCTGGCCGATTTCGCCCGCCGCACGGTCGGACATGGGGTCGCCGAGGCCGCAGCACGCGTGCTGACCGGCGGCGCCCTGCCCTCATTGCCGCGCAACCTGCCGACCGCCGCGACCTTCTCGTCAAAGGCGGAAACGGTCACCGACGACGACGTGCCGACGGTGGTCTACGCCCCCAGCTGCGTCAGCCGCACTATGGGCCCAGCCGCTGGCGATCCCCAGCAGCGCCCGCTGCCCGAGGTCGTCGAATCGGTGATGCGCAAGGCCGGCTTCCGCATCCTCTATCCGGAAGCGGCGGATGGCCAATGCTGCGGCATGCCGCTTGAGAGTAAGGGCCTGATCGAGGCCGCCGACGCCAAGGCCGACGCCATGCTGGCCGCTCTGTCGAAGGCGAGCCGGGGCGGCCGCTACCCGGTGGTGATGGACACCAGCCCCTGCGCCCTACGGCTGAAGAAGCGGCTGACCGACGCGGGGCTGCGCATCCTCGACGTGGCGGAGTTCCTCGGCGAGTTCGCCTTGCCCCGCCTGGACATCGCCAAGACGGCGGAACCGGTGATGCTGCACCTGACCTGCTCCACCCGCCGGATGGGGCTGGACGGCTCCTTGACCGCCGTGGCGAAAGCCTGCGCCGAGACGGTGGTGGTGCCGCCCGACGTCGGCTGCTGCGGCTTCGCCGGCGACAAGGGCTTCACCACGCCGGAACTGAACGCCCACGCCCTTCGCCACCTGCCGGCCACGGTGCCGGAAGGCTGCGCGTCGGGCTACTCCACCAGCCGGACCTGCGAGATCGGCCTGTCCGACAAGGCGGGCGTTCCCTACCGGTCCATCGTCTATCTGGTCGACGCCTGCGCGACGGCGAAGGCCGAGGCGACGACGCAAGTGGCGGAACCGGCCTTCTGAACGACGCCCGCCGACACGATTATTCCCGAGGAAGCGCCCGATGTCCGCGACCCCTAAACCCACCCGCGTCTATTATTTCGGCACCTGCCTCGTCGACCTGTTCTTTCCCGATGCCGGGATGGCGGGGATCGAGCTGTTGCAGTCGCAGGGCCTGACCGTCGTCTTTCCGCAGGGGCAGAGCTGCTGCGGCCAGCCCGCCTACAATTCCGGCTACCGCGCCGACGCGCTGAAAGTCGCCCGCGCCCAGCTGGACCTGTTTCCCGGCGACGATCCCATCGTCGTGCCGTCGGGCTCCTGCGCCGGCATGATGAAGAAGCACTGGCCCGACCTGTTCCATGGCGAGCCGGACGAGGCCAAGGCGGTGCAGGTTGCGGCCCGCGTCTGGGAGCTGACGCAGTTCCTGGTCCATGTCCTCGACGTCCAGCTCACCGACAAGGGGGAGCCGGTGCGCGTCACCTGGCACGCCTCCTGCCATGCCCAGCGCGAGATGGGCGTCGTCGAGGAACCGAAGTCCCTGCTGCGCCAGCTCGCCAATGTCGAGCTGGTCGAACTGAAGCGGGAGAAGGAATGCTGCGGCTTCGGCGGCACCTTCGCCGTGCGCCATCCGGACATCTCCGCCGCGATGGTCGGCGACAAGGTGGCGGACATCGAGGACACCGGGGCCGCCCGCGTGGTGTCCGGTGACTGCGGCTGCCTGCTGAACATCGGTGGCGCGCTGGAGGCCGGAGCCAAGGCCGCGCGCGGCCAGCACATCGCCCAGTTCCTGAAGGAGCGCATCCATGGACGGTAACGCACCGGATTTCGCCGCCGCCTCGCACGCGGCGCTGGCCGACCCGCAGCTGCGCGGCAATTTCCGCCGCGCGATGGACGGGCTGATGAGCAAGCGCGCCGCCCAGTTCGCCGATGCCGGCGAATGGCAGGGGGTGCGGGCGCTGGCCGCCTCGGTCCGGCTGCGCGCCCTATCGAAGCTGCCGGAACTGCTGGAAAAGCTGGAGGAAAACTGCACCCGCAACGGCATCACCGTCCATTGGGCCGCCACGACGGACGAGGCCAACGCCATCGCCCTCGACATCCTGCACAAGGCAAATGCCACGCTGGTGGTCAAGGGCAAGTCAATGGTGACGGAGGAGATGCATTTGAACGCCGTCCTGGAAAAGGACGGCATCGAGGTTCTGGAAAGCGACCTCGGCGAATACATCGTGCAGCTGGACGGCACCATGCCGTCGCACATCATCATGCCGGCGATCCACCTGAACACCAAGCAGATCGCTCATCTGTTCAAGCGCAAGATCAAGGACGCCGAGAGCCGCGAGGATGCCGCGTATCTGACCGACCTCGCCCGCCGGGTTCTGCGCGCCAAGTTCCAGGCCGCCGAAGTCGGCATGTCCGGGGTCAATGCGGCGGTGGCGGAGACCGGCACCCTCTGCCTGATCGAGAATGAGGGCAACGGCCGCATGTGCACCACGGTGCCGCCGGTCCACATCGCCTTCATGGGGCTGGAGAAGGTCGTCGAAAAGCTGGAGGATGTGCCGCCGGTCATCAGCCTGCTGCCGCGCTCTGCCACTGGCCAGCCGATCACCACCTACGTCAACATGATCTCCGGTCCCCGCAAGCCGGGTGAGAAGGACGGCCCGCGCGAGGTGCATCTGGTCATCCTCGACAATGGCCGCTCCAGCATCTACGCCGACCCGGAACTGCGCGACACGCTGCGCTGCATCCGCTGCGGCGCCTGCATGAACCATTGCCCGGTCTACACCAAGGTCGGTGGCCATGCCTATGAGGCGCCCTATCCCGGCCCCATCGGCAAGATCCTGGTGCCGCAGATCGAGGGGTTGGCCAAGCGCGGCGCCATGCCCCACGCCTGCACCATGTGCAACGCCTGCGTCGAGATCTGCCCGGTGAAGATCCCCATCGTCGAGATCATGGGGCGCCTGCGGGTCGAGGCGGTGAAGCCCAGCGGTGCGGTCAAGGACGGCGGCGCCAAGGCCAGCCGGACGGAAGCGATGGTGTGGAGCGGCTGGGCGGCGATGAACGCCTCGCCAACCGCCTACCGCGTCGCCACGCTGGCGATGAGCAAGCTCGGCAACGCGGCGCCGTCGTCGTTGCCCATGCTGAAGGAGTGGACGAATGTCCGCACCAAGCCGCGCTTCGCCAGCCGCACCCTGCACGACCTCGCCCGCGCCAAGAGGATTCCCGATGTCTGACGCCCGCAACTCGATCCTGACGAAGCTGCGCAAGACGCGCGACGCCCACCCGCTCACCCCGCCGGTCTCGGACTTCGCGCCGATCGAAGCGAAGCAATGGGCAGAGGAGGAGCGGCTGCCCCGCATCCGCCGCCTGATGGAGGCGGTGCATACCGAGTTTCTCGACGCGGCCGAGGCCGATTGGCCGGCGGTGCTGCGCGAGTTCCTGGCACGCGAGGGGGTGGGGTCGCTGGTCTACGCGCCGGAGACTGAGACGGGAAAGCGGCTGGTCGAGGGGTGGGGCGCAGGTTCCACCGCCCTGATCCCCTACGACCGCCCGCTCGAAGACCTCAAGCCCCAGCTGTTCGACTCCATCGAAGCCGGCCTGACCACCACCCGTGGCGCCATCGCCGAGACGGGGAGCCTGATCCTGTGGCCGACGGCCGACGAACCGCGCACCCTCTCGCTGGTCCCGCACATCCACATCGCGCTGCTGCGTGCGGACGCCCTCTACGACACCTTCCTGCAGGCGATGCGCGACCAGGGATGGGCGCAGGCGATGCCGACCAACGTTCTGCTGGTGTCGGGTCCCAGCAAGACCGCCGACATCGAGCAGACGCTGGCCTACGGCGTTCATGGGCCGAAGCGGCTGGTCGTCCTGGTGGTCCATCCGTGACGGCCCGTCCGAGCGCAGAACCGCCAACCCGGCTCTACGAGGCGATCCTGCATCTCAGGCGCCTCGGACACCGGGTGGAGAAATGCGAAGGGCGGCGCGGACGACATCGGCTGGATGGAGCCGAGATCACCGACGCCGCCCTTCTTGAGCTGGCGATGACCCGCGTCCGCCGTACGGCGCGGGTCACATATTCAGGTCGAGCCGGCCCAGGTCAGGCGGGACGGACGGCGGCCGGGCGCGACACCGCCACCGACGGCTTGCGGCCGTAGCGGTCGACGCTGAGGCCTTCCATGTCGATCTCGGTCTGACGGCCGCTGACCACGTCGGCCAGCACGCGGGCGGAGCCGGCAGACATCGTCCAGCCCAGCGTGCCGTGGCCGGTGTTGAGGTACAGGTTGCGGACATTGGTCGCCCCCAGGATCGGCGTTCCGTCCGGGGTGTTCGGGCGCAGGCCGGTCCAGAACTCCGCCTTCGACAGGTCGCCGCCCTTCGGGAACAGGTCGCTGACCACATGGTCCAGCGGACCGCGGCGGCTCTCGCGCAGGCTGAGATCGAAGCCGGACAGCTCCGCCGTGCCGCCGACGCGGATGCGGTCGCCCAGGCGGGTGACGGCGATCTTGTGCGTCTCGTCCATCACCGTCGATTCCGGCGCATGGGCGGCGTCGGTGATCGGCAGGGTCAGCGAATAGCCCTTCACCGGATAGACCGGCAGGTCGATGCCCAGCGGCTTCACCAGCTTGGGCGAATAGCTGCCCATGGCGACGATGTAGCTGTCGGCGGTCAACGTGCCCTGGTCGGTCAGCACGCCGGTGATTTTGCGACCGTCGCTCTCCAGCCCGCGGATGGAGACGCCGTAGCGGAACTCCACCCCGCGCTTGGCGGCATAGGCGGCCAGCTTGTTGGTGAACTGGAAGCAGTCGCCGGTCTCGTCGCCCGGCAGGTGCAGCGCGCCGACCAGCTTCTCTTTCACATGGGCCAAAGCCGGCTCGACCGAGGTCAGGCCGTCGCGGTCGAACAGGCTGTAGGGAACGCCGTAGCGCTCCAGCACCGCCATGTCGTAGCCGGCGGCGTCCATCTGCTTCTGGGTGCGGAACACCTGGAGCGTGCCCTGGGTGCGCTCGTCATAGGTGATGCCGGTCTCGGCGCGCAGGGCCTTCAGGCAGTCGCGGCTGTATTCGGCGACGCGGACCATGCGGCTCTTGTTCAGCTGGTAGCTCGCCTCGTTGGCGTTGGCCAGCAGCTTCAGGCACCAGGACCACATCGCCGGATCCAGCTTCGGCCGGATCACCAGCGGCGAATGCTTCATCATCATCCACTTGGCGGCCTTCAGCATCAGCCCCGGCGCCGCCCAGGGAGCGGAATAGCCCGGCGACACCTCGCCCGCGTTGGCATAGCTGGTCTCCAGCGCCGGACCGGCCTGACGGTCGATCACGGTCACCTCATGCCCGGCGCGCGCCAGATAATAGGCGGTGGTGACACCGATGACGCCGCTGCCCAGAACGATCACGCGCATGAGACTGGCTCCCCGAGGGATGGATGACTTCGCTTGGGTGGGTGTTTCGCAAACACCGTGCCAGTCCGGGAAATGGCGGATTTGCTGCAATGCGGGCGGTGCGGTGGGTGATCTGGTGTATGCGCATATTTACAGGGGGGCAGCCTTTCCGGACTAGGATGTTGGAAATCAACGACTTGAAGCGGTGTAAAGATTTTGATACGGCGTAACGATATGTGTACAGTGAGTGTCGGTCGTCCCCACTGCCAACGCCACGCCCATGCGCATCGAAGTTACCTTCACCGACCGTGTCGGCATCGCCCATGAGATCCTCGCCGTGCTGGCGTTGCGCCGGCTCAATGTGGTCGGTGTCGAGGTCGACCCGCCGCTGATCCACATCGACGCCCCCGGCCTCGATCCGGCGGCCCTGCCGGCTCTTTCCGACGCGCTGCGGGGCATTGTCGGGGTGCGGTCGGTGGCGGCCATCGACATGCTGCCGGGCACGCGGCGGCGGCTGCATCTGGATGCGCTGCTCGCCGCCCTGCCCGACCCGGTGCTGGCGGTCGACCGTGCGGCCCGCGTCGTGGTGGCGAGTGCAGCCGCCGCCCAGGTTGCCGGTTTGCCGGAAGCCCGCCTCGCCGGGCTCGATCTGGGGGAGCTGTTCGGCGAACCCGGCCTGACGGGTGAATTGACCGCGGGCGGTTTCCGCATGTCCGGGCGCGAGGTGACGCTGAACGGCCAGCCCTTCCTGCTGGAGGTGACGCCTATCGTCGATGTCGAGGCGGCGGGTGCCGTCATCACCCTGTTCACCCCGTCGCGCCTTGGCGAACGGCTGGATGCGATCCAGAATTTCGATGAGGGCGGCTTCGACCGCATCCTCGGCGAATCGCCGCCGGTCAGGGCGCTGAAGGCACGCGCCGCGCGCGTCGCCGCGATGGAGGCGCCGCTGCTCATCCTGGGCGAGACCGGCACCGGCAAGGAACTGATCGCCCACGCCTGCCACCGCGCCAGCCCGCGCCGCGACAAGCCCTTCCTGGCGCTGAACTGCGCCGCCGTCCCGGAGAATCTGGCGGAGAGCGAGCTGTTCGGCTACGCCCCCGGCTCCTTCACCGGGGCGCAACGCGGCGGCAAGCCCGGCCTGCTGGAACTGGCCCATGGCGGCACCGTCTTCCTCGACGAGATCGGCGAGATGTCGGCCTATCTCCAGGCCAAGCTGCTGCGTTTCCTCAATGACGGCAGCTTCCGCCGGGTGGGCGGTGAGCGTGAGCAGAAGGTCGATGTCCGCGTCATCAGCGCCACCCACCGCTCGCTGGAGGCGATGGTCGCCGACCACAGCTTCCGCGAGGATCTGTTCTACCGCCTCAACGTGCTGACTCTGGATGTCCCGCCCCTGCGGGAGCGTGGGCAGGACATCCTGCTGCTGGCCCGCCATTTCATCGCGCGCGCCGCTGCTCAGGCCCGACGCCCGCCCGGCCGGCTGACCCCGGCGGCGGCGGCGGCGCTGCTCGCCAACCGCTGGCCCGGCAATGTGCGGCAGTTGGAGAACGTCATCTTCCGCGCCGTGACGATGAGCGACGGCGGCACGCTGGACGCCGCCGACCTGGAACTGGCCGGTGCCGGCATGCAGGCGGCCGAAGTGCCGGCGGAGGATGCCGGCAGCTGGGAGGATGCGGTGGACGGGTTCGAGCGGACGCTGCTGCGCCGGCTCTACCCGCGCTTTCCGTCCAGCCGCAAGCTGGCGGCGCGGCTGAACACCTCGCACACCATGATCGCCAACAAGCTGCGGAAATACGGCATCCCGGAGCGGTGAAGAGTGCCGCCCCGATCCTGATCAGTGGCCCTTGGCCGGGGCCGCGTGCTTTTCAGGGGGGTGCTTTTCCGGAGCCGGCTTCGCAGCAGCCGGCTTTTCCGGGGCCTTCTCGCCAGGCTTCTCGGCAGCGGGCGGCTCCAGGCCGGGAGGCGGACCGCCGAAGGTGATCGTCACTTCGGTCACCGGGCCGGGATCGGGCTGGCTGTGGTGGAATCCCGCTGCGGCACCAGGGCCGAGCGTTTCGGCCGACTGTTCGATGGCCCAGCTTTGCAGCAGCTTGTGCTCCGGACCGAAGGTGTTGACGCGCAGCGGCGGCAGCGTGCGCTCGGTGTCGGTCGTGTTGGCGACCTCCCCCTCCAGCAGCAGCATGGTCTTCCCGCCTTCGAGCTTCTGTTCCGAGCGGATGTTGCGCAGCTCCAGCCCAAAACCCGGCGGTTCGGCCGGCATGCCGACGGCGTCATAGAGCAATGCCGCGGGCGGCCAGCTGCGGACGATGGCATCGCGGGCGAAATAGGCGCCGGCGGCGGACCCGACGACCAGCAGCCCCAACACCGCGAAGCCGATCACCGTGCTGCGGGCCGGCTTGGCGTGCGGGGCCTTCGGTGATTTGCTTTTGGATTTTTCTGCGAATTTCCCGGCGGCCTTCGCTGCGGGCTTTGCGGGCCGCAGTTCGGTCAGGGCATCGGGGACGACCGGCTCAAGCTCCGCCCGGTCGGGCATCTGCCACCAAGTGTGACCGCAGCGGGCGCAACGAACCTTCCGGCCATCCTGCCCGAGCGATTCGTCAGAGAGGGTATAGCGCGTCGAACAGGTCGGACAGGAAACGATCATCGCGCCGTCGCAGAAAGGTTACCGCTTGCCTTATAGATAGGAGTGGCGCGCGGCGCAACCGGCACCCGCGGGGTGGTGCCGGTCATCCATCTGCATGTGGCTTCGGCGCATGCGCATGCCCCCTCCGACCCGTGGCGAAGCCGTGGGTCGGAGGGAGACAAAAGCGTCTTACATGCCGCCCGGATAGTTCGGCCCCCCGCCGCCTTCCGGCACGACCCAGTTGATGTTCTGGGTGGGGTCCTTGATGTCGCAGGTCTTGCAGTGCACGCAGTTCTGCGCGTTGATCTGCAACCGCGGATCGCTGCCGTCATCGTTGCGGACGATCTCGTACACACCGGCCGGGCAGTAGCGCTGCTCCGGCGCGTCGTAGAGCGCCAGATTGACGCTGATCGGGACCGACTTGTCCTTCAGCGTCAGGTGCGGCGGCTGGTCTTCCTCATGGTTGGTGTTGGAGAGGTAGACCGAGGACAGGCGGTCGAAGCTGACCTTGCCGTCCGGCTTGGGGTAGGCGATCTTCGGCGCCTCGCTGGCCTTCACCAGGGTGGTGTGGTCGGCATGGTGCTTCAGCGTCCAGGGCGACTTGCCCTTCAGCCCCGTCTCGTAGGCGGCGTTCGCCAGACCGGCCCACAGGCCCTTCTGGAAGCCCGGGCGGATGTTGCGGACGGCGTACAGCTCCGGCCAGACCCAGGACTGCTTCAGACGCTCCGGATAGGCGATGACCTCCGGACCGTTGTCGGCGCCGCCGGTCAGGTGGTCGAACACCGCCTCGGCCGCGACCATGCCCGACTTCATGGCGGTGTGGTTGCCCTTGATCTTCGGCACGTTCAGGAAGCCGGCGCCGTCGCCGATGAGGAGGCCGCCGGGGAAGGTCAGCTTCGGGATCGACTGGAAACCGCCCTCCGACAGCGCGCGGGCGCCATAGGACAGACGCCGGCCGCCTTCGAAGGTCGGGCGGATCGCCGGGTGGGTCTTGTAGCGCTGGAACTCCTCGAACGGGCTCATGTGGGGGTTCCAGTAGTCGAGGCCGACGACGAAGCCGACCGACACCAGATTCCCTTCCATGTGATACAGCCACGACCCGCCATAGGTCTTGGGGTCCATCGGCCAGCCGATGGTGTGGACGATCAGGCCCGGCTTCGACTGGGAGGGATCGACCTCCCACAGCTCCTTGATGCCGATGCCGTAGGTCTGCGGCTGGCAGTCGCGGCGCAGATCGAACCTCTCGAACAGGGTCTTGGTCAGCGACCCGCGGCAGCCCTCGGCGAATATGGTCTGCTTGGCGTGCAACTCCATGCCGGGCGTGTAGTTGCCGGTCTTCTCGCCGTCCTTGCCGATGCCCATGTCGCCGGTGGCGACACCCTTCACCGCACCCTTGTCGTCGTACAGCACTTCCGCCGCGGCGAAGCCGGGGTAGATCTCGACCCCAAGCTCTTCCGCCTGCGTCGCCATCCAGCGGGCCAGATTGCCCAGGCTGATGATGTAGTTGCCGTGGTTGTTCATCTGCGGCGGGGCGAAGGGCGACTTGTAGGCCTTCCTTTCCGTCAGGAACAGGAAATGGTCTTCGCGCGCCTTGGTGGTGAGGGGAGCGCCTTTTTCTTTCCAGTCCGGGATCAGCTCGTCCAGCGCATGCGGCTCGAAGACGGCGCCGGACAGCAGGTGCGCACCCACCTCCGACCCTTTCTCGATCACGCAGACGCTGAGTTCCTGCCCGGTCTCGGCCGCGCGCTGCCGCAGACGGATCGCGGCGCTCAGGCCCGACGGGCCGGCGCCGACGATCAGAACATCGTATTCCATGACCTCGCGCGGTTCGCGTTCCATCACCACACTCCCCCACCGTCTTGTTTTGGTACTGTTTCCCTCGGGACGCCCTATGGTCTTTTTGCGGGCGCGTGCTTGTAGCACGGTTTGCGCCGCACCCAAATTGGGTATCTGGACATGTAAGACCACACGATCTGTGGTAAGGTCAAACGATGATTGACGTATGCGACATCCTCGACGCGCTGCGCTGGCATGCCGATATCGGCTGCGACGAGGCCATCGGCGACGAGCCGACCGACTGGGCCGCCCTCACCGCCCGGCCGGTCACACGCGCACCGTCCGCCGGCGCAGCCGCGGCCGGTGGCGCGGCTTCCGGCCCTGCTGCGGGGCCCAACGCGGCGCGCGGTCCCACCCCGACTCGGGCGCCGGCCCCGGCGGCAGCACGTCCTGCAACGGCCCTCTTCGCCTCGCCCGACCAGCCGCTGGGCGCCAGCGAGGCCGGCATCCAGGCCCGTGCCCGCGCCGGAGACGCGCAGACGCTGGAGGCGCTGGAGGCGGCCCTGCGCAGCTTCGACGGCTGCCCGCTGAAGGCGACGGCGATGAACACCGTCTTCGCCGACGGCAACCCGCAGGCGCGGGTGATGCTGATCGGCGAGGCGCCGGGCGAGGACGAGGACCGGCAGGGCAAGCCTTTCGTCGGGGTCAGCGGCAAGCTGCTGGACCGCATGCTGGCCCAGATCGGCCTGGACCGCAGCGCCGTCTACATCGCCAACATCCTGCCCTGGCGCCCGCCCGGCAACCGCAGCCCGACCCAGGCGGAGATCGCCGCCTGCCTGCCCTTCCTGGAGCGGCATGTGGAACTGGTGCGGCCGAAGCTGCTGGTGGCGCTGGGAGGGGTTTCGGCCAAGACCCTGCTGAACCGGGCGGAGGGCATCACCCGCCTGCGCGGGCAATGGCGGGCCTACGAGGTTGCAGGAACCCCCGTCCCGCTGATGCCCATGCTCCATCCGGCGTACCTCTTGCGCAACCCTATCGCAAAACGGGAAGCGTGGCGGGACATGCTTGCGTTGCAGCAAAGGATCGCCGAAGAAGGGATCAAGTAAATCTAGTAATAAAAGCGATGTCACAGTGTCGCCGAAATCGTTCGTATGATCGCGGCCAGCGCGGCGCACAAATGCTATCAAGACTTGCCGAAAGGCACCTTCCCAATGGGCTAGAGCCTTTTTCCCAGGCTTGTTAAGCCGTTGTAACATTTGGCGATTACCCTCGCTGACACAATCCGTGGGAATCCGTTGCTTGCGGTTCTCGCGGCCGTAGGGTATCCCGGAGTCATGCTCCGGATATTTTGCAGTGCAGCACACCGGGTCGCGAGCGCGACCCTGCTGCGGCGGAACCTTCTGGGGGTGCTGGGTCTCACGGTGGCTTACACCCTGGGACCCGACGGTGCGGTCGGGCTCCGGCCCGCTTGCGCTGCCCTCATCATCCACGCGCCGGACGGTCACGCTGCCGTCCCGCCCGGCGGGGATTCCGTGCCTGACCCCGACAGCTCCGTTTTCGGTGACGCGCCAAGCGATCCCGCCGCGGGGCTCCCCGACATTTCCAACCCAACCGCCTCGGACAGCCCGCCGGCTGACGCACCGGCGGCCCCGTTAGCGGACGAGATGCCCGCCGCCCCCGCTGGAGCGCCCCTGCTGCTGGGAACCGACGACGAGGCCCGCGCCGTCCAGCTGGACGAGGAGGATGCCGCCCGCTACCGCCGCATCTTCGCAGCCCAGGAGCGGGCGGAGTGGGACGCCGCCGACGCGGAGATGGTGAAGCTGAAGGACCGCCGGCTGATCGGCTATGTCCTGCGCCAGCGCTATCTCCACCCCGACCGCCGCGCCGGCTACGAGGAACTCGCCCGCTGGATGCAGGATTACGGCGACCTCGCCGGGGCGGAGCGGGTCTACGCTCTGGCCCAGAAACGCCAGCCCGCCGGCCAGCGGGCGCCGAAGCCGCCGCGCGGCGAGGAGCGTGTCCGCCTCGTCGGGTCGCTGGAGCGGCTGGGCGGCCTGCGCACCGTCGCCAGCAACGAGGAGGACGATGACGACAGCGTCACCGTCGCCCCGCGCAGCCGCACAATGTCCCGTGCCCGCAGCGACCGGGCGGCAGTGGCGCGGGTGGAAGAGCTGCTGCGCTCCGGCCGCACCAACAGCGCGCTGAGCCTGCTGGGCCAGGACGAGTTCGGCGGCAAGCTCGACACCGTGCAGTATGACGCCGCCCGCGCCCGCATCGCGGCTACCCTCTATTATGCCGGCGAGACGGCCCAGGCACTGACGCTCGCCTCGGCCAGTGCCGCGCGGTCGGGCGACATGCTGCCCGAGGCGCATTGGATCGCCGGTCTGGCCGCTTGGCGGCTGAAGCAGACCGACCGCGCCGCCCGCCATTTCACCGGCATGGCCGCCGCCGGCCCACGTAATCCCTGGAAGGCCGCCGCGGCCGATTACTGGGCGGCCCGCGCGCTGGCCCGCAAGCCCGGCAAGGAGAAGGAGGCGGCGGAGCATCTGACCGCCGCCGCCCGCTATCCCCACACCTTCTATGGCCTGATCGCCCTGCAGACGCTGGGCAGCCTGGGCGACGTGCGCTGGCAGGCACCGGATCTGACCGGGCGGCAGCTGGCGGCGATGGCGGCCAAGCCGGCAGGATCCCGTGCCATCGCCCTGCTCCAGGCCGGTCAGCGCGAACTGGCGGGGCTCGAGCTGCAACGCATCGACCCGCAGGGCGAGCCGCTGATCGAACAGGCGATGGTCGCGCTGACCGACCGCGCCGGGGTGGCCTCGCTGGCGCTGCGGCTCGGCAATGCGGTGGCCGGTCCGGACGGCGCCCCCTATGCTGCGGCACTCTACCCGCTGCCCCATTGGACGCCGCGCGACGGCTTCGCGGTCGACCGCGCGCTGGTCTTCGCGGTGATGCGGCAGGAATCGCGCTTCGACCCGCGGCTGGTCAGCTCCGCCGGTGCGACAGGGCTGATGCAGATCCTGCCCAGCACCGCCCAGCATGTGCGGGAGCGCAACGCCGACATCGGCAGCGACGACGCCAACCGCGACGCCCTGTTCGACCCGTCCCGCAACATGGAGCTTGGCCAGCGCTACCTGTCGGAACTGCTGGGCATGCCGGAGATCGACGGCAACATGTTCCTGGCGACGGCCGCCTACAATGCCGGGCCGGGCACGCTGGCGCGCTGGCGGCGGGATCTGAGCGACATCACCGATCCGCTGCTGTTCATCGAAAGCCTTTCCTTCGGCGAGACGCGCGACTATGTGGAGAAGGTGATGGCGAACTTCTGGATCTACCAGCTTCGGCTGGGCCAGGAGACCGCCTCGCTCACCGCCGTCGCCGACGGGAAATGGCCGGCCTATGTTCCCATGGACGGCCGTCCGCCCCAGGTCGCTGCCCGTCCCGATCCGCAGCCTGCGGCGAAAGCGGCTCCCCCGGTCGCCGACCTGCCGGTCGCTGCGGCACCGGACCCGGTGGAAACGGCGCCAGTGACGGTGCCGGTTGAAACGGTTGCTGAGCGGGGAGAGGCCAGCCCGATACCCTGACCGCCGGCGCCCATGTCGGGCTTCGGCCCGACATGAGGACACGTCTGCCGCCATGCCGAAGATCGACGAGAGCCGCCCCTTCCTTCCCGTGAACATCGCCGTGGTGACGGTGTCCGACACCCGCAGCGCCGCCGATGACCGCTCCGGCGATGCCCTGGCGGAGCGGATCGCCGGGGCCGGCCACCGGCTCGCCGTCCGCACCATCGTCCGGGACGACATCGCGGCGATCCGGGCCCAGGTACAGGCCTTTATCGCCGATCCGCAGATCGACGTGGTCCTGACCACCGGCGGCACCGGCGTTACCGGCCGCGATGTGACGCCCGAGGCAGTCGAGGCCCTGTATGAGAAGGCGATCTCCGGCTTCGGCGAGCTGTTCCGCTATCTCAGCTATGCCAAGGTCGGCACCTCCACCATCCAGAGCCGGGCGACCGGCGGCGTCGCCAACGGCACCTACATCTTCGCCCTGCCCGGCTCGCCCAGCGCCTGCCGCGACGCCTGGGACGACATCCTGGTCTGGCAGCTCGACAACCGGCATCGCCCCTGCAATCTGGTGGAACTGATGCCCCGCCTGCGCGAGCATATGGCGTGAGCGAACCCCTGGGCTTTTCGATGGCGGCGCTGCACGCCGCCCTGATCCGGCTGCCGCGCCTTGCCGATCTCTCCGCCGACGCGCTGGAGCCGATGCCGCTGAAGGGCGTCGCCCACGACCATGTGCGGCTGCGCGACCGGCGGCTGGTCGCCCGCATCCCGCGCTGGAGCCAGCTCGGACTCGATGCCTGGACGGCACTGGACCGGCAGGCCGCCGCCTTCCGGCGGGCGGAGATGTCAGGCCACACCCCGCGCTTCGCCGGCCTGCTGCCGCCCGGCGAGGGGCTGACGCTGGGCGCCCTGGTGGTCGGCGAGGTCGAGGGGCGGACGCCCGTCCTGCCCGGCGACATGCCGGCCATCGCTCGCGCACTGGCGGCTTTGCACCGCATGGCGCCGCCGGACTTCTACGAGCCGCTGCCCGCCCCGCCCGATCCTGTCGCCGCATTGCTGGCCCAGGTCGAACGGCAGGCGGCGTGGTTCGACAATGCCCCCCTGTCGACCGAGGCCCGCGTCCTGATCGCGGAGGAGCTTGCCGCCGCCCGTGTCGGCGACCTCGTACCGCCACCCGAAACGCCGATGCCCCTGACCGCGGTCGGGGTGGATGTGCATCCCGGCAACTTCCTGATCGACGGCCACGGCAAGGCGTGGTTTACCGACCTGGAGAAGCTGCAATACGGCCACCCGGCCAGCGACTTGGCCCATGCCAGCCTCTACACCTCGACCAGATGGGACCCGGCGGTGAATGCGGAACTGGCCCCGGAGGACATCGACGCCTTCGTCGCAGCCTGGGCGATGGCGGTGCCGGGCGACCTCGCCGACGAGGTGCTGCCCTGGCTGAAGCCACTGCGCCGGCTGACCTGGCTGCGCACCCTGTCCTGGATGGCCCGCTGGTCGGTGGAGGGTGCCAGCCTGTCGCCGGGCATGCCGGAAGACTTGCGCACCCATATGGACGCCCACGCCACCGACATTCTGCGACCGGAACGGATCGAGCAGGTGCGGCGGGAGTGGCGTTAGCAAATGCGAAAAGGGGACGCGTACGAAAGTCTCTTGCCCGCGCCCTGCCGAAGATGATGGGATACCGACTCGGAAAACGAGGTGACGAGAGCATGACGAGGTTCCGACGCCGGTTGCTGCCGGTCTCCCTGGCCATCCTGATGTCCGGGACCACCCTGACGCCCGCCCTTGCCGCCGGTCCCGGTGCGGGCTCCGGTGTAGACCGGGGCGCGGATGGCGGTGGATCGGCCACCGGCAGCTATCTGGCCGGCCGCTATGCCCAGCACCAGGACGATTGGACCGCGGCGGCGCGCTTCACCGCGCAGGCGCTGGCCGCCGACCCGGACGACCCCGCCCTGCTGGGCCGCACCTTCCTGCTGCGGCTGGGCGAGGGGCGGATCGAAGCGGCGATCGACCATGCCAACCGGCTGCTCAACGGCCAGGGCGAGCCGCAGATGGCGCTGACCCTGCTGGCCGCCGATGCGCTGGCCAAGGGCAAGCTGGACGAGGCCGACGGCTATGCCGCCCGGCTGCCGTCCGACGGGCTCGGCCGCTTCCTGACGCCGCTGACCCGCGCGTGGCTGGTGACTGCCCGCGGCAAGACGGACGAGGCGCTGGCGGCTCTGCAGCCGCTGGCCGACGTCAAGGGCTTCGAGGCGCTTTACAACCTGCATGCCGCGCTGATCCTCGATCTTGCCGGCCGCAACGACGAGGCGGCGGCCCGCTACGCCAAGGTGACGGACACCGACGCGCCGCTGCGGGTGGTGCAGATCGTCGGCAACTTCATGACGCGCACCGGCCGCAAGGACGAGGCGCGCAAGCTCTATCAGACCTTCCAGGGCAACAACCCCGACGGGCTGCTGGTGGAGCCGGCGCTGGCCGCCATGGCGAACGCACCGTCGGAAGCCCGCCCGGTTCCCAATGCCCGGTCCGGTCTGGCGGAAGCGCTGTTCGACCTGGGCAGTGCGCTGCACCACGAGAATGCCGACGAGCCGGCCCTGCTGTTCGGCCGCATCGCCCTGCATCTGCGTGACGATCTGGCGCTGGCCCATCTGCTGATCGGCGACATCACCGCCTCGCGCGACCATCACGAGGAGGCGCTGGCCGCCTACAAGCGCCTGGAGACGGATCCGCTGCTGGGCTGGACCGCCCGCATGCGCGAGGCCGACAGCCTCGCCCGCATGGACCGCAACGACGAGGCCATCGCGATTCTCGAGGATCTCTCCGCCGAACGGCCGGAGCGCACCGATGCGATCACCCGCCTTGGCGACATCTACCGCTACTCCAAGCGCTACGCCGAGGCGATCCCTGCCTACACCACGGCGCTGGAGCGGATCGGCACGCCGCAGGAGCGGCATTGGCCGCTGCTCTACGCCCGTGCGATGTGCTTCGAGAAGACCAAGCAGTGGCAACAGGCCGAAGCCGACCTGCAAACCGCGCTGAAGCTGCGCCCGGACGAGCCGTCGCTGCTCAACTTCCTCGGCTACAGCTGGATCGATCGCGGCGAGAATCTGCCCATGGCCAGGGCGATGGTGGAGCGCGCGGTGGAACTGCGCCCGCGCGACGGCTACATCGTCGACAGCCTGGGCTGGGCGCTCTACACGCTGGGCGATTACGAGGCGGCGGTCGCCAAGCTGGAACGCGCGGTCGAGTTGAAGCCGGGCGATCCGACCATCAACGACCATCTCGGCGACGCCTATTGGCGGGCCGGCCGCCGGAACGAGGCCCGCTTCCAGTGGATGCGTGCGCTGCGCAGCGCCGACGAGGAGACCGACAAGGGAGCCATCCAGGCCAAGCTCGACAAGGGCCTGCCCGACCAGAAAGCCGCCGCGAAGCAGTGAAAAAGCCCCTCTCTCCTTCGGGGGAGAGGGAATTGTCCCGCCTTATGCAAGCTCCCCCACATAGGGCTTGTACTGGCTGTCGGTCTGCTGGATGTGCTCCACGAACCAGTCCTTCAGCAGCAGTATCAGGTCCACGCGCAGCATGGTGGGGTTGTCGCCCTCGAAGTCGCGGGCCAGCTTTTCCACCTCGTCGGCGAAATAGCGGTGGGCGGCGAGGTGGCCGTCGAGGTCGGGATAGCCGCAGCGCACCATCATCGCCTCCTCCCGCGCGAAATGGACGGCGACATAGTCGCGGAGGCTGGCGAGCAGGCTGGACAGCTCCTCGCGGTTGGCGGGGGTGATGCCGCTTTCCAGCAGGCCGTTGAACAGGTCGAGGAGCCGCCGATGCTCGTCGTCGAGCACGGGCACGCCGACGCTCATGGATTCGTCCCAGACGACATAGCTCATCGCAGCGATCTTCCCCGTCGCATCCCGCAATTGCAGGTGCATCCCGCGGAATCAAGCGGTTGCGGCCGGCCATGGCAGGGTTGTGGACATCTTGACAGGGATCCTAAAACCGGCAACCGTGCCAGTCCAAGCGGCAAATCCCCGCAGGGGGCGGTAAGATGCGCGGTGCGCTCCCCCCTCCCCTGCCAAAGCGACAGAGTAACCGATGGCCCTGCTCGACGAGATCGCGGAGAAGAAACGGGCGCTGGACGCCGCACGCCCCCTGCCGCAGGAGGTCGTCCACGGCATCGCCGACCGGTTCGAGCTGGATTTGACCGCCGCCGCCGCGGCGCTGGAGGATTATCCGCTCAAGCGCGCCGACGTGAAGGCCATACTGGAGCGCGGCAGCGTCCTGCGCCACCGTGCGGTCGAGGAGCAGCGATTCGTCCTGAACCACCGCGCCGCCCTGGAGTTGATGGCGCGGCTGTCCTTCGACCCGTCGGGGGCGGTCACCGAGCGCACCGTCACCGCCTTCCACAATGTGCTCTATCGCGGGATCGACGACGACGCCGGCAAATACCGCAATGCTGCGCCGAAGGACGACCCGGCGGAAACCGCACCGGATCCGGCCAAGCTGCGCGTGTCGATGTCGGCGTTGTCGACCTGGATGCGCAAGTCCGACGCCGGCCCCGACACCGCCTTCGAGGCGCATCACCGGCTGAGCGCCATCCGCCCCTTCGATACCGGCAACCGGGCGACCGCGTTGCTCTTGTGCAACCTGATCCTGAACCGCGCGGGCTATCCGCCGGTGGTGATCGGCGCCGACGACCGCAGCCTCTATCTGGATCTTGTGGAGCGGGCCTGGGCGGTTGGCGACAAGACGCCTTTCCGCGACCTGATGCTGCGCTTCCTGTCGCAGAGCCTCGACTTCTGCCTGGAGGCCGCCGGCCAGGGCACAGACGGAGACGAGACGCCTTAAGCGGACAGCGCGGCCGGCAGGCGCAGGCGCGACGGCCGGTCGGGACCGCTGTGGATCAGCAACGTGATCGGCAACGCATCGACCCGGCGGGTCTCGCCCGGTTCCGCCCCGGTGCCGGGATTGACCGGATAGGCCGGGAAGCAGGAGCCGGCAAGGCTGAGGCGCAAGGCCGATCCCGGCGCCAGGGTGGCACAGGCCGCCCGCATGGCGACGGTCAGCGGCCGGGTCGGGTCGCCCGGTTCCACCCGAGCATGGCCCTGGGTCAGCGGCAGCACCTGCCCGTCGGGCCGCACCACCGACAGCACGGCGCTGATGTCGAAGGACGGAGCGTCGGCCTCCACCCACAGCTCCAGCGCCACCCGCCCGGCCAGCGTCAACGGTTCGTCCAGCGGCAGGCTGGTGTAGGTGGCGACATCCGGGCGGCGGTCCACGGCGGCGCGGTCGGGGCGGCCGCAAGCGTCCGGCACCGCATGGCCGCCCACCGTCGGCACCGGCGCGCGCGGATCGTGGACCACCACGTCGAGTGCCTCCATTTCGGGCATCTCCAACTCCAGCCGCCCGCCCTGCCGGTTGGCGAGGCCATCGCTGGACAGATGCAGGACGGCCTCGGCCGCAGGAAGGTCGGGCAGGTCGTGCCAGCGTCCCGCTTCCACGTCATGCAGGCGGACCGGACCGCCGCGGTCGGCCACCTCTCCCTTCAGCACCCGTTCGAACCAGGCAAGCTGCAGCGTGTCGAGCGTCGGAGCCTGCCCGGGTGCCGCGGCCGGTCCGTCAGCGCCCCAGGGGCCGACCACCAGCCGCACCGGCGCCCGCCCGCGTTCCTTGAGGCGGTCATGGGCATCCAGCATGCCGGCCAGCCGCGGATCGTACCAGCCGCCGACCTGCAGGACCGCCACATCGGCCGGCATGCTGTCCTGCATGGCCCTGGGCGACAGCGCGGCCCAGGCCGGTCCGGGCACCGGGTTGGTCAGCCAGTCGTCGTAATGGGTGTAGCGGGCATAGTCGCGCAGGGCCTGCGGCCTCGACGGAATTTCATCATCGATGGGCAGGCTGCGCGCCGCGTCCGACAGCACCCGGTGGCCGGTGCCGTCCTCGACCCGCCGTGCCGCGTCGGCGGCGGTGTGCAGGGCCCAGCTCATGGCATCTGCCAGCCGGAACGCCCCACCCTCGTAAGCCCAGTCGGAGAACACGTCCCAGCCGGCGAAGGCCGGCGCCACCGCCCGCAGGGCCGGCGGCGCCTCGGCCAGTGCCAGCCACTGCGCCATGCCGGCATAGCCGCAGCCATACATCGCCACCGCCCCCGACGATCCCGGCAGGGACGCCGCCCAGGCAATGGCGTCGGCCCCATCCTCCCGTTCCGCCTCGAAGGGTCGGAACCGGCCGTCCGAGGTGCCGCAGCCGCGCATATCCTGCACCACCACGACATAGCCGCGCGCCGCATACCAGCGCGGGTGGGCGTAATGGCTGGTCAAGGCAACGCGACGGCCGCAGGGAACCCGCAGCAGCAGGACCGGCCAAGTCCCCACGGCATCGGGGCGGTAAAGGTCGGCATCCAGCCGAATGCCGTCCCGCGTCCGCATCGACACGGTTTCCGGCGGCCGGACCGGCAGCAGGCTGTGCAACGGATGGATCATCGGGGCCAGATGGGTCATGGCGGGTCGGGCTCGCTCGATGACAGACAACGAAACATGTGTTGTCGTGGCAAAGCCCGTGCCAGAGCGCCTGCACCAAATTGTATAAATCTTTCGGCCGTTTCCCACCCCGATGAAAGCCCCTCGTCCCCTGCGGGAAAAGGGTTGGAGTGAGGGAGGTGGCAGCCGGTAGGCCGATGGAAACCCTGTGTTTGCGACCCCTCACCCGCCCCTCTCCCACAAGCGGAGAGGGGGCCGTCAGATGGCCAGGCTCCCGGCCTCCCAACCGACCGCATCCGCTCGATCCTCAGGCTTTTGCCGTTTTCCTGGGCAGTTCGCCCGCTCAGGCGGCAATCAGCTCGAAGCGGTCGACATCGACCATGCCGCGGTCGGTGATCTTCAGGTGCGGGATGACCGGCAACGGCAGGAAGGCCAATTGCAGGAAGGGCTCGGCCAGCGGGCAGCCCATGGCGCGGACGGCGGCGCGCAGGGACCGCAGCCTCACCTCCACCGTCTCGAACGGCTCCAGGCTCATCAGCCCGGCCAGCGGCAGGGCCAATTCGCCGACCACCTGCCCGTTGCGCACGGCGACGAAGCCGCCCTGAAGCTCGATCAGCCGGTTGACCGCGACGCGCATGTCGGCGTCGCTGGCACCGACCACGCAGATGTTGTGGCTGTCATGCCCGACCGACGAGGCAAGCGCCCCTTCCGCGATGCCGAAGCCCTGGACGAAACCGCGGCCGATGTTGCGGTTGCTGCCATGGCGGGCGAAGACGCAGATCTTCAGCAGGTCGCGCGACGGATCGGCCACCATCCGGCCGCCCACCACCGGCACCTCGATCCGGCGGTGTTCGGTCAGGATCCTGCCCGGCTCCAGCCCGATCACCGATTGGACCGACCCGCCGGCCGGCACGACGAAATCCTCGTCCGCCACCGGCTCCAGCTTCACCGAAGCGAGCCCCACCGGCGTTACCGCCGGCCGGCCGTCGAAACTGTGCGGCCCGACGATCTTGCCGTTGCGGATGACCCGGTTGACCGCGCAGTCCTCCAGATCGTCGAGCAGGACGAGGTCAGCGCGATGCCCCGGCGCCACCAGCCCGCGGTCATAGAGGCGGAAACCGCGTGCCGCCGACCAGGTGGCGGCACGATAGACATGGGCGACCGGCGCACCGAGGCGGATGGCGCTGCGGATCAGGTGATCCATGTGCCCCTCCTCCGCGATGTCCAGCGGATTGCGGTCATCGGTGCAGAGGCCGAGGAAGGGGGAGGTCTCCGGCGTGATCACTTCGGCCAGGGCATGGACATCCTTCGACACCGACCCGTCGCGGATCAGCACCTGCATGCCTTTGCGCAGCTTCTCCATCGCCTCATCCGCACTGGTCGTCTCGTGGCAGTTGCGGATGCCGCAGGAGAGATAGGCGTTCAGCTCCTTCCCCGACACCAGCGGGGCGTGGCCGTCGATGTGGCGCCCGTCGAAGGCGGCCAGCTTGTCCAGCACCCCGTCCACCTTGTGGAAGACGCCGGGGAAGTTCATGAACTCCGCCAGCCCCAGCACGCGGGGATGGTCCATGTGGCGCATCAGGTCCGGCGCCTCCAGCCGGGCGCCCGACGTTTCCAGCTCCGTCGCCGGCACGCAGGAGGACAACTGCACGAACAGGTCGAGCGCCGTCCCCCCCGCACTGTCGAGGAAATAGCGCAGCCCCTGCTCCCCCAGCACATTGCAGATCTCGTGCGGGTCGCAGATGGCGGTGGTGGTGCCACGCGGCAGGACGCAGCGGTCGAACTCCTGCGGGGTGACGCAGGTGGACTCGCAATGGACATGGGTATCGATAAAGCCGGGAACCACGGTCAGCCCGCGCCCATCGATCTCCTCCACCCCATCATAGGACTCGTAGGTGCCGACGATGACCTCGCCGCAGACGGCGATGTCACCTTCCGCGATCTCGCCGGTCACGACATTGAGAAAGCGCGTGTTCTTGATGACCAGATCGGCCTTCGCCTCTCCCAGCGCCTGCCCGATGCGCGTCTTCAGATCGTCGCGGCTTACAGTCATGTCCTACTCCGCCCCTCGTCCATTCAAAGAGGCAAGGTGGCCCGCCTCACCATGCCGTGCAAGCACCTATCGGCCATCCCGTTGCCGGTAAGGGGAGCGGGCCTGCTCCTGTGCGAATTTGGCGAGAGCCTTTGCGTTGTACAGTTCCAACCCTTCCGCGACCGCGCCGCGCATGTTGGTGTGAAGGAACCAGTGGCAGGCATGGGCCAGCACCGGCAGGAAACCGCGTTCAAGCTTGTGCGGCCCGCCGCGCCCACCATTCACCCGGCTGAGGCCATGGGCAATCGCCCGTTCGATGCTGCGGTAATAGCAGGTTTCGAAATGAACGAAGCGCGCTTCCTTCCTTGCCCCCCAGGTCCGGACATAGAGGCAATCGTCCCCTTCCACCGTCATCAGGGCGCCGATCGCAACGCCGCCGGATTCGGCGAAGGTCAGCATCACGGCATCGCCCAGGACGGCACAGAGCCGCAAGACGAAATCCATGGTCAGTGCCTGACGCCTCCCCCGGCGGAGATGAAGGTCGCTCAGCAAGTCGAGGAAAATCGCGACATCGGCCTCCGCGACCCGGCTGCCCGGCACCTCGCGGAACCGCACCCCGCTCGCAACGATTTTGCGGCGCTCCCACAGCATCACTCTGCGCCGGCGGCTCGACAGGGCGGCGGTGAAATCGGCGAAGTCGCGATATCCCTCGTTCCGCCACTCGTAATCGACGGCATGGCGGGTCAGCCATCCGGCCGCCTCGAAACGGGCCCGGTCCTCTTCGTCGGGAAAGCAGACATGGATGGACGACAGTCCGTGCTTGTGGGCAAGCGACCGCAGGGCGCCGATCAGCGCATCGGCCGTGCCGGACGGCGCCCCATTCCGCAGCAGGATGCGCGGCCCGGTCACAGGCGTGTAGGGAATCTCCATGACCAGCTTCGGGAAATAGCGCCCACCCGAAGCCTGATAGCCATCGACCCAGGCCTGATCCGGCCAGAATTCGTCCGTCGAGCGGTCGCGCAGATAGAGGGGAGCCACGCCGACCAACCGGCCAGACGCCTCCCGCACGATCATATGAGCGGGACGCCAGCCGAAGTCCGGGCCTGCCAAACCGCTTTCTTCCAACGCCGTCAGATAGGCATGACTCACGAACGGCCCCTTGCCGGCGGCACAGGCATCCCAATCCAGCGGATCGACCCCGGAAATCCCGAACACCATCGCGACGGACAACGGCACATCGTTCCGGTCGCCGTCCTGCGCCGCCGGCCCCTGTATCTCAGACATGTCATTCCCTGATTGGTTCGGGCCCTGGCTATTCCCCGTCGTACGGCAACGCCACCGGCAGGCGCACGCTGACCGTCGTGCCTTCCCCTTCGCGGCTGCGGATGTCCAGCGTGCCGTTCAGCAGATCGACGAAGGACCGCACGAGCGGCAGGCCCAGTCCGGTGCCGCCGGACCGCCGGGACAGCTGGCTGTCAACCTGACCGAAGGGTTGCAGGGCGATGGCGATGCCCTCCGCACTCATGCCGATCCCGCTGTCCGTGACCTCGATCAGGATGCGGCCGCCCTCCGGACGGACCCGCAGGGCGACGCTGCCGCCGACGGGGGTGAACTTCACCGCATTGCTCAGCAGGTTCAGCAGGATCTGCTTCACCCGCACGGGGTCGCCCAGCAGGTGGGGGGTGTCGGGGGCGATGTCCTGGGACAGGGTCAGTCCGCCCTCCTCCGCCCGCTCGGCGATCAGCAGGAGAGAGCTTTCCACCGCGTCACGGACATCCATCGGCTGGGGGTGCATTTCCAGCTTGCCGGCCTCGATCTTGGCGACGTCCAGGATGTCGCTGATGACCGCCAGCAGATGCTGGCTCGACTTGCCGATCACCTTGGCATAGTCGAGATATTTGGGATGGCCGAGCGGCCCGACGATCTCGCTCTCCATCATCGAGGAAAAGCCGATGATGGCGTTCAGCGGCGTGCGCAGCTCATGGCTCATGTTGGCCAGGAACTCGCTCTTGGCGCGGTTGGCCAGTTCGGCCTGCTCCTTGGCCTGGATCAGCGCCTGCTCGGCGCGGCGGCGTTCCTGAACCTCCTGCATCAGCGCGCGGGTGCGCTCCGCCACCCGCATCTCCAGCTCGTCACGGGCCTGCCGCACTGCCAGTTCGGCCCGCTTGCGCCGGGTGATGTCCTGGCCGACGCACAGGATGCCCCCGGAAGCGCCATCGGCCTTCGGCAGGCGGTTCAGGTTCCACAGCAGCACCCGCTCGCTCATGCGATCCTGCTCACGCAGGACCTGCTCGAAGTTGCGGACCTCCGTGCCCATCGCGGCGACGGCAAGCTGGGCGGCGAAGGGGCCGGTCGGCTGCTCTCTCATCGCCTCGGCCCAGAGACGGCCAATGGCGCTGCCGGCCTCGAGCCCGAAGGCGCGCTCGGCGTCGCGGTTGGCCTCCACGATGCGGCCGTCGTCGCCCAGAACCAGGATGATGCTGGCCGCCGTCCGCAACAGCGATCGGAAGCGTGCTTCGCCGGCCCGCGCCTCGCTCTGGCGCAAAGCGGATTCCAATTCGGCAATGCGGCGTTCCAGCCGGCGGACGGCGTCGGCCGGACCGCCGCCTGCCGGCTGGCCGGGACCGGAGAAAAAGGTCGGGTTGGTCACGCCGCCGCGTTTTCCGGCTGCATCATGTCGCCCAGCTTCGCCAGCAGGAATTCCAAATCCTCCGGCGCCAGATCCTCATACTGGGTCAGGATGCGCTCGATGACCCGGCGGCGGTGGCGTTCGCGGTCGCCCGGCTCGCCGTCATAGGGGGTCTCCTTCAGCACGTCGATGGCGATGCGGCAGGCCGGCAACAAGGCCGGCGGCAGCTTCGCCTTGTCGTACAGAGACTTCAGCCCCAGCCGGCCGGCATCGTGGATCAGCAGCCGGGCATTGGTCATCGGCACATTCGCCATGCGCGACATCGCCGTCTCGAAGAAAGCGATGTCGCCGGTGCACAGAGAACGGACCAGCAGCGACGGCGTCAGGCGGCCTGTGCGGGCAAGCTGCGTCACCAGACGGTCCAGCGCCCCTTCGTCGCTTTCACCGGTGAACAGGGCGACGGTCGCCCGCTCGCGGCTCTGCAGAATCAGCTCCGACGCGACCTTCGACGGCAGTTCGTGGTGCGAGACCAGATGCTGGCGCAGCCGTTCCGACACAACCGCCACCAACCGTTCGGCGATGGTGATCGGCAGCCTGGAGCGGTGGACCAGCGGGTCCTGTACCGCCTCGCTGGCGCCGAAACGGTCGATGACGCGGCCCAGGCTCTGCTCGCCCAGTTCCGCCCCCTCGTTGGCGACCAATGCTGCGACAGCGCGTTCGGACCCGCTTTCGATCAGCGCGTCGGCGACGGCGGCCGGCACGGTCGGGCGTTGGGCGATGGCGGTGCTCTTGGCATCGGCGCCGGAGCGCACGATCTCGACCAGATCGGCCGGAGTCAGCACGGTGGAGACGCTCAGCACCGGAATCGCCACCGCCTCCACGTCGCGGGCCAGGGTCAGGGCGACGTCCCGCGGCAGGGAGGGGCTGGATTTCAGGTTTTCCGCCAGGGTCTGGCGGACACGCAGGACCGTGTCCTTGACCATGACGCGGATGATGTCCTCCGCCAGCTTGCGCTCCGCCTGCGACAGCTCGGGGCTGTCGAACTGCTGGGACAGCTTGGCGGCCAGATCGGTCCGGCTGTTCGGCGACGGGTCGGCCAGAAGCCGCGCCACGTCCTGCTGGGTCAGATGACCCGACTTGAAATCGTCACTCATGGGTCCCGGACCCTTCCTGCCCTGGTCCGTCTCCATATTGGACGCGGAACGCAAAACCCGCGCGGGTGTGGGCGGAGACTTGTCCACACGTTCAGGATCTTCCGAAACGGTTGAACCTTCCTTAACGCCCTGCGGTCATAAGCCCATCCGCCGGGAAGCGGATCACGGGATTTCGACGAAGCTGGGCGGTTCCGGCAGGATGGAGCCGCGGCGGCGCGTCCCGCGCAGCTGCAGCGCCACCTCGGCGATCTGCTGCTCCACAGAGATGTGGCGTTGCGAGGCGACCTCCAGCCCGCGGTCCTCATAGACATAGGCATCGGGATGGCTGTCGGCCCAATGCCGGATGGCGGTGTCGCGTTCGCTCAACAGGGCGACGACGGTGGGACGGAACAGCCGCATCATCGCCGTGATCCAGCGGTTGGCCGGCCAGGACGGCCGGGCGTGATCGATCTCGAAGGCGTCGAGCATGGCGATCACGT
Source organism: Azospirillum sp. A29 (assembly GCF_042604625.1). NCBI lineage: Bacteria > Pseudomonadati > Pseudomonadota > Alphaproteobacteria > Rhodospirillales > Azospirillaceae > Azospirillum > Azospirillum sp. A29. Next base: position 338,365 of record NZ_CP170464.1, read on the forward strand.
CGTCCGCCTTGTACCAGGTCTCGCCCGTCACCCAGCGGTTGGTGGTGAACAGCCGCACCGGCTGGCCGGCGACGTCCATGGCGATGCCGATCAGGTGGGACAGCGCGTCGTTGTCGTTGTCCGGTGCCATGAAATCGGCCAGCGGCGCCGGCCGCAGGCCCGGCGGCATGCCGTGCGGGCGCAGGAAGGTGTGGAAATGGCCATGCTCACCATGCGGCCGCTCGCCTTCGGGATGGCAGTGGTAATAATACTGGGCATGGAACTCGGCGTCGTAGACGTCGCCCGGCGGATAATGCTTCCACTCGTACAGCGTGCCGTGGCCGCGCAGTAGCTCGCCCACCACCGTGTCACCGGTCTTGGCGAGAACGCGCTGGCACAGGCGTACTTCGCGTCCCGCCTCGGCCATCGCCTCCAACTCTTCCCGCGACACGTCCGACAAATCCGTCATCGCCCGATCCTGTGCTGCGCGAACATCCCTATTACGTACGCGGCTATACGGGCGTGGCAAGGTCTTTTCGGACATCGCGCCTGCGGTTGCAGTCCCGCCTGCGCTTGCCGGCCGTCAACTGCCGGAAGGGCGGAAGCGCTGCGACAGCGACCAGCTGACCAGTTCGCCGGTGACCTGTCCCAGCGCCTGGTCGAAGGCGGCGATCACGTCGGTGAAGGAGCGGCCGCGCACCGGCGCCGACGCCTCGAAGGTCTCGCCGGCCTCGATGGTCCGACGCGGCATGGCGACCAGCTTGGCCGACAGCCGAACATGCACCCGGTCCGGCATGGCCGAACCCGGCGTGGCGTATTCCGCCTGGAAATCGCGCAGTTCCGACTTCAGCACATAGTCGGAGCGCAGCCCCACCGTGTCGCGCCCGACCGAGACGATGCGGCCGCTGTCCTCGAAGGTCTGGACGATCAGCCCCTGCACCATGTTCGGCGCCCGGTCGGCCCAGGATACGTCGGCGAAATAGTCGAGCGAGGTCGGCGTGCGGGCCAGCGCGATGCGCGGCGTGTCGATCCCCGCCGCCGCCGCCGGCGTCTCCACCAGCAGCTGCCAGTCGGCCTTCGGGCCGGCGGCGACGCTGGCCCGCGGGGTCAGGGTGTAGAGATGCGGCGCCGTCGGGTTCAGCGTCGAACAGGCGGCCAGCCCCAGCAGCAGGGCCGCCCCGCACATCCCACGCACGATAGCCCCTGCAAACCTGCTACGCACCATCGTCACCCGCCTCATTTCCCACGCACCTCCACGCCCTGCCGCGTCCCGCCGAAGAGGAAGTTCGACGGGTCGTTCTCGATCCGGGTGACCACCCGCGACAGCTGTCCGGACAGATCGCGCAACTGGGTGATCAGCAGCGTCAATTCATACAGCCCCGTGGCGGTAAAGTCGCGCACCGGCTCGCGGTTTTCGGCGACCAGCGAATTCAGTGTGTCCGACGTGCGCTTCAGCGAGCGCAACAGCTCGCGCGTCTCGCCACCCAGCTGCTTGGCGGTGCCGTCGACCGTCGCCAGCGTGTCGTGCGCCTGCGCCAGCGTGCGGTCCAGCTGGGGTCCTACCGTCTCGAAGCCGTGCAGGGTCTGGCGCGCCTGGGTCATGGTTTCCTCCAGGCCGGCGCTGGCGCGGGCAAGCTCGGCGCTGATGGTGCGCGCGTTGGCCAGGATGTCGCCGATGGCCTTCTGGTTCTCGCCGTTCAGCATCTCGCCCAGCTTGGTGATGACCTCCAGCGAGCGGTTGACCAGCTGCGGCGCGCTGTCGACCACCGCGGTCAGCGAGCTGGGCCGCGACGGGATGGTCAGCACGCCGTCGGCATCGGTGGCGGTCAGGCGCTTGCCCCCCACATTCCCGCCGGAGATCTGGACATAGGCGCCGCCGGTGATGCCCTGCACCTCCAGCGAGGCGATGGAATCGGACATGATCGGCGTGCCGTTCTGCACCATGATCGTCACCCGGACCCGCGTCACGTTGTCGGGGTCGAGCCGGATGTCCGACACGGTTCCCACCGGCACGCCGCGGTAGCGCACCGGGCTGCCCTGCTGCAACCCGGTGACGGAGCCGGTGAAATAGATGCGGTAGGTCTCGCGCGTTTCATCGAGCTGGACCTTGGCGATCCAGGCGGTGAAGACCAGCAGGCCGGCGACCAGAGCCAGCACGAAGCTGCCGACCAGAATGTAGCTGGCGCGGGTTTCCATGACGTGCCCCTACCCTTTCGCAAGACGCCTGGCGTCTTCTTCTTCGTGGCGTCGAGCCTGATTGCGCTCTCTGGCGTCGAGGGCCGCGCGGCCGCGCGGTCCGTGGAAATAGTCGTGGATCCACGGGTGGGGATCGGCCAGATGCTGGGCCAGGGTGCCCACCCGGATCTTCTTGTCGACCAGCACGGCGATGCGGTCGCAGATGGAGGTCAGGCTGTCCAGATCGTGGGTGACCATGAAGACGGTCAGCCCCAGGCTGCGCTGCAAGCCCTGGATCAGCGTGTCGAAGGCGGCGGCGCCGATGGGGTCGAGGCCGGCGGTCGGCTCGTCCAGGAACAGGATGTCGGGGTCGAGCGCCAGGGCGCGGGCGAGGCCGGCGCGCTTGATCATGCCGCCCGACAGCTGGGCCGGATGCTTGGTGCCGGCATCGGGCGGCAGCCCGGCCATGGCAATCTTCACCCGCGCCACCTCGGCGATCAGCGCCGGGGGCAGGCCGGTGTGCTCCTTCAGCGGCAGCATCACATTCTCCGCCACCGTCATCGAGCTGAACAGGGCGCCGTTCTGGAACAGCACGCCGGTGCGGGCCTGCAACGCGGTACGCTCCGCCCGGTCCAGTTCGGCGGTGTCGTGGCCCAGCAGCTCGATCCGGCCGGCGGCGGGGTCGATCAAGCCGAGGATTTCCTTCAGCAGCACCGACTTGCCGGTGCCGGAACCGCCGACGACACCGAGCACCTCCCCCCGCTCGACATCGAGGTCGAGGCCGTCATGGACGGTCTGCGGGCCGAAGCGGGTGACCAGTCCGCGCACGCGGATGACGGGAGCGCCGGCCATCATACCCCCAGCATGGAGAAGAGGACTGAGAAGACCGCATCGATGACGATGACCAGGAAGATGCCCTCCACCACCGCCTTGGTGGTCATGACGCCGACGCTTTCCGCACTGCCGGAGACCTTCAGCCCCTCGTAGCAGCCGACCATGGCGATCACCAGGGCAAAGACCGGCGCCTTGATCAGCCCGGCGATCACCGTGTTGATGCCGACGGCGCTGTGAAGCTGGCGGATGAACTGCCCGAAGGTGATGTCCAGCGTGGCATAGGCCATCACGGCGCCGCCGAACAGCCCCATCACGTCGGCGTAGAAGGCCAGCAGCGGCAGGGTGATCATCAACGCCAGCGCCCGCGGCACCACCAGCAGTTCCACCGGGTCGAGGCCCATGGTGCCGATGGCGTCGACCTCCTGGTTGACCTTCATGGTGCCGATCTGCGCGGTGAAGGCGGAACCGGAGCGGCCGGCGACGATGATCGCCGTCATCAGGATGCCGATCTCGCGCAGGACGGAGATGCCCAGCAGGTTCACCACATACAGTTCCGCCCCGAAGCGCTTCAACTGGTCGGCCCCCTGGAAGGCCAGTACCACGCCGATCAGGAAGGACAGCAGCCCCAGGATCGGCAGGGCGTTCAGCCCGGTCTGCTCGATGTGGAACAGGACGGAGGTCAGGCGCAGGCGCGACGGGCGCAGGATCAGCCGGGCGAAGGTGACGGTGACGAGGCCGAGGAAACCGACGAGATCGAGGATTTCCTTGGCGGCGTTCACCGTCGTCTGGCCGGTGCGCACCACCATGTCGAGGATCGGGTGATGTTCGCGTTCGATCGGGTGGGGCGGCGCCTTGCCGGCGTCGCGCACGGCGTCGAACAGGGCGGAATGCTCCGGCCGGAGGCCAGCCACCGACACGGCATGCCCGTCGGCCCCCAGCCGTTCGGCCAGGCGGTTCAGCAGATAGGCGCCGACGGTGTCGAGCGCCTCCACCCGCGCCAGATCGAGCCGCACCGCGGCACCGCCCGGCGGCTTGGGCGCACGGTCCAGCGCATCCGACGCGGCCGTCGCCCATTGCAGGGTCCAGCGCCCGGCGGCGGCGATCCGCCACCCGCCGTCGGCCAAGCCCGGATCGTTCCCGGCTTCGATCCGGGCCCCAACCTTCGCCGCTCCGTCCTTCGCTAAAGTCGCTGCCACAGGCTCCGCCGCACGCATCCGCACATTGACCGGTACGTTCGGCCGGCACGTCTGGAACGTGGCGGAGCATCGCCGGATGGTCAACCCCATCCGGCAAATCCGGTTCAGCCGGGGCAAGGCGACACCTTAAGTCTGCGGCCAATCGCGGCTTTGCGCCGGGGTGGCCAGCGGCTAGAGTGCCGGAAGGCGGACCGGGTCATGCATGCCGGCTTGCGATTCTTTACGGACAAGACCTCCGATGAACTTCAAAGACCATATCCGCGACATCCCGGATTTCCCGAAGCCCGGCATCCTGTTCTACGACGTCTCGCCGCTGCTGGCGAACGGAGCCGCCTGGAAGGCCGCCATCGACGCGCTGGCCGAGGCGGTGCGCCCGCACAAGCCGGACCTGCTGGTCGGGATCGAGTCGCGCGGCTTCCTGGTCGCCGCCCCGCTGGCGCTGACGCTGGGCATCGGGTTCATCATGGTGCGCAAGCACGGCAAGCTGCCGGGCGACAAGATCGCCCATTCCTACGACCTCGAATACGGCACCGACACCATCGAGGTGCAGGCCGACGCGGTGAAGCCCGGCCAGCGCGTGGTGGTGCTGGACGACCTTCTGGCGACCGGCGGCACCATGGCCGCCGCCATCAGCCTGCTGCGCCAGGTCGGCGCCGACGTCCGCGCCGCCGCCTTCCTGGTGGAGCTGACCTTCCTGAACGGCCACAGCCGGATCGACGTGCCCAGCCTCTCGCTGATGGCGTACGATTCGTAGGCCATCGGCAGGCCGGTTCGGCCGTTCAGCGGCGGCTGAGCCAGCCGTCGACGCTGAAGCGCCCGCCGCCGGATGCGACCAGCGAGAGGAAGCCGCCGATGATGGCGAGGTTCTTCATGAACTGGATCTGCTGCATCTTCGCGGCGTCGGGCGCCGCATCCCAATAGCGGTGGGCGATCAGCGTTGCGGCGACGGTGAAGACCGCGACCAGCAGCGCTGCCAGCCGGGTCCACGCACCCAGCACGATGGCCAGCCCGCCGAACGCCTCCACCAGCGCGCCGATGGGGGCGACGATGGTGGCCATCGGCACGCCCTGGCTCTCCATCCCGGCGATGAAGCCGCTGAGCGCCATCAGCTTGCCGAAGCCGCTCTGCACGAAGATGGCGCCGAGCAGCACGCGGGCCGCCAGCAGCAGCGCGTCCTGCCCGGTGGTGGCGGCGCCATATCCCGCCGATGTGGTCGCATAGTTCGTCATCTCGGATATCCCTTTCATTCTGTTGGAAGATGAGACGACGGAAAGCGCACGGTTATTCCCTGGAAAAACTCAGGGGAAAAACTCAGGCCGTCTTCCACAGGCTGATGATCATGACGCCGGCGACAGTCAGGGCGGCACCGGCCAGTTGCAGCCAGCCCATCGGTTCGGCCAGCACCAGATAGCCGAAGACCGCGGCGGAGACCGGGCCGATGGCGCCGCTCAGCGCCACCAGATTGGGGCCGACCCGCCGCAGCGCCTCCGCCGTCATCAGCACCGGCAGCACGGTGCAGACCACCGCCATCACCGCCGACAGCCCATAGACCGGCAGCGGCAGGTCCAGCGCCGACAGGGGCCGCAGCACCAGGAATTGCAGGATGCAGCACAGGCAGGCCGCCGTCATCGCATAGGCGGTGAAGCGCATCGAGCCGATCCGCTGGACCACCCGGCTGCTGCCGACCAGATAGATCGAATAGAGGAAGGCCCCCATGAAGACCAGAGCCGCCCCGGTCATGAAATCGGAATGGCCGGTCCCGATCTCCGACCAGACCACCAGGGCGACGCCGGCATAGGAGACGACCAGCGCCACCACCTCGCGCAGGCCGATCCGCTTGCCGAGGAACAGGGCCGACAGCAGCACGACGATGGTCGGGTAGAGGAACAGCAGCAGCCGCCCCATCCCGGCCGTGACATAGCGCAGCCCGAGGAAATCGCAGAAGCTGGCGGCGTAATAGCCGGTGACGCCCAGCGCCACCGTCAGGGCGAGGTCGCGTCCGGCAATCGGCGCCTTTTCCCCTTTCCTGGCCCCTGCCCACAGCGCCATGCCCAGGAAGAAGGGCAGCGCGAAGACCATGCGCAGCATGATCAGCGTGACCGGATCGACATTGTAGCGGTAGGCCAGCTTGATGATGACCGGCCGCAGCGAGAAGGCGACCACCCCGGCCACGGCAAGCCCCAGCCCGGCCAGCATCTGGATGGGCAGCAGGCGCGCCCCGGACAGGTCGGGCGCGGTCGCTTCGGAAGACAGGCTGGACTGGGACAAGGGGAAAAATCCGGGGACTGGAGGGGGGAGGCTATTGAAGCATCCCCGCCGCCATTTGGCTTCCGTCAAGGCCGTGTCGGGCCATGACCGGCGCCATACCCTGGATTGCACCGGCCGCGGTGCTGATGGTGAAGGGAGTGAACCGTCAGCTGATTGCGCCTGCTGCGACGGCGGTGCCGGACATCGGCTCCAGACCGGTGAAGGCAATGCGCGCCTGCTGGCCGATGGCGATGGCGTGCACGCCGGTAAGCGCGCCGGTGGAGATCCACTGCCCGGCCTTCAGCGGACGGCCGAGCCGGACCGCGATGCTCAGCGCCACCGCGACCGCGGCGGCGAGGCCGCCCGGCAGCTTGGCGCTGCTGCCGACGCCGACGCTCTGCCCGTCGATCAGCACCTCGGCGCGGAGGGCATCGCTGCCCTCGACGCCGCCGACGATTTCCTCGCCGACGATCAGGCCGTTGTTGTTGCCGAAGACGGCGGTGGAGGCGGTCGGACCGAGCGTGTTGACCGGGGCCAGCGGACCGCCCGCCACCTCGATGGCGGCATGGACGGCGGCGATGAAGGCCGCGGCCTCCGCCGGGCTGTAATCCAGCTTGTCGGCGGGGGCATCGGCGGCGATGCGCACCGCGAACTCCGCCTCGACCGCCCCGAAGCCGCCGGGGATGACCGGGAAGGTCAAGGGACCGCCGGCACCCGTCACCACAGTGCCGGCGAAGATCGGGCCGATGTAGCGCATGGCGCCCAGCGTCTCCTCCAGGGCCGGCGGCACCCGCGCCACTTTCCAGCCGGCGACCTCGTCGGGCCAGGCGGCGGTCGCCGTCGCCTGGATGGCGTAGGCGGTGGCGAGGTCGGCCGGCAGCGGGCCGGGGAAATCGGCAAGGCCGGTCGCGCTGCGGCGGGCGTCGACGAAGCGGGCCGCAGCCTCGGCGATCACCGGGTCGGCCAGGGTCGGGGCGCTCAGCCCGATGGGATGCGTGACGGTCATAGAGGATCTCCACTGAGAGGCGCCGCGACTGTAGCGGTCCCGGACGATCCGGGAAAGTGCGCTGCACAAGACCGCCAACAGGGCCGCTTCCCGAAAGGCGGGGTGGACGGACCATCGGGATGCGGCGACACTGATGGAGCCCTTGCCGCGGGAGAGGCCATGCGTTCCGACACCGACGCCGCTACCACACAGCTGTTCCGCCGGCTTTTCGACCGGATCGAGGCGCGGCGCGACGAGCTGGTCGCGCTGACGCAGGACCTGATCCGCATCCCCACCGTCAACCCGCCCGGCGACGTCTACACCGACTGCGCCGAGTTGATCGGCCGGAGGCTGGCGGCGCGCGGATTCGCGGTGGAGTATGTGCGGGCGGAGGGGGCGGCCGGCGACAGCGACCGCTATCCGCGCACCAACGTCGTCGCCCGCATCGAGGCGCCGCGGCCGGGACCCTGCGTGCATTTCAACGGCCATATCGACGTGGTGCCGGCCGGCCAGGGCTGGACCGTCGATCCCTTCGGCGGGGTGGTGAAGGACGGAAGGGTCTATGGCCGCGGCGCCTGCGACATGAAGGGCGGCATCGCCGCCTCGATCATCGCGGTGGAATCGCTGCTGGAGGAAGGCTTGCTGACGGCGGGCGCCCTGGAGATCTCCGGCACGGTGGACGAGGAGTCCGGCGGCTATGGCGGGGTCGGGCATCTGGCGAAGCTCGGCTATTTCTCCCGGCCCAGGGTCGATCACGTCATCATCCCGGAACCGCTGAACGTCGACCGCGTCTGCATCGGCCACCGCGGCGTCTGGTGGGCGGAGATCGAGACCAAGGGCCGCGTCGCCCACGGCTCGATGCCCTTCCTCGGCAACTGCGCGGTTCGCCACATGGGCGCCGTGCTGCACCGGATCGAGACCGAGCTGATCCCGCGCCTCGCCGCCAAGCGCACCGACATGCCGGTGGTGCCGGAGGGGGCGCGCCAGTCGACCATCAACATCAACGCCATCCATGGCGGCCAGCGCGAGGATCATGACGGGCTGCCCAGCCCGATGGTGCCCGACCGCTGCCGCATGGTGATCGACCGCCGCTATCTGATCGAGGAGGACCCGGACGCGGTGCGCGGCGAGATCGTCGCCATCCTGGAAGACCTGCGCCGCAGCCGTCCCGGCTTCGACTACGAGCTGCGCGAGGTGCTGGCCTTCCTGCCGACGATGACCGACGCCGACGCCCCCGTGGTGCGGGCGGTGGCCGCCGCCATCGAGACGGTGCTGGGCCGCCCGGCGCAGCATGTGGTGTCCCCCGGCACCTACGACCAGAAGCATGTGGTGCGCGTCGGCCAGTTGAAGGACTGCATCGCCTACGGCCCCGGCATCCTCGACCTCGCCCACCAGCCCGACGAATGGGTCGGCATCGACGACATGGTGCAGTCGGCGCAGGTGATGGCGCTGGCGACGCTGGAATTGCTGGGGAATGCGGCGGAGGTCGGCGGGCTGCGCTTCTGACGGCACCGGCGCTGCGGTCGGGCTGGCGGATGGAACGGCGTGGAACAGAGTCCGCCGGACGTTCCATCTACCGCCGTCCGAAGGCACCGGCGGCGCGGCGACTGACCGGGCCGGGGTTGAGGTTGGGGTATTCCTCATACTGGTTGAGCGTATAGGGGAAGACGCCCTTCGGTCCCGTTGCCTCCGGCTGGGCCAGGACGGCGGCGACCAGCGCCGGGCTGGGCGGATGGCGTTCGCGCAGAGCGCCGGGGATGTCGTCGTCATCCAGTTCAGGGACGATGACGGCGGGCGGGTCTTCCGGTTTCGGGGCGGGTTTGGCGGCGGGCTGTTGGTCAGGCGGCTGATCGGGTTGGGCGGCCTGCCGCTTGGCCGCGGGCAGGTCGAGGCCGGCGAACAGGCCGAGCCGCTCGGCCAGCCAGCGCACGGTGGCTGGATCGCCCGAGGTGACCAGCCGCTCGATCTGCTCGGCGACCAGGATGCGCAGAGAGGACAGGCGCAGCTCGGCCTCGCGATTCAGCGCCTGCCGTTCCCACCAGACCCTGTGACGAAAGTCCTTGGAACCGTAATAGGCCCGCCACAGCGTGGTGCGGCTGCATCCCATGGCGCGCGAGACCTGAAGGAAGCTGTTGCCGCGCGCCAGCATACCGGCAGCCATGATCCACTGCTCCTCATGGAACTGCGAACCGGGGACCAGCGCGCCGTCCGACGGGGTCGGCGGCTCTTCGGCCCAGCGGGGGAAGCGGTCGTCGGTGAAACTGCGGGGATCGAGAGGCATGGCGGGACTCCGCAAGTGAGGGGGGCTTGCGGGGAGATTACAGGAAAATTTTCCTTTTCGGCGGCGTTCTTTGAAAATGGAGATGGGGGCGCGCTCCATTGGCACAGCGGAAGTCTTGCCCCCTCGCTCTTGCGATCCGACTGTTCCGCTGCAAATATTCTCGCCATGAAGGCCGCACCAAGTACCACCTGCATCGCGCTCTGGCGCGCTTGACGCGAAGAGCGTTACCGCGAGCACCGCTGATTGGCGGCTCGCGTCGATTGTCTGCGCGCCCACGCGGACAGGAAACCGCCTATCTGGCGGCTCAGATGCAGCGGAGCGATCCGATGAAGAACTTTTTCGAAAACCCCTTCAAGGGCATCCTTCTGGAAAAGCAGGTCACCAACCCGAACATCGTTTTTGGCCGCTACAGCTATTATTCCGGCTATTACCATGGCCACAGCTTCGATGACTGCGCCCGATTCCTTCTCCCGGACGAAGGGGTCGACAAGCTGGTGATCGGCAGTTTCTGCTCGATCGGGTCTGGTGCAGCCTTCATCATGGCGGGCAACCAAGGCCACCGGAACGACTGGATCAGCACGTTTCCCTTCTTCTGGATGCCCGACGTGCCGGCATTCGCCGGCGCGCAGAACGGCTACCGGCCCGCAGGCGACACGGTGATCGGCAATGACGTCTGGATCGGTTCGGAAGCCATCGTCATGCCCGGCATCACGATTGGCGACGGTGCGGTGATCGGCACAAGGTCGCTGGTGACGCGGGACGTCGAGCCTTATGCGATTGTGGGTGGCTCCCCCGCCAGAACGATCCGGAAGCGGTTCGATGATCGCCTTGTTGCGTTGCTGCTTGAGATGACGTGGTGGGATTGGTCCGACGACCAGTTGCGGGATGCCATGCCGATCCTGACCAGCGGCGACGTCGCAGCGCTTCATCGTCATTGGGAAAGCGCGATCAAGCGCAGCTGACGGCGACCATGCCGGCTTCGCCTGCCCCTGGAACGGGGTGGGCAAAGCCGGCAGCCGTCGCGCCCCTCGTTCAGAACTGGAATAGCCGAAATCCCCGGCGCTGTCGCGAAAGCGAGCCGTCGGTAAAGCTGCGGCTGACGAGCGGTCGCCAGCGTAGGGGCGTTCAGGGCGCGTCGTCGTACCCGCGCCAAACCCCGGGCCAGCTGCCGCCGGCACCTGCGCCGACGCCACCTTGACGATGCCTGCCCGCCGAGGCCGCCTTAATCGCCCGCCTGTTCGGTGTGGCCGCCCGATACGCGGACGCCACGACTCTCCGCGCCCACCGTCGAACTTTGCGACAGAACAGGCTGGATTACGCCGTTTCCGTGAGATCGCCCGACGCTCGCTTCAGGCCCACAAGACATCAGGCGCGGTTCCGGGGGAACCGCGCCTGATCTGCTCAAATCCTGCCTGAACGGCGCTTACCAGCGTCCGGCCCGGGCCTGTGACGGCCTGCCCTGGCCGCCGTCGCGCTGCCACGGCCTCGCTCCTCCACGACCGCCGGCCGGGCGGCCCGCCGGCCGTCCGCCACCGCCGGAGAAGGAGCGCTGCGGCTCCATGCCCGAAATCGTGTGGATCGCCAGCGTCGCGCCGGTGAAGCGTTCGATGCGGGACAACGTGTCGCGATCGGATCGGGATGCGAAGGACACCGCGATACCCGAAGCGCCGGCCCGGCCGGTGCGGCCGATGCGGTGGACATAGTCCTCCGCCGAGCGTGGCAGGTCGAAGTTGATGACATGGGTGATGTCGCGCACGTCGATGCCGCGCGCCGCCACGTCGGTCGCCACCAGCAGGCGGACCTGACCGGTGCGCAGGCGCTGGAGCGTGCGGTTGCGCTTGGACTGGTCCATGTCGCCGTGCAGGGCGGCCGCGGCATGGCCGGCGGCGCTCAACTCCTCGGCCAGCGCGTCGGCATCGCGCTTGGTCGCGGCGAAGATGATCGCCTTGCCGACTTCTTCCTGGCCGGCGAAGTGCATCAGCAGGCGGCGCTTGTGGTCCATGTCGTCGGCATGGTGCAGGCGCTGTTCCACGTTGATCGCGGTCGCCTGACTTTCGACGGCGACACGATCCGGGTTGCGCAGCAGCTTGCCGGCAAGCTGGCCCATGCGGCGGTCCAGCGTGGCGGTGAACAGCAACGTCTGGCGGTCGGCCTTGCAGGCATCGGCGATCCGCTCGACATCGTCGAGGAAGCCCATGTCCAGCATGCGGTCCGCTTCGTCGAGGATCAGAACCTCGACGGCGCTGAGATCGATCCGCTGGCGGTCGATGTGGTCGATCAGGCGCCCGGGGGTCGCCACCACGACATGAACCGGGCGTGACAGCATGCGAAGCTGCTCGCCGTACGGCATGCCGCCGACCACGTCGATGATGTTCATGCGCAGCGGCCTGGCATACTTGCGCGCCGCCTGGGTAACCTGGCTGGCCAGCTCACGCGTCGGGGCAAGCACGAGGATGCGCGGCGCGGCAATCCCCGGAACCGGCATTTCGGCCACGCGGGTCAAGGCCGGCAGCATGAAGGCCGCGGTCTTGCCGGTGCCGGTTTCGGCGGTGGCGAGGATATCGCGACCGGCCAGCGCCGGCGGGATGGCCGCCGCCTGGACCGGCGTCGGCGTGGTGTAGCCATGCTCACCGAGAGCCTGGGCGATCTTGGAATGAATGCCAAGGTCAGCGAAAGTCTGTTCAGTAACAATCAGTTCGGACAAGGAGTGGAGCCTTCCACAAGCATGACGGCGCAAAGCGGGCCACCCCCCGGTCGGGGAACGGTCAAGCGCCGGCTATCTCGCCAGGAGGGGGGTCGAACGAGGGAGTTGCGACTTGCTGGGGGGCGCAGCAGGGCGCCACGCCATGAAACCTACCGCGTCTCACTCAAGAGACGTTCAAGCCTCCAGCGATCAATATGTGTATAATAAGGTATTGCGCCGCAATATCAAGTTTATTCGGTGTTCAGGAACGAAACCGGATGCTTGCCAGCCATGCGCGGGATCTATCGCATGGCCTGTGGAGACTTGAAGCGGAATGGCAGGGTTTCCCGAAATTTCGCTTCCCACCCTCTGCTGTCCAATGCCGGGCTGCTCCGCGCCCAGGCTCGGCAGCCATCCGCGGCATTATCGGCTTCTGGCTTTGCAGGCCGCATAGCGGGCTTCGCGGGTCGTTTTCACCGCCGCCATGGGCTGCGCCTTGAACCTCTCGAGCAGGGCCTTCTTGGCACCCGCAGCCGTACTCAGGCGCTCCAACCGCTCCACCTCCGCGGCTGGGAGGGGGCGGCTGAACAGGAAACCCTGGTAGCTTTCGCAGGCCGGATCGCGCAGCAGCGGCAACTGCTCCTGCGTCTCCACCCCCTCGGCGATCACAGACAGGCCCAGGCTGCGGCCGAGACCGACGATGGCGCGCGGGACGGACGCGTCGGGCATTGCGATGAAAACCACACCGCATGCGGAGTCTTCCGCCGGCTGCCGCTATGGGACCGCGTGCTCTTCGATGCCATCGACGCGTTCCGGATAAAACGCCAAATGGTCGCGGATGGCGGCCACGGCGGGATAGGGAGTCTCGTAGGTCCAGACAGCGTTGACCGCGACGCGATCACCCACGCGCAGGCTGTAGTACGTGGCATCGCCCTTGTAAGGGCAATGCGTCGTGTGCGCCGTGCGCTCGAAGGCCGTCATGTCGGCATCCGCGCGGGGAATATAGTGGACCATGGGCAAATTCGCCTCCGTCAGCGTCAGGGCGCGTGCCGTTTCGGCGACGACCCGGCCGGCAAAGACGACACGGATCCGATTCGGGTTGGGGATGATCGTGATGGGATGCTCGGGGCCGGGAATTTTCACAGCGATACTCCTTGCTCGCCAGTGGTCGCGCCGATCATGGCGCTTTCGCCATGCTACCCTGGGCGGTGTGACGGAGCGTTGTGCTTGTTTCACATCCGTGCCACAGGTGGCTCCACCGAAGAAAGATTGGATCTCAATGAGCATGCAACCATGGGAAGGACGTGACCGGCTGGTCGCGATCGACATCGAGACGACCGGACGGCGCCTGCCGAGCCTCCAGGACATCCGTAAGGCACCAAAGGGCCTGCGCCAGCCCGGAATCATCATCGAGATCGGGTGTCTCGAACTCGTCCGCGAGGGCGATGGCTGGAGGAAAGCGCGCAATTGGGAGTCGCGGGTCAACCCCGACGCCCCCCTCCATCCCGACGCCATCAAGGTGCACGGCATCAAGCCCGCCGACCTGAAGGCGGCGCCCCGCTTTCCCGAGGTGGCCGACGCGCTTCTCGCCTTTCTGGGCGAGGATCTTCTGGTGGCCCATGCCTATGAGAACGAGATGGACTTCCTGAACTACGAGTTCGCGCGTTGCGGACGCGCCGCATGGGGTGCCGACACCTTCCCGGCGGACCGGTTCATCTGTACCAAGGAGATGTCGCACGAGGTCTTCCCCGGCGCTTCCGGCTCGCTCGATGCGCTGTGCGACCGGCTGTGGCTCGACCGGAGCGATCGCTTCGCCCGCCATGGCGCGCTGCTCGACGCAGACCTGACGGCCGACGCCTTCGTCAAGATGGCGTTGGGAGATACCGGCCCGCGCGACGCCGTGTATGAGTGAGGCACAGCGCCCTACTCCGCCGACACGGGCTGTATGGGGGGCTGCACGGGGGGCTGCATCGCCGTCAGCTTCTCCAGCAGCCGCTCCACCTCCTCGGGCGGGATAGGGCGGCTGAACAGGAAGCCCTGGTAGCTTTCGCAAGCCAGATCGCGCAGGAGCTGCAACTGCTCCTGCGTCTCCACCCCTTCGGCGATCACCGACAGGCCCAGGCTGCGGCCGAGACCGACGATGGCGCGCGGGACGGAGGCGTCGCTGGCGCCGATGGACAGGTCGTGGATGAAGGAACGGTCGATCTTCAGCTTGTCGATGGGCAGACGGTGCAGATAGCTGAGGCTGGAGTAGCCGGTGCCGAAATCGTCCAGCGCAATCAGCACGCCGCGCTGCTTCAGCGCCGCCAGGGTGGCCGCCGCCGATTCGATGTCGTCGATCAGCGTGCTTTCCGTCACCTCGATTTCCAGCTCGCAGCCGCTCAGGCCGTTGGCGTCGAGCGCGCGGGCGACCTTGACCGGCAGCTGGCCGTCGCGGAACTGGGCGCCGGAGACGTTGACCGCCACCGGGATCGACAGGTCGAAGCGCTGGCGCCAGCGCCGGATCTGGGCGCAGGCCTCGAACAGCACCCAGTCGCCCATCGCCAGAACCAGCCCGGTCTCCTCCGCCACCGGCAGGAAACGGCCGGGCAGGATCAGACCCTCTTCGGGATGGCGCCAGCGGACCAATGCCTCCAGACCGACCATGCGGCCGGTCAGGGTGTCGACCTGGGGCTGGTAGACCAGGAAAAGCTCGCCCTCGCGGATCGCCTGACGCAGCGCGCCCTCCAGATCCATGCGCTCGCGCGACTTGGCGCCCATCTCCTTGGTGACGAAGCGGAAGCCGTTCCGCCCCTGCTCCTTGGCATGGTACATGGCGATGTCGGCGCAGCGGATCAGCCCTTCGGGATCGTCGGCATCGTCCGGGTACAGGCTGATGCCGACGCTGGGCGTCACCACGAAATTCTGGCCGCCAACGGCGAAGGGGCTGGCCAGATGCGCCACCACCTTCTCCGCCACGCGGGCGGCGTCGAGCGGCTCCGCCACCCGGCGGACGACGATCAGGAACTCGTCGCCGCCCAGCCGGCCGACCGTGTCGGATTCCCGCAACCCCGCCTGGAGCCGGCGCGCCACCGACCGCAGGACCTCGTCGCCGAAGCTGTGGCCCAGGCTGTCGTTGATCACCTTGAAGCGGTCGAGGTCGATGAACAGCACCGCCACCTTGGTGCCGTCGCGCCGCCCCTCGCGCAGGGCCTGGGCGATACGGTCGTAGAGCAGGACGCGGTTGGGCAGGCCGGTCAGCGCGTCGAAATGGGCGAGATACTGGATGTGCTGCTCGGCCCGGCGCTTCTCGCCGATGTCCTCGGCGAAAGCGAGCACGAACTTCAGCGCGCCCCCGGCGGTGACCGGCTGGAAATGCAGGCTGAAATGGCTGCGCCTGCCGCCCATCAGCAGGGGCTGGTCGGATTCGAGCTTGCCGCTCTCGCCATGCAGCGCCGCCTCCAGCGCGAAGACCGAGGCCTGGTCGCCGAAGCGCAGCCGGGCGTCGGTGCCGAGCAGCTCCTGCCGCGGCAGGCCGGCGGCGCTGGCGAAGGCCGGATTGCAGTCCATCACCAGCCCGTCGGTGCCGACCAGCGCGATGCCCAGCGGCGCCTGGGTGAACAGCTGCTGCCGCTCGGCTTCCTGAAGGCGCAGCGAGGCGGTCATCTCGCCGGCCAGCTCGACCGCGCGGGAATGGGTCACCAGCGCCATGCGCAGGACCAGCGACAGCGCGATGCTGAGGGCGATGCCGACCGCCAGCAGGGCGCCGGGCACCCAGTCATGCGCGGTGATCACGCCGTCGGGAAGGCTGTCGTAGCGGACGGTCCAGACGCGCCCGCCGACCGGCAGCTCGCGGCTCAGGCTGATCGTGGGCGCGGCCTCCAGCGGGCGGTGGCTGCGGTAGAGCGGAAACTCGGCCTCCGCCGGCGGGACGTCGTAGATCTCCAGGCCGGTGTCGGCCCGCTGGCCGTCGATCAGCCCGTCCACCAGCGGGCCGATCCGGACCGGGGTCAGCACCACGCCGGTGAAGGAGGCGCGGCGCGCCTCCAGCGACGGCGGCAGGGGATCGCCGCGGTAGGTCGCCTGATAGAGGATGAAGGCGGGTTTGGCCCCCGACGCCTCGTCGATCTTCAGGGTGATGGCGCGGGTGGCCGCCGGCTCGCCGCTATCGCGCGCCCGTTCGATGGCAGAGCGCCGCACCGCCTCCGACATCATGTCGAAGCCGATGGCCCGCGCATTCGCCTCGTTGACCGGGGCGGTGAAGATGTTGACCACCCGGTCCGCCCCGGCATGCTCCGGCCAGATGCGGAAGGCCGTCAGGCCGGAGGCCCGCATCGACGCCACCAGATCGCCCGACCGGTCGGCCGCGACGGCGCGGGCATGGGCGATAGAGATGATGCCGGGGTAGCGCTGCGGCATGTCGAGCGCCTCGACGAAGCGGTTCCACTGCGTCCAGTGCAGGTCGGGGAAGGTCATCGCCAGCGAGGCGGCGCTGCGCGCCACCTGCTCGTACACCTTGATGCGGTCGGCTAGCTGGCCGTGGATTTCCTCGACCCGCGCGGAGAAGCGGTGCGCCTCCTCGCGGCCCAGCAGGCGCTCGGACTGGAGCATCGCCAGCAGGGACAGGCCGGTGCCGACAATCAGGGCCAGCAGGGGGACAGCCACCGGCACGTGGAGATTGCTCATGACGCGACGGGTTGTCGGGTTCGGACCGGAGGCCGACGGGCTGTCCGCAACGGGATCTGCCTTGGGATCGGCTGCCGGTTCCGGCATCAGAACTCCTCTAGGATCTTCGGGCTGGTCAGCAGAAGCTTTTCGATCATGCCGAGTATCTGTTCGATCTTGCTGCGGGTGGCGTCCAGCTCGTCGGCCATCCTGTCGTCGATGCCGGCTTCCATCAGCATGGTGTCGAAGGTGTGCAGCGTCTCGTTGAAGGCCTTCTGTTCCGCCACCAGCACGTCGAAGGCGCCCAGCGAGGCGGTCAGCGCCAGCGGCGGGTCGCTGACGAAGGAATGGCTGATGTCGGTGAAGATGGCGATGGCGCTCAGCTTCTGCCGCAGCACCCATTGCGGGAAATTCGACGGCAGTTCCTTGCCGGCGGCCTCCAGCCTTTCCTGGATCGAGAAGATCAGGCCCTGGATGTCGAGATAGGCCGCCCGGATTTCGCGGAAGCGCGGAAAGGTCTTCGGCTTGCCGGCGGCACGCAGGCGGGCCAGTGCCGCGATGTCCTCGGTCAATTTGCGGGCCATCCGAAGAACGACGTCCGTCACCTTCGACATCACACGCCTCCGCTCAACGGACCGCCCCCGCGCATCGCCAGATCCGGACCGCCGCCCTCGACGGCCCGGAGGCCAGACTACACCAGTTTCTACCACGAACGTTAGTATTACAGATGGGCTGACGCGCGGCGAACCGGAAACTATCGGCATGGACCGAAGCCGCCGCCCCATGCGCCCTTCATGCTTCAGGTGTTCGAGAACGACCCGATTGCATCGGCGAGAAGGCCGCTGAGCGACAGGGCGTTGGAGGGGTGTGGCACGCCGTCGCAGGACAGCGGGCGGCCCAGCCCTTCGGCGGTGAAGCGTTCGGCGACGATGTCGCTGAACAGGGCATGGACGCCATAGACCTGCACCCGGCTGGCCCCCAGGACCCGTGCCGCGCGGGCGCAGGAGAAGATCGTCTCGCCGGAGCTGATGACATCGTCGACGATCACCACCGGCCGGCCATGGATCGGCGCGTCGGGGGGCAGCGCCACCGTCACGTCGCGGTCGCCGCGCCGCTCCTTGCGGCCGACAATGCCGGTCAGGCCGAGCGGGCCGGCCACCGCCTCCACCAGCGGGGCGGATTCTTCGTCCGGCCCGACGATGACGGTGCCCGACGCCACGCCGTTCGCCCGCAGATGCTCGGCGATGGGGGCGGCACCGCTCAGCGCGACGGACGGGCGGCCGACGAAGACCTCGTCCAGCGTGTGGGTGCGGTGCAGATGCGGCTCGACGCAGACGAAGCGGTCGAAACAGCGGCCGAGCCAGTCGCCGACCACCGTCTGGCTGATCGGTTCGCCCGGCCTGAAGATGGCGTCCTGGCGCATGTAGGCCATATAGGGCGCCACCAGACAGAGGTCGGTCGCCCCCTGGCGCCGCAGCACCGATGCGGCGAGCGTCAGCTCCACCAGCTTGTCGTTCGGGCGGTCGAGCGAGCGGTAGACGATGGCGCGCTCCACCGGCTCCGGCAGCCGGACCAGGCTTTCGCCGTCGGGGAAGCGGTGCAGCTCGGCGATGTGGCAGGAGATCTCCAGCGCCTGGGCCAGACGGCGCGCGGCGTCCGCCGATTCCGGAAAGCCATAGACGGCCGTGTAGTTGCCCGTATTGCGGGCCATGCCCCTTCTCCCTCTGCCACCTTGGACGGCAGCAAGCTTGGCGCAGGCAGTATGGGCGGGTCAATCACGGCAAAAGGCGGCACGGCAAAAGGCCGACATCGTCGGCCTAATCGCCATCGGCTTGGCCCCCCGGCCGCTTGTCCGCCTCGGCCTCGTCCGCTTCGGAGGCCGCCGGATCGACATGGATGCTCTCCGCCTTGCGCGCCAGCAGCTGGAAGGCGCCGAGTCCGACGACCAGCAGGGTGACCACGCCCAGCAGCATCACCGGATAGATAATGGCGGAAATCTCGCTGGTGCGCGCCTCGAACACCAGCACCAGCCCCTCCAGGCTGGCGGCGATGATGATCGTGGTCAGGAACTTGGTCAGGGTGCGGCGGGCCTCGTCGGCGCGACGCAGCTCGCGTTCGCGGACGATCTCCTCCTCGTAGAGGTATTTGGCGATCTCGAACACCGCGATGGCCAGCACGATCATCCCCACCCCGTCGAGCATGGCCGAGGTCAGGACGGCGCTGTCCAGCGCCACCACCCCCTCCACCACCGTCAGGGCCGACAGGGCGATGAACATCAGGGCGAACAGGCCGAGCGTCACCGCCGCCAGAAAATACATGCCGCGTGCCGCCGATTCGAACATCGCCCTCGCCTTCCTGCAAGCTGGTCCTTGGCGGTGTCAACGCACGAGACCGCCTCTCCGCCCGCAAGGCGGCGGCGGATCCGTCGACGCTGCCGGGGAACCTCTTTAGAGTGGCGGCGACCTGCCGCCCCTCTTCCGGTTTTCCACTCCATGACGCAGCTGCCCTCCCCCTCCCCTGCCCCGTCTCCCGATCCTTCCCCCGACCGGCCCCGCAGCGCCGTGGTGGCGAGCGCCGCCTATTGCGACGGCCGCCGCATCGCCGAGGTGCCCATCGGCGAGACCGGCGCCTGGGCCGCGAAAGATGGACATTTTGTCTGGATCGGCCTGTGGGAGCCGGACGAGGCGCTGCTGATGGAGGTGAAGCGGCAGTTCGGCCTGCATGAACTGGCGGTGGAGGACGCCCTGCACGCCCACCAGCGGCCGAAGCTGGACGTCTATGGCGACAGCCTGTTCATGGTCCTGCGCACCGCCCGGCTGGAAAAAGGCGAGCTGGTGCTGGGCGAGACCCATGTCTTCGCCGGCCGCGGCTATGTCGTCACCGTCCGGCATGGCGCCTCGACCAGCTATTCGCCGGTGCGGGCACGGGCGGAAAGCGCGCCGCACCTGCTGAAGCATGGAGAGGACTTCATCGTCTACACCATCATGGACTATGTGGTGGACTGCTACTTCCCCGTGCTCGACCAGATGGCGACCACGGTGGACGAACTGGACGCCATGCTGATCGCCCGCCCGCCCAGCACGGGGGAAATCGAGCGCATCCACCAGCTGCGCCGCGACCTTGAGCGGCTGCGCCGCAACGCCTCGCCGCTGCTGGAGGTCTGCTCGCGGCTGGAGCGCTTCGACCTGCCGATGATCGATCCGGCGATCCGGCCCTATTACCGCGACGTGCAGGACCATGTGATCCGCGTCAACGAACAGATCGGCTCGCTGCGCGAGGTGCTGTCCTTCGCCTTCGAAACCAGTATGATCCTGGCGACCGCGCGGCAGAACGACGTGACGCGCAAGCTGGCCGCCTGGGCCGCCATCCTCGCCGTGCCGACCGCCGTTGCCGGCCTGTACGGCATGAACTTCGAGCATATGCCGGAGCTTCACTGGCGGTACGGCTACCCGGCGGTGCTGGCGGTGATCGCCGTGGTCTGCACCGCGCTGTATGTCCGCTTCCGGCGAACGGGATGGCTGTGACGGCACCCCGGCCGGGCGGTCCCGGATCGGGGTGGCCCGCTTGGATCGGCACCTTTGACATGGTTGGTTTTGGAGTTTGGTGACGGACATGACCGACGCGACGAACACGCTGCACGCCCTGCTGGACGCCTATCTGCGCTGCCCGGTGGAGGCCGCGCGCACGGAACTGGAACAGGCGCTGCGCGGCTACCAGACCGAGTGGATCCGCACCCGCGCCGGGGCCGACGCCCCGCCGCTGCCGGCCGCCGCACCGGCGCCGGCCGCCAAGCCGGCGGTGGCGAAGCCGCGCTTTCCCATCGCGTCGGCCGACCTGGAGGTTCTGAAGCGTCTGGCCGACGGCTGGACCGGCACCACCGCCGAGGTGGCGCGCTGGGCCTGGTTCGAGAATCGCGAACTGGTGGCGCTCGACCCGAATCCGGCCGGCGAAGGGCCGGAGGTGCTGCGCCTCACCCCGCTCGGCTGGGCCGCCATCGGGCGGAAGCCGGCGGGCTGAGAGTTCCGGAAACTCGCCGCCTCAAAGGGGGACCGCGCGCCTCAATTCACCTGCGGCAGCGTGAAGATCTGGCCGGGATAGATCATGTCCGGGTCGCGGATCTGCTCGCGGTTGGCGGTGTAGATGGTGGTGTAGAGCATGCCGTCGCCATAGGTGCGGCGTGCCAGCCGCCACAGGCTGTTGCCGGGCTGGACGACGATGTTCCGCCCGTCGGTGGCGACGGGCATGGCGGAGACTTGGACCGGCAGTTCGGCCCGCGACACCACCTTGCCGGACAGGGTGACCTGATCGGCGCGCAGGGTGTAGAGGCCGGGGTCGATCAGCTTTTCCGGGGTCAGGCGCCAGTTGCCCTTGGGGTCGCTGTGGGCACTGCCGACGAGGATGTTGTCGAGATAGAGCTGCACCGCGCTGTTCGGCGCCGCCCGCCCGCCCAGCGCCACCCGGCCAGCGGGATCGTAGTCCATCGTCTCCACCGACACGCCGCCCGGCGGCGGCGGGGCGCCATTGTCGGGAAGCGGCGGGGCCTGCAGGATCGAGCTGCCGCCCATGGCCGGCGCCGCGCCGGCCAAGCCGTCGCGCGGCACCGCCACCGCGACCGGTGCGGCCGGCGATTCGGGTCCGGGCTTCGCCGCGGGTTCCGGCACCATCACCACGACCACCTTGTCGGCGGGAAGCGGCGCGTCGGCGCCGGGACGGGTCTCGGTCAGGTTCAACTCGCGGGTGCCGGGCGACAGCGGCTTGTCGGGCAGCATCACCCATTCGCCGCGCTGGTCGGCCTTGGCCGAGGCGACGCGGGTGCCGCCGTCGGTGACCGTCACCTCCGAACCGGGGGCGGCACGGCCGGCCATCACCGTCGCCCCGTCCGGCGCCACCCGCACCACGTCGAAGCTGGGCGCCGCGGGTTTGGCCGGTTCCTTCGCCTGCTCCTTCGCCGGTTCCGGAGTTGCCGCCACCGGTGCCGCCTTCTGCGTGTCGGTCCGCGTCGCCGTCTGTGCCGGTGCCGCCGTGGGAACGGGGGCCGGAGCGGAGGCCAGGGTCGCCGGTCCGGTCGCCGTCACGGTCGCAGGTTTCCCGGCGGGCCAAAGGGCAATCGCCGCCGCCCCACCCATCAGAGCCACGCCCAAAGCTGCGAACAACGCGTTTCGTTTCACCTGAGCACCCATCCGGCGGCCCGCCACACTGGCAGGGTGACCGACTATAGCAGAAGGACAGGTCGCAAAAGAATGGCGCCGTTGGAGCGGATCCATCCGCCAATCGGGCTCGATTGCCCGAATGGATCATGATTCCGCACCAAATCGGAGCCTGTTGCCAGCTCAGAGCATTGCGAAGTAAGCCTTGATCTTGTCGGCCATCAGGCTTCGGCGCGCCGCCAGGAAGCCGTCGTAATCGTCGGACAGCGCCCCGAAGATGGCTTCCGGAATGCAATGCATGCGCAGATTTTCCTTCAGAACGTCCAGTTCGATGATCCCGCCGTAGTGCGGCTTGCCCGAATCGCACTGGCTCAGCAGCTCCGCGAAATAGACCGATGGCGCCTTGTCGCTGATGCGGATGTTGATCTCGCTCTGCGCGACGACAAAATTTGCGATCTGATTGTAGCGGCCACGGGACAGTCCCTGCTTCTTCAGCAGGTTGCGCGGAAACAGATGATGGGCATCGCTCTTGTGCAGGATCAGGTCCTGCACCGTCATGTCGCGTGACAGGAACCCCTTGTCGCCCATCTTCACCTGGGCGGCCTGATAGACCAGGAAATAGGGGCTGGAAGCGGACGAGGTCTCCATGTTCTGCGGAAGCAGGGTGCGCCAGAATCCATCTGACAATTCACCTTCGATCACACTTTCGACATAAACCTCCGGCCCCCTCGCTTCGATCTGGCGGATGTCGAAGTCGAACGAGGTCTCCGGATTGCCGGCATAGCGTCCGGTCAGCACCGACATGACGTACCAGCGACGCACCATCCGCTCGATGGCCGCCGGATTCATGCCTGCCGCCTTGCCACGCAGATAGAGGATGTAGGCGAAATTGACGGCATTCCTGCCGCCGATCAGGTCGCTGCTGACGAAGCCCGCGGAGCGCAGGATCATGACCAGCTGCTTGAAGCTGGTTTCGTTGATGAAGCGCAGAACGCCCTGGCGCAGGCGGGCGAAGCTGTCCTCCGCGATGGCATCCTCATACTGCTTGGTCTCGAAATTGCGCCCCGACAGCAAGGCCACCAGATCCTGAAGCTTGCCCCGGCCGAATTCGCTGGTGAAGGCGACGCGCAGCATGTCGGTGTAGCTGGGATCGTAAATGTCGTCCTGCACGTTGCGCAGCCAGCGCATCTTCTGAAAATAGTCGGTGTCCGCGAAGGCGGTGTCTCGCTCCCTGATTATGTCGTGAAAGTCCGGCTTCACGGACATATGGCAGAAATACTCGATCGCCTTGCGCAGCGTGTTCCCGCCATAGCTTTCGTTGGCGGCGATCTTGGACATGGCGAAATCTGCTTGGCTGAGCGATACGCCAGCCGAGTTCACGCGAATGAAGATCTCCGTCACCGTCTCGATGTCGAGATCCGGGGCCAGTTCGATGATTCCCATTTGATTGTTGACGATGCCGCGCAGCCGCTCGATCCGGCGGAACAGGTCGTCCTTGCTGGTGCCGGGATTGGCCGTCGCATAGGCGTCAACCAGCCCGTAGATGCTGCCGCCCGATTCGAATATGGTCGAAACGTCGGAGATCCAAGAACAGTCGTTCTCAATGGCGGAGTTGAACACCTCGAACTTCTCATTGAGGGGATGAAAGGCGATGCGGATGCGAACCGCCTCGTAATCCTTGGTCAGTACCTGCCGGCCCAGCAGGCCAGCCATCAACGCCGTCACCCGCTGCTGCCCGTCGATCAGGATACGCTTGCCGGCCGACAGCGTTCCATCCTTCAGCCTCACGTTCGGGTTCCGCCACGCAATCAGATAACCGACCGGGAATCCCCGGTAGAGACTGTCCAGAAGATTGCGCACCTGCGTCGCGTCCCAGACAAAGGGACGCTGTATCTCGGGAATGGCGATCTCTCCGGACCGGACCCAGGCCAGCAGAGTGTCGATGGGCTGGGGGGTGACGGAGTAGCGCTGGGGGGACATCGGTCCGGGATCCTCGGTCGGTGGTTGTCGGTCCAACCGAGGATACCGGGTATCGGAACGTCAGTTCACCTGCTTTCTTCAACCGTAAGGACGCATCGCGGTGCGGACGGGCCGGCGCCAAGCCTCACTCCTTCGCCGGCACCGTCCGCAGATAGGCGACGATGGCGGCGCGGTCGTCTGCCGTCAGCTTGGAGGTGGTGTTGCGCACGACCTCGCCCATGGCGCCGCCGGCGACATCGCCGTCCGGGGTCAGGCCGGCTTCTAGGAACAGCGCCAGATCGCCGTCCGACCAGTCGCCGATCCCCTTGCCCTTGGCCTTGGAGTTGGTGATGCCCGGCACCTTGTCGTTGTCGGGCCCCTGCGGATTGCCGGCGAGGTAGCGGTCTGAATCCAGCCCGCCGAGCTGGGAGCGCGGGCTGTGGCATTCGGCGCAATGGCCGAGCGCATCGACCAGATAGCGCCCGCGGTTCCACACCGGCGGCTTGGCCGGGTTGTCGGCGACCGGGCCGGGGGTCAGGTACATCCACTGCCAGACCGGCACCAGGAAGCGCCAGGAGAAGGGCGGCGACAGGTCGTGCGGCTTGTTGGCGGCCGGGGCCGCCGGCAGGCTGAGCAGATAGGCCTTCAGGTCCAGCAGATCGCGGTCGGTCATCCGCGTGTAGCTGGTATAGGGAAAGGCCGGGAACAGCGCGGCGCCGTCGGGCCGCACGCCCTCGCGGACGGCGCGGATGAAGTCGGCGTCGCTCCAGCGGCCGATGCCGTTCACCGGGTCCGCGGTGATGTTCGGGGTGTAGAAGGTGCCGAAGGGGGTCGCCAGCGCCCGGCCGCCGGCCAGCGGCTGGCCGCCGCCCTTCTCGTCGGTGTGGCAGCCGAGGCAGCCGGCGGCGTTGAAAATGTAGGCGCCCCGGCCGACGGCGTCCTTTGCAGCGTCGCCTGTGGGCACATCACCGGCAGCACGCGCACTGCCGCCCGCGAAGGCGAGCGGCAGCAGCAGGGCAGCGGCGGTCAGGACACGCCGCACCGGTCAGTTCTTCTTGACGCGGAAGTCCTCGTGGCAGCTCCCGCAGGTCTTGGAAGTGGCGCCGAGCGCCTGGGCGATCTGCGCGCGGTCGCCGCCCTTGATGGCGGCGTCGAGCTTCTCGGCCGCGGGCTGGACGGCGCTCCAGTATTTCTGGGTCTCGGCCCAGCTCTTCCACAGCTCCGGCTTGGCGGCGCTGTCGGCCACGCCGACGGCGGTGCCTTCGGGGAAGATCTTCTTCGGGTCCATCTTGGACACCGCCAGCACGGCTTCCGCCCCCTTGGCCGCATCCTCGGCGGTGGCGCCCTCGTTCTTCACGAACTTGGCGACGGCGCCCATGCCGCCGCCCAGCTTCTTCATGGTCTGCTGCCGGTCCTTGACCTGCTCGGCCGGATCGGCCGCGCCGGCGGCGCCGGCCGACATGCCGAACAGCGTGAACATCAGACCGGCGACGGATGCCGCCGCAAGAACATTGACGACCCGGTTGCTCATGTGGTCCCTCCCGATGATGCCGTGGCTTAAACGGTGCCTGTGCCGCTGTTGACGCGCCGCCCCCACCCGATATTCCATGGCATTCGCCAGATTTTTTTGCGGCCCCGCCCCCTATGGATGGCGGCGGCGAGAAAGGTTGACCCGCGATGAAGAGCCTGTCGTCCGTCTGCGTCTATTGCGGTGCGTCGTCCCGTGTCGCCGATGTCCACAAGGAGGCCGCCCACGCGCTGGGCGACGGGCTGGCGCGGCGCGGCATGCGCATGATCTATGGCGGCGGCCGGGTCGGGCTGATGGGCATCGCCGCCGACGCCGCCATCGCCGCCGGCGGCGAGGTAGTCGGCATCATCCCGGAACACATCCAGTCGGCCGAGGTGGAGCACACCGGCCTGACCGAGCTGCACGTCGTCGACAGCATGCACACCCGCAAGCGCATGATGGTGGAGCGGTCGGACGCCTTCGTCATCCTGCCGGGCGGCCTGGGCACGCTGGACGAAGCCTTCGAGATCCTGACCTGGAAGCAGCTTCAGCTGCACGACAAGCCCATCGTCATCGCCGACGTCGACGGCTACTGGCGCCCGCTCCTGGGGCTGATCGACCATATGGTCGCCCAGGGCTTCGCCCGCATCGACCGCTCCGCCCTCTACCGCGTCGCCGACCATGTCGACGGCGTGTTCGAGGCTCTTGGGGCGATGCCCGACGCGGCGCATCCGGCCCAGCCCAGGAAGATGTGAGGCGGCGTCTTTCAGGCGTCATCGGCCCTTCCCGCCGTTATCCCCAGACTTCCCAACCTGTGGATAACTTCTGTGCACAGCTTTTGTGGATGGCTCCCCGCCCTTCACCGAGCGTTCGCGTTCTGTTTCTGATACTGTGTCCTCCATGAGCAACCAGACCTCATCGCTGTTCGATCCCCGCCCCTCCGCCGCGGTCAAGCCGACGGCGGAATACCGAACGCCTCCCAACAACGAGGAGGCGGAGCAGGCGCTGCTGGGCGCGATCTTGGTCAACAACAAGGCCTATGAGAAGGTCGGCGAGTTCCTGCGGCCGGAGCATTTCTACGATCCGGCCCACCAGCGCATCTTCGCCGCCATCACCAAGATGGTCGACCGCGGCCAGATCGCGAACCCGGTCACGCTGAAGGCCCTGTTCGACAACGATCCCGAGCTGGCGGTCGAAGGCGGCAGCGCCTATCTGGCGGAACTGGCCGCCAACGTGGTGACAGTGGTCAATGCCGGCGACTACGGCAAGACCATCCACGACCTGTTCATCCGCCGGCAGCTGATCGAGGTCGGCACCGACATGGTGAACGAGGCGTACCGCCACGACCTCGACATCACCGCGCTGGACCAAATCGGCGAGGCGGAAAAGCAGCTGTTCGACCTCGCCTCGACCGGCGATGTGCAGGGCGGCTTCGTGGCGTTCGGCGAGTCGGTGAAGCACGCCATCACGACGGCGGAGGCGGCCTTCCGCCGCTCCAGCCACGTCACCGGCGTCACCACCGGCCTGATCGACATCGACCGCAAGCTGGGCGGCCTGCACCCGTCGGACCTGATCATCCTCGCCGGCCGGCCCTCGATGGGCAAGACGGCGCTGGCCACCAACATCGCCTTCAACGCCGCCAAGGCGCACATGCGCTCCTCCGGCCAGGAGGGCGGCGTCGTCGGCTTCTTCTCGCTGGAAATGTCGGCGGAACAGCTCGCCACCCGTATCCTCGCCGACGAGGTGCAGGTGCCCGGCGACAAGATCCGCCGCGGCGAGATCCGCGACACCGACTTCCCCAAGTTCGTCCAGGCCAGCCAGGATCTGGCGCGCTGCCCCTTCTATGTCGATGACACGCCGGCCCTGTCGGTCGCCGCGGTGCGCACGCGCTGCCGCCGGCTGAAGCGGACCTCGGGCCTCAGCATGGTGGTGGTCGACTATCTCCAGCTGCTGCGCGGCTCGTCGTCGCGCGGGGCGGAGAACCGGGTGCAGGAAATCTCCGAGATCACCCGCGGCCTGAAGGCCATCGCCAAGGAGCTGGACGTGCCGGTGGTGGCGCTGTCGCAGCTGAGCCGCGCGGTGGAACTGCGCGAGGACAAGCGCCCGCAGCTGGCCGACCTTCGCGAATCGGGCTCGATCGAGCAGGACGCCGACGTCGTGATGTTCGTTTTCCGCGAACAGTATTATCTTGAGCGCGCCGAGCCGTCGCGCCGGCCCGACGAGAGCGACGACAAGTTCAACGACCGCTACCAGCGCTGGCAGCAGCGCCTGGGCGAGGTGCACAACACCGCCGAGGTGATCATCGCCAAGCAGCGTCACGGTCCGATCGGCACCGTCCGCCTCTACTTCGACGGTCAGTTCACCAAGTTCGGCGATCTCGACCAGCACCACCAGACCGACGAGTGACCACAGTGACCAGCGACCAGAGCCTGCGCGCCTGCGCAATCCTCACCGTGGATCTCGGCGCCGTCGTCGCCAACTGGACGCAGCTGCGCGACCGGGTGGCTCCGGCGGAGTGTTCCGCCGTGGTCAAGGCCGACGCCTATGGGCTGGGGGTGGCACGGGTGGTGCCGGCCCTGGCCGCGGCCGGCTGCCGGACCTTCGTCGTCGCCCAGCTGGAGGAGGCTCTGGCCGTCCGCCGGGCGCTGGAGCCGGTCGCTCCGGACGCGCAGGTCTTCTCGCTGGGCGGGCTGCCGCCGGGCCATGAGGGCGATTTCCTCGCCGGCCGCATCCTTCCGGTGCTGAACCACCTGGGCGACATCGCGGCGTGGCGGGCCTTCGCCTCCTCGCGCGGCGAGGTGCTGCCGGCGGTGATCCACATCGACACCGGCATGAACCGGCTGGGGCTCGGCCCCGACGAGCTGGACGAGCTGGCCGGCCATCCGGAATGGCTGGAGGGCATCGACGTCCGCTATTGGATGACCCACCTCGCCTGCGCCGACGAGTTCGACAGCCCGATGACCGGGGAGCAGCTGGAGCGGTTCCGCGGCGCGCTGGCCCGGCTGCCCAAGGCGAAGGCCAGCTTCGCCAACTCGTCCGGCATCTTCCACGGCGCGGACCATCATTTCGACCTCGCCCGGCCGGGCTGCGCGCTCTATGGCGTGAACCCGACGCCGCATCTGCCCAACCCGATGCGCGGCACGGTGCGGCTGGACGCGCGGCTCTTGCAGGTGCGCAACTGCACGGCACCGATGACGGTCGGCTACGGCGCCGCCCACAAGGTCACCGGCCCGGCGCGGATCGCCACCATCGGCGTCGGCTATGCCGACGGCTATCTGCGCTCGCTGAGCGGCAAGGGGCACGTCTTCGTCGACGGCGTCGCCGCCCCCATCGTCGGCCGCATCTCGATGGACCTGATCACCATCGACGTCACCGGCCTGCCGGAGAGCGTGGCCCAGGCCGGCCGCATGGTCGAGCTGATTGGCCCCAGCCGCCCGGTCGACACCGTGGCGGCGGAGGGCGGCACCATCGGCTACGAGGTCCTGACCTCGCTCGGCCAGCGCTATCACCGGGTTTATGTGGGTGGGTGACAAGCTTTCCCTCTCCCGGGGCGGGAGAGGGCGGCGCCTCGTCCCACCATTGCAAAGTCCAAGGATGACCTAGCCGTTCATCGGTGCTATGACCGCATCGCCCAAATGAGTCTCAAACCAAGGATGCGGTCCGACTGATGGGTTTCCTTGCCGCCACCGGCCGGGCCTTCCTGATCTTCCTGGAAGCGACCGGACGCCTTGCCCTGTTCACCGGGTCCGCCCTGTCGCACTGCGTGCGGCCGCCGCTCTATCCGCGCCAGATCCTGCGGCAGATGATCGACATCGGCTATTACTCGCTGCCGGTGGTCGGGCTGACCGCGCTGTTCACCGGCATGGTGCTGGCGTTGCAGAGCTACAGCGGCTTCTCCCGCTTCCAGGCGGAGGGCGCCATCGCCACCGTCGTCGTGCTGTCGATCACGCGCGAGCTGGGGCCGGTGCTGGCCGGCCTGATGGTCGCGGGGCGCATCGGCGCCGCCATGGCGGCGGAGATCGGCACCATGCGGGTGACCGAGCAGATCGACGCCCTGTCCACCCTGTCGACCAACCCGTACAAGTATCTGGTGGCGCCGCGGCTGATCGCCGGTCTGACCATGGTGCCGCTGCTGGTCATCGTCGCCGACATCATCGGCGTGTTCGGCGGCTTCCTGGTCGGCGTCTACCGGCTGGACTTCAACGCCGCCAGCTACATCAACCGCACCTGGGAATTCCTCCAGCCGGTCGACGTCATCTCCGGTCTGGTCAAGGCGGCGATCTTCGGCTTCCTGATCGCGTTGATGGGCTGCTACCACGGCTACCACTCCAAGGGCGGCGCCCAGGGCGTCGGGGCTGCGACCACCAACGCGGTGGTGTCGGCCTCGATCATGATCCTGGTGTGGAACTACCTGATCACCGGCCTCTTCTTCTCGACCAAGTGAGCGCCATCACATGACCGTTCCCAAGATCGCGCTCAAGAACGTCACCAAGCATTTCGGCCCGAAGAAGGTGCTGAACGGCATCGATCTGGAGGTGGCGAAGGGCGAGTCGCTGGTCGTCATCGGCGGGTCGGGCACCGGCAAGTCGGTGATGCTGAAAAGCATCCTCGGCCTGCTGACGCCGGATTCCGGCTCGATCCAGGTCGACGGCGTCGAGACGACCCGGCTGCGCTCGCGCGAGCGCGAGAAGCTGCTGCACAAGTTCGGCATGCTGTTCCAGGGCGCCGCCCTGTTCGACAGCCTGAAGGTCTGGGAGAACGTCGCCTTCGGCCTGATCCAGGGCGCCCACATGCCGCGCGCCCAGGCCAAGGAGATCGCCGTCGCCAAGCTGGGCGCCGTCGGCCTCACCCCCGACGTGGCGGAGCTGTCGCCCTCGGAGCTGTCGGGCGGCATGCAGAAGCGCGTCGGCCTCGCCCGCGCCATCGCCGACGAGCCGGAGATCATCTTCTTCGACGAGCCGACGACCGGCCTCGACCCGATCATGGCCGACGTCATCAACGAGCTGATCGTGCAGTGCGTGAAGGATCTCGGCGCCACCGCGGTCACCATCACCCACGACATGGCGTCGGCCCGCAAGATCGCCGACCGCATCGCCATGATCTACCAGGGCCGGATCATCTGGACCGGCCACGCCCGCGACATCGACAATTCGGGCAACGCCTATGTCGACCAGTTCGTCCATGGCCGGGCGGACGGGCCGATCAAGATGCAGATCAAGGCGCTGTAAGCGGAACAATCGGGGGATTTGCCGGTTACCGGACGGGGCTCTTCAGCGCCTAGTTCCCCGGCCCCGTTCCCCGGAGGTGGCCTCCCGTGAGCATACAGCCCGCGACGTCCCAGGACTTCGACATCGACGAGGTCTTCCACCGCCTGCGGGTCGCGGTCGCCCCCTATCCCAAGGCTGCGATGTTCGAGCTGCGCGACCGCGGCTATGCCACCCCGTTCCAGCAGCTGGTCGCCAGCCTGATTTCCGCCCGCACGCGGGACGAAACCAGCCTGGAGGTCGCCGAACGGCTGTTCGCCGTCGCCGGCACGCCGGCCGCCATGGCCGCCCTGCCGGAGGAGCGGCTGGTCCAGCTGCTGCACGGCGCCACCTTCCCGGAACCCAAGGCGCGCGACATCCGCGCGCTGTCCCGCCGCATCGTCGAGGAACAGGGCGGCGAGGTGCCCGACACGCCGGACGGGCTGATGCGCTTCCATGGGGTGGGGCCGAAGATCGCGGCGTTGACGCTGGCGGTCGGCTTCGGCATCCCGGCGCTGGCGGTCGACATCCATGTCCACCGCATCGTCAACCGCTGGGGCTATGTGCAGGCGCGCACGCCGGAAAAGACGATGGCCGCGCTGCTGGCGGTGCTGCCGAAACGCTATTGGGTCGAGATCAACGAGCGGCTGGTGCCCTTTGGCAAATGGGTGTGCACCGGCGAACGGCCGCGCTGCTCCACCTGCCCGCTGCTGTCGATGTGCGCACGGGTGGGGGTCACCGGGTCACGCTGAGGAAAGGCGAGCGTCAGCGGCCATCCGGATCGCGGCTCAGGGCACTGCGAAGCGCGTCGATGTCGCACTTGCCGAACAGATAGGGGGCATATTTCCGCAGCTTTTCAAACGGCCATGACCACCATTGCAGCGACAGAAGAAACTCAATATCGGCGTCCGGCAAACGCTTGCGGATGACTTTGGCCGGGTTGCCGGCAACGATAGCGTAAGGCGGCACGTCCTTCGAAACGACCGCGGACGCTCCGATCACGGCTCCGTCACCCACCGTGACGCCGGAAAGGACGGAGGCGCCGTCACCGATCCAGACATCATTGCCGATGATGACCGGCCCTTTGCTGAAGGTGCTGTGCGGTCCATTGAGTTCGGGCATCCAGTCCGCCAGCATTTCCACCGGATAGGTCGATGCACCGTTCATCGCATGCATGCCACCGAAATGTATGCGCACCCCCTCGGCGATCGAGCAGAATCGTCCAATCGTGATCTGCCCGGATTCCGCATAGGCAACGAGTTCAGGCGGCGCCGAGAAGTAGGTGAACGCACCCACCGAAACCGGACACGGCATGCCGCCGATGTAAAAGTCATACAAAATGTCTTTATCCGTCTTCTGATGCTTCAGCCGTAAATACATTGGCGTAAACGTCCCCTTGAGATAAAATTTTAAGAAGCGAAGAAAATCCTCAAGTCAGAAATTGAAATGAAACTCTACGCCATCACAGCCTCACCGGATAACATATATTTTACCAAGCAGTTGAGTTTCCACTACCACTCTGGTGGTATCAGAAAATACTTCAGATATTCGGGCAATCGGACACCTGATGGAGCCACAAGGGCGAATGGCCGCGCCACCCTCTGTCCGCTACCGTCCATGCAACCGGCCGGTGGGAGTCACCAGGAAAGGCCGAATGCCGCGATTGATGCAGATCCTGGCGAGACACCGGCGGGCTGACTAGAAGAGCGCCCGGAATTCCGCTTTTCGAGGCTCCCGCGATGATCGTCTACGCCCTGCACTGCGCCTGCGGCCATGATTTCGACCAGTGGTTCGACAATATGGCCGATTACGACACCGAAAAGGCCGCCGGAATCCCCTGCCCGTCCTGCGGCGGCACCGAGGCCGCCAAGGCCATCATGGCGCCGCGCGTCGGAAAGTCCCAGCCGGCGCCCGCCCCCGCCTGCGGCCCCGGTGGCTGCAGCGGCGGCGGTTGCCCGATGATGATGTGATCGATGACGTGACCGGGGCAGCGACGCTCAACGCCGCCGGGCCTCCGCCGTCAGCCGCGGGCCGGTGGTCAGTTCCTCGCGGCGGCGGGGGGTGCCGAAGCTCGGCTCGACGCGGTTTTCACGCGGACGGTCGTCGCCGGCCGGCGGCCGGCTGAGCGGATCGACGCCGCGGCCGCTGCGCCACCAGGCGAAGCCGATGCCGCCCAGCGTCGCGGCGATCAGCCCGGCGACGCCGGCCCGCGCCGCGTTGGACTGCCAGATCGAGGGGGCGGCGCCGACCGCCGCCGGCTCCTCGACCGGGGCCGGCTTGCCGTCCGGCGTGGTCGCCGCCACCGCTCCGCGGGGTGCCGCTTGCGGAGTCGGCCCCTCGGATGCGCTGGCCGATGCATTGGCGGATGCGCTGGCCGCCGGGGCGTTGACTGACGGGCGCGGAGCGCTCTGGGGCGCCGCGCCGGACGTCGCGACGGCAGACGGCGACGGACGGGCCGCCGGTGCCGCGGCGGGCGCGCTGTGATTGGCCGAGGACGACGCAGAGGAGGAAGACGACGAGGAAGAGGACGATACCGGGGCGCCGCCGAACTGGGCCATGCCGCCGACGCTCTCGTTGCCGGATTCGACCCGGCCGGTCGGGGCGGCGCGCGGCGCCACCTCCTTGTCGTGGCGGGTCTGGCCGACCTGGCTCTTGGACAGGCTGCCCATGGTCGGCGCGGCCTTGCTCTCGCGCTCGCCCATCATCTTGGCGATGGTGGCCTGATCCAGGTTGCCGGTGGCGGGAAGGCCCGCCGACTTCTGATAGGCGCTGAGCGCGGAGCGGGTTTCCGGCGTCATCTGGCCCTTGGCCCGGCCGCCGATGTTGTAACCCTTGTCCTTCAGGATGGTCTGCGCCCACTGGATGTCGGCGACCGACGCCTCGGCCCATGCCGGGCCCGGCGCTCCCACCGTCAGGGCCGAAACCACCAGCGTGACAGCCGCCACCGCGGCGCCACCATGCACCCGCCGCGAAATCCGAGACATTGCCTCTCCCTTTCGTCCGTGACGCCAGACCGACTTCAGAGCCACGACACTCCCCCCGAATCGGGGACTAGGATCGTGTTACCAGATTGCGTCGCATTTCCGGCGGCGATTTTTCGGCGTCTGCTTTGTCAGCCGCGCAGCGTTGCCGAAAAGGCGCGCTCCCGGAAATGGTGCGCGAAAATGGATCGGAAAGGGCCGGACGTGGTAGCGTCAAATCGGGGGCGAAAAAGGAACAGGACGCACGCCATGACCGGGACCATGACCGGCGCCAGGGCCGGAACCGACACCGCAGGCCCGCGACTCCTGGCGGCCTTGCCGGGGCTGGCCTGCCTGTCCGCGGCGCTGTCCGCCCTGGTCCTGCTGTCCGGGTGCAGCAGCCCGCCCGCCTACCGCGAATGGACCGCCAGCCGGGACGTGCCGACCGTCGCCTATGACGAATGCACCGAGCAGGTGGACACCACCATGCGCCTGCGCGGCTATCCACTGCGCCCGCTGCCGGAAACGCCGCAGTTCGGCTACCGCAAGGAAATCTTCGCCCAGTGCATGCGCCGCAAGGGCTACACGGCGGAGTGAGGCTCTACCGGCCACCGGCGAAGTGCAGATAGACGAGGCCGCCTGCCAGCGTGCCGATCAGGATCACCGCCAGATAGATGCGCAGCGGCAGGGCGACCGCCTCGTCCGCCTTGCGCTTGCTGCCCGGCTTGCGCGGGGGCGCCGGGACGGGCTTGGGCGGAACCGGCTTCGCCGCCGGTCTGACCCGGCCGCCTTGGGTCGGGTCGTACAGCTCGATCAGCGTCCAGTTGAACTCCATGCCCTCATAGCCGGAGTCGGCGTTGTAATCGAGCTGGATCAGCCGGAAATAGGCCCGCGGGTTGACGCCGACCATCCGGTCGAAGCGCGCCTTGGCGTGGGCCAGCTCCTCCCCCACCTCCAGTGTCTTCCAACCCTTGCCGCGCGCCTTCTGGATGGCGAATCGGGTGGGCTGGGTCGGGCGGGGGGTCGGCATGGCCGCAGTCTAGCGCGGTTGCTCAGACCAGCGGAACGGCGTTGTTGCGGATGACCGAGGCGTACCAGTCGTAGCTGGCCTTGGGCGTGCGGGCCATCGTCTTGCGGTCGACCTGGACGAGGCCGAAATGGCGGCGGTAGCCCTCCGACCATTCGAAATTGTCCAGCAGGGTCCAGGCCATGTAGCCCTTGAGATTGCAGCCCTCGTCGATCGACTTGGCGGCGGCCAGCAGATGGTCGCGCAGGTAGGCGATGCGATCGCGGTCCTCGACCCGGCCGTTCGGGCCGACGCTGTCGGGGTAATCGGCGCCGTTCTCCGTCACATAGACCGGCGGGTTGCCGTATTTCTCCTGCAGCTCGGCCAGGATCTCGCTGAGGCCGTCCGGCTCGACCGGCCATTCCATGCCGGTCTTGCGCGTGCCCTCGGGCGCCGAGCCGTAGCCGGTGCCGAACAGCCCCTGCCCGTCCGGCTGCTGGTGCATGCGGCTGTAGTAGTTGACGCCGAGGAAATCGACCGGCTGCTTGATGCGGGCCAGATCGTCGGGCTTGGCGATACGGGTGAACTCGGCCTCCAGCTGCTCCGGGAAGCGGCCCTTGAACAGCGGGTCCAGGCAGGAGCGGTTCCACAGCGCGTCCCACATCAGCGAGGCGGGATAGTTCGAGTCGAGCCCGCCGACCGGCCAGGACGGCTGGAGCGACAGCACGGTGCCGAGCCGCCAGTTCTTGCCGCCGGCCTGGCGCAGGGCAGCCAGGGCAGTGCCCTGGGCGAGGTTCTGGTGATGGATCGCCTTCAGGCAGTTCTGGCGGCCGGTCAGACCCGGCGCATGCCCGCCGGTGCCGTGGCCGAAGATGGCGACCACCGACGGCTCGTTCAGCATCGCCCAGTTGCGGGCGCGGTCGCCCAACCGGGCGGTCACCGCCAGCGCGTAGTCGGTGAACCACCCGGCGATGTCGCGGTTGGTCCAGCCGCCCTTGTCCTGCAACGCCTGCGGCAGATCCCAATGGAACAGGCAGGGCCACGGCTGGATGCCCTTGGCCAGCAGCTGATCGGTCAGCCGGTCGTAGAAGTCCAGACCCTTGACGTTCACCGCGCCGGTGCCCTGCGGCATCACCCGCGGCCAGGCGATGGAGAAGCGGTAGGCCTTCATCCCGGCCCTCGTCATCAGATCCACATCCTCGGCATAGCGGTGGTAATGGTCGCAGGCGACGTCGCCGGTGTCGCCGTTGGCGATCCGCCCGTAGGAATGGCTGTAGGTGTCCCAGACGCTCGGGCCGCGCCCATCCTCGGCGACGGCACCCTCGATCTGGTAGCTGGAGGTGGAGACGCCCCACAGGAAGTCCATCGGGAAGGACACCGACGGGACGGCGGCGGCGGGAGCGGCCCCAGGAGCAGCCAGGACGGCCGGACGGCTCAGCGCCGCCAGGGCGCCGGTGCCGGCCGCGGTGACCGCGGTCGCCTTCAGGGCCGTCTTCAGGAAAGTCCGCCGCTGCATCGCCTGCTTCTCCAAATTCGTAACGGTTCCGCCGGCCCGTTCCGCCGGCTTCCCCCGGTCCCGACGCCGCGCACTGTAGGCAGTCCAACGGCGTTGGCAACCGGGTGATTACCCCAAGTCCCGATTCCGTCGCCGTAGGCGCGGGCCGGATGCTGGGATATAGTGAGCCGATGCAGACTCTCTTCCCCATCCTGTTGGTCATGGCGATGCTGGCGGTGGTCGGCTCGCTGTTCGTCGGCCTCTTCTTCATGGCCCGCGGCGGGAGGGGCGACCCGCGCCGCTCCAACAAGGCGATGCGGCTGCGCGTGATGCTCCAGGGCGCCGCCCTGCTGCTGTTCGTCCTCGCCATCCTGACCCAAGGCTGACGCTTCCCCCATGGTAAAGCTGACCAAGATCTACACGCGCGGCGGCGACGCCGGCGAAACCTCGCTCGGCGACGGCAGCCGGGTGCCGAAGGGCGACCGCCGCGTCGCCGCCTACGGCACGGTGGACGAGGCGAACGCCGTCATCGGCATGGCGCGCCTGCACACCCATGGCCTGCACGGGGGCGACTGGCCGGACGCCGACGCCATGCTGGGCCGCATCCAGAACGATCTGTTCGATCTGGGCGCCGACCTCTGCACGCCGGAGGAGGAGGAGCCGAAATACCCGCCGCTGCGCATCGTCCAGGCCCAGGTCGACCGGCTGGAGGCGGAGATCGACGCGATGAACGCCGGTCTGGCGCCGCTGACCTCCTTCATCCTGCCCGGCGGCTCCGCGGCGGCGGCGCATCTGCATCTGGCCCGCACCGTGGTGCGCCGGGCGGAACGTCTGATGACCGTTCTGGCGCGGCACGAACCGGTGACCGCGGCGGCGCTGAAATACGTCAACCGGCTGTCGGACCACCTGTTCGTGCTGAGCCGGGTGGTGAACCGCAACGGGGCGGACGACGTGCTGTGGGTGCCCGGCGCCAACCGTTGAGTAGGCGCATTCCGATTGGCGCTGCGCATTCACCCCTGCCGCGACAATCGGGGCGGCACGCGACGCCGTTTGCGTGTCCGGCGCGTCATTGACAGTGGTAATGCCAGATCCTATGGTCCGTTCGCAACCACAGCAATTTTCGCGGTGTTCGCCGTAACAGGCGCGCGCTCAGCAGCCAGGGTGAGTTATGAAAGTCCTCGTCCCCGTTAAGCGAGTGGTCGACTACAACGTGAAGATCCGCGTCAAGGCGGATGGCAGCGGCGTCGAGACCGCCAACGTGAAGATGAGCATGAACCCCTTCGACGAGATCGCCGTCGAAGAAGCCGTGCGCCTGAAGGAAGCCGGCAAGGCGACCGAGATCGTGGTGGTTTCCGTCGGCCCGACCCAGGCCCAGGAAACGCTGCGCACGGCACTCGCCATGGGCGCCGACCGCGCCATCCTGGTGCAGACCGACGTGACGACCGAACCGCTGGCCGTCGCCAAGGTCCTGAAGGCGCTGGTCGGGAAGGAGGCCCCCGGCCTCGTCATCCTCGGCAAGCAGGCCATCGACGACGACTGCAACCAGACCGGCCAGATGCTGGCCGCCCTGCTCGGCTGGGGCCAGGGCACCTTCGCCTCGAAGATCGCCGCCGGTGACGGCACGGTCGCGGTGACCCGCGAGATCGACGGCGGGCTGGAGACGGTGGAGCTGAAGCTGCCGGCGGTGGTGACCGCCGACCTGCGCCTGAACGAGCCGCGCTACGCCTCGCTGCCCAACATCATGAAGGCGAAGAAGAAGCCGCTGGAGACCATCACGCCGGACAGCCTGGGCGTCGACGTCACGCCGCGCCTGAAGACGGTGAAGGTCGCCGAGCCGCCGAAGCGTCAGGCCGGCATCAAGGTGCCGGACGTCGCCACGCTGGTCGACAAGCTCAAGACCGAAGCCCGCGTGATCTGAGGGGAATGAACTGACCATGGCCAACATTCTCGTCATCGCCGACCACGACGGCGCCTCGCTGAAGCCCGCCACGCTGAATGCCGTCACCGCTGCCGGCAAGATCGGCGGCGATGTCCATATCCTGGTCGCCGGCAAGGGCGCGCAGGCTGCTGCCGAGGCAGCCTCGAAGGTGGCCGGCGTCGCCAAGGTGCTGCTGGCCGACGATGCGGCTTACGAGCATCAGCTGCCGGAAGACGTCGCCCCGCTGGTGGTGTCGATTGCCAAGACTGGCTACGGCCATGTGCTGGCCGGCGCCACCTCGGTCGGCAAGAACCTGCTGCCGCGCGTCGCCGCGCTGCTGGATGTCGCCGCCATCTCCGACATCACCGCCGTGGTCTCCGCCGACACGTTCGAGCGGCCGATCTACGCCGGCAACGCGATTGCCACCGTGCAGTCGGCCGATGCGGTCAAGGTGATCACCGTCCGCACCACCGCCTTCGAGACCGCAGCATCCGAAGGCGGTTCGGCCGCCGTCGAGCAGGTCGCGGGCGCCGGTGCCGCCGGGCTGTCGAGCTTCGTCTCGGCCGAGCTGACCAAGTCGGAGCGTCCGGAACTCACCGCCGCCCGCGTGGTGGTGTCGGGCGGGCGCGGCATGCAGTCGGGCGAGAACTTCCCGCTGCTGGAGGCGCTGGCCGACAAGCTGGGTGCCGCGGTCGGTGCCTCGCGCGCCGCCGTGGACGCGGGGTTCGTGCCGAACGACTATCAGGTCGGGCAAACCGGCAAGATCGTGGCGCCGGAGCTGTACATCGCCGTCGGCATCTCGGGGGCGATCCAGCATCTGGCCGGCATGAAGGACAGCAAGGTCATCGTCGCGATCAACAAGGATGAGGAAGCGCCCATCTTCCAGGTCGCCGATTACGGCCTCGTCGCGGACCTGTTCAAGGCCGTGCCGGAGCTGACGGAAAAGCTTGGGTAAGGCGCGCTGATCCAGGCCGCCGCGGCGGTCGCCGGATTGAACCGGTGACCGCCGCGGCGGACCAACCACCCCACATCCTTCGCGGGACAGCCTCCATGACCACGATCAAGAAGATTGGCATCATCGGCGCCGGCCAGATGGGCAGCGGCATCGCCCAGGTCTGTGCACAGGCCGGCTACGATGTCGTCCTGTCCGACATCAGCGAGGCGGCGCTGGAAAAGTCGCTCGCCGGCATCTCCCGGAACTTCGACCGGCAGATCCAGAAGGGCAAGCTGAGCGAGACGGACAAGACGGCGGCGCTGGGCCGCATCGTCACCGGCACCGACCTGTCGATCTTCGGCGACTCCGATCTGGTGGTCGAGGCCGCGACCGAGAACGAGGCGCTGAAGCGCGACCTGCTGAAGAAGCTGGTTCCGCACCTGAAGCCGGAAGCGCTGATCGCGACGAACACCTCGTCGATCTCGATCACCCGTCTGGCGGCGGCGACCGACCGTCCGGCCAAGTTCATGGGCATGCACTTCATGAACCCGGTGCCGGTGATGCAGCTGGTCGAGCTGATCCGCGGCATCGCGACCGACGAGCCGACCTTCGAGGCCATCAAGGAACTGACGCTCGCCATCGGCAAGACCGCCGCGGTGGCGGAGGATTTCCCGGCCTTCATCGTCAACCGCATCCTGCTGCCGATGATCAACGAGGCCGTCTACACGCTGTATGAGGGCGTCGGCGGCGTCGATGCCATCGACACCGCGCTGAAGCTGGGCGCCAACCACCCGATGGGCCCGCTGGAGCTGGCCGACTTCATCGGGCTGGACACCTGTCTGGCTGTGATGCAGGTGCTGTACGAGGGCCTTGCCGACAGCAAGTACCGCCCTTGCCCGCTGCTGGTGAAGTATGTCGAGGCCGGCTGGATCGGCAAGAAGTACGGCCGCGGCTTCTACGACTATTCGCAGACGCCGCCGGTGCCGACGCGCTGAGGATTGCAGGTTTTGTGAAGAAGGCCCGCCCTGAGAGACCGGGGCGGGCCTTTTTTATCGGTGCTTACTTGAAGTAGGCGCCGCCTTTGGCGAGCGCGCGCTGCCAAGCCGGACGGGCGTGCATGGCGTCGACGAAGACGGCCAGCTTCGGCCAGCGGCTGCGGTTGCCCTTCATCATCGCAATCTCGACCGGGAAGCTGAGCATGATGTCGGCACCGGTCAGGCTGTCGCCGACGAAATGGCCGGACGGGCGAAGCTCGGACTCCAGATAGTCGAAATGGCTGGCCAACTGCTCCTGGATGCGGGGATGCAGCGGCGCCCCCGCCTCGCCCAGCCGCCCGACATAGAGGTCGAGCAGCACCGGGGTCATCACCGAGCCCTCGGCGAAATGCATCAGCTGGAGATGGCGCAGCGCGTCGTCCGAGCCGGCCGGCGGCAGGAAACGGCCGGCACGCTCGCACAGATGCTGGACGATGGCGCCGGACTCCATGACGATCCGTCCGTCGATCTCCAGCAGCGGGGATTTCCCCAGCGGATGCACCGCCTTCAGTTCCGGCGGCGCCAGATTGGTCATCTTGTCGCGGTGGTAGAAGCGGAGTTCATAGGGAAGCTCCAGCTCCTCCAGCAGCCACAGGATCCGCTGCGACCGGCTGTTGTTGAGATGATGGACGATGATGGTCATGAACTACCTTCTCGGGATCGGTTGAATCGCGGAGAGTGGCGATCCTACACCACCTTCTACGGACGGACTTCACTTCGGCAGAGCGTAGGCGATCACCGAATCACCCCCCTTGGTCCCCAGCGAGCCGTGCCCGCCGGCCACCACCAGCACATATTGCCGGCCGTCCCCGCCCTGGTAGGTCATCGGCGTCGCCTGACCGCCGGCCGGCAGACGGCTCTCCCACAGCTGCCTGCCGGTGGAGACGTCGTAGGCCCGCACATAATAGTCAATGGTGCCCGACAGGAAGGCGACGCCGCCCGCGGTCATCATCGGGCCGCCCAAGTTGGGCACGCCCATGCGGAAAGGCAGCGGGACCGGCGAGGCGTCGCGGGTGGTGCCGTTCTTGTGCTTCCACACCACTTTGCCGGTCGTCAGGTCGGCGGCGGCGACATAGCCCCAGGGCGGCGCCTGACAGGGCAGGCCGAGCACCGAGACGAAGGGTCCGAGCTTCACCGCATAGGGCGCGCCGAAATTCTCGTTCAGCGCCGGCAGGCTGAATTGCGGCCGCTCGCCGCCCTGGACATAGAGGTCGGTGTCGTTCTTGCGCGGCACCAGCTGCGAGACGAAGGCGAGATAGGTCGGGGTGGTGAAGGCGACCTGCCGTTGGGGATCGACGGCGACGCCGCCCCAGTTGAACACGCCGAAATTGCCGGGATAGACCAGCGAGCCCTGCAAGGACGGCGGGGTGAAGCGGCCGTCGTAGCGCAGGCGCTTCAGCGCGATGCGGCAGGCGAGCTGGTCGAACATCGTCGCCCCCCACATGTCCGCCCCGCTCAGCGGCGGCGGGTCGTAGGACAGGGCCGAGACCGGTTGGGTCGGGGCGGCATGGTCGCCCTCGGCAGCCCCCTGCGGCGCCGGCTTCTCGGTCACCGGCAGGACCGGCTGGCCGGTGCGGCGGTCCAGCACGAACAGCTCGCCCTGCTTGGTCGGCTGGACGAGGGCCGGGACGGTTTGGCCGTTGACGGTCAGGTCGATCAGGCTGGGCTGCGCCGGCACGTCATAGTCCCACAGGTCGTGATGCACGGTCTGGAAGACCCAACGCACCTGCCCCGTCGCCAGATCGAGCGCCACGACGGAGGAGGAGAAGCGCTCCACCTCCGGGCTGCGGTTGCCGCCGAAC
This sequence comes from Azospirillum sp. A29, assembly GCF_042604625.1. NCBI lineage: Bacteria > Pseudomonadati > Pseudomonadota > Alphaproteobacteria > Rhodospirillales > Azospirillaceae > Azospirillum > Azospirillum sp. A29. Next base: position 380,394 of record NZ_CP170464.1, read on the forward strand.
TGGTCGGGCGGCTGGTTGCCCAGCGGCAGATAGACCATGCCCAGCGCCTCGTCGACGCTGGCGATGGACCAGCTGTTGGGCGAATTGACGGTGTAGGTCTGGTCGCTGGCAATCGGTGCGGTCTGGTCCGGCTTCGCCGAATCCCAGTTCCACACCAGCCGGCCGCTGTCGGCGTCGAAGGCGCGGACGACGCCCGACTGCTCCTTGGTCGAGACATTGTCCAGCACCGTGCCGCCGACAACGATCAGCTTGGCGGTCACCACCGGCGGCGAGGTCGAATAATAGGCGCCGGGCCGGACATTCGGCATGTTGGCCCACAGATTGACCTGCCCGTTCTCGCCGAAGCCGGTGCAGATCGACCCGTCCTCCGGGTTCAGCGCCACCAGACGGCCGTCGGCGGTCGGCATGAACAGCCGGGCGGCACAGGTGCCACTGGTCGTGGCCGTCGCGGCTTCCGACGCCGGGCGGTAGGACAGGCCGCGGCAGGTCAGGTGCTGCAAGGCCAGCTGCTTGGGGTCGATCTGAAGATCGCGGCGCCAGACCTCCTTGCCGGTGGTGGCGTCGAGCGCGATGACATGCTGGTGCGGCGAACAGAGGAACAGGCGGTTGCCGATCTTCAGCGGCGTCACCTCGAAGGTGGTTTCCCTTCGGGTCGCCGGGCTGGCCGCGCTGGTCGCCGGTCTCATAGCTCCAGGCGACCTGGAGCTTGTCCACATTCTCCGGCGTGATGCCGGTCAGCGGCGAAAAGCGCTGGCCGAAGCCGGTGCGGCCATAGGCCTGCCACTCCCCGTCCGGGACCGCTGGACCCGCGCCACCGGCGGGAGCCGCGGCGGATGCGGTCTGCTGGCGTGACGGAACGGTGCCGTCGATCCGGTGCGGGTCGGTGAACCAGGAGGCGACGGCGACCAGCAGCACGACGGCCAGCGAGGCGGTCAGCGGCAGGCCGGTGCCGCGGAAGACGCCGACGGGAAAAGCCCCCGGCGCCGGTTCGCCGGCCATCGGCTGGCGCTCGCCCAGGCGGCGGGTGATCCAGGGCAGCAGCAGCAGGACTCCCACCACCGCGATCACGTCGCCGCGCGCCGACAGCGGCCACCAGTCCAGCCCGACCTCCCACAAGGCCCAGATCAGCGTGCCGATCACCAGCAGCGCATAGACCGACAGCGCCACCGGCGACCGCTTCGCCAGCAAGGCGGCGGTGGCGAGGAATAGCAGGCCGGCGACGGCGTAGTACCAGGAGCCGCCCAGCAGGATCAGCCACAGGCCGCCGCCCAGCGCCCCCAGCCCCAGAACCGCCAGCAGGATGACCATCGCCCAGAGGGCAATGTTGGATTCGGACTGTTTCATGGCACGCACCTCGACCGAAAGCTTTTCGGACCGAACAGCCGGGCACGGCCAAGGTTGCGGCCTGTTCGGACCTGTATCGCCTTTCACCCCGCAGGGCTGACCTTACGGGTGCGCCGGAACGCGACCGGCAAGACTTTTGTTGAACGGAAAGGACCCTGGAATCGGCAAGACGGAGGCCGCCATGCACCGCCATCCCTGGAGCGAGGAGTTCGTCAAGATGAGCCCGCAGGCCCACTATCGCGGCGTCGGCCCGCGCAACTACCGCCGCTCCGACGACCGCATCCTAGAGGACATCAACGAGCGCCTGACCGACGACCACCACATCGACGCCTCCGACATCGGGGTCAAGGTGGAGGGCGGTGAGGTGACACTGTCCGGCACCGTGACCGACCGCGCCGCGCGCCGCCGGGCGGAGGACATCGCCGAGAGCGTGTCGGGCGTCGGCCATGTCCAGAACGACCTGCGCGTCGCCAACCGGACCGCGCCGGGCGGGGCAACCTCCGCCGGTATCGGCGAACGGGTGGAACCGGCGGCCCCGCAGGGCGAGGGCAGCGTGACCGGCCCCGGCGCCCCGGCGCGGGACGCGATGGTGGCGGCGCTCGACAACAGCTCCATGGTGCTGGGCAAGCAGCCGCTGCCGGAAGACGACACCCTGCGGCACGGGGACGCCATGGCCGGCAGCGGCGGGCGCGACCGGCGCTGAATCAATGGGTTGCAGGGGGGCAATTGCCCCCTGCACCGGATGCGCTGCTGCCCTGCGCCGGGGGTCAAAGGACCGGAGAGGCTGCTTAACCGTTGGTTAACCGTCGGGGACCATTGTCCCGCGGCCAATCGAGTATCCCCTCTCAAGCCTTCTGGAACAGAGCATCTGCCATCATGGGCAACAAGACCATCAAGCTTTCCGACAAGACCGGTTACCGCGACGTCGAGCTGGACCAGCTGCCGCGCAACGTCCGCGCCGCGGTCACCGACCTGTCGACCAAGAACCCGGTCGCCGACATCATCGTCGACCAGTCCGGCATGCTGTACCGCATCCACCTGTCGGCGCCGGCCAACATGTATGTGGATGTCCTGTCCGTCGCCTGAGGCGACGCCACGGTCTTCAGATTTGGCGAAGGGCGGTTTGCAGCTATTGCAGCCGCCCTTCGTCGTTCCGGCCCTCCAGCCGGGCCAGGGCCCGGTTCAGCAGCCGGGGCGGCAGCATCGCCACGGCCCCCTCGCGCACGGCGCGCACATCCTCGATGTCGAGCCCGGTGGCGACGGCCAGCTGGCGGTCGTCCAGCTCGCGGTCCTCCGCCAGCAGCGTGATCCACCCCGCCAGCGTGCGGGCCTGAACCAGCTCGGTCCGGTTGTTGAACCACAGGCCGGCACCGGGCCGGCCAATCGGCGTTGCGTTCTCGAAAGGCATGTCGGGATCGAAAGACGTCATGGACGCACCTCCCCTCAGCTGTTTCTTTCGCACTCGCAGCAAATACGCGCCCCGATACGTCCCTTGATCGGGCGATTTTGTTCATCCTCATCTATGAAGTCTGCCCGAGTGTTCCAGAGGGTGGTAGGCATTATTCGGCACCACCAACGAATTCCGGCCTGTCTTTTTGCGCTGCGGCACAAGCGAACGGTGCTGAGGCCGCGCCTTTCCGGGATTCTTTGAAACTGTCTTCGCCGGCCGGGGGCTAGGGCGGCAGCGCGGCTTCGGCGTATAACCGCTTCCATCGTCCTGATTTCATCGTCCCGCTTCCTCAGCGCATTTCGGAACCGCCGATGCCCGATCCCCTGCTGTCCGATTCTCCGTTGTCAGGAGTGGCCCTCCTCGACCGCATCGACGCGCTCGCGGCGATCAGCGCGGAGGAGGGGCGGCTGTCGCGCCTCTATCTGACGCCGGAACACCGCCGCGCCAACGACCTCGTCGCCGGCTGGATGCGGGACGCAGGCATGAGCGTGCGCGAGGATGCGGTCGGCAACATTGTCGGCCGCTATGAAGGCGAGCGGCCGGGGCTGCCGGCCCTGCTGATCGGCTCGCACCTCGACACCGTGCGCGATGCCGGACGCTATGACGGCATGCTGGGGGTGCTGAGCGGCATCGCCGTGGTCGCCGACCTGCACGCCCGCGGCCGGCGCCTGCCCTTCGCCGTCGAGGTGATCGGCTTCGGCGACGAGGAGGGCACCCGCTTCCAGTCCACGCTGATAGGCAGCCGCGCCATCGCCGGCACCTTCGACCCGGCGGTGCTGGAGACACGCGATGCCGCCGGCACGCGGCTGGCCGACGCCATGACCGCCTTCGGCCTCGACCCCGCCGCCTGGGCCACTGCCGCATACAAGGCCGACGACGTGCTGGCCTATGCCGAGCTGCACATCGAACAGGGGCCGGTGCTGGAGGCGCTGGGCCGGCCGGTCGGCGTGGTCACCGCCATCGCCGGCGCCACCCGGCTGGCGGTGACGGTGGAGGGGATGGCCGGCCATGCCGGCACCGTGCCGATGACTCTGCGCCGCGACGCGCTGGCGGCCGCGGCCGAGATGATCCTGGCGGTGGAGCAGCTGTGCTCCGGCCAGGAGCGGCTGGTCGGCACCGTCGGCCGGATCGAGGCGTCGCCCGGCGCCACCAACGTCATCGCCGGCAAGGTCCGCTTCACCATCGACCTGCGCGCCGACCGCGATCCCCTGCGGCTGGAACGGGTCGGCGCCGTCCGCGCCCGGCTGGAGGCCATCGCCGATGCCCGCGGTGTCGCCATCGGCTTCGAGACGCTGCATGAAAGCCCGGCCGTCGCCTGCCACCCAGCGCTGATGGCGCAGTTCGCCGCCGCCGCCGAGGCCGAGGGGCTGGACGCGCCGGAGCTGCCGAGCGGCGCCGGCCACGACGCGATGGCGGTGGCGGCGCTGACCGACATCGCCATGCTGTTCGTGCGCTGCGACCGCGGCATCTCGCACAACCCGGCCGAACGCATCACCGACGCCGACGCCGAGGCCGGCGCCCGCGTGCTTGCCCGCTTCGTCGAACATTTCCAGCCCGCAACCTCCATCCCGTGACGGACCGCCTGCCATGACCGACCTGTCCCCCTCCCTCGCCGCCACTCTGGATGAGGCGGTGAATGCCCGCTTCGACGAGGAGGTCCGTTTCCTGGCGGAGCTGGTGAAGGTGCCGTCCGACAACCCGGCGGGCGACTGCGCCCCCCACGCCGTCCGCGCCGCCGAACTGCTGGAGGCGATGGGCTTCACGGTGGAGCGCCACCCGGTGCCGGCAGAGCTGGTGCGGGCCAACGGCATGATCAGCGCCACCAATCTGGTGATCCGCCACCGCTTTGGCGATGGCCCGACCCCTGGCCCGACGGTCGCGCTGAATGCCCACGGCGACGTGGTGCCGCCGGGCGAGGGCTGGTCGAGCGATCCCTACGGCGCCGAGATCCGCGACGGCGTGATGTATGGCCGCGGCGTCGCGGTTTCGAAGTCGGACTTCGCCAGCTACGCCTTCGCGCTTCGGGCGCTGATGGAGTCAAAGGCGCCGCTGAAGGGCACGGTCGAACTGCACCTGACCTACGACGAGGAGGCCGGCGGCGAGATCGGGCCGAAATGGCTGCTCGACCAGGGGATTTCCAAGCCGGATTACGCGGTGTCGGCCAGCTTCGCCTATTCGGTGGTGACCGGGCACAACGGTTGCCTGCATCTGGAGGTGCAGGTCGACGGCAAGTCCGCCCACGCCGCCCGCCCCGACACCGGCCATGACGCGCTGGAGGCGGCGACCGGCATCCTGACCGCGCTCTATGCCCACCGGCCGGAGCTGGCGACGCGCCACTCCGCCGTCGCCGGCATCACCCACCCGTCGCTGACCGTCGGGCTGATCCAGGGCGGCATCAACACCAACGTGGTGCCCGACCGTGTCACCATCCGCCTCGACCGCCGCATGATCCCCGAAGAGAACCCGGCGGAGGTCGAGGCCGAACTGCGCGTCCTGATCGAAGGGGTCGCCGCCGGCCGGGAGGGAATCCGCGTCTCCATCCGCCGCATCCTGCTGGCCCGCCCCTTCCGCTCGGTCGGCGACGCGCCGCGGCTGGCGGCGCTGTTCGCCGGCCATGCGCAGGAGGTTCTGGGCGTTCCGGTCGGCCAGACCGGCATCCCGCTCTACACCGACGCCCGCCATTATTCGGAGGCCGGCATCCCGACCATCCTCTACGGCGCCGGCCCGCGCGACCTGCTGGAAGCCAACGGCCACCGCGCCGACGAGAAGCTGGTGCTGGAGGATCTGCGCAAGGCGACCCAGGTGGTCGCGCGGTCGCTGGCGGAGCTGCTGGGGTAAGGAGGGGGAACTGGACAAACCCATGCAGCACCTCTAATTTTTTAGTGGTCTGCGGAGGGTGAGTGCCATGGCCGTCATCAGGGTGTCGGACGCCGAGTTCCAACGTGACATCAGTCGATACCAGGACATTGCCTTGAGCCAGCCTGTCACCGTGACACGTGACGGGCGGCAAAGCACGGTGCTGATCTCGACCGAAGAGTACCGCCGCCTGAAGCGGCGGGAACGGCGTGTCATGGGGCCGGAGGACTTCACCGAAGCCGACATCGCGGCGCTGGAAGCCGCCCGCCCTCCGGCCGATGCCGAGGCCTTCGACGACGAACTGCCCAAAGCGTCCTGAAAGCCGTGCTGTTCCCCACCCCGGTTCCCGGTCTCGTCATCCGCTACAGCTATCTCTGGCGGGCGGAACATCTGCGTGGACAAGAGGAGGGGGTCAAGGACCGCCCCTGCGCCGTGGTCCTGACGACCATGACCGAAGAGGCCGATCTTTGCGTGACGGTCCTGCCGATCACCCATTCGCCACCGGCGGACCCGGCCTTCGCCGTCGAAATTCCGGCGGCGACCAAGGCGCGTCTCGGCCTCGACACGGACCGGTCCTGGGTGGTGCTGACGGAGGCGAACCGGTTCGTCTGGCCTGGGCCGGACCTTCGCCCATCGCGACCGGACGATGCGGGCAGCGTCAGTTACGGATTGCTGCCCGCCCGCTTCTTCGACGATCTCCGGCGAAAATTCATCGCCCTCGTCAAGGCACGCCGGGCGGGTGCGGTGCGCCGCACGGAGTAGCGCCTCCCGCACCATGCGGTCCGGGTCGGAGGGCATAGGTCAGAGTCTGTCGACATAAATCACCCGGCCTTGCGGGCGAGATAGCTGCGCAGCGAGGCCGGGACGATCATTTTGTGCATCGGCTTGACCACCAGCATGTAGGCCTTGCCGAGCCGGTTCTTCGTCCTCACCACCGTGGTGACCGCCGCCAGCTGGCGGTCGCCGTCGGAGGGGAGCTTGCGCACCGACAGCCAGACGTCGAGATGCCTGTCGCGGTCGCAAACCACCACCTCGTCCTCCCGGCTTTCGACCAGCGTGAAGATGCCGATCCGGTCGCCGGGCCGGTAGGAGCCGGACGGCCGGGCGGGATCGACGGCGCCAAGCGCGCCCAGATCCTTCAGGCCGAGCAGACGGACCGCCTTGTTGCGCAGCCACATCATCCGCTCGATCCAGGGCGGGCTGGCGGCCAGCACCTCGATCAGGAGTTCCAGCGGCGACAGCCCCGGATCGGGCACGGGAAAGCGGTAGGAATCGTGGAAGTCCGCCGCCGGGAGCTGCCGATACAATGCGCAGTCGGCCGGAACGTCCGAAAGCTCGACCCGGTGCATCGGAACGGTCTCCGCAGGACATGGCGATCCAGCCGACGTTCCGCCGCAACCGGACCCCCTGTCAATACGCCTCCCGTGCCCGTCCCGGATGCGCTCCCTACCCCACCCGCTCGCCGGATGGCAGCCCTCCCGATGATAGATCCAGCCCCCAGCCGGTCAGGTCTGACGCGGCGGGGTCCGCCTGGGCCGCGCTGTCCAGACTGGCCAGATGGCGGTCGATCATGCGGTCCAGCCGGTCGCGCGCCTCCCAGACCGTCAGGCTGTGGTCGGAGCGGTCGAGATAGGCCACCTCGATGCCGGACAGGCCGTCGAGCGCCCGGCCGCCCTCGCCCAGATGCAGGTAGAATTCGGCCAGCGTCATGTCGCCGCTGCTGTAGACCACCAGCACCCGCCGGCCTTCCGCCGACAGGCGGCGGAACATGCGCAGCGCGTGGCGGGTCAGGCCGGTGCGGAGAAGCACCTTGCGGAAGAAGCGCCCGGCCAGACGCCTGGCCAGCCCGGTCAGGCGGGCGGGCTTGCGGAAGCTGGCGCGCAGCCGGGCCGGCTTCAGCGCCTCGATCAGATATTCCTTGGTGGAGCGGAAGGCGACCGTCCGCATCAGCTCCGACACGGCGATGCCGCCGCCCATCTCGAACCGGCCGGGGTTCAGCACGATCTGGCCGACGACGCGGTCATCGCCAAGGCCGGCATGCAGCGCGGGCGTGCCGCCGGCGCACAGGCCGATGACGACGATGCGCTCGTGCCCCTGCTCCTCCAGCCAGTTGAGCGCTGCGCGGACGTCGTCCATCACCTCCTTGTTGTAGAGCAGATTGTCGGGGAAGCCGGGACGGTCGGGGCTGTCGCCGATGCCGGCGGCGTCGATGCGCAGCGAGGTGTAGCCGCGCGCCGCCAGCCGCCGCGCCTGCACCACCGTGGCGCGGCCGGAGCCGACATGGTGGGTGGCGCCGCTGTTCAGGAACAGGATGGCCGGCCGGTTGCCGGCCGGATCGGCCAGGACCGGCGTGCAGCAGATGCCGAACAGCTCCGGCGCGCTGCCGAAGAAGATCGGGCGTTCGACCGCGGTCGGCATCATCAGCCCGGCCGGGCGGTCCGGCGGCGGGGTGGCGCCGGTGGCGACCGGGGCGGCGGCGACGATCCAGCGCAGCACCGGCTCGAACGCGGCGGCGGCCTGGGCGCGCTGCGGCTGCTGGGTCAGCTCCATCATGCCGCTGACGCCCATCGGCTCCGCCACCGCACCCAGCGTGCGCCAGCGCGCGGCCAGCTTCACCGGGGTCTTCCCCTCCGGCCGGTCGGCGATCAGGATGCGCGGCGCCGGCAGGGCCGGTGCGTCGCAGGGGTTGAGGCCGCCCAGCGTCAGCGCGGTTTCCGGCGTCAGCGGCATGCCGATGACGTTCAGCCAGGACGAGCGCTCCGGCGGTTCCGGGTTGCAGACCGGACGCAGCACGATGGTCGACAGGGTCTGCATTTCGCGGACCGCCTTGCGGCCCGAGGTGATCGGCGACAGCAGGACCAGCCTGTCGATGCCGTGGCCGTCCTCCGCCATCTCCAGCGCGGCGGCGGTGGCGAGCAGCGCGCCCATGCGGAAGCCGACCAGGGTCACGTCGGTGACGCCGGTGTCCTCGCGCAGGCGGCGGACCGCCGCCTTGACGCCGTCCAGCCAGGCACGCACCCGGTCGGGCTCGCCGTCGTCGCCGGCCGAATCGCCGGAGCCGGGATAGTCGAACCGCAGCGTCGGCAGCCCGGCGGACGCCAAGCTTTCGGCGAAGCTCTTCCAGGCCCGGTGGGCGCACAGCTCCTCGTACCCGTAGGGACCGCAGAGGACCACCCCGCGCAACCCCTCGGCCGGGTGCAGCCATCCGAAACAACCCTCGAACACCACCGGTGTCGGCTTCATGCGTTCCCCCTGTAGCGGACGGGCGCCAGCGCGTTCAGCGCATGGACCTCGCCGTCTGGCACCATCCGTCCGGCCGATGCCGTCCCGTCCGTAACCCCAACCCGAGACCCATTCCCATTCCGCGAACCGGCCCGCGGCCGCAGGCGGACAACCCGCTCGACGCCGGGAGCGAGATGGAACCAGCCGTCATCCGCCTGGAACCGCTCGTCCTCCACATGCACCGAACAGGCGAACCGTCCTGTCGCCAGCCGCAACGCCCAATCGTCGCCGCCTGAACTCCCTTGGCGCTCGGCCACTGCCGTCAACCCCAGGTCGACGCGCGGCAGCGAGCGTCCCTTGGGAAAATAATGAGACTCGTCAATTGGTTCCGCGTCCCTTTCGGCCAGCAGCACCTGCGCCGTGACCACATCGTGCGAGATAGGCCCAAACCTGTAGGCGTAGGTCGTGTCAAAAAAGCGGTCGGACATCTCGGCGGCGGCCAGCGCCACCGTACCCCTCGCCGGAATCGTCACCGGACGCTCCGCCTTCAGGACCGGGACCGACCCGTCACGCCAAGCGGTCAGCCGCAGCAGAGCCTCCACCGGCCGGGCGGCGTCGTTGACCAGATGCACGGCCAGCCCGTTGACGCCCTCGTCGGTCAGGATCACCCGCAGCGGTCGGAAGGCGCGCCTCAGGGCGTACCAGGCCGGCTTGCGTGTGCCGTCGGAGGCGACCACGCCCCAGCCTGCGCCCGGCCACGGGTCGCGCCACTGCCAGACCAGCCCGCCGGTACAACTGGAGCCAGCGCGCCGCCATTCGTCGAACACCGCCTGCATCACCTCGCCGGTCACCGCGCGCGACAGGCGGCGGTAGCGGTCGGGGTCCTCGTAGCGCAGGCGGCGCGGATCGACGGCGTAGAGCGTCTCCAGATAATGCTCACGCACATCCTCGAAATCCCAGGAGGCGCCGGGGTCGCGCGGCACCCGCTGCTTCCAGCGCGGATGGTGGAGCGCCGGGACGCCGAGCGGATCCTCCTCGGGCAAGTTGGCGAAGGCGAGGCATTCGCTGGCGAAGCGCACGCCGGCCCGCCGGGCATCCTCCAGCGGCTTCATGTAGGCGCCGACGCCGTAGTAATGGGTCACCCCGGCATTGGCGATGAAGGGCAGCGGCCCGCCGCTGGGCGAGTTCGGCACCTGGATCAGGTCGGGCCGCCGGGCCGTCGTCTCCTCCGCGATCACCGCCGTCAGGGCGGCTTGCGTCCAGGAGGCGCGGGGCAGGCCCAGCATGGCCGCCTGCTGCTCCATCTCGCTGCCGCCGCACAGCACCGCCAGCGACGGCGAGGTTTGGGTGCGGTCGAGCAACTGCGCGATCTCCGCACGCACGCTGCCCAAGAAGGCGGCGTCGGTCGGATAATCGAAATTGGCGAACATGGCGTCCTGCCAGACCAGAAGGCCCAGCTCGTCGCACAGCTCGAAGAAGGCGTCGCCCTCATACAGCATGGTGCCGCCGACGCGGACCATGTTGGCGCCGGCCTCCCGCATCCGCCGCAGCTCCGGCTCGTAGACCGCGCGGTCCGACGACAGCCCGACCAGATCGACCGGCACCCAGCAGCCGCCCCGGCAGAACACGCGCTCGCCATTCACCAGCAGCGCGAAGCCGGTGCCGTCCGCCCCGCGGTCGACGGCCAGCGAGCGGAAGCCGACACGGCCAAGCTCCACTTCGACCGATCCAATCCGGGCGGCGACGCCGTGCAGGACCGGCTCGCCATGGGTGTGCGGCCACCAGGGCTCGACGCCCGGCAGGGTCAGGTCGGCGGCGAAGCCGTCCACCCCGTCGAAGACGAGCGGCGCCGTGTGGCCGGCGACCTCGACCGACCCTGTCGTGCCGGCCGCGGCCCCCTCCACCGTCAGCCGCAGCGACAGATGGCCGTCCCGCCCGTCATAGCCGCTGCGCAAGTCAGCGGCCATCACGCGGCAAGGGCCGGTGTCCTCCACCAGCTCCACCGGGCGGAACGGGCCGACGGCATGGATCGGCGGGCACCAGCCCGGCATATGGCCCAGCAGGGTGGTGCGGACGAAGCGCAGCCCCGCCGGCTCGGCCAGCTTGGGGCGCCAGCGGGCCCGGCCCTTCTTCGCCGCCAGCACCGGGTGCAGAGCATGGAAGCGGATGGACAGCTCCGCCTCGCCGTTCAGCGTCACCGGCACCTCATGGGCCAGATACATGCTGTCGGATGTCAGGATGCACTCGCCGTCCAGCCGCACCTCGGCGATGGTGGCGAGGCCGTGGAAGCGCAGGACATGGGGGCCATGGCCGTTGAGGCGGGTGCGGTAGACGAAATCCCTGTCGTGCAGCGGCGCAGGGTCCTCCGCCGACCACAGGCCGGCGGCCTGAAGCGCCTGGGCGGCGGTGCCGGGAACCGGGGCGGGAATGCCCTCCCCGCCTTCCGGGCCGCCGGGCGCCGAGACGGTCAGCGTCCATTCCCGATCCAGAAGGGTCCGCCGCTGTCCCGTGACCGCTCGGAGTCGGGCCATCGCCGCTCACCCGTACCGGCGGGCCAGACTGCCCATGACGGTGTCGTAGCCGCGCTCCAGCCGGTCGAAGCTGTCGGTCAGGTCGGGCGCCTTGCGCCGGGCGACGGTACGGGCCAGCTGGAACTGCATCGCCTTGGCGCCCTCGGCGATGGACTGGCAGGCCTCCACCGCTTCCCCAGGGCCGTCGAGCCAGCGGAGATGGGCGCCCAGCAGTTCGAAGTTGGCGCCGAGCTGGCGCAGCAGGTTGAAGGCGTAGAGGTGGAAATACTCCATCGGCCGGGCGAGCAGCCGGTCGAGATGCTCGGGGAAGGCGGCGCGGTAGGCCGTCACCGGGTTGCCGGCCGGACGGCGGGCGAGATGGCGGCGCAGCAGGTCGAGCGACGCGGCGACCAGCGCCCCGCCCTCCAGCGCCTTCCCGCCGGGCTTCACGAACTCGACATAGGGGAAGAGCGGCCCGGCCGCCGCGGCGGCGACACCCTGGTAATCGGCGCCGTCGAGCCGGTAGAAGCCGGCATTGTGGAAATAGTCCATCGTCCCGGCGGCCGGGTCGATGCGGACGATGCCGACCGTGGTCTTCACATGGGTGGTGCCGTAGGAGGTGCCGCGGGTGTCCGGCAGGTGGAAGCCGTCGACCTCCACCAGCACCAGACCGCCGCCCCCAGAATTATCGGCCGGACTGCGCCGCAGCTGCTCGGCGACATGGGCTTCGACGCTGTCGTAGATCGCCAGCTCCTGCACGCGCAGGCCGTACAGCGTCTCCAGATCCTCCAGCGGCACCTTGAAGAAGGTGAACTGGTCGCCCTCGAAATCCTGGGTGACGGTGAAGCCCAGCATCGCCCGCGGTTCCAGTCCGCGGGCGTGCAGCGCCTCGATCCACAGATCGACGTAGCAGTTGGTCTCCGGCCAGATGCGCTCTCCCTGATGCAGGGGATGGCGGTCGTAGCCGTCGGGGTGGCGCTGCGTCCACATGGTGCCGGTTACCCCCACAGGACCTTGCGCACCGACGCCGGCCACTGCGCCGTGTCGAAGCCATGGTGGCGGAACAGCGCCAGCGCCACGCGCTCCATGCCGAAGCCGACGCAGGCGGTGTGGGCGACGCCGCCGTCGGCGGTGTGGATGTCCCACAGATGGCCGAAATGGTCCTGGTGGTAGTTGAAGCTGAGGCAGGCGGTCGGCTTCTCGGTGCTGGTGATCGGGATCAGCAGCTCGAACTTCAGCTTCTGCTCGCGCTGGCTGTTCGACAGCATGGTGCCGGCCCGGCCGAAGAAGGGGTCGTTGGCGACATCGACGTCGAGCGGCACCTCCAGCGAGCCCATCATCTCGCGCCCGCGCTCCAGCCACAGCTCGCGGAACTCCACCACCTGATCGGGGGTGCCGATGCGGATGTACTCGCGCATGCGGAACAGCTGCATGCGGGCGGGGTCGATGGAGGGCTCATGCCGGAAGCAGTAGGAGAAGACGTCGATCAGCTTGCCCTCGCCGGGCAGCGGGCCGCGCCGCGCGATGGTCGGATAGACCGGGTAGCAGGCGGCCGGCGTCATCACCACGTCGGTCGCGACCTGATCCTCGGTCCAGTCCTGGCCCTCCTCCAGCCGGCGCAGCAGGCTGCGGTGCGCCTTTTCGTCGCCGCCGAAGCTGTGGATGGTGCCGGCCAGATGGGGAAAGCTCTTCAGATACTCGCTTTCCTCGAAGTATTGACGGTTGAGGGCCGGCGGGAAGCGCATCACCTCCGCCCCATCCTGGCCGCCCCAGCGGGTGACCAGAGCGTCGAAACGCTCCACCACATCCTCGAAGACGCCGCTGCGGCCATAGAGACCGTCCACGCCGGTGGGAATCAGCAGGCCCGCGTCCACCAGCTCGTCGCGATAGGCGGCCTGGGCGGCCGTGATGTCGACCATGTTCATTCGAAGGCCCCCGACCCGTCGCGCTGGACGAGAAGCTGAGTGGAGATGTGCGACATGATGCGGTCGTTGCCGATCATGAGGGCGGCGGAATGGGCGTCGCGCAGGTGGCGGCCCAGGCTGTAGGGGGTGTCGTTGCGGTAGCCGGCGAGGCCGCAGGTGCGGATCGCCGCCTCCACCACCTCGCGCACCAGCTCCGACGTGGTCACCTTCAGCGTGCCCATGGCGGTGGCGAAGGACAGGCTGGTCAGCCGCTCGGGCGAGCCGCAGGCCAGCTCGTACTGGCGGATGGCGGCCAGGATGACGGCCTTCATCTGCTGGAGCTTGGCGGTCGCCTCGGCGAGCCGCACGGCCGACGCCGGGGTGGTGCCGGGCTTGCGCTTGGCCTCCGAGCGGACATAGGCGCGGGCGCGGCTGACGGCGTCGGCGGCGATGCCGAGCCAGGTGCTGCTCCACAGGATGTGGGTGACCGGCAGCATGGTCTGGGCCGACAGGTCGGCGTAGGACAGGGGCAGGATCTGATCGATGACACCCGCCGCTTCCAGCCGGTAACCGTCGGAGCAGGTGCCGCGCATGCCCATCGCGTCCCAGAGGCTGGTCTTTTCCAGCCGGTAATCCTGCTTGGTCACCACCGCCAGCACCTGATCCGACGACGGGGCGTCGGGGTTGCGCCGCGCGGTGACCAGGATCACGTCCGACTGGTCGCCGTAGGAGATGACCGACGCGTTCTTCGCCAGGGTGAAGCGGTCGCCGTCCGCCCGAACGGCGCAGACGCTGTTGCGGATGTCGCCGCCGGTCTCGGCCTCCGTCGTGGCGGATCCCAGAAGGAGCTGACCGGCGGCGATGCGCTGCATCAGGTCGCGGTGCCAGCCGTTGCTGCCGTGATTGACCAGACAGGCGATCTGGATCTGGTGCATGGCATAGATCATGCCGGTGGCGGCACAGCCGCGGGCCAGGGCATGGCAGGCCGCCGCCACATCGAACAGCGGCGCACCGCCGCCGCCGAGGTCCGCCGGGATCATGACGCCCAGCAGCTTCTGCTCGCGCAGGGCGTCGAAGGCCTCGTTGGGGAAGCGGCCGTCGCGGTCGACGTCTGCGGCATGGCGCGCGGCGATCTCGGCACCGATGGTGCGCGCGCGGGCCACAATATTGGCTGGGGCTTGGACCGAAGCTGGGTTCAGCTCGGCCAAGCCGGCCAGGGCCGCGTTCACGCCTCGCCCCCGTCGATCAGGCCGCGCACCGCGTCGCGGATGGCGGCGATGCTCTCGAAGGTGCGGCGGTTCAGCAGCCTTTCCGGAAATTCGACGTCGAACTGCTCCTCCAGCCCCAGCATCAGGCCGACACAGCCGTGCGAGGTCAGGCCGGCGGCATAGAGATCGTCATCGATGGCGAGCGTTCCGGTATCGACCGCCAGCCCGCCGCACTCCGCCAGGACGGAGCGGATGCCGACGATCGTTTCGTCGTCGGCACCGCCGGCGGGCGGACGTCCGAGGCCCCCGGCGGCCCCGGCGGCCTGAAAGCCCTCACGGGAAGAATTGGCGTAAGGCGGGCTGGCATCCTGCGGCATTCTCGAATTCCCTCGGGGAAACTTGCTGGTCTGAAGCTAGCCACGCCACCCCGGTGCTTCCACTCGGCATCGGTATGGCCGCACCGCTATCCAAGTGATCGCTTTTTCACCGGTGGGGGTAAGCACAGGGATAGGGTCGGTCGATCGCCCGGATCGCTTTGGTGCTGCCCGCTATGGCCATGATCCTTGCGCATAGACCCAGGCCGGGGCTTGGACTTGGCCGTTGGGACGCAGGTCGCGCCTGCCCTGCGGCACCGGAGGCCGGACCCCACCGGCGGTGGGCACCAGTGTTTCCTGCGAGCGGAATTTTCCCATCCATTTTGCCTACCTCTTCCGTATAGCGGAAGGAGGGCGACTATCTTTTCTCGGTCACGGAAAAAGAAGTTGACGGCTGCTCGGGCTGTCGAAAAGCATGCAAGGGCCGGTGTGGCCGATGGTCGCAAGCACCTCGTGTCGCTTGCATTTCCATAATTTCGCACAATGCGGACGTGCGGTCCTCAGATGAGGCTGCCGGCGCCCGGCCAGCCTTCGTGCCGGCCTCGTTTCGTGCAGATCGACCAGCGACCACAGCCGCTCTCAAGGGACACCGACGCCATGACCATCGCCGAACCCTCCGCCCCGCACTCTGGTCCCGACCTGTCCGGTACAAGGGCAGGACGCCGCCCCGGCATGCAGCTGGGCGTGCGGGCGAAGCTGATGCTGGCCTTCGCCGGAATGGCGGCGATGACGGTGGCGGCCAGCGGCGTTGGGCTGATGTCCTTCTCCGCGGTCGAGCGGCCGATGGCGCAGATCGCCGATACCAACCTGCCGGAGATGGAGCTGGCGACCCGGCTGGCCGGTGAAAGCGGCGCCATCGCCTCGGCCGCTCCCATGCTGGACGGCGCCGCCAGCCAGGAGGAGCGGGAGCGCCTTCGCACGGAGGCGCAGGAGCGCGCCCGCGGCTTCCTCTCCCTGGTGGACGAGCTGGCCGGACGCCGGCCGCAGGACCCGCTGCTGTCGGAGGTGCGCGAAACCGGCAATGCCCTGATCGGCACGCTGGACCGCCTCAACGACGGGGTGGCCCGGCGCCTGTCCCTGCACGACCGGCGCGAGGCGGCCTCCACCCGGCTGGCCCAGACCTATGACGGTTTCCTGAAGACCCTGGCGCCGCTGGTCGACGGGTCGGGCCAGGCGTTGCAGGAAAAGGGCATGGCGCTCGACGGCGGCACCGACCGCGAGATGGGGGCGCTGTCGGACGCGGTGCGCTCGATGATCGCGCTCTACGACCTGCGCGGCGGCATCGCCGGGGCGCTCGACGCCATGAACCGCTCCGGCACGGCGCAGGACGCCAAGGCCATCGGCGAGCAGCAGCAGGCCTATCTGGAAGCCTCGTCGCAGGTGACGGCCACGCTCGGCACGCTGGGCGACCGGCTGCCGGCCGACGCCTCCGGCAAGATCGATGCGCTGTTCCTGTTCGGCTACGGCAAGGACAATGTCTTCGACCTGCGCCGCGCGGCATTGGACGGGACCGGCGGTCCGGCGGCGGACCGCCAGCTGGCCGAACGGCTGGCCGACGCCCGGACGCAGGCGGCACAGCTGCTTACCCTGCTGAACGCGCCGCTGCGCAAGGTGCAGAGCGACATCAAGCGCGCCAACTTCGACATCCGGTCCCAGGTGCAGGAGGCGGTGCAGGATCTGCTCGGCCGCGGGCTGGAGCAGTTCCGCACGAACCTGGAGCTGTCGACCTACGGCACCGCCCTGACCGGCGCCCTGAACGAGGCGTCGCAGGCCCCCGACGCCGCCCGGCTCGACCTGCTGGAAAAGCGCTTCTCCTCCTCCTCCTCCTCCCTGTTCGAACGGATCGGCACGCTGCGCGCCCAGGCGGGCGACAATGCCGCCGGCACCGAGGTGCTGGCCGCCCTGGTGAAGGCGCTGATCGGCTTCGGCCGTGGCGAGGAAGGGGTGATCGCGCTGCGCCGCGGCGAACTGGCGGCGATGGCGGAAACCGAGCGGATGCTCGCCGAGAACCGGCAGCTGGCCCAACGCTTCGCCGCCACGGTGGACCGTAAGATCGCCGCGATGCGGGAGGAGGCCAAGGCCGCCGTCGCCGGCACCGACGACATCATCGCCGCCGGCCGCAAGATGCTGATCCTGTTCGCGGTCGGCAGCCTGATCGGTGCCGCCGCCCTGGCCTGGCTGGTGGTCGGCCGCCACATCGTCGCGCGCCTCAGCGCGCTGTCCGAGGCGATGCGGGCGATTGCCGCCGGCAGGCTCGACGCGGCGATCCCCGCCGCCGGCTCCGACGAGATCGGCGACATGACCCGCGCCCTGATGGTCTTCCGCGACACCGCCAACGAAGCGAAGGCCGCCAACGCGCGGGCCGAGGCCGAACGTGGCCGGGCTGCCGGCGAACGCCGCCGCGCCATGGTCGAGATGGCGGAGAATTTCGAAAGCAGCGTGCGCGGCGTGCTCGACCGCGTTTCCCAGGCGGCCGGCGAAATGCAGAGCATGGCCGAACGCATGAGCCGCAGCGCCGACCTGACCGCCGGAGAGGCGACGACCGCCGCCGGCAGCTCCCAGCAGGCCGAGGGCAACGTCAAGGCGGTCGCCGCCGCGACGGAGGAGCTGTCGGCCTCGATCCAGGAGATCGGCACCCAGGTCCACGCCTCCAGCCAGATCGCCCGCAAGGCCGCCGACGAGGCGGAGCGCACCGACCGCACGGTGGAGGGACTGGCCCAGACCGCCGGCCGCATCGGCGAGGTGGTCGGGCTGATCCAGTCCATCGCCGGCCAGACCAACCTGCTGGCGCTGAACGCCACCATCGAGGCGGCCCGCGCCGGGGAGGCCGGCAAGGGCTTCGCCGTCGTGGCGTCGGAGGTGAAGGGCCTCGCCACCCAGACGGCGAAGGCGACGGAGGACATCTCCGCCCAGATCGCCGCCATGCAGTCGGTGACCCAGGAGGCGGTCGACGCCATCCGCTCCATCGCCGGCACCATCCGCGAGGTCAACGAGATCGCCGCCACCATCGCCGCCGCGGTGGAGCAGCAGAGCGCCGCCACCCGCGAGATCGCCCGCAACGTCGGCGAGGCGGCGGACAGCACCCAGCATGTCCGCGGCAACATCGACAGCGTCGCCGACGCGGCGCGGGAATCGGGGGAATCGGCCAACCGCGTGCTGTCGGCCTCCTCCACCGTGCAGGAGCAGCTGCGGACGCTGGCCGGTCAGGTCGACGGGCTGGTCGGGGAAATGCGGGCAGCCTGAAAGCGAGCCGCTCCGGCATAGCCGGAGCGGCTCACATCAGCCCTTCAGCGGCTTGGTCCGGCTGGTTTCCGGCGGCTTGCGCACGGGGAGCGGGGGAGCGGCCTTTTCCATGCCGCCCTCGCCCAGATAGGTCTGCGCCGCGGCCACCACCGAGCGCCAGGGCCGTTGCAGCGGGAATTCCGGCCAGCCGCCGGAGAACAGGCCGGAGATCATCCAGCCCGCCATCAGCGTCACCGCCAGCTGTTCGGAAAAACCGCCGGTCTTCAGAATGGGCAGGGCGAAATTGCGCCGCCGCTTGATCGGCCACAGCAGCGGCAGGCCGGCCGGCGTCAGCATGTCGCCGGCCAGATGGGTGAGGTAGCCGACGATGAACGGGATCAGCACATGCTGATAGGCCGCATGTTCGTGCAGAACCCACAGGCAGCCGACGATGGCGAGGGCGGAATGGGTGACGCCGCGATGGCCGAAGATGTTGGAAATCGCCGTGGACAGCGGTTTGACCAGCTGGCCGAGCGTCGATTTCGGATGGTCGATGTCCGGGGCGAGCGCCCCCAGAATCGCCGCCCCGAAGGCGACCGCGTCGAAGGTCATCCCGTACCGGCTCGACAGGTAGAACCAGGTGGCGCCACCGACGATTATGTGAGAGGACGCCATCACCGTCGGGTCACCGGGGGCCTGAAGCTTGTCTCTGTCGGGGCGGCATCCGGCCGAACCCGAAATGGGGGTAGCCTGACATTAGAATACTCCGCACCCTAAGAACAATAAGCCAAGGTAAAACAAGGGATTCCGAAAACGCATAACCTCCATGCGTTCGACAACGGTGGGTTGCCGGCGACCCTACTTTGAATCGCCGGCAGCCGGTCCGGACGGCCACGGCCCAGGTGCTTTCCACGCCACCATTCTTCGTCCGAACGCGCCGGCACCAGTCGTGGCGGGGTAGTCGGCTACCGCTGCGGGTGGCTGGCGCTTAATGGCATTACTCCGGTCCGGCACGGGTGGGGCACGTTCCCCACACGCAATGCTCTGGCATAGTTTCGCGGACTTGCCGGCGGCCTCAAGCCGGGACAAATGCCAGGGAGTGGTCGTCGATGAGATCGAAGGATTTCGTGCGCGCGGCGGAAGGAACGCTGGAAGGACCGCTGGGCAGCAGCAGGACTGCTGCGGTCGACATCTTGGCCAAGGACCGCTTCGCCGCCTGGACGGTGTCGGTGGCATTCCTGTTCGTGCTGTGTGCCGACACGTTGCTTGGCGTCGTCTTCCGCCCCTATCTGGATGGCGGCACCGGCGACACCACGGTGTGGGATGTCCTGCTGCTGGTGGCGGGCCGGTCGCCGGAACGGCTACCGCTCGACAGCTGGGAACCCATGATGACGGCTTTCACCTGGCTGCGCGAGCATGGGAAGGAGAATGTCTATGACGCCGTCTTCTTCACCCAGCATGTGAAGTTCCAATATCCGCTGACCTCGCTGCTGGTGATGGAGGCGCTGTCGGCGGTCGGGCTGATGCATCTGCGCATCTATGCCCTGATCAATCTGCTGATGGTCGTCGCAACGGCCGGCGGCATGGCGCTGCTGATGCGCGAATTTGCGGAGCGCATGGGCTTCGACCGGGCGATGCGCGGCGGCGTCAGCCGGCTGACCCTGGCCGCCCTGGGCGCGGTCGCGGCGCTGTGCTTCTACCCGGTGGTCAAGGCCTTCGCCGTCGGCCAGATCCAGGTCTGGCTGAACGCCGCCTTCGTCTTCGCCACCCTGTTCTATCTGCGCGACCGGCGGGTGCTGGCCGGCGTGCTGCTCGGCGCCTCGACGCTGATCAAGCCGCAGATGTCGCTGTTCCTGGTCTGGGCGCTGCTGCGGCGGGAATGGGGTTTCGCCGTCGGCTGGGCCGCCGTGGTGCTTCCCGGCTTCGCCGCCGCCTGCGCGCTCTACGGCTTCGGACCGTCGCTGCACTACCTCGACGTGCTGTCCTTCCTGGGCCAGCATGGCGAGAGCTACTACTCCAACCAGACCGTCAACGGGCTGCTGCACCGCCTGCTGCACAACGGCCCCAACCTGATGTCGACCACCAACGGCGACACCGAATGGCGGGGCAGCGCCTTCGCCCCCTACCATCCGCTGGTCCACATCGCGACGCTGGTCTCCGGCGTGGCCTTCGTCCTGTTCGGCCTGCTCTGGCGGATCAAGGACCGGACCGGCGCCCTGAAGGGCGGGCGGCAGCCGATCGCGTCCTTCCTGGTGGCCGGCACCTGCTTCACCATCGGCACGCCCATCGCCTGGGTCCCGCATTACGGCGTCCTGCTGCCGGTCTGCGCCTATCTGCTGTTCGTGCTGATCGACCGGGCGGCCCTGGAACGGACCGGCGGCGACCGGCGCCGGAGCCTGGGCCGGCTGCTGATGCTGGGCGCCGGCTTCGCGATCCTCAGCAACGACTTCTTCCATCCCCTGAGCGAGCTTGCCGACACCTCCTACAACATCCTGCAATCCTACCTGTTCTTCACTGCCCTGATGCTTCTCCACCTGCTGGTGACGACCGCCGATGCGCCGGGCGATGCGCCGGGCAGTGTATCGGGGGCGGCCCGGCGGTCCTGAAGGGGCGCCTCCTGAAGGATCAGCGGAACGCCGGGGCCCGGGTGCCTGTTGGTGGGCGAGATGACCCAACCGGCAGGAAGGAGTCCCGTCATGGCACGTTACTCAGGATCGGATTACCCGCATCGCGACGGCACGGGCTGGCTGTCGCCACGCGGGCTGGCGATGATGGCCGGCGGCGCGGCGCTGGCCCTGGTGGCGAGCCGGCTGCTGCCGCCGGTGGTGGCGCAGCTGGCCGGCACCGCCCGCCATGCCGCCGGGCGCGACGGCATCGACGCGCTGATCGACGACCATCGCCACATCCAGGCTCTGCTGGTGGAGATGGTGCAGACCCCCATCGACGCGCCGGGCCGCCGCACCCAGCTGCTGCTGCGGCTGAAGCGCCGGCTCGCCGCCCACGCCATGGCGGAGGAGGACGTCGTCTATCCGATGCTGCACGAGGAGGCCCGCAAGGAGGAGGACGCCAAGCATCTCTACGGCGAGCACGCCGAGATGAAGATGCACCTCTTCACCCTGGAACAGACGCCGAAGGACGATCCGCGCTGGCTCGCCGTCGCGCTCGACCTGAAACGCATCGTCGACGGCCACATCCGGCAGGAGGAGGAGATCGACTTCCCCGCCCTGCGCAACAGCCTGGACGACGGCCAGACCGCCATCATGTCGGGCAGCGTCGCCCGCGAGAAGGCACTGATCCTTTGACTGTCCACCAAAGGTAAGGAGGCGCCCGGCGGCGGAACGCTCCGTCCGCCGGCCCTGTTGCCCCCCAGACGACCGTAAGCGAGCCGAAGGGGGGAAGATTTCCATGAGAGCACTGGTCTGGCACGGCGCCAACGACATCCGCTGCGACACGGTCCCCGATCCGGAGATCGAGCATCCGCGCGACGCCATCGTCAAGGTGACGACATGCGCCATCTGCGGCTCCGACCTCCACCTGCACGACAATTTCATGCCGGGCATGGAGAAGGGCGACATCGTCGGCCATGAATTCATGGGCGAGGTGATGGAGGTGGGTGCCGAGGCCAAAAGCGCCCTGAAGGTCGGCGAGCGGGTGGTGGTTCCCTTCACCATCTGGTGCGGCGAATGCGACCAGTGCCGCCGCGGCAACTATTCGGTCTGCGAGCGCTCCAACCGCAACAAGGCGCTGGCCGACAAGGTCTTCGGCCACACCACCGCCGGGCTGTTCGGCTACACCCATTTGACCGGCGGTTATGCCGGCGGGCAGGCCGAATATGTGCGGGTGCCGATGGCCGACCGCACCCACATCAAGATCCCCGGCGGACTGACCGACGAACAGGTGCTGTTCCTGGGCGACATCTTCCCCACCGGCTGGCAGGCCGCCGCCCAGTGCGACATCCAGCCGACCGACACCGTGGCGATCTGGGGCTGCGGCCCGGTCGGGCAGATGACGATCCGCAGCGCCATCCTGCTCGGCGCCAAGCAGGTCATCGCCATCGACCGCGTGCCGGAACGGCTGGCGATGGCGAAGGCCGGCGGCGCCATCACCATCAATTTCGAAGAGGAAAGCGTCGTCGAGCGGCTGAACGAGCTGACCGGCGGCAAGGGTCCCGAGAAATGCATCGACGCCGTCGGCATGGAGGCGCACGCCACCGCCACGCTCGACAGCATGATGGACCGCGCCAAGCAGGCGCTGATGCTGGAATCGGACCGCGCCCATGTGCTGCGCGAGATGATCTATGTCTGCCGCCCCGCCGGCACGCTGTCGATCCCCGGCGTCTATGGCGGGCTGGTCGACAAGATGCCCTTCGGCATGGCGATGAACAAGGGACTGACCTGGCGCATGGGCCAGACCCACGTCAACCGCTGGACCGACGATCTGCTGAACCGGATTCAGGAGGGGCAGATCGACCCGTCCTTCGTCATCACCCACACCGTTCCGCTCGACCAGGGACCCGAGATGTACAAGACCTTCCGCGACAAGCGGGACGGCTGCATCAAGGTGGTCCTCAAGCCCTGAGGTGACATCATGGCCTATTACGACCGCTCCTCGGCCGGAGACACGCTCGCCCGCGGGCTGGGCTGGTTCAGCATCGGCCTCGGCGTCGCCGAAGCGATGGCCGGCCGCAGCATCGCCCGCTGGATGGGGATGGAGGACAAGACCAACCTGATCCGCGCCTATGGCGTGCGGGAAATCACGGCCGGCGTCGGCCTGCTGGCGCTCGGCGATCCCAAACCCTGGATCTGGAGCCGCATCGCCGGCGACGCCGTCGACATGGCGACGCTGGCTGCCGGGATGGAGAACAACCCGCGCGCCGGCAATGCCCGCATCGCCTTCGGCGCGGTGATGGCGGTGACGGCGCTCGACGCGGTCTGCGCCCAGAAGCTGCACCGGGAGGATGCCTATTACCGCAGCCTGCCGGTGCCGGACTACAGCGACCGCAGCGGCTTCCCCCGCCCGGTCTCCGCCATGCGGGGTGTGGCCAGCGACGCCCCCATCGGCGAGGACATGCGGACGCCGAAGATCCTGCGGTTCGAGCAGGCGCAAAGCCAATCCGCGAAATCCTGACATCGATGCTGCATCCGGCCGACCTGTTCATGGATTTATGGCTCCGGCTTCAGGAGCGCCGCGACGAGGTCCGCACCCTGGCCCGCTTGCTGGAGGCGGACCACGCCCGCGCCGGGCGGCTGGCCGGCGAGGCTGCGGAGCGGCTGCGGCAAGGCGCCCCGGCGCTGGAGGCGTGGGCCGGATCGCGGCTGGAGCGGACCCTGGCGGCGGCGCAGGCCATCGACGCATGGTTCGCGCCGCTGGCCTGCCGCTACGATTTTCGCGCTGACGAACCGCTTGCCCCCGAGCGGCTGGAGGCGCGGCGCCGGCTGAACCGCCACGGGCGCTTCAACGCCGATCCGACCGACGGGCAGTTGATCCTGCGCCCCGGCCTGCTCGCCCGCGCGATGAACATCCGCGAGACGGCGCCACCGGGTGCCGATCCGGATGGCTTCGATCCGGTCGACCTGTTCACCAATTTGCTCGTCGTGCCGCCCAGCCTGACCATCGAAGCCGAGCGCGACGGCGACCCGGATCGCCGCATCGCCGTGGAATACCGCCGCATTGCCGCGGTGTCCGACCGGGATCCGAGCGATCCAGCCTGGGAGCCGGTCATCGGCGTCGTTCCCCTGGCGCAAGCCGAGGGCGACCTCCCCATCCGCCGGTTCCGCCGCGACGGCGAGGACTGGTACGACCCCACCCCACGTGATCTCAGCCAGCGCGCCGCCGATGCCGTCGCCGGGCTGGCGGCGCAAGGCGCCACCTTCATCCTGTTCCCGGAGGTGTCCGCCGGCCCCGAAACATTGTCGGCAATCCAGCAGGCCCTGCGCGCCCAGGCGGTGGACGGCCCGATCCGCTACGCCCTGGTCGGGGTGAAGGAGGAGGTGGCTGGCCGGCCGCGCAACCGCGCGATCCTGCTCGACCGCTGCGGCCGGATGGCCGGCAGCCAGACCAAGCTGCATTGCTGGGACCTCGACAGCGACCAGTGCCGCTCCTACGATCTGCGCGACCGCAACGGCAGGCTGCTGGACTGCGCGCGCGAGGATATCGAGACCGGCGACCGCTTCACCCTGTTCGAGCTGCCCGACCTCGGCCGGCTCGCCGTTGCCATCTGCGAGGATCTGGGACGGACGGAGCCCAGCGCCTGGATCGCGTCCGGCATGATGGTGGACTGGCTGGTCACGCCGGTGATGGACAGCGGGCTGACCACGGAACGCTGGCAGGCCAAGGAAGGTGGCGCCTCGTCGCGCGCCGGGTCTTGCCGGGTGATCGTCGTCAACAGCATGGCGCTGTCGCACCGCTTCAACCGCACCTGCCGCGCCAACGGCGAGGAGGACAAGGCGATCGGGGACTGCGGCGTCGCCCTGCTGTTCCAGCCTCGGGCGAGCGAGGCCAGCGCCCCGCGCATCGAATGCCTGACGTTGCCGCTGTCCGACCCGGCACCCGGCCATGTCCAGGCCCGCTGGACACCGGGCGACTGGCCTGCCCTGCCCGACTCGGAGGAGGGCGAATGAGCGCGCTTAATTCGGCCTTTGAAAGATTGGGCGACGACCTGCTCGATGCCATCGGGCGGCAGGATTGGACGGTTGCGGATGCCGAGTTGGAGACTTTAGCGCAGGAGGCGGTGGCCGCCATGGTGGCGAACCGGAGGGACGACCTCGCGGCCCTCGCACGGGTTGCCGCCCGCTGCCACACGGCGCTGTCGCTGCACGACGATCCTGGCGGCGAGGCCATGCACCGGCAAGGACAGCTGCGCGCGCTCGCGGTCATCATCGCCGCCGCCCGCGGCCGGACCCCGCCGCGCCCGGACAAGGCGCTGTCGGCACCCGGCACGGCTACCGCCGCCGTTCTGGCGGCGTTGAAGACCGGGCCGCAGACCTGCCCCGCCCTGGTCGAGGCGACCGGCCTGTCGGCCGAGCAGGTCGGCGGCACCCTGCCGGAACTGCGCGCCGCCGGCCTGATCCGCTCCTGGCCGGCCGGACGGCTGACCGTCAATGCGTTGCAGGAAGGAGATCCCCTCTCCCCCCGGGGGGAGAGGGAGAATCCACCATGAAGGCGTTCGGTCAGGACGACAGCGTCTTGTTGATCTTCAAAGCCACCAGCGTGCAGATCGCGCCGGACAGCAGATAGAGGCCGGATGCGATCAGCCCGAAATGGCTGGACAGGAAAAGGGCGACGAAGGGCGCGAAGCCGGCGCCGAACAGCCAGGCCAGATCGGAGGTCATCGCCGATCCGGTGTAGCGGTATTGCTGGCTGAAGCCCGACGCCACCGACCCCGACGACTGGCCGAAGGACAGGCCGAGGATGACGAAGCCCAGCACCATGAACACCAGCTCGCCCATCTTGCCGCCGTCGAGCAGCATCGGGGCGAAGCCGCTGAACACCGCAATCGCCGCGGCGCAGGTGCCGAGCAGCGTGCGCCGCCCCACCCGGTCGGCGATGTAGCCCGAGGCGACGATGGCCACGACACCGAAGGCGGCGGCGATCACCTCGATCACCAGGAAGACCCCGGTCTCCTGATTCGCGTTCAGGAAGATCCAGGACAGCGGGAAGACGGTGACCATGTGGAACAGGGCGAAGCTCGCCAGCGGGGCGAAGGCGCCGATCACCACGCGCTTGCCTTCCACCTGCAGCGTCTCCACCACGGGGGCGGGCTGCAGTTCCCGGTTCACGAACAGCCGCTCGAACTCCGGCGTCTGCACCAGCCGCAGGCGGGAGAACAGGGCCACCACATTGATGGCGAAGGCCACGAAGAAGGGATAGCGCCAGCCCCAGGCGAAGAAATCCTCCGCCGACAGGCTGTTGACCATGTAGGCGAACAGGCCGCTCGCCACGATCAGGCCGATGGGCGCGCCCAGCTGCGGGATCATGGCGTACCAGCCGCGCCGGTTCTCCGGCGCGTTCATCGCCAAGAGCGAGGCCAGACCGTCCCAGGTGCCACCCAGCGCCACGCCCTGCCCGATGCGGGACAGGGCCAGCAGCCATGCGGCGGCGACGCCGATGGACTCGTAGTCCGGCAGGAAGGCCAGCGCCACGGTGGAGATGCCCAGCAGGAACAGGGCGATGGTCAGCTTGGCGCTGCGCCCGTAATTCTCGTCGATGGCCATGAAGATGAAGGTGCCGATCGGTCGCGCGACGAAGGCCAGCGCGAAGATGGCGAAAGACCACAGGGTCCCGGTCAGCGGATCGACATAGGGGAACACCAGCTTCGGAAAAACGATCACGGAAGCGATGGCGTAAACGAAAAAGTCGAAAAACTCGGAGGTTCGGCCAATGATCACGCCGATGGCAATCTCACCGGGATTGATCCCGTGATGCCGCGCGTTCACCAGCCTTCCATCCCGTTCTACGGCCGCAATCGATGAAGTCATCATGTCGGCTCCGGCTGCGTAATTTCGCTTGCGATGATCCGCAGATCATACAATATGTCACCGCAACAGTCGGTGATCTGTCAAGCGCGCAGGAGTGAGGCATTGGACAAATTGTCCAATGTCGGGGCTAGGCTATTGCCGCTAGCTCTCTCCCCAAAGCAAACCTTCGATACAGGTCCTGCCTTGAGCCGTTATCGCGCAATCGCCCTGCTGCCATTGATGGCGGCGTTGAGTGGCTGCAACCTGGTCGTGCTGAACCCGGCCGGCGACGTTGCAAGCCAGCAGGGTGACCTTGTGGTCATCTCAACCCTGCTGATGCTCCTGATCATCGTCCCGGTCATGGCGCTTACCGTGCTGTTCGCCTGGCGTTACCGTCAGTCGAATAACACAGCCCGCTACGAACCGGACTGGGACCATTCGACGCAGCTTGAACTGGTGATCTGGGCCGCCCCGCTGCTGATCATCATCTGCCTGGGTGCCATCACCTGGGTGACCACCCACAAGCTTGATCCCTACCGTCCGCTCGACCGCATCGCGGCGGACAAGCCCGTTCCGGCCGGCGCCAAGCCGCTGGACGTGCAGGTGGTGGCGCTCGACTGGAAATGGCTGTTCGTCTATCCGGAATACGGCATCGCGTCCGTGAACGAGATGGCGGCCCCGGTCGACCGGCAGATCCGCTTCAGCCTCACCGCCTCGACGGTGATGAACTCGTTCTACGTTCCGGCGCTGGCCGGCATGATCTACACCATGCCGGGCATGGAGACGAAGCTCCACGCCGTGATCAACGAGCCGGGGACCTACAAGGGTTTCTCGTCCAACTACAGCGGCGCCGGCTTCTCGCACATGCGCTTCGCCTTCCTCGGCCTGTCGAACCAGGATTTCGACGGCTGGGTGTCCAAGGTGAAGACGGCCGGCGGCTCGCTCGACCGCAACGCCTATCTGGCGCTGGAAAAGCCGAGCGAGGCCGTTCCGGTCCAGCATTTCGGCACCGTCGATCCGAAGCTGTTCAACGCCGTTGTGAACATGTGCGTGCGTCCCGGCACCATGTGCATGAGCGACGTGGCCGCCATCGACCGCGCGGGCGGGCTGAACGCCGGCGGCAAGGCCGCGGCCGACGCCATCCTGCGGGCCAACACGCTGGCCGGGTTCCCGGACACGCAGGCGACCGGCCTGTGCACCGTTGCCGAGGCTGTTGAAGCGGCCGCAAATTCGGGCGCCGTGCAGCGCCCCACCGTCACGCCGATCAGCGCGTCCGCCTCCCCGGCCGGACCGCAGCGGCTGGCCAATCCCTGATTGGGCACACCGGCATGCTTGAGACACTGACGACCTTCCTCTTCGGGCGCCTCAGCCTGGAGTCCTTCCCCTATCACGAGCCGATCCTGGTCGCGACCTTCTTCGCGGTCATGCTCGGCGGCATCGCGCTGGTCGCCGCCCTCAGCTATTTCAAGCTGTGGGGCTATCTGTGGAAAGAGTGGTTCACCACCGTCGACCACAAGCGCATCGGCATCATGTACATGATCCTGGGCCTGATCATGCTGCTGCGCGGCTTCGCCGACGCCATCATGATGCGCGCCCAGCAGGCCATCGCCTTCAACGGCAGCGAGGGCTACCTCAACTCGCACCATTTCGATCAGGTCTTCACCGCCCACGGTGTGATCATGATCTTCTTCGTCGCGATGCCCTTCGTGACGGGGCTGATGAACTATGTCGTGCCGCTGCAGATCGGCGCCCGCGACGTGTCCTTCCCGTTCCTGAACAATTTCAGCTTCTGGATGACCGTCGGCGGCGCCGTCCTGATCATGGCCTCGCTGTTCATCGGCGAGTTCGCGCGCACCGGCTGGCTGGCCTATCCGCCTCTGTCGGGGCTGGAGGCCAGCCCGGACGTCGGCGTCGACTATTACATCTGGGCCTTGCAGGTGGCGGGCGTCGGAACGACGCTGTCGGGCATCAACCTGATCTGCACGATCGTGAAGATGCGCGCCCCCGGCATGACCATGATGAAGATGCCGGTCTTCACCTGGACCTCGCTCTGCACCAACGTCCTGATCGTCGCCTCCTTCCCGATCCTGACCGCCGTTCTGGTCCTGCTGTCGCTGGACCGCTATGCCGGCACGCACTTCTTCACGAACGACATGGGCGGCAACCCCATGATGTACGTGAACCTGATCTGGATCTGGGGCCATCCGGAAGTCTACATCCTGATCCTGCCGTGCTTCGGCATCTTCTCGGAAGTGACCTCCACCTTCACCGGCAAGAAGCTGTTCGGCTACACCTCGATGGTCTACGCGACCGTCGTCATCACCATCCTGTCCTACCTGGTGTGGCTGCACCACTTCTTCACCATGGGTTCGGGCGCCAGCGTGAACTCGTTCTTCGGCATCACGACGATGATCATCTCGATCCCGACGGGTGCGAAGATCTTCAACTGGCTGTTCACCATGTACCGCGGCCGCATCCGGTTCGAGCTGCCGATGATGTGGACCATCGCCTTCATGCTGACCTTCGTGCTCGGCGGCATGACCGGCGTTCTGCTGGCGGTGCCGCCGGCCGACTTCGTCCTGCACAACAGCCTGTTCCTGATCGCCCACTTCCACAACGTCATCATCGGCGGCGTGCTGTTCGGCCTGTTCGCCGGCATCTACTACTGGTGGCCGAAGGCCTTCGGTTTCCGCCTCGACCCGTTCTGGGGCAAGATGTCCTTCTGGTTCTGGGTCATCGGCTTCTACTTCGCCTTCATGCCGCTCTACGTCCTCGGCCTGATGGGCGTCACCCGCCGCCTGCGCGTGTTCGAGGATCCGTCGCTGCAGATCTGGTTCCAGATCGCCGCCTTCGGCGCCGTCCTGATCGCGCTCGGCATCGGCTCCTTCCTGATCCAGATCGCCGTCAGCATCCTGAAGCGCAAGCAGCTGGTCGACGTCACCGGCGACCCGTGGCATGGCCGCACCCTGGAATGGGCGACCTCTTCGCCGCCGCCGGACTACAACTTCGCCTTCACGCCGGTCATCCATGACAACGATGCCTGGTGGGACATGAAGAAGCGCGGCTACGCCCGTCCGCTGGAAGGCTTCCGCCCGATCCACATGCCGAGCAACACCGGCACCGGCATCATCCTGGCCGGCATCAGCACGGCGCTCGGCTTCGCCATGGTCTGGCACATCTGGTGGCTGGCGGCGGTGAGCTTCATCGGCCTGCTGGCGGTCGCCATCAACCATACCTTCAACTACAACCGCGACTTCCACATCCCCGTGGATGAGGTGGTGCGGACCGAGAGCGAGCGGACCCGTCTGCTCTCCGGACAGGTGTAAAGCATGACGACGACCGTTGATGCCATGCATGGCAGCCACGCGGGGCACGACACCCCGCGCGGCGCCACCCCGCCCGTCTTCCATGTGACGGACGAGCACGCCCACGAGGGAGCCAGCACCGCGCTCGGCTTCTGGATCTACCTGATGAGCGACTGTCTCATCTTCGCGGTGCTGTTCGCGACCTACGGCGTGCTGGGCACCAGCTACGCCGCCGGTCCGACGCCGAAGGAGCTGTTCGACCTGAAGCTGGTGGCGCTGAACACCTCCATGCTTCTGTTCTCGTCCATCACCTACGGCTTCGCCATGCTGGCGATGGAGAAGGGCCGCACCGCCCAGACCCAGGGCTGGCTGGCGATCACCCTGCTGTTCGGCCTCGCCTTCCTGGGCATCGAGCTGTTCGAGTTCGCCCACATGATCCATGAGGGCGCCGGCCCGTGGCGCAGCGCCTTCCTGTCGTCCTTCTTCACGCTGGTCGGCACCCACGGCCTGCACGTCACCTTCGGCAGCGTGTGGCTGGTGACGCTGATGGTCCAGGTCGCCCGCCGCGGCCTGATCCCGGCGAACCGCCGGCGCCTGATGTGCCTCAGCATGTTCTGGCACTTCCTGGACGTCATCTGGATCGGTGTGTTCACCTTCGTCTATCTGATGGGAGCGCTGCGATGAGCACCCACGCGCACAGCGACCACCACGCCGATCACGGACACGGCAGCCATGGGGCTCACGGCGGCCATGGCCATGACGATCACGGCCACCCGGCGGGCGCCCACGGCACCTTCGGCAGCTATATGATCGGCTTCGTCCTGTCGGTGATCCTGACGGTCATCCCGTTCTGGCTGGTGATGAACGGCACGCTGGACAACACGACCACCACGGTCGTGATCCTGGCTCTGGCCGTGGTTCAGATCATCGTCCACATGGTCTATTTCCTGCACATGAACGGCCGTGTCGAAGGCGGCTGGTCGATGCTGGCGATGATCTTCACGATCATCGTCGTGGTCATCATGTTCGCCGGTTCGCTTTGGGTGATGTACCACCTGAACGCCAACATGATGCCCGGCCACGACATGAGCAAGATGCCGTGACCGGACTGCCGTCCGCGCCCAAGCCGGGCGGTTCTTCGGTGAAGAGGGCCCGCCCGGCTTGGGCGCTGGCCCTCTTCGGCCTTCTGGCCCTGGCCGGCATCGCGGGCCTGACCGCGCTCGGCATCTGGCAGCTCGAACGCCGGGTGTGGAAGCTCGACCTGATCGAGCGGGTGGACGCCCGCATCCACGCCTCCCCCGTCCCCGCTCCGGGGCCGGAGGCGTGGGCTTCGGTCAGCGCCGCGTCGGACGAATACCGCCGGGTCGCCGTCACCGGACGGTTCCTCAACGACCGCGAGACGCTGGTGCAGGCCGTCAGCGACCTGGGCGGCGGCTTCTGGGTGATGACGCCGCTGGTCACCGACCGCGGCTTCACCGTTCTGGTCAACCGCGGCTTCGTGCCGCCGGACAGGCGCGATCCCGCGACCCGCGCCGAGGGGCAGCCGCAAGGCGAGGTGACCGTCACCGGCCTGCTGCGCCTGACCGAGCCGAAGGGCGGCTTCCTGCGCAGCAACGACCCGGCGGCCGGCCGCTGGTATTCCCGCGACGTGGCCGCCATCGCCGCCGCGACCGGGCTGGAGCGGACCGCTCCTTACTTCATCGACGCCGACGGCACCCGCAATCCCGGCGGCTGGCCGGTCGGCGGGCTGACGGTGGTCAGCTTCCCCAACAGCCATCTCGGCTATGCGCTGACCTGGTTCGCGCTGGACCTGATGCTGATCGGCGCCGTCCTGTTCGTGGTCCGCAGCGAGATGCGGCGCCGGCGGGCCTGAAGGCAAGCGCCGACGGAAAACGCTCAGCGGAAAACAGGCGTCCTAAAACTCCCCGCCCGCCGGTAACTCTCTATATAAGTCGATGGGCTGATGAACCGGGTGAGGAACAGGACGTCTTTCGTGCGCGACACCACCGACCGCAAAAACCTGTTCCTGCTCGTCCAGCTGCGTTGGCTTGCCGTCGTCGGGCAGATCGTGACGATCCTGATCGTCCATTCGCAGATGGGCATCCGCCTGCCGCTGCTGCCGATGGCGGCGGTCATCTTCGTCCTGATCGCGCTGAACATCGCCAGCCTGATCCAGATCCGCCGCAGCTCCGACGTTTCCAACACCCAGCTGTTCCTGGAACTGCTGATCGACGTCTGGGCGCTGACCTTGCAGCTCTATCTCAGCGGCGGTGCGTCCAATCCCTTCATCTCGCTCTATCTTCTCCAGGTGGCGCTGGGGGCGGTGCTGCTGGAGGCCTGGTCGGCCTGGGCGCTGGTCCTGGTGGCGACCGCCGGCTTCACCTGGCTGATCGGCACCCACCAGCCCCTGCCGCTGCCGCCCGCCTATGAGGGCGAGCTGTTCAGCCTGCACATCCAGGGCATGTTCATCTGCTTCGTGCTGGCGGCAAGCCTGCTGGTTCCCTTCCTCACCCAGATCAACCGCAACCTGCGCGCCCGCGACGCCTATCTGGCCGAGCTGCGCCAGCGCTCGATGGAGGAGGCGCACATCGTCCGCATGGGGCTGCTGGCGTCAGGTGCGGCGCATGAGCTGGGGACGCCGCTCGCCACCCTGTCGGTGATCCTCAACGACTGGCGCCGCATGCCGTCGCTGACATCCGACCCCGATCTGGCCGACGAGATGGCGGAGATGCAGAACCAGATCGACCGCTGCAAGACCATCGTGTCGGGCATCCTGATGTCGTCGGGCGAGGCGCGCGGCGAGGGCACGGTGCGCACGACGGTGAAGGGCTTCCTCGACGGGCTGGTGGAGGACTGGCTGTCCAGCCGGTCGCCCAAGCGCTTCGACTATGACAACACGGTCGGCCCGCAGGAACGGATGATCGCCGACCTCGCCCTGAAGCAGGTGCTGTTCAATGTGCTGGACAATGCGCTGGAAGCCTCGCCGGGCTGGATCGGCGTCGCGGCCCTGCGGCAGGGCGACAATCTGGTGGTGGCGGTCAACGACGGTGGCCCCGGCTTCGACCCCGCCATCCTGGAGGAGCTGGGCAAGCCCTACCGCTCCACCAAGAAGCGGCCGGGCAGCGGGCTCGGCCTGTTCCTGGTGGTCAATGTGCTGCGCAAGCTGGGCGGGACGGTTTCGGCCAAGAACCGGCCGGGCGGCGGCGCCACCGTGACGTTGACCCTGCCGCTGTCCGCCCTGTCGCCGGGAGGCTCCGATGGAGACGATTGAGTTGGAAGAGGAAATCCTCCGCACCCTGCTGATCGTCGAGGACGATGCGTCCTTCGCCAAGGCGCTGCGCCGGTCCTTCGAGCGCCGCGGCTACGAGGTCCATGCCTGCGCCGGGCTGGAGGAGATGCGGGAGCTTTTGCAAACGCTGGACCCCGACTATGCCGTGGTCGACCTGAAGCTCGCCACCGGATCGGGCCTGGAATGCGTGAAGGAACTGCATGAGGCGGACGAGGAAACCCGCATCGTCGTGCTGACCGGGTTCGCCAGCATCGCCACCGCGGTGGAGGCGATCAAGCTGGGCGCCTGCCATTATCTGGCGAAGCCGTCCAACACCGACGACATCGAGGCGGCCTTCGACCGCACCGAGGGCGACACCTCCATCGCGCCGACCGTCCGCACCACCTCGATCAAGAATCTGGAGTGGGAGCGCATCCACGAAACGTTGGTGGAGACAAACTTCAACATCTCCGAGACCGCGCGGCGGCTCGGCATGCACCGGCGCACGCTGGCGCGCAAGCTGGAGAAGAAGCGGGTGCCGTGAGAGGGCACCCGCGGTCAACCTTTACGAAAACTCCCGCACCGTGTGCAGGTGGTTGAGCGGGCCGTGGCCGTGGCCGAGGCCGGGGGCGGTCAGGATCGCCGTCTCGACATAGCGGCGGGCGCGGGCGACCGCGTCGCGGGTGTTCAGGCCCTGGGCCAGACCGGCGGCGATGGCCGAGGACAGGGTGCAGCCGGTGCCGTGGGTGTGGGGGGTATGCACCCGCTTGCCCTGGAACACCGTCTCGCCCTCCTCGGTCAGCAGCAGGTCGTAGAGGGTGTCGTCCTCCAGATGGCCGCCCTTCAGCAGCACCGACTTCGGGCCGAAGCTGAGCATCAGCTCGGCGGCGCGCCGCATGTCGTCGAGGTCGCGGATCGGCAGGTCGGTCAGCGCCTCGGCTTCCGGCAGGTTGGGCGTCACCACCTCGGCCAGCGGCAGCAGGCGCCGGCGCAGGGTCAGCACCGCGTCGGGGTCGAGCAGATGGTGGCCGCTCTTGGCGATCATCACCGGATCGAGGACCAGCGGCACGTTGACCGCGCGCGCCTCGTACTCCGCCGCCACCGCCTCGATGACGGGGGCGTTGGCGAGCATGCCGATCTTCACCGCGTCGGCGCCGATATCCTCCAGCACCAGCTTCATCTGCAAGGCGACGAAGGCGGGATCGACCGGCACCACGCCATAGACGCCGGTGGTGTTCTGCGCCGTCAAGGCGGCGATGGCGGTCATGGCATAGGCGCCGAGCGCGCTGACCGCCTTGATGTCCGCCTGGATGCCGGCGCCGCCGCCGGAGTCCGACCCGGCGACGATCAGGACGCGGCCATTGACCGTACCGTCTTTCATCGCGCGGCCTCCAGGCTGCGGGCGGCGCTCGCCTGGATGGTGCCGGCGATGTCGGCGACCACGCTGTCGACCAGCGCCGCGTCGTCGCCCTCCGCCATCACGCGGATGAGCGGCTCGGTGCCGGACTTGCGGATCAGCAGACGGCCGCTCGACGCCAGCCGCGCCTCGCCCTCCTTGATCGCCTGCTGGACGACGGCGTCCTCCAGCGGCTTGGTCCCGGCGGTGAAGCGGACGTTGGTCAGCTTCTGCGGCACCGGGTCGAACACGCGGCAGACCTCGCTGGCCGAGCGGCCGTCGGCCTGGATCAGCACCGCCAGCACCTGCAACGCCGCGATCAGCCCGTCGCCGGTGGTCGAATAGTCGGACAGCACGACATGGCCCGACTGCTCGCCGCCGACATTGTAGCCGCGCTCGCGCATCATCTCGACGACGTAGCGGTCGCCGACCGGCGTGCGGGCCAGATGCAGGCCGAGCCCGCCGAGATGGCGCTCCATGCCCAGGTTGGACATGACGGTGGCGACGACGCCGCCGCCGCGAAGCGCCTGCGAGCGCGCCCAGGAGGTGGCGATCAGGGTCATCAGCTGGTCGCCGTCGATGGGGCGGCCGGCCTCGTCCACCATGATCAGGCGGTCGGCGTCGCCGTCCAGCGCGATGCCGAGATGGGCGCCATGGGCGACCACCTGTTCCTGCAGGGTCTGGGTGGCGGTGGCGCCGCAGCCCTTGTTGATGTTGGTGCCGTCCGGGGTGACGCCGACCGGGACCACGTCGGCCCCCAGCTCGTACAGCACCTTGGGCGCCACCTTGTAGGCGGCACCGTTGGCGCAATCGACGACGATCTTCAGACCGTCCAGCCGCAGGCCGCGCGGGAAGGTGTTCTTCACATATTCGATGTAGCGGCCGGTGGCGTCCTCCATCCGGCTGGCGCGGCCGAGATCGGCCGGACGGGCAAGGTCGGGAGCGAAGGGCTGCGCCATGCGCGCCTCGATGGCGGCCTCGACCTCGTCGGACAGCTTGTAGCCGTCGGGGCCGAACAGCTTGATGCCGTTGTCCTGATAGGGGTTGTGCGAGGCGGAGATCACCACGCCCATGTCGGCGCGCAACGACCGGGTCAGCATGGCGACGGCCGGGGTCGGCAGCGGACCGACCAGCACCACGTCCATCCCCATGGAGATGAAGCCGGCGGTCAGCGCCGGTTCCAGCAGATAGCCGGACAGGCGGGTGTCCTTGCCGATCACCACCCGGTGGCGGTGGTCGCCGCGGCGGAACTGCAACGCGGTCGCCATCGCCACGCGCAGGGCCGTTTCGGCGGTCATCGGGTCGATGTTGGCGGTGCCACGGATGCCGTCGGTGCCGAACAGGTGTCGCGTCATGAGAGCCTCGTGCAGGAACGGTATCCAGGCCCCGCATGTCGGGGTGCGGGACCGGATGTGCAAGCGAAGGATGTTTCTTCGCGCGGCAGCCGGGCCGGGTCAAGACCCCATCGGCGGCTGCGCGAAAGGGTTACAGGCTGATCGTCTTTTCCCTCAATCGGCGGGCGCGGCCGTCCGGCCGCTTGCCTACGAGAGGCATGGGCCTGCGGGGCCACAGTCGCGGCCCTTACCGAGGATGCAGCCCCTCCCACAAGGCGCGGGCCTGCGCCGTCTCGGCCACGTCGTGGACGCGCAGGATCTGCGCGCCCTGGTTCAGCGTCTCCAGCCCGGCGGCGAGTGAGCCGGCCAGCCGCTCCTTCGGCGGCTCCTCGCGCGACAGGCGGCCGATGAAGCCCTTGCGCGACAGGCCGATCAGCACCGTGCAGCCCAGCGCATGGTACAGCGACGTATGGCGCAGAATCTCCAGATTGTGCTCCGTCCTCTTGCCGAAGCCGATACCGGGATCGACGGCGATGCGCTCCGGGGCCACGCCGGCGGCGACGCAGCGGGCGACCCGCTCCTCCAGCCAGTCGAACACGTCGAGCGCGGCGTCGCGGTAGGTCGGGTTGGCCTGCATGGTGCCGGGGTCGCCCTGCATGTGCATCACCACCACCGGGATGGCGGTGCGCGCCACCACCGGCAGCGCGTCCGGATCGGACAGGCCGGCGATGTCGTTGACGATGCGGGCGCCGGCCGCGGCGGCGGACTCCATCACGCGGGCGTGGCGGGTGTCGACCGAGACGGTCGCCCCCTTCTCGGCGAAATGGCGGATGACCGGCAGGACGCGCCGCTCTTCCTCCTCGGGCGGGACCGGGACGGCGCCGGGACGGGTGGACTCGCCGCCGATGTCCAGGATGTCGGCGCCGGCCGCCAGCATCGCCTCGCCATGGGCGATGGCGGCGGTGGGGTCGAGGAAATCGCCGCCATCGGAAAAGCTGTCCGGCGTGACGTTGACGATGCCCATGATCTGCGGCCGGTCGGGCGACAGCCCGGCGAAGGGCGCACGGGCGCGGGTCAGGGCGCCGAGCTGGCGGTCCAGCGCCTCCGCCACCGCGCGCGAGCGCTCCCAGCCCCAGGCCAGGATCTCCGACAGCGGCGCGAAGGCGCGGTCGATGCGCGAACCGGCGTCGCGGACGATCAGTTCGGCGGTGGAGAAGGCGAAGCGTCCGCCGGCAAGTGGGACCGCCGCCCCCTTGGCCCAGGCGGCGATGGGCATCAGCCCGACCGGACGGAGGTAGACCCGCAAGCCCTCTTCCCCCGCCCAGGGACAGAAGCCGGCCAGCGAGCCGGCGGCGGATTTGGGCGCTGCCGCCTTGGCAGCGGGCTTGGCGGAGAGCGGCGGCATCGGAGGTCCCCTTCACGTCACGGACTGACGGATCCGTTCCTGACACGCGACCGGCGGGATGGCAAGGGGGGCCGCCCTGGACGGCGAGGCCGGTGGGGATTTTCGGACGATGCGCAAGACACTGGAACGGAACGGGCCGCCCCATGGACGGCCCGGACAACCGACAGGCGACAGGCAGACGGCGTGAGCCGGATTACATGCAGGTGGCCTGCGCGGTCATCACGATCTCGATGCCCTTGCTGTGCTTCTGCGTGGCCGCGGCGGCGTCTTCGGCCTTGCCGGACGCCATGGCGGCGTTCATCGCCTTCATCGCCTCGATGGCGGTGGTGCGGTCGGCGCCCGTCAGCTTGCCAGACGCGCACTTGCACGACGCGACGGTCGGCTCGGACTTGTCGGTGGCCGTGCACAGCGCCTCGAAATCATCGGCGAAGGCAATGGCGGGAACGGCCATCATGGCGACGGCGGCGACGGCAGCGATGTTCAGAATGCGCATGACAACTCTCTCAATCGAATTTGTGACAATTGCGAGGTAGCGCCAGATATTCGCGCGTTAGCAAGCCGATAGCATGGTGTTTTGGAAGGTTCGAGATTTGTTGTTTGAAACAATTGACGCCTGTTTGCCGGCCTATGGTCCGGCTGGCCCCTCGCTCACCCCCGCCGCGCCAGACCGCCCTTCAGCTTCAGCACATAGGTGATGACCTCCGCCACCGCCTGATAGTGCTGGAGCGGGATCGTCGCATCCACCTCCGCCGAGGCGTGGAGGGCGCGGGCGAGCGGCGGATTCTCGACGATGGGGATGCCGTGCTCCTGGGCCAGGGCGCGGATGCGCAGCGCGATCAGGTCGGCGCCCTTGGCGAGGCAGATCGGGGCGGCGGTGCGGCCGCGCTCATATTCCAGTGCCACGGCGAAATGGGTGGGGTTGGTGATGACCACCGTGGCGCGCGGGACGTTCGCCATCATCCGCTTCTTCGAGCGCGAGCGGCGGATGTCGCGCAGGCGGGCCTTGGCGTTGGGATCGCCCTCGATCTGCTTGAACTCGTCCTTGATCTCCTGATGGCTCATGCGCAGGCGGCGGCGCCATTCCATGCGGTTCCACAGCACGTCCACCGCCGCCATCAGGACGGTCGCCAGCAGGACCGCCAGCAGCAGCCGCAAGGTCACGTCCCGCAGCAGCACGGGCAATCCGGCGACGTCCATGCCCACAGTATCCTCCGTCCATGCGATGTATGGCGCCAGCGCGTGCCAGGCGGCACCGCTGATGATGGCGAGCTTGACCAGGCTCTTGACGAATTCGACCAGCGCCGGCCGGCCGGCGATCCGCGTCCAGCCGGACGCCGGCGACAAATGCGACCATTTCGGCCGGATGCGGTCGGACGCCACCACGAACGGCCCCTGCCCCAGCGCCGACACCGCCACCCCGGCCAGCAGGATGCCAAGCACCGGCAGCAGGGCGACGGCGACGCCGCCGATCAGCCAGTGCAGGCTGTGGATGACGTCGATGGCGCTGCCGTCGATGCGGATGTCGTCCGGGTTCTCGATCAGCGGCAGCAGCAGGGCCGACAGGTTCGCCGCCACGCCGGGCACCGCCATCAGCACGATCATCCAGGCGGCGACCATCGCCGACAGCAGCCCGACGTCGCGGGCGCGGGGAACGTCGCCCTTCTCCGCCGCCTCGCGCAGACGTTTCTCTGTCGGTTCCTCGGTCTTCTGCTCGTCGTCCTGCTCCGCCATGTGCTACGAGCCCGACAGCCAGCCGCCCAGCGCGGCGACGAAGGCGGTCAGCATCGCCCCGGCGGTCGCCATGAACAGGCCCATGCCGATCATCAGAACGCCCGGCGTCGCGACGAAATAGACGGGCATCGCCGGCATCACCCGGTTGACCAGCCCCAGCGCCAGATTGACCACCAGCCCATAGAGGATGAAGGGCGCCGCCAAGCCCACCCCCAGCCGGAAGGTGGTCGCCAGCAGTTCGGCGAAGCGCTGGGCGACCATGCCGAGGTCGGGGAACACCCCCGCCGGCCAGGAGCCGTAGGAGCGGGCAAGCGCGCCGATCATCAGGTAATGCACGTCGGATGCGAACAGCAGAGCCAGCCCGCCGATCAGCAGCACGCCGGACAGCACCGACCCGCCCTCGAACCCCGCCGCCGCCATCGAGAAGGGGTTGCTCAGCCCCACCACCTGCGCCGCCACGGCGCCGGCGGTCTGGAGCGCGGCCATGAACAGCCGGGCGCCGAGGCCGAGATAAGCGCCGACCAGCGTTTCGCCGGCCAGCGCCCGCAGCATCTCCACCGGCTGGTCCGGCATGCGGTCGGGCAAGCCCTCCACCCCCGGCAGCAGAACCAGCGTGACGATGACCGCCAGGGCCGCCCGCACCCGCATCGGCACCGCCGCCTCGCCGAAGCCCGGCAGCAGGCCGATGGCCGCCGCCACCCGCGCCAGCACCAGCAGGCCGCGGTAGATCTCCAAAGTCAGGAACTGGCTGAGGCCGTCCACGGGGGCGTCCATGTTCAGACCTGATCGACGGTCTTGAGCGCCGCCTTGCGGTGCAGCTCGGCATGGCTCAGCACCGGGGTCATCGGGCTGACCCGCTCCAGCAGCGAACGGACGAAGGGCCGCGCCTCGGCCCCGACCAGCAGGGCGGGCCAGATCTGCGAGGTGGCGTGCTTCTGGATCTTCAGCCGCACGGCGGTCAGGAACTCCTGCACCTGACTGGGCGGCATGACGAAGCGGCGGTCGTCGCCCTCCACCACGATGTTGTCGAGCAGCGCCTGCTCCCAGCGCGGGCTGAGCGCGATCACAGAGACGAAGCCGTCGGGACCGGCCAGACCCTGGTGGATCTGCTGGCCCAGCCGCATCCGCACATGTTCGGTGATCAGCGTGATGTGGCGGGTCCAGCCGACCGCCTCCGCCACCGCCTCGACGATGGCGGGCAGGTTGCGGATCGACACCCGTTCGGAGAGCAGCTGTTGTAGCACGCGCTGGATCACGACCAGCGAGATCTGGCTCGGCACCATGTCGTTGATCAGCTTCTGGTACTCGCGGCCCAGCCCGTCGATCAGCTTCTGCAAAGCGGCGAAGGTCAGCAGGGTGGAGAGGTTGTCCTTGATGACCTCGGTCAGGTGGGTGGTGATGACGCTTTCCGGATCGACGACGGTGTAGCCCTTCGCCACCGCCTCCTCATGGCGGGCCGGGTCGATCCATTTGGCCTGGAGGCCGAAGGTCGGCTCGCGCGTCGCGTCGCCGGCGATGTCGGGCACGGCGCCGCCGGTGGGATCGATGGCGAGCAGATGCTTCGGCCGCACCTCGCCCTTCGCCGCCTCCACCCCCATGATGCTGATGACGTAGCTCTTGGGGGCCAAGAAGCTGGAATCCTTGATGCGGACCGAGGGCAGGACGAAGCCGAACTCGGTGGCGAAGCGCTTGCGCAGGGTCTTGACCTTGGTGGTCAGCGGGCCGTTCTTGTTGAGGATCAGCGGGACGAGGTGGTTGCCGACCTCCACCTTCACCTCGTCGACCTTCAGCATGTCCTCCACCGCCTCCTCCGGCACGGCGGCGGGCGCCTTGCGGCTTTCCTCCAGCTTGGCGAGGGCGGCGGCGCGGGCCTTGCGGCGCGGCGCGTACCAGCCGAGCAGGGCGAAGGCAGCGCCGATGGCAAGGAAGGGCGCCATCGGCAGGCCGGGCGTCAGCGCCAGCGACACCAGCAGGCCCGACGCCACCAGGAGCGCCTTCGGGTAAGCGCCGAGCTGGTCGATCACCGCCTTCTCGGCCGAGCCGACATTGCCGCCCTTGGTCACCAGCAGGCCGGCGGCCAGCGACACCACCAGCGCCGGGATCTGCGTCGCCAGACCGTCGCCCACCGTCAGCGTGGTGTAGATCGAGGCGGCATGGTCGAAGCTCATCCCCTTCTGGGCGATGCCGATGGCCATGCCGCCGAGAACATTGATGACGGTGATGACCAGCCCGGCCACCGCGTCGCCGCGCACGAATTTCGAGGCGCCGTCCATGGCACCGTAGAAGGTGCTCTCGTCCTCCAGCTCCTTGCGGCGGCGCCGCGCCTCGACCTCGTCGATCATGCCGGCGGACAGGTCGGCGTCGATGGCCATCTGCTTGCCGGGGATGGCGTCGAGGGTGAAGCGGGCGCCGACCTCGGCGATGCGGGTGGCGCCCTTGGTGATGACGACGAAGTTGATCACCACCAAAATGCAGAAGATCACCACGCCGATGACGAAGTTGCCGCCCATCACGAACTGGCTGAAGCCCTGGATGACGTGGCCGGCGGCGGCGTGGCCGTTGTGCCCCTCGCTGAGGATCAGGCGGGTCGACGCGATGTTCAGCGCCAGCCGCAGCATGGTCACCACCAGCAGAACGGTGGGGAAGGAGGAGAAGTCCAGCGGCCGCGGGATCCACAGGGACACCATCAGCACCAGCACCGCCACCGAGAAGGACAGCGCCAGCCCGAGATCGAGGAACCAGGACGGCACCGGCAGGAACAGCACCGCCAGCACCAACAGGATGCCGACCGCGAACAGCACGTCGCGGTTCGCGAGACCGATGTCGCCGATCAGGCCGAACCGGCTGCGGACGTGATCCGTGAGGGTCATGGTGGTCCCGGTGGGTTTGTGTAGGGGGCGGGTTTGTCGAGGAGAGGCGTTCCGGCAACGATAGGGGGGCGCGGTAAAACCGGGATTTAAGGGCGGCGCGGGGCGACGCGGCCCGTCACCGATTCGGCATCACTGAGTCGGCAGCAGCGGCCGCGCCGGGCCGTCGGCGAACAGGCCGGACAGGAAGCTCAGGCGCCCACGCTCCGCCGCTGTCCAGACCGGGGCGGAGTTGCCAGGGCCGGCTGCCAGGGTCTCCAGGTAGCCGAGCGCCCCGGCGACCCAGCGCAGGTTGCCGGTCACCCGCTGGCGATAGGCCTCGCCGCGCTCGGACTGGGCGGAGTGGTAGCGGGCGATGGCCGTCTCCAGCGAACCATGGTCGCGCCGCAGCGCCGACAGGAAGGACGCGGCATAGCGGGCGTTGGCGACCGGGTCGAAGGCGGTGACGAGATCGGGGAAGGCGTCGGGGTGCCAGCGCAGATTCACTTGCAGGCAGCCGACGTCGATGGACTGCACGCCGCGCGCCTGGGTCTCGCGCACGAAGGATATCGCGGCGTCGCGCGTCGGGAAGTAATGGGAGCGCCCTTCGGTGTTGACCGTCCAGGGCCAAGCGGTGAACAGCCGGTCCTCCGTCCGCCGGCCGGACTCGGTGAAGCCCATCGCCAGCAGCAGGTGGTCGGCGATGCCCGCCGTCTTCTCCGCATCGAGGATGGCGGCGATGCACTGCGCTTCGGGCGGCAGGGCTTTGGCCGGCGTCTGGGGGGCGGGCTGTCTGGGCGGGGCGTAGAGGGCGGTGCTCCACACCCCGATCTGCGAGATGTTGGCCGGCGGCGCCGCCGCACCGCCGGCCGGATTTACGAGCAGCCCGAGAAGGGGGACCATGACCGCTCGCAACGGGGGGAGGCGCATCGGTCGACGCCGTCAGTCGATGGCGACGATCAGGTCGCTCAGCCGGTCGGCGTAGGTGGCGAGCGCGCCGTACATGAAGGGCAGCGCCAGCACCGTCACCACCAGGATCGCGACGATCTTCGGCACGAAGGTCAGCGTCATCTCCTGCACCTGGGTCAGCGCCTGCACCAGCGAGATCGACACACCCACCACCACCGCGACGATCAGCGGCGGGGCGGCGACCAGCAGGGTCGTCCAGATGCCGCTGCGCAGCACTTCCAGCACGTCGGCCTGGTTCATGGGGGATCCTTCCTCAAGCGCACCCGCTCAGACCGCGATGCGCATGATCTCCTGATAGGCCTGGACCATCTTGTCGCGGATGGCGACGACGCTCTGCACCGTCATCTCGGCGGCCAGGACGGAGCGCACCACCTCCTGCGCGCTGGCCTTGCCCGACACCGCGGCCATCGACACCCGCTCGCTTTCCTTCAGCGTGTCGACCGCCTGGGAGATCGACTTGTCGAGGAAGCCGCCGAAATCGCTCTCGGCGCCGGCGGCGACCGCGTCGGTCCGGTTGGCTGCCGACAGGGGCGAGGCAGCAGCCTGGGTCTCGGCGACGCCGCTGGCGATGGGGCTGCGGTTGGCGGCGTAGGCCGCGGCGACGCGGCCTACGGACATCTCGATCATGGAACGGCTCCTCAGCTGCGCAGCAGGTCGACGACACGGGTCATCATCGCGCGCGATTGTTCGATGACGTTCATGCTGGCCTCGAAGGCGCGGCCGGCCTCGCGCATGTCCATCATCTCGACCAGCGGCTGGACGTTCGGCTTCTTGACGTAGCCCTTGTCGTCGGCCGCCGGGTGCGAGGGGTCGTAGGCGAGCTGGAAGTCGCTGCGGTCGCGGCCGATCTGCTTGACCTGCACCAGCTCCGCCCCGACGCCGCGGTCCATCACGCTGTCGAAGGACACCGTCTTGCGGCGGTAGGGGTCGCCGCCCCTGGCGGTGGCGGTGCTGTCCGCGTTGGCGAGATTCTCCGCCACCACGCGCAGGCGAGTCGACTGCGCCTGAAGCCCGGCGCCGGCGATCTTCAGCGTGGCGCCGAGGACATCGTTCATCATCGGGTCGTCTCCGTCCTTAACCGTTCTTCCCTTAGCTATTTCGCCAGGCCATGCGCAGCATCTGCACATTGCGCTGGAACAGGCTGGTGGTCAGCGCGAAGGCGTCGCGGGTCTCGCTGCCCTTGATCATCTCCTGCTCCAGCGACACCGCGTTGCCGGATGGCGTCGACTCCCACAGGGCAGCCTTGCCCTCCTCGCGGAAGCCGGCGGTGGAGCGGGCGCTCGCCAGATGCAGGCCGGAGGTGCGGGCGGTCTCCACCGGGCGGATGCCGTCCATCACGCTGTCGAAGGGTTTCAGGTCGCGCGCCTGGTAGTCGGGCGTGTTGGCGTTCACCACATTCTCGGCGACCAGCTTCTGCCGCTGCGCCAGATAGTCCAGCCGCGTGCCGGCAAGCTGAAAGAAACCGATTTTACCCAAATCCATTGCGACCTCGGCCCATCAATTCTTGCCGGCAAGTCTCGCCGGAACACCGGATCGGACGATGATCCCGCCGGTTTAAAGCCGGATTTAAATTCGATGCTCCAGGATGCCTTGCATCGATGGAGATGGTGGAGACAGAAGCGATGCCGGCACTCGCCACCCTGGCCGCGGAATTCGACCGGCTGCCGACGCGCCGGTGGCGCGGGGAAATCCGCTCGGCCGCCGGCATGACG
The DNA here is from genome assembly GCF_042604625.1 of Azospirillum sp. A29. Taxonomy (NCBI): domain Bacteria; kingdom Pseudomonadati; phylum Pseudomonadota; class Alphaproteobacteria; order Rhodospirillales; family Azospirillaceae; genus Azospirillum; species Azospirillum sp. A29. The sequence goes on from NZ_CP170464.1 coordinate 424,906, forward strand.
CTGGAGGTCGACGGGTTGCAGCGCGTGCTGTCGGTCGGCGACAAATGCCATGCGGAGACCGTCCGCGGCGGGCGCGTGCTGTGCGAGACCATCGGCTTCCGCAACGGCCGCTCGCTGCTGATGGCCTTCGACAGTCTCGACGGCGTGGCGGAGGGCTGCGCCGCGGTCACCGACGACACCGCCTTCACGCTCCGGCCCGGCCCCGGCTGGCTCGGCCGGGTGGTCAATGCGCTGGGCGAACCGATCGACGGCAAGGGTCCGCTGGCGAACGGCGAGCATCCGCGCAGCTTGCGCCAGCCGCCGCCGGCCGCCTGCGCCCGGCGCCGGGTGGGGGCACGGCTGGACAGCGGCATCCGGGTGATCGACAGCTTCGTGCCGCTCTGCCGCGGCCAGCGGCTGGGCGTGTTCGCCGGCTCCGGCGTCGGCAAATCGACGCTGTTGGCGATGGTCGCCCGCCATGCCGAGGCCGACGCCATCGTCATCGGCCTGATCGGCGAGCGCGGGCGCGAGGTACGCGAATTCATCCAGGACGATCTGGGACCAGAGGGGCTGGCGCGCTCCATCGTCATCGTCGCCACCTCCGACGAGCCGCCGCTGATGCGCCGGCAGGCGGCGCTGCTGACCATGACGGTGGCGGAGGAGATGCGCGATCAGGGCAAACATGTGCTGTGCCTGATGGACAGCGTCACCCGCTTCGCCATGGCCCAGCGCGAGATCGGGCTGGCCGCGGGCGAGCCGCCGACCGCCAAGAGCTATCCGCCCAGCGTCTTCGCCGAACTGCCCCGCCTGCTGGAACGCGCCGGCCCCGGCCCTGAAGAGGGCGGAGAGGGCGACATCACCGCCATCTTCACCGTTCTGGTCGATGGCGACGACCATGACGAACCGATTGCCGATGCGGTGCGCGGCATCCTCGACGGGCATCTGGTGCTGGACCGCAAGATCGCCGAGCAGGGGCGCTATCCCGCCGTCAACCTGCTGCGTAGCGTGTCGCGTAGCCTGCCCGGCTGCCATGACGCGCGCGAGAACCGCATCGTCGGCCGCGCCCGCGCGCTGGCCGCCAGCTATGACGGCATGAAGGAGATGATCCGGCTCGGCGCCTACAAGCGCGGCACCGATCCGGAGACCGACGCCGCCATCGACTTGCACCCGCGGCTGGAGGACTTCCTGCGCCAGGGCAAGGACGACCCCTCCCCCTCCGCCGGGAGTTTCGCCCGGCTGGAGTCGCTGCTCGCCGCCCTCGGAGACCACGCATGAGCGTCAACACCCCAGGCATCGACAGGAAACTGGCCGCCCAGGCCGTAAGCCCGCCGACCGCCCAGCGCAAGGCGCCCGCCGAACCGGAGGAGACGCTGGCCGACAAGATGAGCGTCGGCTTCGAGGACCTGCTCGACGTGGTCAACCCGCTCCAGCAGTTGCCGGTGGTGTCGTCGGTCTACCGCGAGGCGACGGGGGAGGGAATCTCGATCCCGGCGCGGCTGGCCGGCGGCTTCCTGTTCGGCGGGCTGCCCGGCCTGATCGGCAGCGCCGCCATGGTCGCCTTCGAGGAGGTCACCGGCGACAGCGTGCTGGGCCATATCGGCAGCCTGCTGGAAGACGAAACGGAGACCGCGACGGCGGAAGGGCCGCCGGCCGGAGGGCTGCCCTGGATGACCGGCGGCGGGGACGGCGGCGATCCGTCCCTGCCCTCCCCCCAATCGCTGGCGGAAGCGTTGCGCCGCAAATCCGCCCCGGCGACGGAAACGGCGGCAACAGCGGCGGCGACGACGGCAGGCGAACAGCCGGCACCGCAGCTGCTGGCGAAGCTGTACAGCCTGGAGGCGACGGCCAAGGCCGGCACGCCGGGGATGGTGCGCACGGCGTCGTGACCAACCCCGACTTGCGCGGCACCGCCGGGCGCGGTTCAATGATCCGGCACCGGGATGCGGGACGAGCGGGCGATGGACGGAAGCAACGGCATGGGCAAGGGACGGCGGCGGCTGTGGCTGCTGGTCGGCCATGGCGCGGTGGGGCTGGCCACCGCGGGAGCCTTCCTGCCGATCCTGCCCACCGTCCCCTTCCTGTTGGTCGCCGGCTGGGCCTATGCCCGCGGCAATCCCGAACTGCGCGAGCGGATGCGCAACGACCCGCGGTTCGGCCGCGCCATCCGCGAGTGGCAGGACCGCGGCGCCATTCCGGTGAAGGCGAAGATCATGGCGGTCGGCGGGATGTCGTCCAGCTTCGCCGTGCTGGTGCTGACGTCGCCCGGATACCCGGTGCTCGCCGGTACCGGGCTGGTCATGGCGGGGGCCGCGGCCTATGTGCTGTCCCGTCCGACTCCATAAAAAAAAGGGGGCCGCCGTTTCCGGTAGCCCCCTCTTCTTCGAAAACTGAGCCTCGCGGTCAGGCCGCGGCCCGCTCCTGCCCCGGATGGCCCAGACGGGCCAGCATCGCCGGTTCGATGGCCACATGCAGATGGGCGTGGCTGTCGTCGTCGCGGCGGCCGACCACCTCGCCATGGGCGTAGAGCCAGGCGAGCGTCGCCCCGTCGCCATGCTCGACATCCAGTTCCACCAGCTCGCGGCCGGCGGTCATCCGGTCGTCGAGGATGCGGAACAGCGTGTCCAGACGCTCCCCGGTCGCGGCGGATAGCGCACAGGCGTTGCCGTCCCGCCCGGCGCGGGCGAGCGCCGCGTCAAGCTCCGCCCCGGCCAGCAGGTCGATCTTGTTGGAGACCTCGACCACGCGCGGGTCGCGCTCCGGGTCGATGCCGAGGTCGGCCAGGATCGCCTCCACGTCGGCCTTCTGGGCTTCGGTGTCGGGGTGGGCGATGTCGCGGACATGCAGGATGATGTCGGCCGCCTGCACTTCCTCCAGCGTGGCGCGGAAGGCCGCGACCAGATGAGTCGGCAGGTCGGAGATGAAACCGACCGTATCGGACAGGATCACTTTGCGCCCCGACGGCAGGACCACCTGCCGCATGGTCGGATCCAGCGTCGCGAACAGCAGGTCCTTCGCGAACACGTCGGCGCCGGCCATCCGGTTGAACAGGGTGGACTTGCCGGCGTTGGTGTAGCCGACCAGCGCCACCACCGGGTAGGGCACCTTGGCGCGCGCCTTGCGGTGCAGCCCGCGGGTGCGGCGGACATTTTCCAGCTCCCGCTTGATCTTGACGATGCGGTCGCCGATCAGACGCCGGTCAAGCTCAAGCTGCGATTCACCGGGGCCGCCGAGGAAGCCGAAGCCGCCGCGCTGGCGTTCAAGGTGGGTCCAGGACCGCACCAGCCGCGACTTCTGGTAGCTCAGTGACGCCAGCTCGACCTGAAGCTGGCCTTCATGGGTGCGGGCGCGCGCCCCGAAGATTTCCAGGATCAGGCCGGTGCGGTCGATGACCTTGGCGCCGAAGGCCTTCTCAAGATTGCGCTGCTGCACCGGGGTCAGCGCATGGTCGACGATGACGAGGTCGATGGCCTCGCCCGCCTCATGCGCCTCTTCGATCAGCTTGGCATACTGCTCGATGGCGCCGCCGCCAAGCAGGGTGGCCGGGCGGGGCTGGCTGACCTTGACGGCAGCGGCCCGCACCACATCAAGCTCGATGGCCGCGGCAAGACCGACGGCTTCCTCCAGCGAGGCTTCGGGGCTGCGGTCGGTTTCGGTCCCGCGAAGGACCGGGTGAAGGACGAGGGCGCGGCCCAGAGTGGAACGGGGGGTTTGGGTGGCTTTCAAATCGGTGGTCTGATGGGTACCCATGGGGTTCCTTATGGCGGCCCGGCGCCGGATGCGCGGGGCGTGCGTCGAACGCCAATCCGTCGGGTCGGTTTTCCGATGGATCGGCCTCGGGAAGGCCGGCATTCGACGCTGCCGGCGTGCGCGCATCGCATCGCGGATGCAAAGCTCGGGAAATTCAGGAAAACAGGGTCCTCTCCGGCCCCACCGGCGGCGCTACGACACGGGGGAGGGTCGCGGCGGCCTGCGCGTCACGGAGCCGGAGAGGAGAGGGTCGGCAAAGCCACGGCGGGCCGCCAAACCGGGGAACTCAGATCAAGGGAAGTCACCGAAGTTGCTGCGCCGGCCGGAACGGAGGGCCACGTCACGCCGTGTCGCACTGTAAGAGCGTCGGCGTCGCCGACACTCGAATAGATGAGGGTTTCGACGCTTGAAACAAGGGCGCGGGGCCGATTTTTCCCGGGGGTACCATGCCCCCTCATCGGCCCATGCTGTTGCGCGAGGCCTGTTCGATGGTCTTGATGTGGGCCAGCCCCGGCAGGATTTCCGAGCGGATGAACTCCAGCCGGCGCACCGGGCCGCCGCCGCGGCCGAAGCGGTGCTTCCACAGGTTCATCTTCACCGCCAACCCGCACAGCACCCCGCCGATGGTCAGGTGATGGGTGACGATCAGGTCGCGGATGCTGCGGAAGCTCTCCGGGTTTATGTCGCGCCAGAAGTCGCGCGACCGGTTGTCGAAGCTCTCGAAGCGCCCGGTGATCGAGGTGGCGATGTCGGTCAGGTCGTGGCCGATCTCGTCCAGCATGCGGCTCTGCCGGGCGTCGCGGCGCACCTCGCTGACCTGATACAGCTCCGCCATCCAGCCGAGGAAGCCCTGCACGTCGGGCACGATGTCGTCCAGGCAGCGCTTGAAATAGGCGAGCGACAGGAAGATGTCGGCATAATCCTCAAGGAAGGCCGGGATCTCGCCCAGCGGAATGTCGAGCCGGTCGGCGGTCAGCTGCAGGCGGCGCCGCGCCTCCTCCACGTCGGGCTGGGCGAACAGGCGGACCAGATCGTCCATGCTGGCGATGTCCGCCCCCTGCACGCCATAGACATGCTCCACCAGCGGCCGGGTGAAGACGCGCATGTAGCTGGTCAGCTCGGCCCGCTTGGCGGCCGACAGGCGGAGTGCCGCCGCTTCCTCCACGTCGATGTTCAGGCGGCGCAGCTCCAGCCGCAGGCTGTAGACGTCGAAGCTGGCGGCCTCGCCGATCTGCACGATCTTGCGCAGGTCGCGGCGGAATTCCGGGCCGTCGATGCCGAAGCATTTCGACAGCTGGTCGATGCGGATCTGGCCGCTGCCGGTCTGGGCGTCGTTGAACAGCTCCGCCACTGTCTCCAGCCGGACATTCTTGATCAGCCGCGCCCGGCGCAGTCCCGGCGTTTCGAGCGGCAGGATCGACAGCGGCAGGATGTGCAGCGCGTCGCGCCCGTCATCCTCGTCATCCGCGGACGCTCCGCGCAGAGGCACGGCGGCGGCCCCGGTGGTGGCCGGCGGACGGATGCGGTCGCGGACCTTGCGGTCCTGTTGGGCCCCGGACCTGCGGTCCTGTAAGTCGCCGGACCTTTGGTCCGGTGGGGTGCCGGCTGGCGTCTGCACGGCTGGACTCCTCCCGCTCGGGCGAGCCCCGCGGCCCTGTCAGAAGCGCGGGAACCTCATCAGCGTCATGGTGATGGACGGATCGATGGAGATGATCGAGGCCCGCCCGCGGCGGGAAATCGGCCCGATGGACGGCATGGCGGCGGTCGCAGCGGCGCTGCCGTTCTGCATGTCGTACATCGCGGCGAAGCGGTCGAGGAACTTGGCGACCTTGTCCGGGCTCTTGAGGTCGGCGATGTCCATCCGCTTTTCCAAGAGCGCCTTCTGCTTGTCGACGTCCAGCAGCGCCGTCTGGTCGGGCAGCCCCAGCGTGGTGTAGACCACCTTGCGCAGGGCATTATCGGCCATGACCTGATACCAGTTGGTGATGTTCGCCGACCGCCGCTGGAAATAGAGGCCGAGCCGCACCGCCGGGTTCCTGTCCTCCGATTCGACCTCCAGCGTCACGGCGACATAGCGGTCGACGATGGCCTGGACGACGGCCGGCTGCTTCAGGTTGGCGCCGCCGTTCTCGGCGAAGCCGAGGATGGTCGCCATCTCGCGGAACTTGGTGTCGCTCATCCGGTTGGCGGTGGAATACTGGTCGCTCACCCCTTCCTCCAGAACCTTGCGGATCAGGCCGCGCGACTTGGCCTGACTGCCGAGGTCGAAGGCGTCGAGGACGAAGCGGTAAAGCTTGTCGTCCTTCATGAAGTCTTCGGTGCTGGCGATCTTGCCGATGTTGTCCTGGAAATAGGAGATGGCGCGCTGCACCGCCGGCCGGCTGCGCACCGCCTGTTCGTAGCGGTCGTGGTTCTTGCTGACCATCCGCAGATCGACGAGCGTCGTCATGCCTCGACCTCCCCATCCCGGCCGTCCTTGTCCTGCGGGAGGACCGGATCGTCGTCGGCCGCATCGGTTTCGGCGCCATAGCCGGCGGGGATGCGCATGATGACCTCCCCGGTCGCGGTGTCGAGCACCTCGGTGTAGAGACGCCTTGTGTCGGGATCGAGGTTGACGCGGTAGGGCCGGGCGGCGTGCTTCGCCTCCGCGTCGGATGCGTCCGCTTTCGCGGCAGCGGTCTTTTGGGCCCGCTCGGCCGCCTCCACCGGCTTGGCCGTCTCGGCCTGGGCGGCGCGCAGCCGGTCGGCCTGACGCTGGCGCGCTTCCGCGATGATGTCGGCGCTGCTGGTGGTGGCGCGGTCGCCGGACGGGCCGGTCACGCCGCTGACGGGGGTCGGCATGGCGTCATCCTCCCGCGTGATGGCCGATGCCGTCCGCCTGGAAGGAGGCCGCCGGGGCAGGGGGGGATACAGAAGGCGTCGCAGCGGGGGACGCGGCGGGCGGCGCCGCCAGCAGCGTGCCCTCATACTCCATCACCGGACGCAGGGCGGACAGCGCCTTGTAATAGTCGCGCTCGCCGATATGGCCCATGGCGCGGGCGATGCGGTCCTGGATGTCGGGGCGGGCGAAGGCGGTGTAGAGTTGCGCCATCATCGCCGCCACCGCTCCGCTGCCATTGGCGGCGACCTCGGGATCGAGCAGCATGCTCTGGATCAGGAAATAGGCGCGGCGCACCGGGGTCACCGCGTCCTCTTCCTGGAGGATGTCGCTGCCACGGATGATCTGGGCGAAGTTGGAGATCGTCAGGGTGTAGCGGCGGTTCTCGTTCTGCACGACGCAGCCGTTGATCACCACCCGCTCGCACGGCTTCAGGCGCAGCTTAAGTGCCATAGGACAGATCCTCCGTCGCCAGTTCCAGCGCGGGCTGCGCCGCAGAAACAGCCCCTTGCAGGCCCTGCATCACCGAGCGGTTGATGTGGAGCAGCAGGTCGATGCCGCCCTCGCCGCGCAGAACCCGCTGGGTGTTGCGGTTCACCGCGAAGGAGAGCGAGACCAGACCGGCGCGCAACGCCTCCGGCAGGGCGTTGCCGTCCTCCAGCAGGTCGGCGCGGAGCGTGTTCCACAGCTCCAGGTTCCGCCACAGCGCGTCCTTCAGCGCGGCGGAGCGCCAGTCAGCGTCGCGGTTGTTCTCCAGCGCCAGGGTGATCCGCAGGAACACCCGGTACTCGATCTTTCGCGGATCGTCGCACTCGGCGATGGTCTGGTGGTAGGCGGCGATGCTCATGGGCGCACCCCTGCGGTGGGGTCCTTGGCGGCGGGAAGCCGGACCGGTTGCGGTGGGTTTGATGGCGGACGCGGATGGCCGTCGGCGATGCCCGCTCCGTCCGGCGGCTGGCGTGATGAACGGGCATGGCCGGCGGGGCCGTCCCATTGTCCAGGGGTTCGGACAATGGGACGGCCCGTCAGGGGCTTAGCGGAACAGCGACAGGATGTTCTGCGGACCCTGGTTGGCGATGGACAGAGCCTGGATGGCGAGCTGCTGCTGGACCTGGAGGGCCTGCAGGCGGCTCGATTCCTCGTTCATGTCGGCGTCGACCAGGGCGCCGATGCCCTTGTTCATCGAGTCGGTCAGCTTCGACACGAAGTCGTTCTGCACCGACACGCGGTTCTCGATGGAACCGATAACCGCCGACTTGCCGATGGCGCTGTCGAGCAGCTTGTTAATGACCTCCAGCGACTTCTTCGAGTTGTTGACCACGTCGATCTGGGTCAGATCGGCGAGGCCGCCGAAGGCGTCGCTTTCCTTCGAGCCGACCCACAGGCCGGACACCTGGGCGGTGAAGTTGCCGTCGGTGTTCACGTCCTGGTCGGTGAAGGACAGGGTGTCGCCGGTGAAGGCGACCTGGAAGTCACCGCCGGCCGCCGTCAGGGCGGTGTTGACCGCCGTGGCGATGTTGCCCTGGGTGGTCGCCAGATCGGTGTCGTAGGTCTGGGCCGACAGGTCGACCGTCACGTCGGTCTTCGTGCCGTTCTCCTTGGTCACGGTCAGCGTCAGGCTGCCGAGGCCCAGGTTCTGGCCGTCGATGAAGGTGTCGCCGGGGGCGCCGAACTTGATGTCGACCTTGGCCTTGGTGGCGTTGGTCGAGTCGACCTGCTGCTCGATGGTGGCCTTGCCGACGATCGACTCCACGCGCATGTCCTGGCGCTGGAAATCGATGTAGCTCGGATCGACGGTGCCGTCGGCGCGGCTCAGCGAGGCGAGGATGGCGACGTTCTTGTCCTTGGCCGTGCCGTCGTTCGAATAGGTGACGCGCAGCAGGTTGTCGCCGTTGAAGGAGGCGTCGGCGGCGGCGCCCTTGATCAGCTTCACCAGCTGGTCGACGTCGTTCTGGATCAGCGACTTGTCGACGCCGTTGGTCTGGCCGGCGATGACGCGGGCCTTCAGCGTCTGAAGGTTTTCGACGATGTTCTTGGACGCCACCGACGCGGTGTTGGTGGTGCCGGACCCCAGCTCCAGCGATTCCTTGACCGCCTTGAAGCCGGCGACGTCGGCCTTCATGGTGGTGGCGATCGACCAGTAGGCGGCGTTGTCCTTGGCGTTGTTGACCTTCAGGCCGGTCGAGATGCGGTCCTGCGTGGTCTCCAGATCTCCGGTCACGCGGCGCAGGGTCTGCAGCGCGGTCATGGCGGAGGTGTTCGTCATAATCGAGGCCATGGGTATCTCCATTCGCGAGATGCATGGCGCCTTTCTGACGCCGGGGCCATTCACGCCGGCCTTCCCGATCTGTTGTGCGGGGGCGCGAGCGGCGAATTCGAGGATGACCGGGCCGGTTTAAGCCGGGGTAAAAAATCGGAAGCGTTCGGGGCGGACGGTGTTTTCGGTAGTCGGCTTTCGGAAGCGGAGGATCAGCGCCCGACGGCGCGGGCGGCGGCGCGGGAGACCACCGGCGGGATGAAGGGCACGCGGGCTCCGGCCAGCGCACCGGCGTTCGACCAGCGGTCCAGCATCAGCTGTCCACGGTCGGGGGCGACGTGGTCGGGCGGCGCCTCGAACTTGTAGCCGCGGCCATAGACCGTCTCGATGTAGCGGCCGCCGCCGGTCGCCGTGTCGATCTTCTTGCGCAGCTTGCAGATGTAGACGTCGATCACCTTGTCGAGCGGGTCTGAGCCGGACAGGCCGTAGACCTCCTCGTAGATGTGCTCCTTCGACACCACCCGGCGGTGGTTGAGGGCCAGCACCGACAGGATGGCGTGTTCGCGCTGGCTGAGGCGCAGGCGTTCGCCGTCCACCTCCGGATCGCGGCCGTCAAGGAAGACGGTCAGGCGGCCCACCGTCACCGCGTTGCTGGTCAGCCCGTAGGAGCGGCGGCGGATCGCCTCCAGCCGGGCGCGGATTTCGGTGCTGACGACCGGCTTGACCAGCACGTCGTCGGCACCGGCCCGCAGGATGCCGGCGGTGGTGTTGGCGCAGCGGCGCTCGATCAGGCAGATGATCGCGGCGGTGACGTTGCGGGCGCGCAGCATGGCGACGCAGGCTTCGGTATCGCCGACATCGCCGATGATGATCGCGTCATGGGTGATATCGACGGAGCCATGCCCGCCCACCAGATCGCGCAGTCCATTCAGGTCCAGGCGGTCATGGTTAACCTTGCACAGGGCGAGTTGCTTGCCGATGGCATCGGCGATCAGATCGGCTGGCTCAATCAGCAAAGCCTGCATTGGATTCTCCATTGTCGAGCAAGCGCAGATAAAGCATTGTTTTTTACGCAATTGCGCTGATGTCACATGCTTATCACAGCCCCAAAAGAACCTATCGAAAGGCAGTATGTCAACAGATTGGGTTACCCGGATAGACATAGGTGCGACCCTGGTTTTACGTGGTTTTAATGGTTCCGTTCTACTAAAGACTGGATAAATTTTTATTCATGTGGGGTTTTACTTGGAAATTCTATGCGAGTTTAGAGTGATCGCCACAAACAACCATTAATTCGCCCATCCCCTATGGTTAACGTTGGTGATGAAACAGAAAACCAGCGCTTACAAACATGAACGCTGGTTTAACCGTGATGTCCTAGGGTCCCCGGGCACCCGCGTTTGAGGAGGTTCCATGTCCGGAACGACGTTGTCCGTCCTTGCGGCGGCTGCAGCCGCTGCTTGCCTGCTTGCCCTGGGAGGCTGTGCGCAAGTGTCGCAGGCACCCGACAGCGATTACCGCCAAGCCCTTGAAAAAGCGCTGACCGCCGGCCGATGCGACGGCGATGCCGTGCGCGACCTGTGGTCGGCCTATGGGCGCTGGTACGGAGTCGCGTCCTCCATCGCCGGCCATCCGAAGACCGACGAGGCCGCAGCCCTGCTGCGCCAGGGCGACCAGTTCCGCATCCTGAACTGCCCGGAGGTGGCGCGCGCGTCCTACCAGACGCTGATCCGCCGTTTTCCGGAGGACGGCTTCGCCCCGATGCGCGAGGCGGCGCGGGCGTCGCTGCGGTCGCTGCCGGCCCCTCCCCCGGTTGCGGGCGGGCCGATCCCGGTCAGGCCACCGGCGGAGATTTGAGAACGGAGCGGACGGGCCGGCGGCGGGGCACCGCGGAGGTGCGGCAAGAGGCCTGGAAATAAGGCCCTGAAACGGCGAAGGCCGCCAACCCGTTCCGGTTGGCGGCCTTCAGAATGGTGGTCCCGACTGGGATTGAACCAGTGACCCCTACGATGTCAACGTAGTGCTCTCCCGCTGAGCTACGAGACCACGGGAACCCAAAACTGTCGCTCCAGTCATGGAGCGGGCGAAGGGATTCGAACCCTCGACCCCAACCTTGGCAAGGTTGTGCTCTACCCCTGAGCTACGCCCGCAAAGTGGCGCGAGTGACGGGACTTGAACCCGCGGCCTCCGGCGTGACAGGCCGGCGCTCTAACCAACTGAGCTACACCCGCGCTGAGGAGCGGCGCCTTTTACAAGGCTTCACCCCGACAGACAAGACCTAAACCTACCCAAACTCTTCAGAAGTGGTGGAGCCAATCGGGATCGAACCGATGACCTCTACAATGCCATTGTAGCGCTCTCCCAGCTGAGCTATGGCCCCACTATACTTCTGCACCTCTACACCAACACTTGAAGTGTTGGTGCGCTTGGAGGGACTCGAACCCCCACGGCCTTTCAGCCACTAGGACCTGAACCTAGCGCGTCTACCAATTCCGCCACAAGCGCTTTTCCCCGCACCGCGTTGGGCGCCGCGGGGAGCGCTTATGTAGCGGGATGGATCGCAGCCCGCAAGCAGAGAATTCACTCTCCGTGCATTTTTTTCTGACGCCCGTTGCGGCGGGCCAGAAGGGCCAGTCCGACCCCCACCGCCGCCGCTGCGGCTACCCCGGCGCCCACCACGGCGCCGATGCGCCATGCCGTCCGGTTCACGTCGCCGAACACCGTCGCCCCGCGCAGGATGGTGGTCGCCATCGGCTCCGGACGATCGGGGTCGAGCAGCCGCTCCTCCACCAGCCGGCGCTCCGTCTCGGTCAGCGGCTGCGGCTCCAGCGGGCGGAGCGAACGGCCGGCCGGGCGGATCAGCCGGTCCACCGTGGCGGTCAGCGACCCGGTCGCCTCCTCGGTGCGCTCCACCTCCTCGACGGAGACGCCGAGATGCTCCGCCATCAGGCGGGTGCGGACGGAGCGGATGGACCGGCAGACCTCCGGCCGTTCGCCCGGCGCGCACTCGATGGCGAGGTCGCATTCGGTGTCCAGCCCCTGGGACCGGTTGTTGATGTTGGACGACCCCACCCGCAGCAGCCGGTCGTCGACCACCAGCACCTTGGCATGGACGTAGATGCCCTCGCCGCCCTCGGTCACCGGCGCCAGGATGCGGAAGCGAGGGTGGGCGACGGCCTCGTTCAGGCGCTGGAGCAGCAGCGAGCGGGCGCTGCCCATCGACTCCTCCTCGATCCAGGCGGGCGTGCGTTCGGGATTGATCACCACCACCTCGGGCCCGTCCGGTTCCGACAGACGCTCGATGATGGCTCCGACGATCTTCTGCGAGGCGAAATACTGGCTTTCCAGATAAATGAAATCCCGCGCGGCGGCGATGGCGGCCAGATACAGCGCCTCGATCTCGCGCACGCCGCGCTTGCCGGTCTTCTGCGTCCCCTGATGGTCGGCCATCGGGTCGGTGCGGGCGATGGCGACGGGGAGGTCGCGGAAGTCGGGCTCCAGATCGTCGGGCCAGAAGGCTGGGACCGGCGGCGGCGGGGCCAGCATCTCGCCGGTCGCCCGGTGCCAGCGCTCCCTCGCCAACTCCCCCAACGCCCGCGCCGCGGCGCCGTCGACGGCGGTCGTCACGTCATGGAAGGGACCGTAGGGCTCGCCGTTCGGCCGCACCCGCCGGGGATCGCCGTCGCGGTGGTCGGGTGTGTCCCAGCGGTCGGTGGTCATGTCGATGCCGCCGCAGAAGGCCAGCGCATCGTCGATGATGGCGATCTTCTGGTGGTGGCAGGCGCCGGGCGGATGGGCGGAATCCAGTCGGAAGCGCAGGCGCCGGCTGCTGATCCAGTCGAGCAGGACCAACGGCGTCCCGCCGCGGAACGGCATCTTCAGGACCGCCAGATCCCATTTCAGCACATTGATGGTCAGTTCCGGCCGCACCCGGACGATCCAGGACAGGAAATCGCCCAGCTCGTTCGGCACGCCTGGCATCGGGTCGTCGAGTTCCAGCTTGATCCGGGTGTCGAAATCCCAGCCGATCAGCATCACCGTGTGGCGGGCATTCAGGATGGCCGCCTTGATCCGGGCAAAATAGGCAGCGGCGTCGATGATGACCGCAACGCGGTCCGCCTTCTCCATCCGCCAGCAGGTCCGGCCGGGCACCAGAATTGGGCCGTCCGCAGGCTGGGCGGCCTGAAAGGTGGGGCTTGGGCGGGCGGCGTCAGGCATCGCGGCCATGTCGACCATTCCTTCGGCGTCGTGAGCATCATCGCGGCAGCGACAGCGGAACCGCTGCCGTGCCTTCGATGAACCCCGCGAACCGGGGGACGGTTCCCGCCCTGCGCTCAGCCCGCCCGGAATCGCAGCTGCATCCGGTGGCGGTAGGTCTCGCCGGGATCGAGCCGGGCTGAGGGGAAATGGCCGATGTTCGGGCTGCCGGGGAAGCGCTGGCTTTCCAGCGCCAGCCCGGCGAAGCGGCAGTAGGGCTGCCCACCCTTCCCCACCACCGTCTCGCTGAGATAACCGCCGCTGTAGACCTGCAAGCCCGGCTGATCGGTCGCCAGCTCCATCCGCCGGCCGCTGGCCGGATGCTCCAGCAGCGCCACCGGACGCAGCTCGCCGGCCGGCCCCGCCAGGCACCAGTTGTGGTCGAAGCCGAAGCCGCCGACCGCCTCCAGCGCCTCGCCCAATTCCACACCGCCGCGCAGGTCGAAGGGGGTGCCGTCGACCGGCCGCACCTCCCCCGTCGGGATCAGGTCGGCGCCGACCGGCGTGGTGAAGCCGCCCTGCACCGTCAGCCGATGGTCGCGCAGGTCGCCGGAGCCATGCCCACCGAGGTTCCAGTAGCTGTGATGGACGATGTTGACGATGGTCGGCCGGTCGGTCGTCGCCGTCATGGCGATGTCCAGCACCCCGTCGTCGGTCAGCCGGTAGCGCGTCGTCGCCGTCAGCGTCCCCGGATAGCCCTGGTCGCCGTCCGGCGATCGATGGGTGAAGGTGACGGCGTTTTCCGCTGCATCGACTTCCGCCGCCCAGATCCGCCGGTCGAAGCCGTCCGGCCCGCCATGCAGCTGGTTCGGCGGCTCGTTGACGGCCAGCCCGTACCGCACCCCGTCCAGCGTGAAGGCCGCCCCGCCGATGCGGTTGCCGTAGCGGCCGCAGGTGGCGCCGAAATAGGCGTCGCTCGCCAGGTAATCGGCCACCCGGTCGAAGCCCAGCACCACGTCGGCGCTGGTTCCGTCGCGGCCGGGCACCAGCATCCGCACCAGCCGGGCGCCATGGGCGATAACCGTCGCCTCCAACCCGCCGGCGGAGAGGGTGAAGCCCTCCACCGGATGGCCCTCGACGGTGTCGAACAGGAAACTCTCGATGGGCATCATGCCTCCGCCGGTTCGCCGCCGCGGCCGGCCCAGACCACCAGCAGGCCCTTCTGCAACAGGATGAAGACGAACAGCAGCACGCCGATGGCGATCTTGGTCCACCAGCTGCTCAAACTGCCGTCGAAGGTGATGTAGGTCTGGATCAGCCCCTGGATCAGCACGCCGACGAAGGTGCCGACGACATAGCCGTAACCGCCGGTCAGCTGGGTGCCGCCGATCACCACCGCGGTGATGGTGTCCAGCTCCACCCCGGTCGCCGCCAGCGAATAGCCAGCGCCGGTGTAGAGCGAGAAGACAATTCCCGCCAGCCCGGCCAGCAGCCCCGACAGCCCATAGACCGCCACCGTCGTCCGCGCCACCGGCACGCCCATCAGCTCCGCCGACTGGCGGTTGCCGCCCAGCGCATAGAGGTTGGCGCCGAAGCGCGTCCAATGCGCCAGCACCACCGCCGCGACCACCACCCCCAGCATCAGCAGCGCCGGCAGGCTCAGCTTCAGCCCGAAATCGAAGCGCAGCGCCATGTCGTTCAGCTCGCCATAGAGCGGGTGGTTGATCGGCACGGAATCGGTGGTCAAGACGAAGCCCAGCCCGCGGGCGATGAACATGCCGGCCAGCGTGACGATGAAGGGCGGCATCTGGAAGACATGGATCACCCCGCCCATCGCGGCGCCGAAGCCGCCGGCGGCGATCAGCGCGACGGCGAAGGCGGCAACCGGGTGCCAGCCGCCATGCTCGATCAGCACAGCCAGCAGCACGGTGGTGAAGCCGATCACCGCGCCCACCGACAGGTCGATGCCGCCGGACAGGATGACGAAGGTCATGCCGACCGCGGTGATGCCGAGAAAGGCGTTGTCGGTCAGCAGGTTTGCCACCACCCGCCAGGAGGCGAAGTTGGGGAACTGCGCCGCGCACAGCAGGAACCCCACCACCAGCACGGCGGTGGTGACGATCAGCGGCAGAAAGCGCTGGAGTGCACCGGTCATGGTTTCGCCCCTCCGCTGGTCGGCGCCACCGGCGGCTTGACCGTCCCGATCGGCCGCGCGCCCTTGGGCCGCGGCAGGAACAGGGTCAGCGTCGGCGATTGCAGCAGCAGGACGACCAGCAGGACGCCCGCCTTGACGATCAGGTTGAATTCCGGCTTGAAGCCGCTCAGCAGGATGCCGGTGTTCATCGACTGGATGATCAGCGCGCCCACCACCGACAGCACCAGCCCGAAGCGCCCGCCGAGCAGCGAGGTTCCGCCGACCACCACCGCCAGGATGGCGTCCAGCTCCAGCCACAGCCCGGCATTGTTGGCGTCGGCGCCGCGGATGTCGGCGGTGACGATCAGCCCGGCCACCGCCGCGCACAGCCCGCACCAGACATAGACGGCGACCAGCACCACCGGCGTGTTGACGCCGGCCCCGGCACTGGACAGCCGGTTGACGCCGACCGCCTCGATCATCAGCCCCAGCGCCGTCGCCCGCACCAGCAGCGCCGTCACCGCCAGCACGACGACGGTGAGGACCACCGGCATCGGCACGGTCAGGAAGGATCCGCTGCCGATGAAGGCGAGCGCCGGGCTGGTGAAGGTGACGATCTGCCCCTCCGTCACCAGCTGGGCAATGCCGCGGCCGGCGACCATCAGGATCAGGGTGGCGATGATCGGCTGGATGCGCAGGACCGCCACCAGCAGGCCGTTCCACAGCCCGCACAGCAGGCCGGCGGCGAGCGACGCCGCCAGCACCGCCGGCAGGCTCCAGCCCGCCCCGGTCATGGTCGCCGCGATGGCGCCGGAGATCGCCATGACCGCGCCGACCGACAGATCGACGCCGCGGGTGGCGATGACCATGGTCATGCCGACGGCGAGCAGTGCCACCGGGGCGCCGCGGTTCAGCACGTCGATCAGGCTGCCAAACAGCCGGCCGTCCTGAAGACGGATGGCGAAGAAATCGGGAAACAGCAGCCAGTTGGCCAGCAGGACGGCGATCAGCGCGCCATATTGCGGCAGGTTGCGCGCCGGGCCGGGAGCGGACAACGTCATTGCCGCACCTCTGCGCCCGATCCGGCTGCAACAGGCGTCTCCGACGCGATGGCGGCGACGATGCGCTCCACGCTGACCTCCCCTCCCCTCAGTTCCGCCACATGGCGGCGGTCGCGCAGCACGACGACGCGGCGGCTGTAGGCGACGATCTCCTCCAGCTCCGACGACACCACCAGCAGCGCCATGCCGTCGGCGCACAACCGCTCGATCAGGCGGATGATCTCGGCATGCGCCCCGACGTCGATGCCGCGCGTCGGCTCGTCGAGGATCAGCAGCCGCGGCTCGGTCGCCAGCCAGCGCGCCAGCAGCGCCTTCTGCTGGTTGCCGCCCGACAGCAGCTGGATCGGCCGCTCGGCGTCCGGCGTGCGGATGTCGAGCAGGCGGATGAAGCGGTCGGCGATCTCCTCCTGGCGGCGGCGCGGGATCGGCTTCAGCCAGCCCTGCCGCGCCTGAAGCGCCAGGATGATGTTCTCGCGCACCGACAGCTCGCCGACGATGCCCTCCTTCTTGCGGTCCTCCGGGCAGAAGCCGAAGCCGAGCCTCACAGCCTCGCGCGGGCCCCTGAGCCGCACCGCCTGCCCGTCCACCGTCGCCTCGCCCTTGTCGGCGCGGTCCATGCCGAAGACCAGCCGCACCGTCTCCGTGCGGCCGGAGCCCAGCAATCCGGCCAGCGCCACCACCTCGCCGGGACGGATGTCGAGGTCGAAGGGCTCGACGCTGCGCGCCTTGCCGAATCCCTTGAAGCTGGCCAGTGGCGGACGGCTGTCCAGCTCCGCCGGGCCGAGGTCGATGCGGTGGGCCGCCGCCTCCAGCTCCCGCCCCAGCATCATGGCGACGAGGTCGAGGCGCGGCAGGTCCGCCGTGCGCCGCTCGCCGACCAGCCGGCCGTTGCGCAGCACGGTGATGCTGTCGCAGACCTCATAGACCTGATCGAGGAAATGGGTGACGAAGACGATGCCGATGCCGCGCGACCGCAGGGTGCGCATCACCCGGAACAGCACCGCCACCTCCTGCGCATCCAGGCTGGCGGTCGGCTCGTCGAGGATCAGCACCTTGGCCGACATGTCGACCGCGCGGGCGATGGCGATGATCTGCTGGGTCGCCACCGAAAAGCGCCCGAGCGGGGCCGTCACGTCGACGGACAGGCCGTAGGGGTGCAGCACCGCCCGCGCCCGCCGCCGCATGGCGCCGCGGTCGACCAGCCCCCAGCGCATCGGCTGGCGGCCGAGGAACAGGTTCTCCGCCACCGACAGGTTCGGCAGCAGGTTCACCTCCTGATAGACGGTGCCGATGTGCAGGCGCTGCGCCTCCTCCACCCCGCGCGGTGCGATCTCCCGCCCCTCCAGCGCCACGGTGCCGTTGTCGCGCTGGTAGACGCCGGTCAGCGTCTTGATCAGCGTCGATTTGCCGGCGCCGTTCTCGCCCAGCAGGGCATGGATCTCGCCATGGCGCAGGGTGAAATCGACGCCGTCGAGCGCCTGGACGCCGAGAAACGCCTTCGACAACCCGCGGATCGCCAGCAGCGGAGCGGAAGGGAGAGCGGTGGATGCCGTCATGGCGGACCTCGCCGGATGCGCAACGAAATGTGTGGGGACTATCCCCTCTCCCCGGGGGGGAGAGGGAGATTTCAACCCAGATCAGTAGGCGTCCTTGCGGCGCTCGTACTCGGCCTTGGCGGTGTCCGGCGTGAACAGAGCCGATTCCGTCTGGATCCACTTCGGCGGCGCCTTGCCGTCCTTCTTGAAGGCGATCAGCGCGTCATAGGCCGGGCCGGCCATGTTCGGCGTCAGCTCGACCGTGGCGTTCGCCTCGCCTTCCGACATCGCCTTGAAGATGTCCGGCACGCCGTCGATGGAGACGACCAGGATGTCCTTGCCCGGCTTCAGGCCGGCTTCCTTGATCGCCTGGATCGCGCCGACGGCCATGTCGTCGTTGTGGGCGTAGACGGCGCAGATGCCCTTGCCGCCATTCTCGGCCTTGATGAAGCTCTCCATCACCTCCTTGCCCTTGGCGCGGGTGAAGTCGCCGGACTGGGTGCGGACGATCTTCATGCCGGGATTCTTGGCGACGATCTCGTCGAAGCCCTTCTTGCGGTTGATGGCGGGCGAGGAGCCGACGGTGCCCTGCAACTCGACCACGGCGCACTTGCCGCCGGTCTGCTTGGCCAGCCATTCGCCGGCCACCCGGCCCTCATGCACCGTGTCGGAGGTGACGGCGGTCATGTAGAGGCTCTGGTCCTTGGTCTCGATCTGGCGGTCGAGCAGGACCACCGGGATCTTCGCCTCCTTGGCCTCCTTCAGCACCGAATCCCAGCCGGTCGCCACCACCGGCGCGATGAAGATCGCATCGACGCCCTGGGCGACGAAGGAGCGCACCGCCTTGATCTGGTTCTCCTGCTTCTGCTGGGCATCGGAGATCTTCAGGTCGATGCCGCGCTTGTCGGCCTCAGCCTTGGCGGTCTTGGTCTCGGCGGCGCGCCAGCCCGATTCCGAGCCGATCTGCGAGAAACCGACCACCAGCTTCTTGTCGGCGGCCTGGACGGCGCCGAGCCCGATGAACAGGGCCGCGGCGGCGGTGGCGGCGGAGATCACCCATTTCCTGGACATCCGATTCACTCCCTGAGTGTTTATGGCGAGGTTTTATTGCGGTGCGCGATGGACGAGGGGCAGGCGTCGGGACGGGGCGCTGAAACATCGTGATCGCCACCCGGTCCGGAATTGTTCGTCATGCCCACTTTAAGTACGCAGAACCATAACTGTCCAATACGATTCTCGACCGATGCGATGCCGAAAAGGATATGTTCGGTTCCAGATCCCACCGAAAATGCGTCCCGAAATCCGGTGAAAAAAACGGCCGGGCAGCGGAGTGCCGCCCGGCCGTGAGGTGACCCCGCTCCAGCCTGGACCGGGGCCGACGCACCCGAGGGAGAGCGCGCCGGGACGCAACCACCGCGGCGGGATGGAGAGAAACACCGCGGCGGCGCGAAGCCGAAGGAGACGGAAAGGCCAGGACGTCGGTTTGGCCTTTTTTCAGAACGACTGGCTGTTAGAAGGCCAGATCGGTCCGGATGATGAAGATGTCGCCCTTGTCGCTGTTGGCGGCGACGTCGGAGGTGAGCTTGAAGTGGTTGTATTCCGGCGCGAGGCTGAAACCGGGAGCGACGACATATTTGGCGCCGACGGTGATCAGCTCGAACTTGCTGCGGCCGCGCACCGTCAGATCGCCGGCATCCTTGGCGTTCAGGTAGCCCACACCCAGCGTGGTGGGGCCGAAGGTGTACTGCGCGCCGGCGGTCCAGACATCCTGCTTCTCGCGGCTGACGATGCCGGCGGTGCCGGCCTTGGCATAGCCGCTGTCGCCCGACCAGGCATAGCTGCCGCCGATCTTGAAGCCGGCATAGGCCAGCGTCAGGCCGGCATGGGTCGAGGACAGATCGTCGAAGCTGGCCGACGGGGTGGTGGTGGAGTTCTTGGCCTCGCCGCCCAGGTAGAACAGGCTGCCGTTGATCGCCACGCCGCCGAAGCTGTTGGTGTAGGTGCCGCCGACCTCGTAGACGTCGCGATAGGCGCCGGTGCGGTTGGCCGAGGCGAGCGCCAGCTTGGAGCGGTTGACGTCGGTGTTGCTGCTGTCCGACGCCGGCTGGTAGGAGGCACCGAGCTTGAAGCCGGCGATCTCCGGCGTCCAGTAGGTGGCGCGGGTGGCGCTGTTGCCGGAGATCAGGGCGCGGATGTTGCCGATGGTGACCGGCGCGTTGGCCGCGCTGTTGCCGAGCCAGGACGGGAAGGAGCCGTCGACGCCGCCGGTGCCCCAGTCGGACGGGGCGATGATGCCGCTGTCGTCGGACGGACCGTTCTCGACGCCCAGATGCAGGACGCCGAAGCCGCCGTTGACGAAGATGAAGGCGCGGTCGTTGGTGACGGTGCGGGCGTTGTTGGTGCCGTTCTCCGCCAGCAGGCGGATGCGGGCGCCGTATTCCAGCCCGTTGTCGGCCTTGGCCTTCGGCGTCACCAGCAGGCGCAGGCGGTTGCGGAACTCGGTGTTGCGCTGGCCGGAGTCGCGGTCCTGGTTGACGTAACCGCCTTCGAAATAGGCGTCGCCGCCCAGCATGATGTCGAACTTCGATTGGGCGGAGGCGGAACCGGTCGCCATGACACAGGCGAGCGAAAGGGTGGCTGCGCCAAGCAGCAGAGCTGATCTCACCATTTGCGTTTCCTCTAAATGCGGTTTGTTTTTGCTTCGATGCACTGGGTGGGAGCGATGCTTCAGCGATGCGCGGACGCACGCCCTGCCCGACCGTCAGGCCCGGCGCGATGCCGGGTCCGACAGTGTCCTCTGCGTCAGCGCTCCCTCTGACGCAGCCGTTGCGGGTTGGTGGTGCCGGTCGTTCCCGGCCCCGGTCATGTCAGACCGGCAGTTACTCCCGTCCAAGCGTCCCGTCGACCCGGCGCCAGATCCCTTGCGGGTTGCCGTCGCGCAAGCTCTCCGGCAGCAGGTCGGCGGGGATGTCCTGATAGCAGACCGGACGCAGGAAGCGGCGGATCGCCAGCGTGCCGACCGAGGTGCTGCGCGGGTCCGAGGTCGCCGGGAACGGGCCGCCATGCACCATCGCGTGGCAGACCTCAACCCCGGTCGGCCAGCCGTTCGCCAGGATGCGGCCGGCCTTGCGCTCCAGCGTCGGGATCAGCCCGGCCACCGCGGCCTTGTCCGCCCCATCCATCTGCAAGGTCGCCGTCAGCTGCCCTTCCAGCCTTTCCGCCACCGCCGTCATCGCCGCCACGTCCGCGCAGCGGATCAGCAGCGAGGCGGCGCCGAACACCTCCTCCTGCAACGCCGTATCGGCCAGGAAGGCGTCCGCCGTCGTGGTGAAGAAGGCCGCCTGCGCCTGGTTCGGCCCGTTGCAGGCCAGACCGCGGGCCAGCGTCGTCACCGTGCCGCTGCCGGCCAGCTTGGCGACACCGCTGTCGAAGGCGGCATGGATGCCCGGCGTCAGCATGGTCGAGGCGGCGCTGCCGCCCAACGCCTCCACCGCCGCGGCGACGAAGCGGTCGAGGTCCGGCCCGTCCACCGCCAGCAGGATGCCGGGGTTGGTGCAGAACTGCCCGGCGCCCATGGTCAGCGACGCCACGAACGCCTTGCCCAGCGCCTCGGCGCGGGAGCCCAGCGCCGCCGGCATCAGGAAGACCGGGTTGATGCTGCTCATCTCGGCATAGACCGGGATCGGTTCCGGCCGCCTGGATGCCACTTCCATCAGCGCCAGCCCGCCGCGGCGCGAGCCGGTGAAGCCGACCGCCTTGATGCGCGGATCGGCGACCAGTGCCGTGCCGATCTCGTTGCCGGTGCCGAACAGCAGGGAGAAGACGCCCTCCGGCAGGCCGCAGGAGGCGACCGCCGCCTGGATGGCGCGGCCGACCAGTTCCGAAGTGCCGGGATGGGCGCCATGGCCCTTGACCACCACCGGGCAGCCGGCAGCCAAGGCCGAGGCGGTGTCGCCGCCGGCCACCGAGAAGGCGAGCGGGAAGTTGGAGGCACCGAACACCGCGACCGGCCCCAGCGCGATGTGGCGCTGGCGGATGTCGGCACGCGGCAGCGGGGTACGCGCCGGCATGGCCGGGTCGATGCGGGCCTCGACCCAGCTTCCCTCGCGCACGACCTGGGCGAACAGGCGGAGCTGGCCGACGGTGCGGCCACGCTCGCCCTCCAGCCGGGCGCGCGGCAGGCCGGTCTCGGCCATGGCGCGGACGATCAGCGCGTCGCCGATGTCGAGGATGTTCTGGGCGACCGTTTCCAGGAAGGCGGCGCGCTGCTCCAGGCCGGTCTCGCGGAAGGCGTCGAAGGCGGCCCAGGCCAGCGCGCAGGCGCGCTCCACCTCGGCCGCGCCGCCGCCACCGAAGACGGGCTCCAACGCCTCACCGGTGGCGGGGTCGACAGCGCGGAACTCGCCCTGGCTGCCGCGGTGGGCGCTCGCGCCGATCAGCATCTCGCCGGTGATGGTCATCTTGGGTCTCTCCTTAACTCGAACGCCGCAACTCGGCAGCCGCAACTCGAATCCCGCTCAGCGCGCCCAGCGCAACACGAGCGGATCGAGACGCTTCGCGGCGTCCAGCAGGCCTTCGCGGCTGATCGGATGCGGGTTGGCCGTCGGGTGGCGCATCGCGTCGGACGCGATGATGCCGCCCTCCTTCATCAGGATCTTGGCGGTGGCGATGCCGCACTGGCGGTTCTCGTGGTTGATCAGCGGCAGCCAGCGCCCATAGGCCGCCACCGCCGCCTCGCGGTCGCCCGCCAGATAGGGATCGACGATCTGGCGGATGCCGTCCGGATAGCCGCCGCCGGTCATCGCCCCCGTCGCCCCGGCGTCGAGGTCGGCCAGCAGGGTGATCGCCTCCTCGCCGTCCCACGGCCCCTCGATGGCTTCGCCGCCCAGCTCGATCAGGGTGCGCAGCTTGGCCGCCGCCTGCGGCACCTCGATCTTGAAGTAGGAGACCTGCGCGATCTCCCGCGCCATCCGCGCCAGCAGCGGGGCGGACAGCGGGGTGCCGCTGACCGGCGCGTCCTGGATCATGATCGGGATGTCGATGGCATCCGACACGCGGCTGAAGAACTCGACGATGCCGGCTTCCGGCACGCGGATGGTGGCGCCGTGGTAGGGCGGCATCACCATCACCATCGCGGCGCCGAGATCCTGGGCGCGGCGGCTGCGGTCGGCGCAGGCGCGGGTGCTGAAATGGGTGGTGGTGACGATCACCGGAACCCGGCCGGCGACATGGGCGAGGATGGTCTCCATCAGCAGCGTGCGCTCGTCGTCGGTCAGCACGAACTGTTCGGAGAAGTTGGCGAGGATGCACAGGCCGGTGGAGCCGGCGTCGATCATGAAATCGACGCAGCGCTTCTGGCCGTCGAGGTCCAGTTCTCCCGCTTCGGTGAAGATGGTGGGGACGACGGGGAAGACGCCGCGATAGGGGCGGGCGCTGGACGGCATGGCGGTAAGGTCCTTCCTCGGAATCGGATCGGCTGACAGAAGTCAGCAGTCAGGAATCAGCGCGACGGGGCCCCGAACTGTCCGGGCGGCAGGCCGCGGACACCGGGGTCGCACTCGAACAGCGCCCCGGCCAGCGGCTCGTCCGGCCGGCCGTGCGCCGCGGTGGTAATGAACAGCCGGTCGAGATCCGGACCGGCGAAGACGCAGGAGGTGACGCGGGAGACCGGCAGGGCGACGGCGCGGTCGAGCGTGCCGTCGGGGCGGAATCGGCTGACCCGGCCGCCGTCCCAATGGCAGACCCACAGCCCGCCCTCGGCGTCGCAGGTCATGCCGTCGGGATAGCCGTCGGCCTCGGTGAAGCGGATGTGGACGCGCTTGCCCGACAGGCTGCCGTCGGCGCCGATGTCGAAGGCGTAGACCGTCCGCGCCGCGCTGTCGGTGTGGTAGATCGTCCGCCCGTCCGGCGCCAGCGCCGGCCCGTTGGCGACGGTGTAGCCCTCGTCGACCGTCGTGACGGCGCCATTGGGGTCGATGCGGTAGAAGCTGCCGGCCGGCGCTTCCTCCGCATC
This sequence comes from Azospirillum sp. A29, assembly GCF_042604625.1. Classification (NCBI taxonomy): domain Bacteria; kingdom Pseudomonadati; phylum Pseudomonadota; class Alphaproteobacteria; order Rhodospirillales; family Azospirillaceae; genus Azospirillum; species Azospirillum sp. A29. The sequence goes on from NZ_CP170464.1 coordinate 448,707, forward strand.
GTCCATGCTGCCGGCCCACAGCCGGCCGTCGCGGTCGGCCTTGCCGTCGTTCAGGCGGTTGCCCGGCTTGTCCGGCTCGATCCGCGCGATCTCCTCGCCGACGACCGCCGCCTGACCCGGCTCCAGCCGCAGCCGCACCACCCGGCGCGAGCGCAAGCCCGCGATGAAGCCGTCGCCGTCGGCGCCTTCCACCAACCAGCAGGCGGCGTCATCCAGATCCCACCCCGCCTGCGTGCCATCCGAAAGGCCGTGGCGCAGGATGCGGGATCCGCGGATATCGACGAAATAGACGGCATCCTGCCGCGGGGACCAGAGCGGACCTTCCCCAAGCACAGCCCGGGCCTGCCAGACGCAACGCGCTTCCTGCGCCATCCCGCTTAACTCCCCCTCGCTTCGCTCTTCTCGTCCCGGAGATCGCCCCCGGCAAATCGCCGTCACCGGTGAATTCTCAAATTTGTTGACGGCGCAAACGATAAGAGGCCTCTTGATAATCGTCCAATACGAAGATCGGCGCTTGCGATACCAAATGTCGTATCCCGACGTCTGCCATCAAGGCGCCGCCGCCCCAGTCGGAGGCTTTCCCCCGTGACCCCCCAACGCTTTCCGCCGAACTGGTTTCAGAAGGCGCGGCTGAAGCTGCGCCATCTCCAGCTGTTCGCGGCGCTCGACGAACACCGCAACCTGCACCGCGCCGCCGCCAGCCTGAACATGTCGCAGCCCGCCGCCTCCAAGCTGCTGGGCGACCTGGAGGAGACGCTGGGCATCGAGCTGTTCGACCGCCATGGCCGCGGGATCGAGCCGAACTGGTACGGCAGCCTGATGATCCGCCATGCCCGGATGATCCTCAGCGAGTTGCAGGAAACGGGCGAGGAGCTGAACGCCCTGCTCGCCGGCCACAGCGGCCGGGTGTCGATCGGCACGGTGATGGCCCCGGCGGTGGAGCTGGTGGTGCCGGTCATCAGCAGCCTGACCCGCGACCATCCCAACCTGAAGGTCGCCGTGGCGGTGGAGACCAGCGACGTGCTGGCCGACCGGGTCCACCAGGGGGTGATGGATTTCGCCATCGGCCGCCTGCCCGGCCATTACGACCCCACCGCCTTCGAGTATCAGGAGATCAGCAGCGAGGAGCTGTGCTTCATCTGCCATGACACCAACCCGCTGCTCCGGCTCGGCCGCCCGCTGACCGCGGCGGATCTGTCCGACGCCACCTGGATCCTCCAGCCCGTCGGCACCCTGCTGCGCGACCGGGTGGAGGCGCTGTTCCGCGCCGAAGGCGCCCGGCTGCCGCACAAGGTGATCGAAAGCGCCTCTCCGGTCATCTCGATGGCGATGGTGGCGGAAACCGAGTCGATCACCGTCTTCGCCCGCGCTCTCGCCCAGGTGTTCTCGCCCAGCGGCTGCTGCGCCATCATGCCCTTCCACAAGCGGTTCAGCGTCGAGCCCTACGGCATCTTCTGGCTGAAGGACCGGCCTTTGTCGCCCGGTGCCCGCACCGTGCTGTCGGCCGTCCGCGCGGCCTCGGAACTCAAGATGCGCCTCGTCGCCGCGAGCCCCGCCGCCACTGCCGCAGCACGGTGACGACCGATACCGAAATGCATATCGATTTGCCAAATAATCATATTTGACAGTTATGGGAAAAGGGAGGATTGCTAGGGACACCAACCATCGCGTCCAACGCCATCCGCGCCACAGAACGCGGGGGCGGCGTATCGCGTGCCGTAGTAACGGGGAGGATTCCGGTCCATGTCGTCCGCCAAGCGCACTTCCATCACTTCGAAATTCGCCGGCCTCGCAGTCGGCATCCTGGTCGCCACCGGCGCCGCCGTCCCGGCCATGGCCCAGGACAAGCCGACCGTCGGCATCGCCATGCCGACCAAGTCGTCGGCGCGCTGGATCGACGACGGCAACAACATGGTCAAGTATTTCCAGGAAAAGGGATACAAGACCGACCTGCAATATGCAGAGGACGACATCCCCAACCAGCTCGCCCAGATCGAGAACATGGTCACCAAGAACGACAAGGTTCTGGTGATCGCCGCCATCGACGGAACGACGCTGACCGACGTGCTGCAAAAGGCGGCGGAGCGCGGCGTGAAGGTCATCGCCTACGACCGCCTGATCCGCGGCTCGGCCAACGTCGATTACTACGCCACCTTCGACAACTTCCAGGTCGGCGTGCTCCAGGCCTCCTACATCGAGAAGGCGCTCGGCCTGAAGGACGGCAAGGGCCCCTTCAACATCGAGCTGTTCGGCGGCTCGCCCGACGACAACAACGCCTACTTCTTCTACAACGGCGCGATGTCGGTGCTGCAACCCTACATCGACAGCGGCAAGCTGAAGGTCGGCAGCGGCCAGGTCGGGATGGACAAGGTGTCGACCCTGCGCTGGGACGGCGCCGTCGCCCAGGCCCGCATGGACAATCTGCTGAGCGCCTATTACGGCAACAAGCGGGTGGACGCGGTGCTGTCGCCCTATGACGGCCTCAGCATCGGCATCATCTCGTCGTTGAAGGGCGTCGGCTACGGTTCGGCGGCGCAGCCGATGCCGGTCGTCACCGGCCAGGACGCCGAGGTGCAGTCGGTCAAGTCGATCCTGGCGGGCGAGCAGCGCTCCACCGTCTTCAAGGACACCCGCGAACTGGCGAAGGTCACGGTGGGCATGGTCGACGACCTGCTGGCCGGCCGCACTCCGCAGGTCAACGACACCAAGACCTACGACAACGGCAAGAAGGTCGTCCCGTCCTACCTGCTGAAGCCGGTCAGCGTCGATGCCTCGAACTGGAAGCAGGTCCTGGTCGACGGCGGCTACTACAAGGAATCGCAGATCAAGTGAGTGAACGGCGCGGGAGCGGGGCGCCATCCGGCATCCCCTCCCGCGCCTCGCCTTGCGGAAGGTCGGGCGGTCAGAGGTCAATCCATGGACAGCATTCTTGAGATGCGCGGCATCACGAAGACGTTTCCGGGCGTCAAGGCTCTGGACAACGTCAACCTCTCGGTCCGCGAGGGGGAGATCCACGCGCTGATCGGCGAAAACGGCGCCGGAAAATCGACGCTGATGAAGGTTCTGAGCGGTGTCTATCCGCACGGCACCTATGAGGGCGAAATCCGCTTCGGCGGCCAGCCCGTCGCCTTTCGCGGCATCGCCGACAGCGAGAAGCTGGGCATCATCATCATCCACCAGGAACTGGCGCTGGTTCCGCTGCTGTCGATCACCGAGAACCTGTTTCTCGGCAACGAGCAGGCGAAACGCGGCCGCATCGACTGGGTCGCCGCCACCGCCCGCGCGCGGGAACTGCTGCGCATGGTCGGGCTGACCGATTCGCCGGAGACGCTGATCACCGACATCGGCGTCGGCAAGCAGCAGCTGGTCGAGATCGCCAAGGCGCTGTCCAAGCAGGTCAAGCTGCTGATCCTGGACGAGCCGACCGCCAGCCTGAACGAGAGCGACAGCGACGCCCTGCTGGCCCTGCTGCTGCGCTTCAAGGAACAGGGCATCTCGTCCATCCTGATCTCGCACAAGCTGAACGAGATCGCCAAGGTCGCCGACCGCGTCACCATCCTGCGCGACGGCACCACGGTGGAGACGCTGGACTGCCACGACGCGCCGATCAGCCAGGACCGCATCATCAAGGGCATGGTCGGCCGCGACCTCGCCGACCGCTACCCGCGCCGCACCAGCAATCCGGGCGACATCCTGTTCGAGGTGAAGGACTGGAGCGCCGACCACCCCATCCATGCCGGCCGCCGCGTCGTCAAGGACATCGACCTGCATGTCCGCCGGGGCGAGGTGGTGGGCATCGCCGGCCTGATGGGCGCCGGCCGCACCGAATTCGCCATGAGCCTGTTCGGCCGCTCCTACGGCCGCAACATCCGCGGCCGGGCCTTCCTCGACGGGCGCGAGATCGACGTTTCGACCATCAGCAAAGCGATGGGCAATGGCCTCGCCTATGCCACCGAGGACCGCAAGCATTACGGCCTCGTGCTCGACAACGACATCCGCCACAACGTGACGCTGGCCAATCTGGACGGTGTCGCCAAGCGCGGCGTCATCCACCACGAGCGCGAGATCGAGGTCGCCAACGAGTTCCGCCGCCGCCTGCGCATCCGCTGTTCGGACGTGTTCCAGCAGACGGTCAACCTGTCCGGCGGCAACCAGCAGAAGGTCGTGCTCAGCAAATGGCTGTTCGCCGACCCCAAGGTGCTGATCCTGGACGAGCCGACCCGCGGCATCGACGTCGGCGCCAAATATGAAATCTACACCATCGTCAACCAGCTGGTGGCCGAGGGCCGCGGCGTCATCCTGATCTCCTCGGAACTGCCGGAGCTTCTGGGCGTCGCCGACCGCATCTATGTGATGAACGAAGGCGCCCTGGTCGCCGAGATGCCGGCGGCCGAGGCCAGCCAGGAAAAGATCATGCACGCCATCATGTCGTCCGCCTCGAAAGCCACGGCAGCCCGCGCCGCCGTGGCCGCTGCCGCCCGGGAGTCCCTGCAATGAGCGCCGAACTGAACCTGCCGGCCGCGCCGCCGCGCCAGGCCTCGATGGCCAAGTTCCTGAAGAGCCACATGCGCGATTACGGCATGCTGATCTCGCTGCTGGCGATCGTGGCGTTCTTCCAGTACATGACCAACGGCACGCTGCTGCAGCCGCTGAACCTGACCAACCTCGTCCTCCAGAACAGCTACATCGTCATCATGGCGCTGGGCATGCTGCTGGTGATCGTCGCCGGGCACATCGATTTGTCGGTCGGCTCCATCGTCGGCTTCATCGGCGCGCTGGCCGCCATTCTGATGGTGCAGTTCCACTGGCACTTCATCCCCACCGCCATCGTCAGCCTGTTGGCGGGTGCCGCCATCGGCGCCGCCCAGGGCTATTGGGTCGCCTATTTCCGCATCCCGTCCTTCATCGTGACGCTGGCCGGCATGCTGGTGTTCCGCGGCCTCAGCCTCGCGCTGCTGGCCGGCCAGTCGGTCGGCCCCTTCCCGGTGGAGTTCCAGCGCCTCAGCTCCGGCTTCATCCCGGACATCTTCGGCACCGAGGGCTTCCACACCACCACGATGGTGCTGTGCCTCGCCACTCCGGCGATCCTGATCGCCTTCAGCGTCGCCGCCCGCCTGCGCCGCCACCGCTTCGCCATCGAACAGGAGCCGCTGGTCCTGTTCCTGCTGAAGAGCGCCGGGCTGTTCGCGGTGGTCGCCTATGTCGGCTGGCTGCTGTCGACCTACAAGGGACTGCCCAACGTCCTGATCATCATGGCGCTGCTGATCGGCATCTACGCCTTCGTCACCCGCGACACCACCATCGGCCGGCGCATCTACGCGCTTGGCGGCAACGAGAAGGCCGCCAAGCTGTCGGGCATCGACACCCGCCGCCTGTCCTTCTACACCTTCGTCAACATGGGCGTCCTGGCGGCGCTGGCCGGGCTGATCTTCGCCGCCCGCCTCAACACCGCCACGCCGAAGGCCGGCGTGTCCTTCGAGCTGGACGTGATCGCCGCCTGCTTCATCGGCGGCGCGTCGGCCTCGGGCGGCGTCGGCCGGGTGACCGGCGCGGTGATCGGCGCCTTCATCATGGGCGTGATGAACAACGGCATGTCGATCGTCGGCATCGGCATCGACTGGCAGCAGGTCATCAAGGGTCTGGTGCTGCTCGCCGCCGTCTGCTTCGACGTCTACAACAAGGGCAAGGCCTGACGGCGGTCTCGTGACCGCCGCCTCCCCTTCCCCGACCGGACATATCGCCATGACGCTCCCCACCCTCGGACTTGTCGGTCTGGGAAAGATCGCCCGCGACCAGCACATCCCGGCCATCGCCGCCACCGGCCTGTTCAATCTGGCCGCCGTGGTCAGCCCGGACGGTGCGACCGCAGATGGCATAATGGGGGGCGTGCCGAGCTTCCGCTCCCAGTCCGACATGCTGGCGGCCCTGCCCGGCCTCGACGCCGTGGCGCTCTGCACCCCGCCCGCCGTCCGCCACGGCCTGACGGTGGAGGCTCTGCGCGCCGGCTGCCATGTGCTGATCGAGAAGCCGCCCGCCGCCACCCTGTCGGAGCTTCACGATCTGGTGGCGGAGGCGGAGACTGCGCGCCGCACCCTGTTCACCGCCTGGCATTCGCAGTTCAACCCGGCGGTGGAGGAAACCAGGCGCAGGCTGGCGGATGCCGACATCCGCAGCGTCGCCATCACCTGGAAGGAGGATGTCCGGCGCTGGCATCCGGGCCAGGACTGGATCTTCGCGGCCGGCGGCTTCGGCGTCTTCGATCCCGGCATCAACGCCCTGTCGATCCTGACCGACATCCTGCCGGCCCCGGTCTTCGTCCGCGCCGCCGACCTGCATGTGCCGGCCAACCGCGACACCCCCATCGCCGCGACGCTGGAGATGGGGGCTGCCCCCGGGTCCCGCATCGGCCGCGTCACCGCCGACTTCGACTTCCTCCAGCAGGGCGAGCAGACCTGGTCCATCGTCATCGAGACTGTGGACGGGCGCCTCGACCTCACCCATGGCGGCACCCGCCTGTTCGCGGACGGCGTGCCGGTGCTGGCCGAGCCCGACACCGAGTACCAGCGCATCTACCGCCACTTCCACCGGTTGGTGGCGGACGGGGCGAGCGATGTGGACGGCCGTCCGCTGTCGCTCGTCGCCGACGCCTGTATGGTCGGCCGCTGGCACCGCACCGACTCCTTCGACTGGTAGCAGCCCCCACAACTGGGAGGTCCCCCCGCATGCCCACCGCAGCCGGCATCAAACTCGGCACCCGCATCGGCCACCGGATCACCGCCGGCAGCGCCGGCATCCTGCTGTTCCTCGCCGCCGTCGCCGGTGTGGGCATCGACGCCCTGTCGGAGACGGAGACGGTGGTGCGCCGCAACGGCGTGCTGGCGGAACAGGTGGTCGATCTCGGGCGCATGCAGACGCTGATGCTGGACATGCGGCTGAAGACCACCGCCTTCCTGCTGAACGGCCGCGACGAGGATGCCGACGCCGTCGCCTCGCTGTCGGCGGAGGCCGCGAACCTCGTCGCCGCCGTCGAGCGGCGCCTGTCCGGCAGCGGCGACACTGCGGCAGTGCAGCAGATGAAAGCCCGCGTCGCCCAATACCGCGACAGCTTCGCCGCCGTCCGCGAAGCCCATGGCCAGCGGGCTGAGGCGGTGGCCGAGGTGGCGAAGTTCGGGTCGAAGCTGCAGACCATGCTCAGCACCATCCTGACCAATGCCAAGAGCGGCGGCAATGTCGAGGCCCTGAACCTCGCGGCCCAGGCGGCGATGCATGTCCAGGCCGCCCGCACCGTCGCCGCCCGTTTCCAGGGGGAGGGCAGCGCTGGCCTCGCCACCGCGACGAAGACCGAGCTGAAGACCGCCGCACAGAACGGCGACACCATGGCCAAGACGGTGACCGACCCGGCGCTGCGCGGTCTGGTGTCCGCCTTCCTCAAGACGCTCGACGGCTATGCCGCCGGCTTCAACCGGCTGGTGGAGACCACCCAGCGCCGCGACGCCCTGGTCACCGACACCCTGACCCCGCTCGGCACCGCCATCGGCGATCAGGCCCGCGGCCTGACCGACCAGGGCATCGCCGACGAACAGCAGCTGCGCGCCGACACCACCGCCGACATCGCCGGCTATCGGCAGGCGATGGCCGCAGCATCCGCCGCCGGGCTGATCCTCGGCCTTGCCGCCGCGCTGCTGATCGCCCGCAGCCTGTCGCGCCCGGTGGTCGCCATGACCGACGCCATGACCCGGCTGGCCGGCGGCGACCGCTCGGTGACCGTCCCCGGCCTCGACCGCCGCGACGAGATCGGCGGCATGGCCAAGGCGGTGCAGGTCTTCCAGGCCGGCCTGATCGAGGCCGACCGCATGGCCGCCGACAAGGCCGCCGAGCATGAGGCCCGCGTCCGCCGCGGCGAGCGCATCGACCGCCTGACCCGCGAGTTCGAGCGGATGGTGGAAAGCACGCTGGGCCGCGTCGCCAGCGCCGCCATCCAGCTCCAGTCCACCGCCCGGACCATCCAGTCGACCACCGACGAGACCAGCCGCCTTGCCGGCGACGCCGTCCGCAGCTCCGGCGAGACCACCGGCAGCGTCGAGACGGTAGCCGCCGCCGCCGAGGAACTGGCCGTCTCCATCGTCGCCATCAGCCAGCATGTCGCCCACAGCGCCGAGGTGACCGAACAGGCGGTCGGCATCGCCCACGTCACCGACGAGACGGTGCGCAGCCTGACCGGCGTCGCCCGCCAGATCGGCGACGTCGTGCAGCTGATCGGCTCCATCGCCGCCCAGACCAACCTGCTGGCGCTGAACGCCACCATCGAGGCGGCACGGGCCGGCGAGGCGGGCCGCGGCTTCGCCGTGGTGGCGAACGAGGTCAAGAGCCTCGCCGCCCAGACCGCGAAGGCGACCGAGGAGATCGAGGCCCAGATCGCCGCCGTCCAGCGCGTCAGCAGCGAGGCGGCCGGCGCCATCACCGAGATCGTCAAGGTCATCGGCGAGGTCAACGAGGTCTCCGGCACCATCGCCTCCGCCATCGGCGAGCAGCGGGCGGCGACCAGCGAGATCAGCGGCAGCATCCAGCGCGCCGCGCGCGGCACCCAGGATGTCCGCGACAGCATCGCCGGCGTGACCCACGCCTTCCAGGCCACCAGCGACGCCTCGCGTCAGGTCAAGTCCGCCGCCGACGACCTGTCCGGCGAGGCCGACGACCTGCGCGGCTGCGTGTCGCGCTTCCTGGCCGACATGCGCGCGGCCTGACCCGACCACGGTCTTGAACAAGGCCAAAGAGACGCAACCACACCTCCGGCGCCGGGCCTACGGTCCGCGCCCCAACCTGAAACCGGTGTCGATATGTCCGAGACGAAGCCCCCCTTCCCCGCCAATGCCGATGGTTCGGTCCCCGGTTCAGAACGGCGTCTGCGCTCGCGCGCGTGGTTCGACAACCCCGCCAACCCCGACATGACCGCGCTCTATCTTGAGCGCTACCTGAATTTCGGCCTGACGCGCGAGGAGCTGCAATCCGGCGCGCCGATCATCGGCATCGCCCAGACCGGGTCCGACCTCAGCCCCTGCAACCGTCACCATCTGGTTCTGGCCGAACGCCTGCGCGAGGGCATCCGCACCGCCGGCGGCATCGCCATCGAGTTCCCGGTCCACCCGATCCAGGAGACCGGCAAGCGGCCGACCGCCTCCATCGACCGCAACCTGGCCTATCTCGGGCTGGTCGAGGTTCTGCACGGCTATCCGCTCGACGGCGTCGTGCTGACCATCGGCTGCGACAAGACCACGCCGGCCTGCCTGATGGCCGCGGCGACCGTCAACATCCCGGCCATCGCGCTGTCGGTCGGCCCGATGCTGAACGGCTGGTTCCGCGGCGAGCGCACCGGCTCGGGCACCATCGTCTGGAAGGCGCGCCAGATGATGGCGGCCGGCGAAATCGACTATCAGGGCTTCATCGAGCTGGTGGCCTCCTCGGCCCCCTCGACCGGCTACTGCAACACGATGGGCACCGCGTCGACCATGAATTCGCTGGCGGAGGTGCTGGGCATGCAGCTTCCGGGATCCGCCGCGATCCCCGCCCCCTACCGCGAGCGCCAGCAGGCCGCCTATGAGACCGGCAAGCGCATCGTCGAGATGGTGCGCCAGGACATCAAGCCGTCCGACATCCTGACCCGCGACGCCTTCCTCAACGCCATCGTCGTCAATTCTGCCATCGGCGGCTCGACCAACGCGCCGATCCACATCAACGCCATCGCTAAGCACATCGGCGTGCCGCTGACGGTGGACGACTGGCAGACCCACGGGCTGGGCGTGCCCCTGCTGGTCAACCTCCAGCCGGCCGGCGAGTATCTGGGCGAGGACTTCCACCGCGCCGGCGGCGTGCCGGCCGTGGTCGGGCAGCTGATGACCAAGGGCCTGATCCGCGAGGACGCGCCCAACGTCAACGGCCGCACCATCGGCGAGAACTGCCGCAACACCGAGATCCTCGACACCCGCGTCATCCACCCGATCGACGATCCGCTGAAGATCAACGCCGGCTTCGTCGTGCTGCGCGGCACCCTGTTCAACGCCGCCATCATGAAGACCAGCGTGATCTCCGACGAGTTCCGCGAGCGCTACCTGTCCAATCCCAAGGATCCGGAAGCCTTCGAAGGCAAGGTCGTCGTCTTCGACGGTCCGGAGGACTACCATCACCGCATCGACGACCCGTCGCTGGGAATCGACGCCTACACCATCCTGGTCATCCGCGGCGCCGGCCCCATCGGCTATCCCGGTGCGGCGGAGGTGGTGAACATGCGTCCGCCCGCTGACCTGATCAAGCAGGGCATCCATTCCCTGCCCTGCATCGGCGACGGCCGCCAGTCCGGCACCTCGGGCTCGCCGTCGATCCTCAACGCCTCGCCGGAGGCGGCGGCCGGCGGCAATCTCGGCCTTCTGCGCAGCGGCGACCGCGTGCGCATCGACCTGCGCCGCGGCAGCGCCGACATCCTGATTTCCGAAGCGGAGCTTGCCGACCGCAAGGCCACGCTGGAGGCGGCCGGCGGCTACCCCGCCCCGCCGTCGCAGACCCCGTGGCAGGAAATTCAGCGCGGCATTGTCGACCAGCTGGACGAAGGCATGGTGCTGAAGCCGGCGGTCAAGTACCAGCGCGTGGCGCAGACCATGGGGATCCCGCGCGACAACCACTGACCCCAAGCCTGTCGAGCCGCAAAGCGCCCGCCCGCATAGCAGCGGGCGGGCGCTGGTGCGCTTCCACGTCACCACGGAACGACCACCGTCGGTAGCAGCCCGCTTTCGGACATTACGGTCCGGACGCGGGCCGCTTGGCCTCCGCTGCATCGAAGGCTTGGCGGGACCGTTCGATCTCCTGCCAGTTCTCCCTGATCCAACCGGTGAATCCTTCGAGAGCTGGCAGCATCGTTTTGCCCATCGCCGTCAGCTCATATTCGACCCGCGGCGGTACCTCCGCGAAATAATGGCGCAGGACGAGGCCGTCCCGCTCCAGGTTCCGCAAGGTCAGGGTCAGCATGCGTTGCGAGATGTCCGGAATTCCGTTCCTGATCTCCGAAAACCGCAACGGTCTGGCGGGATCGAGCGCGAGGATGCTCATCACCAGGATCGTCCACTTGTCGCCCAGTCTTGCCAGGACGCTGTTCGGCGCGCAGGGCGTGAGGACCGGTCCTCGCTTGGTTTCCTTGTATGGCCGGCCATGGATCGTCTTTTCCAACAGTCACCTCCTGTCACCGACTTACAAAAATGTGCCGTCTTGTGCGGGTTTCATAGCGGTGTCATTTCGTAACCGACAATGGTTACGAAGAGGAACTTATGATGGCCGACGAAAAGACGGTGCTGGTGTTCGGCGCCACCGGACAGCAGGGCGGAGCGGTTGCCAGAGCGCTTCGGGCCGAAGGCTGGCTGGTGAGAGCGCTGGTCCGCGACCCCGCCGGCACGAAGGCGAAGGCCCTGGAGGCCGCCGGCGTCGACCTGCATCCGGGCGACTTTTCCGACCACGCCTCCATCGCCGCGGCGATGTCCGGCGTCCATGGGGTCTTCAGCGTACAGCCAAGTTCCGGGCAGGGTCCCGTCTTCGGCATTACCGACGAGCAGGAGCTCCGCTACGGCAAGGCCATCGCCGACCTTTCCGCGGCCCATGGCGTCCGCCACCTCGTCTACACATCCGTCGCCGCTGCCGGCAAGGGGATCACCGGCCTCGGCCATTTCGACATGAAGACCGAGATCGAGGAGCATGTCCGGAGCCTCGGCATCCGCAGCACCATCGTGCGCCCGGTGACGTTCATGGAAATCCTGATGCTGCCGGGCATGGGGCTCGACCATGGAACCTACTCGTTCCTGATGCGCCCCGATCAGGCGATGCAGCTCATCGCGGTCGACGATATCGGCAGGATCGTCGCGACGATCTTCTCGGATCCGGACCGCTTCGCCGGCCGCACCATCGAAATCGCCGGGGACGCGGTGACCGGCAAAGGATTGCAGGACGCTTTCAGCCGGGCTGCGGGCAGGACGATCACCTACAACCGCTTCCCCGACAGCCTTCTTGCGCAGAACCGGTTCCTCGGGCGGCTCGCCGAACTCGTTGACGATGGCCGATGCGCGGGCGCCGTCGATATCCCGGCCCTGCGCCAGGAGTTCGGGGCGCTGCAAAGCCTGGAGGAATGGCTTTGCGGTGCCGGCCGGCCGCTGTTCATATCCTCTCTGGAAGCATCGGGAGGGACCGTGGCGCTGCGGTAGTCGCCGCACGCGATACAGGACAGCGTCCGGAACCGTGGTTCCCTTCGCCCTGTCCTATGACAATATTCGCGTGAAACTGGGAGCTGCCAGATGACCGAGGCCGATCTTTCCGCCCTTTACCGCCGCTACATCGCCTGTCTGAACGACCGTGATTGGCAAAGCCTGGGGACTTTCGTCCACGAGGAGATCCAGCACAATGGACGGGAATTCGGGCTGTCAGGCTATCGCGAGATGCTGGAGGCGGATGTCCGCGCAATCCCCGATCTGAAATTCAACATCGACCTTCTGGTCTCGCAGGCTCCCCATGTTGCAAGTCGCCTGCTGTTCGATTGCACCCCGAAAGGCCTTCTGTTCGATATTCCCGTCAACGGCCGCAGGGTTCGGTTCAGCGAGAATGTCTTCTACCGATTTCGTGACGGCCGCATCGACAGCGTATGGTCGGTCATCGACAAGGCGGCGATTGCATCTCAGCTCTAGCGGGCGTCGGAGTTTACGGGAGGCGGTACCATCGGCCCGACCGGTGGTCCCCCCACGCATCCCAGCAATGCCCCACCATTTCGTGTGACCTTTCACGGCCACCCTTGACGTGCGTCCCCCTTTGCCCACATAAGCCATCACGAAACACTCGATCCCAGTCGTCCGACGGCCGCCGCACGGCGCCTCCGGCAGGGATCGTCCACACCGGGATCCGCATCGACGAGCGATGCACGCCCGTCCGGCAGCGTCGAATGCCGGCCTAAGTGAGACGTACGACAGAGGCATGACGTTTGATTCAAAACGGCGCCGGATGGCGCCGAACAACCGCGCACGCAACCGCAACCCGCGTCCGCGAGATGACTTCGACGGCTCCCGCCCCCCGGCCACTCCGGTCCATGGCGGCGGCCCCACCGGCCCGGTTCCGGGCAAGGACGAGATCCTGTTCCTTCCGCTGGGCGGCTGTTCCCGCATCGGCATGAACATGGCGCTCTACGGTCACGCCGGCAAATGGCTGATCGTCGATGCCGGGGTCGCCTTCGTCGGCGACGAGATGCCGGGCATCGACAGCCTGATGGCCGATCCGGCCTTCATCGAAGAGCGGATGCAGGACGTCGTCGGGCTGGTGGTGACCCACGCGCACGAGGACCATATCGGCGCGATCCACCATCTGTGGCCGCGCCTGCGCTGCCCGATCTATGCCAGCCCCTTCGCCTCCCACATCATCCGGGACCGGCTGAAGGAAAAGGGCGCCCACCGCGCCGCCAAGGTGCAGACCTTCGAGATCGGCGACACGCTGAGCATCGGTCCCTTCCGGATCGAGACCATCGCCGTCACCCATTCGATCCCGGAGCCGATGTCGCTGGCGATCCGCACGGCGGCCGGCACGGTCCTGCACACCGGCGACTGGAAGTTCGATCCCAACCCGCTGGTCGGCCGCAGCACCGATTTCGCCGCGCTGAAGCGCCTGGGCGACGAAGGGCTGCTCGCCATGATGTGCGACAGCACCAACGCCGACGTGCCCGGCTCGACCGGGTCGGAGGCCGACGCCCGCGCCGGCCTGATCGGCGCCTTCGCCGGCCGCTCGGGCGCCATCGCGGTGACTGGCTTCGCCTCCAACGTCGCCCGCATGACCGCGGTGGCGGAAGCGGCGGCGGCGGTCGGGCGCAAGGTGGTGCTGGTCGGCCGCTCCATGCTGCGCATGGAAAAGGCGGCGCAGGCCTGCGGCTACCTCGACCATGTGCCGGACTTCATGGATGTCCGCGAGGCGTCCTGGACCCCGCGCGACAACCTCGTGTTCCTGTGCACCGGCAGCCAGGGCGAGGAACGGGCGGCGCTCAGCCGTCTGGCCCGCAACGAGCACCGCGAGCTGTGGCTGGAAGAGGGCGACACCGTCATCTTCTCCGCCCGCATCATCCCCGGCAACGAAGAGGCCCTGGCCGAAATCCACGGGCATCTGCGCGGCATGGGTGTCGAGATCGTCACCCCGGCCGAGGCGCCGGTCCATGTCTCCGGCCACCCGAAGCGCGACGACCTCGCCCGCATGTACGGGATGGTCCGCCCCCGCTTCGCCGTGCCGGTCCATGGCACCATCGAGCATATGGAAGCCCATGCCCGCCTCGCCCGCAGCTGCGGCGTCGAACGCGCGCTGGTTCCGGAGGATGGCGACATCCTGCGCATCGCCAAGGAAGGCACCCGCGTCATCGGCCACATCGAGCCGAAGCGCCTCGCCAACACCGGGCGGGAGCTGATCTCCTGGATCCCCGCCGAGCTGCCGGCGGAAGAGACGCTCGTCGCGGCGGCCTGATTGCCGCGGAAGCGCTAACGGACAAAAGCGAACGGGCCCTGTGGAGTGTTCCACAGGGCCCGTTCGCTTTTCTACGATGCTTGAACCGTCATTCGGCCGGGGTGGCGACCATCGGAACCTCGATGGCGCGGGCTTGGAGCAGTTCCTTCCACTTGCGGAAGGCGGCGAGCAGGATGATGAAGCCCAGCACCAGCATGATGATCGAGATGCCGGCGTTGAAGGGGTTGTAGCCCTTGGCCGCCTTGTTCAGATAGACGTTGGCGATCATCCAGTAGCCGGCGACGTTCACCGTGACGAACAGGTAGGCCAGCGGGACCAGGCAGGTCAGCATGTAGATCCGCTTCTGGGCCAGCCGCAGGATGATGGTGGCGCCGATGATCAGGCCGACCGAGGCCATCAGCTGGTTCGACACGCCGAACAGGGCCCAGACCGAGTTGATGTCGCCCGAGGTCAGCAGATACCCCCAGGCCACGCAGGCGATGACGCTGGCGATGATCGAACCGGGGACCCAGTCCAGCCGCTTCATCGGGGCATAGACATCGCCCAGCAGGTCCTGGATCAGGTAACGGGCGACGCGGGTGCCGCTGTCCACGGCGGTCAGGATGAACACCGCCTCGAACATCACGACGAACTGGAAGAAGTAGGAGGCGAGGCTGTTGAACCACGGCACGCGGGTGAAGATCTCGGTCATGCCGACCGCCAGGGTCACCGCACCGCCGGTCCGGCCGTAGAGGTCGAGGCCGATGTCCTGGCTCAGCCGCGGCAGGTCCACCACGGTCATGCCCAGGGCCTTGAAAACGGCCGGTGCGGAGTTGATGGCGAAGTAATCGGCCGGGTGCAGGGCGGTGGCGGCGATCAGCGCCATGACGCCGACCAGGCATTCCGCCAGCATGCCGCCGAAGGCCACCGGACGGATGTCGCTCCACTTGTCGATCAGCTTGGGCGTGGTGCCCGACCCGATGAAGGCATGGAAGCCGGAGATGGCGCCGCAGGCGATGGTGATCGAGATGAAGGGCCAGACCGGGCCGTTCAGCACCGGGCCGCCGCCATGGATGAAGTCGGTCAGGGCGGGGAAGCGGATCTCCGGGTTGATGAAGACGACACCGACGACCAGCGCGCCGAACACGCCGACCTTCATGAAGCTGGACAGGTAGCCGCGCGGGGTCAGCAGCAGCCAGACCGGCAGGGCGGTGGCGAAGAAGGCGTAAATGGGCAGGATGACGGCGACCGTCTCGGCATGCAGCGTCAGCCACTCGCCCAGCAGCGTGCCCTGGATGTAGGGGCCGGCAAAGACCGAGGCGGCGATGGCGGCGATGCCGACCTGGGTGGCGCCCTTGGACGAACCGGTGATCTTCTCGTAGAGGCCGAGCGCGATGGCGATGGGGATCGTCATGAACACCGCGAAGGCGCCCCAGGCATTGCGTTCCAGCGCATGGACGACGACCATCGACAGGCCGGCCATGGTGATGGTGATGATGAACAGCATCGCCAGACCGGTGCACCAGCCGGCCACCGGGCCGAGTTCGGCCTTGGCGACTTCGGACAGCGACTGTCCCTTGTGCTTCATCGAGGCGAACAGCACGACGGTGTCATGCACCGCGCCGCCGATGACGCAGCCGATCAGCAGCCACAGGAAGCTCGGCAGATAGCCGAACTGGGCGGCCAGCACCGGACCGACCAGCGGGCCGGCGGCGGCGATGGCGGCGAAATGCTGACCCGCATTCACCCATTTCTTGGTGGGCACATAGTTCTTGCCGTCCGCCAGGACGTGGGACGGGGTGACTTCCGAATCGTCGGCACGGAGAACCTTGCGCACGAAGAACACGCCGTAGAAGCGGTAGCAGAGCGCAAGAATGCAGAGTGTCGCGATCACAAATGTTAGGGCGTGATCCATGACGGTTCTCCTGAAAAGGATATGCCGCCGGTGTACGCCCGCCGCTTGCTCCCGTGGGGTGGAATGCCGCGAGCGGCAGCCGGGAGATGCTAAGCGGCAGCGGGCGGGGGGCGAGCGGCGACGCTCAAGTCCTCTGCCGGTCGCCGCCGCCCCGTCCACGCTCACTTGCCGCCGGTGACGTCCAGGAAGGTGCCGGTGATGAAGGAGGCCTCGGGGCCAGCCAGCCACAGGATCGCCCGCGCGACCTCCTCGGGCTGACCGCCCCGCCCCATCGGGATCGAGTCCTTGACGCGATCCACCCGTCCCGGTTCCCCGCCGCTCGCATGCATGTCGGTGTAGATGTGGCCGGGGCGGATGCAGTTGACGCGGATGCCGTCCCGCGCGACCTCCTTGGAGAAGCCGATGGTGAAGGTCTCCAGCGCGCCCTTGGAGGCGGCATAGTCGACATATTCGTTCGGACTGCCGAGCCGGGCCGATGCCGACGAGATGTTGACGATCGCGCCGCCCCGCCCGTTGTGGCGATGCGACATGCGCTTGGCCGCCTGCTGGGCGCAGAGGATCGGGCCGATGGCGTTGACCGCGAAGATGCGCTGCATCCGTTCGAAGCCGAGATCCTCGGTCCGGCACTGGCGCGCGAGCACCGCGGCGTTGTTGACCAGGACGTCGATCCGGCCGAACTCGCGGTCGATTGCGTCGAACAGCGCGACGACCTGCGCCGGATCGGCGCTGTCGGCGCGCACCGCCAGAGCACGGCGCCCCAGGGCTTCGACATCCGCCACCACGGCATGGGCGGCGGCCTCGTCGGAGACGAAACTGATCGCGACGTCGTAACCCTGGGCGGCGGCGAGCCTTGCGGTTGCGGCACCCATGCCGCGCCCGCCGCCCGTTATCAGGATCAGCGGCGACTGAGAGACGGTGGTCATTGGGAGGGATCTCCTTATGGCAGGGGAACGGTCAGGCGGAGCGCGGCAGGCCGGTCTCGCCATGCGGTTCCGTGGCGGAGGCGTTCAGATGGGGCCTCAGCATCAGGACGAGCGGAACGATCAGGGCGGCGGTCGCCGCCGAGGCCAGCACGCCGGTCGTCTGGCTGCTGTGGTCGGCGATGGTGCCGTAGAGGATGGGGGCCAGCCCGCCGGAGCCGATGACGCTGGTGTAGAAGACGGCGAAGGCCCGGCCGGTGTCGCCGTTGGACAGTTCCGGCACGGTGCCGTAGAGCACCGAGGAGGTGCCGTTCAGCACGATGCCGAGCAGCGGCAGCAGGACCAGCGTCGGCGTCAGCGAGGTGAACAGCGTCGCCGCGATCAGCAGGGCCGTGGCGGCTTCGGTCACCATGACGCAGCCGACCACCCCCAGCCGCTCCCCGAGCAGGCTGCATGTCGCCTTCCCCAGCGCACCGCCGATGAACAGCAGGGCCAGCGCCAGCCCGACCGTCGCCGAATCGCCGCCCTGGCCGTGGATGAGGAAGGGCAGGAAGAGCAGATAGCCCATGCGGGTCGCGGTATCGAGCGCGCCGATCACGGTCAGGATGCCGAAGCCGCCGCGGCCGCGGCCGGCCGCAGCCGTCTTGGTGGCCCGGACGATGGGAACCGCCGGCAACAGTGGCAGCAGGGCGACCGACAGGACGAGGCCGATGGCCGCCATCATCCCCAGCACCGGTTGCCAGCCGACCGTCGGCAACAGCACGGCGACGAGCGCCGGCAGCGCCGCTTTCCCGAGATCGCCCGAGAAATTGTAGATGCCGAGCGGATGGCGCGATGCCGCGCCATAGCTGACGGTGACGAGCATCGAGCCGCAGGGGTGCTGGATGCTCGATCCGATGCCGGCGACGACGAGGCCGACGCACAGACCCGGCAGGCCGAGCGGCAACGCCATGATCAGCAGGCCCGCCGCGGCAAGGACGGTCGACAGGATCAGCGCCGCCCGCGGCGACAGGCCGCGAAGGGCCCGGTCGGCCGGGATTTGCAGCCCCCCCATCGTCCCGGAGTAAAGGGCGCGGATGACGGCAAGCATCGCATAGGACAGGCCGAACTGCGCCTGCCACACCGGCAGGAAGACATAGAGGGCGTCGGTGTAGCCGTCATGCACCGCATGGGCAAGACACGCGCCCGTCAGGCTTTTCTTCTTCTCTGTCCACCACTGTCTCGCAATCATCTTCGATGGCTTTCCCGGAGGCGCCACAGGCATTGCCCGGCTGGTCTGAATGGGCAGGCAGGGTATACCCGTGACGATTCATCGACTAGTGTGGTTTGAATCACGGATAGCGTCAGTTTTCCTCACGGGTTTCTCTCAAGGATCGCCCATGCGCCGCCTTCCCCCGCTGAACGCCCTGCGCATTTTCGAGGTTGCGGCCCGCACCGGCAGCTATGCCGAGGCGGGGACCGAACTCGGCCTCACCCACGGTGCGGTGAGCCGGCAGATCGCCGCGCTCGAAAGCTGGCTCGGGCAGAGGCTGTTCACCAGGGAGGGGCGCCGCATGGTGGCGACGCCGATGGCACGGATCTTCGCCGCCGAGGTCGGGCTGTCCTTCGACCGGCTGGCCGTCGCGGCGGAAGCCTGCGGCCGTCCCGACGCGCGGCGCATCCTGCGGGTCAGCGCCCCGACCAGCTTCGCGATGCGCTGGCTGATCCCGCGGCTCGGCCGCTACCACGCCGGCCATCCGCAGGTCGAGGTGGCGGTCACGACGGTTTCGACCGTGCTGGAGGAACTGCGCGGCGGCGTCGACGTGGCGATCCGGCGCGGTGCCGCGCGGGAGCATGTGTGGCCCCAGCACCGCGTCGTTCCGGTGCTGGACGATGTGGACACGCTGATCATGAGCCCGGCGCTGTTCGCGCGGCGGCCGATCCGCAAGCCCGCCGACATCGAGGGCCACACCCTGCTCGCCAGCGAAACCCGTCCGGGCGATTGGACCGGCTGGCTCGATGCGGCGGGGCTCCAGCATCTGGCCGGGCATCCCCGCCAGATCTTCGATCACTTCTTCGTCACCCGTCAGGCGGTGGAGGACGGGCTTGGCATCGGGATCGGCCCGCTGCCGATGCTGGACATCGACATCGCCAACGGCAAGCTGATGACGCCGCTGCCGGACATCCGGGTTCCGAGAACGGGGTACGTGGCGCTCGTTCCCCCCCAGGCCGATGCGGGGAAGCTGGTCTCCGGCTTCGTCGACTGGCTGGTCGGCGAGGCGCAGGGAGCGGTCGGATAACCCGGCAGCATGACCCCAAAACCGCTCAGGTCCCCGGAATGCGCCGCTCAAACCGCCAGAGCGCCGCTCGCCGGAAAGCGGCCCGGCGCGGGCGGCAACGGCGCTAGGGTGGGACGTCCCACAATGCCGCGCCGGCTTTCGCCAGAGATCTCCGATGACCGAGTCCTGCCCCCGTACCCCCCTGCGCAAGGCGCTTGCCAACCTGCGCCGCCTGTTCAACGACGACAGCTACGACCGCTACCGCGAGGCCCAGGCCCGCCTCGCCCCGGACGAGCCGCCGCTCGACCCCCGGTCCTTCAAGGCACGGCAGATCCTGATGACTCTGGGACGGGGCTGCTGCGGCCGGTAGCCGGCTCGCCCAAACCGGAGCCGGGACCGGGGCCGGCCTCGGGCTTCAGTCCGGGGAGCCGCGCCCGGCTGCCGCTGCGTTCCGAATAGGCGCGGGTCAGTTCCGCCCCGAACAGGAAGATGACCGCCGAATAATAGACCCACAGCAGGATCAGCACGAAGGAGCCGGCCGCGCCATAGACCGTCACCACACCGCTGGTGGCGATGTAGAAGCCGATCATGAACTTGCCGACCGCGAACAGGAAGGCGTTCACCGCCGCCCCCAGCCAGACGTCGGCCCAGCGGATGTAGGCGTCGGGCAGGATGCGGTAGATCAGCGCGAACAGGCCGGTCAGCACCGTCCAGGACACCAGCACGTCGAACAGCCACAGCAGCGACGGCATCGCCGGCAGATAGGCCGAGGCCCAGCGGCCGGCCGCCGCCAGACCGGCGCTGACCACCAGCGAGACGATCAGCAGGAAGCCGATGGCGCCGATCAGCGCCAGCGCCTTCAGCCGCACCCGCACCAGCCAGGTGATGGTCGATTCCTGGGGCGCCGCCACCCGCCAGATGCGGTTCAGCCCGGCCTGAAGCTCGACGAAGACGGTGGTGGCGCCGACCAGGATGGTGCCGATGCCGATGATGCTGGCGACGATGCCGGTCTCCTTCGCGCCGGCCCGCGCGATCAGGTCCTGCAAGGTCTGGCCGGCATCGTGCCCGACCAGCGCCGTCAGCTGGTCGACCAGCGCGCCGCGCGCCGCCTCGTCGCCGAACACCAGCCCGGCCAGCGCGATCACTAGGATCGCCAGCGGCGCCAGCGAGAAGATGGTGTAGAAGGCGATGGACGCCGCCATGCTCATCGCGTCGTCGTTCATCCAGCCATATGCCGCATCGACGACTATCGCCCACCCCCGCCGCACGCTGCCCATCGCCCCCTCCTGTCCCGCATCGTCTCCCCCGGTAACACCGGCGGCGGCCATTCGGTCATGGTCGGGGGCCCGACAGCCCGTTTCATCGCGCCCTACCCGCCCGACGGGTCTCCATGATAGGAAGGAGGAAGCAGCGGCGAGCGGCCGTTGAACAGGTAAACAGCCCCCCGAAACCTGTTTCACGGCGTTCCAAACGTTCCATCCGAAGCCAGGACAGGAGACCCGCCCGGTGTCGCAGAAGGTGATCGGCCTGATCGGAGGCATGAGCTGGGAAAGCTCCGCCGAATATTACCGCATCGTCAACGAGGGCGTCCGCGACCGGCTGGGCGGGCTGCGCTCGGCCCGCTGCCTGATGTGGTCCTTCGATTTCGCCGAGGTCGAGGCGTTGCAGCATGCCGGCCGCTGGGAGGACGCCACCGCCCTGATGATCGACGCCGCCCGCCGGCTGGAGCGCGGCGGCGCCGACTTCCTGCTGATCTGCACCAACACCATGCACCGCATGGCCGCCGAGGTGCAGGCCGCCGTCGCCATCCCGCTGCTGCACATCGCCGACCCCACCGCCGAGCGCATCCGTACCGCCGGCCACCGCCGCGTCGGGCTGCTCGGCACCGCCTTCACCATGGAGCAGGACTTCTACAAGGGCCGGCTGACCGGGCGCCACGGGCTGGAGGTTCTGATCCCCGACGAGGCCGACCGCGCCATCGTCCACCGCATCATCTACGAGGAGCTGGTCCAGGGCCGGGTCGAGGCGGCGTCCCGCCAAGCCTACCGCGAGGTGATCGCCCGGCTGGTAGCACGCGGCGCCGAGGCGGTCATCCTCGGCTGCACCGAGATCATGCTGCTGGTGAAGCCGGAGGACAGCGCAGTTCCGCTGTTCGACACCACCGCCATCCATGCCGAAGCGGCCGTGGATCTCGCCATCGCCGGCTTCACCCCATCCCCAGCCGTTCCTTGAGCGCCCCCAGGAAGCGCCTGCTGACCGGAACCGCATGCCCGCCGGTGGTCTGGATTTCCGCCAGCCCGCCATCGGCGAAGCGGATTTCCCGGATGCGGTCCGGGTTGACCAGATGCTGGCGGTGGCAGCGGAACAGCGGGCTCTTCTCCTGAATGGTGTGGAGCGTCAGCTCGGTGAAGCGCTCCTGCCCGTCCTCCCCCACCACATAGACGCCGGCGGGGCGGGAGACGACATACTCGACGTCGGCCAGCTTCATCAGGGTGATGCGGTTGACCCCGGTGCAGGGGATGTGGCGCAGCTCCGCCGCCCCCGGCAGGACCGACAGCTCCTGCGGCGCATGCTGGCGGCGCAGCCGCTGCAAGGTCTTCGCCAGCCGCGCCGGATCGGCCGGCTTCAGCAGATAGTCGAAGGCGTGCTCCTCGAAGGCCTGGACGGCATATTCGTCGTGCGCGGTCAGGAAGACGATGCGCGGCATCCGCTCGGGATCGAGCATGCTCAGCATCTCCAGCCCGCTGACCCGCGGCATCTGGATGTCGAGGAAGACCACGTCGGGCGCCTGCCGGTTGATGGCGCCGATGGCCTCGATGGCGTTGGCGCATTCGCCGACGATGCGGATGTCGGCGGCCTCCTCCAGCATCCGGCGCAACTCCTCGCGCGCCAGCGGTTCGTCGTCGACGATCAGGACGGTCATGGCAGGGGACATCATGCGGGCACGGTCTCTTCAAGAGGCAGGCGCAAAGTGACGCGGGTGAAGGCATCCGGCTCGCAGGCGACCGAGACGCCGTACTCCTCACCGTAGCGGTTGCGGATGCGGCGGTCGACGATGGTCATCCCCAGCCCGTCGCCGCCCGGCTTGGCCTCGAAGAGCCCGGCATTGTCCTCCACCGACAGCAGCAGGTCGCCGCCGTCGCGCCGCGCCGCGATGCGCACCCGGCCGTCGCCGAGAAGCTGCGCGGTGCCGTGCTTGATCGCGTTCTCCACCAGCGGCTGGAGCGAGAAGGCCGGCAGCCGGGCGTGGCGCAGCTCGTCCGGCACCTCGATCTCCACCGCCAGCCGCCCGGTGAAGCGGGCAAGCTCGATCTGGAGATAGGCGCTGACATGCTCGACCTCGTCGGCCAGCGTCGCCATCTGGCTGGGGCGCTTCAGGTTCTTGCGGAAGAAGGTCGACAGGTTCTGCACCAGCTGCCGCGCCCGCTCCGGATCGTTGCGGATGACGGCGGAGATGGTGTTGAGCGCGTTGAACAGGAAATGCGGGTTGACCTGCGCATGCAGCAGCTTGATCTCCGACTGCGCCAGCAGCGCCTTCTGCTGCTCGTAGCGGCCGGCCAGGATCTGGTTGGACAGCAGCCGCGCCACGCCTTCGCCCAGCGTGCGGTTGATGGTGGAGAAGATCTTGGTCTTCGGCTCGTACAGCTTGATGGTGCCGATCACCCCGCCATCCTCGCCGACCAGCGGGATCACCAGCGCCGCCCCCAGCCGGCAGGCCGGGCTGATCGAGCAGCGATAGGCCACCTCGTTGCCGTCGGCATAGATCACCTGATTGCTGGCGATGGCCTGATGGGTCTGCGGCGAGCTGATCGGCGTGCCCGGCAGATGGTGGTCGTCGCCCATGCCGATGAAGGCCAGCAGCTTTTCCCGGTCGGTGATGGCAACGGCGCCGACGCCGGTTTCCTCGAAGATGATGCGGGCGACGCGGGTGCTGTTCTCGCTGTTGAAGCCGCCGCGCAGCACCCCGTCGCAGCGCGCGGCGATCTTCAGCGCCTTGGCGGAAAAGGCGCTGGACTGCTTCTCGTCCAACACGCGGCGCTCCAGCAGGATGCGCATGAACAGCGCCGCGCCGAGGGTGTTGGCGACGATCATCGGCGCCGCCACGACCTCGACCAGATGCATCGCCGCCTCGAAGGGCCGGGCGACCGCCAGGATGATCAGCATCTGAACTACCTCCGCCACGAAGGTGACGGCGCCGACGCGCAGCGGGTTGAACAGCGGCTCGATCCGGCCCTGGCGAACCATGTGGCGGTGGACCAGCCCGCCGATCAGCCCTTCCGCCATGGTGGAAATGGCGCAGGCCAGTGCCGACATGCCGCCCAGCGAATAGCGGTGCATCCCGCCGGTCAGCCCGACGGCCAGCCCCACCGACGGCCCGCCGAAAATGCCGCCCAGCACGGCGCCGATGGCGCGGGTGTTGGCGATGCTGTCGTCGATGTGCAGGCCGAAATAGGTGCCCATGATGCAGAAGATCGAGAAGATCACGTAGCAGGCCAGCTTATGCGGCCAGCGCACCGTCACATGAGTCAGTGGCAGGAACAGCGGCGTGCGGCTCAGCAGATAGGCGATCACCAGATAGACGCACATCTGCTGGAGCAGCGAGAGGACCAGGGTGAAGGGCTCGACAGGCATGGCGGTTTTCCCGGCAGCGGCCTTACGGGACCGGCGCTGCTCCGCGCCATCCTACACCGGCAGGGCGTCCCCGCCGATGGGACATCCTTGCATCCCTACCCCGGCACGGATACTCACCGCCGCCGCGGGGCCGGGTGCAGCAGGGCCAGTTCCGGGGTCACCGACTGCCGCATCGCCGCCTCCCATTCGGTCATGGTGACGAAGCGCAGGCCCCGCTTCTCCCCTTCCTCCAGGATCGCCGGCAGCGCCGCGACGGTCGCCGCCTTGGTGCTGTGCATCAGCACGACGGCGCCGGGCGCCAGCCGTTCGACGATGCGGTGGCGGATGATGTCGGGACCGGTGTCCTTCCAGTCCTGGCTGTCGGCGGTCCACAGCACCGTCGCCATGCCGTGCCGGCGCGCCAGCGCTGTCAGCGCATCGTCGACATCGCCATAGGGCGGCCGGAACCACGTCGCCGTCACCCCGACCGACGCCAGCGCCTTTTCCGCCTGCGCCAGGTTCCACTCGCGCTCGGCCGGCTTCAGGTCGGTGGTCATCGGGTGGGTCTGGGTGTGGCTGCCGACCTCGTTGCCGGAGGTGGCGACCATCCTGGCGATCTCGTGATGCTCCGGGATCTTGGCGCCGATGTAGAAGAAGGTCGCCTTCGCCCCATGCGCCCGCAGGATGTCGAGGATTTGGGGGTCATGCCCGTCCGGCCCATCGTCGATGGTCAGCGCCACCACCCTGGCCGATGGCAGTGTCGGATCGACCTGGGCGAGGTCGAGGTCCGATCCGGGGATCAGATGCCGGGTCACGAAGGGAGCCGCCCCATGGGTGGCGGCATAGCTGCGCTGGTCGGACATGGCCGGGGCAGGCAGGCACAGCAGGGCTGCCGCCAGCCCGAGCGGCAGGACGGCGCGGCGGAACAGGGTCATCATCGCAAGGGGCACTTGGGAAAAGGTCGGAGCCAGCCGCCCCCTCGAAGGGGGTAGGACCGGCGCAAGACCTGAGCTTTGCGCCCGCCCGCCGCGATGGACAAGCGATTTCTTGGGGACTTGCGGGGGTAAAGGCCGACCCTCCCCACCCCCGCACAGCCGCCGTTACAGCTTGGCCCGCAGGGTCAGCAGCACGGTGCGCGGCTCGCCATAGATGTTGCCCGACTGCACGTTGTTGATGCGCTGGTAATAGGTGCGGTCGAACAGGTTCTTGACGTTCACCGCCGCCGTCACCTTCTCGGTCACGTCGTAGGCGACGCGGGCGTCCACCGTCGCATAGCCGCCCTGGGTCAGGCGGGCGCCGCCCAGCGACGGGAACTCGTTGTACATCGAGGTCTGGGCGGTGACGCCGCCGCCGACGCTCAGCCGGTCGTCGATGCTCTCGGGCAGGCGGTAGTTGGTCCACAGCTTGAACTGGTGCATCGGCGCGATGGCGGTGAAGGCGCTGCCGGAGTTGGCGCTGCTGTCCAGGCTCTTGGCGCGGGTGAAGGTGTAGCCGGCATAGGCGTCCCAGCCCGGCAGAATCTCGCCGGAGACGTCCAGCTCGAAGCCGCGGCTCTGCGCCTTGCCGCCGGAGATGTAGATCGACTGGTTGGGATAGCGCGGGTCGGCCTGCGGCCGGTTCTCCTCCTCGATGTGGAAGACCGACGCGGTGGCGTGCAACCGTCCGCCGAAGTAATCGGCCTTGACGCCGGCCTCGTACTGCCGGCCCTTCAGCGGCTCCAGCACCTTGCCGGATGCATCGACGAAGGATTGCGGCTGGTACATCTGCGTCACGCTGGTGTAGAGCGCATAGGTGGAGTTGACCTCATAGACGAGGCCGGCATAGGGCGTGACCTTGCCGCGGACGGACGCGCTGCTCTCCGCGGTGCCGGCCAGCGCGTCGGCATCGACCTTGGTCTGCCACCAGTTCATCCGCCCGCCGACGATCAGCTTCAGCGGGTCGGCCAGCTTCAGGCGCAGGACGCCGTAGGTGCCCCAGCTGTCGGTGGTGGTCTTGGTGTCCCGCTGCCAGTTGCGCCAGGCCGGTTCGGGGGCGGAGGCGTTGGGGGCGAAGATGTTCTGCGTCACCGACCAGCTGCCGACCGGGTTGGCCGCGCGGTGGCGGAAGGTCCAGCGTTCGTAATTGGCGCCGACCGCCGCCTCGTGGGTCTGGCCGAACAGCCCGAAATTGCCGCTGGCCGACAGGTCGGCGCCGATCTGGTCCTGGTCGTAACGGACCTTCTGGGCGTAGAGCGTCGTCCGGTTCACCCCCGGCGTGACCGGGGAGTAGGCATAGGCCATCTTCCGGTCCATCTCGTTGTCGATGTAATGGGTGGCCAGCTTCACCGCCCAGCCATTGTCGAAGCGGTGCTCCAGATCGGCGAAACCGCCCTTGGTGGTGAAGATGTCGCGGTTCCATTCCTCGCCCAGCGAGGTCGAACGGTCGACGTCGAGCAGCCGGAACTGCGGCTGTCCGTTCACCACCGTGGCATAGCCCGGCAGGTTCCAGGCGCCCTTGTAGCTCATGCGCTGGTACCAGGCGCCGGCGGTCAGGGTGGTGTCGGGCGTCAGGTCGGCGGCGATGCTGCCATAGGCGACCGCCCGGTCCTGCGTCGTCCAGTCCTGGAAGCCGTTGCGGTCCTGATAGGCACCGACGAAGCGCCCGCGCAGGCTGCCGGACTGGTTCAGCGGCCCGGTGATGTCGCCTTCGCCGCGGTAATTGGCGTAGGAGCCGGCGGTCA
Organism: Azospirillum sp. A29; assembly: GCF_042604625.1. Classification (NCBI taxonomy): domain Bacteria; kingdom Pseudomonadati; phylum Pseudomonadota; class Alphaproteobacteria; order Rhodospirillales; family Azospirillaceae; genus Azospirillum; species Azospirillum sp. A29. The sequence continues at coordinate 475,626 of NZ_CP170464.1, forward strand.
GCTCGCCATAGCCTTCCAGCGTCTTCTTCGGCGTCTTGCGGACGAGGTTGATCGCGCCGCCGGGGCCGCCCATGCCGTTCAGCAGTCCGGCCGGACCCTTCAGCACCTCCACACGCTCATACATCGCCAGATCGGGCGAGGCGAAGATGCGGCTGTCCAGCGTGGTCGGCACGCCGTCGAACTGCAGGTTCGTCATCTCGAAGCCGCGCGAATAGAATTGCAGGCGGTTGCCGTCGATCGGCTCCACCGTGACGCCCGGCGTCTGCTTCATAGCGTCTTCGAGCGTGATGAGCTTCTGTTCCTCGATGCGCTCGCGCGGCATCGTGGTGACGGTCTGCGGCACCTCGCGCGGGGCGAGCGGCAGCTTGGAGCCGACGGTGGTCGGCGGGTTGGCGTCGCGCTGGCGGTCGGCGCCGACGTCGATGGTCGGCAGCGTCATCGCCCCGGACGTCATCGCACCCGACGAGGCGGTGGCCCCCGTGTTCGTCGTCGGCTGCGCCAAGGCCAGGGCCGGCAGCAGCAGGGCTGCCGCCGCAACCGACGCCAGCAGGCGGACGCGCCCCCTGTTCTGTCTCCCAAGGCGTCCAGGCTGCCTGTCAATCGTCATTCCGATGATCCCCCATTCGTCGCTGTGCTGATGTCAATTCACGGATTTGTTGGCTGCTTTATTGGCTGCGGCCCCGGCCGATCCCCCCGGTCAGGGCCAGCGGAATGCGCACCTGCAAGACCGCGTCGCGCTTTCCTGCCTAGTGAGATTGATTCTTATTTGCAAGATGATTTGCAGTGAGCCAACTTTCGGTCCGGCTGAACGGCGACGCCACCGATACCCGCGTGATGTGCGGCGTCTCCGCCCCTGCCCTGCCGCGTGCCCAACCCGGAGCCGGCACCCTCTGCGGTTGTTGCCCGTCCGTCGGCCGGCGGCAGTGGCGCACCGCCATTATGCGAACGATTCTTCCTTGTGGCGAAAGCGTCCCCCTGCCCGCCCCTTTCCGCCAGATGCGGGTCACGCTGGATCCGGTGCCGGCCGACCGGCGGGACGAACTGAAGCGTCTGCTCGAGAAGACGGCGACGGATGCCGACGCGGTGCGGCAGGAAGCCGAGCGGATCGACCACTATTGCGACATGCTGGCCGGCATCCGGCAAAAAAACGCGTCCAATACGCGGCCTTCGGCGAAACGCCGAAACGGCAGACCGATGGACGCATATGCTCGCCGATCTGGAAACAGCCCTGCGGATCGGATCGCCCATCCTACACCGCAGAGCAGCAGGACGGGCGATGTGGGACGTCCCACATCGTCCCCCTACCGCCGACCGCCAAGCTCCCGCACCAGATCCACCAGCGCCCGCAGCCCCGGCGGCAGATGGCGCCGGCCTGAGTAGTAAAGACACAAGCCCGGAAACGGCTGCGTCCATTCCTCCAGCACGCGCAGCAGGCGGCCGGCGGCGATGTCTTCCGCGACATGCCATTCCGCCAGATAGCCCAGCCCGAGCCCGGCGCGCACCGCGTCGAGCATCAGGTCGGCATCGTCCAGGATCAGCGGCCCGGTGCCGTCGATGGCGACCGCCTCGCCATGCCGCTCGAACTCCCAGCGATAGAGGGCGCCGCTCGGCAGGCGGCTGCGGATGCAGCGGTGCCCGGCGAGGTCGGCCGGCGTCTCCGGCAGGGTGCGGCCGGCGAAATACTCCGGCGTGCCGACCACCGCGAAGCGCAGGGCGGGGCCGAGCGGGACGGCGATCATGTCCTGCGGCACCTGCTCCGCCAGCCGCAAGCCGGCGTCGAAGCCCTCCAGCACGATGTCGACCAGCTTCCCTTCGGTAACGAGATCGACCGTCATCTCGGGATAGCGGCGCAGATACTCCAGAATGACCGGCTTCATGATCATCCGCGCAGCGCCGGCCGAGCTGTTGATGCGCAGCGTTCCGGCGGGTGCCAGCCGATGGTCGGACAGCCGGTCTATGGCGGCCCGGATGTCGCGCAGGGCAGGGGCGGTGTCGGCGACGAACTGCTCGCCCGCCTGGGTCAGCGCCACGCTACGCGTCGTGCGGTGGAACAGCCGCACCCCCAGCCGCTCCTCCAGCGCCGCGATGGCATGGCTGAGCGCCGAGCGCGACATCCCCAGCTCGGCCGCCGCGGCGCGGAAACCGCGATGCCGGGCAACGGCCTGTACGGCTTCCAGCTCCGCCAGTCCGGTCACACTCATTGTCCCGATCCGTTCACCGATGCATGCGGGATTGTCCACCTTATCACCCGGCGGCCCCTGTGCCACCTGAATGGCCGACACCCACCGACCGTTCCGGGAGAGCCCGATGCACGAGATCGACAGCATCTATATCGACGGCCGCTTCGTAACCCCGCACGGGACGGAGCTGTTCGACCTTCACAATCCGGCGACCGGCACCGTGACCGGCCGCGTCCGCCTTGCCGACGAGGAGGATGCGCACGCCGCCATCGCCGCCGCCAAGCGCACCTTTCCGGCCTTCTCCCGGACGGCCAAGGCGGAGCGCATCGCCCTGCTCCACCGGATGGGCGATGCCGTGGCCGCCCGGCGCGACGAGCTGCTCGAAGCCGTGATCGAGGAATATGGCGCTCCGGCCTCGCGCGCCGGCTTCATGGTCGATCACCCGGTGAATGCCTTCCGCGAGACCGCCGCCCTGCTCGCCGACTACCCCTTCGTCCGCCGGATGGGCACGGCCGAGGTCAGGATGGAGCCGCTCGGCGTCGCCGGGCTGATCACGCCGTGGAACAGCAATGCCGGCTTCATCTGCGGCAAGCTCGCCACCGCCATCGCCGCCGGCTGCACCGCGGTGATCAAGCCCAGCGAGATGAGCGCCCGCCAGACGCAGATCGTCACCGAGGCGCTGCATGCCGCCGGTCTGCCGCCCGGTCTGGTCAACATCGTGACCGGCCGCGGCGACCGCGTGGGGGCGGCGATCTCCAGCCATCCCGACATCGCCAAGATCTCCTTCACCGGTTCCACCGCCACCGGCAAGGCGATCCTGCGCGCGGCGGCCGACAGCTTGAAACGCGTCACGCTGGAGCTGGGCGGCAAGTCGCCGACGATCATCCTCGACGATGCCGAGCTGTCGCGGGCGATTCCGCTGGCGGTCAGCGCCGCCTTCATGAACAGCGGTCAGGCCTGCATCGCCGGTACCCGCCTGCTGGCTCCGCGCAGCCGCCTCGCCGAGATCGAGGCGCTGACCAAGGCGGCGGTCGAGGCGGTGCGTGCCGGCGACCCGCGCGATCCGGCCACCAGTGTCGGTCCGATGGTCAGCCGGACCCAGTGGGAACGGGTGCAACGCTACATCCGCATCGGGGTGGGGGAGGGCGCCGTCCTGCTGACCGGCGGGGAAGGGCGCCCGGAGGGGCAGCCGGAATTTTCCGGCGGCTGGTTCGTGCGGCCGACTCTGTTCACCGGCGTCCGCAACGACATGACCATCGCGCGCGAGGAGATCTTCGGCCCGGTCCTCTCCATCATCCCCTATGAGGACGAGGAGGAGGCGGTCGCCATCGCCAACGACACAATTTACGGCCTTCAGGCCTACGTGCTGGCCGGCGACACCGCCCGTGCCCGCCGGGTGGCGGACCGCATCGTCGCCGGCCGTGTGCTGATCAACAGCCTCGCCCACGATCCGAAGGCGCCGTTCGGCGGCTTCAAGCAGTCGGGCATCGGCCGCGAATATGGCAGCTTCGGCCTCGACGCCTTCCTGGAACCCAAGTCGCTGCTGGGGGAGGGCGTTTAGGCGCCCTCGTCCAGAATGGCGTCGATCTCGGCCCGCAGCCGCACCAGCCGGTCGCGGTTGCCGGGGTCGAGATGGCGGCGCTGTTCGCGGACCACCGCCACGTCGCGCAGGATGCGCTTCACGCTGGCGTGCAAGGCCCGCACCGCCTCCTTCGTATCCGGCTCCTGCGCCGGCACGTCGTCCGCGGCGCCGCCCTGGGCATGGTCGCGCTTGGCCTGCCGCACCGCCTTGACGCTGGCGCCCTCCTTGGCCCGCTTCCACAGCCCGGCCTGCAACCCGGCGGGAGCGGCGGCGATCTCGATCATCACGGAGCGGGAGACATGGGCGAACCCGGTCGCATATTCCTCCCGGATCTCCGCCGGCAGCCCCATGATCGCCAGCAGCTTGGTCACGTCGGTGCGGTCGCGCCCGACGACGGCGGCCAGCTCGTCATGGGTGTAGCCATGCTTGTCGATCAGCCGGGCCAACGCCGCCGCATATTCCACCGCGTTCAAATCGACGCGCTGGACATTGTCGATCAGCCCGATCTCGTCCGGATCGCCGGAGGTCAGGATGGCGAAGACCGTCTTGCGGCCCAGCATCTCGTGCGCACGAACCCGCCGCTCGCCGCCGATCAGCAGATACTCACCCTGGGGCAGGGGACGCACCAGGACCGGGTTCTGAAGCCCGTGCCGCTCGATGGAGGAGGCGAGGCCGCGCAGCTCCGCCTCGTCGAAATGGCGGCGGGGCTGGTCGGGGTTGCGGTGGACGCGGGCGAGGTCCAGCTCCACCACATGCGGGAAGCCGGCCGAGGTGCCGAACAGCCGGTCGCTGCCCACCGTCAGCCCGCCGGCCATGCCAACCATCGCGGATCCTGCCGGCTCGGCCGCAGTGCCCAGCAGTTCGCGGGTCTTGCGTTCGAACTTACGCGACATGGGTCGTCTCCCGGTTCTGGGCATAGGCGCGGATCTGGCGCGCCACTTCGCGGAAGGTCTCGGCTCCCGGCGCCTTGGGATCGCCGGCCAGCGTGATCATGCCGGCCGCCGCCGCCTTGCCATAGACGGTGGCGCGCGGGATGGGATCGAAGACCGGCACCTGACCGGCATAGGATTCGTGCAGTTCCTGCAACGTCGCGCGGTCCTGCGTCAGCCGGTCGTTGTACATGGTCGGGATGATGCCGGCGATGCGCAGGGCCGGGTTCACCCGGCGGCGGATGCGGCCGATGGTGTCGACCAGCCGCTTGACGCCCAGCAGGGCCAGCGCCTCCGTCTGCACCGGCACCACCACCAGCTCCGCCGCCGACAGGGCGTTGGCGGTCACCAGACCCAGGTTGGGGGCGCAGTCCATCACCACGAAATCATAGGAGTGCCGAACCTCGTCCAGCTTTTCGCGCAGGATCAGCCCGCCGGTGGAATCGGCCGCCAGCTCCACGTCGGCATCGGCCAGCGACAGCCCGGCCGGCGCCAGATCCAGCCCGCTCTCCGTCGTCGGCATGATGACCGAGGTCAGCGGCTCTTCCGAGCGCAGCACATAATAGAGTGTCTTGCGCTGCTGCTCCAAGGCGACGATGGCGGCGTTGCCGATGCCGACATGGACGGTGGCGTTGCTCTGGGAATCGCAGTCGATCAGCAGCACCCGCGCCCCGCCCTCGGTCAGGGCATAGGCGAGGTTGACGGCGGTGGCGGTCTTGCCGACGCCGCCCTTCTGGTTGGCAACCGCCAGATATGTGGCGGAGCGCGGCCGGCCGTCCGCCTTGTGGCGGGTCAGGAAATCGACGAGCTGCTGCGGGATGCGTTCCGCCCCGCTTTCCCAGCGGCTGATCCGCGCCTTGGTATAGCTGCGGCCGAGCTGCCCGTTCAGCCAGTCGGCGAACTGCGTCTGGTTCTCGCCGCGGCGCTCGCGCAACTGGCGCATCTCGTCGCCCCCGCCACCCATCGACCGCACTCCCGTGATTCCGCCCGTCATTCGGCTTGGACTCCGCCCCCCATCGGCGGCCGGGCGGAGTCTGAGCAAGTTGCCGGAACTTTGTCAATGGAGCCCGTGCGGAGTTGCAACAACAAATGCACCCCCGCTCCCTCGGCCGGCGGCGGACCTCACTCCTCCGCGTCGGCCGGCTGCTCGAGCTTGGGCATCACCAGCACCTTGTCGATGCGGCGCCCGTCCATGTCGACCACCTCGAAGCGGACGCCGTTCCACTCGAACCACTCGCCGGCCTGCGGCACATGGCCCAGACGGTGCAGCACCAGACCCGCCAGCGTGTGGAAGTCGCCGGCATCGCGCAGGCCGCGCACGCCGACGGTGTCCTCGAACTCGTCCACCGGCATCCAGCCCTCGACCAGCCAGGAACCGTCCTCGCGCCGGATCGCCGCGGTCTCCACCGCCTCGCCAGCCTCCGGCAGGTCGCCGGCGATGATCTCCAGGATGTCGGTCAGCGTGACCAGCCCCTCGATGCTGCCATACTCATCGACGACCATCGCCAGATGGTGGCCCGAGTTCTTCATCAGGTCGAGCAGCTTCAGGATCGGCGTGCCGTCATGCACCACCAGCGGCTTGGCGGCCCCGGCCTCCAGATCGAAGGGGCTGCCCTGGACGACGGCGCCCAGCAGGTCGCGGGTGTGGACGACGCCGACCAGCTCATCGAACGTGCCGCGGCACACCGGATAGCGGGAATGGCCGAAGCTGCGGATCGCCTCCAGCAGTTGGGCCTGCGGCTTGCCCGGATCGAGCCAGGCGACGTCCGGGCGGGGGACCATGATGCTGCGCACCGTGCGGTCGGCCAGCCGCAGCACGCCGTCGATCATCTCCTTCTCGGCCGGGGCGAAGACGCCCGACTCGGTGCCCTCGGAGATCATTGAGCGGACCTCCTCCTCGGTGACCGTCTCCTCGCGGGCGCCATGCAGGCCGAGCAGCCGCAGCAGCAGGTCGGTGGAGGCGCCGAGCAGCCAGACGAAGGGGCCGGCGATGCGGGACAGCGCGCGCATCGGCGGTGCGATGAGGGCGGCGATCCGCTCCGGGTTCTTCAGGGCGATGCGCTTCGGGATCAGCTCGCCCAGCACGATGGACAGATAGGTGATGATCACCAGCACGCCGCCGACGCCGAGGATCTCGCCCTTGCCGGCCAGGGCGGGGAAGCCGTCCAGCCACTGGCCCAGCCGGTCGCCCAGCGTGGCGCCGCCATAGGCGCCGGCGACGACGCCGACCAGGGTGATGCCGATCTGGACGGTGCTGAGGAAGCGGCCCGGCTCCTCGATCAGCTGCAGCGCCGTCCGGGCGCCGCGGTCGCCCTGGTCGGCCAGATGCTGGAGCCGGGCCTTGCGCGAGGAGACAACCGCCAGTTCGGACATGGCGAACACCCCGTTGAGGAGCGTCAACGCGACGATGATGGCGATCTCAAACGAGAGCATCGAAGGATTCCTTGGAAAAATGGGCATGAGTCGTCGCGCGGCCGGCGCCTGGGGCACCCCGCGTTCGACAGAACAGGTGAGGATAAGAAGAGCCGGCAGCGTAATGCGCGTCAGGCATCGGTCGGGCCATGCACCAGGCCGGGCAGCATGGGAGCGACCGGATCGCTCATGCAGAAAGATATGGTTACGCCGCGGGCGACCGGAGATCCGATCCCCCGCGGCCATCTGGGGCCGCTTGGCGAAGTGTTCATCGGGTCCCCGCCTGCCGGGCAGGGCTGCTCCATCCTGATTGCGCTCCGCCCGGCATGTGGTGTCGGTCCAGCCGTTTGCAAGGTTCGGCCATTTGCAAGGTTCAGCCGTCTGCAAGGTTGGGGCGGTCGCCTGCCGCCCGCACCTCGGTGAAGACGCGGCGGATTTCCGGGAAACGCTCCTTCACCCGGCGTTCGATGCGGGCCAGCGTCCGCTCCACCTCACCGGCGCTGACCTCGTCCCGCACATCCAGGCTGAGATTGACGATCACCACCTTGGGGCCGAGATGGATGGTCAGCACCTCGTTCACATGGTCGACCGCCTCCTCCTCCCGCACCAGGGCGCGCACCCCGCGCACGAGGTCGGGGCGGGCGGCCTCGCCGATCAGCAGGCTCTTCGTCTCATAGGCGAGAAAGGCGGCGGTGGCGGCCAGCACCAGCCCGATCAGGATCGACCCGACGCCGTCATAGACCGGCTGGTCCAGCAGCAGATCCGCCGACAGGCAGGCGGCGGCGATGACCAGCCCGACCAGGGCGGCACTGTCCTCGAACAAAACGATGAAGACGGTCGGGTCCTTGCTGGCATGGACGGTCTCGAACACGCCGGCCTCGCCGCGGTCGGCGTTGAAGGCGCGCAGCGCCACCACCCAGCTGATCGCCTCCATCACGAAGGCAACGCCCAGCACGACGAAGTTGATCCAGGCGGACTCCACCGGCTGCGGATGAAGGATCTTCTCCACCCCTTCATAGATGGAGACCACCGCACCGCCGGCGAAGATCACCAGAGCCACGACGAAGGTCCAGAAATATAGCTCGCGCGCGTAACCGAAGGGGTGGCGCTCGTCGGGCGGCTTCTTCGACCGCTTCAGCCCGACCAGCATCAGCGCCTCGTTCCCGGTATCGACCAGGGAATGGACCGCCTCGCTCAGCATCGATGCGCTGCCGGTGATCAGCGCCGCGACGAACTTGGTGACGGTGATCGCCAGATTGGCCGCGATGGCGGCAAGGACGACCTTCCCCGACTCCCCGTCTTCCCTGCCCCCCGCCGATGCCGCACCAGATGTTTCGGCCCCGGATGTTTCAGCCATGGTATCCCGCATCCTGTCGCCCCCCTCCGGCCAGTCAGGCCCCAGGGCAAGGAAACTCCGCCACGCTCCGCCTGTTCCCCGGCGCCCGGTTCCCTGGCGGCCAGAGTCCTGAACCTTGGTGACGCTTCGAGGGCACGGGACCGGTCCGGGTTTGAACTTTGGTGACGCCGACAGCCGGACCGACTCGGCGTGACTCCTGAACTTTGGTGACGCTGGGCGCTTGCAGGGTTTGAACTTTGGTGACGCTCCGGGCCTCGACTCGGCTCGAAACCGACTCGATCTGGCGTTTGAACTTTGGTGACGCCCGGACTGTGGGAAGCGATGACGGATGGCGGAGCGAACGTCGCCTCACCTCCTCCACGGGTGCCGCAAAGGAATGTTTCTATTCAAATCAACAACTTGACGGGAATTTGCCCGGATCCCCGCCTTCCCGGGGATGGCGGAAAGGGCATGACCTTCAACAGGCAGCGGGCCGGACAGGCGGCGCGCAGCCCGTCATTCCGCCCATCCCAGCTGCCTGGAATCCTTGAACTTTGGTGACGCTCCGCAGGCGGCGAAGGCCGACTCCGGCCTCGAATCGACAAGGCCAGCGTCACCAAGGTTCAAGCGAACGGCCCGTTCCCTGCCGCGATTCGTCCACTGGCGCCCGATTCTTCCCCATGAACTCTGGTGACGCCTGGCTTGAACTGTGGTGACGCGACTCGGACTTATCCCCTGAACTTTGGTGACGAATCTAATAGTTGGTTTCAAATAGGTTCCAAATAGCCTGCGTCACCAAGGTTCAAATTGCCTTCGGCGCGATCCGGGGTGTTGTATCTGGCAGGTTCGGTCATCGGCCCGTCACAAGGACGGTCATGATGGCCAAAAGCTGGAGGTCGGCATGGGCAGCATTCATCGTTTGATCGAGACACACGGACGCGACGGCGCGCTGGCCCTCGTTTCGGACGAGGAACGGCCGCTGATCGACATCGCCGCGGCGGTCCAGGCCGCGGAAAACGGCAAGCTCGGCATCACCTATGCCGGATTCTGCCAGACCGCGCTGCCGCACCGCCAGCTTCCCGACGACCAGCATTGGGAACGGCCCGGCCATAAGGTGAAGCTGGTCATCCAGCCCGGCGTGATCGAGGACCGCAGCGGCGTCACCCGCCGAATCGGCGTTCCCTACGGCAGCCGGGCCCGCATGATTCTGCTCTATCTCCAGACCCGTGCGATTCAGACCGGGAATCCGGAGGTCGAGCTTGGCGGCTCCATGCACGACTGGCTGAAGCGCATGGACATCCCGATCTGCGGCAAGGCCTATCGTGACGTGGAGGATCAGGCGGCGCGCCTGTCCGCCTGCCACCTGACCTTCTTCACCGACGCCGACGGCGGCCGGCGGCAGAGCAAGGAATCGATCGTCGCCGACGCCATCCAGCTGCGCCGGCCCGACGACCGCCAGGGCACCCTGTTCACCGAGACGGTGCGGCTCAGCGACAGCTTCTTCAAGGCCTTGCGCGAGCACCCGGTGCCGGTGGCGGAAGAGGCGCTGAAGGCGATCAGCGGCAAGTCGATGGCGCTCGACGTCTATATCTGGCTGGCCTACCGCCTGCATTCGCTGGACAAGCCGACACCGATCACCTGGGCGGCACTGCATGGCCAGTTCGGCGCCGGCTATGCTCTGGTTCGCCAGTTCAAGACGAAGTTCATCCCGAATCTGAAATACGCCATGGCCGCCTATCCGGACGCCCGTGTCGAGGAATCGGGCGAAGGTCTGATCCTCCACCCGTCGCGTCCGCCGATCAACGAGCGGGTGGTCGCGCGCATCGCCTGATGCCATTCCGATTCTTGAACTTTGGTGACGCGGACCGCTCCGATTCTTGAACTCTGGTGACGCTCCACCCCCGGCCTGCGTCAGACGAGCCTATCCGTTGCAGGATGGCTGGACACCGGGACGGGTGGAGTGCCAACCGGCTGAGGCTACGGCAGAGGCCGGGAGGGCGGCTGCGAAAAACGCTCGACCGCCAGATCGACCAGGGCGCGCAACCGTGCCAGCCGACGGAGATCCTGGTGGTAACCGATCCAGACATCCCGTCCGGGTAGAGGCTCGCCGAGGTCGATGATCCGCAATCCGTCCAGCGCATCGCCGATCGGGCGCGGCAGGACGGCCAATCCGACGCCGAAAACGGCCATGGCGGCCTGAACGTCGCGGTTGTTGCTGCGAAACGCGATGCGGGCGTTCGGAAGCATCCTCCGCAGCCACGCGACATCCGGCATGTCGCCGAAGGCGGCATCCATGGTGACCAACGCACATCCCGCACCGTCGCCAGCGCTCGGCATCCGGCTCCCTGCGGTCCCGTAAAGCGCATAGTCGATCCGGGTCAGTTTGCGCTGCACCACGTCCGGCTCGTCGAACGGACGGATGCGGAACACCAGATCGGCCTCGCGCCTGGACAGGCTCAGCAACCGCGATTCGGTCAGCAGTTCCACCGTCACCCCGGGATGACGGTTCGTGAACTCATGGATGACCGGCGTCAGCAGGTGGAGGCCGAACCAGTCCGAGGACGACAGCCGCAGGCTGCCTTCCAGCCGTCCGCCTTGCCCGGCCAACTCGCGTTCCAGTGCCAGGCTTTCCTCTTCCATCCGCTCGGCATGGCGGAACACCGCAGCCCCTTCGTCGGTCAGCACGAAGCCGTCGCCTGTCCGCTGGAACAGCGTGTGGCCGACCGCCTCCTCCAGCGCGCGCAAACGACGTCCCATGGTCGGCTGGCTCTGTCCAAGCCGCCGCGCCGCCGCACCGAGCGTGCCCTCGCGGGCAATCGCCAGGAAGATTCGAAGGTCGCTCCACTCCATGCCGCATCATACAGAAATGAATGGACTTCAGACAGTATCGTTGTTTTTCAAACGGGCTCGTTGGGGACAGTCTATCAGCCAGTAACCACGAGATGTCCCCAAGGAGGACCAAGACCATGTCACAGGAGCAGACAGAGACGATGCGGGCGCTGGTGCTGGAGGCATACGGCGCCCCGTTCCGGCTGACCGATATCCCGCGGCCGGTGGCCGGGCCCGGTCAGGTGCTGGTCCGCATCGCCGCCAGCGGGGTCAATCCGTTGGACACCAAAATCCGTGCCGGCGCCGCGGCACATGCGAAACATCCGTTGCCCGCCATTCTCGGCATCGATCTGGCGGGCGAGGTCGTTGCCGTCGGTCCCGGTGTCACCGCCTTCAAGCCCAGCGATCAGGTCTATGGGATGATCGGCGGCGTCGGCGGCCGGCAGGGCTCGCTGGCGGAATATGCCGCCGTCCAGGCCGACCTGCTTGCGCACAAGCCGGCGAACCTGACGATGCGGGAGGCTGCGGCGCTGCCGCTGATCGCCATCACCGCCTGGGAAGGTCTGGTCGACCGTGCCAACGTCCAAGCCGGTCAGACGGTTCTGATCCAGGGCGGGGCCGGGGGCGTGGGCCATGTCGCGGTTCAGATCGCCCGCGCGTTCGGTGCGACCGTCTGGGCGACGGCATCAGCGGAAAAGCTGGCGCTCGTCGAACAGCTGGGAGCCATCGCCATCGATTACCGGACAGAAACGGTCGAAGGCTACGTCGCCCGTCACACCCAGGGCCGCGGTTTCGATCTGGTCTATGACACGGCCGGCGGGCCGGTGCTCGATGCCTCGTTCCAGGCGGTGCGGCGTTTCGGCCATGTGGTCAGCTGCCTGGGTTGGGGAACGCATGCGCTGGCGCCGCTTTCGTTCCGTGCGGCAACCTATTCGGGTGTTTTCACCTTGCTGCCCCTGCTGACGGGAGAAGGAATGCCGCATCACGGTGAAATTCTGCGCCGCGCTGCCGCCCTGGTCGAAGCCGGCAAGCTGCTGCCCCGTCTTGACCCGCGGCGCTTTGCGCTGGACCGGATCGACGACGCGCATGCGGCCGTGACGGACGGCAGTGCCGGCGGCAAGATCGTCGTCGAGATTGCCCCCTGAACGCACGGGCCGCCGTCACCAGAGTTCAAACGAGCCGGTTGGGGACCCTACGGCGGCGATTTTCCTCCCGCGCCCCGTCCGGGACAGGACAATGAGCCGTCCGCCTCCCGGATTGCGAAGGGGGCGGGTCCCGTGACCAAGCCTTTATGCCCGCCCGGCCGTCACGTCGCGCAGGTAACCGCGGGGCAGGGCATCGTTCAGCCCATCGACCCCAGTCTGCACCGCGCGGGCGAGCGCGGTGCGGGCCAGCACCACCAGCAGGTCGGTCTGGGTGATCATCCCCAGCACGCGCCGGTTCTGGTCGACGATCATCACATCGTGGGTGCGGCCGTCGGACAGTCGGCCGAGCAGAGCGAAAACCGGGGTGTCGGGCAACTCGGTCGCCGCGGGCGCCATCACGGTGGCGACCCGCGATCCATGGTGCAGGGCGTCGCCGTGCGACAGCTGTTCGTGGCCGACGATGCCGACCACGGCATTCTGCGCATCGACCACCGGCAGGGTGCGGAAGCCGTGTTCCAGCAGCCGGGCGCGGGCCACCTGCGGGTGGGTATCCGGCGTGACGGTGACGAGATCGCGCGACATGATCTCGCGGCAGGTGATGTCGGCATGCAGCCGTTCCAGCGCGTGCAGCTCGGCATTGACCAGCAGGGCGCCCAGGTCGTCGCGGCTGACGTCCAGCGTCTCGGCCAGCGTGCGCAACGCGCCGTCGACATCGCCCTGGGTCAGGCCGGGGCGCAGCTGCGGCGGCGGATCGTTGGTGCGGTGGGTGTTGACCGCCTTGTGCGGATAGCGGTGGCCGGACAGCCGGTGGAACATCAGCCCGGCGGTCAGCAGCAGGATGGAGTTCACCGCAACCGGGAAGAAGGCGAACTTGATGCCCATCTCGGTCACCGCCGGCCCGCCCAGCACCGCGGTCAGCGCGGCGGCGCCGCCGGGCGGATGCAGGCAGCGGGTCAGCGACATGGTGGCGATGGCCAGCGCCACCGCCGCGGCCCCGGCCAGCATCGGGTCGGGGATGACGGCGGCGACCAGCACCCCGACGATGGCCGACAGCGTGTTGCCGCCGATGATCGACCAGGGCTGGGCCAGCGGACTGGCCGGCACGGCGAAGAGCAGAACGGCCGACGCCCCCATCGGCGCCACCAGCACCGGCGCGCTCGACATGAAGTCCAGCATGTTGCGGCAGAGCAGCCCCGTCGCGGCAATGCCCAGCAGCGCGCCGCAGCAGGCGATCATGCGATCGCGCAGCGTGGCGCCGGGCAGGATCGGCCGGAACACCACCGCACCCAAGCCCGCCAAGCGCTCGCGCAGGGCGGCAAGCTTTCCCCTGGTCATTCGGTCCCCATTCCCCTGGTCCAAATATCTGATTGCCCAACCGGCACTTTGCCCATTCCTGCGGCAAAGTCGGGGCAGGCTAAAACCTCAACAGAACTTGAGGTCAAGCGGAAAAGCCGCCAGACTGGCGGGACGGAGGGTTGCAGGAGAGGGGAGGGCCGGAATGCTGTCGCCGGAGGAGTACGACAAGGATCTGACGGTGGGGGAGGTGGCGCGCCGGTCCGGCGTGGCGGTCTCGACCATCCATTTCTATGAGGCGCAGGGGCTGATCCGGAGCTGGCGCAATCCCGGCAACCAGCGCCGCTTCTCCCGCGACGTGCTGCGGCGGGTGGCTGTGGTCAAGGTGGCGCAGCGGCTCGGCATTTCGCTGGCCTCCATCGCCGACGCGCTGAACGCCCTGCCGGAGGACCGCACCCCGACCACCGCCGACTGGCGCCGCATGTCGGAGCGCTGGCGGGAGGAGCTGGACGACCGCATCGCCAAGCTGACCAAGCTGCGCGACAATCTGGACGGCTGCATCGGCTGCGGCTGCCTGTCGATCCGCGACTGTCCCTTGCGCAACCCGTGGGACGAGCTTGGCGACGGCGGGGCCGGCCCGCGGCTGCTGGATCCGGCCTGAATTCCCGGCCTGACCGTTCGGCTGTCCCACATTAAAACTGGCGGCCATACGAAAATAAGGGGTGAAGCCGGCGCGGCG
>NZ_CP170461.1:0-370987 GCF_042604625.1 Azospirillum sp. A29
ATGGCCGGAACCGTCAACGCCACAGGAACCACCACGACGACCTCGTCGCCGAGCACCATCATCGGCAGCACGGGGGTGGACGTCGTCACCCTGGGCAACACCGGCAACACCACCACGGTGAGGACGCTCGAGACGCTTGTCGGCAATGCCGGCCTCGACCTCATCACCCTCGGCAGCGGCGGCAACACCACCATGGTGAGCTTGCTGGATACGCTGATCGGCGGTTCGGGCAACGATGTGATCTACGGCTCGACCTACGGGGCGACGATGGCGGTCTCGCTGATCGAGACGCTGACCGGAACCTCGAAGCTTGCGCTCGAAGACATCATTCTGGTGGGAACCGGCGGCAACACGATCCGGCTGGACTGGATCGACACCCTTGTCGGCAGCACGGCGAAGGACGTGGTCTCTTTCGGCACTGTCTCCGCCACCACCGGCAGCACCATGCTGGTGTCGCTGGTGGAGACGATCATCGGCGGCTCAGGAACGGAAGTGATCTTCCTCGGCGGCGCCGGCACCACGATCAGCATTCAGGATCTTTCCACGCTGATCGGCAGTACGGGTGTGGAAGTCGCCCAACTCTCTTCGACCGTGGGCACGACGATGCTCGTGTCCCTCATCGATACGCTGATCGGCAACAGCGGCTTCGATCTGATCTCCGGAAACGGTGCGTCAAACCCCCTCAGCCTGGCCGTCTCGGGGGTGGATGCCATCCTTGGCGGTGTCA
Source organism: Azospirillum sp. A29 (assembly GCF_042604625.1). Classification (NCBI taxonomy): domain Bacteria; kingdom Pseudomonadati; phylum Pseudomonadota; class Alphaproteobacteria; order Rhodospirillales; family Azospirillaceae; genus Azospirillum; species Azospirillum sp. A29. The sequence continues at coordinate 728 of NZ_CP170461.1, forward strand.
CCAATTTCCAAGACTATGTCAAGTTGCTCGGAACGGACGGAACCACAACCATAATCGGCGCGGTCGAAACCCTTATCGGCACGGCCGGTAACGACGTTGTCGATATGAGCAAGGATGTCGGAACCGTAAAATTCGGCACCAGTGTGGTCAGTACGATGCACGTCACCGGGGTGGAAACCCTGATAGGCGGAGCGTCGGCCAACACGATCTATATCGATCAGACCGAAGGTTCGACCATCAGGGTGTCGATGCTCGACACGGTGTTCGGCAACACCGGCACCGACGTCATGGTCATGACGAATACCAACGCCACCATCGGCAACACGATTCGCATCGATCTCTACGAAACGATCATTGGCAGCACTCTCAATGACATGATCGTCCAGGTCAAAGGCTACGGCTCGACGGTTCTGGTTTCGAGCGTGGAGCAGTTGGCCGGCGGCATCGGCAAGGACGTCTACATCCTCGCCGACGTCGGCGGCGCCACGGTCAGCACCATGGGCGTGGATACCCTGATCGGAACGTCCGGAAACGACGTTATGGCAGGGCTCAATTTCGGCCACTACGAGCAGTCCACTGCCGATCCGTCGAAGCCCGGTGGCTCCAATCTGTTCAGTTTGCCCCTGACGTTGGCGGTCTCGCAGGTCGAGACCGTGTATGGCGCCCGCTATGTGGGTGTGACCGTCAGTTCTCAGGACTTTCTTGCGCTGATCGATGACGGCTCCACCGTGCAGATCAGCGGGATCGAGACGCTCGTCGGCTCCACGGGGCAGGACCGCGTCACGATGTTCGGCAGTGGCAACAGTTTCACCACCGGCCAGAGCATGTGGGTGTCGGGGATCGAGACGCTGACCGGCTCCGCCGACCTGGACATCATCCGCACCGACACCAGCGGTATCACCATCCAGTTGAGCGCCATCGAAACCTTCCTCGGCGGCGGCGGTCTGGATCTCATCATGCTGGGCAGCACCGGCAACACGATGCGGGTCAGCGGCGTGGAGACGATCGTCGGTGGCGCCGGGAAGGATCTGCTGACGGCCATCGGTGGAAGCACCATCGCCGTCGGCGCGGTCGAGACGCTGACGGGTAGCGCGGGCGTCGATGTGGTCGGCTTGCTGGGCGGCGGGAACACCACGACGCTGTCGCTGATCGAGACGATCCAGGGCCTGGACAGCGGTACCGACGTCATCATCCTGACGGAAGCCTACAACACGGTGTTCGCATCGTGGCTCGAGACGCTGTTCGGCGGTACCGGCACGGACGTCGTCACGCTGGGCAGCGCCGGCAACACCATGCTGGCGGTCGGCCTCGAAACGCTGATCGGCGGCGCCGGCACCGATGCGATCCTTCTCCAGGGTTCGGCGGGCAACACCGTATCGGTTTCCAATCTCGAAACCGTCCTCGGCGGCGGAAACAGCGACCTGCTGATGCTCGGCTCCGCGGGTGGAACGCTGTCGGTCAGCGCCATCGAGACGGTGGTCGGCGGCGTCGGCATCGATGTGCTCACGCTTGGCGGGACGGCGGGCAACAGCATCCGGGTCAGTGGGGTCGAAACCCTGATCGGCAGCACGGGCCGCGATGTGGTGGTGCTGTCGTCGGGCGGGAGCACGATCCTGGCGGCCGGGCTGGAGACGCTGACCGGCGGTGCCGACATCGATGTCGTGACGCTGGGCAGTGCCGGCAACACCCTGCTGGCCGCCGGGATCGAGACGCTGGTCGGCAACCTCGGCCTGGACCTCGTCACATTGAGCGGCGGCGGCAACACCATCGCCGTGTCGGGGCTGGAAACCCTGGTCGGTGGAGCGGGCGTGGACGTGATCACGCTGGGGTCCTCCGGCAACACGATCCTCGCCATGGGCATCGAAACGCTGACCGGTGGTGCTGGCCGGGATGTGTTCGCCTTCGACTCCACCGTCGCCGGCACCAGCGCGGTCAACGGTTTCGGCAACGACGACGTCCTTCGCGTCATCGGCGCCACCCTGAGCGGGCCGGTCACCACCGGCAACGGAACCGCCGTCGCCGCGGGGTCGATCCAGCTCTCCTCCTCCGGAGGGGTGACGACGCTCTACATCAACACCGCGGGCACCACCGGTGCGGCCACCCGGATCATCACGTTGGACGGTCTTTACACGCCGGGCAATTTTTCGATTTCCGGCGACAGCATCACGCTGACCCAAAGCTCCCTGACCGGACCCTTCCTCGATGCCGCGTCCGACGGGGGCACCGTCGGCGACGGCATCACCAACGTCACGACCCCGACCTTCACGGGTGCGGCCGAGGCCGACAGCGTCGTCACCCTGTATGACGGGGGGACGGTGCTGGCCAGCGGCACGGCGTCCTCGAACGGCACCTGGGCGATCTCCAGCACGCTCAGCGAGGGGACGCACACCCTGATTGCGGTCGCCGTGACCACGGCAAACAACACGGCCACCTCGTCGACGGGATTGACGGTCACCATCGACAGCACGATCGTCGCCCCGACCGGCTTGGTGCTGGCCGCCGGATCGGACAGCGGCTCGAGCAGCACGGACCGCCTGACCAACATCGCCGCCCCGACCGTGACCGGCACGGCGGAGGCCACCAGCGTCATCACGCTCTATGACGGCACGGCCATCGCAGGCACCGGCACGGCCAACGGCAGCGGCGTGTGGTCGATCACCAGCGCCACGCTGGGCGGCGGCGACCATACGCTGAGCGCGGTCGCGGTGGACGTGGCGGGGAACACCTCCACGGCGTCCAGCGCTCTGACCGTCACCATCGACACCACGACGGCCGCGCCGACCGGTCTGGCGCTGGCTGCGGGTTCGGATACCGGATCGAGCGGCAGCGACCGCCTCACCAAGGTCGTTGCCCCGACGGTGACCGGCACGGCGGAGGCGAACAGCGTCGTCACGCTCTACGACGGCACCGCCATGGCCGGCGCCGGCACGACGAACGGCAGCGGCGTCTGGTCGATCACCAGCGCCACGCTCGGCAGCGGCGATCACACGCTGACCGCGAGCGCGGTGGATGTGGCGGGCAACACCTCCACCGCCTCCACCGGACTGGCGATCACCATCGACATCACGACCGCCGCGCCGACCGGTCTTGCCCTGGCGGCCGGCTCGGATACCGGATTGAGCGGCAGCGACGGCATCACCAACGTTATCGCTCCGACGGTGACCGGCACCGCAGAGGCCAACAGCGTCGTCACGCTCTATGACGGGACTGCGGTTGCTGGCGCCGGCACGGCGGACGGCAGCGGCGTGTGGTCGATCACCAGTGCCACCCTCGGCGATGGTGGGCACACGTTGACCGCCACCGCACTGGACGCGGCCGGCAACAGCTCCACGGCCTCCAGCGGTCTGACGATCACCATCGACACCACCGCTCCGGCTGTCCCGCCCGGGCTCGCTTTGGCCGCAGGGTCGGACAGCGGATCGAGCAGCAGCGACGGCATCACCAACGTTATCGCCCCGACCATCACCGGCACGGCGGAGGCCAACAGCGTCGTCACCCTCTATGACGGCACCGCCATCGCAGGCAGCGGCACCGCCAACGGCAGCGGCGTCTGGTCGATCACCAGCACCACGCTCGGCAGCGGCAACCATACGCTGAGCGCAGTCGCGGTGGACGTGGCGGGCAACAGCTCGACGGCCTCCAGCGCTCTGACCGTCACCATCGACACCACGACCGTGGCGCCGACCGGACTGGCCCTGGCGGCCGGGTCGGACAGCGGGTCGAGTGCCAGCGACCGCCTCACCAAGGTCGTTGCCCCGACGGTGACCGGCACCGCAGAGGCCAACAGCGTCGTCACGCTCTATGACGCCATCGCCATCGCCGGCACCGGCACAGCGGACGGCAGCGGGGTGTGGTCGATCACCAGCGCCGCGCTTGGCAGCGGCGACCACACGCTGACCGCAAAGGCGGTGGATGTGGCGGGCAACACCTCCACGGCGTCCACCGACCTGACCGTCACCATCGACACGACCGCACCGGGCGTCCCGACCGGACTTGCCCTGGCGGCCGGCTCGGACAGCGGGTCGAGCAGCACGGACCGCCTCATCAACGTCGCCGCACCCACCGTGACCGGCACGGCGGAAGCGAACAGCGCCGTCACCCTCTATGACGGCACCGCGGTTGTCGGTACTGGCACGGCGAATGGCAGCGGGGTGTGGTCGATCACCAGCGCCACGCTTGGCGCCGGCGGACACACGCTGAGCGCGATCGCGGTGGATGCGGCGGGCAACAGCTCCACAGCGTCGGCCGGGCTGACCGTCACCATCGATACGACGATCGCGGCACCGACCGATCTGACGCTGGCCGCCGGATCGGACAGCGGATCGAGCAGCAGCGACGGCATCACCAAGGTCGTCGCTCCCACCGTCACCGGTGCTGCCGAAGCGAATTCGGTCGTCACCCTCTACGACAACGGCACGGCTGTTGGCACCGGCACGGCCACCGCCAACGGAAGTTGGAGCATCACCAGCGCCACGCTCGCCGGTGGCGACCACACGCTGACTGCGACCGCGGTGGATGTGGCAGGCAACACCTCCACCGCCTCCACCAGGCTGGCAGTCACCATCGACAGCACGATTGCCGCGCCGACCGGCTTGTCCCTGGCCGCCGGCTCGGACAGTGGATCGAGCAGCAGCGACGGCATCACCAACGTTATCGCCCCGACCGTCACCGGCACGGCAGAGGCCAACAGCGTCGTCACCCTCTATGACGGCACGGTCATCGTCGGCGCCGGCGCCGCCAATGGCAGCGGCGTCTGGTCGATCACCAGCGCCGCTCTCGGCAGTGGCGGGCACACGCTGACCGCAAAGGCAGTCGATGTGGCGGGCAATACCTCCACCGCTTCGACCGGACTGGCGATCACCATCGACACCACCGCACCTGGTGCGCCGACCGGCTTGGCCCTGGCCGCCGGCTCGGACAGCGGGTCGAGCGCCAGCGACGGCATCACCAATGTCGTTGCCCCGACGGTGACCGGCACGGCGGAAGCCAACAGCGTCGTGACGCTCTATGACGGCACTGCCATCGCAGGCAGCGGCACCGCCAACGGCAGCGGGGTGTGGTCGATCACCAGCGCCACGCTTGGCGCCGGCGGACACACGCTGAGCACGATTGCGGTGGATTTGGCCGGGAACACGTCCACGGCCTCCACCGGTCTCGCGATCACCGTCGACACGACCTCGGCCACGCCCGGCGGTCTGGCGCTGGCGCTCGGCTCGGACAGCGGGGCGAGCGACAGCGACCGCAACACGAGGGTCACCACCCCCACGGTCAATGGCACGGCCGAGGCGAACGGTGTGGTGACGCTGTATGACGGCGCCACCGCCATCGGCACGGTGACGGCGGATGCCGCAGGCCTGTGGTCGCTCACCAGTTCGTCGCTGGCCGACGGCGCTCATACCTTGACCGCGCAGGCGGTCGACGTGGCCGGCAACACCTCCACCGCCTCCACGGCGCTGACGGTGACGGTGGATGCGACGGCACCGACCGCCCCCACCGGCCTGGCATTCAGCCCGGTGTCGGGCGGCGAGCGGACGCCGACGATCAGCGGCACGGCCGAGGCGAACTCGGTGCTGTCGCTGTTCGAAGGCAGCAATCTGCTCGGCACCACGACCGTCACCGGTGCCGGCAGCTGGTCGATCGTCTCGCCGGAACTGGGGGTGGGGCCCCACGCCCTCACCGCGCGGAGCGTCGATCTCGCCGGCAACACCAGCACCGTGTCCGCCGATCTGGTGGTCACCATCGGCAATCCGCTGCAAGGCGCTCCCTCCACGCCGCAGCTGGACCAGGGATCCGACAGCGGCACCGTGGGCGACCGCCTCACCAATGTGGTGACGCCGACGCTCACCGGCACCGCCGAGGCGGGCAGCGTCATCACCTTGTACGAAGGGACGGTCATTGCCGGGACCGGCACCGCCGATGTCAACGGCGTTTGGTCGATCACCACGACCACGCTGTCCGGCGGCGCGCACAATGTCTACGCAACCGCCGTGTCGGGAGGCACGTTCCTCGGCTCCTCCTCCTCGCTGACGGTTACCATCGACGCGTCGGTGCCCACCACCCCGTCGACCCCGGTGCTGGCGGCGGCCTCCGACAGTGGCGTGGCGGGCGACGGGATTACGCGCGTCACCACGCCGACATTGTCCGGCACCGCGCAAGCCAACGGCGTCGTCACACTCTTCGACGGCGCCACCGCCGTCAGCACGGTGACGGCGGATGCGTCCGGCTTGTGGTCGGTCACCACCGGCACGCTGCCGGATGGCGCACACACCCTGACCGCGCGCACGATCAATGCCGCCGGCAGCACCAGCGAAGCGTCGTCCGCACTGGTGCTGAGCATCGACACCACCTCCGCCACTCCCTCGGGCGTTGCCCTGGCGGCGGCGTCCGACAGCGGAACGTCGGGGGACGGCATCACCAATGCGGTGGCGCCGACGGTGACCGGCACGGCGGAGGCCGGAAGCACGGTCCTGCTTTATGAAGGAACCAGCCTGATCGGTCAGGCCACGGCTGATTCGGCCGGTGCCTGGACCGTCACGGCGTCCGCCCGTGGCGACGGCACTCACAGCTTGTCGGCTCTGGCAATCGATGTGGCCGGCAACACGTCGCAAGCATTCACCGGCCTTACGATCACCATCGATATCACCGCCCCCGGTGCGCCGGACACTCTGGCACTGGCCGCCGGTTCGGACAGCGGGTCGAGCAACTCAGACCGCGTGACCAACGTCGCCGCCCCGACCGTCACCGGTCTGGCGGAGGCCAACAGCATCGTCACCCTCTATGATGGGACTGCGGTTGCTGGCACCGGCACCGCCGACGGCAGCGGGGGGTGGTCGATCACCAGTGCCACGCTGGGCAGCGGCGATCACACGTTGACCGCAACGGCGGTGGATGCCGCGGGCAACAGCTCCACCGCTTCCACCGGGCTGGCGATCACCATCGACACCACCGCCCCCGGTGCGCCGGACACTCTGGCACTGGCCGCCGGCTCAGACAGCGGGTCGAGCGCCAGCGACGGCATCACCAACGTTACCGCTCCCACCGTCACCGGCACGGCAGAGGCCAACAGCGTCGTCACGCTCTATGACGGGACTGCGGTTGCTGGCACCGGCGCGGCCAGCGCCAGCGGCGTTTGGTCGATCACCAGCACCACGTTGGCCGGCGGCGATCACACGTTGACCGCAACGGCGGTGGATGCGGCAGGCAACACCTCCACCGCTTCCACCGGGCTTGCCGTCACCATCGACACCACAACCGCGGCGCCGACCGGCTTGGCCCTGGCCTTGGGCTCGGACAGCGGGACGAGCAACAGCGATCGTCTCACCAACGTTACCGCTCCCACCGTCACCGGCACGGCAGAGGCGAACAGCGTCGTCACCCTCTATGACGGCACCGTCGTCGCCGGCACCGGCACGGCCAATGGCAGCGGCGTCTGGTCGATCACCAGCGCCACCCTGAGCGACGGTGGGCACACGCTGACCGCGACGGCGGTGGATGTGGCGGGCAACAGCTCGACCGCCTCCACCGACCTGACCGTCACCATCGACACCACCACCGCCGCGCCGACCGGTCTGGCGCTGACTGTCGGCTCGGACAGTGGATCGAGCAACAGCGACCGCATCACCAATGTCGTCACTCCGACCGTCACCGGCACGGCGGAAGCGAGCAGCGTCGTCACGCTCTATGACGGGACTGCGGTTGCTGGCACCGGCACCGCCGACGGCAGCGGTGTCTGGTCGATCGTCAGTTCGACCCTGAGCAGTGGCGGGCACACGCTGACCGCGACCGCAGTGGATGTGGCAGGCAACACCTCCACCGCGTCGACTGGTCTGACCGTCACCATCGATACGACGACCGCCGCGCCAACCGGTCTGGCGTTGACCGCCGGCTCGGACAGCGGGACGAGCAACAGCGATCGCCTCACCAAGGTCGTTGCCCCGACCGTCACCGGCACGGCGGAAGCCAACAGCGTCGTCACCCTCTATGACGGCGCCGCCGTCGCAGGCACCGGCACAGCCAATGGCAGCGGTGTCTGGTCGATCACCAGTGCCACGCTGAGCAGCGGCGCCCACACGCTGACCGCGACGGCGGTGGATGTGGCGGGCAACAGCTCGACCGCCTCCACCGGCCTGACCGTCACCATCGACACCACGACCGTGGCGCCGACCGGGCTCGCTCTGACTGCCGGCTCGGACAGTGGATCGAGCAACAGCGATCATCTCACCAACGTTACCGCTCCCACCGTCACCGGCACGGCAGAGGCCAACAGCGTCGTCACGCTGTACGATGGTGTCACCGCCGTCGGCACCGGCACCGCCAACGGCAGCGGCGTCTGGACGATCACCAGCGCCGTGCTCGGCAGTGGCGGGCACACGCTGACCGCGAGCGCGGTGGATGTGGCGGGCAACAGCTCGACCGCCTCCACCGACCTGACCGTCACCATCGACACCACCACCGCCGCGCCGACCGGTCTGGCGCTGACTGTCGGCTCGGACAGTGGATCGAGCAACAGCGACCGCATCACCAATGTCGTCACTCCGACCGTCACCGGCACGGCGGAAGCGAGCAGCGTCGTCACGCTCTATGACGGGACTGCGGTTGCTGGCACCGGCACCGCCGACGGCAGCGGTGTCTGGTCGATCGTCAGTTCGACCCTGAGCAGTGGCGGGCACACGCTGACCGCGACCGCAGTGGATGTGGCAGGCAACACCTCCACCGCGTCGACTGGTCTGACCGTCACCATCGATACGACGACCGCCGCGCCAACCGGTCTGGCGTTGACCGCCGGCTCGGACAGCGGGACGAGCAACAGCGATCGCCTCACCAAGGTCGTTGCCCCGACCATCACCGGCACGGCGGAGGCGAACAGCGTCGTCACCCTCTATGACGGCACCGTCGTCGCCGGCACCGGCACGGCCAATGGCAGCGGCGTCTGGTCGATCACCAGCGCCACCCTGAGCGACGGTGGGCACACGCTGACCGCGACGGCGGTGGATGTGGCGGGCAACAGCTCGACCGCCTCCACCGGCCTGACCGTCACCATCGACAGCACGACCGCGGGGCCGACCGGGCTCGCTCTGACTGCCGGCTCGGACAGCGGGTCGAGCAACACGGACCGCCTCACCAACATCGTCACGCCGACCGTCACCGGCACGGCGGAAGCGAGCAGCGTCGTCACCCTCTATGACGGCACCGCCGTCGCGGGGACCGGCACGGCGAACGGCAGCGGCGTCTGGTTGATCACCAGCGCCACACTGGGCAACGGCGACCACACGCTGACCGCGACGGCGGTGGACGTGGCGGGCAATACCTCCACGGCGTCGGCCGGCCTGACCGTCACCGTCGACACCACCGCACCCGGCGCGCCGACCGGTCTGGCGCTCACCCCGGACTCCGACAGCGGTCTCAGCAACACCGACCGGATCACCGGCGTGAGGCAGCCGGCGCTGGTCGGCACGGCCGGTGCCAACGCCACCGTGGTGCTCTATGACGCCACGACCGCGCTGGGCACCGTCACCGCCGACAGCAGCGGGTTGTGGACCATAACCGCGGGAGCGTCGCTGGCAGACGGCGACCATACGTTGACAGCCACGCAGATCAACAGCGTCGGCAACACCTCCGTCGCGTCCGCGGCGCTGGTGGTCACCATCAGCGCGACGCCGCCGACGGTGACCAGCGTGGTCATCAGCGATGGGCCGTACGCGCTGGGGGCCGAGATCTCGATCGAGGTCAACTTCAGCGACATCGTCGTCTACACCGGGACGGATTCCACCCTGGCCCTGACCGTTGGGACCACCACGCGTCAGGCCACCTTCGTGGAAAGTTTCGGGTCGTACGCGACCTATCGCTACATCGTTCAGCCGGGCGACGTAGACGCGGACGGCGTGACAGCCGCCGCCAACGGACTGGCGCTGAACACCAGCACGATCCGCGACACCAACGCCAACAACGCGGTTCTGACCTATGCCGCGGTGACCAACGCCAACGCGCCGTCCCTGGTCTATCCGGTCGCCAGCACCAGCGGCACGACGATCACCCTGGCCCAGTACAGCACCATCCTTGGCAACGCCGGCACCGACGTCATCACCTTGGGCACGGCCGGCAACACGGTCGAGATCTCCGCGCTGGAGACCCTGATCGCGTCCGACGGCACCGACGTCATCAGCATCGGCGCGACCGTGGGAACGACACTGCTGCTGTCCAATGTGGAAACGCTTCTGGGCGGCACCGGCAAGGACTGGGTCACGCTGGGCACCGCCGGCGGAACGCTGCTGGTGAGCGGCGTGGAGACGCTTCTGGGCGGTGTCGGCACCGATGTGGTGACGCTCCTGGATGCCGGCAGCACCGTCTACACCGCCGGGATCGAGACCCTGACCGGCGGGACCGGCATCGATGTGGTGATGTTCGCCAACACCCTGGGCAACACCCTGGCGCAGCGGTCGGTCGAAACGCTGATCGGCGACGCCGGCAACGATGTCCTGCTGCTGGACAGCACCGGCAGCACCGTCGCGGTCGGCCTGTTCGAGACCATCACCGGCAACATGGCGGTCGATCTGGTTTCGCTGGTCGGCGGCTTCGGCAGCACCCTGCTGGTCCATGGGCTTGAAACCCTGCTGGGCGGGGCCGGTACCGATATCGTCGCCATCGGCACCGCCGGCGGCACCATGCTGGTTTCGGCGCTTGAGTCGCTGACCGGCAGCAGCCGGATCGACGTGGTGTCGCTCGGCACCGCCGGAAACACCCTGGCCGTCACCGCGGTGGAAAGCCTGCTCGGCGGAAGCGGCACCGACGTGATCACGCTGGGTGGAACGGCCGGTTCGACGCTGTTCCTCTCGTCGATCGAGAGCATCGTCGGCACCGTGGGCACCGACCTGCTGACGCTGGGCACCGTTGGAAGCACGCTGTTCGTCTCCGCCATCGAAACCATCGTCGGCGAGCAGGGATCGGACGTGCTGGTGCTGGCGGGTGCCGGTTCCACGATGTTGGTCGGCGCCATCGACACCCTCATCGGCGGTGCCGGCACGGATATCGTGACGCTGGCCGGCAACGGCGTCACCATGAAGGTCGAACTGCTGGAGACGCTGACCGGCAGCGCCGGCAACGAGGTCGTCATCTTCGGGACCGCGGGCATCACTCTGCTGGTCAATGCCATCGAGACACTGACCGGCGGTGCCGGCACCGACGTCGTCACGCTGGCGCAGAGTGGCGGCACGGTGGTCGTCTCAGGTCTGGAAACCCTTCTGGGCGGCCAGGGTACCGACATCGCCGCGTTGGGGAACGCCGGCAACACGCTGTTCGTGTCCTCCATCGAGACGCTGACGGGCGGTTCCGGCAACGATTCCGTCTTCTTCGCCTCCGGCGGCAACACGCTGGCTCTCCGCAACATCGAAACGCTGACCGGCAACAGCGGCACCGATGTGGTGACGCTGCTGAACGACGGCGGCCCGATGCAGATCGGACTGTTCGAAACCATCATCGGCAGCGTGGGTAACGATCGCGTCACCCTGGACAACGCCGGCAACACGCTGGCGGTGTCGGGTGTCGAGACGCTGTGGGGCGGGGCTGGTCTGGACGTGGTGATGCTGGGGTCCGGCGGCAGCACGATCTCGACCGTGGCGGTGGAAACGCTGATTGGCGGCAGCGGCCTGGATGCGGTGACGCTGGGCACCGGCGGCACGACGGTGCGGATCATCGGCATCGAGTCCGTCACCGGCAACAGCGGGCGCGACGTCGTCCAGCTGTCGGACGGCGGCGGCACCTTCGTCGTCAACCTGCTGGAGACGCTGATCGGCAGTTCCGGCTCGGACGTGGCGGTGGTCGGCGAGCTTGGCGGCGGCTCCACCCTGCTGATCGCCGGGCTGGAGATCCTGGTCGGCAACGCCGGCTCGGACGTGGTCACACTCAGCGACGGCGGCAACACCACGCTGCTGCGCATGCTGGAGACGCTGACCGGCGGGACCGGGCTGGACGCCATCACCATCGGCAACCGCGGCTCGACCATGGTGGCCTCAAACCTGGAGACGCTGGTCGGCGGCTTCGCGCTCGATGCGATCACGCTGGGCAGCGGCGGCAACACGCTGCTGGCCTCTCAGCTGGAGACGCTGACCGGCGGGGCCGGGCTGGACATCGTGACGCTGGCCACCGCCGGCTTCGACAGTGCGGCGGACATGAACCGGGTGTCGGGCACCAGCGGCAACACGCTGCAGGTCTCCGGCCTGGAGACGCTGATCGGCTCCAGCGGGTCGGACGTGGTCTATCTTGGAGCGTCCGGCAACACGCTGCTGGTGTCCGGGCTGGAAATCCTGGTCGGCGGCGCTGGCAACGACGCCGTGACGCTGGGCGACGGCGGCAACACCGTCCTGCTGCGCGGCATCGAGACGCTGACCGGCAGCGCCGGCACCGATCTGCTGTTGCTGGGCGACACCGGCAACACCGCGACGGTGTCCCTGTTCGAAAGCATCATCGGCGGCACCGGTGTCGACGCTATCCTTCTCGGGCCGAACGGCAACACGCTGGCGGTGTCGCAGCTGGAGACGCTGGTCGGCGGGGCCGGTGTGGACGTGGTGACGCTGGGGTCTGGCGGCAGCACGATCTCGACGGTGGCGGTGGAAACGCTGATCGGTGGGTCCGGGCTGGATGCGGTGACGCTGGGCACCGGCGGCACGACGGTGCGGATCATCGGCATTGAGTCCGTCACCGGCAACAGCGGGCGCGACGTCGTCCACCTGTCGGAGGGCGGCGGCACCTTCGTTGCCAACCTGCTGGAGACGCTGATCGGCAGTTCCGGCTCGGACGTGGCGGTGGTCGGTGAGCTTGGCGGCGGCTCCACCCTGCTGATCGCCGGGCTGGAGATCCTGGTCGGCAACGCCGGCTCGGACATCGTCACTCTCAGCGACGGCGGCAACACCACGCTGCTGCGCATGCTGGAGACGCTGACCGGCGGGACCGGGCTGGACGCCATCACCATCGGCAACCGCGGCTCGACCATGGTGGCCTCGAACCTGGAGACGCTGGTCGGCGGCTTCGCGCTCGATGCGATCACGCTGGGCAGCGGCGGCAACACGCTGCTGGCCTCTCAGCTGGAGACGCTGACCGGCGGGGCCGGGCTGGACATCGTGACGCTGGCCACCGCCGGCTTCGACAGTGCGGCGGACATGAACCGGGTGTCGGGCACCAGCGGCAACACGCTGCTGGTCTCCGGCCTGGAGACGCTGACCGGGTCGAGCGGGACCGACGTGGTCTATCTCGGCCCGGCCGGCAACACGCTGCTGGTGTCCGGGTTGGAGATCCTGGTCGGCAGCGCTGGCAACGACGCTGTGACGCTGGGCGACGGCGGCAACACCGTGCTGCTGCGCGGCATCGAGACGCTGACCGGCAACAGCGGTGTCGACGTGCTGACGTTGGGCGACACCGGCAACACCGCGACGGTGTCCCTGTTCGAAAGCATCATCGGCGGCACCGGTGTCGACACCATCCTTCTCGGGCCGACCGGCAACACGCTGGCGGTGTCGGGTGTCGAGACGTTGCTTGGCGGGGCCGGTGTGGACGTGGTGACGCTGGGGTCCGGCGGCAGCACGATCTCGACCGTGGCGGTGGAGACGCTGATCGGTGGGTCCGGGCTGGATGCGGTGACGCTGGGCACCGGCGGCACGACGGTGCGGATCATCGGCATTGAGTCCGTCACCGGCAACAGCGGGCGCGACGTCGTCCACCTGTCGGAGGGCGGCGGCACCTTCGTTGCCAACCTGCTGGAGACGCTGATCGGCAGTTCCGGCTCGGACGTGGCGGTGGTCGGTGAGCTTGGCGGCGGCTCCACCCTGCTGATCGCCGGGCTGGAGATCCTGGTCGGCAACGCCGGCTCGGACATCGTCACTCTCAGCGACGGCGGCAACACCACGCTGCTGCGCATGCTGGAGACGCTGACCGGCGGGACCGGGCTGGACGCCATCACCATCGGCAACCGCGGCTCGACCATGGTGGCCTCGAACCTGGAGACGCTGGTCGGCGGCTTCGCGCTCGATGCGATCACGCTGGGCAGCGGCGGCAACACGCTGCTGGCCTCTCAGCTGGAGACGCTGACCGGCGGGGCCGGGCTGGACATCGTGACGCTGGCCACCGCCGGCTTCGACAGTGCGGCGGACATGAACCGGGTGTCGGGCACCAGCGGCAACACGCTGCAGGTCTCCGGGCTGGAGACGCTGACCGGGTCGAGCGGGACCGACGTGGTCTATCTCGGCCCGGCCGGCAACACGCTGCTGGTGTCGGGGCTGGAGATCCTGGTCGGCGGGGCAGGCAGCGACGCGGTGACGCTGGGCGATGGCGGCAACACCCTGCTGCTGCGCGGCATCGAGACCCTGACCGGCAACAGCGGTGTCGACGTCCTGACGCTGGGCGACACCGGCAACACGGCGATGGTCTCCCTGTTCGAGACCATCGTCGGTGGTCTCGGCAATGATCTCATCACCCTCGGCTCGATCGGCAACACGCTGGTGGTGTCGGGTGTCGAGACGTTGCTTGGCGGGGCCGGGACCGATGTCGTGACGATCGGTACGGCCGGCGGCACGCTGCTGGCGATCGGCATCGAGACGGTGATCGGCGGCATCGGCCTTGAGGTAATCCTCACCGGCTCGGCTGGGTCTACCCTCACCGTCTCGGGTGCGGACTTCGTCATCGGCAGCGCCGGCACCGACGTCTTGACGCTGGGGGCGGCCGGCACCACCACCACCATCCGCAACATCGACACGCTGATCGGCGGTGCGGGGTCCGACCTGGTGATCCTGGGCGACACCGGCAACACCCTGAACCTGGGTACGGGCATCGAGATCCTCGTTGGCGGCGCCGGCAGCGACGTGGTGACCATCGGCACTCAGGGTACGACCCTGCTGACCCGCGGCATCGAAACCCTGATCGGCGGCGTCGGCAGCGACGTCATCACGCTCGGCGACACGCCGAACACCCTCACCGTGACGGGCATCGACACCCTGACCGGCGGTGCGAACACCGATGTCGTCTTCACTGGCACGGCCGGCGTCACGATGACGGTTTCGGGTGTCGAGTTCCTGGTCGGCGGCACCGGTTCGGATGCCGTGACCCTGGGGGCGGGCGGCACAACCACCACCGTCCGCGGCATCGACACCCTGTCGGGCGGTGCGGGCAGCGATCTGGTGTTCCTGGGCGATACCGGCGTCACCATGGCGCTGGGTTCGGGCATCGAGATCCTGGTCGGCGGTGCGGCCACCGACGTCGTCAGCCTCGGCACCTCGGGCAGCACCCTGCTGACCCGTGCGGTCGAGACCCTGATCGGCGGCGTGGGCACTGACGTGATCACGCTGGGCGACACCCCGAACGCGGTCACCGTATCGGGCGTCGAGACCCTGGTCGGTGGCGCCAACACCGACATCGTCTTCACCGGTCCGGCCGGCGTGACGATGACGGCCTCGGGCGTTGAGTTCCTGGTCGGCGGCACCGGTTCGGACGTCGTGACCCTGGGTGCGGCGGGCAACACCGTCATCACCCGCGGCATCGACACCATGATCGGTGGGGCTGGCAGCGACCTGGTGATCCTGGGCGACACCGGCGTCACCATGCGGGCCGAGAGCGGGATCGAGATCCTGGTCGGCGGCGCCGGGTCCGACATCGTCAGCCTCGGCGATGGCGGCAACACGGTCCTGCTGCGTGGCATCGAGACCCTGACCGGCGGTACCGGCAACGACGTGATCACGCTGGGTGACACCGGTGTGACGATGTCGGTCTCCGGCATCGAGACGCTGGTCGGCGGTGCTGGCACCGACGCGATCACGGTGACCAGCGGGTCGGGCATCCGCTTCCAGGCCGGTACGGGCGACAGCCTGACCCTGGCTTCGGGCAGCGGCACCGACACGGTGGTGTACTCGTCCTTCACCGACATCTCGGCGTTGGACGCGAACACCGGCTTCATCTCGGTCTCGAACTTCCAGTCGGGCACCGACAAAGTAGAGCTGGCCGGTACGGCCCGGACCACTGCGGATAAGAACGGCGATGCCTCGCTCTCGACGGCCTCTGCGGCGACCAACGGCGTGAACGTCAGCTCCAACGAGCTGGTGAGCCTGACCTCGGTTGTCAGCGGCAGCCTGACGGATGCCAGCCTCGCCAACTTCCGCACGGCCCTGGGAGCGCTGACGAACTCGTCGGCTGGTGCGAGCACGCTGGTTCTGGCCAACAACGGCACCAGCAGCGGCCTGTACCAGGTGGTCGACACCAACGGCGACGGCCAGGTGGCCGCCACCGAGGTTCGCCTGCTCGGCGTGTACAACGGCACGGTGCTCTCGCTCTCCGACATCAACCTCGGTTGATGGCTGGGGGCTGAAGCCCAAGCACGGTAAAAGGAGGGGGCGCCCGCAAGGGCGCCCCTTTCTCTTTGTCCAGACCTTTCTTGGTAAGCGATCTCCCGGCTTTCGATGGCCTCGATCCAAGATGTCTTCACCCACGTGCAGGCGACTGTATCACATGGTTTCGGGCGGCACCGCCAATTCCAGCTGGTTGCGCCCTCCTGCTTTCCCATGGCATAGGCATCGACTCAACCGTTCTCGGACTCCATCGGCAGGAGCGGCGCGGTGCCCACGACCGATCGCCGCGGCCTGCTGGCGGACCCCGCTTGGCTCCCTCGCCCCTCTGTTTCAGCCATCCCGCCGCTCCATTCCGTCGTCAGGACCTTCCGCATGACAGACCCCCGCCTTCTCCAGGCCCGTATCGATGCCGAAGCGGGGCGCGATTGGCACGCCATGGCAGGGCTGCGGCACATCCTGCAGCGGGACCCCGCGAATGCCGATGCGCTCGCCCTGTCGACGGCAGTGCTGACCGGCGTCTTCGCGAAGGGAAGCGAAGCCTACAGAGGCGGCCGGCTCGGGGAGGCAGTCTGGCGCTTCGTCCTTCTTGCGGAGTATGGCGCACCGCGCGACCCCCTTCGCGCCAACTGCGAAGCCCTGGTTTCTATGATCCTCCAGCGCGCCACCGAGGATGCGAATGCCGGGCGCGGCGGCGATGCCAAGCGCGCCTGCCGTCTGCTGCTGATCCTCGATCCGGCACTCCCCCAGGCGCATCTGCTCATCGGACAGTGCGAACGGGGGGCCGACGGTGACGGAGCGGTGGCGGCGATGTCGATCGCCCGCGGCCTGCGGCTCGCCCCGGGGACCGACCATGCCGACCAGTTGCGTGATATCGCCTTTCAGGCGGGCATCCGCGCCCTTGCCGACTGGCTGGGCTCCGACCGGCCGGCGGCTCCTCTTCTGGGGGCGCTCGCCCAGCTCTGCCCACCCGGTCAGGCGGAGGCCCTGGCCCGCTGCCGCGGGATGACGTTTGAGGCGGAAGGCTGGCAGGGCGACGGCCGGACGGAGGCACGCCGCCAGGCGGCGGCCGCCGCGATGCATTGGCTGGGAGATCTGCGGCAGGAGCGGCAGCGCTACCGCGAGGCCATCGAGGCCCACAAGCAGGGCTTCGACCTGTGGAACAGCCCGATCGGGCTGGAGCGCAAGGCGCAGGCGCAGCAGTATCTCGTGGTCGAGGAGTTGCTGGAGAGCCTGAAGGGCTTCGCCTATGCCTATGTCTACGACATGGACGGGCAGACGGCGGCCCGCGCCTCCTTCGACAGCCTGTCGGCGACGATGGAACGCCTGCTGGAGGCGCCTGGCATCGACCATTGGACCCGCACGCAGCGCTGGACCACCCTGCTCGGCCTGCGGTCCCTCGTCGGTTATGCGGCCGCACTCGGGCGCAATCCCGTTCTCCCGCTGTCCGGCAACCCCTTCGCCGAAGGGACGGCGCCGTCCGTCCCGGCGGAACCGGCATCCCGGCGGATCTTCGACTGCTGCACCTTCTTCAACGAGGCCGAGATCCTGGAGGTCCGGCTGGCGGAGCTGTACGACGTGGTCGAGCGCTTCGTGGTGGTGGAGGCGACCCACACCCATTCCGGCGAGCCCAAGGCGCTGAGCTTCGGCGATCATCATGAGCGGTTCCGGCCCTACATGGACAAGATCCGCTACGTGGTGGTCGACGAGCTTGTCGGCACCTTCTCCTGGCAGCGGGAGGCCTACCAGCGCGACGCCATCCTGCGCGGGCTGGACGGCTGCCGCGACGAGGACATGGTGATCGTCTCCGACGTCGACGAGATCCTGCGGCGCGAGGTGGTGGAGCGGCTGCGCGGCGGCGGGCCGGCCTTCGACACCGTCTTCACCGCCGAACTGGACCTGTTCTTCTACCGGCTGAACTACCGCTTCGCCCGCGACTGGCGCGCCGCCGGTGCCGCCCCCTTCCGCTTCATCCGGCAGACCGGTCCCAATGCCGTGCGCTATCTCGCCAAGCAGGACATCGGCCATCTCATCCGCGACGCCGGCTGGCATTTCAGCTGGATGGGCGATCTGAAGCGCTTCGCCGCCAAGCTGAACGCCTATGCCCACCAGGAGCATGCGCAGTCCTTCGGCGAAGGCAACATGGCCGGCGTCGCCAGCTTCCTCGACGGTGGCGGCACCCTTCCCGAAGGCGCACCCGGCGCTCGCGGCGAATACGAGGTCGTGCCGCTCGACCGCCATCCCCGGCTGGTGCGCGACAACCTCGACCGCTTCCGGGCGATGGGCTGGATTCGCTGAGGCCGGCCGGCGCGCCCCGAGATCAGCTGGGCTTCAGGTCGGCGGTGGTGCCGGCCCGGCGCTTCAGCCGGTCCACCGCGTGCTGGCCGCCGCCGGTGGCGCGGACCGAATAGAAATAGGCGCTGTCATCGGTCCAATAGCGGCCCTCACCGTCGACCATCACCGTGCTGCTGTGGATGTCGGCTGGATAGACGGTCAGGCGCGGTGCGGCTTGTGTCGTGAAGCCCGCCAGATGCACGGCGGCGAGCGCCGCCTGGTCGAGGAACCAGACCGGCATGCCGCGGTCCAGGAAGTGGCGGATGTAGCGCCGGGTCAGGTCGAGGAAGTGCCACGCCCCCATGGTCGGTCGGATGTGCAGCACGTCGGCGTAGAGCAGGCTCCAGATGTCCAGCCGTTTCAGCGCATGGCTCATCATGCCCAGGTCCGAGTGGGCGGAGGTCGCCAGCAGCGGGTTCAGGTCGCGGATCGCCAGCAGGTCGACGTCCAGCATCAGCACCGGCCGCTTCCAGCGGGCCAGCAGGTCGGGCAGAACCAGGAAACGGCTGCAGGCGTAATAGGTCTTGGCAGTGTCGCCCAGCGGCGTCAGGTCGATGGTCTCGCGCAGGATGATGAAGCGGCCGGCGCCATGGGCGGCGGTCAGGGACGCCACCGTCGTCTCGGCCTCCGCGTCGGGATTGATCAGGTGCAGGGCGATGGCGCAGTCCAGGCCGCTGTCCTCGACGATGGACCGCACCATGGTCGGCAGGAACTTGCGGGCATAAACCGCGTCGCAGGATGCGTAGACCACCAGCGGCCGGTCGGCGCTTGCCCGGCCTTCGGCAAGTGTCGCGCGGATGCCGGCGGGCGCCGGCCCCTCGCGCAGGGATGCCAGGAAGGCCGGAGCGGTGCGGGTGACGGCATCGCGTCCGCCGTGGCGCTCCGCCGCCTGGAGGAACAGGGCGTCGGCCTCCTCCAGCCGATGCTGTTCGGCGCACAGGCAGGCCAGCCGGCTCAGCGTGAAGGAGACCTCCGGATACAGGTCCAACGCCCGGCGGTAGGCACGCTCGGCGCGCAGCCCCTGTCCGTCGCGGCGCAGCGCGTTGCCCAGCGCCACCAGTCCGACGCAGTCGTCGCGGCCCTGGAAACGGGCGATGTCGCCGGCTTCGCCCAGATGGGTCAGCAGCTGCCACAGGTTGGACCGCCGGGTCGGATCGGCGGGCGTCAACCGCCAGGAGGCGAGCGCATGGCCGGCCGCCTCCGCCATGTCCTGTCCCACCAGCAGCCGGGCGAGCGCATCATGCGCCGCCCCCGCTTCGGCCCCGCTATACTCCCCACCATTCTTCCCACCATTCTCCAGGCCACGCTCCAGCACCCGGCGGTAGAGCGCCATGGCGGTTTCGCGACTGCCCGTCCGCTCGGTGTCGTGTGCGGCGTCCAAATCGCTCTGGAGATCGGCGGGGGGCGGAACGGAGGGCATGACGATCGGTCTCGCAGAACTGGGGCGGGTGGATTGGGGCGGATTTCATCCCATGACATCCCTCCGCCTGACAAGCCGTCGACGCGCCGGCCTCGGTCGTCCCCGAGTCGCGGTCCGCCGGTCCCCGATCGTCGATGCCGGGGGGGGCCGGTACCCCAAATGCGGGTCCACCACCGTCCTCGTGAAAATATAAAGGCAACGCCAAGCCAAAACACGGCCGTTCGAGGAGAAGGCGCTTGAACAGTTCGCAAAATATCATCAAATGTCTGTATGGACCCGGGAAAGGGTTCCAGCCGAAACTGTGCCACGCCGGTCATTCCGGCGTGGCACTTTTATATTCGGAGTCCCGAATGCGGCGATCCATCCGAAACCTGATGGGAGCCATGAAACCGTGAGCATCGCCGACGGCCTCAAGATCGCCTTCGACGTCCATCTGTCCGGCGACCTGGAGCGGGCGGAGGAGTTCTATCAGGTCATCCTGCGCGCCAGCCCGGGCCACCCGATGGCGGCGACGCTGCTGGGGCTGATCCGGTCGCAGCGGACCATGGTCCGCCAGAGCAAGCACAAGACGCTGGTCCTGCTGCGCGGCCGGGGCTTCCGTCCCGCCACGGTGATCGACGTCGGCGCCCAGACCGGCACCCCGCCGCTCTACGAGGTTTTCCCCGACGCCCATCATGTGCTGATCGAACCGGTGGCGGAGAACGAACCGGCTCTGCAGCGGCTGTGTGCGGACCTGCGCAGCGCCGAATACCACATCGCCGCCGTCGCGCGGCAGAGCGGCACGGCCTCGCTGGCGGTGTCCGACGATCGACTCTACTCCTCCGTCGTCGCGGCGGACCATCAGGTCGAACCGGACCATGCGCTGCGCAGCCTGCGCGAGGTGCCGGCCGTCTCGCTCGACGGGCTGTGCGCCGAGCGCGGCTATGCCCGTCCCTTGCTGGTCAAGATCGATGTCGACGGGCTGGAGCTGGAGGTGCTGGCCGGCGCCGCCACGCTGATGGAGCCGGGCAGCGTCTTCGTGATCGAGGCGACGGTGGTCGGCGAGGACCCGCGGCTGGCCCGCATCATCGACGCGATGGCTCCATACGGCTTCCGCGTCTGGGACATCGTCGATCCCCTGTACCGCCCCGAGGACGAGCGGATGTGGCAGGTCGATCTGGTGATGGTCCATCGCGACGGGCCCTACGCCGCGCTCTGATCCCTGCCGAGGCTCCTTATCCGGCGGCGCGGTCGCGCAGCGCGCGCTCCAGGCGGTCGACGGCATCGTCCCAGCTCTGCGGCCGGGACTGCCGGAACAGGCGCATGGTCGGGTACCAGGGGCTGTCGTCGCGGTCGAGCATCCAGCGCCAGTCGGGGGCGAAGGGCACCAGCACCCAGACCGGGACGCCGAGCGCGCCGGCGAGATGGGCGACGGAGGTGTCGACGCAGACGACCAGATCGAGACCGGCCATGATGGCGGCGGTATCGGCGAAGTGCTTGATGTCGGGCGACAGGTTCAGCAGGGGGAAGCCGCCGGGCGGGTTTGCCGCCTGTCCTTCCGTCGGTCCCTTCTGGATGGAGACCAGGCGGACGCCGGGGATGGCGGCGAGCCGGGCGAAGGGAGCCAGCCCGATGGAGCGGTTCTTGTCGTTGCCGTGGGTGGGCGATCCGGCCCAGACGATGCCGACCTTCAGCCCATCCAACCCGGCCAGCCGCTCGCCCCAGCGCGCCACCAGCTCCGGCTCCGCCTTCAGGTAGGGAACGCGGGACGGCACGGTCTCCAGCCGGGTGCCGAACAGCGCCGGCAGGCTCATCACCGGGATCTGGACGTCGAAGTCGGGCAGCGGCGCCCCGGTCGGCGCCAGGGTGACGCCGGACAGGCTGCGCAGCACCGGCAGCAACGGACGCTGGCATTCGAGGATGACCGGCTGTCCGCCGGTCACCTGCGCCAGCAGCGGCAGGTAGCGCACGAACTGCAGCACGTCGCCGAAGCCCTGTTCCCAATAGACCAGCAGGCGCCGCCCCTTGAGCGGCGATCCGTCCCAGCGCGGCTTGGTGAAGCTGCGCTGCGGCGAGGGCAGCTGGCCATGCTTCCAGCGCCATTCATAGCCCTGCCAGCCCCGGACGAAATCCCCCAGCAGAAGCCGGAGCAGGCTTTCGTTCCAATGGGCGCCGGCAAAGTCCGGAACCAGCCTCGTGGCCCGGCGGAAAGCCAGCAGCGCCTGCCAGAAGACGCCCCTGTCCTTTATCGTGGAGCCCAGATTGCTGTAGGCCCCGCTGTGTTGCGGGTTCAGCGCGATCGCCCGGCGGAAGCAGCGTGTTGCCTCCTCCAGCCGCTGGTCGCTGCGCAGCATGGCGCCGAGGTTGTTGGCGTACTCCGCCTCCATCGGATCAAGCTCCGCCGCGCGGGCGAATGCCTCGCACGCCTCTTGCGGGCGCCTCAGCCCCTCCAGCAGAAGACCCAGTTCGTTGAGCACCCCAGGCTGGTCGGGCTTGAGGTTCGCCGAGATCCGATAGGCCCGGGCGGCATCATCCCGCCGGCCGAGCCGGATCAGCAGCGATGCCAGATTGTTCCAGCTGTTCACCGACCCTGGAGCCAGCGCCAATGCGCGCCGCAGCAGGGCGAGCGCCGCCTCGCTCCGGCCGGCCTCGGCATGCAGCAGCCCCATGTTGTTGACCGCGGGTGCGAAGTGCGGATCATGGGCGGCGATCCGTGCATACAGCCGCCCGGCCTCGTCGGAACGGCCGGCTTTCTGGAGACCGACCGCCGTCGTGAAAGCTTGTTCGATGTTCATGGAGGCCGCGGCGCTTCGGTTGGGAACGGCGGGATCAGTAGCATGAAGAGGACCGCTCCTGCAAAGAGCGGCCCCAGGGATTCGTCGCCCGCGAACCGTTCCCTTCTTCGCGATGGCTGTTGCATCGCCGCCCCCGTCCCCGCATCAATGGCGCTCGTCGAACGGGGAGTGTGGCGGGCGGCATGGCGCGGCTTCTGCTGATCAATTACGAATTTCCGCCGCTGGGCGGCGGGGCGGCGAACGCCACCGACAACACCGCGCGCGAATTGGCAGCATTGGGCGAAGAGGTGCTGGTGCTGACGTCGGCCTTCGGCGACCTGCCGCGGGTGGAGCGCCGGGCTGACGGGGTGGAGATCCGTCGCATTCCCACCCTGCGCCGCCGCCGAGACCGCAGTTCGGTGGTGGAGATGCTGGTCTTCCTCGCCAGTTCGCTGGTGATGGCGCCCTGGATCGCCGCCCGCTGGCGTCCCCACGCCACCATCGCCTATTTCGGTCTGCCCTGCGGTCCGGCGGCTTGGATGGTGAAGGCACTGTCCGGTGTGCCCTATGTGGTCAGCCTGCGCGGCGGCGACGTGCCGGGCTTCCAGTATGACGGCATCTCGCTCTACCACCGGCTGGCCGGGCCGGTGATCGGCTGGCTGTGGCGCCGCTCCTCGGCCGTTGTCGCCAACAGCGAGGGGCTGGCCGATCTCGCCCGCCGCTTCGCCCCGGACCAGGCGATCGCCATCATCCCCAATGGCGTCGACGCGGTCCGCTTCTCACCCGCTGACACCAGGAGTGGCGCCGCCCGCCTGTCGCTGCTGTTCGTCGGCCGGGTGGTGCGGCAGAAGGGGCTGGACGTGCTGTTCGAGGCGCTCGCTTCCTTGCCCTCCGGGACGCGCGACCGCATCGGGCTGACCATTGTCGGCGACGGCCCCGCCCGGCCGGAGCTGGAGGCACAGGCCGCCCGGCTCGGCCTGTCGGAGCGCATTGCTTTCCGCGGCTGGCTCGGGCGCGACGAGCTTCCCGCCGCTTATCGAGCCGCCGATGCCTTCGTCTTCCCGTCGCGCGACGAGGGCATGCCCAACGTGGTTCTGGAGGCGATGGCCACCGGCTTGGCCGTGGTGGCGACCCGCATCGCCGGCAACCGTGATCTGGTGGTGGAGGAGGAGACCGGCCTGATGCTGGACGCCGATGACACGCCTGCTCTCGCCGTGGCACTGACCCGTCTGATCGAAGACCCGGCCCTGCGCCGCCGCCTGGGCGAGGGCGGGCGCCGCCGGGTGGTCGAGCATTTTTCCTGGCGCGCCGTCGCCGCCGCCTACCGCGACTTGGCGCTTGCCGGCCGTGGCTCGGCGGAACGGGTCCCGTCGGCGCAGGCGGAGTGAGGGGGCGTCGCTTGGCCCGGAGGAACCCTGGCAGCGCACAAGCCAAGCGGCAAAATCTGGAGGGGCTGGTCGGTGGCTGCCTTCAGCACGTGATAAAGAGGAGGTACGTGTCTTAAAATGACTTCACTCCTAAAAATTGCACAGTTCTGCATCTCCTTGATAGGGTCTCCCCGACGCAAGGTTTTCAAAGAAGCCGCTGATCGTTTCTTGCCCTCTTTCGAGTTCTTTGATGCGGTTTCAGTTGAGGATCTCAGAAAAGGCTTTTCTATTGAAAATGTCAGAGTTGATCTCACAGATCTGCGCTGGACCGACTTTGAACGCCACGACCCACGTCGGCAGAGCGGTCCGCTCATGTTTACGGAGATCGCCTGCGCCTATTCGCACATACAGTGTTGGCGTCGAGCCAGAGACAGGGGTTTGGATTACCTGGTGGTGTTCGAAGATGATGCTGTTCCCTGCCGGAGCTTCCAGAACATCTCCATCCCGAAGGATGCCGATTTCGTCTACATCACAGACAGGATGCCGCAGAACAGCAGGGGTGAGGCCGCTGGATATGGCTGCGGGATGCAAGGTTATGTCATCAGCCGCCCCGGCATCGAGAAATGCCTGAAGATTTTCGAAACATTCTACATGCCGATCGACCTTCAGATCCTGGCCCATCAGCGATCACAAATTTCTTTTGGGCACGGACTTGCCAAGTATAGAAGAAATCTTCTGGACCACGAGTATATTTTAGCTTATGTGACGCCAGTCCCCTATTGCGTCGATCCTGGTCAAGTCGAGTCACAAATCTATTGATGCCGGGATTTGTACCCCCTGGCTGACGAGAGCAGTGATCTGGACGGTGGCGAGGACGTCTGTCGACCACGACGTCGCAAGCGGCGGCGTCGGGACCGGAGCGCGCCATACGAACGAGGACGGCATGGACACGGCGGAGCAACGCCGTCGTGTGCCACTCGGTCCAGGCGGCGGCGGAGGGTTGAGCCTGAGGCGCGCCCGTCCGCCGCCCGAAGCTCGCGCCACTGGACGCCCTCACGCAGGAAGAAGCGAAGCGTCTCGATGATCTCCACAGTGGGCATTGGCGGGCGCCCGTAGCCGACAGAGCGAGCCTCGATCCGGTCGATGATCCCCGCCACCAATCCCGCAACTGTTGGTCCCATCCTCGCCTCTCTGTGCCAAAGGCACAGGAAACCGACAGCAGATCAGCCGGTTTCCAGAGGGGGCATCGGATGAAGGGGCTGGAAACCGCCTCTAATCCGAATCCGGCTGATTGATTATCCATGAACACCGATGCGGCCTCGCCACGGGACATTGCTTCTGCAGGATGGGCTCCATCCCGCGGCGGGGCTGGCGGCTCCAGTTAGAAGCCAGCCTCTGGGTGGCGGCGACAGGGGTGGTCAGCGCGCAAACTGGTGGAATCACCGACCACACACGGTTCGGCGTGATGAAGCCGCAGCGGCGCCGTTGAGCATTGTTGACAGTCGCGCGGGGCCCCTCGCCGGCAGCATCCTTCCGAACGAGGAGAGCCCCCTTTGCCACATGAGACGTTCACAAATTCGGTGCTGCGTACCGTCGGCGCGGTCGATGCCGCTGGCCGAGCCGCTGCGGTCGCAAGCGGGCGCGTGCACCCGCGTCTGCGCGACGGCCTGCAGACGCCGAGTTCACGCAGCGTGCTCTTTCCAGCTCTGGCGGCGCTGTGGGTGGTCGGACATGGCACGGCCAGCCCGGCCCTGTCCAGGGTGGCGCGGCAGGGCTTGCTCGCCATCGCCCTGGGCACCCTGTTCGCCAAATCCGGCAAGCACATTCTATGCCGAGCCCGGCCCAACGACGGCGCCGACCCCGAGCGTTGGGGCGTCGCCGACGGGAAGCACGCGTCGTTCCCGTCTGGGCACGCCGCCGACGTTGTTGCGCTCGCCACGGTCATCGGGCTCAACCGTGGGGCTTCGCCACTCACGGCAGCCGGCATTGGGTTCGCCGCCAGCGTCGGCTGGTCGAGTATGGCGGCGGACCGGCACTGGGCGTCCGACTTGGTCGCCGGCACTGCGGTCGGCGTGGTCTCGGCCCTGCTCACCCGTGCCGCCGACCGGTGGGCTGGCGACGGCCCCCTGTAGCCTATGTGCGCAAGACCGGGACCAACTGCGTATTTCCGTGCAGATCCAGCAGGATTGCCGGGTGCAGGACCATCTGCGTGAGATGTTCGCTCCGGTGCTCGCCGAGCCTATCCCTGAGCACTTGCTCGAAATTCTCGCGCCGGTCCGGTCCAGGAGATTTGGCTCCGGTCAGTTTTGATCGCCGCTCCTTGCTCCAGGCATGCGGCCGTAGCGCAAGCGAGAGCCGCAGGCGTTGCGGCGCAGGCATCCCCAGCCCCCCGGCTTTAGCCGTGGGAAGGTTCAGGTGCTGTTGACATCCGGCAGCTTTCGGGAGCGTATGGCGGCGCGGCAGAGCGGATCGGACAGCAAGGGATCGGATGAGCGTGGCGGAACCGGTGAAGACAGCGGATGGCGGGGGCACCCCGGCCGGACCATCCGCCCTGGCCTTCGATTTCGGCGAGAACTGGGACCATTACTCGCGGACCGTGCTGGACGAGCCGCGGCTGGTGGCGGCCATCGACAGCCTGAAGGGGCTGGTCGGGACCGACCGGCTGAAGGACGCCAGCTTCTGCGACGTCGGCTCCGGCTCCGGCCTGTTCACCATCGCCGCCGGCAAGCTGGGCGTCAGCCGCGCGCTGGGCTTCGACGTCAACCCCACCGGGGTGGAGGTCGCCCGCCGCAACCTGGGCCGCTTCGCACCCGAACTTGCCGACCGCATCGACTTCCGCCGCGGCTCTGCGCTCGACAGCGGCTTCGTCGGCTCGCTCGGCCGCTTCGACGTGGTCTATGCCTGGGGCTCGCTGCACCACACCGGCTCCATGTGGCCGGCGATCGAGACGGTGGCCCCTCTGGTGGCGCCGGGCGGCACCTTCGTGCTGGCGCTCTACAACCGCCACTGGACCTCGCCGATCTGGACCTTGATCAAGATCGTCTACAACCTGTCGCCGGGCTTCCTTCGAAAAGTCTGGGACTGGACGCTGGGCTCGCTGATGTTCCTGGCGACCTGGGCGATCACCGGCTCCAACCCGCTGCGCAAGGAGCGCGGCATGGAGTTCTGGGTGGACGTGACCGACTGGCTCGGCGGCTACCCCTACGAATATGCCAGTGCCGACGAGGTGCGGGCGCGGATGGACGCGCTCGGCTTCGACATGCTGGAGGTCCGCCCGCCGCGCGTGCCGACGGGTTGCAACGAATTCATCCTGCGCCGGAGGCCCGCATGAGCGACGACGCATTCAAGTCCGCCACCTCTCCCTTGCCCGCGGCAGCGGCCGATCACCCGGGCGGCGTCGATTACGACGACAGTTGGGAACGGCGCTGGAACGACATGCGCAAATACGGCCCGACCGGCCGTCATCTGCGCCGCATCGTCACCGACATGGTGCGCCCGCTGAATTACGACAGCTTGGCTGACGTCGGCTGCGGCCAGGGCTCGCTCTTGGCCACGCTGATGCCGCTGAAGCCGCAGGCCAGCTACACCGGCCTCGACTTCGCCGCCAAGGCGATCGACGTCGCCCGCCGTCGGGCACCGAACGCCGAGTTCGGGCTGCTCGACGTCGCCGCCGGCCATCTCGACCGCCGCTTCGATCTGGTGGTCTGCACCGATGTGGTCGAGCATATCGAGGACGATGTCGCGGCTCTGCGCAACCTCGCCGCCATGACCGGCCGCTACCTGCTGGTCTCCACCCTGCAAGGCCGGATGCGCGACTTCGAGCGTACGGTCGGCCACCACCGCAACTATGCCCGTGGCGAGTTACAGGCCAAGATCAAGTCGGTCGGGCTGGAGATCGAGCGGGTGGTGGAATGGGGCTTCCCCTTCTTCTCGCCGCTCTACCGCAACGTCCTGGGCGCCGCCAGCGGCCAGGGCACGGAAGGCGACTACGGCCCCGGCCGCCGACTCATCGCCGAGGCGCTGTACCACCTGTTCCGCCTGAACTCCTGGTCGCATGGCGACTACATCTACGTGCTGGCCCGCCGGTCGGGGTCGTGAGGGGTTGCCCTCTCCCGCCCTGGGAGAGGGCAAAATGCCCATAGCATCACTTCATGACTTCATGAAAAGGCATCCTTAAATGGGTCCCCGCCTGAAGGCCCTGGTCAGCGCGCTGCTGGTCGCCCTGCTGCTGTGGCGGGTCGACGTGGCGGAGGTCGGGCGGGTGCTGGCAGTGGCGTCGCCGGGGTTGATGGCGCTCGCCGGGCTGCTGTTCTTCCTGATGCATGTGCTGAACGCCCTGAAGCTGCGGGTGCTGCTGCCGGAACTGCGGGCGGGGCGGCTGCTCGCCTACACGCTGGTGGCGCAGCTCTACGCACTGGTCCTGCCGGGCCAGCTGGCGGGGGAGGCGGTGAAGGCCTACCGGCTCAGCCGGGATGAAGGGCGGGGCGAAGGACGGGGAGAGGGTGACGGCGGCCGCATCGTCTCGGCCGTCGCCTTCGACAAGGTGACGGGGATCGTCGGGCTGCTGCTGCTGACCGGCAGTGGATTGGCGGTGCAGTCGGCCCGCTTCGGAGACGGGCTGCTGGTGGCGGTGGTGCTGGTGCTGGCGGGGCTGGTCGCGGCGACGGCGCTGCTGGCCTGGGCGCCGGCCCGCGCCCTGCTGCTGGCTCTGCTGGGCTGGCGCGCTGGGCGGAAGCGCGAGGCCTTGCTGCTCGGCCCGCTGCGCCGTTTCCTGGAGGCGTGGCGCGACCAGACGCGCCGGCCGGGGCGGGCCTTGCTGTCGGTCGGCGTCGGAATTGCTGTCCAGGTGGCGGCGGTCGCCGGCAGCCAGGCCCTGGGGCTGGCGGTCGGCATCGACCAGCCCTTTTCGGTGTGGAGTGCGGTGATCGGGTTGATGTCGGTGATCGTGCTGATGCCGGTGACCGTCGCCGGCATCGGCCTGCGCGAGGCGTCTCTGGTCGGGTTGCTCGATCTGGTTGGGGTGCCGCACGCCGAGTCGCTGGCGCTGGGTTTTGGCATCCTCGCCTTCCAGGTGATGGTGGCCCTGCTGGGCGCCGTCATCGACCTGACGGTCCTGCGGGACCGGCGGGCCGGCATGGAGGGGGTTGCCGGCCGCTCGCCGGACTGATCGGCCGTTCGGAGATGGAGATGCGATCACGATCCTTCCGTTACATCGGACACGTCGTGATCATGAAGAGGATCAGGAAGAATGAACCAAATCACATTGAATGATGCGGTTAAGATCGCCAACGGCGCCATCGCGGTTGGACGGTATGATGTTGCCGTAGCGATGTGCGAAAACATCATATCCGCGCATCCTTGGTATAATGAGGCGAGAAGAATATCCAATATCGCTAAAGATAAGAAGGCTCTGCGTGAGGCGAAATCTCCGCTCAACTCTTATGGCGAAAACAAATACAGCCAAAATGGAGAGGATGGAATCATCGCTGAAATTCTTCTGAGGTTGCGGATATCTTCAGGAAATTTCTGTGAGTTCGGCGCATGGGACGGCATCCATCTTAGCAATACATACTCTTTGGCGGAGGCCGGCTGGAGCGGTGTTTACATCGAGGGAGACGCTGAAAAATACAAGGATCTCGTCACCACCTGCTCGAAGCTGCCCGGACAAAAGGTTTTGCCCGTCCTCGCTTTCGTGTCCCCGGACATCCCAGGGAGGCGGGTTGACGACATTCTCAGCAAGACGGCCATGCCTAAAGACTTCGATATTCTCAGCATCGATATCGACAGCTGCGACTATCAGATTTGGGCGTCCATCAAGGAATACTTGCCGAAGATCGTCATCATCGAGGTCAACAGTACCCTGCCCCCCCCGGTGCGATACATCCATGGCGAAGAAATATCCGGCTCAAGCTTCATGGCAATCGCCGATCTTGCAAAGGAAAAGGGGTATACCGTGGTTTGCCACACCGGAAACGCGATCTGTGTCCGGTCGGATCTTGTCGACGCCCTCGAACTTCCCGAGGAACTCATCAACGATCCATCTCTGGCCTATATAAGTATTTATGCGCCGTGGGATAACAATGAGTTGCTGAGGATCGGCAGTTCCCTTTGAGCAAGGAGCCTGTTGCTCTCGCTTGAGCCGGAGGCGCACCGGGGGAGGCGCTCCTCCGGCCCGATCATGCTGATGGTATGGTTGAGGCGAGAGCGCGTCTAGCGAACTCATCGGAAGCATCGCTGTTCACCGTCGGCTCCCGTTCCTGGTCACCACCGCTCGGTTTCCCGCGCCCTTGTTCACCGGACACCGGATGGACAGACACCGTCCGCCTTGTTCAGGGCTGGGGGGCAGAGGGCGCGCTGTTCGGGACGAGCCCCAGCATCTCCTCCACCGTCTCGCGGCCGGCGAAGGGGGTGTAGCGGATCAGCGGGATGTCGACGATCATCGATTTGCGCCAGACATAGGCGCATTCCATGTTGAACTCGTAGTCTTCGGCGATGCCGAAGGCGAGTTCCCCCCAATCCTTCCAGCGCACCTGTTTCAGCACCTCCCTTCGGATCACCGGCTGTCCGGCATGGACGGGGCGTTCGGTGAAGGCGCCGTAGCACTGCTGCACCTGGACGCAATCGCGCAGCCGGCCTTGTGGGAAGCAGCCCTCGGCGATGGCCCTCTGGTGCCAGATCATGAACTGGAGGGCGCCATGAACCTGCTGGAACTGTGCCCCC
The DNA here is from genome assembly GCF_042604625.1 of Azospirillum sp. A29. Classification (NCBI taxonomy): domain Bacteria; kingdom Pseudomonadati; phylum Pseudomonadota; class Alphaproteobacteria; order Rhodospirillales; family Azospirillaceae; genus Azospirillum; species Azospirillum sp. A29. Next base: position 31,641 of record NZ_CP170461.1, read on the forward strand.
TCCAGGCAGCAGGTGTGGTTGAGGTGCATGATGTCGTACTGCTGGAACAGGCGCTTGACGATCTGGATGCGTTGCGGATGCGGAGTGTCGTCGGCGTCCTGGTAGCAGATCAATTCATGGATCGCCCGTTCCGAGGCGGCTTGGCGGTTCGGCCCGTGGAACATGCGTTGGTGGTGCTTGAGGATGAGGATCTCGGGGAAGCGGGTGATGCCGATGGCGGCGATCCGTGCCAGGACGGCCTCCTCCGCCATATGCGCGTTGCTGACCGATACGATGACCTGATCCGGCACTTCGGTGCCGTTTGCATAGGCTTCCAGCAGATCTGGAACCAGGACCACGTCCCGATGGGTGCATGGGATGACGAGGGAGAGTTTCATCGGATGCGGGCCGGTTTCCGGTCGGGAGGCGTGTCGGGCTGAACGGCCAGCAGACGACCGCCGACGGGCATCCGCCCGGCTGCCCTGCATTTGCTCCGCCGCTTGCCCGCACGTCATCCCACAGTGGCATGGGCTTTGGCAAGACGCCGTAAGGACGGTGGGAGCGCGACATGCCCGGCCTCCGGCCGGACGCCTCCGCCCGGTCCACGACCCAATTATCCGTTGCGCTTGCCGGATCCAGCGGCCATACCATGGCCCGGCATCGCCCCCACAGATGACCCGCAGCCTCCGGACCCGTTCGATGACCCTCCTGCTTGCCTCCGGATCCGCCACCATGAACACCGGCACGGTTTCCGTCTCGGTCCTGATCCCGGTCTATAACGAGGAGGACAACATCGCTCCCCTGTGCGGCCGGCTGATCCCGGCGCTCGACGGGCTGGGGCGGAGCTTCGAGGTCATCTTCGTCAATGACGGCTCCACCGACGGGACGGAGGCGGAGTTGCAGCGGGTGGCGTCCGACAGCCGCATCCGCGTCATCAATTTCCGCCGCAACGTCGGCCAGACCGCGGCGATGATGGCCGGCATCGACCATGCCCGCGGCGACGTCATCGTGCCGATGGATGGCGATCTCCAGAACGACCCGCAGGACATCGCCGGCCTGCTTGCCAAGCTGGACGAGGGGTATGACGTGGTGTCGGGCTGGCGCGCCGACCGGCAGGACGGCTTCCTGCTGCGCACGCTGCCGAGCCGGATGGCCAACAAGCTGATCTCCACCATCTCCGGCGTGAAGCTGAACGACTATGGCTGCACGCTGAAGGCCTACCGGCGCCAGATGCTGCAGGGCTACCGGCTCTATGGCGAGATGCACCGCTTCGTGCCGATCTACGCCCGCTGGCAGGGCGCCAAGCTGACCGAGATGCCGGTGCGCCACCACCCGCGCCGCCATGGGACATCGAAATACGGGCTGGAGCGGGTGCTGAAGGTCGTGCTCGACCTCGTCGTCGTGAAGTTCCTGACCCAGTACGAAACCAAGCCGATCTACATCTTCGGCTTCGCCGGCCTGATGTTCATGGGGCTGTCGGTGCTGGCCGGCATCTATGCCATCTACCTGAAGCTGGTCGACGGCATCTCCTTCATCCTGACGCCGCTGCCGCTCCTGGTGACGATGGGGCTGGTCACCGGCGTGATGTGCATCCTGATGGGGCTGCTGGCCGAACTGCTGGTCCGCATCTATTTCGAGAGCCAGGGCAAGAGCCACTACTCGATCAAGACCATGCTGAACTTCGACGAGCCGCCGCCGCCGGACCGCAGCCTCCGCGACTGATCGGCGCCGATAAGAAGAAGGCCCCGTACCGTTCCCGGTGCGGGGCCTTTTCGCATCAGGGCGTCGCCGCCACCCCGCCGGGGGGCGTCAGTTCCTTCAGCCCGCCGTCATGGCCCAGCACGAACAGCCGCACCCTCTGGCCGGCCAACTCGGGCGGGATGGCCAAGCTGAAGCCGCTGTCGGTCATCCGACCGTCCTTCAGCACGGCGGCGACGTCGGGCCGCGCACCGCCGGTCGGGGATGTCGCCACGATGCGGTCGCCCACCCCCAGCAGCACGAAGGCGGCCGGCGCCGGCATTGCCGCATCGACCGCCCAGCCGAGCGCCGCCAGCGAGCCGGAGGGAAGCTGCGTGAAGCGGTCGAGCGAGCCGAGCAAACCGGCGTCGCGCGTCGGCACGTCCAGCTGCAGCCGTGCCGAGGCCTCATCCAGTTTGCCCGTCCGCAGCAGGGCGGCCAGCGTCGCCCGCTCCGGCCGACTTGCGGCATCGGCCAGGATCGTCTGCACGAAGTCGGCCTTCAGATCATAGGCGGCGTGGAGGAAGGGGGCGATGTCGCGCGGCGAGGCGGAGGGGCAGACCAGCGGCTGGCTCCAGTCCATTCCCGCGGGTGCGTGGTTGGTTTGCAGATAGGTGGCGACGCAGCGCTCCGCCGCCGCGTCACGCTCCGCCACCATGCGGTTGAGGCCGGCGACGCTCCAGTGCCGCCAGAAGGCGTCGGTCCCGGCACCGTGGCCGACGGCGAGCGCCGCCGCCAGCACCACACCGGCGGCAGCCCCCACCCGGCGGCCGGGCAGCAGGGTCCAGCCGGCGACCGCGGCGGGGAAGGCCAGCAGCACCGGATAGGCGTAGCGCGGGATGGTGCCGCAGCGCATGGCGTTGGCGATGCCCTCGCCGCACAGCCCGGCCCGGCCCAGCGCGGTCGTCATGGTGACAATCACCGCCCCGGCGATCAGCCCGGCGATGGCAAGCGCGGCGTTGCGGTTCTCCCGCCCGATGCGGCCCAGCAGCAGGCCTGCCGCCGGGATCAGGCAAAGCGCCAGGGCCGCCGCTCCCACCGCCAGCGACAGCGGCGCTCCCACCGCTTCCACCGGCAGGCCGGCAGCGGTGGCGAAGGCTCCCAGAAGGAAGGCCCAGAAACCGCTGTGCCAGGGCAGCACCAGCGGCTGGCCGGTGTGGTTGGCGTAGGAGCCGTGGAAGGTCATCCACAGCATCGCCACGGTCAGCAGCAGCCCGCCGCCGACCGCCACCAGCGTCCGGCCATCTTTCAGTTGGCTGCCCAGGCGCTCTCGCCAGCTCCCGCCCTGGCGCAGGGTCAGCACCGCCCCGGCTCCCGCCGCGCCCAGGGCATAGCTGGCGCCGAACACCCCGGTGGAGCCGAAGGCGAGCAGGAACAGCGTCGCCAGCACCAGCCGGCCGCGGGCCAGCGTGTGCAGGAACAGGAACAGGCAGGTGAAGAAGATCGGCTGGGCCAGCCCCATGTGCTGGTAATAGAAATACTCGTTGTTCAGCGTGCTGGTCAGGAACAGCCCGGCCGCCGTTACCGGAACCGCATCCCAGGCCGAGCGCACGCAGTCCCGCAGCAGCACCAGGGCGTAAGCGGCGAGCATGGTGGCGAAGGCCAGCCAGCCGACCAGCCGGAAGGCCAGAAAATCGACGCCGATGGCCTGCCACAGCCCGTGGGTCAGCAGCTTGAAGACGGGTGCCACATGGTCGCTGTCCTTGGCGAAGATCGACTGGACTGTCAGCGGCTGCTGCACGCCCTGGGCGGTGCCAAAGAAATAGCCCCAGTCATCCCAATAGGGCAGGCCGGTGCTGGCATGCATGTTCATGCCGAACTGATAGGCGACGATCAGCGCCCCCAGCCCCAGCAGCAGCCCGACCAGGATGCGGGCGAGCGACGGAGCGCGGGCAGGGGCGTGCCCAGGGATGCGGCCAGCATCGTGCATGGTCGCCCCCCTGCCGACGCTGGGGAGCGGACGATCCAGACTGTCTAAGCTCATGGGGCGGTTTCCATCGGTGCCGGGGTCTTGGCCGGGCGGTCCAGCGCGGTGGCGAGCGCGGTCCAGGCCCACAGCAGGCCGCGGTGGTCAGCCTGTCCGCTGCGATGCTCGTCCCAGCGCGCCGCCAGCCAGGCACCATCCACCCCGATGCGCGCCGCCGCTTCCAGCGGCGGCTGGGGCAGGTGGCGCAGCCAGCGGCTAAGCGGGATACCGAAGCCCTTCTTGGGCCGGGACAGGATCGCCGGCGGCAGCAGCGGGGCCATCGCCTTCTTCAGGATCCATTTGCGCGTGCCACCCCGGATGCCGTTCGGCTGCAGTTTCACGCCAGCCGGCAGGCGGCTGACGAAGGCGACGAGGTCACGGTCGAGGAAGGGCGAGCGCGTCTCCAGCGAACAGAACATGCTGGCTCGGTCGGCCTTGATCAGCAGGTTCTCGCCCAGATAGAAGCGACCGTAGAACTCGATGGAGCGGTCGACATCGTGCCGGCTGGCGCCCGAGTGCCACAGGGCGTCGGCCTCGTCATAGAGCTCGTCGGCGGTCAGGTCGGCGCCGAACAGCCGCGACACCTCCTCCACCGACGCTGGACCCAGCCAAGCCGGCATCCAGTGCGCCGGCCGGTGGCCCAGCCCGCGCAGCGCCCGGCGCAGCTTGAAGTCGAAGCTCATGTTGCTGTCCGACCGCGGCAGCCGGTGGGCCACCGCCTCGGCCAGCCGGTGCAGTGGGCGGGGGACGGCATGGTGGTAGAGCCGCGCCGTCTTGAGCGCGTCGAAGGTGTCGTAGCCTGCGAACAGTTCGTCGCCGCCGTCGCCGGTCAGCGCCACCGTCACCCGTTCGCGGGCGAAACGCGACAGCAGATGCGTCGGCAGAATAGAGGGATCGGCGATCGGATCGTCCAGCCGGCCCAGCAGTTCCGGCAGCATCCCCGCCGCGGTGTCGAGGTTCAGCGTGCGGCAGGCGTGGTCGGTGCCGTAATGGCGCGCGGCGTCGGCGGCATAGCCGCTCTCGTCGAAGCTCGGCTCGTCGAAGCCGATGGTGAAGGTCTTCATCGACGCCGGGTCGCGGTGGCGGGCCGCGAGCGCCACGATGGCGGCGCTGTCGATGCCGCCGGACAGGAAGAAGCCGACCGGCACATCGCTCAGCATCCGGCGCTCCACCGCGCGGTCCAGCAGGTCGCGCAGTTCCTCCGCCCACTGGTCGGGACCGCCCGGCGGTTGGTCGTCCACCACCATCCGGTATTCCCAGTAGCGGCTGACCGACAGCCGGCGGCTGGTCAGGTCGTAAACCATGCTGCAACCGCCCGGCAGCTTGCGCACCGCGGCATGGGCGGTCAGCGGCGCCGGGATGAAGCCGTAGGCGAAATACTTGACCAGTGCGGTGCGGTCCAGCCCGTCCGGCACCGACGGGTGCGACAAGACAGCGGTGGCCTCCGACGCGAAGACCAGCCCGCCGGCGGTCTCGGCATAGAACAGCGGCTTCTTGCCGAAGCGGTCGCGCCCGAACACCAGCCGGCTCCGGCGGCGGTCGTAGAGGCAGAAGGCGAACATGCCGTTCAGCCGCTCCAGCATGTCCAGGCCCCATTCCCGGTAGCCGTGCAGCAGCACCTCGGTGTCGGAATGGTCGGTGACGAACCGGTGTCCGGCCTGCTCCAGCGCGCGGCGCAGGTCGGGCGCGTTGTAGATCTCGCCGTTGTAGACGATGACCAGATCGCCCTCCGCTGTGGCCATCGGCTGGTGGCCGCCCTCGATGTCGATGATGGCGAGGCGGCGGAAGCCCAGATGTACCGGCAGCGCGCCGCTGCTGTCGGCATAGACGCCGTCGTCGTCGGGGCCGCGGTGGCGGATGATGCTGGTCATGACGGCGAGGTCGCGCTCGCCGCCGGGTCCGGCGAAGCCGGCGAAACCGCACATGGGGCTGCTCTCCCGAGGGGACTGCCGAAGGTGGCGACAGAGTTAGGTGTAGCGTCTCGCCTATGGGCGCGCACGGTGAAAGTGCGGGCTCGGGCAAAGGTTTGCCCAGAGGTTCAAGAGGAGGGGCGGAGGCGTCAGGCCCCCGCCCGGTCGGCCTCCTGTTCCAGAACCTCGCGAACGGCGGCGGCCATTCCCGGCCAGGTGAAGCGCCGGCTCCGCTTGAAGCCGCCCTGGATCAAGGCATTCCGCGTCCCGGGGTGGCGGACGGCGCGCAAGGCCGGAACGATGCTGCTCGGGGAGCGCGGATCGATGTAGAGCGCGGCTTCGGCGCCCACCTCGCGCAGCACCGGCAGGTCGGAGGCGACGACCGGACACCCGCAGGCCATCGCTTCGATCAGCGGCAGCCCGAAGCCCTCGTAGAAGGACGGGAACACCAGGGCGGTCGCCGCATTGTACAGGCGGACCAGCGCGTTGTCCTCCGCCCGCACCAGCCGGACCTCGACGCCCTCCGGCAGGCCGTTCAACTGGTCCGGCGATGCGTGGCGGCTGGAGCACAGGACCGGCAGGCGTTCCTCTGGCGGCATCTGTGCCAGGGCCTGGACCAAGGCCACGCCGTTCTTGTGCTCGTGCAGGCCGCCCACCAGCAGGAAGAAGCCCTCGGGACAGCGCACCTCGGCCAGCAAGGCCTGACGGTCGGCGTCCGGCAGAACGCGGAACGAGGAATCCACCCCCGGATAGGCAAGGCTGGTCCGCCCCGCCGTTTCCGGGTGCAGGCGCTCCAGGTCGCTGCGGGTGCTTTCAGAAATACAGATATAGCGCCGGGCATAGTCGATGGCGGCCCGTTTCTCGACCCACATCGGCTGCGCCAAGTTCATCTTCAGCATTTCCGGGATCATGTCGTACACCATCATCACCGACGGGATGGTCAGCGGCGTGGTGTAGTAGGTGGAGATGAAGACCCCGGCCTTCTCCTCCAGGCCGCACTGCTCGATCAGCCGCCGCTGGCGCTGTGGGTCGGCATAGTCGTGCGGCTCGATCATCCGGTAGGCGATGCCTGGCACCCGCGGCGCCCAGCCGTTGCGGTCGAGAACCAGCAGGCGCTCGGCGAAGTCGGTGCCGCTCCACTCCTTCAGCAGGCTGTGCCACACGCGGGCGATGCCGGTGCGCTGAAGCTGGAAGAAGACGGAATCGATCATCACCCGCGGTTTGGCCGGGGTGCGGCGGATTTGAAAATGCAGGCGCTCCCGCGCCGGTGGCGGTGCCTGATCGGCGGCCGGACGGGTGGAGCGCAGACGCTCCGACAGGAGATGTGCATCGGCCTCGACATGGCGATGGGGAGCCTGCCGGAGATGCTGCTGCAATCCGCGAAGGCCGCTTTCCAGCAGTCCCGCCGGATCGGCGAGCGCCTTGCCCATGGCATGGACCTGGTCCGGCGAGTAGCGCAGATGCCTGGGATGTTCCCGATAGAAGACATGGGTTTGGCCGTTGCTGTGCAGCCGCATGCCGTAGCGTTGGGCCAGCATGTCGAGGCCGCGCAGCGAATAAAAGAAGACGGAGCGGCCGGTGTTGGGAGACAGCTGGGGCCAATCCGGCCCCTCTCCCCGATAAAGCTGGGCGGTTGCGATGACGATGTCGGAGTCCGCGGCGAAGACCCTGTCGAGGTCGCGGGCTGGATCAGGCAGCTGTTCCAGCACCTTCAGCGCGGTGGTGACCGGAAAGACGGCCGTCGCCGCATCCGTGCGCGCGAACCCCTGCGCATAGCGGTTGCCGGTGCGGTCGTCGTGCAGGAAGAAGGCGAAGCCCCGGTCCCGCATCAGCCGGGTGAACAGGCCGTCGCCTCCGCCCCAATCCAGGCAAGACGTGTTCGCGCCGACGCCGAGCTGTTCGAGCAGGGGAGGAACCGTGAGCGACAGCGTTATGCTGCGCTGTGCCGCCCCAACGTCCAGCATCACGCTGTCCGCCCGATTGGCTTCGTCCAGCCAATGGGGCGGATCGGTCTGCAGGCAAGCGCACTGGGTGCATTCCCAATAGCCCACCCGATGCCGGCCGAGAAGCGTCGCCTCGAAGACGCGGATCGCGTTGCCACCGCACAGCCGGCAGGGGCTGGTGGGAACCGAGGTCATTGCGGCATCGCTCCCGTCGCGTCGCGCTGCCGCATGTCGGCCTGGATGGTTTGCCAGACCGTGCCGAAGATGCTTTCCCAGGAATGCTCGGTCCGCACCTGTTCGACGACGCCGGCGCTGCGCGCCTCATATTCCGCCGGGCTCATGGCCATCGCCTTCAGGATGATCTCGCGGTTGCTGGCGGGATCCTGGGTCAGATAAATCGCATGGGGGGACCGGAAGCCGCTTTCCGGAGTGACGAGCGGCACCAGCCCACGCGCGCAGTTTTCCAGGATCGCGGTCGACTGCGCATCCAGCGAACTGGTGTGGATGTAGAAGGCGCATTGCTCCTTGATGAAGCGGTCGACTTGCGGATTGCTGTTGTCCATCCAGCCCAGCGAGACGACCTCCTTGTCGCGGATGCGGACCCGCTGGTTGGGGTGGTTGCGCAGGCTGCCACTGCCCAGATGCAGCCGCATCCGGGCCGGATCGATGCTGTCGAGCAGCAGGTCGAACCCCTTGTGCGGCTGAAGGTCGCTCAAATGGAGCAGGCCGGTCATGCTTTCCGGGCTGTAGCGGCGCGGTGATCCGAACAGGCGGGCTTCGCACCCCATGTTGATGCGGACCAGCTTGTGCTTGATCCGGCCGATCGGCGTGTCGGTCGGCAGTGCCTGGATCCGTTCATACCAATGGTCGCCGCAGATGCCGAAGATCAGGCGGGCGGCATCGAGCTGGCTGTCGACGAACGGCGACCATTTCTTATGCTCGGCGATCTGCACCGGCAGGATCGGGATCATGATGTAGGTGTTGGGATGGCAGGGGGCGTCGGGCGACAGGGCGTTGTCGCGCACCCAGTCGTCGGTCGCTCCGCCGACCGGATCGAAGGTGGTGTGGCCGAGCAGGATGTCGGACGGGTTGCGGGTCACCCGGGAGGCGGTGAAATTATCCAGATGAACATCCGTGTATTTGCCGAGGACCTTTCGCGCATATTTGCAGATTTCGGCGTTGTTCGCTTCATACTTGTTATAAGAGTCTTCCCTGAAGATGTATGGGGACCAGAAAAATTGAAGCATCTACATCTCCATGGGTGTATAGAGTTTATTATGGTTTTGTTCGGAAGCGAGCCGTGGGAGCGGATCGGGATCACGGCGTCTTAAGGCGTTTCATCCTGTTGCGCCAATGGGACAGGAACAGAATGCCGTCGCGCTTGGCGAATCCGTCCAGCGTTCTTTGGCGTCTGTCCTCTCCATCCTGAATTTCTGTGGCGCTCCGTATCTGGGACCAGTCGGGGATTACGGCGCATCCGCAATCCTGGTAGAGCGGATCGAGGATGCCCGAGGTGACGATCGGAATGGCGCCCGTCGCCAGACTTTCCCACACGCGAATCGTGTCCACCCCGTTGCCTTGGGGACAGAGAACGAACTTGGACATCCCCATCAGGGCCAGGTAATACCGATAGTCCATCCGGCTTTCACAGATAAACACGCCCTCGACAGGAAGCTGGCTTCGGTCCACCGAAGTCTTGGACAGGAAGGTGCACAGGATCTCGATGGGGCGGTCATTCCAAGGCAATCCGCCTACGTGGTCGAGAATAAGGGATTGCCGGCCGTAGGGACGCTCCTTTTCGGTAAACCCGATCGGGAGCTGATGAACGGACGATGACCATTTCGGCAGATTGGACCCCCACCATTCCAGGACCTTGGGATTGTCGAGCAGATGGCGGTGCGCGTCCGGCGTGATGTCGCTCACGCCGGTGACCAGAACGAAGGGGGTGTCGATCAGGCGCAGGACATTGCTCTCGAAGAACGGCAGAAGGTCCGTCTTCACGAAGACGGCATCTCCCGTCTTCACCTCGTGCGGACGGAAAGGCGGGTTCGAATGAACAGGGCAAATTCCGAATTGTTCATAATATTCTTTTGTGCCGTCCAGGATATGGTCGCACAAAATTGGAATGGAATTATATCTCAGAAGGCCGATTTCTTCATCCATGCCGCACCTATTTTCGAAAGCGATATGAGACGGCGCCGAAGCCGGAAACAACCGGTCTCATAGCGGCGGACTTTCAAAGCCGAACGCTGGTCAGCCGCGCACCCTCATCCACGGACCCAGGCCTGGTACAGCCCGCCGAAGATCATCGGATGCTCCGCCTCCAGCCGGTCCCAGCGGGCCAGCGAGGTCATCGCCGGGTCCTCGGGAAAGCGCTTGCGGTAGAGGGCGGCCACCGCCGGATCGGCCAGCCGGAAGCCCAGGAACTCCAGATTCAGCGCGGCGAGCGCGTCCGCCAGCCAGGGTAGGGTGACGTGCAGCTCATGGACGTGCATCAGCAGGTCGCGGCAGGCGCTGGTGCCGTAGAAGTCTGGGGAGCGGACGACGACGCGCGCCGGATGGTCGTCCGGCAGGCCCAGGATGTCGCGGCGGACATGGCGAATGCCGTCCAGCGTCGGCGGGTGGCCACGCTCGGCGATGAACTGACGGGCGGCCAGCACCGGCCGGCGGGCGGCGGCGCTGTAGAATCCCACCTCCATCACGCCATGCGGCCGCAACAGTCCGCGCAGCACGCGCAGGCCCGCCATCGGGTCTTCCATGTGGTGCAGGACGCCGACGCTGTGGATCACGTCGAAGCGGCGGCCCAGCGCACCCAGCTCCAGCAGGTCGGCCTGGGCGAACTCGACGGCCTTCAGCCCCAGCCGCCGGCTCTGGCGGGTGGCGTAGGCAAGGCTGCGGCGGCTGAGGTCGACTGCCAGCACCCGCGCGTTCTTCAAGGTGGAGGCGGCCCACACCGCCTCGCGTCCGGTGCCGCAGCCGGCGACCAGCACCTCGGGCGCCTCCCAGTCCGGCGTGTCCCAGGCGGGGGAGGCGGGCAGGGCGGCATGCGGGAAGAGCGCGTGCAGGAAGCGGGATAGCGGCACCGGCTCCGGCAGCAGGCCGGTGTTCATCCAGCGCGGATAAGGGTTTTCCTCGTACTGGGCGCGCACGCCGACCGACACCGGGTTGCTGACCGGCGTCAGCGCCGGCAGCTCTGCCTGGATCGCCGCCTCGGCCAGCGGTTCGGCGACCTGTCGGTTCAGCAGCCGGGCGATCTCCTCGGGCCAGGACAGGGCCTGCAGGGCGGCGGCCCGCTGCCAGCGGTAGAGCGGCCGGTAGGCGCCGAGCAGGGCGACCAGCACCGCCGGCGGCCGCTCGCCGCTCGCCAGCGCCGCCTCGGCCGCACGGATCAGCACCGCCAGCACCTGGAACTCGCCGTCGGTCTCAAGGAAGACGTACTCGTTGAGGAAGCACTGCTCGGCGATGGCCGCGCACAGCGTGCGCCAGGACGGGCGGTCGGGCAGGCCAGGCCCCGTCAGGGCCAGCATCAGCACCCGGCGCAGCCGGGTCAGCGCCCGTTCCAGCCCAGGATCGCAGACCGGCGCGGCGCGCAGATGGGCCAGCAGCAGCGCATCCTCCGCCAGTCCGGCGAGCGAACCGTCGGCCAACAGTGCCAGGCTTCTCCCGTCCAAAGTCCGCCCCTCATCCTCAGGCCCCGCCTCCAGGGTGGCGAGGGTCCGGAGAACGGGCGAGGCCATCAGGACGCCGGCGATGGCGCGGGACAGTCCGGCGCTCTCCACTTCTGGCCGGCCGAGCGCCGCCAGCAGGTCGGCGCGCAGCCCCTCATCCGCTGCCTGGCCCGGTTCGGCCGGCGCGGCATCGCGCAGCGCCTCGACGAAGGCGATCCAATTGCGCGGTACATCGGGGGCGAGACGGATCGCCTTGCGCACATAGGGCAGGGCTTGGTCGCGCCAGCCACCCTGCAGGAACAGGGCTGCAATGCCGAAGCACAGCTCCGCATCCTCCGGCGCCATGCGGGCGATGCCAAAGGCCTCGGCTTCCGCCTCGGTGGTACGGCCGGCGGCGATCAGCAGCGACAGCAGGGTGCGGCGCAGCGGCAGGGGAAGTGGCCGTCCCGCGGTGGCGCGGCGCAGTTCCTCAATGGCAGCGTCTGGGTTGCCGGTCTCCTGGTGCAGGCGGGCGAGGTTGTTGTGGACCTCCGGCAGGTCAGGGGTGAGGCGCAGTGCGTCGCGGTAGGCCTCCAGCGCGCCCGCCGCGTCGCCGCCGGTCTGAAGGGCGGTGCCCAGATTGGCCAGCAGCGCCGTCCTGCTCCGGTCTTCCGGATCGGGAATGCGCGTGAGACCGTCGCGGCAGACGGCGGCCGCCTCCTGCCAATGACCGGCGACGCGCAGGCTGTCGGCCAGCCGCAGCCGGGCGTCGAGATGCCCGGGATCGACCGCCAGCACGCGGTGGAAGGCGGCGATCGCCGATTCCATCTGGCCGGCACGGTGGTGCAGGGTGCCGATCAGGTGCAGCGTTCCGGTCAGCCGCGGGCGCAGCGCCACCGCCTGTTCGGCCTGTTCCAGCGCCTCGTCATCGCGGCCCAGCCGGGCCAGCAGCGCGGCATGGTTGCCCAGGATCTCCGGCAGCACAGGCCGGTGGGAGAGCGCCCGGCGGAACAGTGCCTCGGCCTCCTCCGCGCGGCCCTCCAGCATGCGGACCAGCGCCAGAGTGCCCAGCGCCTCGGCCTGCGCCTGACGTAGCGCCTGGATTGGCTGCGCAGCACCCTCGGCAAGGCGCAGTGCCGTGTCGCAGGCCGCCGCCGCTTCGGCCAGCTGGCCGCGGCGCAGCCGGGCGAGCGCCTGCGCGCGGTGAGCCTGGATTGCCGCGGTTTCTCTCTCGGCTGCCTCTCCCGCAGCTGCCTCTCCCGCTGCCCCGGCTCCTGTCCGCCGCAGCGCTTCGGCCGCCGCGGCATAGCCGTCGTCGGTGCGCCCGGCGGCGATGAAGGCCAGGGCCAGCACGCTCCAGCCCTCGGCCCGATCCGACTGCCTGCGCACCGCCGCCTCGGCCCAGGCCACCATCTCGGCTGGCCGGCCCAGGATGCGGGCTGCCTCGGCCAACGACAGCAGCCCGGCCGCATCCTGCGGCGGGCTGCCGCACAAGTCGCGGTACGGCCCCTCCGCCTCCTCCGGCCGGCCGGACCGGCACAGATCCAGCACCTGTGCCAGACGATGACCGGTGGCGGGATGGTCCTGACCGCTTTGGCCGGCCTTGCTCGGGCTGGCCGGAAGGCTGGCGGTCCCGGGTGCGCTGTCGGTGGTCATGGGGCAGGACCTTTGGGTTGGAGGAGGGCTGGAGGGGCGGTCAGGCCTCAGTAGGCCTGGTAGGATTTTTCCTCGACCAGGTCCGAGCCAAGCAGGCGGTTCAGGTCGCGCTTCAGCGCCGCCCGGCGGTCGTTGGTGTGGTAGACCTGCCGGGCCAGCTCGACGAAGCGCGGACCGAAATCCTTCGCCCGCTCGCAGTCGCGGATCTCGTCCTCGACCTCCCACAGCGTGGTGTTGACCGCGCGCAGGTCGTCGATCAGCACAGCGACCTCCGGACGCGCGGTGTCGGCCTGCGCCGCCACGGCGACCAGCGCCTCGCGCTCGCGCCGGACATTGGCCAGCTTGTCGGCGTCGGCGATGCGCTCCGTCTTGATGTCGAGGATGGTGATCTTGTCCAGAAGTTCGCCCCAGGAGACGGGCGCCAGAATCGGCATGTCGGAAGGTCCGGCTTTGACGTGGGGGGAAGAGGCGGCGCGGTCGCGCAGCGCGCGCTCCAGGCGGTCGATGGCATCGTCCCAGCTCTGCGGCCGGGATTGCCGGAACAGGCGCATGGTCGGGTACCAGGGGCTGTCGTCACGGTCGAGCAACCAGCGCCAGTCGGGGGCGAAGGGGACCAGCACCCAGACCGGAACGCCGAGCGCGCCGGCGAGATGGGCGACGGAGGTGTCGACGCAGATGACCAGATCGAGGCTGGCCATGATGGCGGCGGTGTCGGCAAAGTCCTTGATGTCGGGCGACAGGTTCAGCAGGGGGAAACCGCCGGGCGGGTTTGCCGCCTGGCCTTCCGTCGGTCCCTTCTGGATGGAGACCAGGCGGACGCCGGGAATGGCGGCCAGCCGGGCGAAAGGCGCCAGCCCGATGGAGCGGTTCTTGTCGTTGCCGTGGGTGGGCGATCCGGCCCAGACGATGCCGACCTTCAGCCCGCCCCCGTCCTTTGCCAACTCGGCCAGCCGCTCGCCCCAGCGTGCCACCAGCTCCGGCTCCGCCCTCAGGTAGGGAACACGGTGCGGGATGGTGTCCATTTGGGTCCCGAACACCTCGCCCAGGCTCAGCATCGGCAGGTGCAGGTCGAAGTCGTCGGCGGCAAGCTGGCCGCTGACGACACGCTCCAATCCTGGCAGTCCGGCCATCACCCGTTGCAGTGGTGCCGGCAGCCCCAGGATCACCCGGCCGCCGCGCGCCGCAACCAGGGGGACGTAGCGGCAGAATTGCAAGCTGTCCCCCAGCCCCTGTTCGCCATGCAGCAGGATGCGGCGGCCGTCCAGCGGTTCGCCCTTCCAGCGCGGCTTGGGCATGTCGGCACGGGTGGGGGCGTCCTTGCAACGCAGCCGCCATTCATACTCGCGCCAGCCCTCCTCGAACCGGCCGCCGACCAGGAGCGCCATGCCCAGGTTGCGGCGGGCGTCCGGACCGGCGGGGTCGATGACGACGGCGCGGCGGAAGCCGGTCACCGCCTCGTCCAGCCGGTTTTGGTTCAGCCGGGCGTTGCCGTGGTTGGCATAGCCACCGGCGAACCCCGGGTCGACGGCGACGGCGCAGGCATGGGTGTGCGCCGCATCCTCCAGCCGTCCCTGTTCCTGCAGGGCAAGGCCGAGGCTGCTGTAGCCGGCAGCGAAATAGGGGTCGAGCGCCACGGCGCGGCGGTGCCACGCCGCCGCCGCCGCCGCCCCGGTTCCCGTCTTGTCCAGAGCGCGCAGCGCGATGCCGAGGTTGTTGCAGGCGCCCATATGGGTGGGGTCGATGGCGATTGCGCGGCGATAGGCGGCGACGGCATCCGGCAAGGCGTCGCGTTCCTGCAGGACATTGCCCAGCCCCGCATGACCCTCCGCCCCGACGGGGGCGAGGCGGACGGCCCGGCGATAGGCGTCGCAGGCATCGGCCAGGCGGGACAGCCCGCGCAGCAGCCCGCCCACATTCTCATAGGCGGCGGTGAAGTCGGGGCGCAGAGCGATGGCGCTGCGGTAGGCCGTCTCCGCCCTGGCTGCATGCCCCTGGTCGCGCAGCAGGTTACCCAGGTTCAGCCGCGCTTCCGCCATGGCCGGATCGATCCGCAAGGCGTGGGCGATCAGGCGGAATGCCGCTCCCCACTGCCCGGCGCGCCGGGCGACCAATCCCAGCAGATGCAGCGCGTCGGGCTGGTCGGGCGTGATCTCCAGAATACGGCGGTAGATCCGCGCTGCCGCGGCCAGCTGGCCGCTCTGGTGATGCCGCACAGCTGCGGCGAGCGCGTCCTGAATCGTCGCCATGCTCGATCGGTCGTCCCTGGCCTTTGGGTGTCTTCTGTGTGGTGGCTGTCCGGTGGCGCCTGTCCGCGCCAAGGGAATAACGGGTGTTCCCGAATTCTCCAAGCGCATCCTCGCGGCTGCGATAAACGAAATACAGCCTGTGTTATCAATTTGTAACAACACAGCCGGGATTGCTGAAGCCAGGGCTTGGCTAGGCTTCGGGGGCGAAGTTGTGCAAGTCGTGCAAGTCTTCGTCGCCCTGCACTCGATTCGAGACCGCGGTCCTCCTTGCAACAGCCAAGCTTCAGGCCGAATACGCACCGAATAGCGGGTAACACCAACTTCATGCATCCTGTGGCGATTTCGCCATACCTGGCATTTCTCAAGCCATTGCAAAGGCTTGGAAGAATGTCGCCGAAACGCTCTGGATCGTCGCTCCGAAGGGGACCCCAGTGCCGGCCACTTTGGTCTACCCACTTCGGTAGAAACGGATTGCCATAGGCGCAGTCCTTCGGATAACAAGGGCACAGTGTGTTAGGTCGCGCTAGGACTGAGTCTGTCTGCCTGCGCCCAGCGTGACGCGCACCTTAGAATGGTTCATCTGCCGGCGAACCAAACCTGAAGGGGATTACTAATGGCTGGAACCTACCCTGTAGGTGTAACTACGGGTTCAACCCTAACACTGGGGCAGTATTCTGCGATTATCGGTAACTCTGGTACCGATGTCATCACGCTCGGAACGGCCGGTAACACGGTGTCGATTTCGACGCTTGAGACCCTGATCGGTAGCTCCGGGACCGATTTCATCACCTTGACTGCCGGTTCTACCCTCCAGGTTTCGCTGTTGGAAACCCTGGTGGGCAGCGCTACCACCGACGTGGTTACGATTGCCGCGTCCGGCTCCACGATGCTGGTGAACCTGCTTGAGACGATCACCGGTGGCGCTGGGAGCGACGTTGTAACGCTTGGCACCTCCGGCAACACCGTCCTGGTCAATGTGCTCGAGACCCTGACTGGCGGTGTCGGCACCGACGTTGTCACCCTGGGCTCGGCCGGCAGCACCATTCTCGTCAGCCTGCTGGAGACGCTCACGGGTGCCGCTGGCACCGACGTCGTCACCCTGGGTTCCACGGCCAACACGCTGACCGTTGGCAGCATCGAGACGCTGATCGGCGGCACGGCGTCCGACGCCGTCACGCTGGGCACGGCGGGCAACACCCTGCTGGTTTCGGGTCTGGAGACCCTGACCGGCGGTGTCGGCACCGACGTCGTCACCCTGGGCTCGGCTGGCAACACCATCCTCGCCAGCCTGCTGGAGACGATCACCGGCGGTGCGGCGACCGACGTCATCACCCTGGCCGCCGGTGGCAACACCCTCACGGTCAGCGCGCTCGAAACCCTGACCGGCAGTGCGACCACCGACGTCGTCACGCTGGGCACGGCGGGCAACACGATCCTGGCCAACCTGCTGGAGACGATCGCGGGTGCCGCCGGCACCGATCTGATCTATCTCGGCTCGGCCGGCAACACGGTCCTGGCCTCTGGCCTTGAGTTCCTGATCGGCGGCGCCGGCACCGACGTTGCCACGCTGGGCACGGCCGGTAACACGCTGACCGTCCGCGGCCTTGAATTCCTGACCGGCGATGTCGGCACCGACGTCGTCACGCTGGGCGACACCGCCAACACGCTGACCGTCGGTGGCATCGAGACCCTGACGGGCGGTGCGTCGACCGACGTCGTCACGCTGGCCGCTGGTGGCAACACCCTGCGGGTCACCCTGGTCGAGACCCTGACCGGTGGCGCGAACACCGACCTCGTCACGCTGGGGTCGGTCGGCAACACCATTCTCACCAACCTGCTCGAGACGATCACCGGCGGCGCCGGCTCCGATCTCGTCTATCTCGGCACCGCGGGCAACACCGTCGTGGTTTCGGGCGTCGAGGTTCTGGTTGGTGACACGGCTTCCGACGTCGTCACGCTGGGCACGGCCGGCAACACGGTTCTGGTGCGCGGCATCGAGACGCTGACCGGCGATGTCGGCACCGACGTCATCACGCTGGGCAACACCGCCAACACGCTGACCGTCGGTGGCATCGAGACCCTGACGGGCGGTGCGGCTTCCGACATCGTCACGCTGGCCGCTGGTGGCAACACCCTGCTGGTCACCCTGGTCGAGACCCTGACCGGCGGCGCGAACACCGACGTCGTCACCTTGGGTTCGGCCGGCACCACCGTCCTCGCCAGCCTGCTGGAGACGATCACCGGTGGCGCCGCTTCCGACCTCGTCTACCTCGGCACCGCGGGCAACACCGTCGCGGTTTCGGGCGTCGAGGTTCTGATCGGCGGTGCTGGCACCGACGTCGTCACCCTGGGCACGGCCGGCAACACGGTGCTGCTGCGCGGCATCGAGACGCTGAACGGGTCTTCGGGCACCGACGTCATCACGCTCGGTGACACGGCCAACACGCTGACCGTTGGCAGCATCGAGACGCTGATCGGCGGCACGGCGTCCGACGTCGTCACGCTGGGCGCGGCGGGCAACACCCTGCGGGTTTCGGGTCTGGAGACCCTGACCGGCGGTGTCGGCACCGACGTCGTCACCCTGGGCTCGGCTGGCAACACCATCCTCGCCAGCCTGCTGGAGACGATCACCGGCGGTGCGGCGACCGACGTCATCACCCTGGCCGCCGGTGGCAACACCCTCACGGTCAGCGCGCTCGAAACCCTGACCGGCAGTGCGACCACCGACGTCGTCACGCTGGGCACGGCGGGCAACACGATCCTGGCCAACCTGCTGGAGACGATCACGGGTGCCGCCGGCTCCGACCTCGTCTTCCTCGGCTCGGCCGGCAACACGGTTGTGGCGTCCGGTCTGGAGTTCCTGATCGGCGGTACGGGCACCGATGCGGTCACGCTGGGCACGGCGGGCAACACGGTCATCGTCCGTGGCCTGGAGAGCCTGACCGGCAACGTCGGCACCGACGTCATCACCATCGGCGACACCGGCACCACCATGCTGGTTTCGGCGATCGAGACGCTGGTTGGCGGTGCTGGCATCGACGCCATCACGCTGAACTCTGGTACCAACACCCTGTTGGTCTCGGGTCTGGAGACGGTGGTCGGTAACGCTGGCGTTGACACGATCACCATCGGTTCGGGCGGCGGCACGCTGCTCGCCAACCTGCTGGAGACGATCGTCGGCGGCACGGGTTCGGAGCTGGTCTTCCTCGGCACGTCCGGGTCGACGGTCTCGGTGTCGGGCATCGACATCCTGATCGGCGGCGTGGGCACCGATGTCGTCACCTTCGGCACCACCGGCAACACGGTGCTGCTGCGCGGCATCGAGACGCTGACCGGTAACGTCGGCACCGACATCCTGACGCTGGGTGACACGGGCAACACCGCGACGGTCTCGCTGTTCGAGACGGTCATCGGCGGCACCGCCACCGACGTCATCACGCTGGGCTCGGCTGGCAACACCCTGTTCGTCTCGGCTGTCGAGACGCTGACGGGCAATGTTGGCACCGATGTCATCACCATCGGCTCGGTCCTCGGCAACACCGTCCTGGTGTCCGGCATCGAGACGCTGACCGGCCAGGTCGGCACCGACGTCGTCCGTCTCGGCACGGCCGGCAACACCATCCTGGTGTCGCTGCTGGAGACCCTGACCGGCGGTATCGGCACCGATGTCGTTACGCTCGGCACCGTGGGCGGCACCCTGCTGGCCTCGGGCATCGAGACGATCACCGGCGCTTCGGGCACCGACCTCGTCTTCCTCGGCTCGGCCGGCAACACGGTTCTGGCGTCCGGTCTGGAGTTCCTGATCGGCGGTACGGGCACCGATGCGGTCACGCTGGGCACGGCGGGCAACACGGTCATCGTCCGTGGCCTGGAGAGCCTGACGGGTGATGTCGGCACCGACGTCATCACCATCGGCGACACCGGCACCACCATGCTGGTTTCGGCGATCGAGACGCTGGTTGGCGGTGCTGGCATCGACGCCATCACGCTGGGCACCGGTACCAACAACCTGTTGGTCTCGGGTCTGGAGACGGTGGTCGGTAACGCTGGCGTTGACACGGTCACCATCGGTTCGGGCGGCGGCACGCTGCTCGCCAACCTGCTGGAGACGATCGTCGGCGGCACGGGTTCGGAGCTGGTCTTCCTCGGCACGTCCGGGTCGACGGTCTCGGTGTCGGGCATCGACATCCTGATCGGCGGCGTGGGCACCGATGTCGTCACCTTCGGCACCACCGGCAACACGCTGCTGCTGCGCGGCATCGAGACGCTGATCGGTAACGTCGGCACCGACATCCTGACGCTGGGTAACACGGGCAACACCGCGACGGTCTCGCTGTTTGAGACGGTCATCGGCGGCATCGCCACCGACGTCATCACGCTGGGCTCGGCTGGCAACACCCTGCTGGTCTCGGCTGTCGAGACGCTGACGGGTAATGTCGGCACCGACATCGTCACCCTCGGCTCGGCCGGCAACACCCTCGTGGCGACGCTGATCGAGACCCTGAGCGGCGGCACGGGCATCGACGCTGTCACGCTGGGCACGGGCGGCAACACCCTGCTGGTTTCGGGTCTGGAGACCCTGACCGGTGGCGTCGGCACCGACCTGATCACCATCGGCACGGCCGGCAGCACGCTGCTCGCCAACCTGCTGGAGACGGTCACCGGCGGTTCGGGCACCGACGTGATCTTCCTGGGTTCGGCCGGCACCACCGTCCTGGCCTCGGGCATCGAGATCCTGGTCGGCGGCACCAACACCGACGTCGTCACGCTGGGCACGGCGGGCAACACGCTCATCGTCCGTGGCCTGGAGACCCTGACGGGTTCGTCGGGCACCGACGTCGTCACCATCGGCGACACCGGCACCACCATGCTGGCGTCGGGCATCGAGACCCTGGCCGGTGGCGCAGGCCTCGACCTGATCTCGCTGGGCACGGCTGGCAACACCCTGCTGGTTTCGGGTCTGGAGACCCTGACCGGTGGCGTCGGCACCGACGTCATCACGCTGGGCACCTTGGGCAACACCCTGGTCGCCAACGCGCTGGAGACCCTCACCGGCGGCGCGGGTTCCGACCTCGTGTTCCTGGGTTCGGGCGGTTCGACGCTGCTGGCGTCGGCTCTCGAAATCCTGGTCGGCGGCACGGGCGTCGACGTCGTCACGCTGGGCACGGCCGGCAACACGGTGCTGCTGCGCGGCATCGAGACGCTGACCGGCGGTCTGGGCACCGACGTCATCACGCTGGGCAACACGGCCAACTCGCTGCTGGTCAACAACATCGAGACGCTGATCGGCGGCATCGCCTCCGACATCGTCACGCTGGGCACGGCCGGCAACACCCTGCTGGTGAGCGCCGTCGAGACGCTGACCGGTGGCGTGGGCACTGACGTGGTGACCATCGGCACGGCTGGCGGCACGCTGCTGGCGGTCGGTATCGAGACGCTGATCGGCGGCACGGGCCTTGAGGTGATCTTCACCAGCACGGCCGGGTCGACCCTCACCGTCTCGGGTGCGGACTACGTGATCGGCGATGCCGGCACCGACGTCCTGACCCTGGGCACGGCCGGCAACACCACCACCATCCGCGGCATCGAGACGCTGATCGGCGGTGCGGGGTCCGACCTGGTGATCCTGGGTGACACCGGCAACAGCCTGACCCTGGGCACGGGCATCGAGATCCTCGTTGGCGGCGCTGCCACCGACGTGGTGACCATCGGCACTCAGGGCACGACCCTGCTGACCCGCGGCATCGAGACCCTGATCGGCGGCGTCGGCACCGACGTCATCACGCTCGGCGACACGCCGAACACCCTCACCGTGTCGGGCATCGAAACCCTGACCGGCGGTGCGAACACCGACATCGTCTTCACCGGCACGGCCGGCGTCACGATGACGGTCTCGGGCGTCGAGTTCCTGGTCGGCGGCACCGGTTCGGATGTCGTCACCCTGGGCTCCTCGGGCAACACCGTCATCACCCGCGGCATCGACACCCTGTCGGGTGGTGCGGGCAGCGACCTGGTGTTCCTGGGCGACACCGGCGTCACCATGGCGCTGGGTTCGGGCATCGAGATCCTGGTCGGCGGCGCGGCCACCGACGTCGTCAGCCTCGGCACCTCGGGCAGCACCCTGCTGACCCGTGCGGTCGAGACCCTGATCGGCGGCGTGGGCACCGACGTCATCACGCTGGGCGACACCCCGAACACGGTCACCGTGACGGGCGTCGAGACCCTGGTGGGTGGCGCCAACACCGACATCGTCTTCACCGGTTCGGCCGGCGTGACGATGACGGCCTCGGGCGTCGAGTTCCTGGTCGGCGGCACCGGTTCGGACGTCGTGACCCTGGGTGCGGCGGGCAACACCGTCATCACCCGCGGCATCGACACCATGATCGGTGGGGCTGGCAGCGACCTGGTGATCCTGGGCGACACCGGCGTCACCATGCGGGCCGAGAGCGGGATCGAGATCCTGGTCGGCGGCGCCGGGTCCGACATCGTCAGCCTCGGCGATGGCGGCAACACGGTCCTGCTGCGTGGCATCGAGACCCTGACCGGCGGTACCGGCAACGACGTGATCACGCTGGGTGACACCGGTGTGACCATGTCGGTCTCCGGCATCGAGACGCTGGTCGGCGGTGCTGGCACCGACGCGATCACGGTGACCAGCGGGTCGGGCATCCGCTTCCAGGCCGGTACGGGCGACAGCCTGACCCTGGCCTCTGGCAGTGGCACCGACACGGTGGTGTACTCGTCCTTCACCGACATCTCGGCGCAGGGCGCGAACACCGGCTTCGTCTCGGTCTCGAACTTCCAGTCGGGCACCGACAAGGTGCAGCTGACCGGTACGGCCCGGACCACTGCGGACAAGAACGGCGATGCCTCGCTCTCGACGGCCTCTGCGGCGACCAACGGCGTGAACGTCAGCTCCAACGAGCTGGTGAGCCTGACCTCGGTCGTCAGCGGCAGCCTGACGGATGCCAGCCTCGCCAACTTCCGCACGGCCCTGGGGACGCTGACGAACTCGTCGGCTGGTGCGAGCACGCTGGTTCTGGCCAACAACGGCACCAGCAGCGGCCTGTACCAGGTGGTCGACACCAACGGCGACGGCCAGGTGGCCGCCACCGAGGTTCGCCTGCTCGGCGTGTACAACGGCACGGTGCTCTCGCTCTCCGACATCAACCTCGGTTGATGGCTGGGGGCTGAAGCCCAAGCACGGTAAAAGGAGGGGGCGCCCGCAAGGGCGCCCCTTTCTCTTTGTCCGGACCTTTCTTGGTAAGCGGTGCTGCGGGGCTGCCTTTCACCGGGAACGGCATGGAGCGGCTCTTCCGGATCGGCTGACCCGGAGTTCACCGCCGCAAGCTCCGGCGTTCAGGCCGGAGATAGGCGCAGGTCAGCGGCGGATCGGTTTCGTATCTACAGAGATCGACGTCATGGTCCGGGAACACCGCTTGCGGCAGTCCGACCGGAGGCCGGGGTGGAAAGCTGGGAGGAAGCCGGCTAGGGTCGATCCGGGGGCCGCACAGGTGATGGCGGCCCAGTTCCGCTTCCACTGTTCTGACTTCCGATGGCCTCGATTCAGGATGTTTTCACCCATGCCCAGCAGCTTTACGCCGCCGGGCACTTCGCCGAGGCAGCGGTGCTCGCGCGGGCGGTGTTGCGGCTGGCGCCCGATCATGCCCTCACCCGGCACATGCTCGGCACCGCCTTGTGCGCGTCCGGCCAGGGTGAGGAGGGGCTGGCCCATATCGGCATGGCCATGCTTCTTGATCCGGGCCAGCCGGTCTATGCGGTAAACCGGGCCGTCCTGCTCCATTCCCTTGGCCTCAGAGCAGATGCGGCGGCGGCGTTCCGTCGCGCCTTGCGGTTGCGGCCGGGCGATGTCCGGTTGCTCGACGGGCTGGGAAGCTGTCTGGCCGATCAGGGCCATAACCCACAAGCCCTCACTCCCCTCAAGCACCAGCTGGCGCTGGAACCCGGTATGGCGGCGGCCCACCGCAAGGTTGCCATCGTTGCCCAGCGTGCTGGCCAACTGGATGAGGCCCGGCGGGCTTATCGTCGGGCTTGGCGGTTGGGTGGAGGAGATGGGCTTTTGATGCGAGAGGCGCTGAGCTTGCCAGTCATTGCTGGTTCAGCAGCCGAAATCGAGGAAAGTCGCGCCCATTGTGCCGAGGTGCTGCGGCTGGCGCGCGAGCACAGCCTGCGCATCGACGATCCGCTGCGCGAGGTCGGTCTCACCTCCTTTTTCCTGTCCTATCATGGGTTGGACAACCGCGCCTTGAACAGCGAGCTGGCCGCCTTGTACGGGAGGGCTTGCCCCTCCTTGCTCTACACCGCCGCGCATTGCCAGGAGCCCCATGATCGGGAGTGTCGGCAGTCCGGTAGGATGGGGGACAGGGCCGGACGGCGGCTGCGCGTCGGCTTCATCTCCGACTATTTCCACAACCACACCATTGGCATGCTGAACGAGGGGCTGATCGAGCGGCTGTCGCGCGAGCGCTTCGAGGTGGTGCTGTTCCTCACGCCAGGACCGGACGACGATCTGCGACGCCATCTGCGCATGGTGGCGGATCGCGCTGTCGATATTCCGGGGGACCTCGATGCCGCGCGGCGGATCATCGCCGAGGTGCAGTTGGATGTCCTTTACTACACCGACATCGGCATGTCGCCCTTCACCTACTTCCTCGCCTTTGCCCGGCTGGCGCCGTTGCAATGCCTGAGTTGGGGGCACCCGGACACCACCGGCATTCCCACCTTGGACTGCTTCTTGAGCTGCGATGCGATGGAGCCGGAGGGTGGTGAGGCTCATTACAGCGAACGTTTGGTCCGCTTGCCTGGCCCGACCGTCTGCTACCGGCGCCCACAATTGGCCGAGCCGCGCAAGACCCGCATCGACTTCGGTTTGGCCGCCGAAAGCCGGCTCTACCTCTGTCCGCAGAGCCTGTTCAAGATTCATCCCGACTATGACGAGGCCCTGATTGCCATTTTGCGGCGGGACCGTGACGGCAGCCTCGTCTTCGTCGATCCGCGTGGCCAAGGTGCTGCCTTGGTCCGGCGGCTGGGAGCCAAGGGGCCCGATGTGGCCGGCCGCATTCGCCTGTTGCCGGGGGTGGGGGCTGCAGATTTCATCGCATTGGCCGCCGACGCCGATGTCATGCTCGACCCCTTCCATTACAGCGGCGGCAAGACAAGCTTGGAGGCCCTGGCTTTCGGCACGCCGGTGGTGACCTGGCCCGGCGCCTTCATGCGCGGCCGCCACACCTTGGGCTTCTACACGCTGATGGGGCTTGACGACTGCGTGGCGAGCGATCCGGCCGATTATGTCGACCGGGCGGTTCGGCTCGGCACCGATCCGCTGCTGCGCGCCCAGGTCCGGCGGCGCATCCTCGAGCGAAGCGGCGTCCTGTTCGACGATGAGGCGTCGATCCGGGCGATCGAACGCTTTTTTCAGGAGACGGCCTGACCGGACCGCGGCCAATTCATTGGGGCCAAGCCGTTCGGGGGGATCAGTGCGCGGGCAGCGCCGACAGGCGGTCGGCCATCCGCAGGACGCCTTGGGCCAGTCGGACGATGGCGGGAGAGCCGATGAACAGCTCGCGCAGGGCCGCCCCTTCACCCAAGCGCAGGACAAAGCCGTTCGGGTTGAAGACCACCGCGATCTTGGCGGCCTCCGACAGGACATGCTGGGTGCGGCCCTGGAACACGGCGTCCAGGATCGACCGCGCCAGTTCACGGGCGTCCTCCACGTCCAGACAGGTTATCTCCGGTCCCAGCCGGCTTTCGTTGAACAGGAAGACGCCTTCCAGCCGCACGGCGCCGCCGCCGTCCGGGGTTTCGCCTTCATGCAGGGCGATATGGGACAAGAACTTGCCGTCCGGAAACAGGACGGTGCGGTCGTCCACCTCAATGTTGATGACGAGTTTGCTCCTGGCCGACATGGGACGGGCTTTCTTTGAAAAGGCTGTTCTGGGGGTGGGGGCCAGGGTCTCAGGCGGTGGACCGGCGCGCCATTTCCGCCTCGACCAGGCCGGTGACCACGTCGGTCATGCGGCGTTCGGCGCGCCATCCCAGCAGCCGTTCCGCCTTGGCGGAGTTGCCGACGCTAAACGCGATGTCCGACGGCCGCAGCAGGTCCGGATTGCCGCTGACATGACGGCGCCAGTCCAATCCAAAACAGGAGAAGGCCTGGGCGACAAAGTCCTCCAGCCGGTTTGCCTCGCCGGTGGCGATGACGAAATCCTGGGGCTCGTCCAGGGCCAGCATGCGGGCCATGGCATCGACATATTCCGGCGCCCAGCCCCAGTCGCGGGCGATCGACAGCGTCCCCAGCTCTAAGACGTCGGTCTTGCCCTCGGCGATGTCGGCGGCGCCGCGGATGATCTTCTGCGTGACGTAGCGGGTGGGCCGCAGCGGCGATTCATGGTTGAACAGGATGCCGGAGCAGGCGAACAGGCCGTAGGCCTCGCGGTAGTTGGCGACCGCCCAGAAGGCGGCGGCCTTGCCGACGCCGTAGGGGCTGCGCGGATGGAAGGGGGTGGTCTCGTCCGCCGGCGTCTCGGTGTTGCCGAAGCACTCGCTGGAACAGGCGCTGTAGAAGCGGGTGTCCAACCTCAGGAAGCGGATCGCTTCCAGGATGTTGATGGTGCTGGAGATGGTGCTGTTGAGCGTCTCGACCGGCTGTTCGAAGGACAGCCCGACCGAGGCCTGGCTGGCGAGGTTGTAGATCTCGGTCGGGCGGACGCGGGCGATCACCTCGACCACGCTGCGGAAGTCGGTCAGCACGGAGGAGTGCAGGATCACCCGGCCGAGGATGCCGAGGTGCCGCAGGTTGGCGAAGCCCGCCATCTCCCGGTCGCGCGACGTGCCGTGGACCGCGTATCCCTTGTCCAGCAGCAGCTGGGAGAGATAAGCGCCATCCTGGCCCGAAACGCCGAAGATCAGGGCGGTCTTCGGTTCGCTTCGGGTCATTTCTCCAATGATCATGGGCGGCGCCTTGAGCGGTCACTGAGCGGACACAAGGGGGGGGGTGTCAGCGGTGATCGTCGCCGTCGGCGAGAAGGCGCATGTCGGACTCGACCATCTCCCGGACCAGATCGCGGAAAGCGGTGGTGTGGGTCCAGCCCAGCTTTTCCCGCGCCTTGGAGGGGTCGCCCAGCAGCAGGTCGACTTCCGTCGGGCGGAAATAGCGCGGGTCGATGCGCACCACCACCTTGCCGGTCTTCTGGCAGAGGCCTTCCTCCTCGACGCCCTCGCCGCGCCACTCGATGCCGCGGCCGACATGGCCGAAGGCCAGTTCGACGAACTCGCGCACGCTGTGCGTCTCGCCGGTGGCCAGCACGTAATCGTCGGCCTCATCCTGCTGCAGGATGCGCCACATGCCCTCGACATAGTCGCGCGCATGGCCCCAGTCGCGCTTGGCGTCCAGGTTGCCGAGATAGAGGCAGTCCTGTTTGCCGGCATCGATGCTGGCCACCGCCCGGGTGATCTTGCGGGTGACGAAGGTCTCGCCGCGGGTCGGGCCTTCATGGTTGAACAGGATGCCGTTGCTGGCGTGCATCCCGTAGGCCTCGCGGTAGTTCACCGTGATCCAGTAGGCATAGAGCTTGGCGGCCGCATAGGGGCTGCGCGGGTAGAAGGGCGTGGTCTCGCGCTGGGGCGTCTCCTGCACCTTGCCGTAGAGCTCGGAGGTCGAGGCCTGGTAGAAGCGTGTGGTCTTCTCCAGCCCCAAGATGCGGATCGCCTCCAAGAGGCGCAGCGTGCCGATGCCGTCGGCGTTGGCGGTGTATTCCGGCGTCTCGAAGCTCACATGCACGTGGCTCTGGGCCGCCAGATTGTAGATCTCGGTCGGCTGCACCTGCTGGACCAGGCGGATCAGGTTGGTGCTGTCGGTCAGGTCGCCGTAATGCATGAAGAAGCTGACGTCCTCCTCATGCGGGTCGCGGTAGAGATGCTCCACGCGGCCTGTGTTGAAGGACGATGACCGGCGCTTGATGCCGTGGACGATATAGCCCTTCCCCAGCAGAAGCTCGGCAAGATACGCGCCATCCTGGCCGGTGGCGCCGGTGATGAGGGCAACTTTGCGCAAAGGACCGACCCTTGATCTGTACGGCGTTGATGATTCGGGCACTATCCTCAAAGGATCCGGGCAAGGCAAGGGGCGTTGCGTCCTGGTCCCAGAGAAGGCACGGGTGCCCCCCGGCCGCGACATCGGGTCCTGGGTTAAGACTGTGAGACTATGGCGGCAGGACAAGGGAGAGGCCGGAGCGCGGCACGAACGGAGTTGAAGCGCCCAGCGCAGAACGATAGGGTGCGCGCCGAACGGGCCGGCCATCCCCGGCGGCCCCGGTTGGGGGCGACCGCGGGGCCGGGGCCGGGGGCCGAACAGCACGGATCGTCATGGCTACCGTTGCCGAAGCATTGCAGATCGCCGTTGGGCTTCAGCGTGCCGACCGCCTGGACGAGGCGCGCGCGGTTTATCTGCGCATTCTGGAGGTCGACTCCCGCAATGCTCATGCCCTGCATCTGCTGGGGCTGATCGAGCGGCGCCAGGGCCGGCGGGACAAGGCGCTGGAGCTGATCCGTGCCGCTCTCGCCATCGCGCCGGAGATGGCGGACGCCGCCTGCAACCTCGGCAGCACCCTGTCCGAACTCGGCCAGGTCGATGCCGCCGCCGCCGCGTACCGCCGGGCGATCCAGTTCGATCCATCGCTGGAAGGGGCGCATCTGGCGCTTGCCTCCCTGCTGGGCGGGCGTGGCGGGCCGCGCGACTGGGCGACGGCCGCCGTGGCGTACCGCCGCGTGCTGCGGCTGAACCCGTACCGGTCCGAAAGCTATCACGACCTCGGCATCGCCCTGCGCCAGGACGGGGCGGTGGAGGAGGCGCAGGCAAGCCAGCGAAAGGCGCTCGCCCTCAATCCGGGCTTTGCCGGCGCCCACATGAATCTGGGCAATCTGCTGGTCGAGATCGGCCGGCTCGACGAGGCCCTGACCTGCTTCCGCCGGGCGCTGCTGGTCCAGCCGGGGCAGGGGAGCGCTCTCTACAATCAGGGCAATGCCCAGCACGCCGCAGGATTGGCCGATGCGGCGATCGACAGTTACGTCGGTGCGGCGCGTGCCGGCCTCCCCCTCGCATTGACCCGTCTGGCCGACGTGCTGACCGGCCTTGGCCGTGACCACGAGGCGGAGCAGGTGCTGCGGCTGGCGCTGACCAGTTCGGGCAGCGACGTGCCCGGTGCCATCGACATGTTGTCGGCTCTGCTGGCGCGCCAGGGGCGGTATGAGGAGGCCCGGCGCTTCTTCGCCGCCTACCGCTATCCCCATGCCGCCGATCGCAACGCCTTTCGCATTGAATGCCTGACTGCCGTCGCCGAGAATTGGCTGGCCGCCGGCGAGGTCGACCGCGCGGTGGAGGTGCTGGCCGGCGTGCACGGCCATGGCAGCCGTTTCTTCACCGTGAAGTCGATCGCCGGGCTGCAGCAGTCCCTGGCCCGGCGGGGCTTGCGGCTGGACCGTCCGGCCAACCCCGATCCGTCCCAGCCGCGCATCTGTTCGTCCACGCTGGCGACCCATGGCCGCTTCGCCCACAATGTGCTGGAATATGTGCTGCTGCGGCTCTATGCCGAGACATTCGGCTACCGGCTGGAGACGCCGGATTGGGTCGGCGGCCATTACTTCGACCTCGACGATCCCAAGCCCTCGGGCGGGCTGAAGCCGATGCATTTCGGCCGGCGCATCCTGAACGACTTGGTGACCGGGCGGCGCGACGACCCCAGGGCGGACGTCGACATCCTCTCACCGCTGTTCCTGTTCGAGTACCGTGAGGTGTGGCGCGAGCGGGTGCAATCCTGGCTGCGACCACGGCCCGAATGGCTGGGCCATGTCGATCCGGTGATGCAGGCGTTGAAGGCCCGCGGCAACACGGTGGTTGCCCTGCACATCCGTCGCGGCGACTTCGTCTGGTTCCGCTACACCATCACCGAAACCTCCTGGTACGTCGACTGGCTGAGGGCGTTGTGGCCGACACTGGACCGGCCGGTGCTCTACATCGCCACCGATGACCCGGCGACCATCGCCGACTTCGCGGAGTTCGCGCCCGTCTCCCTCACCGATCTGGCGACGGACGGAGCGGTGGAGCCGTGGACAGGGCTGGAGTTCCTGCAGGACTTCCATGTGCTGATGAACGCCGACGTCCTGGGCGTCAGCGCCCAGAGCGGCTACAGCCAGCTGGCGGCGTTGCTGAACCGCAACGCCCGCCTGTTCGTCGAACCGGATGCCGCGGCGCAGCGGATCAAGGCGTATTCCCCCTGGACGGTTTCGGCCAGCACCCCTTAAGACCACCACCATCACGACCAATGCGACGCCCTCGAAAGGGCGGGAGGGCAGCCCCATGGATCTCGCGACCAAGGAATTCTACGACGACTTCTGGCCCCGTTTCGTGCCGATCTACGACGAGACCAAGAAGTACATGCTGGAGACGCTGACCGAGCGGCAGGTCGGCCGGGCGCTGGACGCCGGCTGCGGCCACGGCATCTGCTCGGTCATCCTGTCGGAAATGGCGGAACAGGTGGTGTCGGTCGACGTCTCGTCGGACAGCCTCGCCACCGCCCGCCAGCAGGCCCAGCGCTTCGGCCGCGACAACATCGAGTTCCACCACCAGGACCTTCAGGAACTGGACACCGGCCTCGGTCCGTTCGATCTGGTCTGGTGCTGGGGTGTCGCGATGATGGCGCCCGACCCGATGAAGGTGATGCGCAACCTGATGGCCGTCACCAAGCCGGGCGGCACCGTCTATCTCGGCCTCTACCTGAAGACCTGGCTGTCGCCGGTGCATGAGGGCGTGCGCCATTTCTGCCGCGCCTACATGGACACGCCCTACCGGCGCAAGCTGGTCGGCGGCTTCTTCACCGGCCTGACCAAGGTCGCCTGCGCGCTGAAGGGGCAGGAGATCAACCGCCGCGCCGACAACGTGTCGATCCAGGCCCAGGTCGAGGACTGGTACTATCCGCCCTACAAGACCTTCTATTCGATCGAGGAGATCGTGGCGCTGTTCGAGCGCAACGGCTTCAAGGCGGACTGCATCCAGGACCGTCTGGGCCGGATGAAAAGCGCCACGATCTTCGTGATCCGGGCGACGAAGAATGCCTGAGGCGGCGGCGGGGCGGCAGGACGGGACGGCTCCTCCCGACCGGGAGGAGCTGGGCCGGCTGTTGTCCCGCGGCTACATCGACAGCGGTTTCATCGGCGGCGTCACCCGCGTGCCGGTCGCCGACGTCGTCCGCGACATGCTGTCGGAGGCGCGCGCCGACGAACAGGTGGCGGAGCTGCGGCGCGCCGCCGCGGCCGCCGGCGTCGATGCCGACAGGGCCCGCATCCTGGAGGTCGGGTCCGGCTGCGGCATGACCGTGGTGCGCGGGCGCACCGCCCATGGGCTGGATATCCACGGCATCGAACCCAGCATGGGCGAATACAGCTCCACGCTGGACGTTTGTCGCCGGCTGATCGACCATTACGGCCTGCCGGCCGACGCGGTGCAGGACGCCACCGGCGAGGCGATCCCCTTCCCGGACGCCAGTTTCGACATCGTCTATTCCTCCAACGTGCTGGAGCATGTCGGCGACCCGGCGGCGGTGCTGGACGAGGCCTTGCGCGTGCTGAAGCCGGGCGGGCTGCTGCTGGTCGTCGTGCCCAACTACGGCTCCTGGTGGGAGGGGCATTACGGCATCCTGTGGCTGCCGGGGATGTCGGCCGGGCTGGCCAAGCTCTATGTTCGGCTGTTCGGCCGCGACCCGGCTTACGTCGACACCCTCAACCTGATCGACCGCCCCTGGTTCGAGCGCTGGCTCGGCCGCCATCCCGGCAGGCTGGAGGTGCTGGATTGGGGCTGGAGCGTCTTCGAGCAGCGCCTGCGCACGCTGGGCTTCGGCGACTGGGCGGCTCTGTCGGTTGCCAAGCGCATCGTCACCTTTGTCCACCGCTCTGGCCTGCTGGAGCCGGCGATCTGGCTGGCGCGGCGCCTGCACTGGGAAACCCCGATCATCTTCGCGGCGCGCAAGCGGTGAGCGGGGCGGGCAGCCGTCCCGCTCACCGCGCCATCCCCCCGGCCCCTTACCCCGCCGGCAGCAGATTCGGGGATCGGCCGTCCGCCTTCGCCGCCGCGGCGCGGGTCAGGTCGCGGGCGATGCGGGCCATCGGACCGGACCAGTCCCACTGGCGCTCCTGACGGTAAATCCGCAGCGAGGGATACCAGATGCTCGTCTCAGCATCATTCATCCAGCGCCAGTCCATCCGGTAGGGAACAGGCATCCAGGCCGGAACGCCCAGGGCACCGGCGACATGCAGGACGGCGCTGTCAATGGCGACCACCAGGTCCAGGGTCTGCATTGCTGCGGCCTTTTCGACAAAGGCGTCCGGTCCGGCATCGGTGTCCGGTCCCAGCTGGTGGAAGAGGGCGGCGTCGGCGTCGGACAGGCGTTTGGCCGGGTTGTCCTGCTTGTGCAGATCCACCAGCCGGAGACCGGGGATCGCGGCCAGCGGGCGTATGAGGTCCATGGGGATCGACCGCTTGAGGTCGGCGCCCCGGTGCTCGTCACCGTTGGTCCAGCAGATGCCGACCCGCAAGCCCTGCAATCCGGCCAACCGCTCCGTCCAGCGCCGCACCCGGTCCGGCTCGGCCGACAGATAGGGGCGATTCGGCACGCTGTCGGCTGTCGATCCCAGAAGATGGGGCAGGCTGAGGAACATCGCCCGGCCGCGGGCGGCGGGAAGCCTTTCCGGGTTGAAGACGACGTTGCCGGGGGTGGAGACGCTCGACAGCAGGCGGCGGATCGGCGGCGGGCAGATCACGGCGACCTCCCCGCAGATGCGGGCGACCTGCGGGACGAAGCGGACGAACTGGATCATGTCGCCCCAGCCGCCTTCGCCGACCAGGATCACCGCGTCGTCGGGCAGCGGGCGGCCGTCCCAAACGGGAATCGGGCTGGCCTCGGTGCGGAACCAGATGTTGTTCTTGCGCGCTTCCATATCGGCCATGCCGCCAACAAAGTCGCCGAGCCGCATCCGGTTGACGCCGGCGATGTGGCGGGCATCGCTGATCTCGGGCTGCACCCGGAGGGCGCGACGGGCAAAGGTCAGGGCCTCTGTCGCCCGCGCCAATTCCTCAAGGACCAGCGCCATCTGCAGATTGGCCACCCCATGGTCAGGATGGAGCATCAGCGCATAGCGGGCTTGGCTCAGCGCCTCGTTCAAATCAGCCGCCTGGGAGGAGGTGTTTACCAGCGCTTCGCTCAGCAGGATACGGGCGTCCTGGTGGTCCGGTCGCAGCGTGGTGGCGCTGCGCAACGGCATCAGCGCCTTGCCCGCCTGGCCTTGGCGCATCAATGAGATGCCCAGCGCGCACAGCGCCTCTGCGTCGGCCGGGTCCAGCATCACCAACTGCCGAAGCAGCCTTTGGCTGCCGACATGGTCATCGCCGGCTTGCAAGGTGCGGCGCAGGTTGTGCCGGGCGCCCTGCAGGTACGGCTCTACATGCAGAGACCGCCGCATCAGGGGGATCGCGCAGTCCGTCCGGTTCAGCCGTTTCTCGACCAGCCCCAGCAGATGAAGGCCGTCGGGGTGGGCCGGGTCGACGCTGAGCAGGAGACGGTAAAGCCGCCGGGCCTCCTCCACCCTGTCGCTCTGGTGCGCACCGACGGCGCGGATGAGGATCTGCTGCGCAACGGACATGGGGCTGGAACTCGCAGGGGCACGGAAAGAGGTGCGGCTTTTATGGGGAACGCCGAGGTCCGAATGCAATCACCGTCAGTCAGTCTGCCACCCGCTTTTCCAAAACCACCTGAGGGAAGGGGGACAGCAAGCTGCGTTGGATGGTTCCACCCTGACGACAGCCGATGTCGTGCCACTTCTGCGACAGTGCAGCTCCCGTGACATGCATCACCTCGATACGTTGAGGCAGGGCTCCTGGCGAGACGAAGACACCCTCCTCGCGATCCCAATGTGGGAGCTGCGAACTGCACACCCAGTTGAACTCCGCTGGAAGACGCGCAGCCGTAAGTTTTTGATTGTAGATTAGGAAATTCAAGGAGGCTTGGTCGCAGTTCACAAAGCGGGCACGTGTCATGGCGTCACCCATTTCTCGGCTCCATTCACTCCACAGTGGGCTTTCAGCGCGGGCCGCAAAGACGCCTGCATTATGAACGGGGAGCATGCTCAGGATTTCACCGGTCTCTTTGCCGTAGCAGGACTGATAAATATAGCGATGGCTGGCACGGGCCGCGTCGTTCGGACGGTAGAGATACTCGAACGTGTGGTGAAGTTCCGGTACGATCGCCACGTCAGCATGCTCTGCCGCCGTC
Organism: Azospirillum sp. A29; assembly: GCF_042604625.1. Lineage (NCBI taxonomy): Bacteria > Pseudomonadati > Pseudomonadota > Alphaproteobacteria > Rhodospirillales > Azospirillaceae > Azospirillum > Azospirillum sp. A29. Next base: position 65,063 of record NZ_CP170461.1, read on the forward strand.
AAGAAGGTGAGGGCCACCCTGTCCGACTGTATCCAGGTGTCGGCATCCATCCACATGTAATGGCTGTAACCGGGGAACATTGTGGGTAGGAAAGGACGTGCCGTTAAGCATTTCATATGTTGCGGCAATTTTTCAAGATTGAAAATGTTCATGAATGAGAATCCCCATCCAACTTCTGCGGATTTCACCCCAATATTTTCCAGTTTTTCCTTTTGCTCCAATGAGAGTCCGGCATCGACTACAACACAGTCGATTTGGCGAGTTTTCTCAAAATATTTAAGTGATTTCAGAAAGCTCCACAGAACCTCAAAATACTGCTGATCGGATCCTGTGACGATCAATGGGTTCATATCAGGTGTCATGAAGCTGTACTCTCTTCAGCACGGGCCGCTTTGGGGCGGTTTGCATGACCCCCCCGCCGCGCGGCGACCCGGTTGTGACCAGCTGTCGGGATCCCCAGGTTGGGTTCTCCGTCAGCGCCCAGGCTGGTAAAGGGTGATCATTGACAGCCACTCCAACGCTCTGTTTTCCCAACGATAACTGGCAATGAAGGCTTGGCGCTGACGCCGGAGCGAGGTCTTGAGTTCCGTGCCGTCACCGTCGCGCCACTGCTTGATCTTGGCGATCAGGGCGGCGGTGAAGGCCGCTTCGAAGCTGTTGTCCCCCTTGCCGTAGGGGACCATGGTGGCGAAGCCAGCCGTGCTTTCCGGAAGCGCGCCGCGGTCCGTGCAGACGAGGCTGCAGCCGGCGGCAAGTGCCTCGATGGGGGCGATGCCCGAGGTTTCCTCAAAGGCGGTGGGGTAGGCGACGATTGCGGTGTCCAGCAGCCGCTCGGTCAAACGGGCATGAGACAGCGGGCCGCGATAGTCAACGCCCTCCATGGCCGTGCCGCTGAGCAGGCGGTGGAAGGGGTCGTCCGCCTGGGCGATGCCATAGATCGACTGGCCGGAATAGATGGCCAGCGTCACGGCCGGGCATTCGGCCCGCACCGCCGGCCACAGCTTCAGCAGCGTCTCCAGCCCGCGGGTCGGCGCCGAGACGTAGGCCACCTCCAGTGCCGCCCGTTTGGTCTCGAACAGCGCCGCCTCGTCGTCACGCTGCCGCACAACAAAGGGATTGCAGGCATTGCGGATCACATGGCACCGCTCCGCCGGGATGGTGTCCTTGAACGTCTCCAGGAAGACCCGCTTTTGCCATTCGCTGACGAACACGATGCCGTCGGCGGAACGCGCATGGTCGGTGTCCAGATAATGGGCCAGGCACTTCAGGTCGTGGAACCACACGTCGTGCTGGATATGAACCCACAGGAAGGTCGGCACGGAGGGGAGAAACCGCTTCACCGCGGTCACGTTGTCGGCGTTGTTGCTGACGATGATCGCGTCGGTTCCGGTCAGGTCGCCAGCGGTCACCTTGGTGCAATCGACGATTTTGACTCCGCTGCGGCGTGTATCCGGGTCGCTGGAGATGGCGAGCACGACCTCGTGCCCCTCGGCGGCGAGGCAGTCGGACAAATAGATCAGCGACGAGGCGATCCCGCCCATGCCTTCCGTTTCGCTGTAGGCATCGCTCGCCTTCGTCACGCGGGAGTCGATGAGGAGGAGCTTCATGGGTCGAAATGCCTTATTTCGAAAGGGCGACGGGCTGCAAGGGGGGCCGAGGGCCGGTCCAGGAGTTATAGGCCGCCTGCCCGCCGGTTTCATAGCGTCTGCATCCACCGCATGAGGGGGCGCATGACGGGCGCGCCATGACCCGGAGTTCACCGCCGCAAGCTCCGGCGTTCAGGCCGGAGATAGGCGCAGATGCGCGTCCGCGCCGACGTCAGGTTCAGCCGGGAGTGCGCTGTTGCTCGATGTACTGGCGGATGATGCTGATCGGGGCCCCGCCGCAAGACGAAGCGAAGTAGCTGGGCGACCACAGGACGCCCTTCCAGTAGCGGTGAACCAAGGCCGGATGGTTCTGGCGCAGGCGGCGGCTGGACACGCCTTTGAGGCTGTTCACCAGCGTCGAGACCGCCACTTTTGGCGGGTAGTTCACGAGGAGGTGCACATGGTCGTCCTCACCATCCATCTCGATGAGTTCAGCGCCGAAGTCGGCGCACACCGACGCGAAAATGGTGCGGGCCTCGTCGAGCACGGCTTTGGTGAACACGCGGCGGCGGTACTTGGTTACGAAGACCAAGTGAACGTGCATGGCAAAAACACAATGGCGACCGCGCCTGAAGTCACTTTCATCTGTCATAGGCCAATGTTATGCTGCCGCTCATGATCGACCGCAAGGCCGTCCTGTTCCGCCTCTACCCGACGCCTGAGCAAGCCGCTCAAATGGCACAGATCGCGGGGGCGTGCCGGTTCGTCTACAACCTCGCGCTGGAGCAGCGCCGGGATTGGTATCGCCCCGGCCGGACGTTCAATTTCGCCAGCCAATGCCGCGAGGTCACGCTGTTGCGGGCCGAGGTGGAGTGGCTGAAGGCGGTGCCGGTCCACACTCTGCAACAGGCGTTGCGCGATCTTGAGCGGGCTTATCAGAACTGGTGGGCCGGCCGGGCCAAGGCACCTACCCCGCGCCGGAAGGGGCTGAACGACAGCTTCCGCTTTCCCGATCCTGTCTCACTGCTGGTTGAGCGCACCGGCACCTCGTCGGGCCGCGTGAAGCTCCCCAAGCTGGGTTGGGTCCGCCTGCGCGGCTGGATGGCACTGCCGGGCGATATTCGCAACATCACGGTATCGCGCCGTGCCGGGCACTGGTTCGCCGCCGTGCAGTGCGAACGCGAGGTTGCCGAACCCGTCCCATCCGCCCTGCCAGCGGTCGGGATCGACCTCGGCGTGGCGGTGTTCGCCGCGCTCAGCGACGGCACCGGCATCGCCCCGGTCAACCACGGCCAAAAGGCGCTGCGGGCGCTACGCAAGGCTCAGCGGGCCTTGGCGCGGAAGAAGCACGGATCGGCCAACCGCCGCAAGGCGGTGCGCCGGATCGCGCGCATTCAGATGCGGGTGGCGAACGCCCGCAAGGACTTTCTCCACAAGCACAGCACGATCATCGCCAAGAACCACGGTGTGGTCGTTGTGGAGGCGTTGCCGGTGCGGAGCCTGTCTGCGTCGGCGAAGGGCACGGTCGCGGAGCCGGGCCGCCGGGTCCGGCAGAAGGCGGGACTGAACCGGGCCATTCTCGATCAGGGATGGGGCTTGTTCCGCACCATGCTGGCCTACAAGTTGGCCGATCGCGGCGGCAGGCTGGTCGAGGTGCCTGCCGCCTACACCAGCCAGACCTGCGCCTGTTGCGGCCATGTCGATGCGGCCAACCGGACGAGCCAAGCCGTCTTCGTGTGCGTGCGTTGTGGCCACAGGGCCAACGCCGACACCAACGCGGCGACCAATATTCTACGGCGCGCGGACGGCGCGTTGAAGCCTGTGGAGGGGCACCGCACCAAGCGGCCCGATGAAGCAGGAACCAGCCGGAGGGCCGCATGATGCAGCTCACCGGAACCTCCGCCCTTCAGGGCGGAGAGGATGTCAGCGGCGCTTCATGTTGAAAAGGCGGGCGGACTGTCCGAGATTGGCCCCCTCTCATCCTCAACCCTCCGCCGTGACGGTCGGGGGCGACACCCTCCGCAAACGTCAGGCCGATCGATGCGTCAGCGCCTTCAGTTCACCGCCCCGGGTCAGTTCGAGACCCTGCTGCGGCAGTGCGTCCACCGCCTGTCCGTCGATCCGGCCGATGCCAACCAGTGGTTCATCCTGGCCCAGGGGCTGGAAGGCGTCAGGCGGGACGGGCAGGCGCTTCGCCTTGCCCGCCGGGCGATGGCTCTTCTTCCTGGCCAACCCGTGCTGCTGCGCTTTGTCGGGGCGCTGTTCAAGCGCCTCAACCGGCTCGACGAGGCGAAGGACTGCTATGGCGAGATTGCCCGCCTTCTGCCCGGCGATGAGGAAGCCCTGAGCGAACTGGCCGACATCGACAGCCGGCAGCGCATTCTGAACGCGCCCCTGCGCGTCCGGGCGGAGCCGAAGGGGACGCCGTCCGCTCCGATCACCGTCAACCTGCTGTACAAATGGTGGGACCAGCCCTGGCTGCGCCAGACGCCCGGCGGCACCGGGCGCTGGGGGAACCACCAGTTCGTCGCCAACCAGCAGGAAGGACGGTCGGACTGGGTGGTGGTCTACGAGGATCTGGACGGGCCGAGGACGGTGACCTGCCGGCAGGGGAACCTCGTCCTGGCAACCGGGGAACCGCCGTCCCTCTCCCGCTACAGCCGCGGCTACCTGGACCAGTTCGATCTGGTCGTCACCTCCCATGAGGACCTGGTCCATCCCCGTGTCCTGCTGTCCCAGGTTCCGCTGCCCTGGCACATCGGGCTGTCCAATGCGGAGGCGTGGTCCGGATCGGGACCCATCGACTATGACCTGCTGTCCGGCGTAACCGGGCTGGACAAGGCCTTCGCCGTCTCCGCCATCGTGTCGGACAAGACGCTCACCGAGGGGCATGTCGTCCGGGCGGAGTTCCTGCGGCGGCTGAAGGCCCTGATGGGCGACACGCTTCATCTGTACGGCCGGGGCCATTGCGAGGTCGCCACCAAATGGGCGGCGATCGCCCCCTACAAATTTCACCTGTGCATGGAGAATTACCAGAGCAACCATTACTGGACGGAGAAGCTTTCCGACGCCTATCTCGGCTGGTCGATCCCGATCTATCACGGGTTCACCAAGGTCAAAGAGGCCTTCGATCCCTCGACCTTCTGCCAGATCGACATTCAAGATCCGGACGCCACATACCGGCGGATCATGGACTTCATGGAAAAGCACCGGGACACCGACGTGTCAGCCCTGCTGGCGCGGCAGCGTGCCGCCGTTTTGAACGGCCACAACATGTTCAACCGCCTGGCCGAGATCTGTGCCGATGCAACGGGAACCACTTGGCGTCAGGTGACCCTGCATCCCGAGGTCTCCTTCCGGAAAGGCCGCTGAGGGTTCCAATCGCCGTGGAACCAAGGTGACCGGACCCAGGCCGGTCCGGAGCAGGCCAGCTGGGCTCGATTGACCGAGCAAATTGGCCTGTGCTATGCCGCCGAAAAGGGCCGGGAGCCGAGCAAGGCGCCGTTTTCTTCGCCCAAGCGCCTCTTTCCCCTTCTTTTTTCCCGCTCAAGGCCACGTCATGGGACATGTTACCGACCGCGCCATCGAACTGTACAAGGCCGGGCGCCGGGACGAGGCGCTGTCTCTGGCCTGGCAGGTTCTGCGCGACAATCCCGCCGACTGCGACGCCCTGAGCCTGGCAGGCGCTGTCCTGTTCCAGACCGACCGGCTGGACGAGGCGGAGCAGGTGCTGCGCCGGCTGCTGGACCATCATCCGCCGTTCGCGCAAGGTCACGTCAATCTGGCGGTGGTGTTGCTGGCGCGCGGAGCCCAGCGGGAGGCCACCGGCCATCTGCGCATCGCCTGCCTGCTGATGCCCGGCGACGCAGAGGTGCAGGGCCGGCTCGGCGCCCTCCTGCACGGGTTCGGTGACTACGTCGCGGCCACGCGCCATATGGACCATGCCGCCCGGCTGTGCCCGACGGACCCCGACCGGCAGGTCCCGCTGGCGGTGACCCTGCTGTCGCACTCCGCCTATGCTCGGGCGGTCGAGGTGCTGGCGCCGGTGGTGGCACGGACCCCTGACCATGCCGATGCCCGCAACCATCTGGCTGCAGCCTGGCTGTCGCTCGGCCGCCCGGATCTGACGGAAGAGACCCTGCTGGCAGCGGCGCACAGCCCCTCCGGGGGCAAACCGACGATCGGGCAGCCCGAGGTCATGCTGGCCCGCGCCCGGCTCTACCGCCGGGTCGCCGCCGACGCCCATCGGCCCCACACGCCCGACGGGCTGCTGGTCCGGGCTCCTTTCTCCGTGCTGTCGGGCTACGGCGACTTCGCCCAGCATTTTGTGCGCAGCCTGATGGAATACGGGACGACCCTGCGGCTGGCCGGGCTGTTGGGCGAGGACAGCTGGCGCCCGGCCTTCACCGACCCAATCCTACAGGCGGCGACCCGGCGCCTCGGCGATCCGGTGCGGGCGCGGCTGGCGCTCAGCGTGCTGACCCCGCCGCTGGTGGAGCCGATCCCCGGCCTGCCGACAGTCAACTACACCATGTTCGAGGGACCGCGCATCCCAGATGCCTGGGCCGCCTGCAACCGGGACCATGAGCTGGTCGTCGTGCCGACCGACTCCTCGCGGCTGGCCTGGATCGCCGCCGGCCATCCGGAGGACCGCATCCGCGTCTGCCCGCCCGGCATCGCTCCCCATCCGGCCGATGCGTCGGCGTTGCCGTTTGCTGTCGCCGGTCCGCGCGGACGAAGCGTGATGGATTACCGGGTGCGGGTCCTCAACATTTCCGATTTTGTCGCCCGCAAGAATCTCGACGGGCTGCTGCGGGTCTGGCTGCGCGCCACCCGCCCCGACGACGACGCCATCCTGATTCTGAAGGTGGGCAAGGGCGGGTCGGCGCTCTCCGGCGAGGCCCGCCGTCTGGTTGACCAATGCATCCAGGCCACCGGCCGCCGGCTGGAGGACGCCGCGCCGGTCGCCCTGCTGACCGACCGCTACGACGAGGCGGCGATCGCCGGCATCTATGCCATGGCGACCCACTATCTCAGCCTGTCGCACGGCGAGGGGTGGGACCTGCCGATCACCCGCGCAGGCTGCCTGGGGGCCGGGCTGATCGCGCCCCGGCACAGCGCCTACACCGCTTATCTGAACGACCGCGTCGCCCACCTGATCCCCTGCACCACCGGTCCGGCGTTGATGCCCTACAGCACCGACTATTACCCACCCTTCCACGGGCTGGACTGGTGGCACCCGGACGAGGATGCCGCGGCCGACATCCTGGCCCGCGTCATCCGCGACCCCGAGGGCGAGCGACGCGACGCGAGCCGCCATTTGACGGACAGCTTCACCTGGGACGCCGCCGCCCGCCGTCTGCTCGATGCGCTGGATGGGGTGGGGCGCTAATCTTCAAGCACGAAGCGGCGGCCGTGCAGGACGACGCTGGGGCGGAGCCCTTCCTGCCCGACGCCGCGCAGGGCCCGGATGCGGCGCTCCAACTCCTGCGCACCAATGTCCGGCGGCAGGGTGCGCAGCGCATCGAGCGCCTTTGCCGTGCAGCGGCGGCTGTGGTCCCAGGCAAGCTCCGTGCGGGGCAGCGGCCGGTCGGTCGCCGCCAGTTGCGGCGCCAGCATTACGAACAGCTGGACCAACGCCGTATGGGCTTGGTCGATCAGCCAGACCGGGTCGGGATCGGCGGGCAGAGCGAAGCCGAGCGCACCGACGATCGGGCCGGCATCCACCCGCTCCACCATCTCGTGGGCGGTGACCCCATACTGCGTCGCCCCGTCATAAAGCGCAAAGGCGACAGGGTAGCGGCCGGGATAGGCGGGCGGGGCGGGGTGGAAATTGTAGGACGGACCCGACACCCGCCGGAGCAGCTCGGCCGGCACCACACAGTTGGTCCGGAAGGCGACGAGGCGGTCGACCTGCCCGCATGCCGCCATCGCGGCTTCCAGCTGGGGCCGGTCGGCCGCCGTCACCACGGTCAGGTCAGGGTTGGCGCCGGCGAGGATGGCGGCGAGATGGCGTGCATCGTCCGGCTGGCACAGCAGGATCAGGGTGGCGGGCATAGCCGGACTCCCTCCTTCAAAAATCCCGCCCCCCCTTACTGCGTGGCGTCGACGAACGCCTCGGCGAAGGCGCGCCAGGTGCGCTCGGTGCGAATGAAGGCCTTGGCGCGGGCGGCGCGCGCCTTGGCGGCGGCCCGGTCGGCGTAGAGCCGCTCCAGCGCCTCCACCAGCTCATCGACCGAGGATTCGCCCCAGCCGAAGCGGCTGCCGTCACGGTCGGCGACGGGGACCTGATGGTCCAGCGTCAGGCACAGGTCGTCGCCCTGGGTCTTGCTCTTCAGCAGGTCGCGATGGCCGGTGTTGTTGGACAGCACCACCGGCACGCCGCAGGCCATCGCCTCCATGGCGACGAGGTTGGTCGCCCCCTCGCAGCGGTTGGGAAAGAGGGCGGCGTGGCAGTCGGCCAGGATGCCGGCGATCTGGTGGCGGCCGAGGAAGCCCAGATCGAGGAAGCCCTCCTCATCGGCGCCGTTCTCCATCGCCCAGCTTTTCACGTCGATCATGTTGTTGGGCAGGACCCGGGGCGGCCTCGGCGCCAGCGGCGATTCCGCCATGGTCATGCCGACCTCCGGCCAGGCGTTCTGCCAGGCGGTGACCAGCAGCGCGTCGGGATGGCGCTGACGGAAACGCCGGAAGGCGGCCAACACGATGTCCTGGCCCTTGCGGAACTCCAGCTTGCCGCCGGAAAAGACGACGAAGCGGTCGCCGAAGCGGCCGCTTGGGCTCGCCTCCACCATCTCGGTCGGATCGATGCCTTGGAAGGCGAGGCCGACATTGTCGAAGCCCCAGATTTCCAGAAGCTGCTTGTTGTAGGTGGAATGCACAACGATGCGGTCGTACTGCCGGGCGCGGGCCATCACCTCGGGCGTGAAGCGGGTTTCTTCATAGGCGATGACGCCGATGTTGCGCCGGCCGCGGAAGCGCATCGACGGGCCGCCGGCGGTGAAGCCGTTGCCCAGCGCGTGCAGGACATCGAACTCCTTCAGCAGCAGCATGTGGCCCTTGGCGTTGTCGGCCATGGCGGCGACCTGATGGTAGGGCGCCTCCAGCGGCTGCAGCGTCGCGCGGTTCTCCGGGCGCAGGGTGCCCATCAGCGGCTTTTCCAGCAGCAGCGGCGGCCGTCCGACGTCGGCGAGGTAGAGGGCGGTGTGGACACCCACCAGTCCCCAGCCGTGGACCTCCGTGAGCTGCCAGGTGAAAGCCAAGTTCGGAATCATAATGAGAACCTTCATTCTGGCCGCCCGCACCGGCGGTCCCTATCGGCTGCTGCCGGGCGGCGGCCCGACGAGCGGGCGGACGATCCCGCGCCGGGCCGGCGCTTGTCAAGTCGGGCGGAGCGGGCTGGATTCCCAGCCTGCCCGGTGCTACGACAGCGGCAGCTTTTCATAGCGGCATGGGGCGCAAGGGTGCGGACGGAATCGCTTTTCTCCCTGGAGGGCAAACGGGTCTGGGTGGCCGGGCATCGCGGCATGGCGGGAGCCGCCATCGTCCGCCGTCTGGAGCGCGAACCCTGCGACCTGCTCACCGTCGGCCGCGACCGCGTCGACCTGCGCCGCCAGGAGCAAGTCGAGGACTGGATGGCCGAGGCGAAGCCGGATGTGGTCTTCGTCACCGCCGCCACCGTCGGCGGCATCCTCGCCAACTCCACCCGGCCGGCGGAGTTCCTCTACGACAATCTGGCGATCGAAACCAACATCATCCACGGCGCCTACCGGACGGGCGTGAAGAAGCTGGTCTTCTTAGGGTCGTCTTGCATCTATCCCCGGCTGGCCGAGCAGCCGATGCGCGAGGACGCCCTGCTGACCGGCGCGCTGGAGCCGACCAACGAGTGGTACGCCATCGCCAAGATCGCCGGCATCAAGATGTGCCAGGCCTACCGGCGCCAGTATGGCTGCGACTTCATCTCGGCGATGCCGACCAACCTCTATGGCCTGAACGACAATTTCGACCTGCAGGGGGGGCATGTCGCCGCAGCCCTGTTGGCCAAGATCCACCGTGCCAAGGTCGAGGGGCTGCCCTTCGTCGAGCTGTGGGGGACGGGAGCGCCCAAGCGCGAGTTCCTGTTCGTCGACGATCTGGCCGACGGTCTGGTCTTCCTGGCCCAGCAGTATTCGGACGAGCCGCACGTCAATGTCGGCACCGGGATCGAGCTGTCGATCCGCGAGCTGGCCGAGCTGATCCGCGACGTCGTCGGCTATGAGGGCGCGTTCCGGTACGACACCTCCAAACCGGACGGCAGCCCGCGCAAGCTGATGGACGTCAGCCGGATGACTGAGATGGGCTGGACCGCCCCCACGTCCTTGCGCGAGGGCTTCGCCGCCACCTACCGCTGGTTCCTGGAAGCCGTCGACCGCGGGGAGCTGCGCGGTCTCTAATCGGGATCGGGCCAGCAGATTTCAGGGACGCTGGCTTCAGGGCAGCGGGACCTGGACCTGCTCCTCCGGCCAGCCGGCGGCCACGTCGGCCGGCTGACCGGAGGAGCAGGTTAGGGAAATGGCCGGCGCGGATTGCGGTGCTGGCCGGGATCAGCTTGGGCAGCGATCCGTCGTGGTTCAGCAGGACGGTGGCATAGCCGAACTCGTCCATCAGGCCGCGCAGCCCGGCCTGCGAGCCGCCCATTCATGCCGGTTGTGTCGTTCATGGTTAAAGCAGCGTTTTCCGTCAGCTCAGCGCCGCCTCCAGCCCAGCTGCGGCGATCAGACCGGCGCGATAGCGGTAGAACTGCTCCCGCTGTTGAGGGGACGGGCTGAACGTCCGCGCCGCCTCGACCCGATCCAGGATCAAGGTGCGAGCCGATGGATCGGCCATCGTCCCGGAGAAGATCGCGTCGGTCCATTCCTGGGTTCCGCAGTAGAGCAGCCCGAGTCCGTCGCACCGGTGCATGTAATTGTCGCGGAAGACCGTGGGATCAACCGTGTTGGCATAATGGTCGACACCGGAAACAGCGAAACTTTGGCCGGATGTGACCTCTTCGCGGACCAGCATGGCCTTGCCGGTATAATGGGGGCGTCCGATCAGGAAGTAATTTTGCAAGACCCAGAAATAGAGCGCCATATATTGCCAGTATACATCGCTGAACACGTTGTAGCGGATAACGCTGGCGCGGTTCGGCTGCCCGCCATAGGTCAAGTGCAGGACATCGCCATAGTCTTCCAGCAGGGGGAAGTGGCGGAAGAACGGGTAGCAGTAGCGCCGGATTTCGGCAGAGGATGGGACGTGGGGCAGGCGCTGGTCCGGCCGGTCCAGGAAGAAGTTGTTCAGCTCGAACGACATGTCGAAGTTGCAGAGCTGCATGGCGTCATGGCGGGTCGCCAGGAACAGCAAGTCGTTCACGCAAAAGGGGGAGGTCGCCTCGAACTGCGGCACCCAGACCCGGCGTTCAAAGATGAAGGGATCGCGGGAGGGGGGCGGCGCGTCCATCAGGCGTTGGGCGAGCGCCGGCAGGGCGTCCAGATCGAACAGGACGTCCGGCCGGATCTTCAACACCAGCGCGTCAGTGGGCAGGACCCGCAGGGCGCCGTATAGCAGCGTCATCTGGTGGAAATAGCTGTGCGGCACCGTCACGCCGGACGGCGGGTTCACCCCGACCACCTGGATGCCCGGATGCTGGAACCGCTCGAACAGCGATGCGTGGGCCTCGATCTCGCTGGGCCACGTGGCGATTGTTGCGCCTGCGACCTGACCGCGCTCGATGAGGCCGACGACTTGGCGCAGCGACAGCTCGAACAGCTGCGGCGTGCGGATTTGCCCGCAGAAGGCAATGTGAAGTGCGCTCATCCTGCTCCTCTGGTCCGCGCGTCAGGCTCCGGTGATGAAGTCGGACAGCCGCCCGACATTGCGAGGGATGTTCACCGCCTCGGCGGACGGGTAGGGGTTGGACGGGGCGAAGTCGTTGACCAGCACCCGCGGGCCGTGGTGGCAGCCCATCACCAGCGCATGCCAGGACAATCCGGCTTCGCGCAGCACCGCCTCGACCTTGGCACGCAGCTCTTCCGGGCGGGCGGTCACGAAGACGAACTGGGCCCCTTCAGACTGGAGGCGGCGCAGGGAGTCTACGTTCTCGGCGATCGGCTCGTCGGGGTCGGTCCAATAGGGCGGGAAATACTGCCCCTTGTTCTTGACGACGACCCCGTCAAAGTCGAGGAAGAAGGTGCGCATGCGCCGCTGGAGGTCGGTCCATTCGCGCAAGGTGCCGGCATCGACCAGCCCCTCCACCTCCACGCCCAAGAAAACCGAGCCGTCCAGAACCGCCTGAGAGATCAGATGTGAAATGAAGATCTCACTGTTGCGGTCGTTGTGCATCAACAGTTCGAAGATGTCGCAATATTGCTTGGCCGAGTTCCAGACATAGCCGCCAACACTGATGAAATTGGATTCGACTGATTTCTCCCAGATGTTGACGACGATGCCCTGTTCATTCAGGGAGACGAAGCTTTTGCCGGCGACGTTGGTGACGCCAGGGTTGTGCCGCAGATCGGCCATGCAGACGAAGTTGCTGCCCTCCGGGGCAGCTGGCAGCGAGAACCAGCTGTCGGAATCCTTGATGATGACGGGCCCGTCGACCCCGGCGCGCCGGATCATCTCGTAAGCGGTTTCGGCCGGACCGCGTGTCACCTCATCAAAGACGACGATCTCCACATCCTCGCCCAGCGCCCGGTGGATCCCGGCGGTGGCGGCATATCGCTCCTCATGCTCGCGCAAAATGCCGACGACCACCCGGTGGCGGGCGATGCCCTCCAGCGAGTCCAGCGCCCGGCGCAACATCAGCGCGCCGTCGGGCGTCGACAGCATCCATTTCGGCCGCATGTTGGGATAACGGCTTGACCGTCCGGCGGCCGGGAGGAGGATGGTGTATCCGCTCATGGGAAGGTCGCGTCCTTGTCGATGTCTCGGATGCGCCGGAGTACGAAGGCGAGGACCTCGTCCGACCGGCAGTAGGGGACAATACGGAAAAGCTGGAACTGGGTCAGCACCGGCAACCGTTCACGCAGATCGGGCCAAAAAGGATGGGTGTGGCCGTGCAGCAATGCGGCCAGCTTGGCGGCGGCAATGCGCAGGCTGCGGCCACGCGGGCCCGAGCGTTGGTCGTCCGGCAAGGTGCGCAGGAACCAGTGGCCGTGCAGGTCCTGGTGCAGCTTGGCGACGTCGAGCCAGCAGGAGTTCAGCGGCCCGTCAAGAAAATCGATGAAGCAGAGGCTGCCGTCCGAACGCCGCAGCACATTCTCCACCGTCATGTCGCCATGCCCCTTGGACGCGGGGATGCCGCTCCAGTCATGGGCGGCGAGGCGAGCGGCGGTCTCGCTGATCGCTTCCCGCCTCCCACCCAGGTCGGTGCCGCCCTCCAGGCAGGGCGGGACGGCGGCGGCGATGGCGGCAATCTTGTCCAGGAACAGGCCGGCGGGCAAGCAGCCGGACGCGGTCGCTGCCAGTCCGCGCAAGGTGGCGGCAAGCGAACGGGCAACCACGTCGAACAAGGCGGTGTCGCCATGCTCCAGCACGTCCCCCAGACTCTGGCCCCGCACATACTCCATATCGAAGCAATAGCGTCCGGCCAGCTCGCCGCTCTCCAGCAGCCCCTCCGTCAGCACCGCCGGGCAGGGCAGGCCCAATGCCGCCATCTCGCCTTGCTTGTGCCGCTGGTCGCGCAGCCGGGTGTCGTAGCCGGCGGAGCCGGAGATCTTGCGCACCCGATGGGTGTCGCAATCGCGCTCACGCAGCAGCAGCAGACGGCAGCCGGAATGCCCGTGCAGCTCCTTCACCAGGATCAGCCGGCCATCGTCGTCCGGCAGAGCCAAGCCGGCGGCGGCGGTATCGGCATCGGCCGTCCCCACCCTGTCTCCCGACTTCCCGTCCGCTGCCTTTCCGCTTCTCACCCTTTGGCCACCCAGTCCTGCCACATGGCGCGGTAGGCCGCCTCGATCCCACGGGCGAAGCCCTTGTAGTTGGTCAGCGGGGCGGCGTTCAGCCGGTCGCGCATGGTCCGGCGCAGCCGGTCCAAGCGGTCGGGGTCGCCGGCAAGCGCCACCGCGGTGGCGATGTAGCCCGCCTCGTCGGAGGCGATCAGCTCGCTCAACCCGCAATGGGTCAGCAGGCTGGCGCCGACGCGGGCAACATGGGTGGCGCCCGTCCACGTCACCACCGGCACGCCCATCCACAAGGCCTCGCAGGTGGTGGTGGTGCCGTTGTAGGGGAAGGGATCGAGCCCGATGTCGATGCGGTCGTAGGCGCGCAGGTGCCCGTCGGCGGCGTCGATGCGGGCCAGCAGCTCGATCCGGCTGGCGTCGATCCCGCACTGGACGAAGGTGTTCAGATAGCGCCGGCGCGTCTCCTCGTCGCCCATCTGGGCGCTCTTGATGATCAGGCGGGAGCCCGGCACCTGCTTCAGGATCTCCGACCAGACGCGCACCACCTCCCCCGTCACCTTGGAGGTGTTGTTGAAGGAGCCGAAGGTGACATGGCCGTTGGTGCGGAACGGCGGCTCGGCCGGCGGGGCGACGTCGACCGGCGGGCGGTAGCTGTGGAAGCCGTTGGGCAGCCGGACGATGCGCTCGGCGCTCAGCCGGTCGGCCTCGCCCGGCGGTTCGGCGATAGCGTCGCTGAAGCGCCAGTCGATGGCGCGCATGCCGGTGGTGTCGGGATAGCCCAGCCACGTCGCCTGCACCGGCGCCGGCTTGCGGGCGAACAGGGTCAGCCGGTTGTTGGCGGTGTGGCCTGTCAGGTCGACCAGGATGTCGATACCGTCCTGCTCGATCAGCGCCGCGGCGCGGGCATCGTCCACCCCGACCAGGGACCGCCAGCCGTCGACCAGCCCCTTCAGCCGTTCGGTGACCACGTCGGAGCGTGCGGCGGCATGGTAGCAGAACACCTCGAACCGCCCGCGATCATGCTCGCGGATCAGCGGTTCGGCGAAAAAGGCCACCGAATGGGCGCAGAAATCGGGCGAGACATAGCCGACGCGCAGGCGGCGGTCGGGATCGCGCGGATTGGCGTGGCGCTTGCCGGCGGGCAGCAGCGGATCGGCATGGCGTTGCGCCCACCCGACATGGGCCTTGAAGATGGTCTCGGGCGGAACGGCCGGGGTGTAGTGCAGGGCCAGCAGCAGGTTGGAATGCATCAGGGCATGGGTGGGATGCGCCTCCAGCCCCTTCTGGAAGACGGTGATCGCCTCCTCGATGCGGCCCATCTCCTTCAACGTTTCGCCCAGGTTGTTCCAGGCCTCGGCTGATTTCGGGTCCGCCTTCAGGGCAGCGACGAAGCACTCGACCGCGCGTGTGAGTTCAACCGCTCCCTTGTGTAGGTCGCCCAGGTTGCACAGCGCCGAGGCCATGTCCGGCTTCAGGCGCAGCGCCTCGCCGTAAGCGGCCCGTGCGCCCTCGCGGTCGCCGCGATTGCGCAGGATGTTGGCGAGGTTGAAATGGGCCTCGGCATAGTCGGGCTTCAGTTGGACGGCGGTGCGCAGCGCCTCCTCCGCTTCGGCGCTTCGGCCCATGTCCTGCAACAGGCAGCCATGGTTGCTGTGCACGAAGGGATCGGCCGCGTTGCGGGCGAGCGCCCGGCGGTAGCAGCCCAGCGCCTCCTCCCAGTCGCCGCGGGCGCGCAGGATGATGGCGAGGTTGTTGTTGGCGTTGGTGTGGCCCGGATCGGCGGCGAGCACGGCGCGGTAGCCGGCCTCCGCTTCGGCCGTCCGGCCTTCCCGGTGCAGGATCAGCGCCCGGCCGAAGCCGGCGTCCGCCGCCGCCCCCCCCGCCGCAGCGGCAGCCGGGGCTGCGCTCCGCGGGGAGAGGGCCGGACTGGCCGGGCGTTTGGCCTTGGCCTGCTTGCGTGAAGGCTTTTTCATCGGGCTGACCGCTTGGCTTTCAAGTCTTTGTCGGCACAAGAACCGTGCCACCGGTCGATAGCAACGACTGTATGCTGTCCGCAAGCGGCATCTCGTCTCCGGACGGATGTGCCGCAGCGGCCACAGAGGGTTGGGATATATGATGGATGGCGGATGCATCCTGGGACAGATGGCTTGCCGCTGTTGGGCCACTTCTGCTATCTCAACGGAATCGCGTGGGTACAAATCGTCCGCAAGTGGCGGGCTCTACGCGCTTCGTCGCGCCCCCGGCCCCAGGAGCGCATGGTCGATCGAGACCGGGTGACCGAACGGTATGAAGACCTTGCTTTCGCGACGCATTCCTTATCCTTTACGGCGGTTCCCATGACCCTTGCTGCGGAAGTCCCCTGCGCCCACACCGGGCTGCATTCCCTGGCTGTCGTCGCGCGTCAGCGTGGCCTCGACGTCTCAGCCGAGCGGCTTCAGCACAGCAACGTCATCGGCAACGAGGAATTGGACACCGCGCGCCTGCTGCGCGTCGCCAAGTCGATCGGCCTGAAGGCTGAGGCGACGACGCTGGACTGGGACGATCTGGGCAAGCTCCAGGACGCCTTCCCCGCCATCTTGCGCCTGCGCAACGGCAACTCGATGGTGGTGGTCGGCTTCGGCAAGCAGGGTGACACCGACGTCGCCATCCTGCAGGACCCGCTGGCCGGCCAGGAGCTGATCCTGCCGGTCGACCGCATCCGCCTCAGCCAGGCCTGGGCCGGCGAGGTGGTGCTGTTGAAGCGCGACTACGGCCTGACCGACGCCGAGCAGCGCTTCGGGTTGAAATGGTTCCTGGTGGAGATCCTGCGCCACAAGCGCATCTTCCGCGACATCGGCATCGCCGCCCTCCTGATGAGCATGTTCGCGCTCGCTGTACCGATCTTCTTCCAGCTGGTGGTCGACCGCGTGCTGGTCCACCGCAGCATGGGCACGCTCGGCGTGCTGATGATCGGCATGGTCGGCGTCATCCTGTTCGAGGCGGCCTTCTCCTACCTGCGCCAGTACCTGATGCTCTACGCGACGAAGAAGATCGACGCGAAGATGAACGTTCAGGTCTTCAACAAGCTCGTCGGCTTGCCGATGCATTATTTCGAGCGGGTGTCGTCGGGCGAGATCGTCAAGAATGCCCAGCAGGCGGAGCGCATCCGCAACTTCCTGACCGGCCAGCTCTTCATGACGCTGATCGACACGGTGTCGCTGATCATCTTCCTGCCGATCATGTTCATGTACAGCGTGCCGCTGACCTTCCTGGTGCTGGCATTCTCGCTGCTGATGGCGATCAACATCGGCATCATGATCCCGCTGATCAAAGGCCGGATGAAGGACCTCTATCAGGCCGAGGTGCGCCAGCAATCCTTCCTGATTGAGAACATCCACGGCATGCGCACGGTGAAGTCGCTGGCGCTCGATGGCCGTCAGAAGCTGGAATGGGACCACCGCGTCGCCCGTGCCGCCGAACAGCGCTTCGACGTCGGCCGCATCATGATCATCGGCCAGACGATCGCGCAGCCGCTGAATCAGCTGATGATGGCCTGCCTCCTGGGCTTGGGCACCTATCTGGCGCTGAACGGCGACATGATGATGGGCGCGCTCATCGCCTTCTACATGCTGGCTGGCCGCGTCACCCAGCCATTGATGCAGATGGCCCAGCTGGTGCAGCAGTTCCAGGAGGTGTCGATCTCGATCCAGATGCTCGGCACGATCATGAACCACGCACCGGAGGAGGGCCGCACCGGCCGCGGCCTGCGCACGCCGCTCCGCGGCACGGTGGAGTTCCAGGAGGTCCGCTTCCGCTACTCGCCGTCCTCGCAGCCGGCGCTTGACGGGGTGTCCTTCGCCGCGTCCGAGGGCACCATCCTCGGCGTGATGGGTCGCTCCGGCTCGGGCAAGACCACCGTGACCCGGCTGCTGCAGGGACTGCACCGGGCGCAGGAAGGCCTGATCCGCATCGACGGCCGGGACTTGCGCGAATACGACCTCGATCACCTGCGCGCCTCGATTGGCGTGGTGCTGCAGGACAATTTCCTGTTCACCGGCACCATCCGCGAGAACGTCTCCGCCGCCAAGCCGGGGGCGACGACCGAGGAAATCCTGAAGGTGATCCACTTGGCCGGCGCCGACGAGTTCGTCGAGCGGCTGCCCAAGGGCCTCGACACCATGCTGGAGGAAGGCTCGTCCAACCTGTCCGGCGGTCAGCGCCAGCGTCTGGCCATCGCCCGCGCGCTCCTGACCAACCCGAAGATCCTGATCATGGACGAAGCGACCTCGGCGCTCGACGCCGAGAGCGAGGCGATCGTCCAGGCCAACCTGATGAACATCGCCCGCGGCCGCACCATGATCATCATCTCGCACCGTCTGTCGTCGCTGGTGCCGTCCGACACCATCCTGGTGATGGACCGCGGCAAGGTGGTGGACAGCGGACGGCATGACGAACTGCTGGAACGCTGCGACATCTATCAGCATCTCTGGCACCAGCAGAACCGGCACATCTAGGAGCGCGCGTCCCGTGACCGCACAGAAGCTTGCGAAAATTGAGACGACCCGCGTTCCCGCCAACGACGTGACGCCGCGCGCCTCGGCCACCCCGCTCGACAAGCGGGCCAAGGCGCAGGGAAAGGCGGCGATCGGCGCCTTTCAGAAGGACACGGAGGCGATCCAGAACGCCCCCGATCCGTTCCTGGCGCGTGTCACGCTGCATCTGCTGGGGCTGTTCGTCATCGCGCTGATCACCTGGGCGTCCTTGTCCTACCTGGACAAGATCGTCGCCTCCCAGGGCAAGATCATCTCGACCGAGCCCAATGTGATGGTCCAGCCGTTGGAGATGGCGGCGATCAAGCAGGTCCTCGTGCGTGCCGGCGACGTCGTGCACAAGGGCGACGTGCTGGCGACGCTGGACCCGACCTTCACTCAGGCCGACGTCCTGCAGCTGGAATCCCGGCTCGCCAACGCCGACGCCCTGATCGCCCGGCTGGAAGCCGAGCATGAGGGCAAGCCCTTCGTGGCTGGCAGCGACCGCTACGGCTACGGCACGCTGCAGCAGGCGCTGTGGCGCGAGCGTCAGGCGCAGTACAAGTCGCAGATGCAAAATTACGAGGAGAAGCTGGCGCGGCTGCAGTCCAACATCTCCAAGTACGAGATGGACCGCGTCCATCTGAACGAGCGGCTGAAGGTGGTGCGCGAGATCGAGACCATGCGCTCCTCGCTGCTGGCGACGCAAGTCGGCAGCAAGCTGAACCTGCTGCAGGCGGTCAGCGACCGCATCGACATCGAACGCAACCTGGTCTTGAACCAGAACGAGCTGCAGGGCAACCGCCACGACCTGCAGGCTCAACTGGCCGAGCGCGACGTCTTCATCCAGCAGTGGAACGGCAAGATCATTGAGGAGCTGACCACCCAGCGCAACGAGCGCGAGGCGCTGCGCGAGCAGCTGACCAAGGCGCGCAAGCGCCAGTCGCTGGTCCAGCTCGACGCGCCGGTCGACGCCATCGTGCTGGAGGTCTCGCCGAAGGCCGCCCCCGGCTCCATCGCCAAGGAGGCCGAGCCGCTCTTCACCCTGGTGCCGGTCGGAGCCCCTCTGGAGGTCGAGGCCAACATCGATGCCCGCGACCTCGCCTTCGTCCAGGTCGGCGACAAGGTGCGGGTGAAGCTCGACGCCTATCCGTACATGCAGCACGGCGCGCTGGAAGGCGAGGTGGCGACGATCAGCGAGGATTCCTTCTCCAACAAGGACAGCGCGAACGGCGTGCTCTTCTACCGGGCGCGGATCAAGCTGCTGACCACCTCGCTGGACAATGTGCCGTCCAACTTCCGCCTGATCCCTGGCATGCCGCTGATGGCCGACATCAAGGTCGGCGAACGCCGCATCATCACCTATTTCCTGCGCCCCATCCTGCGTGGGGTCGACGAAAGCCTGCGGGAGCCCTGATAGTGTTCGGCAAACTGCTGAAGCGAAACAAATCCACCGGTACCCGCAAGCCGGACTTCCAGCATGGCCTGGCCGCCTTCGATGCGGAGGACTATGCCGGCGCCGTCGCCAACTGGATGCCGCTGGCCGAACGCGGCCATGCCGAGGCGCAATTCCGCATCGGCCAGCTCTACGCCCGCGGCCTGGGGGTGGTGCGCGACTTCGGCGATGCCGCCCACTGGTTCCGCAAGGCGGCCGAACAGGGCCACACCGAAGCGCAGTTTTCGCTCGCCCTGTGCTACGCCAACGGTGAAGGGGCGGCGCAGGACAATGCCCTGCCGGTGCGCTGGTACAAGACCGTGTCCAAGGCCAGCCCGCCGACGGCCGACGCAAACCTGACCCTGCTTTACCCCAACGGGCTGGGCATCGCGCCCGACATCACCCAGGCCCTGCACTGGTACCGGCTGGCCGCCGACGCCGGCCATGCCGAGGCGCAGTACCACATGGGTCTGCTCCATGCCTTCGGGCAGGGGGTGCCGCAGGACCATGCCGTCGCCGCCGACTGGTACCGGCGGTCGGCCGAGAGCGGCTATGCCATGGCCCAGCATGCGCTCGCCTCCTTCTACGCCAACGGGCAAGGGGTGGAGCGCGACATCAATCAGGCGGTTGCCTGGTATGGCCGTGCCGCCGACCAGGGCTTTGCCAACGCCCAACTCGCGCTTGCCATCATCTACGAGCATGGCACCGGGGTGGAGGCCGATCCGGTTCGCGCGGCCGGCTTCTACCGTCAGGCGGCGGAGCAAGGCCATCCGGTCGCCCAGGTCAATCTGGGCCTGCTCTACGCCCGCGGTCATGGCGTGCCGAAGGATTACCGCGAAACCCTGAAATGGTGCCGTCTGTCGGCCGAGAAGGGCAACGTCAACGCCCAGTTCAACCTGGGCCTGATCCATTCCAACGGCCTGGCTGGCGCCCCCGACCATGCCGAGGCGGCGGTCTGGTACCGCAAGGGGGCGATGCAGGGCAATGTCGGTGCCCAGGTCAATCTGGGCCTGATGCTGATCCATGGCTGGGGCGGCCGGCCCGAACTGGTCGAAGGGGTCGACTGGCTGCGCAAGGCCGCGGCACAAGGCCACACCGGTGCCATGAGCAATCTGGGCGCCCTCTATGCCGACCAGGGCAGCAAGGCCTACAACCCGGTTCAGGCCTATGTCTGGACCATCATGGCTGCTGCCGGCACTCAGCCCGGACCCGAACGCGACGGGCTGGAGGCCAAGGCTCATGAGTTGGGCAATCGCCTGACCAGCGAAGACCGCCACAAGGCCCAGCTCATCATGGAAGAGTGGAAGAAGAACCCGAAGCTGATGGTGACGGCGTAAGCCGGGCCGCAACGGGCGTGAGGGGCCATCGTGGCAGTCCAGGGGAAGTTCGAGGCGGTTGAGCGGCTCCAAGGGGTCGGCTGGATCGCCCGGGGCTGGGCCTTCGATCCCGACACACCCGGCGATCCCGTGCGGCTTGCCCTCACCTATGAGGGCGGGGTGCTGGGAGAGTTCCAGGCCGATCTTCTCCGTCCGAAATCCGATGTTGGGGAGGGAGGTGCCGACCGGTATGGCTTTGCGGTCAAGCTGCCCGGGGAGTTGCTGGACGGCCGTCCCCACCTGATCCGCATCCTGGTCAGGAAGGACGGGTCGGCGCTTGCCCGCGATGTCGACGAGATTTTCTTCCCGCAACACCTGCACGGCCAACTCGAAAGCTTTGAACATGCGACGCTGCGCGGGTGGGCGTTCGACGAGCATGCCCCCAACCGCTTCTGCCTTCTCGAGATCGAGATCGATGGCCGGCACGCGGCCATGGTGTCCTGCGACCAGCCACGGCCGGACTTGGCTGAATTCCTGGCAAGCGACGGCCGTCACGGCTTCCGCTTTCCCCTGCCGACCTCTCTGTTCGACGACCGGCCGCACCGGGTCGTCATCCGTTTTGCCAACACGGACCGGCAGCTGACCGGCAGCCCGTTGGAGGTCCGGCTTTCAGAGGGGCTCCTGACCACACGGCGGCGTCGGCTCGACCGGCTGGTGGCCGAGCGCGGCGTGGCGCTGGAGGAGGGGCTGGCAGCCCTGACGGTCGAGCCGCTGCGGCGCATCGACGATCCGGCTGCCTACCTGGCTTGGCTGGAGCACCATGAGGCGGCGATCGGGACAGCGCTTGCCGCTTTGGATAATCGGGTCGGTGGGCACTCGGGCAAGCCGACGCTGGAGGTCGTTCTTCTGCCGGCGCCAGGGGCGGGGGTGAAGGAGTTCGCCGCGATGGTGGCCGGCATCTCGGCCGATGCGGTGGTCCTGCTGGAACCTGGCGCCCGGTTGCATCCGGCCTTCCTGCCCCTGGTTCAGGCCGCTCTGGCCGAAGGCGATGTCAGCATCGTTTACAGCGACGAAGACCTCCAGCGTCCCGATGGTGGGCGTGCCAAGCCCCATTTCAAGCCTGGCTGGGATCCCGACCGCTACCAAGCTTTTCCGTATGTCGGCTTTGCCTGCGCCATCGCACGGGATCGCCTGACCCAGGCGATCGACTTGGTGGCTGGATCGGAGATGCCGGTCGATGCCTGGGCCTGGGCTGAAGCCGTGGTGGATACCGCTCTGCTCTCGGCGGCACCGGAACAGGTCAGGCACCTGCCCTTCGTCCTCTACCACCATGGTGCCGGTCCCGCAGAGCGCCTGCCGAGAGGGGGGGTGAAGCGGGCGGCTCGGGTCCAGTCCCATCTGGATCAGACCGGCGCCCCTGCCGATGCCCGCATGGACGGAGAGGCGCGGGTGCGGGTGCAATGGCGGTTGCCGGCCACCCCGCCTCCGGTGACCCTCATCATCCCGACACGCGACCGGGTCGAGCTGCTCAAGGCTTGCCTGGAGAGTGTGCTCTCAAAGACGACCTATCCGCGCTACGACGTCGTCATCATTGACAATGACAGCCGGGAACCGGCGACGCTGGCCTATCTGGACAGCTTGGCCCGGCGGCCGGGTGTCTGGGTCCGGCGTTGGCCGCAGCCGTTCAATTATGCGGCCATGCACAACGCGGTGATCGGGGAGATCTCAAGCCCCTACGTGGCGCTGCTCAACAACGACGTCGAGGTGATTGCGCCGGAGTGGTTGGAGGAGATGATGAGCCATGCCATCCGCCCGGAGGTCGGGGCGGTCGGCGCCAAGCTGCTCTACCCGGACGGCACGATCCAGCATGGCGGTGTTCTTGTCGGCCAGCATGGGGCGGCCGATGCCGCGCAGCGGGCGTTCTCACGTGATGAGGACGGCTACTTCCATTCGGCGATGGTGGTGCAGAACGTCTCGGCGGTGACCGCCGCCTGCATGGTGTGCCGGCGCGCCGATTATCTAGCAGTTGACGGTATGGATGCCGAACGCTTTTCCATCGCCTTCAATGACGTGGATCTGTGCCTGAAGCAGCGGGCGCTTGGCCGGCGCATCCTGTGGACGCCGCATGCGCTGCTTTACCATCGCGAGTCGGCAACCCGACAGACCAGCCGTTCGCCGGAGGCGTGGGCGCATGAGCAGCGCGAGGTTGCCCAGCTTCGTGCCAAGTGGCAGACGGAAACCTTCGCCGATCCCTTCTACAGCCTCAACCTGACCCGGGGGCTGCAGACGCATGTCGATTTCAACTGGCCGCAGCCTTCCTCCGCTTCGGATCAGGCATGAGAATGGCCGCGCAACACAAGTCGACGGAAACAGTCTGCTCCGATGTCGAGGCCCATCATCCCAGTGGGATAGAAGTTTCCCTTGGGAGAAGGCACGTCTGTGATTTTTTCGACATTGATCAGGCAATAGAATTCATTCAGCCGACATTCAGGAAGCGGCATCGGACGTTCGTGATTTCCGCAAGTGACTGCCAAGTCCCCTTTCGACACCTCCGTCCCGGCGATCGTCAAGGAAGGCGTGGCGCGTGCCCGCTGCCGGCAAGCAGATCAGCCACCCCCCATTCCGACGGAGATGCTGCAGATAATAGTGTTCCGCTGCTTCGCGGCTCTCGAACGATTTCAGTGGATGGTCGTTGAACTCGGACGTCATCCACCATGCTCCATTGTCATACCGGAGCGTGTAGCGGCGACTTTGCAGCATGAGCACCGTCCATTTTTTTACCGGTTTAAGGATATGGCAGAAGATGGCTGCCGACAGTGACACGCTGGACGTAGCTCGGTCGGAGGAAGGGGCGCGCGGCACAATTTCCCATGGCCTAGATGTTTAGTCCCGGCATTTGATGGTGCATCCTACGTGCAAGAATGGAGGGATGCACTATGGGCCAAGTACTCCATGGGAGCGCCACGACGACAGAGGCGATCCGTCGAGCGATACAACATAGTCAAGAGATGTCAGGCGACACGTCAAACTGCCCCCCTGGCGCCATGAGGAATTGCCCCCTTGAGAGAAGGGGATTTGAGGGATGGAGAGCTTGAACGAGGCTTTTCCGCGGGGCTGTGAACCGCGGAGGGACGTGATGAAGGCGCCGGATGACGTGTCGGCGATGCTGAAGCTGAAGGCGCTGGGCTGGGGCGTGAAGCGGATCGCGGCGGAACTGGGCTGCTCCAAGCACACGGTGAAGCGGTGGTTGGGTCTGGGCGCTTGGCGTCCGTGCGCGTCGCCCTCGCGCTCGAAGCGGCTGGATGAACATGGCGATTGGCTTGCCGAGCGGTTCCGGCGACACGCCGGCAACGCCGACGTGATCCGGCAGGAACTGGCGCGGGAGAAAGGGGTCGCGGTCAGCCTGCGCACGGTGGAGCGGGCGGTGGCGCCGCTGCGCCGGGAACTGGTCGCCCAGGCGCGGGCGACGGTGCGTTTCGAGACGCGGCCGGGCGAGTAGATGCAGATCGACTTTGGCGTCCGGCGCATCGAGATCGGCGGGGTGGCGACGGCGGTGTTCCTGTTCGTGGCGACGCTGGGCTTTTCCCGCCGGCTGCATGTGCGGGCCTACGGACATGAGAAGCAGGACAGCTGGTTCGACGGCCTGGAAAGCGCCTTCCGGGCCTTCGGCGGTGTGCCCGAGGAGGTTCTGCTCGACAACGCGCGGGCGCTGATCCTGCACCACGACGCGGCCAGCCGGGAGGTGGTTCTGCACCCGCGCCTGCACGCCTTTGCCCGGCACTGGGGTTTCCGGGTGCGGGCTTGCGCGCCATACCGGGCGCGCACCAAGGGCAAGGACGAGCGTGGCGTCGGCTACGTCAAGCGCAACGCCATCGCCGGCCGGTCCTTCGCGACCTGGGCGGAGTTGGAAGCGCATCTGGAGGCCTGGACGCGGGACATCGCCGATCAGCGGTGTCACGGCACGACCGGCGAAGCACCGATCGAGCGTTACCGGCGGGAAGAAGCCCAGGCTCTGAAACCGCTGGCCGGCATCCCGCCCTTCACCACGGCGCGAGACCTGGTTCGCCGGGTCGGTACGGACTGCGCGGTGGAGGTGGATGGCAACGCCTACTCGGTGCCCTGGCGGCTGATCGGCGAACGGGTCCGGGTGATGGTGGAAGCCGGAACGGTGCGGGTTCTTCATGCCGGCCGCGAGGTGGCGATCCATGCCGAGTTGAAGGGGCGGCACGGGCGCTCGATGCAGGACGCTCATCTGGCTGGCGTCGCCGGGGCGGACGGCCGCCCGGTCCGCGTCGTCCGGTCCGAGGAAGACGGTGCGGTGGCAGCGGTGCCGGCGCTATTGCGCCCGCTGGCCGAGTACGAGGCCGTGGTGGGAGGAGGCTTCTGATGACCGACCATGATCATCTGATCGCCATGCTGAACCGGTTGAAGCTGACGGCCTTGCGCGACCAGCTCGACAGCCTGATCGACGAGGCCGGACGGCGCGAGCTGACGATTCGCGAGGCCTTGGCGTTGTTTTGCGAGCGGGAGATTGCCCGACGCGATCAGCGCCGCATCGACATGGGCTTCGGGTTGGCCCGCTTCCCCTTCGTGCGCGAGCTGGCCGGCTTCGACTTCGCCGCCCAGCCCTCGCTCGACAAGGCGCAGATCCGGGAAATCGCGTCGGGACGCTTCATCGCCAACGGCGAGGCGGTGCTATTTCTTGGGCCACCCGGGGTGGGCAAGACGCATCTGGCGGTGGCCATCGGCCGGGAGGCCATCGTGGCCGGCTATTCGGTGCTGTTCAGCCCGGCGACGACCCTGGTGGCCCAACTCGCCAAGGCCCATGCCGACGGCAGGCTGGAGGAAAAGCTGCTGCAGTACACCAAGCCCAAGCTGCTGATCGTCGATGAGCTGGGCTACCTGCCCTTCGAGCCGGACGCTGCCCACCTGTTCTTCCAGCTCGTCAGCCGGTGTTATGAGAAGGGGGCGATGCTGGTGACCTCCAACCGGGCCGTGGGGGAATGGGGCAGCGTCTTCGGCGATCCCGTCGTGGCGACAGCGATCCTCGACCGGCTGCTCCACCACAGCCACGTCGTCACCATCCGAGGCGACAGCTATCGTCTTCGCGAAAAGCGCCGCAGCGGGCTTCTGCAGAAGCCCGCTGCGGCGCCTCAACCGACCACCGCCTGAGCGGCAACCGGGGGGCAGTTCCTCGTGTCGCCAGGGGGGCAGTTCGGGATGTCGTTTGACAAGAGAGCCTGAGGGCTCTGGCAAAGCGCTACGGGATCAACCCGAAGACCGTTGCCAAGTGGAAAGCGCGGCCCTCGGTAACCGACAAGAAGACCGGTCCCAAGGCACCTCGTTCGACGGTGCTGTCGGTGGAAGAAGAGGCAGTCGTCGTCGCTTTCCGGCGCTATACCCTGCTGCCGCTCGATGACTGCCTCTATGCCCTGCAGCCGAGAATCCCCCACCTGACCCGGTCTTCACTGCACCGCTGCCTGCAGCGCCATGGCATTGCCCGCCTGCCTGATGTCGAAGGAGACAAGCCGGTCCGCAGGAAGTTCAAGGCCTATCCCATCGGCTTCTTCCATATCGACATCGCCGAGGTTCGGACCGAACAGGGCAAGCTGCACATGTTCGTCGCCATCGATCGAACGTCGAAGTTCGCCTTCGTCGAACTGCATGAGACGGCGACGACAGCTACCTCTAGGGACTTCCTGCTGCGCCTGATCGCTGCCGTCCCCTACAAGATCCACACGGTGCTCACCGACAACGGCATCCAGTTCACCACACCGGGCGGCGGCGGATCGGCCGTCCTCCTGATCAAGGAAGCAATCGCCAAGGGCGAGCGCTTCCGGGCCCATGCCTTCGAACTTACCTGTGCGCGTCACGACATCGACCACCGCACGACCAAGCCCAAGCACCCGTGGACCAACGGCCAGGTCGAGCGCATGAACCGCACCCTCAAGGACGCTACGGTCAAGCGCTTCCACTACGAAAGCCACGACCAGCTCCGGCAACACCTCACCGACTTCGTGGCCGCCTACAACTTCGCACGCAGGCTCAAGACTCTGAAGGGGCTGACACCATACGAGTTCGTCTGCAGAGCTTGGCGCAAAGACCCCTCAAGCTTCACCGAAAACCCGCACCATCAAATGCCGGGACTAAACATCTAGTTCCGTTATCACTGAGAGCGATATTTAATTATACAATATAAATATATAATAAAATTAGGCTATATGACTGAGAACGTGGTTTTCTTTCAATCGATCAACATTAGAAAAGTCCATATAATTTATTTGCCTGCGGAATACCAATTCCTCTAGAAAGCCATTAATAGCTTCAACGTTTATCTCGGTGTTTTGAATGATAGCGCTGAGGTCGCTTGGTACATCATCGCCTTCAGTGATAAAAATACCTTTTCTTCTACCAATTCCATCGCCAAAACCACATACAGGTTTGTACATTGCGCAAGCTTCGATCAAAACCGTCGAGTTAATACCAATAACTGCTTCAGATTTTCTCAACCAATAATATAGAGAGCCTGCATTTGTAACAATACAATTGTCAGGCAAATCACCCAATTCAACATCCATTTGATTTGGGTGTGGGCGTATTAATAAAATTTTATTTGGAAGTGATTGCGAAATGCGAATAACAAAATCTCTCATTTTTTTGAAAGATGAATGATATATGATATTGGTGTCGCTCTCCATCTGGAGAGGAATAAATATAAAATTTTCCTGTAGATCGGATAATTCTTCTTCAGGCGCATCATATTTTCTCGAAGCCAAGTAATTCTCACGCCAATCGAGAACTCGATCACCACATGAACGCTTCAATGGTCCGATCGCTGCAAGTCCGGAGCCAGCGTTAACGCCGAAAAAATCGAATACTGTATTACCACTTTGTGGGAGCCAGCCAAGCTCACAGAATATCGGAATGCGGCCCTGATCACGACAGATGAATACCATATCCTGCTGGTCAGCCCCATTCCAAAACATGACGTAAAGAGGATCAAAATCACTTAGAATTTGGCAAAAGTCATCAACATTTTCTCGTAGTATAATATTTTTCTCCATATCTTCTGTAATATCGTATTGATCTTTAATCCAGCGCCTTGTCAAAATCCTAACATCGACATTTGATCTTGCTTGTTCCAGTCCATAAGCAAGAGAAAGAAATGTTCTATAGTGTGGAACAAACATTTCGATACGATTGGGGTCGGCATCGATCGAATGAGAAAATCCAACAACCACGAGAACTCTCTTTTTCTCTCTCATAACTCAGTCTTTCATGAAGCTGATTAGGTGTATCTGTATTGTAAGGTAGAAAATATTTCAATCCATGAACGGATTTCTAAAGAGCGGACAAATACGTTTCTCCTTCTCAGCATACGCTTTCCAATGCGCGTACCCACTTTCAAAGAGACCATCCGCGCAAGCTTTTCTGACATCTGGATAGAGAGATAAATAGGTCTCTTCGTCAAATTCGCTTATGGAGACTGCGTCTACCAAGCTGCGTTTTATAGTTCTTCCTTCGGAGAAACCATGCTGAATATAATGTTCTTCGGGGCTATTAAATTGACCACTTTCTAATGAGGCATAAACATCTTCATATATCTCTTGATATGCAAATGGATCAAAATCCAGAGGAATATGGCTAAGATAACTTTTGTGTCGTATTGGAGCGGTATCTGAATATGTATCAGATTTATCTTTGTCTATAAAGAACTTCTCTTGAGAAGTACAATTTGATTCTTCTGAATACTTCATAGTTTTCTCCATTTTATCGGCTCTTCGAATTTTAACAAGGCGCAGGAATTAGTTAGTAGAGATCTTGAAATGATTGTATATCAATTCATAAAAAATTTCTTCATCATAACGAATTAGCTCCCGCCAATTCCAGACGCTTGTTAGCTTCTCAAGCTGAGAGTCATAGTGAGTATGCCAACCGATCGCACGTTCCTCCGCAGAAAAGCGTGATATTCTTTCCTGGTACACTTTCTTATGAGCTTGCCAGGATGATCGGATTGGATAATGCTTCATAATAAAACGATAAGGGAAAACAACTTTTGATGAGAAACGCACATTATGCCCTCCTGTTGAATGCAGATCAACACGCTGGCTCGGCTGTTTCCAAGCTTTCACTTGATAGCGCAGATCAGAGCTGCTTCCAGGTTCAAAAAATCGAAAATAAGATTCTGGATCCATAGTCATTTGATACCCATCATCAATTGGGCGGAAATTCAAGACACAGTAATCGACTGCAGTATATCCGCTCTTCTGCGCCACCCAGAATGCTTGCCTAAGCCCCATTTTTGGCCAGGGAGACCGTCGAATTTCGTCCGCATCCTGATGTACTACCCAATACCCAACATAACGTAAGGCAATCTCTTCTTTTCTTTTGAGAAGAAATTGCCATTGATATTCATCGGTTGGGCCGCCGCTCGGAAATCTCTCTAGTTCAATGACCCCTCTTTTGTGAAAATCAGAAAGAATTTCGAAAGTCCCATCATTAGACCAGTTGTCAATGACGTAAATTTCTACATTTTCTTCAGCAAGCTTTTCAATTGACGCGCGTATAATATCAATCTCGTTGTAAACTGCCAGAATAGCAACGACAGGCACCATTTCGGCGCTTGAAACAAACTGCGAATAGCTCAAATCAACAGTGTGTTGGGCCGATCCTAGACGATTTTTATTAGATTTTCGTACCCAGTTCGGGAGCGCTGGAACTAAGCTACTACTTGCTTGCGAAATGCGGAATACATCTGCACTAACCGAGCCGAGCGCAAAGGCTCTGCCTGCCACGTTTGTTGCGTGGGCAAATTCGCCGAACGCCCAGAGACGTGATGCAATCTTCTCTAGAATAGGTACTGGCAAATCAGCCATAGCTATCCGTTTGTAAATGGTTGCAGCTTCCCCAGTACGGTTTGCATGCCAAAGGAGATGAGCATGCACGACTTCACGATGGGGGAGGGGCCAGTTAGCGAGAGCACTCTCGACCATAGCAATCGAGGAGTCAATGAGTAGAGGCGGCAACCGGCAACTGCTCACGTCAGTTAGAACCGCCTCAAGACTATTTTTATGCGCATGATATCGGATTACGCAAGCGAAAGCAAGGTGAGGTTGCTGTATGCGTAGATAATATCTTGCATACTGTAGCAAACCTTCTCCCCCAATCATACCTTTTGCTATTGTTGCATCAATAAATGAACTTATAATAGATATTTGTTCATCTGTTATGATATGAACATTTGTGATTTGTGCCAATAGTGGGCTCAAGGGATGCAGTTCAATGCCAGATCTGCGAGCGGTGATAAGTGCATCAATAACGCTGTCAATAAGATGGTATTGCTCCAAAGCACACTGAATAGTTTTCACGTATGCGATTCGCATGATGTGATTATCTATACGATACGATACATCTAAGGCCAAGCGATAGCGCCCGTCTCGGATAAGCTCGCTAATTTCTTCAGTAGTAAAAGAATAACTGCCATCTTTTAGATAATTTTTATTATTTAAACTATGTACATTTATATCATGTTCTGAGTCTTTGATAACCTTTGAAGATATTCTTAAAGCACGCGCAATGGATTGCGCGAACTCAGTGCTATCTCTTGCTGAAAGCTTGACATCCAGAGCGGAGCGGTAGGAATCGTACTCGTTTAAAGTTTCCCTAATAGTTTTGCAAATGTTTTTGTAGTCGCAGAATTTTACAAATTCCGCGTATTGATTAACGACGTCCATATCCTCAGCATATTCAGAAATTGCAGGGACTTTGTTTGACAACGCAATTTCAAGACGTGTTGTTTCGAGAAGTGCCTTCTCATTTACGTGTATATTCAGAATAATTTTGCAAGACTCTATTGCAGCGTTGCGTTCCTCGCCCCAAGATTCAGTTTGTTGAAGAACTGAGTATCCGTTCTCTCGAAGTTTATTTACTATAAATTGTCTGCGTGGCGAATGGCAGCCGAGAATAAGAACATCGAAAAGTTTTTCGGCTTTTTCATTAATATTGAGGTTAAAGCTTGTGGAGGCTCCGATAGGAACGTGGAACACGTTCCTAGCCCCTTTGCTAATGAGAAAATTTATATTGTCTACGCTATAATCCCAAACGACATGGTGTGTAAGAACGTCTACATAGGCTGATGTCGCCCAACGTGGAACGTGACGAAGTTGTTCCAAATTAAATATCACAGTATTATTTTGGAAAACAATGTTAGGATTTTGTTCGCAAACAATATTAGCACCGAATACGAGGTTTATAGAAGCGTCGCATTCGGTGACATTCTCGTAAGTTACGCGGTGGCCTTCTGATTCAACACCTTTCGCCACTCCGTTGATGATCTCATCAAAATGCCGGCCTGTGGCAAAATTAGCAATATTAAGAGAAAAAAAAGAGTGAGGGTACTTGGGAATTTCTGAGATCATTCTATGCCATCCTTAACATTATACGCAGAAGTTGACGGTTGTTATATTTATATACCTACAGCATAGCTAGGATTTACCCTCCCCGATCCTCATGAAAGGATTTTGAGTTAGATATCTTAGAAAATTTGTGCAGATCTGAATTGCGCATATATTCGTAAATACTGCACTGCTTTTCAGAAACGATGGCAACCATCACCCTTTTACCTCTGCGCCTTTCTGTTAAGAATGCTTGTCAAAACCTCGTTTTGGTAGGCTGAAGCTATTGATTTTCCTCAACCTCAGACCAGTTCTGATCCGCACTCTTAGATAAATTGAAAGCACTGACTTCTTCAGCTGAACCCTGTCTCACAGCGCCATTCTCAGGAAGGGCAGATCCCGACGATGGAAGGCCGGATTGTGGAAGGGGTCGTCTAGATGTTCCTGCCAGTCGGCCAGCAGCCGGCGCAACTCCGCTTGGTAGACATCCTGGCCAGCCTGTCCAAGCAGGTAACCGCGCGTTTTGGATTCATGATGGTAGAGGCAAATCCTGGGATCATAGACCGCCCGCCAGCCGGCCTTGCGCGCCGCCAGGCAGTAGATGATGTCGTTCCAGTTGACAGGCCAGCTGGCATCGAAGCCGCCAACCGCCTCGAACACCGCCCGCTGCGTGATCAGGCAGGCGCCGGTCACAGCCGCGGCGGAGCGCAGCACTTGGACGCGCCCGAGATAGCCGCCCTCATGCCCGGGCATGCCGATCCCTTCATGCACCGCCCCCTGCTCGAGGCTGGTGACCACGCCGGCATGCTGGATGCTGCCGTCGCCATAGAGCAGGCGCGCGCCCACCACGCCGACATTGGGCAGGCCAAGCGTTGCCACTGCACGGGTGAGCCAGCCGGGATCGGCGGCCAGGGTGTCGTCGTTGAGGAAGACCAGCACCTCGCCGCTGGCTTGCTCGGCGGCCAAATTGTTCATCATCGCCCAGTTGAAAGGGCCTTTGTACGGCAGGACGTCGACGCCGCGCTGGGCCTGCATGGCGGCGATCAGGGCGACGCTGTCGGGGTCCTCGTTCTGATGGTCGATCACCAGGATCTGCAGTGGCCCCGGATAGGCCTGACGGGTGCGCAGAAGCGAATCCAGGCAGTTGCGCAGCAGGACCGGCGAATTGCGGGTCGGCACGATGACGCTGACCGCCGGAAAGCTCGCCGGACGACATTCGAACTCACACGGTTCGACCAGCGTCTGGATACCGTCCTCGTCTTCGCTGGCCACCAGCGTCTGCCGCACCTCGGCCACCATCCCCCGGCGCTCGGCCCAGCCCGTCACCGCCTCGGGCTCGCCCACCAGCAGCCGCGGCAGATTATCGGGGCTGCGCAGGCCGATGGTCTGCTCCAGGCTGTAGAGCACCGACGGGATGTGACGGATGGCGCTCGCCGGCACACAGTCGCTCAGGCGCAGCATCAGATCATGCAGGCTCGACGGTGGCATCCCGTCGGCGAGGACGCACGCCTTCAGCAGGACCTCCGGCGTCACCAGAACCATCGGTCCGGCATAGTCGTAAGCCAGCAGCATCACCGGGTCGAAGTCCGGCTTGAGAATTGGACGAAGTTGCGCCGGCTTGCCGTTGTGGGCACCGAACAGAGTGTCATGGTCGCTATAGGCGACAGAAGCCGGAGTGCTTGACGCCGGCGCCAAGGCTGCCAGGAAGGCCGTCAGCGCGTCCGGCCGCAGGCTTCCGGCTTGACCGACCACCAGATGGGCGCTGGCGGCGGTGACGATGGGGTGGCTGGCCAGCAGGCGCGGCAGGGCTGTCGGCATGGCGACAACCGCCCGTCCCGCGGCCGTCAGCGGGCGGAGCAGCGCCCGGGCCTCGTTGCCGAGCGTCTCGGCATTGGCCAGCACGGTCAACGTCCAGCGCTCCTGCGTCTGGCCGTCCAGGGAGGCGAGCAGGCGGCGCAGGGAAGCCGGCTCGAGGGCGGATTCCAGCAGGATCACATTGACGGCGAGGCCGGCCACCGCCGCGGCGGCCTGTCCGTCCAGCGGGCGGTGGCAGGCGAGCAGCCCCTGGGCTTTCAGGCTGCCATAGGCCGAGAGCGGGGGGCTGATGTGCTGGAGTGTGTGCGGGAACTGCTGCTCGATGCTGGCGAGCATCGCCTTCATCGATTGGATGGCGTCGAGCATGCGGCCGAGATCATCAAGCGCGGCCGGCAGGTTGGTCTTCAGGTAGAGGTCCGAACCGAAAAGCGCCTTGGAGTGGGCATCGCGGATGCGCAGCACAGCCCCGCGGGCGACCAGATCGGCATGGGCGGCGGGAATGTCGAAGGCAAAGCCATGGTCGCCGCCGCTGCCGATGCGCTCGCCCAGGCCCGGAACAAAGCGCTCGCAACGCACTGCTCCGACGAAGCGCTCGCCCAGATGCAGCTCCAGCACAACGCGCTCGGAAAGATCGCTGGCGTTGGCGCACCAGCCCATGATGGTGCCGGCCCCGTTGTGCGAGGCTTCGCCGACCAGGCGACGGGTGGGGGCGAGCTCGAGCGATGCCAGCCGGCCCTGCAGGCCGGAGCCTGCCAGCCATTCGGCCACTGCGGCGGGCAATCCAGCGCGGAAATCCTCATTGCACAGGATGGTCAGCAGCCAAAAGCGCCAGGAGCGGCTGGTGGCAAGGCACTCGCGTGCTGCGTTGGACAAGGGCAGGCGCTCCAGCGCCCAGCGCCTCAAGCCCTCGTCCGGAGCCGCGGCCAAGGCGACGTGCGGCAGCACGACCGTGCCGGTGAGGCTGGCAACGATGCCGGTGAGGAACTCTCCACGCATCAGGTAGTGGCCGAGGAATTCGCCGAGCGTGCAGTTGGTGGCGGCCGTGATCTCCTCAACACTGGCCGGGTGGCGGCCAAGGAAGAGGCGATAGCCGTTGAACGCGTCCTCAAGGTTGGTGTGCACCAGGGCATTCCGGCCTTGCGCCGGCACCGCTGTGCTTTCCCTCAGGTTCAGACCGCCATCCATCCTCGTCTTCCCCACCACCCTGATCGGTCCAGCGCGATCCCAACGTGCCATACCGGAGGCTGCGGCGCCTGACCTCCTACGCCCCTGTTGGAGGACTGAAGCCGCTTTGCCGATCCTGTTGCGAGCTTTCCGCTCTAGGCGGAATCCATAAGAGAAATGTCAAGGAAACCCCTAACCGGTCTATACCCAAAGCACACAAACGAAATCAACTTTATTGTGCGGTTGTAGAAGCGATATCATACCGCGCGCGCAGCAAATATAGATAACTCAATCTCAGGTTAAAATTTGTGCTGTCTACTGATCAGGGATTGATCAGAGAAATGCTATGAATTGGAGGGGGGAAAAGACGAACATTAGGAAAATCATAAAAATCTTTGTCTTAAATTGCATAATATAGTGAAACTGGGAGACCTCCCGCGCGGCATGCCGTCGCATGCAGTCTTCGGTCAGTCACACCTCTGCCTTGGCTGAGACACCGCTTGCCAACACGGCATGAAGCCGGGTGGCATAGAGTTCCTGCAGGGCCGGACGGGCGAAGCGCTTGCGAACAAAGGCCATGCCAGCTGCTGCCCGCCGCGTGGCCTCGTCGCGGTCCTCCCAGACCCGCCGCATTGCCTCGGCGGCCGCACCGACATCGGGCTCGAACCAACGGGCGCCGGGGGTGACGCCGAGATACTCGTCACTCTCCAGATAGCGTTCGCAGCCACCGATCAGGAAGGCGGTCTCATCCGTCATGTAATCGAGATTGGCAGAGTAGCGGGAGGCAATGACCGGCTTGCCCATCATCATCGCCTCCACCATGGTGTAGCCGAAGCCCTCCGCCCGGTGCAGCGAGACATAGGCGTCGCAAGAGCGCATCTCGGCCAGCGAGTCGGCGTAGGACAGCTCACGGTCGCGCACGACGATGCGGGGATCGCTGTCAACCAGACGATCAAGCTCCAGCTTGTGGGCGAGGTCGGCGACGCTCCGGCGGGTCTGGCGGTAACGGATGCGCAGGACCAGCCCGACCCGCTTTTCGCTGGGGAAGGCTTTCTGGAAGGCGCGGGCCACCGCCAGCGGGTTCTTGCGCGTGTACCAGCTGCGGGCATCGAAGCAGAAATAGAAGGTGAAGGGTGCCCCGCTTGGTCGCGCACCGGCGGTCGCCTTCAACACGCGCTCGTCGACGCAGTTGGGCACAACATGGATGGGGCCAGTGAAATGTTGGGCCAAAGCGTCGGCGCAAAAGGCCGACATCGTCCACACCTCGTCCATCATCTCCAGCGCCAGATGGGCCGAACGCGGCAAGGCGCTGGTTTCCCACAGGAAGAAGCCGATGTTGTAGGCCCCGGCAAAGCGCTCCAGCCCATGGTTGATCATGTCGCCCGGCGCGCCCAGCAGGCCGAAATGGATCAGGTTGACCGGGTAGAGCTCCTCGCCGGCATGGCGGTTGGGCACCGCCATCATCGGCATGGTCACGCCGAAGCCGGCATCCTGCAGGATGTCGCGGGAGAACAGGGCATTGCGGCTGATGCCACTGCCGCCATCGAAATAGCCGAACAGATTGACGCCCTTGGCCTGCGACGTACGGGCCAAGTGGCGCGCCACCGGTGCGCATTGCCGCTGGCGCAGAGACGACAGGCTGAGCGCCTGCGCCCCTGGGACGCCCAGGCGTGTGTAGAAATAGCCGAGCCCGGTGGTGACCCGGCCATCATGGTGCACCGGCGCGTCCAGAAGTGCGCGTACCGGAGGGGGCAGGAACAGATCGTCGAGGTTCCAGCGCACCAGCCACAGCGAGATCGCCAGCAGCAGGGGGAACAGCGCCCGCTCGTCGCGCAGGTCGAAGGCTGCGGCCAGGTCAGGATCGCGGGCGTGCATCCCGGCATAAAAGCGCGAGATCAGCCCGTGGCGGTCGATCCTGGTTGCGGCGTTCAGATCCTCCACATGGCGGGTGGCCAGCGCCTCCTTGGGCAGGCGGGCCGTGCCGAACATCCAGTGGACCAGCTCGCACAGCGCGTCCTCTCCGCTGCCGGCCGCCTCGCCCACTCCTGTCTGATAGGCCGCCAGCAGGCGGGAGCGGAACTGGCCGGCGGCATCCTCTTCGCCTGAGGCAAGGTACGCCGCCACGTCGTTCGGCAACGGGCACCAGGCATGGTCGGAAAGATTGAAGCGGTCTGCACAGCGCACCAGGAAGCGGGTCAGGTCGGCGGCACTGCGCAGATGGAAGGTGTGCGCCTCCTGCAACCGGTAGAGCTGGTGCGCTAGGAAGGCGCCAACCGTCAGCTCGGCCCCCTCAAAGCCGTTGGCGGGCCGGATCAACCGGGCATCGGCCCCACGCTCCCGGCCGCGCTTGGTCTGGTTGACAGTCTCTGAAAGAGCGCTCACGCACAAGGCTTGGCGCTCCGCCGTCATGCCGGAGAGCGCGGTGTCGATCACCGCCCGCTGGAAGCTGGTGACGACAGGGGCGCCTGGGATCGACATCCGGGTGCCATGGATTTTGACATCGACGCAGCAGCCGTTGATCGACAGAAGGCCGGCGGGCAGGGGGATGTTGAAGGCAAGGAAGCCGTTGCGGCCCGGCAGTCCGCTCAGCGCCTTGTGATGTTCGTTGCAGGCATGGGTGCCGAGGAAGCGTCCATCGACATAGAGGTCGATCAGGCACTCCTCTGCCGGGTTGCTCTGGTTGTGCAGCCAACCATAGATCTTGTTGGTGGTGATGAACTCCAACCGACCCTGATAGGTGGCGGTCGTGCCAATCTCGGCCTTGAGCGGGCTGATCGCGTTCATTGTGCGGTTCCAAGCACAGCCATCCAGCCGCCCCTAAAGGGATGGACAGGTGGAGTGTGTGCATCGAGGCTCAACCCAAAAGGAATTGGGAAGAGATCAACATTCAAGAAAAACTTAGATATCGAAGCAACGACCGTCATCTGGTCCGCCATACCAACAAAGCAATGTCTTCTAAGGGGTAGGATAGCAAAGCCATCCACAATCTAGTTAGTCCTTTCGGTAATTGTTGCAGGTCTGAAACAGAGGTGGCCTTATCTGTGCATACTGGGGGATGCGGCGCGGTTTTCTCTATGAGGCTCAGCTCGCCTTCGCCCGTGATGAAATAGGCAGATTGCGGGAAGACAAAAATTATTTGAATATATAATAATATATTTCGGAATTAGTTTGGATGCTTTCTGTAACAAGAGAGGTGCTGTTTTGCCTATCTTATGATATGTTTCAGAGCATATTTCTTAATTTGTTTGTAAAAGATTTCGAAGATACATCTCAATGCTTAGGAAAATCAGTCGATACCATGTATATGATGGAAAAGGTATGTTGATATCTGTATCTTGGGCTAACCTAATGGTGATGGTCCCAAGCATTCTGATGGTCGCTCAAATGTTCAGAAGAAAGATAATAATAGAGTGTTTAATTGTTTCTAAGGAATCATAAGGCGCCAATTAAGCAAAAAGAAAAGAGGATAAAATTAGGAATGTGGCGTTTGGGTGGAAGATCGGGGTGCCGTTGTGACAAAGAGTATTCTCTGCATCGTCGGAACGCGTCCTGAAGCCATCAAGATGGCCCCTGTCATATCGACCTTGAAATCGGCGGATTGGTGTGCCGTTCGTGTGATCGCCACAGCGCAGCACCGCGATATGTTGGATCAGTCCCTAAGCGTCTTCGGCATCAAGCCGGATGTAGACTTAAATCTGATGGCGCCGAACCAGTCGCTCGCTGACCTCACGATCAGGGCTTTGGCAGGGCTGGACCGAGTTCTGGCAGTCGAAGCCCCAAGTGCCGTTCTAGCTCAAGGCGATACGACCACTGTTCTGGCAACGGCGCTCGCCTGCTTTTACCGCCGCGTTCCTTTCTGTCATGTGGAAGCTGGGCTGCGTACATTTGATATACGCAACCCCTTCCCCGAGGAATTCAATCGCGTCACAGCTGGTCAAACCGCCGCTCTGCACTTCGCGCCCACAGAGGCTGCACGGTACAATCTGCTGAGCGAGAGAATTCCGGCCGAACGGATCCTCGTCACCGGCAACACGGTTGTCGATGCCCTCCTGTCCATTGCCGATGCCGCTCCTGTTTTCCCATATGCAGCCGGTCCCGGACGACGGCTTGTTCTGGCAACGCTGCACCGACGCGAGAACTTCGGCGAGCCTTTGCAGCGGATCCTTTCGGCGATTCTACGCTTGGCGTCGGAGAATTCGGATGTCGAGATTGTTCTGCCTGTCCATCCCAATCCCAACGTCAAGGAAGCCGTTCATCTGATGCTCGCTCAGCATGAGCGGATCAAACTGATCTCTCCTCTCGATTACCTCGGCTTCGTATCTGCAATGAAGGCCGCAGACATCATCCTGTCTGATTCAGGAGGGGTGCAGGAGGAGGCGCCGGCGCTCGGCAAGCCGATCCTAGTCTTGCGCGATACAACGGAGCGGCCTGAGGCCATCGCCGCCGGCGTGGCGCGTCTGGTCGGCTCCGATCCCGAACGGATCATTGGAGAAACGCAGGCTTTGCTGCGCGATCCTCGGCATTATCAAAGCATGACAAAGGGAGGCTCGCCTTATGGAGACGGTCGCGCTGCCGGCAGGATTGCTGATGCGCTGTTCAATCTCGTGATGGGCGGCCCGGCTGATCGCAATGGTTGATTTCTGCTCCTTGAAAGCATGATCATGAAGAAGAAGTTCATTGTTTGCGACCCTTCGATTGTCGGCAAGGGTGGGCACTATCTTGTGTATGCAGAGCAGGTTCTGGCAAGTGCCCGAGACCTGTCGTTCCAGACGCATCTTTTTGCCAACAGAATGTACAGCGCAGAAAATGAAGATTTTTATAAAGTTCATCCGGTGTTTGAGTATGACATTTGGGGAAATAGCACGATAAAGTCATCCCTGAGGAAATGGAAGGAAGACGCTGAAGTGGCGTCCTTGTTGCGCGCCCGCTATTCTCGAATTGGTCTGCTCTGGCAAGCGTCGAAAGACATCGAATCTTTTTCCCATTATAGTGCCGATTTTCCTGTTTCACCGAGAATGCTGCGCCGCTTGCGCAGGATGGCTAACATCCGGTCTGCTGCCATGTCGCTGCTGGCGGAACGCGAGTGGGAAGCGATGACTCGCGGACATAACCCGCAGGTAGACCGCTTCCTTCATTACCGTTTGCTTCGAGCCTGTATTCGCGATGCCGCTTCTTTGGTGCGGAAGGGGGGAAAGGGGACGGGCCTTGACGGTGCACCCGCCGACGCGCAACGCTGGAACCAGCTCGCTCAGCGTACGGCGGCCGCGCAGTCCTTCGCCACGGCCCTGATCCGCAATGTGGCGGCGCTTGAGTTGACGGCCGACGATCACATCTTCCTGCCCAGCATGGCGCCTCATGAACTGGCCGGCCTGCGCTGGGCGATCCTGCAAAGCGATGCCCTTCAAGCTCCAACTTATCATCTGGTCTTCCGCCGGGATATCTACCGCGGCTATAGCGATCAGTTTGATGCGGGAGAATGGGGCGTGCATGCCATGCGCCATGCATTCCATGCGATGAAGGACGTCAGCGAACGGACCCGCATCAACTTCTATACCGATACCGATGAACTCACCTACCAATACAACCGCCTTGACGCTTTTTCCTTCGTCACGCTTCCGATACCGGTAAGCGTCGAAGTCGGTGTCGAGAAATCCGTCGCCTTGCCAGAGTTGGAGGACAGCTCACATCGCCGCGTGGCGATTCTTGGAGATCACGGTTCCGCCGCTCTGGCGAGCATCATGCCGTTGCTGGGGCGCCATTATACCGCCTCCGGCATTGCCAGCTTCCTTGTGCAGGAGGAAGCCGGTTCGCCCCCTAACCCGCTCCTGGACCGCTGGCATTCAGCGGTTCTCGCCCGTGTGGCGGCGGATAAGACGCGTTGGGCCACCGTGGCAACGCGCCAAGCTGACATTCTCGTCCTTCTGCGCGACGGATTGCCGCAATTTCCGCTGATCGAATTGGCGGCGGCCGGCAAACTGCTCGTGCTGCCGGCCGACGCCCCTGAATGTCTGCAACTCTGCCGTCAGGCAAGCCAAACGCACGCGGCCCTGGTCGCCAGCCATGGAACTGTGCTGGCCGAAAGCTCCGGCGATCCGAAGGCGTTGCGGTGGCGCCGATATTACGAAAGCGGCGTCGATCACGAGGAGGACAGGAGTTGTACGCCGGAGGGCGTGGTGCTGACTCATAACGGCATGAGCTATACGCGCATTGCCGTTTCGGAAGGCACCACCCACCTGTGGCTGACTTTCCCAGTAACGTTGTCCTCGCAGTGGAAGGATACCGGCGCGACGACCGAGCTGACGGTCGAGTTCATCGGCAGCGCGGAAGCCGGCCAGCCTCCCGTCGACGACCAAGCAGAGCGACGCGTCGTCGAAATTTTCCCGCATGCCCATGCCGGCGACCTACAAGCGGCTTCCAGGAACGCCTCCCCCGGACAGGAAGAGCATTCGATCCTGATCAAGGTACCGGCAGGCAGCCGCATCGTGTGGCTGGCTCTTCGCAACCACACGCCGTCTTTGAGCATCTATCGTCTGGAACGCTTCCAAGTCCGTTTCGTGCGGAGCCGCTGCCCGTTGCCACGGACGGTCGGTTATATCCCTTACCGTCAGGGCAGGGATTTTCTCGAAACCTTGAACAGCATCGCCCAGAAATTGAAGGAGGCGATCGACCTGTTTCCCCTTCACTGGGACCGTGACAATCCCCGGACCGGAAGAGGGGATGGCCAGAAATCCGGTGCGCGGGACCATTCCTGCCTTGCCGGCGGCTATCTTGGAGATGCCCGGCTGGAGAAGGGCTTCCATCTGATTCCGGCAGCCATCGACCAGCTCGATCGCGATTAT
Source organism: Azospirillum sp. A29 (assembly GCF_042604625.1). Classification (NCBI taxonomy): domain Bacteria; kingdom Pseudomonadati; phylum Pseudomonadota; class Alphaproteobacteria; order Rhodospirillales; family Azospirillaceae; genus Azospirillum; species Azospirillum sp. A29. Next base: position 106,041 of record NZ_CP170461.1, read on the forward strand.
GTCGCTCAGGGGCTGCTGCGCTTCCAACTGCAATCCTATGTCACCCAGGCACGCCCGGAGCTGAAGATCCTGCAGGCGTTGGAGCATCTGCGCTCCATGAACCGAAGCGCCGTCCGTACGCTTCCGCGCCCTTTGTCCATGCCCGAGTACAACGAGCTTCTGAACCGCTCGGACTTCGTCCTGATTCCCTACACGCGGCTGAACTACACGGCCCGCAGTTCAGGCATCTTCACCGAAGCTCTGGCAGCGGGCAAACCCGTGATCGTTCCGGCCGGAACCTGGATGTCCGAAATCGTCGATCAGGCGTCTTACGCCTTTCATGCCGCCAGCATCAAGCCGAACAACATCGTCAGCGAACAGAACTGCCTGCAGGCGTTCCCATGGCGTACCCTGTCCAACGAAGGGGACCTGCCCGCTGATCGGGCGGTATCCTCTCAGTCCGTTTGGATCTCCCGTCATCAGACGACCTACATCCAGTCTCCGGTGCCCGCGGGCTGCACCCATGTCTGGCTGTCCTTCGGCCATGAGTCGCCGTTCCACGACAGCCACACCCGGGTGGTGGTCGCCCTTCTGCGTGACGAGTGGGACGATGGGAACGTCCGGTCCACGGAACTCTGGCGGCGGGATCACATCGTTGGCCATGCCGGAGATGAGCGAATGTCCATCGTCATTCCGCTGATCCCGCAGGCGACTCGGCTATGGATCGGTTTCCTGAATGCCTTTACCACGACCGATTACCAGCTTGTGCGTCCAACGTTCCGTTGGGTGAGCTCGCCTGTTCCCATCGCGGAGACCGCCCTCGGCATCAAGTACATCGAAGAGAACTCCGACCAGGAGATCGCTCAGTCCTTGGCCGAGGCGATTGCCATTCTGCACGGTAGCTTCGCCTCGCTCCATCACTCGGTTGCCAGCGTCGCTCCCGGGTGGCGTGGGCGAAATGCGTCGTCGACACTGGTCTCGACTTTGCTGGCGCAGTCGTCGTCGGCTCCTTGCTGGTCGGATGAGCGGATTTCCGCCCAAGACTGGTAACCGCCGCTCCATGGCCTTCCTGGAAAGGGATCAAACCTTGAAGATCGCCTGCTTGTCGGACATCACACTCGGTTACGCTGTTCCGCAGATTGAATTGCTGACGGCTTCGCTGGCCCGCCATTACGCCGCGACCGAGGCTGTGGTCGTCGAGCCGGACATGAAGGGGCGCCGTGCGCTCTTCGCCCATGACCTGATTTCTCTGCGACGGTTCGTAACCCGCACTCCTCCGCACGACCCGGTGTTCCACATCGAATATGCGCGGTTCATTGAGCGGTTCCTACGGTCCTTCCACCCGGATGTCCTTATCGTCACCCATGGGTCGGTCATGCCCGGACTGCTGCTGTCCGGCCATAAGCCGAGCCTGCTGATCTATTACATGCTCGAAAGTCTCGAACATCAGATTCATGGCGGCAGCCTGTACGGCGACTTCAACGACATGGTCCAGGACATGGTTGATGTGGTGGCCGTTCCCGAGCAACGCAGGGCATCTTACGACCTTCGCACTCCGGAATGGAAAGCGAAACCTTTGGTGGAGCTTCTGAACGTTGCGTCCGACCAGGGGTTTCCGCCTCGCCAAGGCCTGCCTGCGCATGGCCGCATCCGTTTCCTGCATGCTGGTACGATCAACAAGAATACTTTTTGCGATGTGCTGTCAGGTCTGAAGATAGAAAACATTCGGATTGATATGGCCGGTCCTCAGGACGATGATGATACGCGCTCCATTGTCAGGAAGGGAAGCGAAAATGGGAGTTTGAATTATCTTGGCCTTCTTCCTCTCGCCAAGCTTCATGAAATTGTCCAGAATTATGATTACCGCTTCGTGCTTTGGCGCCCTTTCGACTTCAACTCATTCTTTGCGTCGCCGAACAAGCTGTTCGAGTCCATTTCCGCTGGCGTGCCGCCGATCTGCACGCCGAATCCCCAATGTGCCGACATCCTCCGGCGCTACGACTGCGGCATCCTGATGGAAGGCTGGGAGAACCATCATTTGGAGGCAGCGATCTGCTACGCAGTCTCGATCGCACGGACCGAGCGGTATGAGGAACTTGTCCGGAACTGCCATGAGGCGGTGCGCTGCGAACTCAACTGGAGGGCGCAGTTCGACAAGATGGTTCCGCATCTGCCGCTGGCATTCTCTTAGCAACGGAAGGCGAAACTTTCGCTGTCGAAATAGGTGCAGACACATCTTGCCCGCCCCATCCACCAAGCACACGCTGCTCTGTTCCAACGCGACGTCGATCCCGGCATAGTGATCCATGGCTGTCCCTCCATGTTGCGTGGGGCTGATGCTTGGGGCCGATCCACTCGGCCCCCTGTTTCTCACACCATCACTGTGGGGACAGCCGCCCGCCCAAGCCAGAGCTTGGTGCAAAGCCCATTACGGCATCTGGAAGTGGATGTGGGATTGACCTAGATTTTCCGTGGTAAACAGTGCGGCCTTTATGGAAAGGAAACTGTGCTCGTATCAATGTGAAGAACTTTTCTGCAAGCACCAAACATCAACAGGGAGGCGACAAGACATGAGTCCAGAAATTTTCATTATTGGCCACGCTCGATCCGGCACAACCGTGCTAACACATATTTTAAATACTGACCCAGAGGCTTGTATTCTGCAAGAGGCAGAAATTTACTGGAATTATGAGGTCTCCCACTACGCCGAGGTTTTTAATCGTCGTGGTTCTGTGCGGAAACGCACATGGCGGAAGGGAAACTATATTCCACCGTGCGTTCCAGGGAGCCTGAATGGAAGGCACGTTATTGAAGAGCTTTCAAAGTACTATCGACGTGTGGGTGACAAAATTGCACTCGGTCCTGGTCGTGTTGAGCAGATAAGAATTTGGGAATTCTTCGCTAAAAATTACTTTAATGCAAATTATGTATTCACATTTCGTGACCCTATACAGGCAACCGCTTCCATGAAGCGGATGTTTCCAGAAAACAGCTATGCGGAAATTTTGGATACGTGGATCATTTCAGTGGCGCTCATGATGCGCTTCATAAGCTTCCTACCAAATGTCTGCGCCATTCCAATGGAGCGGTATTCAGCGTGTGTGCTGCAAACACTGAATGAACGGTTGGGGACCATGGCTGTAATTTCCGGAGCTTCAATTCATCAAGCGGGAAAAATTGATCGTGGTGACATTTTTGGTATAACAGAAGAAGAAAGCGAAAAATTGTCTAAGTGTGAAAGTATATATCGCAGCCTGTTCGATGCTTGGGATGCAAATAGGTTGTCGTTTTATTCGGAAAATGATCTTTATGGGTATTGGGGAGATATTTCTAGAGATTTGATGGAAGCTTTATCGCCAAAATATGCGTCGGAAGTTAGCGGACTCAGTGACGTTGATCCAGCCATGATTGACCCGCGACGTGCAGTGTTGACCTCCTATGCCCAAGTTCCACTCGCACGACCAGAGTGGCAAGAGGCTGTGGAAAGCTATGTATCAGATTTTCCTCAAGATGGTTTCGGCCACTACATCTTCGCCCTCATGCTTTATGGGAACAGTCCGAACAACTGTGAGCGGGCACTTGCAGAATTCAATAAGGCCGAACGTTGCGGCTACGTACCCTTCTGGGTAAAGTACAATCGCGCCTATGTTTACAAAAAAATGGGAAGCCATGAGCAGGCAATACAAGATATAAAAGATGCAGTAAAAGAAGATCCAACACATAGAGATGCCCAAGAGATGCTGGAGCGTTGGACACTCCCAGATGAGAAATTCAATTAACATCGAGGGGAAATTTTTATCTCAACGTCTGTAAAATTTTCTGGTGAATCCGAATAAAAATAGAAATGCCTCCAATTGATTGTGGTTTGATAATTATGCAATTTTCGCTAGAATTTTTTCGCGGGGGTGCCGATTTGGGAGAATTTACGGCAGCTGGGCTGTGTGATTCACTGCCTTTGGTGGACGGACGAACTCTGTGATCACTCCGCCGGCTAAAGCGCGGCGGCTTTTCAGACAAGCGACGCGGCAACCCGCCCGCTTGGTGTCCGAAGGCCCGGAACTCGATGACGGACGCGGTCGCCACGTCGCGGTCTTCGACCAGACCGCAGTCCGGGCAACGGTGCACGCGATCGGTCAGGGTCTTTTCGATCTTGGCGCCGCAGCACGGGCACTCTTGCGATGTGCCGCAGCTGCCCGAGGTCCCATCGCCGGGATACGGGGCCCGGTTGAGGCCGGGTGACTGTTGGGGACCTCGCTCCTTGGAGGGGGATCACGCCCTGTGAGATCGGCTCTCGGGTTCCGTTCTGATCGCATGGTGCGGCGGGGCCCGTGCTGCACACGGACGGAAGCACGAAACCGACGACGTGAGGCATTCGGGAGCTTGACGCCCAATGGTCCATTACAGAAGCAGTTACAAAGGGTGAGGAGAGCAAGAATATCTAATCGCCAATGCCTCATTCTGTATTTTTTCAGGAAGTGGCCATAAGTGGCTCGGGAAAATCGAGAAAAATCAACTGATGGATTTGCCGCATGCCTGTAGCGATTGGTGCAGGCGCATATGAACCACCTAAACTTCTCTTTACCTTGAGGAGGTGCTGTTGCTATACAGAACAAACTCTCCTAAGGGTGTTCCGTGGCGATGAGTGCAGCCTCGTGGAACATTCCTTGAGAAATGAACACTGAAGCGGCTTGGGTCATTATGGTTGATCTTGATCGTATTCTTGTTACAGGTGCAACTGGTTTTCTGGGACGTCACACTGTTCGGGTTCTCAATGACAGGTACGGGACCGAACACGTCTTCACGGTCAATTCCCGTCATTACGATCTGATGGACCGTGGCCAGATCCACAAGATGTTCCAAGATGTTTGCCCCACTGCCGTTGTGCACCTGGCGGCTTATTCTGGTGGAATCGGCGCCAACCGTACCTATCCTGCGGATTTCTACCTGCGCAACACCTTGCTGACCGCATTGATGTTTGAAGCGGCGGCCCATTTCAAGGTTAGCAAGCTGCTCTATCCCATGGGCGGCTGCTCCTATCCGGCCCGTGCGGCCAGCCCGATCGGCGAGGACCAGCTCTGGAACGGCTATCCGCAGCCGGAAAGCGCCCCCTATTCCACCGCCAAGATGATGGGTGTCGTCGCCGCGCGCGCCTACCGGCAGCAGCACGGGCTGAACGCGTCCGTCATCATCCCCGGCAACCTGTATGGCGAATACGACAATTTCCATCCGCTCGACAGCCATGTCATTCCGGCGACCATCCGCCGCTTCCACGAGGCGCGGCTGCAGGGGGTGGACTGCATCACCCAGTGGGGGTCCGGCAAACCGACCCGCGATTTCGTCTATGCCGGCGATGTGGCCGCGCTGATCCCCTTCTTCCTGGAAAGCTTCGACGAGGTCGGGCCGGTCAACATCTCCTCCGGCACCGAAACCTCCATCCGCGAACTGGCGGAGACGGTGGCCGAATTCACCGGCTATGCCGGCCGGATCGAATGGGACACCAGCAAGCCGGACGGCCAGATGGTGAAGATCTTCGACACCGCGCGGCTGTCGTCGCTCGGCCTTTCCTGTCCGACCCCGCTCACCGCCGGGCTGCGCCGCACCATCGACTGGTTCGCGACCCATTACGCTGATCGTGGCGACGGGCTGCGGCTATGAGCTCCCGCCTCCTGACCTATCTGATCGGTGGCAACGGCTTCGTCGGTTCCGCCTATCGCCGTCTGTTCGCCGCCCGCGGCATGGATTGCGTCCTGGTCGGGCGGGAAAACATCGAAAGGCTGCGCGGCACCCGGTGCGACGTGCTGATCAATGCCAACGGCAACAGCAAGAAGTTTTTGGCCGACCGGGATCCGCTGTTCGACTTCGATGCCTCCGTGCGGTCGGTGATGGAAAGCTTGGTGGCTTTCGACGCCGGCACCTATGTGTTCCTGTCGAGCGGCGACGTTTATCCCGATCCGTCCTCGCCGGAGACGACGGGTGAGGATCAGATGATCGACCTCGCCCGGGTCAGCCGTTACGGCCTGCACAAACATCTGGCCGAACAGCTGGTGATGGCCAGCCGACGTCCCTGGCTGGTTGTGCGGATGGGCGGCTTCGTCGGACCTGGACTGAAGAAGAACGCCATCTACGACATGCTGAACGGGGATCCGGTGTGGCTTTCGCCGGAAAGCCGCCTGCAGTTCATCCACACCGACCACGCCGCCGATCTGGTCTGGCGCCTTGTCGAACGGGGCGTGCGCAACGAGGTGGTCAATCTCGGAGCCGAAGGGCTGGTGTACCTGGGCGACCTGCATCGCGAGATGGGGGCACCGTCGGTCTTCCGTGACGATGCGCCGATCGTGCACTACGAACTCTCATTGGACAAGCTTCGGCGCCTGAGCGGCATTCCTCTTCCCTCCAGCACGGACGACGTCCGGCGCTTCGTTGCGGAGCACGGGGCGGCGAAAGCCTGACCGGAGCCATCCGGCCGGACCTGCCTGCCCAGGCATCCTTGTCAAGGTAACAGCCATGATGATCATGTCGCGCACCCCGTTCCGGATCAGCTTCTTCGGCGGTGGGACGGATTATCCGGAGCATTTCCGAAAAGAGGGGCAGCGCGGTGCCGTGGTTGGCATGGCGATCGACAAGTATATTTACATCAGCGCGCTGAGAATATCTGGCATTCAGAACTACCGTTACCGTGTCAGCTATTCCCGACTGGAAAAGGTGATAGAGGTCGGCGAGATCAAGCACAACGTCGTGCGCGAATGCCTGCGGCATTATCACATCGACGACATGCTCGACATCAACATCATGTCGGACATTCCCGCCAGCACTGGGCTCGGCAGTTCTTCCGCTTTCACCGTGGCCCTGCTCAATCTGCTGGCCCGGCTGCGCAGCGAACGCGTTACCAAGATGGATCTGGCCAAGCGGGCCATCTTCGTCGAGCGCGACCTGCTGAACGAGCGCGTCGGCGTGCAGGACCAGCTCCATGCCGCTTTCGGTGGGATCAATCGCTTCGACTTCGACCGCAAGAACATCCGCATCACCCCGGTGTCGATGACCGGCGCGGTGCAGCAGCATTTCGTCGACTCCCTGATGCTGATCTACTCCGGCGTCACTCGCCACGCCTCGACGACGCTCGACGAGCAGATCGGCAACACCAAGGCCGGTAAGGTGGACCGGCAGATGGAGGCCCTGCTCGACCTCGTTGACCAGTCCGTCGCCGTCATGGAGATGGAGGACCCCCAGGCCATGGTCGCTGAGTTCGGCCGTATGATGGACGAGGGCTGGCGGATCAAGCGCTCGCTGTCGAGCAAGATCACCCTTCCCCACATCGACGAGCTGTACGACCGCGCCATGGTGAACGGTGCGCTCGGCGGCAAGCTCTGCGGTGCCGGCGGCGGCGGCTTCCTGCTGATGGTGGTGCCGCCGGAACGGCGGGCACAGGTTGCGGCGGCGGTTTCCCCGGCCAAGGTGATCGACATCGGGCTGGACACGCAAGGAGCAATCCTCCTTTACTCCTGAACTCTTTGTCCCCCTCTACGGCTGCTTTGATGAATCGCCTCATTCTCTGCGACCAGTCCCTCGTCGGGCTCGGCGGCCACTATTACGAATACAGCACGTCGGTCGCGCGGGCGGCGCAGGGGCTCGGCCTTTCCGTTCTGATCGCCGCAAACCGGTCTGTCGACCCATCCCTGTTCCAGGGCGTCGGCTCCATCGACCTGGATGTGCTGCCCTGGTTCGCTATGAGCTGGGGCGAGGCCGCTCAAGCCCACCGACAGGGAACCGCCGTCACCAGGATCGCAGACGAACTGTCGGCCCTGCTGGAGCGGTGCGGCGCGGACGTGGGGGACATCGTCCTACTGCACACTCTGGGATGGGAGGAGGCGGACGACATCCTGCATTGGCTGCTCGGCCTGCCAGCGGACGCCGTCGCCGCCCTGCCGCACATTCGCCTCCTGTTCCGCTTTCCCCTATCCTGGCTGCTCGAGCCGTGGCGGTCCTCGCTGGTGCGCGTGTTCGCCCGGCTGCAGGACGATCCGCGTCTCGGCCACAAGCTGGGCTTTCTCAGCGACACCGACGCGCTGGCCCGCTCCTTCACCGGCCTGTTCGGCCATCCCTTCACCGTGATGCCCATCCCGTTCCGCACCGACCTGCTGGACGGGGAATCTCCAGAACGGCAGGACGCCGAAGCCGCCCCGTCGGCCGCTCCCCTGGCGATCGGCTATTTCGGCGATGCCCGGCTGGAAAAGGGATATCATTTGCTGCCGTCGCTGCTGTCACGGCTCTGGCGGACCGCAATCCGCCCCGGCAGGGCGCGCTTCCTCGTCCAATCGCATTTCAACATGCCGGGCGGCGAACCGGGCATGCTTCAGGCACGCAACCAGCTTCTGCAATTCGCGGCCCCGCAGGTGGAACTGACCGTGGCCCCCTTGCCGACCGCCGCCTATTACCGTCGGCTGCAGGCCTGCGACGCGGTCCTGATCCCCTACGATCCCGACAGCTACGCTGAACGCAGCTCGGGTATCCTGGTCGAGGCACTGGTCGCCGGAAAGCCGGTGATCGTGCCGGAGGGATCCTGGATGGCCAGCCAGGTCTCTGCGGAGCATGCCGCCGTCTACCGCCATCCCGACGGGCTGTTCGACGCCGTGCAGGGGATGATGGACCGCCATCCCGACTATCTGGCAGCGGCGCGACGGCTTCGCTCCCACTGGCACGAGCGCACCGACCCCCGCGGCTATGTCCGCGCCTTGCTGGCGACCGTTCCCGCAAACCCGGTTCCGGTGCCTGCGGCCGACCCTGCCGTGCGCGTGGTCCTGGTCATGGACGGTGACGCCATGCTGCTGCGCAATGGGGCCAGCCGGGTCGCCCTCAACCAAATTGACCATTTGGTCCGCTCGGGTTGCCGAATCACCGGGGTGTTCGTCTCGACCCGCAGCTTTGAGACCAGCGAGGCGATGGAGCGATGGCGCGCCGCGCTGGAGGAGTGCCTATCCGGCTTGCCGGTGGCGGAGGTCTTCTGCCTGTTCCATCTCTCCGCCAACCTCGATGCGCACACCGCCGGCCGGCTGGCCCGGATGGCCACCGCCGGCCATTATTCGTTGGAACGCGACCTGTTGTTCGCGCAAGGTCTGTCCTTCCCCCCGGACCTGCTGAAGGCCGCCCGCGAAACCAAGTTCGACTTGGTGGTCCTGAACTATGTGCGCTTCTTGCCAGTGGTGGCGGCGCTGGGATGGGACCGCGTTCCGCTCCTGTGCGAGATGCACGACATCCAGTCGTTCCAGAAAGCTCTCTACGGAAATCGCGCCTTCGACCCACGGGAATTCGATCTGGAAAAGGCGATGCTCAAGCGCTGTGGTCATGTCGTCAGCCTCAGCGAACTGGAGGTGATTCGCCTGAAGGGGGATATGGGGGATCGGATCTCGTATCTTCCGATGCCGCTTTTCACAGACGGTGCCGGATACGAGCGGCTTTTGGACGCTCCCGACCTGGGTGCCCTGGTCTCCTCCTGCGGGATTGTCGCGACGGCCCCGGAAAAGGACCGGGCCGCTGCCAGCTCCACGGCCAACGCTGCCGCCGACACCACGGTGAACGACGTCATTGACAAGGCCAAAGCCCTGCCGGGCATCGACCTTCTATTCGTCAGTTCGGGCCACGAGCCAAACTGCCGCGGGCTGATCTGGTTCTTGGAAACGGTCTATTTTCCCCATCTGTCGCGGGCCGGGGTTACGCTGTTCGTGGCGGGCAGCATCGCCTGGGCGCGCAACTGGCCCGACCACCCCAAGATCGTTTTCACCGGGATGCTCGACAGTGTGGCGCCGCTCTATGCCGCGGCGAAGCTGGTCATCCTGCCAATTCATGAAGGGGCTGGCGGTGCCATCAAGATGATCGAGGCGGTTGCCGCCGGGAAGCCGATCGTCTCCACCTCCTTCGCTCTGCGCGGCGCCTTGCAGGACGGGATGGACGCCGATTTCGTCTGCGACACCCCGTTGGATTTCGCGTCGGCGATCCTGGCTCTGCTGGAAAGTCCCGAACGACGCAGGCGCTGCCGCGACCTGTGGCGCCGGACCTATGAACGCGCCCACAGCTTGGCGCTCTACGACGAGCGGCTTGCGGCGGTCATCGGGAGGCTACGTGGGCGGAAGCCGGTCGTTCCGTCTCCCCGACCGCCGGACAGCTTGCCTGACGTTCCGGTCGAATGGGGGCCGGGTATTCAGGCCCTCGGCGGCCTGCTGTCTGACTGGGCCGGGGGCAGGCCGCTCGATTACAATGGATTCGGCGTGCTGAAAACCGCCTATGGGCGGGACTGGCCGCTGCATGTCCGAACCTTGCTGGCATCCCTAAAAAACGCGGACCGGATACCGGCCTTACGCCGCTTCTCCGGAAGCGGCTTGTCCCTGACCGATCTCTTCACCGACCTCATCGACATCAGCCGTCCGGTCAGCGAGATGACAGCGCTGTCCGGCCCCTCGGTGGCCATTGCCCATGACGATTTCGGCCGCCGCCACTACGCCTTCTATGCCGGCGCTGTGTTTGCGGCCGGGCAGCGGCTGTGGCGCACGGCCCCACACGACATTGTCGTCACCTGCCTGTCCGGGCCGCGTCTCCCCCGCCCTGAGCCTGGCTGCCTGACCGTCCAGGTTGACGGCCGGGAGCTTCCCGCCGCCTGCATCCGGATCGACGAAGTGGCCGGCACCATCCGGGTGGCGCTTCCGGTCGAGACTGACCTTCCCGGCGCCCGACTCACCAGACTGTCCCTGGCCTTCCACGGCACCCTCATCGTCACCAACATCGCACTGGTGACCAAGATCTCGCTTGCTCCCGGGCAGGAAGGAGCGGCGGCCGTGATCGGCGACAACTGGCATGGGCCGGAGCGGGAGCGCGGCCAGGGCGTTTGGCGTTGGACCGGGCCGGAGCGCAGCTCGTGGTTGCGCCTGCCGGTCTTCACCGATCCGCGGATGCGCGTCGCACTCGCCGTGACGGATAGCGCCGTCGACCGTGACGTCGTGCCGGAACTGCATCTCGACGGCTATGCGCTCCGCCCGGTCGCAGCTCCTTCGCCCTCTCCTGCCATGGAGCAGGGGAGGGCGGAACGTGAACTTGTCTATGCTCTCGACAGTCAGGGCAAGGGGCAGCCGGTCGAGCGGGCGCTGCGGTTTGGATCGGCCGATCTGACCGTGACCGTTCCGGCCACCGCCCCGCATGCGCAGGACGGCTCGCGTCGTTGCGGCGTGGCCGTCGGTAGCCTGCGCGTCGTCACCGACCTGCTGCCAGCATTGGGGGAGGCTGCCTGAGAAAGCTCGACGCTGGGTTGGCTCAGCGGCTGGAAAGCCGCTGCAACGCCACCTTGACCCGGTCGCCGTAGAGGCGGCTGACCGCTTCCGGCGACAAGTCGCGTTTCGCCCGCAAAGCGGCTGCGGTCGCCCGACCGGTCCGCTCCTTGTTGTCCTGGAAAACCCGGCGCATTGTGGCAGCGGCAGCGTCCAGGTCCGGCTCGAACCAGCGCGAGCCGGGCGGAACGTCAATATATTCGTCGTGGGCCATGTAGCGCTCGACCCCGCCGACCAGGAAGGCGCATCCCTCGTCCATGTAATCGAGATTTCCGGAATAGCGCGACGCGATCACTGGCTTTCCACACATCATGGCCTCCGCCATGGTGTAGCCGAAGCCTTCGGCCCGATGCAGTGAAACGTAGCAGTCGCAGTCCCGCATCAGCGCCGCCATGTCCACCGTCTCATAGTCGCCGCCGAGCAGGCGGATGCGCGCGTCCTGCGCTGCCAGCCGGCGGAAACGGCTGATCTCGCGCCGGTTGCTGGCCGACGGGATGGCGTGTGACGTTGCGACTCCGCTGCCGCCACTATGGCGGAACTTGACCACCAGTTCGACCGGCTCATTTCCGGTGGGGAAGGCGCGCAGGAACGCTTCGACCGTGCCGGCCGGATTCTTGCGCGTGCACCAACTCAGCTCATCGAAGCAGAAATAGAAGCGGAAGGGATTGGACCGAATGGCGTCGGGCCGAGAGGCGTCAGGCGAGGCGAAGGCTGGATCGACCGCATGGGGGACCACCTCCACCGGTCCGGCGAAATGCTGCCGGAACACGGCGGCGCAGTAGGAGGAGGGCGTCCAGATCTCGTCGAGCAGCTCGAGCGTCAGCCGGGCGGAGGGCGGCAGGGCGCTGCTTTCCCACACCAGCAGGCCGATGTTGTAAGCGCCGTCAAACAGCTCAAAGCCCTGGTTGAGCATGTCCGTTGGCGTGCCGATCAGGCCGAAATGGATCAGGTTGATCGGCAGGGCCGGCTGGCTGTCCATCTGCCGGGTATCCGAAAGGGTGGACCGGGCGAGCGCTGGCGTCCGCACTTCGAAGCCGGCGGCGGCAATGGCGGACCGGCTGGTCCAGGCGTTCTGGCCGATGGCGGTCAGCCCATTCAGATAGCCGAAGATGTTGATGCCCGCCGGCTGGGGAGCCTGGGCCGCCGCCGACGGCTGGCGGAAGGGGGAGCGGACCGTCTGGAGAGCCTTCAGAAACTCGAAGGTGATCGCGCCGCCGTCCGGGATCCCCAGACGCTGGCAGAAATAGCCGAGCCCTTCTAGCCGTTGTCCCTCATGCTCCACTGGAGTGCGCAGCAGGCGCTGCACATCCTCGGGCACGAAGACCTCATCCTGGTTCCAGCGGATCAGCCACAGCGTCACCACAAGCAGGATGATGAACCGATCCTGCCGATTGGAGAGCGAGCAGGTGTCCGCCAGGGACGCATCCCGCCGATAAGCTTCGGTATAGAAGTTGGTCAGGGGGAGGGCAGCGGCGGCGACGCCACCGGGAGCGTTCAGCAAGGCGATCTGCTCCGGCGCCAGCACGGACGTCGGCAGCCGGACCTGCCCGAGCGCCCATTGCGCGAAATCGTAGATCTTCCAGGCCACCGGCCGGGCCGCCCAATCCTCTATTCCCACGTCCTTCCGGGCTGCCGCATAGGCGCGGAACAGGCGGGATGCGAACAGGCCGTCGGGCGCCGGGTGGCCCTCGGCCAGTCGGCGGGCCTGCTCCGTGCCGACCGGCACCAGGGCTTGGTCGCCAACTCCAAACTGATCGCCGTGCGCGGCGATGAAGGCGGCGAGATCGTCGTCGTCGTCCAGGTGGAAGAAGCTTGCGGCATTCAGCCGGTGGAGCTGGTGGGCGAAATATTCCGGTGCGCCGCTGCGCCCACCATGCAGCCAAGGCGATGGGCGCAATGCGGCGGCCGGAATCGGCAGCCCGGCCAGCCGCCGCGTCCGGTTCAGCGTTTCGATGATTGCGGTGCGGCAGAGCCGCGCCTTAGGTCCGGACGCCGCCGACAGGGCCGTGTCGATGACGGCGCGCCGCCAGTTCGTCCGAATCGGCGAACCGGACAAGGAGGTGCCGGTGCCGTGAATGCGGACATCCACCACCGCCCCCCGTTCCGACAGGACCGCCTCTGGTGTGGGCAGGCTGAACAGCACATGGCCATTGCGGCCCGGCAGGTGGGACAAGGATTCGTGATAGCCGTTGCACGGGTAGACGCCGATAAGCTGACCATCGACGTAAATATCAACAAAATTCAACGCCGATGGTTCGCTCTGATTATAGAGCCAGCCGTAAATTTTATCCGTCGTTATGAATTCTAGAAAGCCGGAGAATGTCGTAACAGTCATTGATATATATACCAGAATCGGGACGGGAATGTTACCAGACTATATGATTTATGCGTATTTTCATCAATGCGCGGGTTCGTCGTGCGCCCTCATTTCCACAAGCTGCGCCTCCTCTCCCGCATAAGGCGCCACCGAAAAATCTTCCTCCAAAGTCGTGTCCTGACCATCGGAATAGCGAGTCGCATAACAAGGTCATTGGTGCCAATCCGGACTGGAAAAAATATGCTCCCGCTACAATACAAGTTTCATTAAATAAAAATTGTCCGGGATGACGCGGCTATGAACGTCACCCAGAGATACGTCGAGACTCGCTCCGCTCCGTCGCCTGTCGACCATGCGTCCATGGGGCATTCATCGATCGGACTTCTGCGCTTCCTCGCGTTCGAAAAGGATGGCGAGGTGACCATCGATCAGATCGGGGAAGCCGATGCAAAGCTTCTTCAGGAGCGCAACTGGGTCAGATTGTCCTACAGCGCCGAGGAGGTCTTCGTCCTAGTGACGGAGGAGGGGCATCGCGTCGCCCGGACGCAGCGCCCCTACGTTCAATCATCGCCTCCGGCTTCGGCCCCGGGTTCTCCCCTGCCGGCGCGGGGGCCGGTTACAGGACGTTGCCGTAGATCGCGTTTCGGACCATCCGGTAGCCCTTGATCAGTTCGCGGATGCCGTCATCCAGTGAAAAGGCCGGCTTGAACCCGGTCGCCTCGATCCGCTCGTTGGAAACGATGTAATCGCGCTTGTCGGGGTCTTCGCCGATCGGCGCCTCCAGATACACGAACTTTGGCAAATGCTTCTGGATCCGCTCGCACAACTCCCATTTCGACAGGTTGGCATCGGACAGACCCACATTGTACGGGCGGCCCCGCATATCGTCGAAATTCGCCAGCCCGTGCAGGAAGGCGCGGGTGACGTCGCGGACATGGATGTAGTTGCGTTTGAAGTGCGGCTCGAACAGCACCACAGCGCGGTCGTTGACGGCGCGATAGACGAAGTCGTTCACCAGCAGATCAACACGCATGCGCGGGGCCATGCCGAACACGGTGGCGAGGCGGAAGCTGATGGAATTGCCACGGTCCAGTACTGCCTTCTCGGCATCGACCTTGGTGCGGCCGTAGAGCGAGATCGGGTTGAGCGGACTGTCCTCGGTGCAGAACTTCCCCTGCTCGCCGATGCCGTAGCCGGAGTTGGTCACCGGCATGACGATGCGCTGGTCCTTGGACAGGATCCTGGTCAGGGTGACGACCGCGTCCCGGTTGATGGTCTCGGCCCCGATTTTGTCGGCATCGCACAGCGGGGCGCCGACCAGCGCCGCCAGCGGGATGACGAGGTCGGCGTTCTTCGTCAGCGTCCGCAAGATCGCCTCGTCACGGGCGTCGCCGCGCACCAGGTCGAAGTTCGGGTTGGCGCAGACATGGTTCAGCGTAGCCTGCCGGAACAGGAAGTTGTCGAGCACCGTGACCGAATGGCCGGCGTCGAGCAGCGCCGGCACCATGATCGATCCGAGATAGCCGGCACCGCCGGTGACAAGAATGTTCAGGGGCTGGGACATGCGGTGACCTCTACCAACAGGCGGGATGGGCGCCGCCGGCGGCAGCGCGGGAAAACGGATGGTTCCGAAGCGGGCGGCTCTGAGGCAGGCGATTTTGCGGGGGTGGGAGATGCCGCGTTGCGAACCGCGGCATAGGTAGTCCGGACCAGTCGGGTAACGCAAGAATCAGTTTCGCCGCACGTCACCATTCATGAGCGTAAAATTTAAAATATTGAATACTAAAAGGGGAGCGAGGACCGGAGGAGCCGCGGTTTTCCGCTCTGTTGGCGGGAACTATATAGAAGGGTTGGACGGGTGAAGGGGGCCAGGGTAGGTCCTTTTTCTAGACTTGCCGCATCATACGCCGGAGGATGACTCCGCCCCCTGCATTTCCGTGCCCCCATGACCATGCCCGTCTCCGAACCGATCCCCGTGTCCAACCCGGCGCCGCTTCCCCGCCAATGCGTCATCCTGGTCGGCGGCCTCGGCACCCGGCTGGGAGAGCGCACGCGCCTGACGCCGAAGCCGCTGCTGGACGTGGCGGGCAAACCCTTCCTCGACCATCTGATCGGCAATCTCGCCCGTTTTGGATTCGACCGGGTGCTGCTGCTGGGCGGTTATCGCGGCGAGGTGCTGCGCGATTATTGCGCAGAAGCGGCCACGGCCGACGGGCGCTCCAGCCGTTTCGGCGTCGCCTTGTCCTGCCTGATCGAAGACACGCCGGCCGGAACCGGCGGCGCCCTTGTCCAGGGGGCCGACGCGCTGGACGAGCGCTTCCTGCTGCTGAACGGCGATTCCTTCTTCGACATCAACCTTCTGGATCTGACGGCGCCGCTCGATCCGGGAGCGCTGGCGCGGGTGGCCCTGCGCCGGGTGACAGACGCGGCACGCTATGGCAGCGTGCGGCTGGAGGGCGAGCGCATCCGCGCCTTCGCCGAACGGCCAGAGCAGGCTGGAGCGGGCCTGATCAACGGCGGCATCTATTGGATGGACCGCCGCATTCTCGGCCATATCCCGGCCGGTCCCTGCTCGCTGGAACGCGACGTGCTGCCGGCGCTTGCCAAACGGGGGGAACTGGCCGGCCGCTGCTATGGCGGCGCTTTCATCGACATCGGCATCCCCGAGGATCTCGCCCACGCCAACGAACTGCTGGGCGCTTGGCAGCGCCGGCCCGCGGCTTTCCTCGACCGCGACGGGGTGGTGAACCTCGACCACGGCTACGTCCACCGCCAGGACCATTTCGACTGGGTCGACGGCGCTGTCGACGCGATCAAGTTGCTGAACGACCGCGGCTATTACGTCTTCCTCATCACCAACCAGGCGGGCGTGGCCCACGGCTATTACGAGGAGGAGGCGATCCACCTCCTGCATGGCTGGATGCGGGAGGAACTGCGCCGCAACGGCGCCCATCTCGACGACATCCGCTATTGCCCCTATCACCTTGATGGGACGGTGGAGCGCTATCGCCGCATCTCGGACTGGCGCAAGCCGGAAGCGGGCATGCTGCGCGACCTGATGGCCCATTGGCCGGTGGACCTCGCCGCCAGCTTCGTGATCGGCGACCGCGAGACCGATATGGCAGCGGCGCGGGCCATCGGCATTCCGGGCCACCTCTTCACCGGCGGCAACCTGCTGGAGCATGTGCGCCGCATCCTGGACGAGGAGCCGTCGGCCAACAGCGTCAGCCGGCCGGCAGAATGAAGCCCTGCGGCGGCTTGCCGGCCTTGTGCAGCGACCACATGACCTGATAGGCGCGTTCCAGGTTGCGGGTGAAGCGGTGGCTGTCGAACAGCGGCGCCGTCATCCGCCCCTCCTCCAGCCGCTTGCGGAAGCCCGCGCGTCGGACGGGGTCGCCGGCGAGCGCCACCGCCAACGCCTCGTACTCAGACAGTGAGCGGGTGATGGTGTCGGGCAGGCCGGCCGCGTTCAGCAGGCTCGCCGCCACCCTGGACGCGAAGCTCCCGCCCAGGCAGGTCACCACCGGGCAGCCGGCCCACAGCGCGTCGCTGGTGGTGGTGTGGCCGGTGTAGGGCAGGGTGTCGAGCGCCAGATCGGCGACGCGGTAACGGGCGATGTGGTCAGCCAGCGGGCGGGGCGGGGCGAAGACCAACCGGCCGGGGTCGACGCCCTGGGCCTCGGCTGTGGCCTTCAGGTTGGCTGCGGCCCGCGGATTGGCTTCGAACAGCCACAGGACCGATCCGGGCACGCGCTTCAGGATGCGCATCCACAGGGCGAACATGGTCGGGCTGATCTTGTAGGCGGTGTTGAAGGCGGCGAAGACGACGCCGTCCTCCGGCAAGCCGCAGTCGGCCCGAGACGGAACCTGGCCGGGCCCCTGATCCGGCAGCGGGCGGCGGCGGTCGTTGATCTGATAGGCATCGGGCAGGATCGCCAGCCGCTCGGCATAGAAGGGCTGGTGCTCCGGCGGGGTGACGAAGCGGTCGCCGATCACATAGTCCATGTGCGGGCAGCCGATGGTGCCGGGATAGCCCAGGTAACTGACCTCGACCGGCGCCAGCCGGCGCGACAGCAGGTCGAGCCGGGTCTGCTTCGTGTAGCCCTTCAGGTCGATCATGATGTCGACGCCGTCGTCGGCCATGCAGCGGGCGACCGCGTCCAGTGGCACGCTGCGGATGTCGCGGAAGCGGTCGAAGGCCGTCACCAGCCGCTGGCGCATCGCGCTGCCGTCGTCGGGGCCGTAGGAATAGGCCAGCACTTCGAACCGCCCGCGGTCGTGCAGCTCGAACAGCTCGGCCGCCAGATAGGCGGTGGCGTGCTCGTGGAAATCGGCCGAGACATAGGCGATGCGCAGCCGGTTGCCGGAGCGGTTTTCCGGCCGCGCCGGCATCGGTGGGGCCGAGGGGCGCTTGACCAGCCGGTCGTAGAAGAGACGGGCCGAGCGGTCCTGCTGGGCCGGGGTGGTGTCGATCGACAAGGTGGCCAGCGGGATGACGACGCCGGCGTCCTGGTCGATGGTCTCCGTCACCCGGGCGCACAGCCGGTCGTACTCATTCCAGGCGCACAGCGTCTGCTTGAGATAGAGGTGGTAGCACAGCGCTTCGGTCTTGGCCGGCGTCAGCGTCACCGCCCGGGCATAGGCGGTCTCGGCCTCGTCCAGGCGGCCCACTTCGCGCAGGGCGTGGGCATATCCCAGCATCGCCTCGCCGTTGCCGGGCTCGACGACCAGCGCCCGGGTCAGGGCGCGGAGCGCCTCGGCCATCCGCTGGCCCTCGCGCAGCGCCACGCCGAGATTGGCTGCGGCGAGCGTGTCGATCGGCTGCAGCTTCAGCGCACGGGCGAAATCGGTCGCCGCCCCGTTGCGGTCGCCCAGCGCCAGCCGGGTCGAGCCGCGGTTGACGTAGCCCTCCGGCGTGCCGGGCGTCAGCTGGACGCAGCGGTCGTGCGCGGCCAGCGCTTCGCCCATGCGGCCCAGCGACTGCAGCACGGTGCCGAGATTGCCGTGGCTGTCGGGCAAGTCCGGCTTGGCGGCGATCGAGGCGCGCAGGATGGTCTCCGCCTCCTGCGGGCGGTTCTGCATCATCACCACCGTGCCCAGCAGCTGGGTGACCTCGCCCTGGCCGGGAACGGCGTTCAGGATCGCCCGGCACACCCGCTCCGCCTCGGCCGCGCGGCCGGCCCGGAAATGCTGCAGCGCCAGCTGCAGAGCTTCGTTCAGCGTCATCGCCGGGCCTCACTGGTCTTGATCGAAACCTGGGGCGCCACGTCAGCCGTCACCCTGGCCATCACCTCGGCCCAGTCGTTGGGGCTGGCCTGGCGGAACAGGCGCATGGTCGGGTACCAGGGACTGTCGAGCCGATCGCGCAGCCAGCGCCAGTCGGCGAACCATTTCAGCACCACCCAGGTCGGCCGCCCCATGGCGCCGGCCAGGTGGCAGACCGAAGTGTCGCAGGTGACGATCAGGTCCATGTTGGCCATCACCGCGGCGGTGTCGAGGAAGGCATCCGGCCCGGCGTCGAAATCCGCCCCCAGCTCGGTCACCGCCACCCGGTCGCGCAGCCGCTCCAGATGGTCCAGGCCCGACACCTTCTGCAGGCTGTAGAGCCGGACGCCGGGCAGCTTCCCCATCGCCTCGAAGCACTCCAGCGGGATCGACTTGCCGGTCTCGTTGCCGTGCCAGTTGATGCCGATGCGCAAGGCCGGGCGATTGCCCCCCTCCAGCCGGTCCAGCCGCTCCGCCCAGGCGGCCTGCAACCGCGGCTCGGCCCGCAGATAGGGAACGCCGCCGGGGGCAGTGTCCGGCGTGGTGCCCAGCCGATGCATCAGGCTCATCAGCGAGATGTGGTAGTCGTAGGTCGGCAGCGGCTCGCCGAAGGCGAACAGCCCGTCCAGGTCGGGGGCGGTCGACAGCACGCGCTTCAGCGCCGGCTGGCATTCGTAGAGCACCCGCGCGCCCATCCGCTTCAGCACGCCGGCATAGCGGATGTACTGGAAGGAATCGCCCAGACCCTGCTCGAAATGCACCAGCAGGGTCTTATCCGCCAGAGGCTGGCCCTGCCACAGCACGCCCGGCATGTTGCGCTTGCGCCAGACCCCCTGCTCCAGCCGGCCCTCATAGGCGACGGTGCCGTTGGCGTAGTCGCCGGCCATCAGCAGGCAGGTGCCCAGATTCTTGCGGTATTCTGGCTTGCCCACGTCGATGGCGAGCGCGCGGCGGTAGTTCAGCGCCGCCTCCGCCAGATGGCCGAGGCTGAGGCTGACGGCGCCGAGGTTGTTGTAATTGACGGCCACGTCCGGCTCGACGACCAGCGCCAGCCGGTAGACGGCGCGCGCCCGCTTGGCCTCGCCGCTGAACATGAACAGGTTGCCCAGCGTCAGCAGCGCGCCTGGATAGTCGGGCTTCCGCTTCACCAGCTCGTGGAAGGCGATCAGCGCATGCTCGATGTGGCGGCGGTCGAGCAGGATGCCGCCCAGCGCGTTCAACGCGTCCAGATGGTCGGGCTTCAGCCGCAGAGCCTGTTTCAGCGGTTCCATCGCCTCGTCCGGCCGGCCGGCGGCGCGCAGGCACAAGCCCAGGGCGCCATGCAGGGTGGCGGCATGCGGCGTCGCGATGTCCGGGTTTTCGTCGATCAGGCGGTGGTAGATGGTGGCCGCCTCGTCGAAGCGGCCGGCCTGGAACAGCGCCGCACCGGTGTTGTAGGCCTGGACGAAGGCCGGCGAGAACTCGGAAATGGCAACCCCCAAGGCTTGAGCCCTCAACGTCTGGCCCTCAACGCTCAATCGCGCAAATGGCCGGCGGCGCGGATCGATTGTCGCACGGACCCGCGGCTTCTTA
This sequence comes from Azospirillum sp. A29, assembly GCF_042604625.1. Classification (NCBI taxonomy): domain Bacteria; kingdom Pseudomonadati; phylum Pseudomonadota; class Alphaproteobacteria; order Rhodospirillales; family Azospirillaceae; genus Azospirillum; species Azospirillum sp. A29. The sequence goes on from NZ_CP170461.1 coordinate 126,482, forward strand.
ACCCAAGACCCCGGCCGTCAGCAATATGCGCCAGAACTACCCAGCCCTGGTCCGCCGCTCCAGGGTGGGGGGCTTGCGGCGCCAAACTTGCGGGGTCAACCCCGCCTCCGCGGACGGGACCGGGTGGGCTCGGGGGCCCGCCCTGGCACGTCACCGGACCGGCTGGGAACGGAGGGCGCAGGGGCATGCTCACCGTTCCATGTGGTGCGCGGGACGGTGGCGAGCCCCCGCCGCCCGCGACGATCACGGCTCTTGTCGGCCAACGGCGGTGCCGACGGTATCGGCCGCGTGTGGGTGTGCGCCGTGCTGGCGTGCCTGGTGGGCGTTTGGGGGATCGGCGTCGCGCGGCCGGTTGCGAGCGACGCGGGGGGTGGCCTCGGCCTCCACGCCGAGCCGCCGCAGTTCAAGCGCGAACCGCTCGCGCCAGTGCTGGAGGTCGGCGGGACCGGGCGCCAGCCGCCGGCCGTCGGCACCGACCGCGATGTGGACGTGCAGGTGTCCGGTGTCATTGTGGCGGCCCATGTCCAGCACAACCCACGCCGGCTTCGTTCTGGATGCGCTCGAACAGGCACTTCACGACCGCCGACCGGCCAAGGGCAGCGGCCTCATCCATCACTCCGACAGGGGATCGCAATACGTTGCGATTCGCTACACCGAGCGTCTCACCGAAGCTGGGGTCGAGCCTTCCGTGGGCAGCGTTGGCGATTCCTACGATAACGCGTTGGCCGAGACCATCAACGGCCTCTACAAGACCAAGGTGATCCGGCGCCGCGGGCCATGGCGCACCTTGGAGGCCATCGAGTTCGCCACCCTGGAATGGGTCGACTGGTTCAACCACCGGCGCCTCCTCGAACCCATCGGCAACATTCCTCCCGCCGAGGCCGAAGCGCGTTACTATGCCCAAACCGAGGACGTCGCCATCGCGGCGTGACTCACCACAAATGGCCTCCGGGAAACCCGGCGCGGTTCACTACAGCCAGGACGGCGCCTGCACCGACGGGGCGGAAGCCTTCTTCTCGCGCATCCGCCGCGGAGAGATCGGGCATCATCATCACATCTCGGGCCTTTACCTGCACCGCTATGCCAATGAGGCCGCCTTCCGAGAGGATCGTCGCCGGACCAGCAATGGCGAGCAGTTCCGCATCGTGGTCGGGCTGGTGACGAAGACCGACCCGTCGGTCGACTTCTGCGGCTACTGGCAGCGCGCTCACTCGGCGTGATCGGCGGGTTCGACCGAAAGGCGCCAGCGGGTGCCTAGGCCATTGCCAATCTTCTCCACCATGCCCTTGCCTTTCTGGACGGTCAGAGTGTTGAGCACGCGCTGGATGAAGTCGGAGCGGGTCTTGCGGTCTTCCGGATCAAGCCCTTTGTCGCGCATGGGGGCGACGGCGATCTCCTCGGCAGCAACGACACGTCCCTCTGCCGTGCGCAGCGCTTCCAGGCAGCGGCGCGCCAGCTCGCCGATGGCGAAGTAGTGGGAGCGCGCCGCTGGCGGTTTCTTCGGCGCGATGCTCTCCGGCTCCAGTTCCGGGGCGAACAGGCGCAAGGTGGCGTCCAGGTGCACCAAGTCGGTCCGCTATTGAGCCATTCGCTTCTCAAGCTCAAGGATTGCCCCGCAGATCGCTCTCCGCTTCTCCCGCAAGGCGGCGCTGACGCCGTGCGGCTCGCCCATACTCCGTGCCCCTCCTGTTGGCTTCAGGACGACAGGGTAGATGGCAGGGGGGATGCGGCAGGATCAGCCGGTGGCGGGTACTACGTAAGTCCGGAAATGTACAAGGCGCACCTGCGCCTCCACTGTCCTGGCTTCCGCCAGCAGGCGCTGTTGCTCCTGCTCGACGTTCGCCAATATCGCCCCCCTTCTCGCTGGTTCTGACCCGTCCCCCTTATGCCATATTCTTAACTGTATGGAACAAGGGGGGCTTGTTCCATACACGGACTGGCGGGGGGGCTTGTTCCATACACGGCATCGGTTCTGCGGCAATCTCCCCTATTTGCGCGCAAATGCGTGCGAATAGGGGAGATTTTTGCCGTTCGCATGGGGACAGGCATTGCATCCTGCTCAACCCAGGATAAGCGCCCACGTTGCCACTGACGACACCCGCACGTCTTCGCCTTTTGTCAGAATACGCGGTCGCTGGATGGCAAGACATACGACAGAAACGGCGCGAACACCGCATTCTGCCAACGCCACCGTTCATCTCAAAACCTTAAGTCCAATCGCTCCGCGATGCGGCAGTTATACCGTCGCAACTGATGACAGGCGCGTGACGCCGACGGGGTTCCGTTTGCTCGTTATAGCGCGTCTCCCCGCGCCATATGCACATCCCGTTGGCGCTCCGCTTTGCAGCCGACGTGTCCGCACGCCATCGCCTACTTCGTCGCAACGACGACACGACAGAGTCCATTGGTGTCGCGAGCGCCGTCATAATGGAGCCTTCCATCGTAATAGTGGCCGATGGCGACATGCACCTTGTGCTGTCTAACGTAGCGCTGTTATTGCGCTTTCCACTGTCGTGTGCGCCGGTTGCTTGATATGCGCCTTTGTCTGACGGCCATCCTGCGCAACGGCGTTACGGTCACGCCGAATGAGGATGCTTCTCACGGCAATATGGATGATATCATCGGCTCAGTTGACTGCCGCTACTGCGTCGCGACGCCCAACATTACTCGCTCCGCGTTGCGGCAGATACACCGTCGCGCCTGATGACTGAGGCGTCCCGCACGCGGGTTTCAGTGTGCTCAGTATAGCGTTTTGTAAGGCGTCATTTGAACTCCTATCGGCGCCCGGCGTTGTCACCGACCTGTCTGCATGTCATCGCCTACTCCGCCGAAATGACGATGGAACGGCGCCCTTTAGTGTCGCAAACGCCGTCATAATGGAGCCTTCCACCGTGATATTGACCGGTGGCGACATCTTGCGCAACGGCGTTGCAGTCACGCCGAATGAGGGCGCTTCTACCGTTCGTACGGAGGACACAACCGGGTCAGCAGACCGGCGGCCCGGGATCGCTAGGCACGGCGCTACTCTTTGCGTCAAGCGGCCCAGTGTGGCCACTTGTACTCCATCGGTTGGTGCAAACGATGGAGCGCACGCAGACGGGATGCGGGCTTGTGGTCACACTTTGCCGATAGCCAACCCGCCCGCAACGGTGGCCTTGATATGCTCACTCGCATTTCTCTATGGCGACTGGCAAGCACGATGCCCTGGGCCTTTATGCCGTCGCAATGTGCACTCACGGTCTCAACCACGCGAGACTGGCTCAGGTCCTGCACAGAGTGCAGAACTGCCGTCGATGTCTGGCGGCACCGGCGCCGATAATGCCTCAACGCCGTCGCCTTCGGCAGCCGCCGAGGTATTGCCCTCAGAGCAAAATGCAGGCGCGATGGTGGACATGTCTGCCGCTCAGGCGTCTCCCACAGTCCCTTCGCTTTTCACCACATCGCCGGCATCACCGGTGCCTGCAAACCTTCAAACTACCGCGCCGACGTCACCTCTACGTGTCGCAAAACGCTTTCATAATGGAGCTGACACAGCGTCAGACAACGCCGCATTTCAGGAGACTATGTGATCTCCAAGAAACTCGTTCTCGTGATCAGCGACAAGGGCGGCACCGGCAAATCTACCTGGGCGCGCGCCTACGCTGATTGGCTGCGACGAAAGCACGACACCGCATTCATCGCGGACGCTGATGGGGCCGTCGGCCAGCGACACTGTTGCATGGAAGCAGCAAAAGCTGATGCTGGCGGGTTGGTGTTCCTGATCACACAACGCGGACAGCGTCCGAGGTGGAGCATGCGGTTCAGGACGAGGACGGCAACCGCAATCTCGGACTGTTGCCGGTCGTCGGTTTGGAAGCGTAGGCCATCCCCGATCACGTTTCACCGCGCCAAGCTCAGCAGTTCCTGTCAGCCCATGGACCTATTCACCAGCTTTGCTATTTGCGCCGCCACCTCATGACTGCTTCAGTATATCGGGCCCACCGGGCTGAAGCTTTCCCCCTCTGGCAACAGGAGACGTGCGCCCGCCAAGTTGCGTAGCAGGTGTCCTTGCGGCGCTGCTACCCCCTTTCCTTGCCTCCGGTCGGGTTAACGTGACAACGCCCTCTCACCAACTGGAAAACGGCAACAGCCATTCCATTTTCTAGGAGATCAGGTACAGTGACGGATACCATGGCCTATGCACGGGCTCTTCGGACAGCAGGCATACAGAATGCGGATGCCTTCGCAGAGGCGCTCAAGGTGGTTCTCGACGAGCAAGTCAAGGAGAGGCAGCGGATGCAATCCGATATGGCCGAGATCAGGAAAGGCATCGATGCCATTCTTCATCGGATGGACATCGCCGACCTCAAACTCGACGGTCGTTTCACGGATCTCGACCGCCGTTGCAAGGAAGCCGAGGCACACCTCCGTACTGAAATCAAAAGCACGGCGCTGGATTTGGCGACCATGAATAGGCAGAGGAACCGCACGATCGCCATTATCTCGGCTATCGTTGGTTTGATCATCCTGGCGGTGAAATTTGACAACGGTCTGCTGCCCTAACAGGCTGCGGAAAAAGGCTATGCCCGTCCTGCCGGTCGTGATTCTCTCCAGTTGAAGAGAATGGGGCCTGCGAGGGGACGATGCGGGGATCGGACAAACACAGCGGGGGGCTGTTCAGCTATGTGAGCTGTGAGACCCGTGTTCCGGCGAGCGATCCTTTACGACCGATCCGTGCCATCGTTGATGAAGCGCTGGAGGTGATGTCGCCGACGTTCGAGGGGCTGTACTCGATGATCGGGCGACCGTCGATTCCGCCGGAGAAGCTGCTGCGGGCGCTGCTGTTCCAGGCCTTCTACTCGGTGCGCTCGGAACGTCAGCTGACGGAACAGCTCGACTACAACCTGCTGTTCCGTTGGTTCGTCGGCTTGTCGATGGACGCCCGGGTTGTGGGACGTGACGGTGTTCACCAAGAACCGCGAGCGCCTGCTGGCCGGCGATGTGGCAACCAAGTTCCTTGCCACCGTGCTGGGCCAGCCGAAAGTCAAGGCGCTGCTGTCGGACGAGCATTTCTCGGTGGACGGGACGCTGATCGAAGCCTGGGCGTCGGTGAAGAGCTTCCGGCCCAAGGACGGCAGCGGCGAGCCGCCGGGGCCGGGACGCAACGGCGAACGGGACTTCCATGGTGAGAAGCGGTCCAACGAGACCCATGCCTCGACCAGCGATCCCGAGGCGCGGCTGTACGGCAAGGGCAACGGGCAGCCGGCGAAGCTGGCCTTCATGGGCCACGCTCTGATGGAGAACCGGAACGCCCTGGTAGTGGATGTCCGGCTGACGGCAGCCACCGGCTTGGCCGAACGCGAGGCGGCGGTTTCCATGGTCAAGGCCATTCCTGGCCGCCACCGCATCACGGTGGGCGCCGACAAGGCTTACGACACCAAGGATTTCGTGGCGAACATGCGCGAGTTGGGCGCCGCTGCGCATGTCGCGCAGAACACGAGCAACCGCCGCTCGGCGATCGACGGCCGGACCACCCGCCACCCCGGCTACGCCGGCAGCCTAAGAATCCGCAAACGGATCGAGGAGGTGTTCGGCTGGATCAAGGGAGCCGGTTTGCGCAAAACGCGTCATCGCGGCCCGGCCCGCGTCGGTTGGATGTTCACCTTGAACCAGTCGACCCATTCCAAGGTGGCGAACTCGATGGCCTCCAAGGTGCGCCATGGCCCGCGGCGCCGGATCACCTTGGTCTTGTAGAGGCCGTTGATGGTCTCGGCCAACGCGTTATCGTAGGAATCGCCAACGCTGCCCACGGAAGGCTCGACCCCAGCTTCGATGAGACGCTCGGTGTAGCGAATCGCAACGTATTGCGATCCCCTGTCGGAGTGATGGATGAGGCCGCTGCCCTTGGCCGGTCGGCGGTCGTGAAGTGCCTGTTCGAGCGCATCCAGAACGAAGCCGGCGTGGGCTGTGCTGGACACCCGCCAGCCCACGATGCGGCGCGCGAAGGCGTCGATGACGAAGGCCATGTAGACGAAGCCCTGCCATGTCGATACGTACGTGAAATCGGCCAACCACAAGGCGTTCGGACGCGGCGTCTGGAATTGCCGGTTCACCCGGTCAGCGGGGCCATGGCGCCGCCCGATCGCTGATCGTGGTGCGGACCGTCTTGCCCCGTGTCGCCCCCTTCAGACCCATGTGTTTCATCAGCCGGGCCGCCGTGCAGCGCGCCACATCGATGCCCTCTCGCCGCAACTGCCGCCACACCTTGCGGACCCCATAAACCTGGAAGTTCGCGTCCCAGACCCGCCGGATAGCCAAGCTCACCTCCGCGTCGCTTCGTGAGCGGGCTGGCACCTTGGACGGATCAGCCCGCCGGGCGGCATGGGCGTGGTAAGTAGACGGGGCGATCGGCAGCACTCGGCAGATCGGCTTATATGAGGAGAATCAACGGAAATGTTCGTCAGCTTTTCATTTTATGCTCCTGTAGCGCTATCTGGTATCCACGGCGTGAGCCTGCTTCAATGACGCGGCCCGGAAACCGGGCCTGATCCAACTTATATACGGTCAGTCGACTGGAGCGACTGCACCAACATCCCGCATGCGGCGGGCAAGGCTCAATTGGGCGAGACCATTCTCAAACCGCGGCTGTTTGACAGCCATGCCGATCTTCGGTTCGCCCGTCCGGGCTCCAGCGGGAAGGTTTTCCCCGGAGAAATTGATGAGCGTTCGGAACGTCAGGCGGCCTTCAGCACGGCACCTTCAATGACGACGCCCGCACGGGTATATTTCCAAAGTGCGACGAACAGTTTTCGGGCAACGGCGACGATCATCGTCTTCTTGAGCCGTCCCCCATTCCTAGCCACCTGATCCTTAAACCAAAGCGTCAATGTGGAATCCGGCTGGTGGCGGATCCACAGCCAGGCGATCTGGATCAACGTCGTGCGCAGACGTGGATTACCTGATTTTGAAACTCCCTGCTCGTGATCCACCTGGCCACTCTGCCAGGGTGTCGGCGCGAGGCCCGCGTAGGCGGCGACCTGTCTGCGGTTGTCGAAATGCCGGCAAAGCCCTTCGCCCCATAACACGGCCGCGGCGGCCGCTCCAATCCCTTTCAGGCCCAGCAACAGAGCGGCGCCGGGAAATGCGAGCGCCTCTGCGGTAAGCATGTTGGTACTTGCCCGCTCGATGTCCTTTATCTGTGCAAGCACCAGTTCAAGGCGATCAAGTTCCCGCGAAATCTGCGCCTGCAGGTGGGGTGGCAATGGGCGGCCATCTCCGGTACGGAGCTCATCAAGCCGCTCCCGGCGATCGCGCCGCAGCGGTTCATAAGCTCCGACGCCATGACTGTAGAGCAGCCCCTTGATCCGATTGACGTGCGCTACCCGTTCATTGACCAGCACCTTGCGTTCCCGCGCGATCCGCCGCCGATCTTCCTCTTCAGGCGTTGGCGGCCTTACCATTGCACAAACGCGAGGCTCGCCCCGCTTGTAGGCCAGCAACGTTCGGACGAGCGCCTCGCCGTCAATCCTGTCGGTCTTTGCCCGACGACGACGGCGCGAAATCGCTACCGATGCCGGGTCGACAACGTGACTTTCGATCCCTTCCTGGAGTAAGACCCGATGAATCCAGAAGCCGTCCAACCCTGCTTCCTGGATCACAACAATTGGAAAGATTTTCCCAGTCCGAACCAGGGCCTTGCGTCGTAATTCCGCGAACCGCAAAAGCAGATCACCAATATCCCCTGCCTTGACCAGATGTTTCGACATCTTCTCGCCACCACCCGGCGTCAGTGATGTGACCAGCCATTTCGACTGGCTCAGCTCAAGCGAAACGAAGATCGCGCCGAGATCGACACGAATGGCGGTGGAATTGGATGTGCTGGACATGACGGCCTCCGGGTTCAGTGCTGGACCAGAACTCTGACCCGGTTCCAGTCGCTCTTCACCTCATAGGATCTCGACCCCGTGAACGGGGCGATGCGCGTCGATGAAGGCGATCGTTTCCGAACCGGGCGGTCGAGCTCCGCCTGGGCGAAATACACCGACAGCTTGCGTAGGATCTCGTTCGCCTGGCGCAACCCCCGAACTGCGCGCTCGCGCACTTCTGGAGCGTATTTGGGTGATGCTTGCTTCGTCATGTTGATCCCAGCCTCAAGAGACGGGGCCTCAAGCAAACCTGGGACGGTTCAGCCGATACCGGCCTGTGTCCGCCAGAGCACCGCGACGCCGCGCGCAAGGCTGGCGACCGGGTCCGGACCGAGATGCGCCGCCTCGTCGCGGTGATGACCAGCAGCTTTGATTATTGGGGCCTGCCGGATGCCGAGCGCCCGGATGCGGCGCCAGGGGCGGCCGAGCGTGCCGCAGCCGCGATCCGCATGGCCGAAAAGCGTCGGAAGAATCGGCCGCGGCGGATGGCCGCGCGCTGCCGTGAGGACGGATGATACGCGCGGGCAAAAGGGCTGGCGTGACGCACGGTGGACGCAAATTGAAGCGGTGCCAACCGGATTGAAGTCCGATCAAAGCACTCCGTCACGGGGCTTCGCTCCGATCGCCGCCCAGGAGATCTCGTTGACCCAGGCGAGCTGCACGTCTTCCAGCCCGGCGCCCTTCATCAGCGCCTCCACCTCGTCACGGCGCCAGTAGTTGGCGATCTTCGGCAGCATCTGGTCGAAGACGATGGAGCGCAGATGCGCGAAGTCGAAGCGGCGGATCAGGCGGAAATATTCCAGCCGGTCCAGCCCCAGCCGCAAGGCCAGCCACAAGAGCGCGGTCGGCGGCAGGGACAGCGCATGCACCAGCCCGATCGGCAGGCGGCTGAACAGCGCCTTGCGCAGCGGGTCGGCGAAGTGGACGATCCAGCCGTTGTTCTCGCGGCCATAGACCCAGACCATCACCCGTCCGCCGGGTTTCACCGCACGCGCCATGTTGGCGAGCGCGGCTTCCGGATGGGCCAGATGGTGGATGACCCCGATGGAGAAGGCGAGGTCGAAGCGCTCCACATCGTTCAGCTCATAGGCGCTCTGGCGGCGCACCTCCATCGCCGGATGCGGCGCCAGCGTGGCGCGGGCCGAGGCAAGGCTGCGCTCGTCGATGTCGATGGCCAGCCCGCCGGCCGCACCGTAGCTCATCGGCCAATGGCTGTTGCGCCCCATGCCGCAGCCGACATCGACGAAGGTCAGGCCGCGCCAGTCCTCCGGCTTGAGGAAGGGCGTCCAGCGGCGGAACTGCTCTTCGTAGATACCCTTCAGCTCGGCATAGCGGCCCCACTCATAGCCGAAGCGGTCGGCCGACCCGCTGTGCACCGCGGATGCGGTGTCGGGGGCGGGGGAAGAAGACGGCGCTTCGCTCATCGCGGCGGTCCGGTGTGGTGGAAGGAGAAGACGGCGCTATCGGTAGAAGCCGGAGGGCGGGCTTGTCAAGCAAGGGGCAGGCAGGGCAGGGGGCAGGGTGGGGTGCGACAGGCCGGTTCCTCCCGCCGCCGCGGACGGCTACCATGCCGCCCCTTACCGTGAGACGAAGCCGCCCCTCCATGCCCAACTTCCTGTTCGACAAGCCGGCATTCCCATCCTGTTCGTCCATATCGGCTACAAGGCCGTTGTCGACATCGCGCTGAGGCAGGCGGCGCTTGCCGCGCCCGACAGCCCGGTGATCTTGCTGACCGACGAGATCCGCGACCTGCCCTTCGCGGTCCATCAGGCCGGCATCCGCCTCTACACCAGCTCGTATCCCCGCTTCGACGCGGTGTACGAGCATCTCTCGGTGAATGGCGAGGGGTACGAGGCGATGTGCTACGGGCGCTGGTTCTTTGCGCATGAGTTCGCCGTCCGCCATGGGCTGGGCCGCTTCTGCGTGTTCGACAGCGACGTCATGCTCTATCGCCCGGCGGAGCGGTTCGCCGCCGCCTTCGCCGAGCGGATCGCCGGGAACTGGAGTTGGGCCAACTGCTTCGAGGGGCCGGAGGCGCTGGGCTTCCTTTGCGACCGCTTCGTGGAGATCTTCGCCGACAAGCCGAGGCTGCACGCCCTGGGCGACCGTTTCCGCATCGGCGGCCGGCCGCATGTCAGCGACATGCATCTGCTGATGGAGATCGCCGCCGCCGATCCCCGCTTCCTTGAGCAGGGAAGTTTGATCGCCCAGGGTTTCGACCACAACATCCGCAATGCGGACGGCTGCTTCGGCATGTGCAATGGGCTAAAGAGCGTCCGTTTCGGGGCGGACGGCATTCCGGTCTGCGCCCGCACCGACGGCGGCGCACCGGTTCCCTTCACCTTCCTGCATTTCCAAGGGCCGGCGAAGGACCGGATGGGCCGCTTCGCCTGGCCGGCCGCGGGTCAACCGCCTGCAAATCAGCCGTCTGTGGATCAGCCACCTGTGGACTGACTGTCCGACCGGCGCCGATCGCACCAGCGCTGCCACATCAGCCGGTAGGCGGTTTCCAGATTGCGCATGAAGCGCCCCTCGTCGCACAGCGCCGATGCCCGCAGCCGCTCGCGCATGCCCATGCGCAGCCGCATCAGCCGGGTCAGGTCGCCGGCCAGTTCCGCCGCGATGGCGGCGTAGCGGGAGGGGGTGGTGGCGACCAGTTCGGGCAGGCCGATGGCGGCCATCAGGCTGGCGCCGACGCGGGCAGCGTGGCGGGGTCCCGCCAGCGTCACCAGCGGCACTCCCATCCACAGCGTGTCGCAGGTGGTGATGGTGCCGTTGTAGGGGTGCGGGTCGAGCGCGATGTCGATGCGGTTGTAAGCGGCGAGGTGCCCGGCTGCGTCCTTGATGAAGCCGATGAGGTCGAGCCGCGCCGGGTCGATGCCGGTGGCGGCGAAGCGCGCTCGCATCAGGGCGGCGGTACCGGCATCGGACAACGGCCGGTCCTTCAGCAGCAGGCGGGAGTCCGGCACCCGCCGCAGCACCTCGGCCCACAGCGCCACGGTGCTGTCGGTGATCTTCGACAGCTTGTTGAAGGACCCGAAGGTGACGACCCCGGTGGCGCCCGCCGGCAGCGGCACCACCGGCGGGGCGGAGGCCGGCGGGCGGAAGCATAGGAAGGGAGGCGGCAGCCGGACCAGCGTTTCCACCGCATGGGCGTCGGTCGGCCCGACCGGGTCGCTGACCGAATCGACGATGCGATAGTCGACCGACGCCATGCCGGTGCCGTTGGGATAGCCCAGCCACGTCACCTGCACCGGTGCCGGGCGCCGGGCCAGCATTGGCAGCCGGTTCAGTCCGGAATGGCCGGCGAGGTCGACCAGAATGTCGATGCCGTCGGCGCGGATCTGCGCCGCCAACCCCTCGTCGTTCAGATGGCCCACGGTGCGCCAGCCGTCAGCCTGCGCCTTGAAGCGGGCGGTATAGGCGTCGGCGTGGGTGTCTGGCAGGATCGAATAGCAGACGATCTCGAAGCGGCTGCGGTCGGCCGCCTCGAACAGGGGCGACAGGAAATAGGCGCCCAGATGCTCGCGGAATTCGACCGACAGGTAGCCGATGCGCAGCCGCTTTTCCGGATCGGGGCGGTTGGCGTGCGGGGCCGGCGGCAGCCGGTCAGCCGGTCGGCCGAACCGTTCGTCGAAGCGCCGGTGTTCAGCCAGCAGGCGCTCGCCGGACAGGTCCAGGTAGTTCAGGCACAGCAGTCGCTGGCTGGCGATCAGCGGATCGGCGGGAGACAGCCGTTCGGCTTGATCAAAGCAGCGGGCGGCCGCCTCGGCCTCGCCGCGCATCTGGTGGGTGACGCCCAGGTTGAACCAGATGCCGGCATCCTGCCGCGGGTGGAGGGCGATGGCCCGACCCCAGAATCGTACCGCCTCATCCAGCCGGTTGGCGCCATAGGCGCTGCTGCCCAGCCCGACCAGGGGCTTGTCGTAGCCTGGACGCAGGGCCACAGCGATTTTCAGGGCGGCCGCCGAGTCCTCCGGCCGCCGCAGGTCTGCCAGGATGACACCCAAATTGTTCCACAGGTCGGCGGCCGTGCCGTCCTGCGCCAGCATGTGGCGATAGAGCGCCGCCGCCTCCTCAAGGCGTCCGGCACTGAACGCCTCCAATGCCTGGCGCTTCGACGCTTCCGGTATGGGGGCGGTCATTGGCGTGCTCAGGGGACGTGCTCAGGCGAGCCGGGCTTCGACCTGCTCGCACAGGTAGTGGTAGAGACAGATGTGGACCTGCTGGATCAGCGGGGTGGAGCGCGACGGCACGTCGAGCAGGATGTCGCTCAAGCCGGACATCTTGCCGCCGCCCTCGCCGGTCATGGCGATGGTGGTCATGCCCAGCCGCTTGGCCACCTCGAAGGCGGCGATCACGTTGCGCGAATTGCCACTGGTCGAGATGCCCAGCAGGACACCGCCGGGCTCGCCATAGGCCTCGGTCTGGCGGGCGAAGACGCTGTCGTAGGAATAGTCGTTGCTCCAGGCGGTCAGCACGGCCGCGTTGGAGCTGAGGCAGATCGCCTTCAGTCCGCGGCGCTCTTTCAGGAAGCGGCCGACCAGTTCGCCGGTGATGTGCTGGGCATCCGACGCCGAACCGCCGTTGCCGCAGACCAGCAGCGCCCGGTTGGCGCCCAGCGCCGTGGCGACCGCATCCACCGCCGCCTCGACCCGTGCCGGATCCAGGTTGTCCATGGTGCGCTGCAGGACATCGATGGCGGCGGTGAGGCAGCCGTGCAGCGACGGGGCGGAGGCCTGGGAGTCCATGGACGTGACACCTTGTTGCTTGTGGCGGAGAGGGGCGGCCGGCAAAGAGGGGGAAGTGCCGGTGGGCGGAGCCCACCGGACGGCGCGAAGTGCATCCTACGGATCACCCAGCCCTGTCAACTGCGGGACGTGCAATGACCGCTTTGCCGCACCGCGCAGAACGCCTATTTTCGATCCCATGCCCCGGCGGCGGGGCGAGGATGCCAAGGGTGGCCTATGACGACGCGGACGGTCCGGCTGGGCCCCCTCAGCGTGAAGATGTACTGCGCGATCGGCATGATCGCCGTGTCCTGGGCACAGTTGGAAGACATGGTTTCGCTGTGCATCTCGCGCCTTCTCGGCACCGATCATACCGAATTCCTGCCGATTGCCTCCAACATGCAGGTCAAGGCGCGCTTCGACGCGCTGAAGGCCATCGCCGGCCTGCGCCTGCCCGCCGACGAGGCCAAGGCCCTGATCGCCCGCTGCGACGAGGCACTGGAGCTTGGGCGGGAGCGCAACAAGATCCTGCACGGCTCCTGGATTCAGGGCGAGACCGACGACGTCGCCATCCGTCTGAACTACCGCGCCCACGGCCGCATCTCCACCAACGCCCCCGTTATCTCGGCCCGCGAGATCGCCGAGATCAGCGACCGCATCACCATGCTGACCGAAGGCTTCGCCCAGACCCTGCAGCGCCTCGGCCTGTTCGATCCCAAGAACCCAATGCGCAGCCCGGCGCGCGATCCCGGGAGAACGCCGGAGCCGCCCCTCGCCTCCCTCGATTGATGGCTCTTGATTGATGGCCTTTGATTGATGGTGGCGGATCCCGCGTTCCTTCGCTTTTTGCCGGCTTTTCCAGACGGACCATGCCTTCCATCCACGACATCCTGACCGAGGCCGTTGCCCTTCACAACGGCGGCCAGACGGAGCGCGCGGCGGTGCTCTACCGCGACGTCCTGACGGTTGAGCCGGCCCAGCCGCAGGCCCTGCACCTGCTGGGGCTGCAGATGCGCCGCGCCGGCCGTGAACTGCAGGGAGCGGCGCTGATGGCGCGGTCGCTTCGGCTGGCGCCCATGCTTGCACCCGCCCTCTTCAACCAGGGGCGCGCCTTGCAGGATCTGGGGCGGCTGGACGAGGCGACCGCACATTTCCGCCGCAAGCTGGAACTGGACCCCGACTGCGGCGTCACGCTGATCCGCCTGGGAAGCGAGGCGCTCGCCCGTGGCCAGCTGCTTGATGCCGGGCGGCTTCTGCGCCGTGCCGCCGTGCTGGACGCCGGCGGCGAGTTCGCATCCCGGCTGCGCCGGTCGCTGGAGCGCGTCGCCACCGCCCGCGAACTCGCCCGCGATGCCGCCGACCCGTCGCTGCCGCCGGGGCTGGTCGTGCGCGGCCCCTTCCGCGACAATAGCGGCTATGCCCACAAGGTCCGCCGGTTCGTCCGCCATCTGGTCGATGCCGGCATGCGGGTCCGGCTGGTCGACCTCAACCATGACGATGTCGACAATCTGCCGGACGACCAGATCGATCCGGTCCTGTCTACGCTCGATCGGCCGGTGCGGGCCAAGGCGGTGTTGAGCTTCACCACGCCGCTGCTGGTCGAGGCGGTCCCGGGCCTGAAGACGATCAATTACACCGTGTTCGAGGCGCTCGACATTCCGCCCTTGTGGGCAGCGCACAGCCGGCGTCACGACCATGTCGTCGTCGCCACCGACTCCTCGCGCCGGGCATGGCTGCAGGCCGGCCACCCCGCTGACCGCGTCCACATCTGCCCGGAGGGGGTGGAGCCGCTGGAACCCGGCCGGGTGAAGCCCGCCGCCATCCTCGACGGAACGGGGCGGCGGCTGGCCGATTATCGGGTGCGCATCCTCAACGTCTCCGACCTCAACAGCCGCAAGAACCTGGAGGGGCTGTTGCGGGTGTGGCTGCGCACGACGCGGGCGGAGGACGACGCCGCCCTGCTGTTGAAGGCCGGCAAGGGGGGCGGGGCGTCCGGCAGCATCCGCGACCTCTTGGTCCGGCTGACGGCGGAAACCGGCCGGACGCTGGGCGAGGCGGCCCCTCTCTTCCTGATTGAGGGCAAGCTGTCGGACACCGACATGATGTCGCTCCATGCCGCTGCCACCCATTACTGGAGCATGTCGCACGGCGAGGGCTGGGACCTGCCGATGGCGCAGGCTGGCGCCATGGGGCTGACCCTGCTGGCTCCCGACCACAGCGCCTACCGCGCCTATCTGAACAGCCGGGTGGCCCATCTGATTCCCAGCCACGTCACCCCCGCCCTGGACGGTTATCGCGGTCGGGAGTGGTGGACCCCCGACGAAGGGGAGGCCGCCCGGCTGCTGCGCGCGGTCATCGACGATCCCGACGGCACCCGCCGCACCGCCCGCGACCATCTGCTGGAGCATTTCGGCTGGCGCTCCGCCGCCCGCCGGCTGCTCGGTCTGCTGCGCGATCTGGAGGCCCTGTGATCTTGATGGTCCCATGATGCTGATGGTCTCGTGATCTGGATGTGCCGTGATCGGGCATGCGTCGCAGCGTGCTTGCATCGTCCGAAGGAGACAGACAAAGAGCCCCCCTTCGAGACAGATACTCACCTGGGCGGGTTGGCATGGATCAGCAGAGGTTCCGGCAGGTGGTCGGCGGCATCGCCGCCGCTAGCGCGATCAACCATGCCGGCCTCGACCGCGAGCTTCGCGCCATCGAGGGTGCCGGCGACCGCCAGCTTCTCTACGACGTCATGGCGCTGCTGATTTCCCGGATCGACGACTGGGCGGAAAGGGAACGTCTTGCCGACGCGCTGATCGGCTGCCGGCCGGACGACGAGGCCCTGTATCTCGCCCTGGCGAACCGCTTGGCCTATGCCGGCATGGGGGTCCTCGACCGCGACCCGGCGATCCCGCGGCAGGGCATCGCCATCCTTGGCCGGGCGCTGGAACGGGCGGCGCCGTCCCCCCTGCGGCCACAAATCCATGCCAACCTATCCTTCCTGTTCAACGAGGCCGGCCGCCCCGATCTGGCGGAGGCCCATGGCCGCGCCGCCGCCGGCTGCAAGAACGCCATCTTCCATCTCTGGCTCGGCGAGGCGCTGTTCCGGCAGGGGAAATATGCCGGCGACGAGCTCTGCGTCGTCGACCTGTCGTCCCTGTCCTTCCGCCAGGCGGCCCAGGCTCTGGTGAAGGCGGACGCCGCGCCGCCCTTCGAGCAGACCGGCCGGCATGTGGTGCTGGTGTCAGTGGACGGTGCCTATTTCAAGCGCTATGCCGCGGCGCAGATCCTGAACCTCCACGCGCTCGGGTCCGCGGTCGCCGTCCACTACCACATCATCAACGGCGATGCGGAGGTCGCCCGGCTGATCGAGCGGCTGCGGGGCATCGTCGGCGCCATGCCGGTCACCTTCTCGCACGAGAACTGGGCGATGCGCGGCGAGGCCATCGACAAGCCCTATTACGCGTCCTCCCGCTTCCTCATCGCGGCGGAGGCGATGCTGCTGCACAAGGCCGACGTGATCGTCTGCGATGCCGACGTGCTGTTCCGCGAGAAGCCGGAGGACATCGTCAGGCTTGCCGGAGCTGCCGACGTCGCCCACACCGACTATCGCGGCGAGCCGCTGTGCAGCCGCTATAACGTTTCCTTCGTCTATTTCCGCCACAGCCGCAGCGGCTATCTGACGCTGCTGATGATGGCGGACTTCCTGCGGACCAACTTCACTCGCTGCTACATCTGGATGATCGATCAGGTCGCCCTGTTCGTCTGCGTTGAACGCGCCGCTCAGCTGCTGGGAAGCGAAATGGCGCACGCCGCTTGGCCGGACAGCGTCCTGCCGCCGCGTGCCGGCGACACGTTTCCGCTCGTCCTGACCGGCGCGCTCGCCGGGAAGCACGGCAACAGCCCCTACAGCGCGAAGCGGGACGAAATCCTCCAGGCATATGGTTTGTGAGGAGCGGCCGGCAGCGGTGGGCCCGTGCGTCTTCTGCCGTGCATCGCGCTTGCTGGTGCGGTAAGTAAGCGGCCGTCCTTTCTGCGCCCAGACGGATTGCCCCAACGGAGCTTTCATGCCGACCCTTGAAGAAGCCTTTCGCATCGCCGTCGAGCACCATCATGCCGGACGGCTGGCCGAGGCCGAGGCCGTCTACGAGAGCATTCTGGCGGCGGTGCCCGATCAGCCGGAGGCGATGTCGAACCTGGGCTATGCCCAGCAGATGCAGGGCAAGCTGGCGGCGGCAGCGGCCACCTACCGCAAGGTGCTGGCCAAATGGCCTGACCGTCCGCAGACCCATATCCGGCTGGGCGAGATGATGCAGTGGACCGGCCGCTGGGGCGCTGCGGTCGATTGCTATGAAACCGCGTTGTCGTTGGCGCCGAAGGACGAGGGGCTGGCGGCGCAGCTCGACCGCGCGGTGTCGCTCGCCTCCCGTCATCAAGCCCTGCGCGAGCCGCTGCGCCGAGGCGACAGGTTGGATCTGCGCGACGTCACCTTCATGGTGCCCTGTCGGATCGAATCCCCCGACCGCAGGCGCAATCTGCGCATCCTGGTTACCTACCTGCGGCGTTATCTCGACACCAACATTCTAATTTGTGAGGACAATCCCGAGCGCCAGGACGTGCCCGGCATCATGGCCGAGCTGGGGCTCTCCTCTGCCGACTACGGCTATATCCACCTGACCAGCAACGACAGTCCCTACACCCACCGGGGCAAGCAGCTGAACATTATGGCGGCCGCCGCGACCACGCCGATCATTGTCGGGCAGGACACCGACGTGCTGGTGGAACCGACCCAGTATGTGCTGGCGCAACAGGCGGTGCATGACGGCGTAGCGCTCGCCTGTCCATTCAACGGGCTGTTCTTCGACGTCGCTCCCGACTTCGTTCCCGGGGTGGAGCGGACGCTGGCGGTGAACCAAATCGACCTGTTCGATCCACGCAACGAGATGCTCTACAAAAACTCCTACAGCGGGTCAGTCTTCTTCGGCCGCTGGGTGTTCGACAGACTCGGTGGCTTCAACGAGAAGTTTGTGTCCTGGGGCTGGGAGGATTTCGAGCTTTACCGTCGCTTGGAAATGCTGGGTGAGCGGGTGGAACGCACGCTGGGACCGCTCCTCCATCTCAGCCATGCGCGGTCGACCAATTCGGTTACGGACAATCCCTGGTACGCCCACAACACCGCCGAGTACGAGCGGGTGGTGTCGATGACACCGGACCAAATCCGTGCGGAGATCGCCGCCGGCAGTTTCCGTCGTCCACTGGTCAGCGCGGGCGCCGTCCCCGGCTGGGTCGAGCCTCCAGTGTCCTGATTTCCGCTTCACGGCGCGGCGGGCATTGGGTCCGCTGCGCCCAATTCCTGTCCGAGCCTTCCGCATGCCGCCGCACCCGCAAGTCCCGTCCTTCCCCACGCAGCTGGCAGCCGACGCTCCCCGCACGCTGTTCTGCTGCCTGGCCACGCCCGACCATTACCGCCGGCCGCTGTTCTCGGAGCGGGAGGTGTTCTGCGGCCCCGATTGTCCGACGGTAGAAACCGGCGACGGCTTCGCCTCGCTCAACACCCCAGCCGGCGAATTCGATCTGGCCTCCGTCGTCACCCGCCTGCCGGCGCACCAGCGGCCGGAGCTGATCGTCGTCAAGGTTGACGCCACCCGGCGCAACCTCCCGCGCGGGCTCGACCGGCTGCCGGGCACCAAGGTGCTGCTGGTCGGCGACACCCACCATTTCGCCAGCCCCCTGCGCACGCTGCTGGCCTATGGCGCGATGGAGAGCTTCGATGCGGTGGTGCTCGACCACACCCGCCAGCATGCCCATGCCTTTCTGGAGGCGGGGTTCGACCGCGTCTATTGGATCCCTGCAGTGGACTATGCGCTGCGCCGGCGCGATATCCCCGTGGCGCCCGAGCGTCCTCTCACCTTTGTCGGCCAGGTCGGCCCCTTCCACCCCTGGCGGCGCCATGTGCTGGACCGGCTGGTGGCGGCTGGGCTGCCGCTGACCGGGATGCGGGCACCGCCGGAAACGGCGGCCGACCTTTACGCCGCCTCGCAGGTCACGCTGAACGTCTCGCTGAACGGCGATCTCAATCTGCGCGTCTTCGAGGCTCTGGGGGCCGGCGGCTTCCTGCTGACCGATGCGCTGTCGACCGATGCCGGGCTGGAGCGCTGCTTCACCCCTGGCCGCCATCTCGTGACATACCGCTCGCCGGACGAGCTGGTGGAACTGGCGCGCCATTACCTCGACCACCCGGCCGAGGCAATGGCGATCCGCCGGGAGGGCCAAGCGCATCTGCTGGAATTCCACAGCCCGCAGGTCAAGCGCGCCCAATTCTTCGCCGCGGTGTTCGACGACTGCGTCGACCCGGCGCTGGAGGTCCGCAGGGAGCGGCGCGGGCTGTCGGCGCTCCCCGCGCAGGGCACCGGATTCCGCCGCCGCCTCGCCGCCTATGAGGCGTTGCAGCGGCTGCAGCTGACCGCATCTCGGCTGACCGTCCATGCGACCGGAGACGACGGCTTTGCCGCCGACCTGCGCCTCATGGCCCGCGACCTGTCGCGGGTGGCTTTCTGTGCGCCGGACGACGCGGCCGAGCCGGTCGCCCTGCCACTGCCGTCATCTCCCGACCGGCCGCAGGCGGAGGCGGTGACGCTGCTGTCCTGGCCAGGAGCCAGTTCCGATACGGCCGAGATCGACCGCCGGATGGCCCAGTTGTCCGGCGCCTTCGTCCTCTGCCCCACAGCTTCGGCACGAGACCATGCCGCCGCATCCGCCCATCTGGCCGGTTGGGGCTTTGTGCCTGCCGGCCCCGGCCCCAATGACCCCGGCCCTGCCGAAGCCGGCGGCATCCTGTTCCAGTGCGCCGACGCCCTGCGCTATGCCGTGCGCTCGCTGTCCGATCCGAAACTGGCGGCAGGGCTGACGCCGGCACTGCGGCATGCCCGTCTTGCGGTGCTGGAACCGATGCTGCGGACTGCGGAGCAGATGGTCAGCGTCGCCCATCTGGCCGTCCGCTTCGGTGAGATTGCCCTGGCGGAACGGTTCCTGCTGGCCGCCGTCGGGCTGAACCGTCAACAGCCGGATGCGCTCGCCGGGCTGGCCCGCCTGTATGCGGCAAGCGGACGCCCGCTCGAGGCATCCATCTATCTCGGCGAGGCTCGCCGTGCCGCCAAGCTTACCGACACCGCAGACCCTGGTTCGGATTTGGATGCCGACGCGCTCGCCGCCGGCACCGCCGGCCATCCGGGGCTAGAGCGCTACCGGTTGCTGTTCCGGCAGGCGACGGCCCCCTCAACCGGTCGCCCTCGCCGCATTCTGGTGGTCACCAATCTATTTCCGCCGCAAGAGTTCGGTGGCTACGGTCGCAAGTTGTGGGAGTTCTCGGCCGAGTTGATCCGCCGGGGCCATGCGGTGAAGGTGCTGACGGCCGACGTGCCGGAGCTTGCCCGACCGGGCGTGGCCGGAACCGAAGACATTGAGGCGCATGTCGACCGGTCGCTGACCCTCTACGGGTCCTGGAAGGACGGCCGCGCCTTCACCCACGACGATCCGGCCCATTGCGCCGCGCTGATCCGCGCCAACATCCGCCACGTGCTGGAGACCGCCCGCGACTTCCGCGCCGACGCCTGTCTGGTTGGCAACCTCGACCTGCTGGGGACCGACTTCCTCGACCCGCTGACCCGGCAGATGGGCGTGCCGGTGCTGCATTGCCTGGGCAACCAGCATCCCGGCTACCCGCCGGAGGCGGCACCCCGCTCCCCCCTCTATCGCGCTGGACCGGCCAGCGGCTGGGTGGCGGAACGGCTGGCCGCTGGCGGCTACGGCCTGCCCGCCACGGTGATCCACCCTGGCGCCCGCGTCGACTACTTCCACCGCGCGGTGATGCCGTCCACCGACCGGTTGCGCATCGCTTTCGCCAGCCTGTTCGTCAACTACAAAGGCCCGCAGACGCTGGTCAACGCGCTTGCGATCCTGCACCGCGAGGGCGTCGACTTCGACTGCACCTTCGCCGGAGAGGCGCCGGACGCCGATCTGGCCGCCCGGTGCCGCGACTTCGTCGAGCGCCAGGGCATGGTCGGCAAGGTGCGCTTCACCGGCTTCCTCGACCGCCGCGGCCTGTCCAACCTGTTCGCCCGCTGCAACGTTTTGGTCTTCCCCAGCGTCTTTCAGGAGCCTTTCGGCATCACGCAGGTGGAAGCGATGGCCGCTGGCTTGACCGTGATCGGCAGTGGCACCGGCGGCAGCGGCGAGGTGCTGCGCGACGGCGTCGACGGCCTGCTGTTCCCCGCGGAAGACCACCAAGCACTCGCCGACCGCCTCCGCAGTCTGGTTGCAGACCGCGCCGCTTGGCTGCGCATAGCCTTGTCCGGCCGCGACCGTGCCCGCGACTTTACCGTCGCCCGGTCCGTCGACCGCATTGAGGCGGTGTTCGAGGAGTTGAGCAGAGGGAAAGGTGGCTCGCCGGGTTGCTGATGCTGGAAAGCTTCTGATAGCGTCGGCTGGGCTTTTGCTGGAAGAATTCTTGGATTGGGGCGGTGGTGAAGATGTCGAATGTCTTAGTTATGTGCTGCAACTCCGCCTATTACGAATCCTGCCTTCTTCTGATCAGCACCGCTCAGAAGACGAGCGATTCTTCAATCGACAGGATGCTCGTCTATAATCTTGGCCTTGCAAGGGAGCAGGTCGATTTCCTGAACAAGTGCCACAAGGTACAGGTTGTGGAATTTCCGGCCTGGGTGTCCGACATATTCCCCGAGTTTCTCACTCCCAAGCAATTCGCCTGGAAGCCCTTCGTTATCAAGGATGCGGCCACGTATGGAAGCAACATCCTGTATCTCGATACCGGGGCGATGCTGTTGCGAGACATCAAGGATATTTATGAAAAGATCGAGAAAAACGATATTTTCATCGTCAGTGATTTCCATAAGAATAAGGATTGGACGCACGATCTCTGCTTCAGGATTATGGGAGCGTCCGAAAAAGAAATGAATGCCAACCAGATATGGGCGGGAGTCCAGGGCTATAAAGCCAAGGGTCGGTTCCAGCACTATGTGGACGAGGGGTTCCTCTACGCCTGCATCAAAAGTGCGGTCTTCGGTGACCATAAGAATCATCGCCACGACCAGAGCATCTATTCCGTCCTAGTCAGCCGTTACGGCATAGAAACTGAGGATATCCACATCTACGGCGAGTGGAGAGGCATCTTGAGGCCGGATCAGGCCATTTATGTCCACAGACGGCATTTCCCGGTTTCCACAATCCATCTCAGGTTCAAGGAGTGATCGGCCCGATAGCCTTCAAAGCCTAGCGGTGAGAAAAAGTCCGGGTTCTCCTCCCCTTTCAGTTGGGGACTGAAGGGTTGTAGACTGGCGGAGCCGCAGACCCGCGGCACGGATCCGCTGCCGGCCATGACGACCACCATCTCCGACCTGCCCGACACCCTGGTTGGCACCGTGCCCGCTTGTTCCTGCCTGCTGTGCAATAGCGCCAGCTTGAGCACCGCGCCCATCGCTGCAAGTCTTGACCCGCAGGGGCTGCTGCCGCAGGGGACCGCCTCCGCCACCGTCTCGGCCCTGTTGGCAACGGGAACGCCGCGCTGGGGCAGCGGTGCCGTCGGCACCGGCACAAGCGTCACCTACAGCTTCATGGAGCAGGCGCCGTCCTACGCCTCCACCTCGGATGGGACCGGCTTCGCACCGCTGTCCGCCGTGCAGCGCGATGCGGTGCGTCAGGCGCTTGCCGCCTGGAGCGCCGTTGCCAACGTCTTCTTCGTCGAGACCTCCGACAGTGCCAACAGCGGGCAGGGTGGGGCGATCCGCATCGGCACCAACCGGCAAAGCTCCAGTGCCGCTTACGCCTATTATCCGACCGGTTCGCTCTACGACACCGGCGGCGACATCTATCTCGCGAACAACACCAGCACCAACACCAGTCCGACGCCGGGAACCTACGGCTACCTGACCATCCTACACGAGATCGGGCATGCTATAGGGCTGAAGCATCCCGGCAACTACAACGCCACCGGCGGCGGGGGCGAGCCACCCTATCTGTCCTCGGCCGAGGACAATTACCGCTACACCATCATGTCCTACAACCGGCACCCCAGCCTGGGCCTGAACGGGCTGGCGACGGGGCCGGCGCTGTACGACATCGCGGCGGCGCAGTACCTGTACGGCGCCAACGCCAACACCCGCATCGGCGATGACCGCTATGCCTTCGCCAGCAACACCGTCGCGGTCAGCCAAGCCATCTGGGATGCCGGCGGCACCGACAGCATCGACGCCGGCGGGCAGGCCTCGGCCGTCACCATCGACCTGACCCCCGGCGCCTTCAGCTCCATCGGCCCCAACGGATCGGGCGGTCTGGCGGTCGGCAACGTGTCGATCGCCGCCGGGGTCACCATCGAGAACGCCATCGGCGGTGCCGGCAACGACATCCTGATCGGCAACAGCACCAACAACCTGCTGACCGGTGGTGCCGGCGATGACACGCTGACCGGCGGGGTCGGCGACGACACGGTGCAGGGCGGCGGCGGCATCGACACCGCGGTTTACAACGGCAGCCGCGCCTCCTACACCGTCACCGTCACGTCCGACGGCGCCATCATTTCCGGCGGCGGCGAGGGCACCGACACGCTGACCGATGTCGAATTCGCCCTGTTCGCCGACACCCGCATCAGCCTGCTGCCTCCGGCGGTCGCCGCCAGGGCCGGCCGGGTTTCCATCGGCTCCTCCATCGCCATCGCCGGCCTGATCACGGCGACCGATCCGGCCGGCGGCCTCGTCACCCAGTATGAGCTGGTCGACACCACCAACGGCGCCGGCTCCATCATGGTCGGCGGGACGCCCCAGGCGACCGGCACGGTTGTCCCGCTGACCGCGGCGGCCTTCGCCGGCGTCACCTTCACCGCCTCCACCCTGCCCGGCATCGACGAGCTGTCGGTGCGCGCCTACAATGGCGTGGCGTGGAGCCGCTGGATCGGCTTCACCATCGCCTCGCGACCGGCCAACCGGCCGCCGGCCGTCCAGGGCGACAAGACCCTGACCGCCCTGGAGGCCGGGCCGGCCATCGCGCTCGGCATCGACCGGCCGAGCGACCCGGACGAAGGCGACAGCATGACGGTGACGCTGGTCCGCCTGCCGTCCGCGGGCACGCTCCGGCTCGCCAACGGCACCGCCGTCACGGCCGGGATGAGGCTGGGGGTGGCCGATCTGGCCGGCCTGACCTATCAGGCATCGTCCGGCACCCCGGCCTCGCCGGGGTCCTTCGCCTACACCGTCACCGACAGCCAGGGGGCTGTCAGCGGCCAGACCGTGGCCTTGCGGGTGACCACGCTGGCCGAGACGATGGCCGGCTTCGACCCGCTGGCCTATCTCGCCTCCAACCCCGACCTTGCCGCCGTCTTCGGCACCGACGCCGCGGCGGCGCGCGAGCATTATCTGCGCGCCGGTCGGGTGGAGGGGCGGGCGATCCGGTCCTTCGATCCGCTCTCCTACCTTGCCGCCAACCCGGATCTGGCCGCGGCCTTCGGCACCGACACCGCGGCGGCGAGCCGTCATTATCTGGCGTTGGGCCGGCGGGAAGGGCGGTCGGCCGGCAGCTTCGACGCTCTCTCCTATCTGGCCGCCAACCCCGACCTCGCCGCCGTCTTTGGCACCGACACCACGGCCGCCACCCGGCATTACCTGTCCAGCGGTCAGCGGGAAGGGCGCAGCACCCGCTTCGACGCCTTCGGCTATCTGGTGTCGAACCCCGATCTGGCGGTGGCCTTCGGGCTGGACCCGGTGGCGGCAGCCCACCACTATGTGACCGCCGGCCGGCGGGAGGGGCGCGGCATCACCTTCGACAGCCTGGCCTATCTGGCCGCCAACCCCGATCTCGCCACCGCCTTCGGCACCGACACCGCCCTGGCGGCCGGCCATTACCTGTCCAGCGGCCGGCGGGAGGGGCGCAGCACCAGCTTCGACGCGCTCTCCTATCTGGCGGCCAATCGCGACGTCGCCGCCTCCATCGGCAACGATCCTGCCCGGGCGGAGGAGCATTACATCCGCTATGGCCGGCTGGAGAACCGCAGCACCAGCTTCAACGCCCACGACTATCTGCTGGCCAATCCAGACCTGCTGAGCGTCTTCTCGGGCAGCGAGCAGCAGGTGAAACTCTATGTTGTGCTCTACGGCAACACGCCGCGGCGCGACGCCGCCGGCTTCGACCCACTAAGCTATCTGGCCGCCAACCCGGATCTGGCAGCAACCTTCGGTACCGACACCGCGGCCGCCACGGCTCATTACCAGTCGACCGGACAGGCCGCTGGGCGCCCGACCAGCTTCAACGCACTTGCCTACCTGATGGCCAACCCCGACCTCCAGCGCGCCTTCGGCACTGACCAGCAGCAGGCGCTGGTCCACTTCATTCAGTACGGCCGCAACGAGCAGCGCCCCAACCCGATCGGCTATGTCCGTCCGCAACCGGCCGGCTTCGCCATGGCGAATGACGGGTTGCTGGCGGCGGCGATCGGGTAAACGCGGTCCAGTGATCGTGTGCCGTGATTCCAAGGGCATTTCCTGCCAGCGGCACCAGGGACATTCCTGCCGCTTCCGCCCTAATGTGTGTTTTGGGGCTTGGATGCTTGAAAGGACGGCTGATTGCCATCCAAGTCACTGAGGCATATGTTCAGGAAAATTCAGCCAAGGATGTTCTATGAAGGTCAGGAACCAAATTTTTGAACAATCCCCCTATGAGGGATTCGACGCAAACGCCTATGGCTTTAATGATCGGACCGAGAATCATCCGATCTTCAGGTATGTTATTTCACAGATTAAGCCCAAGCTCATCATCGAGGTCGGCACCTGGAAAGGTGCAAGTGCTGTTCATATGGCAGGCCTCTGCAAAGAATATGAGATCGACAACGCTGAAATCGTCTGTGTCGATACCTGGCTGGGCTCAAGTGAGATGTGGGCTGATAAAACGCCGAATGGGTACTGGGGTTTCCACTCGCTGAACCTTAAAAATGGATATCCCAGCATCTATTATCAGTTCTTGGCTAATGTTGTTTTGAAGAATGTAAGTGATATCATTACCCCATTTCCCATAAGTTCTGGTGGAGCGGCTGTTTTCCTCAAAAACCTTGGGGTCAAGGCTGACGTTATCTACATCGACGGCGGCCACAGCTACCAAGAGGCCAAGGCGGATATTGAAGCATATTGGCCGCTGCTTCGGGTTGGTGGTGTCATGATTGGCGACGATTACCACGAGGATGCACCGGGCGTGATCCGGGCCGTCACCGAATTCGGCGAGCTGGTCGACCGGAAGCCCGTGATCCATCACAGGAAGTGGCTGATGGTGAAGCCCTGATCCCCCTGCATCGTTGGTGAGGAATTCAGGTCCGCCATCGTTAATGTGAGTGCGGACCTGAAGCTCTGAACCTTCAGAATCCTGTCTCGCGGATCAGCACCGACGCGGCCATGCGCCAGAAGCGCTCTGCAAAGCTGCGGGCCTCGCCCGTCACGCGGACGATGCCGCGGGTGACGCGCTCCGGCCCCGCCTGCGAACTGCCGGCAGCCTTTGCCCCGATGTTCACCGGCTCGACATCCAGGGTGATGCGGTAGACCGCCTCCACCGGGGCGAGCGCGCTGCGGGCGGAACCGCCATGGGGCTGCTGGCCCGGCTGGGGTCCCGCCTGCCCCTCGACCGCCACAGGGCCGCCATTGACTGAGGCGAGTGCCGGCACGTCCAGAACCGAGACGGCGACCGGGTCGACCGCGCGCACCGTCGCCGCGCGCCGGGGGGCCAGCGGATCGTCGGGGTGGAACTGCGCTCCGGCCCCCGGGCTCAGCCGGTCGAAATCGCCTTCGCCGACATAGCCGACCAGCTCGCCGCTGCCCGGCGCCACCACCATCGCCAGCGGCAGCTTCGGACCGATCCAGCGGCCGGGGATCAGCGCCTCCTCCATGTCGCGCACGGTGCCCGACAGGGGGGAGCGCACCACCAGTCGGTCGCGGCTGTCGAGAATGCCCTGCCGCTCGGCCAGGGCGGCGGCCAGATCCTCCTCCATCGCCCGCACGCGGTCGAGCTGCTCGCGGCTGGCGGTCATGCGGGCGATCTGCTCCTGCATCCAGTCGATGCGCAGTTCGGCCTGCCGCAGCTTGCCCTCCAGGTCGGGGGCGGTCAGGCGGAACAGCGGTTCGCCCTCCACCACGTTCTGGCCGCGGGCGACCAGCGTCTCCTCCAGCCGGGCGGGGAAGGGGGCGTAGACGGTGGCGAACCCCGACGCCCGCCAGACCACCGGCACCGACACGGTGGCGGTCACCGGCAGCAGGGTCAGCCCGACCGCCGCCGCCAGCCCGGCCAGCGTCAGCCCGGTGCGCAGGTTCACATGGAAACGGTCGCGCAGAGACCACCAGGCCTTGGCCTCGGTCAGGAAGGGGCGTGCGACGAACCAGCCGATCTCGATGGCGAACAACAGGATCCCCAGAACCTTGATGGCGACGTGGTAGACCAAGAGCGCGATGCCGAGGAACAGCACCAGCCGGTAGACCCAGGTGACGTAGGAATAGGCCAGCAGGATGCGCCGCCGCCCCACCGGCATCTCCTCCGGCGGAGCCATGCCGAGGCCGAACAGCCATTCCCGCAGCTTCCAGCGCGCCATGGCGAAGGCGCGCTCCTGCAGGTTGGGCACGTCCAGCGCGTCGGACAGCAGGTAATAGCCGTCGAAGCGCATGAAGGGGCTGAGGTTGATCGCCAGCGTGGTGACCCAGCTGACCGTCGCCAGGAAATAGGCGGCGCTGCGCAGCGGCCCGTCGGGGAGGAAGCTCCAGGCCAGCGTGGCGAAGACGGCGATCGTCAGCTCGGTGGCCATGCCGGCGGCCCCCACCGCCAGCCGCTGCCGGCGCGACACCAGCCGCCAGGCGTCGGTGGTGTCGGTGTAGAGCACCGGCCACATCACCAGGAAGGCCGCCCCCATGGTCGGCACCCGGCAGCCGAAGCGCTTGGCGGTGTAGGCATGGCCAAGCTCGTGGCAGATCTTGGTGCCCAGCAGGGTGACGCCGTAGAGTGCCAGCCCTTCGGGCGAGAAGAAATGCTGGAAGGTGTGCAGGAAGGCATCCGACTGCCGCGCCACCAGCAGCCCGGCCAGGAGCGCGGTCAGCAGCACCGCGACCATCCAGGCCCGGCTGTAGAGCGGCGCCACCAGCCCCACCGTCGCCGACAGGAAACGGTCCGGCCGCACCAGCGGGATGCGGAAGAACAGGTAATTGTGGATCAGCCACCAGAACCAGCCGGTGTGTCGTGCCGCCGCCTGGCGGGCCAGAAAGGCGGTGTCGGTGGCGACGGTCAGGTTGTTGGCCGCCAGGAACCGGTAGAAGCCGATGACGTCCTCGACCGTCGGCTCGAACAGGCTCTGCTCCGCCACCGCCGCGGCGATGGCACGCGGGTTGGCATGGTGCCAGTGGGCGATCAGTGCGAAGCCTTCCGGCCCGATGCGGAAATAGCGGTTGCGCACCGGGTCGTGGATGGTCCAGCCCGGTGCCCCGTCCTGTCCCGCCGGCGCCGGCAGCAGGGCCAGATCGTCACGCAGCCCCGGCAGCCGCACGGACGCCAGCGGATCGGCCGGGGCGGTGTCGACAGTGCGGGGGCCGGCGGGGGAAGCGGCGGGAGTGCCGGTCGGAGTGAGGGCGATGGACACGGGAGTCCTCGTGGTTGCCGTCGGATTTGCCTTCGGGGCTGCCTTGGGGCGGCGCCTCAGATGCCCAGCGACTGGCGCAGCAGGGCCAGCGGGCGGCGGAACAGGTAAAGCGCCAGCGGCACGCGGTCGCCCAGGATCTTGGCGGTGCCGCGCAGGCCGATGCGGGGCGGGGCCTCGCCCGCGTCCAGCGCCGCCTTGACCCGGTAGGACAGCACGCCGGCGGCCGACAGGCCGGCTTCGTAGCTGGCATGGGTCAGCCGCGCCTGCAGGGGGTGGAGCGGATCGACGTTCAGGAACAGCTCCACCGGGGAGCCCGGCTCCAGCACCAGGGCGTCGCCGACCGGCACCATGATGTCGATTTCCGGCGCCTGCGGGTCGGCCAGGGTCAGCACGCGTTCGCCCACCGAAACCGGCTTGCCCAGCCAGTCGTTGACGTCGGTGAAGACGGCGATGCCGGCACGCTCGGCCTTCACCGTCACCCGCTCCAGCAGGTCGCGGGCGAGCGCCATCTCGGCGCGGCGCAGCTCCACCTGGGCGCGGAGCTGGGCGATGCGCGCCTTGGTCTGCGGGTCGGCGAAGGCGGCCTGCGAGGCGGTCAGCAGTTCGGCCTCCGCCTGGGTCAGCCCCTTGCGCGCCACCTCGAAGCGGCTGCGCAGGACGGTGGACTCGAAGCTGAACAGGGGCTGGCCGGCCGCCACCGGCTGGTTCGGCTGCACATGGAAGCGCTCGATCACGCCGTCCAGCGGGGCGGCGACGATCACCGGGTTGCTGGTCTGGATCTCGGCCGGGGCCAGGGTCGACATCGGCACCGGGATGGCGAGCGCGCCGGCGACGGCCAGCAGCACCAGCAGCGGCAGCAGGGCCCGGCGCAGCCCATGCCGCTTCGCCCGCTTGCCCGACAGCGCCCACCAGGCATGGCCGTAGCCTTCGGCCAGATGGCTCAGCAGCAGGATTTCGCCGTCGGTCCAGGGCTCGTCACGGCCGAGCCACAGGCCGGCCAGCGGCGGCGCGGCCTTGGTCCGGCTTTCCGCCGCGGCACCGGGCACTGCTCCCGTGGGGGCGCCCCGGAGCGCCTCTTGCGGGGTTTCCGGCTTGCGCAGCGGGCACCACAGCACCTGCGCCGGTCCCCATTCCCCCCAGGCGCTGCGCACGGAGGCGGGCAGGGTGGCGGGATCGACGACATGGACGCTGTTGGCGTCGTCCCCGGTGGCGACGGCGCGCACCGCCTCCTCCAGCCATTGGGCGAAGGGGGCGTTCGGCTCCAGCACCGCGATGTTGGACACCGCCTCCAGCGTCGCCCGCCCGCGCTCGCCCACCGCCAGGAAGGCCGCCTGGCGATAGGCGATCAGCCGGCGGGTCTGGTTGACGATGTGATAGCGCAACTCCGGCGCCGTCGCCTGCCGCCAGGCCTGCCGCTGCAATTCCAGCAGCATCAGCAGGCTGTTGACGGGCTGGGCGCTTCCCTGCGGCACCCCTTGCGGCGGGACGGCCTGCTGGGGCGGGGTCTGGGCCGCGGGCTGGACCGGTGTCTGGGCCATGGCGGCACTCATGGCTTCGCGGTTCCGGGCTTGGAGGGGCTTCCCTGATTTCCAGCCGGCAGCGAAGACACCGCCGGTTCGGGGAAGATGGCGGTGCCGCTCATGCCGGCGATCATGCCGGACGGAACGCCCTCGCCGATCAGCTTGGCGGTGACCTTCACCGACTGGCTGGCCGGATCGACCTTGGCACCGGGCAGCACGACCTCGCCGGGCAGGGTGGCGCCGGTCTCGTCGACGCGCAGGTCGAAGCGCTGCCCCGGCCTCAGCCACACCAGCCAGGAGGAGGGGACGATCAGCTCCACCTTCAGGTCGCGGTCGGACAGGATCTCCAGCAGCGGCGCGCCGGCGGCGACCGACTCATGCTCCTGGATGCGGCGTTCGACCACCCGGCCGTCGAAGGGCGCCTTGATGTCGCAGCGCCGGGCCTGTACCTCGGCCTTGCGGACGTCGGCGCGGGCGACCTGGGCCTTGGCCTCGGCCAGCTGCACCTCCGCCTCGCCGATGGAGCGCAGGCTGTTGAGGCGCCGGTTGACCCGCGCCGTCACCTCGGCCGCGTTCAGCTGGGCGCGGGCGCCGTCCAGCTCCGCCTGATAGCTGGAGCAGTCGAAGCCGACCAGCAGCTCGCCGGCCTTGAAGCTCTGGCCGGCATCGACGCTCATGCGGGCGATGCGGCCGGGGATCTCGGAGGAGAGGACGGCGTGCCGCCGGGCCTCGATCAGGGCGCGGACCTGCCCCTGCGAAGCATCCTGGGCCGCCGCCGGGGTGGAGGCGAGGCCCCCACCCAGCAGCGCGATCAGGAGAGCGGCGCCGGCGGCAATGCCGGGCCGGGCACCGGGCCAGTCACCGGGGCGGATCACAGCGACGCGAGCCGATCGGCGGGCCCGCTGTCGGACTGCTGCTCTTGCGCCGAAAGGGTACGAACAGTGCATTCCCGCTGACTATCCTTCACACGATGGCAGAACCGCTCGGCCGCGGCGCGGTCGGCGAAGCCGCCTGCACGCAGCTGGACGATGGTCTTGCCGTCCTGGCTGCGCCGGCTGGCGATGTACAGGGCGCCAACCCCGTTGCCCTCCGTTCCCAGACGTTTGGCGATGATACCCCATTCCTGCCCGGCAAGCCTGTGGCTTGCGTAAGCCCCGAGTTCGGCCTGGATAACGGGAGAGAAGGAGGCCGTCGCAACCGGGGCGGCGGCCGGGACGGCGGTTTGTGCCGCCGGGGCAGGAGCAGGAGCCGCGGCCTGAACCGGAGCGGGAACCGGCGCCGGGGCAGGAGCGGGGGAGGATGCGGGGACCGGCGAGGCGGAGGAGGCGGGCACGAAGGGGCTGGCGGAGACGGCAGACGGGGCGGCCGCGACTGGAACCGGCTTCGGCGTTTCCGGCTTGGGGGCTTCCGGCTTCACCGCTTCGGTCTTGCTATCCTTCGGGGCATCCTGGGCGGCGGTCCTGGGCGCGGCCATCAGGTCCTTGACGCGCTGCATGCCGCTGGCGCGCTCCTGCCAGGAGGACAGACCCTTGCTCACCGCCTGGGTCAGGGTCGGCAGATCGTCGGCGGCCATCGTCTCGGGCAGCGGGTCGACGCCGGCCGACACCATCACGCGGGAATAGGCGTTGTGCAGGTCGGCCAGCACCAGATCGCGGCGCAGATCGGACAGCAGCGCCGTCACCTCCGACTGGATCACGCCAAGCTCGCCGACCTGCCCGGCCTCGCCGACGTTGGTGTATTGCGAGCGGATGCGGGTGTCGAGGTCGGCCTGCTCGGCGGTCAGGGCGAATTCCTGCTTCAGCTCGCGGTACTGCAGCACCGCCACATGCACCTGGCTCAGCACCGCCATGCTCAGCGCCTGGCGGCGGAAGGCGACCAACTCCTCCTGCGCCTCGGCATAGGACTTGGTGGCGGGGGCGGAGACCAGATTGATCAGGTTCCAGCTGATCCGCGCGCCGTAATCGGCCCAGCGCTGGTTCAGCAGGAAGCTGTTGCTGTCGTAGCGCAGGGCGGCGTTGACGTCGATGCCCGGCAGCAGCTTCAGCAGCGACCGCCAGGTCTCGTCGGCGGAGATGCGCTGGTTGTAGCTTTCCTCCAGCAGCTCCGGCCGGTTCAGCAGGGCGTAGGTCTCCAGCGCCTCGGCGCCGACATCCAGCTTGGGCGGCGACTGCATGACGCTGGCCGCCGGCATCTCGATCTCGAACGGCTCGCCCGGCGGCAGGCCCATCAGCGCGCCCAGCTGCGACTTCGACGCCACCAGCTCGCGGCGCAGCGACTGCAGCTGGCGCAGCGTCTCGACCAGGGTGCGGGTGTAGTTCAGCGCCTGCAACGGCGCCTGGACACGCAGCGCCTCCAGCGTGCGGGCGTCGCGGCGGGCACCCTCGACCCGCTTCTCCAGCGGCGCCAGCCGCTTCAGCAGCCGCTCGGCGGCGACGGCGCGCCAATAGGCGGTGCGCACGTCCTGCATGATGCCCTGGACGACGCGGCGGCGGCGCTCGTCGGCGATCAGCACCAGATTGGCGTTCTGCCGCGCCCGCAGATAGCTGACGCCGAAGTCCAGCACGTTCCAGGTGAAGGCGAGGTCGCCGGTGCGGCGGTGCCTGTCGGTGGCGGTGGTGCTCTCGCCCGTCCGCCGGCCGGTGGCGAGGTTCAGGCTCTCCGACCCGGCGTCGTTGTTGCGCCCGACATAGCCGGCCGCCGCCACCACGCGCGGCAGCATGTCATAGCGCGACAGGTCCAGCTGGTCGGTGGCGACCGCCACCTCCATCAGCTTCACCCGTTCGTCGAGGTTGTACTTGATGGCCCGCGCCATCGCCTCGTCCATCGAGACCGCCTTGGTCAGCGGCTCCTGCGGGGTCAGCACGACACCCAGATCCTTGCGGACGCGCGCCAGATTTTCCTCGGCCGTCAGCGGTTCGGGTTTGACCGCGCAGCCCGCGGCCAGCAGGGATGCCGTCAGAACGGCGACGGGAACCACCGAAGAAAGCAAGCGGCGGCGGAGGTGAGCGGTCGAAGTCTTCATGGTGGGAGCAATTCCGTTCGGCGGAAAAGGATTGGATGAGGGAAAAGCGACGCGGGAATGAGAAAGGCGGCGGGAAGGCCCCTGGGTGAGGACGATGGATGGGGGAGCCGGGCTGCCGTCAGGCGGCCCAGCTGTCGGGCAGGACGTGGCTGGCGAGTGCGGCCAGCAGATCGGCGGCGCCGGCCGGGCCGCCATGGGCACGGGCGACCTGACGGGCGAAGCCGGGGGAGGCCGGCATGATCTCGGCGCGGGTGTCCGCTCCGTGCTCCGCCGGCCGGCCGCTGCCGTCCGCCGGGGTGCCGCCGCCATCCTGGGGAGCGCCCTGGTTTTGCGGCTGACCCTGCTGCTCGCCCTGGCCCTGACCTTGCTGACCCTGGCCTTGCTGACCCTGTTGGCCCTGGTTCCCCGGCTGTCCGGCCGTCGGGCCGCGGCCCTGCCCGGTGCCGAGGCCGGTCCCCCGGTCCTGGCCTTGGCCCTGAAGCTGGCCCTGACCGTTGTTCTGGCCGGTGCTCTGGGTGCCGGTCTGGCCGGGAGTGCCCTGGCCGTTGGTGCCGGTGCGCGTCGTGCCGCCCGTGCCGGTCGTGGTGCCGCCGGTGGCGGTTCCCGTGTTGCTTCCGGTTCCCGTGCCGGTCCCTCCGGGCGTGCCGCCGGTGCCGGTGCCGCCAAGGCCCGTGCCGCCCAGGCTGCCGCCGCCAATGCCGCTGCCCAGACCGCCACCAAGACCGCCACCGAGGCCGCCCAGGCCACCGCCCAAACCGCCACCGAGGCTGCTTCCCCCCAGTCCGCTGCTGGAGCTGCCGGAGCCGGAGGAGCCGCCGCCGATGCTGTTGAGCGTCACCGACCGGCCGGCATCCGTGCTGGACGAGCTGCCGCCGATGCTGCCCAGCGTCACCGACCGGCCGGCATCCGTGCTGGACGAGCTGCCGCTGACACTGCCCAGCGTCACCGACCGGCCGGCATCCGTGCTGGACGAGCTGCCGGGGATGCCGGCGCTGCCGCTGCTGCCGCTGCCGCCCGGCAGGCTCGGCCCGGACCCGCCGGTGCCGCCCAGCCCACTGCTGGACGACGAAACGTTGGAGGACGGACCGTTCGACGAGGAACCGAGCACGGAGCTGCTGGACTGCGACGGACCGTTGCCGCTGCCGGTGACCGGCGTGCTGGTCACCGGGGTGTTGGTCGTGTTGGTGGGGGATGTGGTCGTCGTCGTGACGCGGGCCACCGCGACCGTCACCGTGGTCGCGGCGGAGCTGTTGCCGACGAGGTCGCGGGCCTGGATGCTGATCGACCGGCTGGTCGCCGTGCCGGCGAAGCTCGGATCGCTGGCGCTCGACCGCAGCCCGATCGCCCGCACCGCCGCCTGATAGTCGGCGGCCGAGGCCACGCCGGTCAGCACGATGCCGGCGCCGTCGCGGGTCGCGGTGATGCCGGCCGGCAGGGCGCCGATCACCAGCTCGTCGCCGCTGCGGGCGTCGGTCAGGGTGACCGTCACCCGGTTCAGCGAACTGGCGTCCGACAGCGACACCGCGGATCCCAGCGTCGCCGTGCCGCCGGCGTTCAGCGTCGGATTGGTGCCGCCGGACACCGTCGGGGCCTGGGTGTCGACCGTCAGGCTCAGCGTGCCCGAGCGGCCGATGTTGCCGGCGCGGTCGGTGGCGGTGGTGACCACGCTGTGGCTGCCGTCGGCCAGCGGGGTGGTGACGGCGAAGCTCCAGCGGCCGTCGCTGCCGGTCGTGGCCGTGCCGACGGCGACGCCGTCGACGATGACGGTGACCGTGCTGTTCGGATCGGCGCTTCCGGTCAGGGTCGGACGGCTGGTGGCGATGGCGTTGGCCGAATTGTCGACGCCGGAGATCGCCGGGGTCGACAGCACCGGCGCCGTGGCGTCGACGGTCAGCGTCAGCGCCGCCGAGGTGCCGCTGCTGTTGCCGGCGCGGTCGGTCGCTTGGCTGGTGACGGCATGGGTGCCATCGGCCAGCGGGGTGGCCGGCGTGAAGCTCCAGCTGCCGTCGGAGCCGGCGACGGTGGTGCCGACCGCGACGCCGTCGACCAGGACGGTGACGGTGGACCCGGCTTCCGCCGTGCCGCCCAGGGTCGGGCGGTTGAGGTTGGTCACCCCGTCGGTGGCGGAGGTGCCGGTGTCCTGCCCGGGCGCCAGCACCGGGGCCGAGGGGGTGTCCGGCGCCACGGTGTCGACCAGGACGTTCTGCAGGCCCGGCAGGCCGGTCAGCGCCGTGGGCAGCGGGAGGCCGGCCTTGTCGGCAATGCCGCCGCCGTTGAGGTTCAGCCCGGTGACGGCGATGCCGTCGCCGTCGCTGTCGCCCGCCTGCACCACATAGTCGAAGCGCAGGATCGTCCCGCTGCTGGCCGTGGCGTTGTAGACCGCCTGGCGGGTCTGGCCGCCGATGTCCAGCGTGATCGTCGGGGTGCCGTTGACGATCACCACCTCGCTGGCCTGGATGTAGAAGCTCAGCGTCTTGCCGAGGCCGTACACGCCGTCGTTGGGCACGACGACGCTGCGGATCGCCGGCGCCGTGGTGTCGATGGCGATGTCCTTGTTCAGCCCCAGCGACCGCACGTCGCTCGGCATCGTCAGGGTCAGGATGCCGGCGTTGCCGGCGATGTCCGTGATCGATCCCGCCAGGGCCGAGGTGCCGACGGCGTCCAGGTCGGCGGCGGTGTCGCCGGCCTGCACCGTGTAGGTGAAGGTCAGCGTGTTGGTCCCGGCCCCGCTGCTGTAGGCGGCGGTCCGGCCGGTGTTCAACGCCAACGTCGGCGTGCCGCTGACGGCGACCGCCTCGCTGAAGGTCACCTGGATCGAGATGGTCTGGCCGGTGGTGTAGGTGCCGTTGTCGGTGCTGGAGGTGACGTTGGTGACGGTGGGAGGGACGCTGTCGATGCGCACGCCCGCCATGCTGGCGATGCCGCTCAGCGTGCGGATGGCGCTGTTGCCGACCAGATCGGCGATGCTGCCGCCGCTGATCGAGCCGCCGATGCCGATGCCGTCGGCATCGACCAGATTGCTGCCGACGGTGTAGCGGAAGGTCAGCGCCGTGCCGCCCGAGCCCGACAGGTAGGCCGCCTGCACCACCGTGCCGTTGTCCAGCGTGATGCCGAAGCTCGGCGTGCCGGTGACGGCGACCGCTTCGGAGAAGGTGACGGTGACGTCGATGGTCTCGCCGGCCCGGTAGGTGCCGTTCACCGCCGAGACGGCGGTGACCGTCGGGGCCGTGGTGTCGATGGCGATGTCCTTGGTCCCGGCCAGCGACGATCCGCTGCCGGTCGCCGGCAGGGTCAGCGTCGCGCTGTTGCCGGCGATGTCGGCGATGGTGCCCGACAGCGCCGCGGTGGAGGCGTAGTCGAGGTCCGACGCGGTGTCGCCGGCCTGCACGACGTAGGTGAAGGTCAGCGTCGTGCCGCCCGACCCGCTGGCGTAGGTCGCGGTCCGGCCGGTGCCCAGCGCCAGGGTCGGCGTGCCGGTCACCGTCACCGCTTCGGAGAAGACGACCTGGATCGACACGGTGTCGCCGGCCTTGTAGGTGCCGTTGGCGGTCGAGGCGGTCACCGACGACACCGTCGGCGCCGTGGTGTCGACCGTCACCGACAGGCCGGACGAGGCGGTGGAGGTGTTGCCGGCGGTGTCGGTCGCCCTAGCGGTGATGGTATGGCTGCCCGGCGTCAGGGTGGAGACCGTGATCGACCAGTTGCCCGAGCCGTCGGCGGTCGTCGTACCCAGCACGGTGGTGCCGTCGGTGTCGTACAGCGTCACCGTGGATCCCGCCTCCGCCGTGCCGCTGACGGTCGGGGTGGCCGTCCGGGTGATGCCGTCGCTGCTCGACGTGCCGGTGTCGCTGGCCGTCGCCAGGACCGGCGTGCCCGGCGCGGCCGGCGCCGTGGTGTCGATGGTGATCGGCAGGCCGGTCGAGGCGGTCGAGGTGTTGCCGGCGGTGTCGGTCGCCCTAGCGGTGATGGTATGGCTGCCCGGCGTCAGGGTGGAGACCGTGATCGACCAGTTGCCGCTGCCGTCCGCCGTGCCTGTGCCGATCAGCGTGGTGCCGTCGGTGTCGTACAGCCGGACCGTGCTGTTCGGCTCCGCCGTACCGGTGAAGGTCGGGGTGGCGTTGCCGGTGATGTTGTCGGTGTTGGACGTGCCGGTGTCGGTGCCGGCGGTCATATCGGCCGCGCTCGGCGCGCCGGGCGCCGTGGTGTCGATGATGATCGCCTTGTTGGCCCCCAGCGAGTTGGCCGCCCCCGGCGTCGCCAGCGTCAGGATCGCGGCGAGGTTGGTGGAGCTGTCGACGATGGTGCCGCCGCCCAGCGCCAGTGCCGCGGTGGAGGCGTAGTCGAGGTCGGCGGAGGTATCGCCGGCCTGCACAATGTAGGTGAAGCTCAGCGTGGTGGTGCCCGACCCGCTGGCGTAGGTCGCGGTCCGGCTGTTGTTGCCCAGCGCCAGCGTCGGCGTGCCGGTCACCGTCACCGCCCGGTTGAAGGTGACGGTGATCGTGATGGTGTCGCCGGCCTTGTAGCTGCCGTCGGCGGTGCTGGCGCTGACCGACGAGACGGTCGGGTTGATCAGCGAGGTCAGCACGAGGTCGTTGCCGGTGCCGCCGACGTAATCGACCGTGTAGAGGTCGTTGTTGCTGCTCAGCGTGGCGCCCTGCGCCAGGCCCGACAGGGTGCTGGACACCGCTCCGACGCCGGTCTGGTCGATCACCCTGTAGGTGGCGGCGTTGACGGCGGCGAAACCGTTGACCCGGATGACGGTGACGGCGCTGGAGCCGCTGGACAGCGTGACGCCGCCGCTGACGATCACCTGGTCGTAGTCGGTGCCGGCGGTGGTGGTGCCGGCGATCTCGACCGCCAGGGTGCCGCTCAGCGACAGGTTGCCGTTGACGGTCAGGCTGCCGATGCCGTTGTTGGTCCCGGCGATGCCGGGCGCCAGGGTGGCGCCGGACGCGACCGTCAGCGTGTTGGACGAACTGGCGGCGAAGATCGAGCCGGTGCCTCCCAGCGTCGCCCCCGACGCCACCGAGACGGCGCTGGTGCCGCCGAGCGCCCCGGTCACCAGCAGGGTGCCCACCGACACGGTGGTCTGCCCGGTGTAGGTGCTGGTGCCCGACAGGGTCAGCGTGCCGCTGCCGGTCTTGGTCAGGCCGTCGTTGCCGCCGATGGCACCCGACAGCGTCACGGCGACGCCGGTGTCGATGGTGGCGCCGTTGACCCCGGTGTCGAGGACGTTGTCGATGGTGCCCGCCCCGGTCACCGTCAGCGTGCCGCCGTTCAGCGTCACCGTGCCGGCGCCCAGGTTGGCGTCGCCGGCCACGCTCAGCGTGCCGCCGTCCCGCACCGTCATGGTGCCGGTGAAGCTGCTGCTGTTGGTGCCCGACAGGGTCAGGGTGCCGGTGCCCCGCTTGTAGAAGTCGCCGGAGCCGCTGAAGGTGCCGGAGAAGCCGGTGCTGGTGTTGTTGCTGCCGGCCTCCAGCGTGTTGGCGCCGATCGAGACGCTGCCGTC
Source organism: Azospirillum sp. A29 (assembly GCF_042604625.1). Lineage (NCBI taxonomy): Bacteria > Pseudomonadati > Pseudomonadota > Alphaproteobacteria > Rhodospirillales > Azospirillaceae > Azospirillum > Azospirillum sp. A29. The sequence goes on from NZ_CP170461.1 coordinate 164,819, forward strand.
ACCCGCCAGCGAACCCAGCGACAGGCTGGCCGCAGTCGAACTCAGGGTCGCGCCGGTGGCCACCGTCACCGCGCTGTCGCTGCCGACGGTGCCGCTGCCGCTCACCGCCAGCGTGCCGGCGGAAACGGTGGTCGAACCGGTGTAGCTGTTGGCGCCCGTCAGGGTCAGCGTGCCGCTGCCGATCTTGGTCAGGCCGCTGCTGTTGGTGGAGGAGATCACGCCGGAGAAGGTCGTGTCGCTGTTGGCGCCGCCAACCGTCAGGCGGTAGCTCAGCACCACGTTGCCGGCTCCGGTCAGCGACCCGATGGTCTCGTTGCCGCTGCCCAGCGACAGGGTGGCGCCGGTCGCCACCGTCACCGCGCTGGTATCGCCGATCGCCGAACCGCCCGCCGCCGCCAGCGTGCCCGCCGACACCGTGACGGCGCCCGTGTGGGTGTTGGTCCCGGACAGGGTCAGGGTGCCGCTGCCCGACTTGGTCAGCGCCCCCGACCCCGACAGCACGCCCGACAGCGTCGCGGCGGCCGAGTTGCTGATCGTCGATCCCGACGACACCGCGATGGCGTTGGCGATGGTGGTGGCGCCGGTGATCGACAGGGTGCCGCCCGACAGGGTCGTCGTGCCGGATCCCAGGCTGGCGGCGTCGGCGACCGACAGCGTGCCGGACGACACCGTGATGCCGGTCATGCTGTTGGTCCCGCCCAGCACCAGCGCGCCGGTGCCGGTGCTCGCCACCGTCAGCGAACCGTTCGACACCGCGCCGCTCAAGGTCAGGGCCTCGGTGGTGGTGTTGTTGACCGTCCGGGTCGTGCCGCCCAGATCCACGGTGCCGGTGAAGGTCAGCGCCGCCGAACCGGACATCGTCATCGTGCCGCCCAGCACGAGGTTGTTGGCGAGCGTCCGCGCGGTGGACCCCGACCCGCGCACCTTGCCGCCGTTGATCGTCAGCGTCCCGGTTCCCACCGCGGTGTCGCTGCCGAACTGCAGGATGCCGCTGCCCAGCGTCGTGCCGCCCGTGTAGGTGTTGGTCCCCGAAAGCCCCAGGACATTGCCGGCGTTGGTGCTGGCGATGCTCAGTCCGCCGCTGCCGGAGACGGTGCCGGTCAGCGTGACCGAGCCGGCCGAGACGTCGACGGTGCCGCCGCCGCTGCCGAGCGCGACGGCGATTCCGCTGCTGAGGACCGTCGTCGAGGCCAGCGTGCCGCCGTCCAGCGTCAGCGTCGTCTGGCCCAGGCTGGCGGACGTCCCCACCGCCAGGGTTCCCGTGGTCACCGTGATCCCGCTGACCCCGGAGCCGGAGGTGTTGTTGGTCCCGGACAGCGTCAGCGTCCCGCTGCCCGACTTGGTCAGCGTGCGGGTGTTGCCGGTGATGTTGCCGCTGATCGTGACGGCCGCGTCGGTCTGGACCGTGGCGTCGCCGGTCAGGGCGACCGCGTTGTCGATGGTGGTCGCGCCCGTGACCTGCAGCTTGCTTCCGGCCGCCAGGTTGACCGCGCCGGTTCCCAGATTGCCGTCGGCGGCGATGCTGATCGTGCCGGCGGAAACCGTGGTCTGCCCGGTGTAGGTGCTGGTGCCCGACAGGGTCAGCGTGCCGCTGCCGGTCTTGGTCAGGCCGTCGTTGCCGCCGATGGCGCCCGACAGCGTCACGGCGACGCCGGTGTCGATGGTGGCGCCGTTGACCCCGGTGTCGAAGACGTTGTCGATGGTGCCCGCCCCGGTCACCGTCAGCGTGCCGCCGTTCAGCGTCACCGTGCCGGCGCCCAGGTTGGCGTCGCCGGCCACGCTCAGCGTGCCGCCGTCCCGCACCGTCATGGTGCCGGTGAAGCTGCTGCTGTTGGCGCCCGACAGGGTCAGGGTGCCGGTGCCCCGCTTGTAGAAGTCGCCGGAGCCGCTGAAGGTGCCGGAGAAGCTGGTGCTGGCGTCGTTGCTGCCGGCCTCCAGCGTGTTGGCGCCGATCGAGACGCTGCCGTCACCCGCCAGCGACCCCAGCGACAGGCTGGCCGCAGTCGAACTCAGGGTCGCGCCGGTGGCCACCGTCACCGCGCTGTCGTTGCCGACGGTGCCGCTGCCGCTCACCGCCAGCGTGCCGGCGGAAACGGTGGTCGAACCGGTGTAGCTGTTGGCGCCCGTCAGGGTCAGCGTGCCGCTGCCGGTCTTGGTCAGGCCGCCGGTGCCGGACAGCACGCCGGAGAAGGTCGTGCTGCCGCTGGACGGGCTGACGGTCAGGGTATTGCTGCCCAGCGTCACCGCGCCGGAGCCGCTCAGCGATCCGATGGTCTCGTTGGCCGACAGGTTCAGCGTGCCGCTTGCCCCGACCGATACGGCGCTGCTGTCGCCGATGGCGCTGCCGCCCGACGCCCTCAGGGTGCCGGCGCTGACGGTGGTGCCGCCGGTGTAGGTGTTGCTGCCCGACAGGGTCACCGTGCCGGCGCCGGTCTTGGTCAGGCTGCCGCTGCCGCTGACGATGCCGGACAGGGTCAGGGCGTTGGCGGTCTTCACCGTGCCGTTGCCGAAAAGATTGATGGCGTTGGTCAGCGTCTGGCTGGACGCCGTGGTGGTCAGCGTGCCGCCGTTCAGCGTGATGGTGCCGCTGCCGATGGTGCCGGTGGCGCCCAGCTCCACCTCGCCGCGCAGCGTGATGCCGCCGGACCAGCTGTTGCCGGCATTGCTCAAAGTCAGCTTGCCGCTGTCCAGCTTGGTCAGGCCGCCGCTGCCGGTGATGGCGCCGGACAGGGTGACGGCGTTGGCGTTGGTGATGCTGCTGTCGGACGACAGGGCGATGGCGTTGTCGATGGTGGTGGCGCCGGTGACGGCCAGGGTGCCGCCGGCCATCGTCACCGCATCGGTGCCCAGGTTGGCGTCGCCCGCCACCGACAGGGTGCCGGCGCTGACGGTGATGGTGTTGATGCCGGTGTTGCCGCTGGCGGTGTTGTTGGTGCCGCCCAGCGCCAGCGTGCCGGCGCCGCTCTTGGTCAGGGCCGCGGTGTCGGTGCCGTTGTCGGCCAGGGTCGAGTTGATCGTCAGCGTGTCGCCTTCGCCGACGCCGACGTCGAAGCTGCTGCCCAGCGTGAAGCCGTTGCCGGTGATGGTGATCGACCGGCTGTCGGTGTCGCTGTCCATCGCCAGCGTCACGCCGCTGCGCACCGTCAGGGCGACGGGCAGCGTGATGGTGCCGCTCAGCGTGCTGGCGAAGCGGATGGTGATGTTGCCCGACATGTTGTTGGCGAGCGCGATTGCTTCCCGCAGGTCCAGGCCGCCGCCGTCGGCCTTGTCGGCCGCATAGGTGCCGGCCGGCGCGCTGCTGTCGATGGCGGTGACGTCGACCACGAGGTCGTTGGTCACGCCGATGCTGAAGGTCTTCTCGTAGGTGGCGGAGCCGTCGCTGACCCGGACGCGGACCGAATAGCTCTGCCCGCCGGTCAGGGTGGCGGCGTCGTTTGCCCGCAGCGAGGTGCCGGCGATGTTGAACAGCGCGTTGTTGGTGTCGCCGGTGCCGCTGACCAGCGTGTAGGTGAGGGTCTGGCCGGTGTCGGCGTCGGTGGCCGACAGGGTGCCGACCACGCCGTTGGTGCCCTCGAAGATGCTGATCGAGCTGTTGGACAGGGCGACGTCGCTCGGCGCGTCGTTGATCGAGCTGGCGGTGACCACCGTGCTGCTGTTGGCGCTGCTGCTGCCGATACCGTCGCTGGCGGTCAGGCTGAAGGTGGTCTGCACCGTGGTGCCGGGCACCACCTGGTTGTTGGTGGGGGTGAAGACCAGCGCCTGCAGCAGGGTCTGCAGCCCGCCCGGCGTGGTGGCGGTCAGGGTGTAGTTGCCGGCCGTGCCGGTCAGCCCGCCGCCGGCGCTCGACAGCGTGCCGTTGGCCGCGGTGTAGGTGATGGTGACGGTGAAGGTGCCGGTGCTGTCGTCGGCATCGGTCACCGTCACGCTGGCGAAGGGCGTGGTGGTGGCGTTGTCGTCGACCGTGCCGGCGGAGGTGAAGGTGCCGCCCAGCACCGGCGCCTGGTTGGACGGCCCGGTCAGCACGACGTCGTTGCTGTTGGTGCCGGCGGCATAGCTGATGGTGATCGACCCGCTGTTCAGGGTCAGCGCGGCGCCCGACGTCAGCCCGGTGAAGGTGCCGGTGACGGCGTCGCTGCCATCGTTGGAGATGATGGCGAAGCTGTCGCCGCTGGCCGTCTTCACCGGCGTGTAGCTGCCGCCGGCGGTCAGGGTGGCGCTGCTGACGTTCACCGCCCCGGTGACGTTCACCTGATCGTAGCTGCTGGTGCTGGCCAGATCGACTGCCAGGGTACCGCCGGACTGGATGGTCAGGCCGCCGTTGACGGTCAGGGTGCCGACGCCGTTGTTGGTGCCGGCGATGCCCGGCGACAGCGTGCCGCCCGACTGCACGGTCAGGCCGCCATTGACGGTGCCCGTGCCTGCCAGCGTGCCGCCGCTACCCACCGTGACCGCGCCGGCAGAAGCGCCGTTCAGGGTGCCGGTGACGACCAGCGTGCCGGCGCCGACCGTGGTGGTGCCGGTGTAGGTGCCGGTGCCCGACAGGGTCAGCGTGCCGGCGCCCGACTTGGTCAGGTTGTTGGCTCCGCTGATGACGCCCGACAGGGTGAGCGCGTTGCCGGTGCCGACGCTGACGGTGCCGTGGCCGCTGCCCAGCGCGATGGCGTTGGCCAGCGTGACGGCGCTGCCGGTGGCGGCCAGCGTGCCGCCGTCCAGCGTGATGCTGGCGCTGCTGATGTTGCCGGACCCTGTGATCGACAGGGTGCCGTTGCTGACGGTGGTGGTGCCGGTGTAGTCGTTGGTTCCGCTCAGCACCACCGTGCCGGCGCCGACCTTGGTCAGGTTGTAGGCGCCGGACACCGTGCCGCTGATCGTCAGCGTATCGCCGCTGTTGTAGGAGCCGATGCTGGCGTCCGCCCCCAGGGTGACGGTGCCGGTGATGGTGGCCGTTCCGCCGTTGACCTTTACCGCACCGATCCCGGACGACACGCCGATGCCGCTGATCGTCAGGTTTTCGGCGATGGTCAGACCGGTGTCGATGCGCAGGGTGGCGCCGCTGGCGACGCTGGTGCCGGCGGCGGCGGTGCCCAGCGCGTTGGCGTGGGTGATGTACAGGATGCCGGCGCTGACGGTGGTGGCGCCCGTATAGGTATTGTCGCCCGACAGGGTCAGCATTCCGCCGCCGGTCTTGGTCAGGTTGAAGCCGGTGCCGCTGACCACGCCCGACAGGGTCAGGCCGGTGCCCGACACGCCGATGGTGGTGTTGGCGCCCATGGCGACGGTGCCGCTGACCGTGGCGCTGCCGCTGGTGACTTGCAGGGCGCCGCCCGACGACACGCCGGTGCCGGAGACGGTGAGGTTCTCCGCCAGCGTGATGCCGTTGGCGACGGCCAGGGTGGCGCCGCTCGCCACCGTGGTGCCGTCGGCGGTGCCGCCGAGCGCGTTGTTGTGCCCGGCGACCAGCGTGCCGGCCGACACGGTGGTGGCGCCGGTGTAGGTGTTGGCGCCCGACAGGGTCAGGGTGCCGCTGCCCGCCTTGGTCAGGGCGAAGCCGCCGCTGACCACGCCCGACAGGGCGAGGTTGCTGGTGGTGGTGACGGTGGTGTCGGCCGCCATGGTGACGGTGCCGCTGACTGTGTTGGTGCCGCTGGCGCTGACCAGCGCGCCGCCCGACGACACGCCGCTGCCCGACAGGGTCAGGTTCTCGGCGATGGTGATGCCGCCCGACAGGGAGAGGGCGGCGCCGTCCGCCACCGTGGTGCCGCCGGCGGTGCTGCCCAGTGCGTTGGCGTTGCTGACGGTGACCGTGCCGGCGCTGATGGTGAAGGCGCCGCTGAAGCTGCTGTTGTTGCCGGACAGGGTCAGGTTGCCGCCGGCTGCCTTGGTCAGGGTGCCCGATCCGCTGATGGCGCCGGACAGGGTGACGCTGCCGCTGGGGGCGACGCTGATGCTGCCGCCGCTGCTGCCGACAGCGATGGCGTTGTCGATGGTGCCGACGGCGCCGCTCAGCCGCAGGGTGCCGCCGTTCAGCGTCAGGGTGCCGGCGCCGAGATTGCTGTCGGAGGTCGCTATCAACCAGCCCTTGGTGACGGTGATGCCGCCGGCGAAGCCGGTGCTGTTGGCGGTGCCGTCCAGCGTCAGGCTCGTGCTGTTGGCATCGGCGTTCAGAATCAGGCTGCCCGACGAGGTGCCGGTGATGGCGCCGCTGAAGGTCCCGTTGGTCGACTGCTTGACGGTGAGGGCGTTGCCGCCCAGCGCCAGCGTGGCGCCGCTGACCCCGCTCAGCGCGCCGATGGTCTCGGTCGCCGCCGACAGCTTCAGCGTGGCGCCGCTCGCCACCGTCGCGGCGCTGCCGTCGGCGAGCGCGGTGCCGGCGCTGCTGTTCAGTTCCAGCGTGCCGGCGCTGACGGTGGTGGTGCCGGTGTAGCTGTTGGCGCCGGTCAGGGTCAGGGTGCCGCTGCCGGCCTTGGACAGGCCGCCGGTGCCGCTGACGATGCCGTCGAAGCTGGTGCTGCTGTTGTCGCCGCCGGTGGTCAGCGTGTTGCCGCCCAGCGTGACGGCGCCGCTGCCGGTCAGCGACCCGATGGTCTCGCTGCCGGACAGGTTCAGCGTGGCGCCGCTCGCCACCGTCACCGCGCTGCTGTCGCCGATGCCGTCATTGACCGTCAGGGTGCCGGCGCCGACTGTGGTGGCGCCGCTGTAGTCGTTGCCGCCGCTCAGCGTCGCCGTGCCGGCGCCGGTCTTGGTCACCGCACCGCTGCCAGTGACCTTGCTGGCGATGGTCAGCGTATCGCTGGCGCCGTTGGTCAGGGTCAGGGTTGTGCCGGACGCGACGGTGATCGTGCTGCCGGTGATGGTCAGGCCGCTGGCGGCGTCGGCGTCGAAGGTGACGTTCTCGCCGATCGCCAGGTCGGAGCCCAGCGTGATGGTGCCGGCGGCCAGCCCGCTGTCGAAAACGATGGTCTGGGTGCCGGTCTGCCCGGTAGCGATGGCGATGGCCTCGCGCAGCCCGACGCCGTCGGTCACGTCGATGGTGCTGCCGTCGCCCGTGCCGGTGACGTAGATGAAGTCGGTCGTCACCGTCACGTTGGCGGTGGTGCTGCCGCCGTGTCCGTCGGTCACAGTAAAGCCGATCGTCGCGTCGCCGGCCGGCGTGTCGTTGCGGTAGTTGATGCCACTGAACAGGGACGACACCATGGTCGTGGTCGCCGCGCTGTTCAGCGTGATCGTCAGCACGCCATTGGCGTTGGTGTAGCTGGCGAAGCTGTCTCCGACGGCCTGGGTGTAGTGGCGGAGCGTTCCGCTCGTCGCGGTGGTCGCGGTGGCGGAGAAATAGATGGAGCTGAAATCGAACACGTCCGCCGACCATGCGCTGCCGGTGGCGCGTTTCACGGTCAGGGAACCGTTGTTCCAATTGGCGCTGTCGTTCTCCGCATCGGTGACGCCGGCGATGCCCGTGTTGCCGCTGAAGCTGTCGAGGAACACGGTCCCGCCCACCCCGCCCCAGCTTTTGGTGTCGCCGTCCAGGTTGCTGATGACCGGGTTGGCGTTGGCGGTGACGGTGATGCCGGTGCCGGTCGAATCCGAGATGTCGCCGAAGATCGGGCCGTTCCAGTCGTCGGCCGCAGTGAATTTGTAGGTGGTGCCGCCGGTCGAGCTGGTGCCGCTCTTGTTCAGCAGGGCGTCCACGCTGGTCTTGGTCGATCCGCTCAGCGTCACGGTGAAGCCGGTGGCGCCGGTGATCTCCACCGCGCCGGTCAGCGAGGCGGTGCCGTTGCCCTGGCCGGTGATGGTCAGCTTTGTCAAGTCGATGTCGTTCGCCGCCCCCGACTGATGCACCAGGTTGGTGCCGGTCACGGTCAGCACGCCGCTGGTCGAATCGTAGGTGACGGCCGTGATGGTCGGCTTCTGGGTACTGGAGACGGTGACGCCGTTGCCGGTGGTGTCGGCCGGCGCCGACTGCGTGCTGTCCCAGTTGGCCGCCGCCTCCAGATTGTAGGTGGTCGCCCCCTGGGAGCTGGTCCCGTCCTTGTTCAGCAGCCCTTCGACAAACGCTTGGTCGGTCGCCCCCAGCGTGATGGTGAAGACGTTGGAGGCGGAGGCGGAGGTGACGGTGGAATTGCCGGTCAGCGTATAGCTGTTGTTGCCTTCTCCGGCCAGGGTGAGCTTGGTGACGTCGATGGTATCGCCGTCGGTGATGTTGGTGCCCGTCACCACCAGCTGGTTGGTGCTGGCGTTGTAGGTGGCCGAGGTGATCCTGGGAGCGGTATCGATGACGATAGCCTTCGATCCGCCCAGCGACGATCCACTGCCGGTCGCCGGCAGGGTCAGCATCGCGTCATTGCCGGCCGCGTCCCTGATCGTTCCGCCGTTCAGCGCCAGGGCGGAGGTGGACAGGTAATCGAGATCGGCTGACGTGTCGCCGGCCTGTATCGTATAGGTGAAGGTCAGCGTGTTGGTGCCCGTTCCACTGACGTAACTGATCGTCCGGTCGGTGGTTCCGGTTTCCAGCGTCAGCCTCGGCGTGCCGGTGACCGTCACCGTTTCGGAGAAGGTGACTTGGATCGACACGGTGCTGCCGATGCCATAAGTGCCGTCGGAAGTCGAAGAGGTGACGCCGGTGACTGTCGGCGTGATATCGTCGGTAACGGTGATGTTCGCAGTGTCCGTGGCCGTGGAGAACGCAGTACTGCCGCCATTGGTGCTGGTGTCGGCCGTGCTGCCGGCGGTGCCGCTGGTCTGGTCCCAGGCGCGGAAGGTGATGGCGTTGCTGAGCGTGCCGGCATAGCCGCTGTTGGCCTTGAAGAACAGGCGGGTATTGGCGTCTGCCTTTAGAAGCAGAGCGCTGCTACTCGTGACGGCGCCGACCGAGTTCCAGTTGGAGCCACTGTTGGTGGTGTAGTACCAGCTGCCGTTGGTCGTATCGACGGCGGTCAGGGCGATGCCGGTGAAAGCGCCGCTATCGGCATCGGTTACGTTGTTCAATACGCCGCCGCTGTCGACCAACGACGACACCAGAGTGCCGACCGCGCCGCTGGGCGTGTTCACCGCAACAGACTGGTTCTCGCCGCTTAGGACGGGGGTCTTGGTGTTGTCGAGGACGGGAGCGGAGTTGGTTGGCCCTGAAGTGACCGCTGCAAGAGTAAGATCATCAAACATCAATTTTATAGGGCTTGATGAATAAGAAAGCGTAAAGCTCGTAATATTACTGAAATCAGATAATGATGTGAAATTCAAAGAATATTTTGTTTCCTCCGTGTAGCTGCTAGAAAAAGTGGCGGTCCCGCCACCGGATTTTGCGCCCGTAACAGTCACAGTAATTGTTGCAGCATTTGATGTGCTTTTCGCAGTTCCTGCTAAATCAAAGAAAAAATCAAAAGAGGACAGTCCAAATGAGCTTGAATTGTTGCTGGAAAAAGTTATGCTACTCATGGCTCCAGTGCCACCCCCAATGAAAAGGGCAGGGTCGCCGATTCCGACTATGCCAGATTGCGTGGAGTCGGTAAGGCTGTAACTAATGCCATTGGTTCCGCTGCTTACTACGGATACGTTCAGACCACTCCTTTGGGATGCAGTGGTGCCGTCAGCGTAAATGTCATTCGCACTGACGTTGTTTGCTGCACTGGCGACCGCTCCCGAAGCTGTGCCGAACGTCATTGTAGTGCCTGTCAACGGCGCCGTCAGCAATGTGGAAAAGGATGCCCTTTCATCACTGGTGAACGGATTGGAAGCCTCGATTCCGCCGCTTGTCCTTTCGAGCGCCCAGTCTCCACCCTGCTGTATTGGGCCTGTGCTGTTGGTCGATGCGGCAACATCCGCATGCGTTGCCTCCGCCATAGCGGAGAGAAAGGCTTCCCCTTTGCCACCCGCGACTTGGCATCCATAAAGAAGGAGATCGCCGTCCGAGGTGAGCGCTGCCCCCACTGCCGCCAGATCAGCCCCCCTCACCTGCACCGACTGGCTGTCCAACGTCAGCGTGCCAAGGTTCACATAACCTTCGTTGCCGTGGCTCACGATATGGATGGCGTCGTACCCCTGGTGCGTCTCCGCCCACCGGGCCATCTGTGACAGGCCGTCCTGGGAGGCATCGAGCAGGACCACCTCGATTCCGGCGTTCGTGCCGTCCACCAGGGACTGCCAGCCGGCGACGTTCCGGTTGATGAACACCGCTTCCTTCCGCCCGCCGTTCGCCGCCGGATCGGCCTGACGCAGGACCTGCGGAGCCGGTGCCGCATCGACCACCGGGACGGCGGCGGGCGCCACCGCATCCGCGATGGCCGTCTTCGTCACGTCGTGGTCGGCCGCTGCCGTGTCGGTGTGGATGTCCGGTTGAACCGCGGCCGCGGGATCGGTCGCCGTCGCCACGCCGGCCGCGTCGAACATGAAGCGCTGTTCCAGGGCCATGGCGAACCTGGACGGGGATCGGGACGGTTTGCGCGTCTTGCCGGAGCCACCGTTCGCACCAACGCCCTTCGCCCCATGCATGCGCGCCATAGCCCCTCTCCCCGACATTCACCAGACCGCCCGACTTTGCGCCAAAAGCGGTTACCCATAAGTGTGATATCCGAGGGAAGATACCACCTAATCACATGTTCATACAACGCCGTGAAATCTCAAGGTTGCGGAGTCTCTGTGTTTTTTTTGTCCGATTCGTGTTCCTTCATGGCCAAGAGTACGCTTCATTTTGCAATATCTCGTCAAATATTGACTGAAAGGTTTCAGATCTGTCACGGCACTCCTCCGCAACAGTCAAAATCCCTCGCGTATACACATACATCGGTATGCGCATACATATAATAGTATGATTTTTGAATGGTTAATATTTATGGAGAGGCAAGCTCTTGTCCCTGCGATGTGGACAGACTAGCGTTTTTAGAGAATATTCGCGTATTCTTTCTACCTTACCAGCGCGGAGCCTTCCCTCCGGCCGGTGGGTGCTCATCGCCGCTCACGACAATTCTGCATCAACCGGTTTGGAGACTTCCTCATGGACGCTTATCTCGGCCTGATCTTCCCGTTCGCCGGCACCTACGCACCGTATGGCACCGCCCAATGCTGGGGCCAGCAAATGGCCGTACAGCAAAATGCGGCATTGTTTTCCCTCGTCTCCAATATCTACGGCGGCGATGCCAAAACCAATTTCAATGTGCCGGACCTGCGCGGCCGCGTCCTGATGGGGGCCGGCGTCAGCCCCTATCTGAACAACGCGACCGTGGCCGTCGCCTCCCACGGCGGTACGGCGACCACCACGCTGACCCTGGCCAATCTGCCGCTGCACACCCACGCCGCCAGCTTCACGCCGGGCGGCGGTTCCTCCACCTCGACCATCAGCGCCAACGTGACGATCCCGATTTCGACGGCGCAGGCCAACCTGCCGACGCCGGGGGCCGGCACCAACTATCTCGGCGGCGTCAAGGTCAGCGACGCCAGCACCTTCACCGATTGGCAGACCGAAGGCCCCTACACCGCCACCGCCCCCGGTAGCGGTGCGAACCTGATCGGCACCGCCACCGGCACCGTCACCGTCACCGGCGGCGGCGGCACGGTCACCGTGTCGCCGGGCGGCGGCCAGACGGTGCCGGCTGCGTTCTCCAACCTGCAGCCCTATCTGGCGGTCACCATGTACATCGTCACCATGGGTCTTTACCCGACCCGCGACTGACGGTCGGCTGCAAGGGCAACCTGCCCATTCGCATCACCCCACACTTTCCACCGTGCGCGTCCCTCGGCTCGCGTCGCATTCCGCAGCGGCGCGTCAGTGTCCGCGTCAATCGGTCTTAATCATATTGGAGGTTATTTCATGGACGCTTATATCGGCCTGATCTTTCCGTTTGCCGGCACCTTCGCGCCGCAGGGCACCGCCCAATGCTGGGGCCAGCAAATGACCGTACAGCAAAATCAGGCGTTGTATTCTCTTGTATACAATCTGTATGGCGGTGATGCCAAAACCGTTTTCAATGTGCCGGATCTGCGTGGCCGCGTCCTTGTCGGTTCCGGCGCGAGTCCGTATCTGAACACGAGCCTGAATCCCGGCAACTTCGGCGGTACGGCGACCACCACGCTGAACTCGACCAATCTGCCGGTGCACACCCACGCCGCCAGCTTCACGCCGGGCGGCGGTTCCTCCACCTCGACCATCAGCGCCAACGTGACGATCCCGATTTCGACGGCGCAGGCCAACCTGCCGACGCCGGGGGCCGGCACCAACTATCTCGGCGGCGTCAAGGTCAGCGACGCCAGCACCTTCACCGATTGGCAGACCGAAGGCCCCTACACCGCCACCGCCCCCGGTAGCGGTGCGAACCTGATCGGCACCGCCACCGGCACCGTCACCGTCACCGGCGGCGGCGGCACGGTCACCGTGTCGCCGGGCGGCGGCCAGACGGTGCCGGCTGCGTTCTCCAACCTGCAGCCCTATCTGGCGGTCACCATGTACATCGTCACCATGGGTCTTTACCCGACCCGCGACTGACGGTCGGCTGCAAGGGCAACCTGCCCATTCGCATCACCCCACACTTTCCACCGTGCGCGTCCCTCGGCTCGCGTCGCATTCCGCAGCGGCGCGTCAGTGTCCGCGTCAATCGGTCTTAATCATATTGGAGGTTATTTCATGGACGCTTATATCGGCCTGATCTTTCCGTTTGCCGGCACCTTCGCGCCGCAGGGCACCGCCCAATGCTGGGGCCAGCAAATGACCGTACAGCAAAATCAGGCGTTGTATTCTCTTGTATACAATCTGTATGGCGGTGATGCCAAAACCGTTTTCAATGTGCCGGATCTGCGTGGCCGCGTCCTTGTCGGTTCCGGCGCGAGTCCGTATCTGAACACGAGCCTGAATCCCGGCAACTTCGGCGGTACGGCGACCACCACGCTGAACTCGACCAATCTGCCGGTGCACACCCACGCCGCCAGCTTCACGCCGGGCGGCGGTTCCTCCACCTCGACCATCAGCGCCAACGTGACGATCCCGATTTCGACGGCGCAGGCCAACCTGCCGACGCCGGGGGCCGGCACCAACTATCTCGGCGGCGTCAAGGTCAGCGACGCCAGCACCTTCACCGATTGGCAGACCGAAGGCCCCTACACCGCCACCGCCCCCGGTAGCGGTGCGAACCTGATCGGCACCGCCACCGGCACCGTCACCGTCACCGGCGGCGGCGGCACGGTCACCGTGTCGCCGGGCGGCGGCCAGACGGTGCCGGCTGCGTTCTCCAACCTGCAGCCCTATCTGGCGGTCACCATGTACATCGTCACCTTGGGTTATTACCCGACCCGCGACTGACGGTCGGCTGCAAGGGCAACCTGCCCATTCGCATCACCTCACACTTTTCACCGTGCGCGTCCCTCGGTTCGCATCGCACTCCGCGGCGGCGCGTCGGTGTCCGCATCAATCAATCTTAATCATATTGGAGGTTTCGTCATGGACGCTTATCTCGGCCTGATCTTCCCCTTCGCCGGCGCTTTCGCACCGCAGGGCACCGTCCAATGCTGGGGCCAGGACCTGACCGTATCGCAGAACCAGGCGTTGTACGCGATCATCGGCACCCTGTACGGCGGCACCGGTAACCCGAATTTCAAGGCGCCAGACCTGCGCGGCCGCGTCCTCATGGGGTCCGGCGTCAGCCCCTATCTGAACAATGCGACCGTGAACGTCGCTTCCAGCGGCGGTACGGCGGCCAGCACGCTGAACCTGACCAATCTGCCGGTGCACACCCACGCCGCCAGCTTCACGCCGGGCGGCGGTTCGTCCAGCTCCACCATCAACGCCAACGTGACGATCCCGATTTCGACGGCGCAGGCCAACCTGCCGACGCCGGGGGTCGGCACCAACTATCTCGGCGGCGTCAAGGTCAGCGACGCCAGCACCTTCACCGATTGGCAGACCGAAGGCCCCTACACCGCCACCGCCCCCGGTAGCGGTGCGAACCTGATCGGCAACGCCACCGGCACCGTCACCGTCGCCGGCGGCGGCGGCACGGTCGCCGTGTCGCCGGGCGGCGGTCAGGCAACGCCGGCTCCGTTCACGAACCTGCAGCCCTATCTGGCGGTCACCATGTACATCGTCACCATGGGTATTTTCCCGACCCGCGACTGAGCATAGGCTGGCGCCCCGGTTCCGCGTTCTGCGGGCCGGGGCGCTTTCGCCCGCAAAACGCCACCCTGCCTCCGGAACGCCCGCCATGACCGCCGATTACAGCACGCTGTCCGCCGAACCCTTCATCCCGCATATCGGCCAGACCTTCCGATTTCTGGCGCCGGAGGATCGGTCCCTGATCGCCGAGGTCGAACTGACCGTTGTTATCGAACGGCCGGAGTTCACCCCCCGCTGGGCGAAGCGGACATCCTTCGCCCTGACGTTCGAAACGCCGGGGGAGAGCGGGGTGGGGAACGGCAATTACCTGATCGATCACCCGACCGAGGGGACGATGGGGCCGTTCTTCGTCGTCCGGTCGATTCCACGCGACCCGGCACGGGCCTGCTTCGAACTCGTCATGAACTGACCGCAACCGCGCAATCGGCCTTCGGACCGCCGCCCCCCATGCGGGAGCGGCGGTTCTCATTTCAAAGGCCGGCCTTCGGCATGGCCGGGGCACTGGCGACGCCGCCCTGCCGCAGCTGGGGCGGCAGGATCTGCGGCGGCAGATGCTGGATGCCCGGATGGCCGGGCGGCAGCCAGATCAACTCCAGCATCGGCGGAGCCTGCACCAGCAGGTCGAAGCCCAGCCGGTGGTAGAACCAGTGGACGCGCGTGTCTGTTTCGTTCACCGACAGGGTCATCGGCAGGCGGAGCTCCATCGCCGAGCCTTGCAGGCTGCGCAGCAGATCGGTGCCGATGCCCTTGCCGCGGGCGAGCTTGTGGATCTCGACCTCGGCCACGCGCCAGTCCCAGCGCCCCAGATCCATGACGATCCGGCCGACCGGCTGCCCGACCTTCTCCACGACGAAATCCAGATGCTGCGGATAGCGGGTTTCCTGCCCGGTCCGCATGGCGCTGTACTGCTGTTCGTACAGCGTGCGGATGAAATCGCGGTCCTGGTGGGCCTGGGCGAGCCAGGGGCGGGCATCCATGAACAGCCCCAGCAGGAAATCATCGTCCGAAGGCCGGGGATGACGCATCGACAGGCCGCCCATCAATGGCAGGCTTCCCTGATAGGCCGCCATACGATCACTCTTCATGGTGGTGAAAACATTCCGTCTAGATAGCCGCAGGAGCGGGTGGATGGCAAGACACCCGTTGATGGTCGGACAGGAGCGGGCCGCACGGAAATGCGACGGGAAAACGGGATGGACCGGCTGCACAAAAGGCAACGCTTGCGCTATAAACGGAGACAGCGCCCTTTGGAAAAAAGAAAGCCCACTCCGATGCGTGCCCACATCCGCCCCACCCGTATCGCTGCAGTCGCCGTGCTTGCGCTGTCCACCATGCTGGCCGGCTGCCAGACCGGGTCGATGGGCACCAAGGAGGGGGTCGGCACCGTCGGCGGCGCCGTCGCCGGCGGCCTGATCGGTTCGCGCTTCGGCGGCGGTTCGGGCAAGCTGGTGGCGGTCGGCATCGGCACGCTGCTGGGCGCCTTTGCGGGGCGTGAGATCGGCGCCTCGCTCGACCGCGCCGACCAGCAATATGCCGACCGCGCCGCCTATCAGGCCTACAGCGCGCCGATCGGCCAGCGGATCAGCTGGAACAACCCGCAGTCCGGCAACCAGGGCACCATCGTGCCGGTGCGCGACGGCTATGACGGCTCCGGCTCCTACTGCCGCGAGTTCCAGCAGACCATCGTCGTCGGCGGCCGCACCGAACAGGCCTTCGGCACCGCCTGCCGCCAGCCCGACGGGTCGTGGAAGATCGTGGGGTAAGGGAAAGGGCGAAGCATCTCGGCTTATCGGCAGCGAGCATTGGTTGCGGTTTCAGACTGCGCCGTGAAACACTCCGCCTGTCTTCTTTCAGCGGCGCCAGACAGCCGCTTCCCTCCGGCTGCCGCACGGCGAGCCAGCACAGAAAGGTCTCTACTTGCACGCCCACTTCGCTTCGAATCCTTCGATGTCCTCTGACGATCTGATTGCGAAGATCGAGGCCAAGAAGGCTGTCGTCGGTGTGATCGGCCTTGGTTATGTTGGACTGCCATTGCTCATAGCATTCGGGCAGGCCGGATTCCGCACCATCGGATATGACATCGACCAAGCCAAGTGCGAGCAGCTGAACCAAGGGTGCTGTTACATCGCTCACATCGACGCGTCACCGCTATCTTCTCTGGTTGCCGAAAAGCGCCTGCGGGCCACCAACGGCATGGCCGATCTGTCGGAGGCCGATGCCCTGATCATCTGCGTGCCGACCCCTCTGACCAAACAGCGTGAGCCGGACCTCAGCTATGTCGAAAAGACGGCGGAGGCATTGATCCCCTATCTTCGTCCGGGTCAGGTCGTGATCCTGGAATCCACCACATGGCCGGGGACCACCCAGGAAATCCTGCAATCCATCCTGGAGCGGAGCGGGTTGAAGAGCGGGCATGATTTCTTCCTTGCCTACTCGCCAGAACGGGAGGATCCCGGCAATGTCAAGTTCACAACCCGGACAATCCCGAAAGTTGTCGGTGGTGTCGGCGCCGATGCCGGGCGGATCGCGTGCGCTCTCTATGATAAAGTCGTCTCGCAGGTGGTGCCGGTCAGTTCTGCCCAAGTGGCCGAGGCGGTCAAGCTAACCGAAAACATCTTCCGTTCTGTCAATATTGCTCTGGTGAATGAACTGAAGATGGTTTTCGCCAGGATGGGAATCGACATCTGGGAAGTGATCGAAGCGGCCAAGAGCAAGCCCTTCGGCTACATGCCCTTCTATCCCGGCCCCGGCCTGGGCGGCCACTGCATCCCGATCGACCCATTCTATCTGACCTGGAAGGCGCGTGAATACAGTCTCAACACGCGCTTCATCGAGTTGGCAGGTGAAATCAATTCCGCAATGCCGGATTATGTCGCGCAAGCCCTGCAGAACGCCCTCAACGACCACTCCGCCAAGAGCCTGAAGGGCAGCCGCATCTTGTTGCTCGGCCTTGCCTATAAAAAGAATGTGGACGATATCCGCGAGAGTCCGGCCTTTGCCCTGCTGGACCTTCTGGAGCAGCGGGGAGCCGTCGTCGATTACCACGACCCCCATGTTTCTGTGATTCCTCCGACGAGGGAGCACGCCCACTATACCGGACGACAAAGCGTGGCCCTGACCGCTGAAGGGCTGTCGGTCTATGACGCCGCGCTGGTCTGCACGGATCATGATGCGGTCGACTACCAATTGCTGACCGACAGCGTTCCCCTGATCGTGGATACCCGCAATGCCATGCGGACGGTCAGCGGCCAGGCGACGGTCGTGCTGGCGTAACGTCACAGTTCTACCGGGGGCTAGAGACCATGCCGAGAGTTTCGACATGACCCACCAGCCCTGATGCCGGCAACTCCAGGGGGCGGTCTTCAGTGTTGGGCGAGGCCGCTGCCGATGAAGAGAATGGCAGCGGCAACGGGTAGGGCGAACTCCTGTCAAAAACCCCGAGGAGCGGGCTGAAGCCCTCGATCTGCCCCAGCCTCGGATTTTGATCCGCACTTTCACGTTTACTGGGACTCGGTATCAGAGTTTCTGGCAGACGAAGCGCAGATCGCCCGAACCGAACTTCTCCTTGCCATAGTGGTCGGCGACGATGGCATCATGGTCGAAATCGGTAGGGAACCCGCCGGTCAAACGACGGAAATTGCCAAATCCCATCCGGCCAAGCCGTTCGGTCACTTCCTCCCAGGTGGTGTGGCGGTAAATGGCGTTGAAGCCATCGCCCAGATGATAGCGCTTGCCAATGGAAAGATTGAGGTTCGCCAGTTGAGCGATGATGTAATCAGGGGGAACATTGCTCAGGGCGGCCCTTGAGGCGTCCCACAGATGATGGCTGATCGCCCCCTTCCCGTCGGTGTAGACCCAGAACCAGCCTCCGGTCTTCAGTACCCGATACACCTCACGGTAGGCGCGATCCTCATCGTCCAGGTGATGAAAGACACCGTTCTGGATCGCAAAATCATAGGTCCCGTCGGGCTCCCCGGTATCATAAACGGTGGCATGGCGGAAAAGAATGCGGTCCTCGGAAACCCCCAGGATGTCGCGCATCGTCTCGGCGTGACGCAGGCTACCTTCGCCGTAATCGATCCCCACCACTCGCCGGGCGCCACGATTGATCAAGGCGTGGGCGAAGTTGCCGTGGCCGCATCCGAAATCGATACAATCCCGGCCTTCAACCAAGGGGCGTATATCGTTGATGTCGATCCGCCGTTCGTAGCGCGCAATTCGATCCTGTTTGTATTGATCAATGTCGTATTGGGTCCACAACTTCTGGAAGAGGTCTTCATGCATTTCTTCCATATCACCCTTGCGGGCTGTCGGAAATCCATTGTCCACGGACTCCGCGTAGAGTGATTCACTCCAGGCCTGAATATGGCGAATCGCATCGACGACGAAAGTCTCAGTCAGAATGTAGGGATGTTCACTCAGGTTGCGGTTCGTCTGGATGGCTTCATATCGCAGATTCATCGTTGCCAAAGCGGAAATTCGCGCCTGAGCGGTCATCGGCGTATTGGGAATCCTGGCGCACAGGTCAACAAGGGACCGTAGAATTTCCAGGTACTTTTCAGGCACTTGTGTGGTTCCTTGCTAGCCGGGGAAATTCATGAGGGTTAGCGGATATAGCGGCATCGGTTGATCGGCCTTAGGATTTGGGTGCTGAAACCAATCCCCACCGTTTCCGGAGCGTCCACCCGCCAGGGTTGATCATACCCCGCCGCTGCCCGGTCTGTCACCTCTGGCTGGAAAGCCGGTGATCGGGCGCTTCGATGGCGGGCAGCTGTCCTCCGATGGCGGGCTGCTTGTGCTGCGGGAGGTGGCAAAGCGGCTGGGGATTGCCAATCGGCCGGCCGGCTGCATTGAGGACCCGCGCGATCCAACGCGCACGGTGCACTCGCTGGCCAACATCATCAGCCACCGGGCGGCGATGTCCGCGTCGCGGTCTGGAAGCGGGTCGATGACAGTATGCCGTTCCAGGTCCACCAAGATGGTGCCGTAGCGGTTGCCCTTGCACCACGCGAAGTCGTCGATTCCGACAATGTGCAGGGCAGGGCGCGGAGCAGCTTCGGTCCGGCGGACTGGCCGGAGGAGCGTGTCGCCACTGGCCGGCATCGCTAATCGTTGCGCCAGCCGAGCGCCAAACCAATCCGGCGTTGGAGGTTGCCCAGCCGTGCGGTGCGGCGGGACCACGCCCCGGCCGATATGTCCGGCGGGCATTCAGCGAAAATCCGTCGCGGGCAGGTAGCCGTCCGGCACCATGAAGTGAAGAGATGTCGGCAACAGTGATGGTCGCGGCCTCACAGCGGTTCAAGAAGGAGAGCGGGGCGACCAATGGAAAGTCGTATGTCGATCAATTATCTCAAACCCCTGGGAGTGGTAGAGGTGGCAGGATGCCCAATTGTCTTCCTGTGTTCCCACTTGGACACGGCCTAGCCGGCCCGTGTAATGGGCCAGCACTCCACAAATCAACGACCGTCCGATGCCTTGCCCCTGCCAAGCCGGGGCGACGGCAATAAGGTCGATAACCGCAGTATCTCCACGTTCTAGACAGGAAACAAACCCGGTGGGCCGCCCTTGGCTGCGGCTTACCAGAATCACATCAGCCCGTCCTGCAAAGGCGTTGTCAATCCAGGCTGCTTTGATCGCATCCCCAACCTCGGGACCAACATCCCGATGAAAGCGGTCGAAAAGGAAAGCGGTGCGTCCAATATCAATGCAGCCCGGACGGTCACCCGGCAGGGCGGGAGTGACTGGACTCTCGGGACAGGACAGGGAGGGGGCAAGGTCGCGACGAAAGGTTACCAAGTTTTCCACCGCACGGAATCCAGCGTCAGCCAGCACTTGGCTCAAGCGCGTGCCATATGGCACGCGGCAGACGATCAACTTCACGCCGGCGGATTCAGCGGCCTGGACCAGGGAACTCGCATCCTCTGGTGTTGGTGGAACCGCATCCTCGGCAAAGGCCCGCCAGACAGGCCCCCCAAGGAACGCCATCTCGAAGGGCTGGGGAACAACCCGAAGCCGGTCATTCTCCGGAGGGGCACCCGAAACAGTCAGATTATGGAGCATCGTCACATGCTGCGGTCAAGGTTGGACAGGCATCGAGCAAAGCCATCATGAATCGCCCCGAGTTTCCTGGAGGCCATTTGTGTTGAGTCACGCCGCCATAGCGACGTCCTCGGTTTGGGCATAGTAGCGCGCTTCGGCCTCGGCGGGAGGAATGTTGCCGATGGGTTCGAGGAGGCGCCGGTTGTTGAACCAGTCGACCCACTCCAGGGTGCGCCACGATCCGCGGCGGCGGATTGCCTCGGTCTTGTAGAGACCGTTGATGGTCTCGGCCAAGGCGTTATCGTAGGAATCGCCGACGCCGTCCACGGAGGGCGTGGCGCCCGGAATTGGCGGTTCACCCGGTCAGCGGGGCAGGGCGCGGCTTTGTCGCTGATCGTGATGCGCACCGTCTTGCCACGCATCGCTCCCTTCAAGCCCATCTGCTTCATCAGCCGGACCACCGTGCAGCGCGCCACGTCAATGCCGTCCCGCCGCAACTGCCGCCAGACTTTGCGAACCCCATAGACCTGGAAGTTCGCGTCCCAGACCCGCCGGATAGCAACACTCAGCCCCGCGTCGTTTCGCGAGCGGGCTGGCGCCTTGGTCGGATCGGCCCGACGGGCGGCATGGGCGTGGTAAGTCGACGGGGCGATCGGCAGCACGCGGCAGATAGGCTCGACCCCTAAACAACGCGCTGCGCGTCGATGAAGGCGATCATTTCTTGAACGGGCGGTCGAGCTCCGCCTGGGCGAAATACGCCGACGCCTTGATCCGCTCCTGTTCGTCCGTTGTCGGACCGGGCCGCTTGCCCCGGTCACGCTCGGCCTGCCGGACCCAGTTCCGCAGGGTCTCGGGATTGCAGCCGATCTTCGCCACAATCGAGCTGATCGCCGCCCACTGCGATGCATGCTTGCCTTCGCGCTCGAACACCATCCGAACCGCAAGTTCGCGGACTTCAGGGGCGTATTTGGATGATGTCGGTTTCGTCATGATGACCCCGCTCTCTCAGAAGATGGAGCCTCCGACAAACCCAGCGTGGTTCAGGTTGTGGCTTCCATTGCCAGTTGATACAATGTCAAAAGTGGTGGCCGTAACCACTTGCGTGGCAATTGCTGCATACCTGACCGCAGGATCCGTTCTGGTGATCAAGAACCAAACAAACCTGCTTTCCATTCCTGATGTTCTTCTAAGACGAAAGCGGACAAAGCCATGCCTTCCATGATTGGATTCTGCCTATCCAGCGGCGATGCACATGGTTCGCTGTGCTCATTGTTTTCCAGTACGTCTTCGGAGATCTGAATGAATTTTGATCCCGTCGATCCGCCGCGCCGGTTCTCGGTTGGTTTCGGATCAACCGTCACCTTGGCCGATTGTGGCCGGCTGCGTCTTGATCCTGACGAGCAGGTGACCTGTATTACAGAAGCTGGCGTCGAGTATGATGTTCTCCGCAAATCCTGGGGCTTCTACGCCACACCGTCGCTCAACGGGCGGCTCACACGTGACGGGCTGCGGGGGCTTCTGGCGCTGAATCAGCTTGGAGATTTGTTTCTTTTGCTGGTGGATCATGGCCAGGAGGCAAGTTTTGCACGCTACATGGCCGACGAAGGGCTGCGGGTTGTGCAGTGGTTGGACACCGATGCCGAGATTGGCAGACTGCTCGCTGCTTTGGATGATGCCGGTGCTGCTCTCACGAGACCCGACAATTGTTGTCCGATCTGCAGCGCCGTTGCCGCGGATGTGGCACTAACCTATGACGCGCCCCCACCTGGGGAAACCCGCTTTGACTGGCGCGGCGCCGAATACCGGCGTGAGTACCGCCGCTGCCGCAACTGCGGCCATTTCCGCTCGGTCCACAGCATGGACCTGTCGGCTTTGTACGAAGGCGCCTATGCAGATGCCACCTATGGCTCTGCAGACGGCATGCGCCACAGTTTCGAACGCATCGTAGCCTTACCGCCAGAACGGTCTGACAACACCCACCGCGTGCAGCGGATAGTGGCATTCGCCAGCCGAGTGGGAATCGGCTCTCACCTCGAAAAGGAGCCGGCGCTTCTGGACATCGGCGCGGGGCTTGGCGTCTTCCCCTGGGGCATGACAGGAAGAGGTTGGTCATGTGTTGCGCTTGATCCCGACCCTCGTGCCGCCCAACACATCCGCAATGTGGTGGGGTGTGCCGCGGTCGTTGGCAACTTCATGGCGCTCGACCTAACCGCGCTGGGAACTTTTGACGCCATCACTCTCAATAAGGTACTGGAGCATGTGGTAGACCCCCTAGGCATGCTTGCCAGGACCCATCCCCTACTGAACGCAAACGGTTTCATTTATATCGAGGTGCCCGACACCGCCGCTGCCACCGCTCCTGTCAGCCAGAACCGGGAAGAGTTCTTCATCGAACATCATCACGTCTTTTCCCCGGTGTCCCTTGCAATTCTGGTCGAGCGCGCGGGCTTCGCTCTTGTCTCCTTGGAACGCTTGCGTGAGCCTTCAGGCAAGTACACGCTGTGCGCCTTTGTCCGACGCGCCGATCCGGATCGGGGGTTCGGCCATGAACCGTCCAAGGGAGCCGAATGATGAGCACCCGACCTTCCCCCGGCAGAAAGGACACCGAGAGCCGATCTCGCAAAGCGTGATCCCCGTCCGAGGAGCGAGGTCACCAGCAAACTGAACCTCCCCCTGCCTTCAGGCCTTGCCGTTACCCACATCTCGGGGGATCGAGCGCGGAAGCGAGCTGAGCGCCGAGCATGAGCAGAAAGAGGCGTTCAAAGCCAAACCGCAAGGTCTGCCAGCCCGGCTCGCCATCGCGTTTGCGGGCCAGGAAACCGCCAAGGCGAGCGACGCCGCGATGAAAGTCCCGGTGGCTGGTGACAGCCGCCGGGGGTATCTCAAGGCAGCGGCGAGCAACCGCACCGCGCCTTCCGGCTCGTCGCTGGTGGCCTCCGGGGGCCAGCGTGCCGCCTTGCGGATCTGCAGAAGCCGGACGGCGACGATGGACAAGAACCCCAGCAGGGGCCAGAAGCGCTCAAAGGCGCACGTCCAGACCGCGGCAGGATCATACCGGCCTCAGAATAACCTGGCATGCCCAGCGCTCTCCGCTTTCCACGAGGCCGCCGCGGTGGAAGAGCCTTGCGCCATCGAACAGGATGAAGCGGCCTGCGCTCCCGGTCATCCGGCTCTCATCCTTCATGACTGCCTGCTCTAGGCCGGAACCGGGGACCACATCATTGCCCCAGTGGGAGACATGCCGCAGTTCAGGCGGAAGAACAGCGAAATGCTTCCGTCCTTCCCTGCTTGCAAGGGTGTGGGGATGACCGCCGATGTCGGAATAGCCCATGGGCATGTAGAGGGCGTCGACCACACGCGACACGGCGAACTGCAGGTGGGGCGGGGCCACGCGCCAGCTTCCGGGCAGAAAGCTGAACGGCCCATTTCGGTCGCTCACATCCGACAGGTAGATGATCACCTTTATCAGGTCGCTTCCCTCGTCCCCATGATAATAAGCGGTGTGGTTGGACTCGCATCGCAGGTCGCCGTACCGCCCCTTCCACCAGTGGGACTGCGGCACGGACAGTTCCATCGTGAATCCCCAATAGTCGAGATTTTGGCAGAGCGCGTTGGAAGCCGCCCGCACCATGCCCGAGCGCCGGAGGATCTCGGCGAAGAGAGCATGGAACTCCGGTCCGACATCGTTGCAGGAAAGGTCCTCGCGACGCAGGCCACCTTCCGCCTGCCGCGCCCTGACCTGGGCCCTGGCCTGCTGGAGACCGCCCTGCAGGGCGGTCAAATCGTCCTCCTCCAACCGGCCGCAGACATAGCCCTTCGTCCTCAATTCGCTGTACATGGCTTCTTCGCGGAGCGTCATGTCCAGGAAACGGTAGCCTCCGGACCGGCGGGCATGATGGAAATCGGCCCACAGACGCTTCAAGCTCATCTGGGCAAGGCTCTCCATCGCCTTGCCGGATTCGGGAACTTCCTGTGCTCCGTCGGCCACCGCGTGGAAAAGCCGCTCGACCGGGAGCCGGATCATCCTCTCGAACAGCGGTTCCAAACGGGCGTTAGGGTGCTTGACCTCACGCAGTGCAGCGGCGACCGAGCGCTCCGCATCCTCCACCAAGGCGGACATTGCCGGATCGCCTGGGCAGACGGCGATGTCCACGAATCCGGGATGGTGGGCATAGTCGATCTGGGGAACCAGAGAAGGCGGCGAAGAACGGTTCGGCATGGGAAAAGCTTTCCGGACGGACCCATTCGGGCGCTGGACGTGAAGACGATCGAACGGCACCGGCAGCCTATCGTCGATCTCTGCGGGATGCTATTCCCGACCGAATGGGTTAGACTAGCCGAAATGCTATGGACTGCTGAAATGTCGCGCTACCTGCTCGGTCTCTCGTTCGACTACCATGACGCTGCGGCTGCGCTGCTCAAGAATGGCGAAGTTGTCGCGGCGGCTCAAGAAGAGCGCTTTTCCCGAGTGAAGCATTCACCATCTTTACCAGAAAAATCTATTGACTTCTGTTTGGAGACTTCGGGTATCTCGAAGCAGGATTTGGATGCGATTGCCTTCTATGAACGCCCTATACTGAAACTGGACCGTGTCCTAACCTCCAATCCTCTTGAGGATGAGGCGGGAAAAGCGCGCTTTGTGGAGGTGGCGGCCCGGTGGCTGGCGAAGGGTCATTTCTCTGTGCACGAGCGGCTCGCGGCAATCGGGCTGCCGGCCGACCGCCTGCACTTCATCGGGCATCACCAGTCCCATGCCGCCTCCGCCTTCTTCTGTTCCCCTTTCGAAGAGGCACTGGTCATCACCCTGGACGGTGTCGGAGAACACGAGACGGTCACCATCTCGATCGGCCGCGGAACCAGTCTGACCAAGCTTCGCACGGTGAACTTCCCGTCCTCCCTCGGGCTTTTCTACAGCGCTTTTACCGCGTTCCTGGGGTTCGAGGTCAATGAGGGGGAGTACAAGGTGATGGGCATGGCAGGCTTCGGAGAGCCGTGCCATGCCCGGAAGCTGCTCGACCTCTTCGATCTGCATGAGGATGGCACCTTCACCCTGGACCAGTCGCTTTTCCTATTCCGTAACCTGGAAGCCACTCCTTTCAGCCAGGGATTGATCGACCTGTTCGGACCGCCCCGGCAGCCGGATGCACCGTTCGCCCCTTCGCCGGGCGGTTCGGGCGGTTCGGGCGGCGACGAACAGTCGCGTCACTATGCGGACATTGCCGCCAGCGTTCAGCGCTGTGCGGAAGACGTGATCCTGCATATCGTCGGAAGTGCCATGCGCGAAACCGGGATGCGCAACGTCTGCCTGGCCGGCGGTGTCGCCTTGAATTCCGTCGCCAACAACCGGCTGCAGAACGAACTGGGGTGCCGGCTGTTCGTTCAGCCGGCTGCGGGAGATGCCGGCGGTGCTCTCGGTGCCGCCCTGCAAGTCCACCACCAGTCCGGAGGGAGCCGATCTCCCGCCTTCGTCGACCCGTATCTTGGCGCGTCCTATGGAGAAGAGGAAATCCTGGAGGCGATTGACCGCTCGGGTCTCGACGCGGCGGATTACGACGATCCGGATGCGATGATCGAGGCGGTGGCGGATCACCTGGCCCGTGGTTGCGTGGTGGGCTGGTTCCAGGGACGGGCGGAATGGGGACCTCGAGCCCTGGGCTGCCGCAGCATCCTGGCCTCCCCCCTTGGCGCGGACATGCAACTCCGCGTCAACGAGAAGATCAAATTCCGGGAGCCGTTCCGGCCCTTCGCTCCTTCGGTGCTGCAAGAGCGGGCTTCGGAATTCTTCGATCTGCCGGCAACCGCCTTGCCCTTAAGCGGACCCGAACATTTCATGATCTCCGTCTGCCCTGTCCGGCAGGAGATGCGTGACCGGATTCCCGCCGTCACCCATGTGGATGGCACGGCGCGGGTGCATCTGGTGAGTGAACGTGCCAATCCCCGGTTCTACCGGCTGATCGATGCTTTTGGCCAGAGGACGGGCACGCCTGTCCTGCTGAATACCAGCTTCAATCTGAGGGGGGAGGCCATCGTCAATTCCCCGGCGGATGCCATGGCGACCTTTCTGGCGAGCGGTATCGATTATCTCGTGCTGGGAACCCATGTGGTCCGCAAATTCGGGATGCCGGAATGACTCGGCTGCGCATATGTGTGGAAGCGGGTCATGCCGTTCCGACGGAGTTTCTGGACCGCATCCGCCGTAGCCTTTTCATGGTTCCCGACGACGGTGAAGTGCTTGCCGCCGGTGAGCCCGTCGCTGTCGTCCGGTTTGGAATGTCGCATCAGGGCTTGGTCGTTCAGGATTCCTGGCCATCCGGACTGGAGATCGGGGTTGGCGCCAGTCCGCTGTCCGACGACGAGCTTCTGGATCAGGTGGAGGGCCTGCTGTGGACTCTGCCCGACGATGGACGAGCCATTGTCCTCGATCTGGTTCATGCCCTGCTGCGCGAGCGGAGCCGTGTTCTGGTCGTGATCCCGCGGGCCCGCTTTCCGCTGCTGCAGTATCGGCTGCTCCTGGACATGCTGGAGCGGCGTTTCGGTCATTTCGGAGAGCTGGTCTACCTGCTGGGCAAGGATGCGCAGGCACTCGCTCCCCTCGTCTCTGCGGAGCGGCGGGCCAGCCTGGAGGAGGAGGAGGACTGGACGGGGCGCCTGATCCTGTTCGTCGACTGTCCGTCGGAACCTGCAGCGGAGCAGGAAGCCTTGTTCCGCCGCTTTCCAAAGGTCATGCGACCGTGGTCGCTGTCGGTCGACCACCAAGGGACTGCGCTGCGGCGTTTGGAAGAAGGCAAGGACGGCCGGTTCATCGCCCGTCTCGATGATCACTGCCAGCCTCAGTTGCGGGATCATCATTTGTCCCAGTCGCTGGCAGCCACCGGCGGCACGGTACTGCGCTATGCCTACGGCTCGCTGCAGGTGATGAGCAATGAAATCGGCCCGATCGACTCGTTGGGTTACCGGATCGGTGGTCGTTTCGACCGCTTGCGCGATCGCCATCCCATGCACCGGGTCGTTGCCGTAACGGGGGGATCGGCCGCCTTCGGTTGGCGGTGCTTCCACGACGATGTCTTTACACAAGTCTTGGAGCGTCGGTTGAACTCCCGGTTGTCCGAAGCGGGCCGGGAAGAGCGGGTTACCGTGCTGAACTTCGCCATCAGCGGCCACTCCATCCTGGACGAGATGCGCTCGCTGCTCCTGTTCGCCCAGGCGGCGCGCCCGGATGTCATTCTGTCCCACAGCGGTTTCAACGACTTCTTCTACGCTCCGAACATCGATCCGGAACTGCTGTCCCGTTACGCGTTCCTCTATTGCCATGTGCACGATCAGGCACTTCGCCTTGCAAAAGAGCCGCCGGATGCCGCCGCTCTCGACCGCATCGTGGAAGCGTTCCTCGTCAGGGTCAGGCAGTTCGCCGCCCTCGCCGAGGCGACGGGAGCAGCCTTTCTGTTCGGCCTTCAACCGACCACCGCCGGCAAGAACCTGACACGGGACGAGGTGGAAGGCGTCCGCGACTGGATGGAGCATTTCGCCGGGGCGACGCGCTGGGGGAACTACAGGCTGATGCTGGACAGCGTTCAGGCCGCCTATCCCCGTTTGCGGCGGCGCTTGCGCAAGAAGGAAGGCGGCACTCTGCGCTGGATCGACCTGCAGTCGCCGGTTCTGGGCGCCGCGGGTGCACAGCCCCTGTTCTTTGACCCGGTTCACATGACGCCTGCTGGTCACGCCGCCGTGGCGGAAGCGTATCTTGACACGGTTCTGGACCTGCTGCTCGAACCGAAGATCGGAAAATCCTCCATGTGTGGAGATGAATGATGATGCCGACTGCGCAAGAGGACAGCGATCCTGTCTTCAATCTCGCACGGACGCTGGACAGAACCATTGAACAAGCTGCGCGGGAATTGGATACCGTCGCGGTGGCGCATGCACTCGCCCTGTTGCGCAACGAGATCTTGCAGCGAGCAGAGACTCTGCTGGAGAGCGAAAAGAAAGACCCGCGTTCGATCTTCCTCTATCCCCTGGAATAGAAAGGGGAGAGGACATCATGCGGCTGATGCAGACCTTTACGTTCTATGATCGTTACCTTGCGGAGTTCTGTGCCCGCCATCCAGAGCTTGAGGCACTCGACTACGAAAATCAAATGCGGCTGCTCCGCCTGGATGGGTTTGCCGCAGGGCAGATCCTGACGCCGGTCCTCCCGGATTTGGGCTATGAGACGTTCCTGGCCGTGATGAACTACCTGCCGGCGCAGGGTCGTTGGGCGATGGAGCATGGCCTGCCGGCGCCGCGCAGCCGCCAGGAGCAATTGGCGCTTCTGGCCAGACAGGTCGAGGAGTTCCGGCCTGACATTCTTTACCTCGGCGATCCGATCCTGACCGATGGACGCTGGGTTCGCAGCCTGACCTGGAAGCCAAGACTGGTCGTCGGCTGGCGGCAGGCGGAAATTCCGCCCGGAACCGATTGGCAGGGCTATGACCTCATGCTGTCGGGGGACGAGGCTTATCGGAAGGCCGCGCTTGCGCTGGGCGCGCGGGCTTCGGAACCATACCGGCCGGGTTTCCCGCGTTTTCTCGCCGACCTGGTCGCTGATGTACCAGAGCAGAACGATGTCGTCTTCACTGGGCAGATCACCCGGGATCATGGCTCTCGCCTGCGTTGCCTGAGCGACTTGGCGAAGGCTGCCGCGACCGGAGAGCCGCCATTCGGGCTTGCCTTGTTTCTTGCCGCCCATTCCCCGGTGCCGGAAGAGCTTTCCCGCCTCGACCAGGGAGCCCGATGGGGTCTCGACATGTACCGCTGCCTCAAGGCCGGCCGCATCGTCCTGAACGTGCATATCGATCTGACGGTGCCCGGCGTGAACTTCCGGATCATCGAGACGGCGGGGGTCGGCGGCTTTCTGTTGACCGAAACCGGCCCGGAGTTGAACAGCCTGTTCGCGCCGGGTCGGGAGGTGGAAACCTACACCGGCATCGGCGAGCTTGTGGAAAAGATCCGCCATTATCTGGATCATCCGGCCGAGCGGAAGGCGATGGCCCGGCGAGCGCAGGAGCGCTGTCTGCGGGACCATTGCATGGAAGCCCGGGCCGCTTGGTTCAACGAGATCATGCGCAGCCACTTGTGACCCGATCAGGCACCGCAGGCCCGCTGGCAGCAAGGAGAGGGAATTGGTCGATCTCGCGATTATCCAGGCGCGGATGAGCTCCGCCCGCTTGCCTGGAAAGGTTCTGTCCACCGTCGCGGGACGCACTCTGCTGGACCATCTGGTGGAGCGGGTGCGCCGCTGCGACGTGGTCGACCATCTTGTCGTCGCAACATCCGACCATCCCTCCGACGATCCGATCGCCGGCTGGTGCCGGGACAGGGGAGTCGATCTGTTCCGCGGATCGCTCGATGACGTGGCGGGGCGGATGCTTGCAGCGGCCAAGGCTCATGGCGCAAATGCGTTTGTCCGCCTGTGCGCGGACAGCCCGCTTCTCGATCCGGCCCTGGTTGCGACGATGGCCGCACTGTTCGGGGAAGTCCCCTGCGATCTGGCGAGCAACACGGTGGTCCGCAGCTTCCCCAAGGGCATGTCGGTCGAAGTTCTGTCCGTGCCCGCCCTGGAGCGGGCCTATCCCGCCATGGACGACGGGGACAGGGAGCACGTCACCCGTCACTTCTACCGCCATCCCGACCGCTTCACGATCAGATCCTGCCGATGGGATCGCGACGAGGCCAGCCGTCAGCTGTCGGTGGACAGTCCGGAGGACCTTGAGCGGTTCACGCGGATCGTGGGGGGAATGGACCGCCCGCATTGGAGCTATGGTCTGGAGGACATCATCGCTCTGGATGATTCCTTGTCCGAAGGGAAGCAGCATGAGCGCGAATAGGAAAGGCGGCGAACATCGCCTGCGGGCCGCCGTAATCGGGCTCGGTGTCGGCGAACAGCATATCCATGGCTATCGCAGCCATCCGGCTTGCGATGTGGTGGCGATCTGCGACAGCAACCCGGACAAGCTGAGGGAGGTCGCAGCCCGGCACCCCGGAATCGGGACGAGCATCGACGCCGATGCGATCTTGCGCGATCCAGGAATCGACGTGGTGTCGATCGCCAGTTTCGACGATGCCCACCACCCGCAGATCCGGCAGGCCCTTTTGGCCGGCAAGCATGTCTTCGCGGAGAAGCCGCTTTGTCTGCATGCGGAAGAGATGGAGGATATCGCCGGTCTGCTTTCGGCCAATCCAGCCCTCCATCTGTCATCCAATCTCATTTTGCGCCGCTCCCCACGGTTCCAGGATCTGCGGAACCGGATCCTGACCGGGACATTCGGCGAGCTCTTCCTGCTGGAGGGGGATTACAACTACGGCCGGGTCGAAAAGCTGACAGCCGGCTGGCGGGGACGCATTCCCTTCTATTCGGTGACCCATGGCGGGGCGCTGCACCTGATCGACCTGATCCTTTGGCTGAGCGGGCGCCGCCCGGTCGAGGTCTTTGCTTATGGCAGCCGGGCGGCAACCGCTGGAACGGCCTTCCGCCATGCGGACACCATGGTCGGCCTGCTGCGCTTCGACGACAGCCTGGTGGCGAAGATCTCCGCCAATTTCGGGTGCGTCTTCCCCCATCACCACAATCTGGCCATCTACGGAACGGAAGCCACATTCGTGAACCAGCGGGAGGGCGCGCTCCTGTACGTCGACCGCAATCCCAACACCCCGCCCCAGACGATCGATACGCCATACCCCGGCATTGGAAAGGGGGATCTCATCCCCGGCTTCATCGACGGTATCCTCTCAGGGGCGGACGGAGAGCTTCCGGCCGCAGAGGTGCTGGCCGGCATGGCGGTCAGCCTTGCGCTTGAACGATCCATGCAGGAGGGGCGGCCGGTTGCGCCGTGCTATCCGGTTCTGCCGCCCCGCCGCCCGCTGTCCGTCCCACCTACCAGGTAACGGGAAGAGCCCCCTGGGCAATGGCGCGTGCCGTATGGCCGTGCCAGGAAACGATGGCGCTGCGGGTGCGGGCAGCCTCCTCATCGTCAAGGATGCCGTGGGACTGGGCGACCGAGACCAGATGATAGGCTTCGGGAAAGAAGCGATAGGTACAGTACACGACCATCAGGCGGCGCAGGGCCGCCCCATCGCCGTCGGCAAGCAGGGCGGCTGGATGGCGGATGAAGAGGGCATCGGTTTCCCACAAGCGCGAGGCGATCGATCTGTCACCCGGACCAACATTGAAGATTTGCGACCGATAGAACCGGTCGTCGCCCCGTCGAGGCAGATCGGCACGGGCAAGGCGAAGGTCGAACAGTTCGAATCCCGCATCCACGAGGGTCGCCTGAACCTCGTGGAATTGAGCTTGGCCACGGTAGGCGCCGGGAAGTCCGATCTCCAACTCGATGCCGAGCAGGCGGCCAAGTCGTTCCTGTCCGAGGCCCAGGAGGATTTCCAGTTCGGTGCCCTGCGTGTCGAGCTTGATCAGGTCGAGCTGAGATTCCTCCACCTCGTCCAGGACGTCGCCCAGCCGCCGTGTCTCCACCTCGACCGTGATGAAGGGATGGAAGTAGGACGGATCGCAATAATCCCTCGCCATCTCCGTATCGAATGGCAGCAGGGACGATCCGGTCGGCACGTTCGTTCGGTGAAGGCAGCGCGACCCTCCCGTTCCGGAAAGGGCGACAGGCAGGACGCGCAATGGGATCCCGGGTTTCGTCCCGTACATGTCCGCCAGCTTCCTGGCCGCATCCGGATCGGGTTCGACGCAGTAAAGGCATGCAGAATCGAGCAGCGGCTGCCATTCCAGGGGAAGTCCGTTGGCCGCACCGACGTCGGCGGCAACGAAGCGCGAGCCATTCAGGATCAGATCGACGGTTCTTGCCATGATTCCCCAAAAGATCGATGCGGCACCTTCAGTCCTGTCGGGGACTGCCGGCCGTCCGGTGTCGGATCGCCGATTTTGCATAGCCGGCGCCAAGCCATCATGCCCCGGAAGATGGCGTGGAGCCATCGGCCGGCAGCGCGACATTGTGCAACAGCCCCTCCCCTGGGCAATGGGCAAGAATTGCCGGGGGGCAAAAATTTCCGATTGGCAACCGCATTAAGATTTTAGCATCATTATGAGCTTAGGAATTAATCAATCCTGACATCCGAACCAAACGTGAAGTAACGGCAAAGGACGCCCAAGTGGAGGAACTGCGCAACATACCTTTCGGCAAACCGGTCATGGGGGAGCCCGAGCAGGCAGCAGTGCTGCAAGTAATGGCGGGCGGCATCCTCGTGCATGGTCCCAAGACCGAGGAATTTGAACAATCCTTTGCCGCATGGACGGGCGCGCCCCACGCCGTTGCCGTTTCCTCCTGCACCGCTGGCATGCACCTGGTCTATTTCGCGCTTGGAATCGGCGCGGGAGACGAGGTCATCGTCCCGGCACAGACCCATGCGGCGACCGCCCATGCGGTTGAACTTGCCGGAGCGCGGGCAGTGTTCGTAGATGCGGAAAATGCAACCGGTAACATCGATGTCGATGCGATCGCGGCGGCCGTGACGCCGCGGACCCGAGCGATTGCCGTGGTGCATTACCTGGGCGTTCCCGTCGACATGGAAGCGGTGAACGCTGTGGCGCGGCACCATGGGCTTCTGGTCGTCGAGGATTGCGCCCTGGCCGTCGGCACCCAAATCGGCGGCCAGCATGCGGGCCTGTCCGGCGATGTCGGATGCTTCTCCTTCTATCCCGTCAAGCACATGACCACGGCGGAGGGTGGGATCGTCCTGACGCGCGATGCGGCCCTGGCGCAAAAGTTGAAGCTGCTGCGTGCATTCGGGGTCGACCGCCACATGGGACAGCGGGCCACGCCGGGAGAGTACGACGTGGTCGCGCTGGGATTCAATTACCGCATGAGCGAGATCGAAGCCGCGATCGGTATTGAACAGGTCAAGAGGTTGGATGGTTTCCTGGCCCGCCGCCGCGCGAACTATCGCGTGCTCCGGGTCGCTCTCGCGCGCCTGAAATCGGTTGAACTCTTTTCCACCGATGGCGGGGAGAGCGAGAGCGCCTATTGCCTCAGCATGCTTCTGCCGGAAGAACTGGCGGAACGGCGCAAGGACATCATCGCATCTTTGAAGGCACAAGGTGTCGGCACCAGCATCTACTATCCTCGCCCGGTGCCGGCGATGACCTATTACCGCGAGAAATACGGCACCCGCCCAGGCGATTTCCCGGTCGCGGAACGGATCAGCCGCTGTTCGATCGCTTTGCCTGTCGGTCCGCATCTGGCAGAAGACGACATGTTCTATATCGCCGCTGCTATCGAACGCAGCCTGGCGCAACTCGGGTGATTGAAAAATGGAACTTGCAGGCAAGAAGGTTGTCATCACCGGCGGAGCCGGTTTCATAGGGCACAACCTTGCCTTGGGGTTAAAGCGGCTCGGGGCTCACGTCGATGTTGTGGACAGCCTGCAGGTCAACAACCTGAATGCCTTCTCGCGCAACGTCAACAATCTGCCCCAGCGCGAGCTTTATCTTTCCTTGATCCATGAACGGCTCGACCTGCTGCGTGCCGCGCAAATCCCCCTGCATATCCTGGATCTGCGCGACTACCACATGACGGCCCGGCTGCTGGACGAGTTGCGCCCGGATGTGATCGTCCATCTCTCCGCAGTCGCGCATGCCAACATGGCGAACAAGGACCCCTACTCGACCTTCGATCACAGCCTGCGCACGCTGGAAAATGTGCTGGACTACGCGCGCGACTCCAAGCCTCACCTGATCTTCTTCTCGTCCAGCATGGTCTACGGGAACTTCACCAACGGCATGGTTTCGGAGGACTCTGCGTGCGAACCGCTCGGCATCTACGGAGCCTTGAAGTTCGCAGGCGAGAAGATGGTGATCGCCTATAACCAAGTCTTCGATCTGCCGTTCACCATCGTTCGTCCGTCCGCCCTCTACGGAGAGCGTTGCGTCAGCCGCCGCGTGGGACAGGTGTTCATCGAAAACGCGTTGAGCGGCCTGTCCGTCACGATGGATGGCGACGGCAGCGACCGGCTGGACTTCACCTACATCGACGATGTCGTCCATGGCGTCAGCCGGATCATCCAGTCCGACAAGTCGGTCAACCAAATCTTCAACCTGACCTTCGGGCAGGGCCGCTCCATCCATGAGATGGTCGACATCCTGCGCAGCCACTTCCCGGAAATCGAAGTGCGGCACAAGGATCGCGACCGCTTGATGCCGCATCGCGGCACGCTCGACGTGGGCAAGGCGCAACGGTTGATCGGTTATGAACCGTCCTTCCCGCTGGAGAAGGGGTTCGTCCGCTACATCGAATGGTACAAGAGGATCTGGAGGAACGGTTCCACGGAAGAGCATGGAAGCCGGACCAGCAGCTTGGTTGGATCTGCATGAGCAGCCGGGTCGGCTTGGGGCTGAATGCGGCCGGATTCAACAGCTCTTCACTGCTGTCGATCGACGGGCAGCCTGTCTTCGCGGTCGAGGAGGAGCGTCTGGTGCGGGAAAAACGCACCAGACGGTTCCCTTCGCGGGGGATCAAGACCGCCTTGAGCCATGCCGGCCTGACGATGCGCGACGTGGACGCCGCTGCCATGGTGCTGTCCGGCGTCGTCGCCCCGAATTGCCTGGCCAACGGCCGGATTCACGATCACACCCCGTTCAAGGAAGCCTTCATTCCTCCGGTCCCCGACGATTCTGGGGGAGCGCTTGGCCCGGCCCTCCCTGCGCATTGCCAGA
Source organism: Azospirillum sp. A29 (assembly GCF_042604625.1). Taxonomy (NCBI): domain Bacteria; kingdom Pseudomonadati; phylum Pseudomonadota; class Alphaproteobacteria; order Rhodospirillales; family Azospirillaceae; genus Azospirillum; species Azospirillum sp. A29. Next base: position 199,657 of record NZ_CP170461.1, read on the forward strand.
AGTTCGGCGGAAGCCGCAGCTATGTCATGCGGCACAACTGCCTGCGACCCGGTTTTGCCGATGTGGAAATCGCAGCGACGCTCAGCAAGTTCGGCCTTCCTGCGGAGCGGCTTGCCAATCCGGCGGCCACCGCCGCTGAACTGATCGCCAATGGCCGGATCATCGGTTGGTTCCAGGGACGGCTTGAGTTCGGCGACAGGGCCCTCGGCAACCGCAGCATCCTGGCGGATCCCCGTGCCCCTGCGATGAAGGATAAGGTCAACGAGACGGTGACGTATCGGGAGAGCTTTCGCCCCTTCGCCCCGGCGATTCTGGCGGAGCATGCGGAGGACTGGTTCGTCGGCGCCCGGCCAACCCGCTTCATGGAACGTGCCCTGCCGGTTCGTCCGGAGCGGCGCGGGCAGATTCCGGCCGTGATCCACGAGGATGGAACCGGGCGCCTTCAAACGGTCGCCCACGACCAGAACCCGCTGTTCCGCGGTTTGATCGAAGAATTCCATCGGCGCACCGGCGTGCCGATCGTGCTCAACACAAGCTTCAATTTGAAAGGCGAGACGATCGTCACCAGTCCGCTGGATGCCATCCGCACCTTCTTCAGCAGCGGCCTGGATGCGCTGGTGTTGGGAAGCTTTCTTTTGAAGAAGGGATGACGGGGGCAATGTGCGGAATTGCGGGCTATATCGGCCACCAGCCCCTGCCCCCTGAACATCTGTCTGCCTGCCTTGCCTTGATGGGGCGCCGGGGACCGGATGCGCGTGCTTCATGGACGGCGCGCACGCCCGATGGGGGGTGGGTTTGCCTGTTGCACAGCCGGCTGAGCATTCTCGACCTCGATCCCCGCTCCAACCAGCCGTTCGAGACGGGCGACGGAGTTCTGTCCTTCAACGGGGAAATCTACAATTACCTGGAGCTGCGCGAAAACTTGCAGAGCGAAGGCCTGGCCTTTGCCTCTTCCGGTGATGCCGAGGTCCTGGCCCGTGGCCTCGCCGCGCATGGAGAAGGCTTCCTTGACCGCTGCGAGGGAATGTGGGCCTTCGCTTGGTTCGACGGCAGGTCGGGGCGCCTGCTGCTCAGCCGCGACCGCTTTGGCGAGAAGCCCCTCTACATTCTGACCACGGAAACCGGAACCGTTTTCGGTTCCGAACCGAAGTTCCTTTTCGCCCTGCTCGGACACCGTCCGGCGGTCGACCTGGGGCAGATCCGGCGCTATCTGGTCAACGGCTACAAATCGCTGCACAAGCGCCATGACGGCCGCGTGCACAGCTTCTTCGATTCGATGGAAGAGGTGCCGCCAGCCACGGTGGTGGCCCTGACGCCGGGCGGGCGGGGGCAGCCGGTTCGCTACTGGTCACCGTCCTTCCGGCAGAATGACGGCATGGGGTTCCGGGATGCGGTCGCCGGCGTCAGGGAAAGGCTGGAGCGTTCCGTCGAACTGCGGCTTCGTTCCGATGTCCCCCTGGCTTTCTGCCTCAGTGGCGGGATTGACAGCAATGCCCTGGTCGGGATCGCCCGTCACCGCTTCGGCTTCGATGTCCACGGCTTCACGGTGATGAACACCGACAGCCGTTACGAAGAGCGGTCCATGGTGGAACTGGCTGTGGAGCGCCAGAACCTCCGCTTCACGCCCATCGCCCTGGAGCGCTCCGATTTCCTGCCACGTCTTAGGGAGCAGGTCCGTCATCACGACGCACCGGTCTCCACCATCACCTATTACGCCCAATGGATGGTACAGGAGGCGATCGCCGCTGCAGGCTACAAGGTCTCGATCAGCGGAACCGCAGCCGATGAACTGCTGAGCGGCTATTATGACCATCACAACGCCTATCTCCATTCGGTCCGCAACGACCCCGTCCGTTTTGAAGAGGCACTGGGCGACTGGCGCCGGGAGCAGGCTGGAATCGTTCGCAACCCCTATCTCAAGGACCCGATGCTGTTCATCCGGGATCCGGATTTCCGCGGGCACATCTTCCTGGATGCCGAAGCCTTTGCCGATTTCCTGACCGAACCCTCTGTGGAAGGGTTCACGGAGGAGCGCTACTGCACGGATCTGCTGCGCAACCGCATGGCGAACGAATTGTTCCACGAAAGCGTTCCCGTCATTCTGCGGGAGGATGACCTGAATGCCATGTATTACTCGGTCGAAAATCGCTCTCCTTTCCTCGACCGTGACCTGTTCGAATTCTGCCAGACCATTCCGACGCGCCACCTGATCCAGCATGGCCGAGCCAAGACGATCCTGCGCGAAGCCGTTCGGCAATTGGTTCCGGAAGAAATTCTCGACAATCCGCGCAAGGTGGGCTTCAACGCCCCCATCATGGATCTGCTGGATGTCGCGGATCCGGCGGTGAGGGAATGGCTTCTCGACGACGGTCCGATTTATCGGCACGTCCGACGTGGCCGGATCGAAGAGCTTTTGCGGAAGACGGATCTGCCCAACAGCAGAAGCAAGTTTCTGTTCTACTTCATTAACGCAAAGATTTTTCTTGAGGAGTTCGCGCAGTGACCAGCTTGCGCTATTGCAGCAGATGCGTGCTGCCCAGCACCCGGCCGGGGCTGAGCTTCGACGATCATGGCAATTGCAATTGCGCGACAGGCAAGGTCAAGGCCTCCATCGACTGGACGGCGCGCGAATCCGCCTTCCGTGATCTCGTGGCGGCGACGCGTGCGAAGGGAGCCCCCTACGATTGCATCATACCGGTCAGCGGAGGGAAGGACAGCACCTGGCAGACCATCATGTGCCTGGAATACGGGCTGAAGCCGCTGTGCGTCACCTGGCGCACGCCGGCGCGGTCGCCGTTGGGGCAGGCCAACCTCGACAACCTGATCGGTCTGGGGGTCGATCATATCGACTTCAGCATCAATCCCGTCGTCGAACGCCGATTCATGTTGAAGACGCTGGAGCGTCTTGGCAGCCCGGCCATTCCCATGCATCTGGCACTGTTCGCCATCCCTCTGGCGGTTGCCCGGCGTTTCGGAATCCCCCTGGTGGTCTGGGGGGAGAACTCCGCCTTCGAATATGGCGGCGACGACGCCCTTCATGGGCCGCGGATGACACGGAACTGGCTGCTCAAACATGGCGTGACCAACGGAACCACGGCGGAGGATTGGGTCGATGACGACCTGACCGCACGCGACCTGGAGCCTTACCGGTGGCCGACCGATGCGGAACTGGAGGAGGGGGCGGTTCAGGCCGTGTTCCTCGGCCATTTCTTTGAATGGGATCCCGTCCGCAGCTTCGAGGTGGCGAAAGGGCGCGGCTTCCGTGCTCTGGAGGGCAGGCCGAAGACCGGATATTACGGCTTCGCCGATGTCGACGATGAGTTCATCATCACCATTCATCACTGGCTGAAGTGGTACAAATTCGGTTTCACCCGGCTATGGGATAATCTGTCCCTGGAAATCCGCAATGGCCGGCTGAGCAGGGAAGAGGCGATCTCCATCATCGCTGGCCGGGGAGAGGAGAAGCCCGATCCAGAGATCGATCTGTTCTGTTCCTATACCGGCATCACTCGGGACCGCTTCTTCCAGATGATCGAAAAATTCCGTAATCCCCGGATCTGGAACAAGGATCAGGCTGGCCGCTGGAAAATCGGCGACTTCCTCATCACGGACTGGAACTGGTCATGAAATTCACACCCCGCCAGCCGCCGCGCGTTTTCCGGACGGGATACGGTCCCTTCGTCGATCTTTCGGACTGCGGACAGATGCAACTGGAAGCCGACGAGCAGATCACGTTCATCACTGATGGGGCGGCGGAGCTGGATGTGGTCCGCAAGAGCTGGGGGTATTACGGAACCCCGTCGCTCAACAGCCGCTTGGTCAGTTTCGGACTGCGCACCGCACTCGCCAAGAACCGCCTCAACCGATACTTCGTCCTCATCGTCGAAGCGGGCAAGGAGGAGGAGTTTTTCCGTTACCTGGAAACCGAGGCCATGCCATTTATCGGATGGCTGGATAATGAGAAGGCTCTGGGAGCGGTGGAAGCCGCATTGAAGAAAAACAACAGCAATGACCAGAACGACGCAGCCGGTCTTTGACTGCGGCTGCAACGAAGGCTGGGAAACGGCACTGGTCTTCGACCACCCGCCTCCGGTGGAGAGCCGTTTTCCTCTTCCGCCGGGAACCGATTATCATCGCCGGTACGATCGCCGCCGCGGCTGTGGCCATTTCTTGTCCCGATACGAAATGGAGTTGCATTGGAAGCGCCGTACCCAAACCGATAACGGCCGACTGTAGTATTAATTCATAACTCGGGCTGTCTCACATCCGTTGACACGTTCCGGAATTCCATCATGCCTTCACCGGACGCAAGCCTCTGCAAGCGGACTGAGCCGATTGATACATCGGACAGTTCGTGCATCGGCCCAGTCCATGGGATTTCCAATCCGTGCGCCTTGCGATCCTGACCACCGATACTCTGCACCACCGGTACTTCGTATGGTCGCCACCGCTCCTGTCTCTGTGTCCGGGGGCCTTCCTCAACCTCCATGGCGGGGATCCGGAGGATTGCCGGGGGTTCGATACCCATCTGTGGGCGATCTACCACGGCGATTTCGCCGCCCTGGCGACGACCCTGCATCATGTCTCCCCGGACCTGGATGCGGGAGACATCGTGGCCACACTGCCGTTGCCGCTCCACAGAGGCATGGGGCTGCACCAGTTGCGCAGGAGCAATACTGAAATCTGCGTGCGCCTCGTCCAGGAGGCTTTGGCCGGTCATGGATCGACCGGATCGAGCAGGCCATGGAGTTGCGGGTGAATGGGGCTCTCTCGCTGCCTTGGGGAAAACGCCGGTATGACGGCGCGGCACAGGCCGTTGTCCTGCTCGGCGAGATCCGGCAGCGGGTGAAGAACGATCCCGCGCTGAACCCCGACGCCATCGCCGACGGCCTGTGCCGGCAGCTTGCCGTCGGCGCGTTGGAACCGGACGAGGAGTTGGACGCGAAGCTGACATGAAACCAGGTGCGGGATCTCGCGGCCATGCCCGGCAGCCTTCTGGGCGGACACTCCCACAGCCATGCGATCATGTCCTTTCTGGACGAACCTGCATTGGAAAGGGAGATCCGTCTGCCGCTGCAGCTTCTGCAAAGCAAGGCCGGTGTTCGGACAAGCCATTTTCCTATCCCGAGGGGATACCGCATGCTATTCCGACAGCGTGATCGCGGCGTTGCTGCAGGCCGACATCCGGTGCTGCCCGACCGCTGAAGACGGAGTGGAGCGAAGCTCCATGGATCCGTTCCGCCTGAAACGGATCCATGGTGACTTGATCTCTTGGAGGAAGGGTGCATGCGTCTGTTCGGAAAAGACCTGTCAAAGGACATCGCCGTTGTGGCCGAAATCGGTCTCAACCACGAGGGCGACCCTGAAGCGGCGATGCGGATGCTGAAGCTGGCCGCCGAAGCCGGCGCCGATGCAATCAAGTTCCAGACCTATACCACTCACCGGCACGTATCCTCCGCCGATCCCGAAAGGGTTGCCCGTCTGCAGAGATTCGCGCTGCAGGAGGATGCGTTCCGGCGTCTTGTGCATGAGGGAGAGCAACTGGGCGTCACCGTCTTTTCGACTCCTCTCAGTGAGGATGTCGTTCCCTTCCTGGACACGCTATGTCCGGTCTTCAAGATCGCCAGCGGCGACCTCACCTTCGAGCCGGTGGTGCGCGCCGCAGCCCGCACCGGGAAACCGGTCGTCCTCTCCACGGGAATGGCCACCGTCGAGGAAATCGACACCGCCGTCGACTGGATCCGGGAAGAACGCGGAACGGATGGCTTGGCGGACGGTCTGCTGCTGATGCATTGTGTCTCCGCCTACCCGACGCCGCCCGAGCAGGCCAATCTGCGCTCCATCCCTTTCCTGGCCGATCGTTACGGTGTCACCGTCGGCTATTCCAACCATGTGCCGGGATCGGAGGCGATGCTGGCTGCGGTCGCCTTGGGCGCACCGGTGGTCGAAGTTCATTTTACCGACAGGCGAGAGGGCAGGACATTCCGCGACCATCACCTGTCTCTTGAACCCGCCGAACTGTCTGCCCTGGTCGGCAGTCTGCGGGCGATCCGCACCATGCTGGGCACCCATGGCAAGCCGGTCGCCGAGGCCGAGGAAGCCGGCCGCCAGACGAACCGCAAGGGCGTCGTCGCTGCCCGGGAACTTCCGTCGGGCACGGTGCTGGCGGACACCGATATGCAATATGGCCGTCCGGCCACGGACTTCACCGCCGCCGAGCGGCCGCTGCTGATCGGACGCAGGCTCACCCGCTCCTTGAAGGCGGGAGAGATCATCCCCCGGGACGCCGTGGCATGAGCATGGTCCCCGTTCCCGTCGCCCATGCGCCGGGGGCAAGACGCAAGGTTCTGATCTTCACCCCCGAAGCCGTCTTCAAGCCCCATTCGGGAGCGATGGGACTGATCGGCATGGCATTGAAGGCCGAAGGACATGAGGTTCTGGTGGCCTACTGCGACCACCAGTTCCAGCGATGCATCGCCCGTGCCCGCATGCCCGTCGGAACACCGCGCCAAGCCGACAACCCCACATGTGCGCTGTGTGTCAGGGTCGCGGATGCCATCCGCAGACGGTACGGGTTGGGGACGTTAGACCTCGCCACCCTGATCACGCCGGAGGACGAGGCCAAGGCCGAGGCCGTGACGGCGGCTTCGGCCGATCCGCGGATGGCGGAGCATGAGGGCTTTCGTTTGGGTCGGCTGTTCATGCATGACCTGATTCTGGTCCGCAAACTGGCGCCAGACGATCCGTTGGATGCCGATGCGGAACACTGGCTGAAGGAAGGTGTGCACACCGGCGTCCTCGCCGTGGAGGGCTTGCGCCGGGCGATCGAACGGGAAGGGATCACCGACATTCTGGTCTACGGCCAATATGCGTTGAACATGTTGGCTTGCGACTTGGCGGCACGCTACGGATTGGGGGCGCGGATCGTCATCAGCGCCAGCCACAACGGAGTGGACCGCCGCTTTCTTCAGATCCAGCCCTATGAATACCGGGAGTTTCTTGCGGACATCCTGGATCGCTGGCCGGCGAACCGCAACCGTCCTCTGTCGCCGGAGGCCGTCCGCGCCATCGGTGACGATGTGATCACCCGCCTCTCCGCTGTCAGCCCCCACACCTACTCCCCATCGAAAACCTTCCAGGACGACGATATCCGCAAGGTGCTGGGCCTGGATCCGGGCTGTAAGCTCGTGGTCGCCTATACCAGCAGCATGGACGAAATCTATGCGCAGGACATGCTGGAAGAGGGGATGCGCCGTTCCGGGCATCTCGCCCTGCATGATCTGTTTCCCGACCAGATGTCCTGGCTGACCACGCTGCTTGAGTGGATGCGCCGCCGTCCGGACCTCCAGCTGGTCATCCGCATTCACCCGCGCGAGGATGTGAACCGGCGTGACGGTGTGAGATCGAGCCATCTGGAGCGGTTGCGCGAAGGGCTTGCCAGCCTTCCCGCCAACGTTCACGTGGTATGGCCGCAGGACGCGGTTTCCAGCTACGACCTGATGGAGGCGGCCGACTTGGTGCTGAACGCCTGGAGTTCGATCGGGATCGAGGCGGCCCGTCTCGGCATCCCCACGATCACCGCCTTTCCACGGCTGCTGTGCAGCCCGATCGGTCCGCAAATAAATGAGCCGGGTCCTGCAGCCTACCTTGCTGCGTGCGAATCCCTCCTGTCCTGGACACCGGACGCCGCAGTCATCACCTGTGCCTACCGCTGGTATCATGAGAGCATCTTCGGTGGCGCGCTGTCGGTGGCGGATGTGGTGACGGAAGCGGATTTCGAAGAGCTGCCTCGCTCCCTGGTCCCGGCGGGAACGGCGGAGATCGCCCTGGCAACCCTGGCAGGGCAGCCGATCCAAACCCTGCGGGCAGAGCGGCCCTCCCTTCCTTTGGCAGGCGCCGCGGAAGCGGAGGCCCTTGAGCTGCGCCGGCAGCTGCGCCGGATCATCCATTTCCTGTTTACTGGAACCCAGGACATGGTTTCCGTCTTGCGGATCCTGCCGGACGGCTTTCCTCCGGTGCATTCCGCTCCGCCGGGCGTAGCGCTCCTCCAGATGGAAGGCGGCCTCTGCACCTATGTCTTCGGCTCCCGGACGAGCCGGCGCCATTCCCCTTTGGTCGCCAGGATCGCCCGGCTTGCCGTCTGCCCACAGGATAGCGCTGGGCCTTCAGCCGGCGGCGTCGGTCCAGAAAGCCGAGGCGTGCAGCTTGGATGAAAGGACATACCCGTTGGCCGTCATGTGGCGGTAGATGGGATTGTCTTGCGGAGCGGCCAGATTCAGGCTTCGGTCCTCGGTGATGACGATCCGGGGCCTGTGTCTGGTGAAATCATTGGAGCGGAGCACGGCCAGATCGCTTCCCTCGGCATCGACGGTGAGGAAGTCGATGGACGTGCGGGGGGAAGCCATTCGTCCAGGATATCATCCAGCCGGCGTGGAGCGATCGACACCCGCTCGATCACCTTGTAACGATCGCTGAGTGCGGCGTCGCGCCCCACCTCCGCGCTGTTCAAGGCAGATTCGTCGAAGATGGTGAAGGAAAGGGGCTCGTCTCCATCGCCGACAAGATGCTCGAGATTGATGTCGCGTGGTCTGTGCTTGCGAAACAGCGCCATGCTGCCCGGAGTGGCATCGATGTTCACCCCGCTCCAGCCTCTCATATAAAAGACAAAAGTATTTGAAAATCTGAATGGATGATGCGCTCCGACATCAACGTAGAGGCCAACGCTTTTCCCGTCGAAGATCCTTTGGAGGACGCGATCCTCACCTTCCTGGGAATAGGAAATTTCCATAAAGGGACTGTTTAAGATGTCCAGAATCTCTCTGGCACTTACAGTGTGCAAGTTTAACGGCATTCCGCCGATACTCCTTCCCGGACATCCGCTTCGCAGCAGTTCGCATCGGTCGGGGACCGGTATTTGGCCTGCGAATCCATCGGCAGATATATACTCTACTCTCCCAATCGGCGGCAGGGATGTCAGGCAGCATGACAACGATTTGGATAACCGGGGCCGCAGGCTTCCTTGGCGGGCACGCAGTCCGGCATTTTGCGCGCTCCAGACATCATGTCGTTGCCTTTCCGGGCGATCATCCCCCGCCGGACGATTGTGGGCCGCTGACCTGCCGCTGGATTCCCGGTCCGCTGGGCGAAGCCACGGCCCAGGCACTGGAGCGGGAGATTCCGGACATCGTCCTGCATGCCGCGGGCGGGGGGCTCGTCGCGGCGGCGGCCCTCGCCCCCCTGCTCAACTATGAACGGACGGTGGTGGAAACTGCCTGTCTGCTCGACCGGCTGCGCCGGACCAAGGCCCCGGTTCGCGTGCTTTATCCGTCGAGCGCCGCCGTCTACGGCAACCGCGGGGAAGAGCCGCTGGATGAGAAGAGCCCATGCACGCCGGTGTCGGTGTATGGCTGGCATAAATTGGGGGTCGAACTTCTCCTGAGCGAAGCACGGTCCCTTCATGGCTTGACGACGGTGGCGATCCGCTTCTTTTCGCTATACGGGCCCGGGTTGCGCAAGCAGGTGCTCTGGGACTGGACCAGGCGTTTCCTGTGGGCAGCCAAAGAGGATGTTCTTCTGCTCGGCGGAGGAAGAGAGAATGCCCGCGATTTCCTGTTCATCGACGATGCATTGAGCCTTCTCGACCGTCTTGTGGAGCTTCCGGCTTGTCGCCTGCCGCAGGTGGTGAATGGCGGGAGCGGAACCGCCACCCGCTTGGCCGAACTGGCGGCGCTGATTTCCGACCGTACAGGAGGCCGGGCCTTCCGCTTCGATGGCGCCGGGCGCGCCGGCGATCCGGCCTTCTACTGTGCGGACACCACTCTTGCCCGCAGTCTCGGCTTACCGCCACCCCGACCGCTCGGAGAGGGGCTGGATGCCTATCTGGAATGGGCGATACCGGAAATCCTGCGGTTGCAGCAAGAAGCTCAGAACCGCCGGATCGCCATCCCGACGCCGTAACCGGCCTCGTCGAAGGTAACGGCAGAGAAGCGAGGCTGGCTGGCAACCAGTTCCTGCCAGACCTGACGCAGGCCCGGCAGGGCAGGGTGACAGACATCATCGAAGACAAGAATGCCGCCGATCCGCAGCCGGGGGATCACATCGCAGATATCCTGTGCCGCACCCAAGGTGGAGTGATCTCCGTCGACCGTGATCAGGTCGAAGGTCAGGTCCGGATGTGCGGCGAAGAAGGCAGGAAGCGTCTGGTGGGAGTTGCCATTCACGAACTGGACGGAGCCGCGGTGTCCGACCCTGTCCAGTTCCGTGCGAACGAACTCGGGGCCGGGGTTCTCGATGCCCGCATAGTTGGACACCCACAGATCGAACCCGTACAGGGCGCAGTCGGGAGCTTGGCTGGCAACGGTACACAGGCTGCGTCCCCGGCGGACACCAATCTCCAGATAGCGTTCAGGGACAAGTCGACGGGAGGCGGCCAGCAGTGCCGTAACGATGTCCGCGTAGCGCCAGGAGGAGCCGTACCGGGCCAGCCCCTCACGGTACCAAGCCGTCACGTAGGTGCCATAGTCGTCCGGTGACAGACGTTCGGTCAACGCCGCCGCTTCCTCGATCAGGCCAGCGGCGAACAGCCACTCCTCCAGGGTACGGACCCCGGCCAGTACCGGAGGATACCAGTTGGAAGCGCGAAAGAAGCAGGTGGCCGCCGCATGGTCCCGGGTCCACTCCCCTGCCGGCTTGGGCAGAGACTCGACAGGACGGGATTCCGCGGCGGTGGTCCACATTGCTGCAACACTTTTCTGGGAGCGTTCGAAAACGGTTATGCGCTGTTCCGGAAGTCTGTTCCAGATACGATTTTCATCGTCTGCGCTTTTGATCTCCGCACCTTGCTTCGTCTCCCGTTCCTGTCGTTCGGGTAACTTCGGGAGGCGGCTTTCGGGAAGCGGCCAAGGCGGAGCGCCGCAGAACCGACGGCTTTGGGTGCTTTACAAAGCGCGAGCAATCTTCCACACAATGCCCTAGAGTTGCTGTGGTTGCGCTCCCCCCTCTCTCCTGCCTGCCGCGAAGATGACCCCCATGAATTCCAGCCCCGAGGCAATCGAGAACTGGCGCCGCCGCATCAAGGAAAGCACCTCGGCAAACTACCATTACTGTATGGGTGTGGCCCTGGAGCGGGAGAGCCTGAGCGCAGCGGTCGACGCTTACCGGCGAGCCATAGACGCCGACGCGATGGAGTTCCGCGCCTTTCTGCGACTTTGCGATTTGCTGGAGAGAGCCGGCGATCCCGCTGGCGCAGCCCAACTTCACCGGCAGGCGCTTGAGACGGACCCGTTCTATAAGGGGAATGGAACCGCTGCCTTGGCCCGTGACGCCGCAACCGAAGGGAAGACCGAAGATGCCTGGCGGCTTCTGAACGAGGCTGTCGCCCGCCAAGCGACGGAGGTCGCCCTGCTGGCTGAAGTGGCGGAGACGGTCGGCAACCAGTTCCGTCTGGCACGGCGGACCGACGATGCTGTCCGCTGCTACCAAGCCGCCATCGGATGGAACCCGGATTCGGCCGGAGTGCACTTCGGACTTGCCGAAATCCTGTATATTCAGGGCGACCTCCAGCAGGCGCGCCACCATGCCCAAGCATGTGTGCGCCACCAGCCCGATTGGCCGGATGCCCTCTACCTGATGGGCAACGTCGCTCTGCTGGAGCAGCAGTGGGATGCTGCCCTGTCATGGTTTCAGCAAGCCCTGAATCATCGCTTCCGCTCGCCATCGAGCATCAACAGCCTGATGGGGTCCACCCTGATGGCGGCCGCGCGCCTGCCGGAAGCCCTTCAGCATATCGACCTGACCCTGGCGAAGAGCCCGGGCGACAGCCAGATGATCGGTACACGGGGCATCGTTCTGCTGCGTCTCGGACGTGTGGCCGAAGCCAACGCCCAACTCGCCGGCCTGGTCCCGCAGATCCAGAACGATCCCTACCTGCGCACCGTCTACGCCCTGAGCCTCACTGCGGACGGGAAGCCGGAGGCTGGGCTGGAGCAGATCGATATCGCCCTTGGGCTGCTGCCTTCCTGGTCTCTGACACTTTGCGGACGCGCATACATCCTGCTGCGTTTGGGCCGGCGGGAAGAGGCTGTCGAGACGATGCGGGCAGCACGCCACCACGAACCGCTTTGGGTCGATTTCTCCGCCCGGGTGCTGTTCAACGAGCCGGATGCCATATTGGGGCTGGTGAACGATGAACGGTCTGGCACCTGACCCGGCAGAGAAGCGTCTGTCCCTGCTGATCCCGCTTTACGCCGGTTACCGGCAATGGTTCGGCGGGATGAACTATATCGTCAACCTGCTGCGGATTCTGGAGCGCCTGCCACCGTCGGAGGCGCCGGATGTCACGGTGTTCGACGATGCCGCGGGAGAGTGGCCGGACTATGTGCGGACCGCTTGCACGGGAAGCAACGTCGCACGCGTCGTTGGCCCCGGCGGAACCCTGCTGTGGGTACGCGATGACGAGGAGCGGCAGCGCCTGGAGAGCATAGAGCCACATGCCCGCCGTCGCCGATTGGCCATGGCGGCCGACGCCATCTTTCCAATGCCGTTTTCCCAGCATGAAGCGATCACGACCGCACGCCATTGGGCCTGGATCCCCGACTTCCAGCATCGTCACCTGCCGCACCTGTTCCCGGCTCGGGAGCTTGCCGAGCGGGACAGTGTCTTTGCCGCACTTGCCGACCGGGAAGGACCAATCCTTTTCAGCAGCCGCGACGCGGAAGCGGATTTCCGCCGCTTCTATCCCGACCATCGCAGCAGCCCCTATGTCTGGTCCTTCACCAGCACTCTCGATTCCGGCAGCGGGGAGGACCCGCAGTTGGTTAGGGAGCGATACCACCTGGCGGAAACCTATCTGTACATTCCCAATCAGTTCTGGATCCACAAGGATCACGAGACCGCTTTCAAAGCCGTCGAGCGGCTGTGCGGGCAAGGAACACCACTGACTCTGGCTTGCACCGGCAGCAGCGCCGATCCCCGGGGCGATAGCCATTACGCCGGTCTGTTCGAGTGGGTCGCCGCGCGTGGTCTGCAGAACCGGATTCGCCACCTGGGGGTTGTGGAACAGAGCACCCAGATTGGACTGCTGCGTGGATGCACCGCCGTTCTGCAGCCATCCCTATTCGAAGGCTGGAGCACGGTGATTGAGGATGCGCGCGCGATTGGTTGTCCGATCATCGCGTCCGATCTTCCGGTCCATCGTGAGCAGCTGGGTGAGGACGCCTTCTATTTCCAAGCCGGCAATCCGGAGGATATGACCTCCGTTCTCGCCGGCGTGTTGCCGCTCCTTTCCCCGGGACCGGTCGCGGAGCGGGAACAGGAGGCATCCCGCCGCAACAAACAGCGCCAGTTGACATGCGCACGGGCACTGCTTGCCTGCATGCACGCCGACATCGCCGCCCGGCCGACCCAGGACGGCGGCAATCGGCATTGACCGGCAAAGAAGGACCGGCACGTTTCATGCGCATCGCCCTGCACACCCCCTTTCCCCCGGATTTCCCTGCGCGGAGCACGAGCTGGCCTGCCGGATTGGTCTTGCGACCACCCGGCTGGGATGGACGTCCCACCTTTGCCGCACTGGTGCGGAGATCGAGGCGGCAGCCCCCGACCTCGTGCTGGCCCTGCACACCGATGCACCGAAACTGACCCGCTTCCCCACTCTGGGATGCTTGTGGAATCCACCCGCCTTCTTCGAAAACGAGCCTGCCCGCCTACGCAAAATCCTATCCTACGACGGCTTCCTCACAGCCGGACCGGATATGCGGGACTGGGTGGAGACGATGCTCTTCCCCACGACACGGTCTGCGCAGACCGCCTCTTTCTTTCCAAGCTGCCATACCGCCCTACATGCTCCCCACATCCGTCCGGACAGCCGGGCGTTCTATGTCGGCTCCAACTGGGATGGGACCCGCTTTGCCGGCCTGTTCGCTCATCTGGAGGCATTGGACCTGCTCGATGTATGGGGTCCCAGGGATCGCTGGCAGCATTGCGCCACCGCTTACCGGGGTGAACTGCCTTTCGATGGGAAGGCCCTGCTGGATAAGGCCAGCGACAGCGGGATAGGTCTTTGCCTGCATCTGCCGGCCCATATCGACGCCGGTATCCCCAACATGCGGATCTTCGAATTGTGCGCGGCCGGATGCCTGATCATCAGCGACCGGCATCCATTCGTGGTGGAGCAGTTTGGCGAAGACGTTCTCTACGTCGATATGACGGGCACAGCAAAGGAGGTTGCCGACACTGTTGCCCGGCACATCGCATGGGCGCGAACCCATCGGAAAGAGGCCATGGCCATGGCTCTCCGTTGCCAGGACCGCTTCGTGAAATCCTTCACACTGGAACGGTTGTTGGAAGCGCTTCCGGACCTGCTGAGCCGTGTCCGCCTGTCCTGTGGCTTCGACCACGCCCCAAAGGAGGGGCGGAGCGCAGATGGAGTGGACTATATTGTCCGCTGCGGCGGACGGCCCCTTTCCTATCTGCGCCGCTGCCTGTCCTCGCTGGCCGCTCAGACGCACAACGATATGGGAGTGGTCCTCGTCCGCCACGCCGGGCCCCCTGATCCTTCAGGTCTGCTGACGGAATTTTCCGCCCGCTTCGCCCGTATTCGCTGCGTGGACGCTTTCGGCGCCAAGCGAAGCACCGCGCTGTTGACCGGCTTGCATCATCTGCAGGCGCCCTGGTTCGGCATTCTGGACGACGATGACACGCTTCATCCCAACCATGTCAGCAGCCTGCTGCACGCGGCTGAGGCGGCTGAGGCGGATCTGGTCTATGCCGGATCGGTGAAAGTGGTCGAGGACGGCCCGGACGGTGAGGGCGACAGCCGCCATGCCCTGGCATATTTCGAGCCTTATGACCGGTGCGAGCTTTTAAACGGGCAAAACTACATCACGTCGAACAGCTATATCGCGCGATCAGCTATGCTGAATGCCCGGCTGTTGCGCGATCCCCGGCTGGATTCAATGGAGGATCTGTATCTGCTGCGGCAGCTTGCCCTGCGGGGAACGGTTGTGCCGAGCTGGCTGGTCACCTCCGCCTTTCATTGGCGGACCGACGGGACCGACAACACCGTCTTCGCCCGAACGCAGGCAACACGTTCAGCACAGCGTCTGGCCCGCCTTGAGCGCCTGGATTCGGTACTGGCCGTTACGCGGACGCAGGCTGCCGGTCGGCCGGAGGTGGATTCCGGACGGCTGGCGATTTGGAACGACCTGGACCATGAACGCGTCTCGGCACTGCCGGCCATCCAAGGATGGGAGGATGTCCGAGGCTTGGCGCCGCACCGCCCGATTCTGATCTATGGGGCGTCGAAGGGAGGCAGAATTCTGCTGCTGGAGCTGTCCAAGCGCGATGATCTGACCATCCAGGGTTTCCTGGACAGCAAGCGCCGGGGAGAGGCTTGGGAACTCCCCCTTCGCCGTCTCGACGATGTGGGCGAAGACGAACTACAGGAGGCGGTCATCGTCATCGCAAGCCAGTTCGTGTCGGAAATCGCCCGGGCGTTGGATGCCCGGGGAAGCTTTACGGTGTATAACGGCTATCCGTTGATCTTTCGGCATTTGGCCTGATCGAGAGCCGCGGAGATCGTGGACTGGAAGCGGATCAGATCGTCCGCGGTCATCCGGTTCAGGTTCGGACGCGACATGTTGGCCTGCCGCAGCTGAGCGAGGCGGTCTGGATCCTCGAGCAAGCCGCGCAACGCATCCCGGTAGCGGGCGGCGAACACCGGATCCGCAGGCGCGTCCGTCTCCTGGAGCAGGCAGGCCCAGCGTTGAATCATGCAGCCGGAAGCCTCATCGAAACAGGAGAGGGCAGCGCGGCCGGGCACAATCGTTCCTGTAACCCCATCCTCCACTAGGTCAGCCATATGCGCCCCGTCGGAAACGAGCGGGACGACGCCCCATCCCATCGCCTGGACCAACCCGTTCCGGTAAGCCGTGACTCCCGGCAGCGCGAAGATCGAAGCACGCTGAAACAGACGGCGAAACTCTGGCCAGGGCATCGGATCCGGATAATGCTCGATGCGGGGATGTGTATCCACCAACTGGCGCAGGCGAGAAGACAAGGTGGCTGGAAGGGGAGATCGCAGGATAAGCCGAAGATCAGGGAAAGAAGTCGCCAAATCCTCGAAAGCGTTCAACACATCTACTCCGCCGCGTGCGTAGAAATTTTCTCCAGTCGCATGGCGGCTTGAGGTGAAAAGAATAGTGTTGGATTCACGATCCGCCACATCTTCCTGCTCTATTTCATTCATCGTTTCATCGATAGAGAAACAGGGATTGATGAAGACGCACTTCTTTCTGATATGCTGACTGGAAAAATAACGCTCCAACATGTCTCCGGAAGAGGCATAGGTGGTAATGATTGCCAAGCATGCCGAATTCTCCAAGGACTCCCGCACGATCCAATAGAATGGAGAGTTCCGATCGACGGCCATGTCTTCGTATGCAAAAAATGGATGAAAAAGAGAAGGGATGTAATCGAAAGCGAGCAAATATGGCCGTTGCCCCAAGCTCATGACTGCCATTGACATGAAGTCGATCAGAGATCCTGGGGAATGATACAAAAGACTTTCAAATCTGGATGAGACATATGCCGCGGCATATTCCACGGTCACCGTGGGATGGAGATGAAGCAGCTTTGTGAAGTGCTTCCGGGCAAAGTTGACCGCATCGCTCAGCCCGCTGAAGTCAGCGGGGCCTTGCCCGATCAGAAATCTGAGGGAAGAGGTTTGATGAACCCAGCCCATAACGAAGGGATGGTCAGCACAGAGTGGAGCATAATAGGGAAGGCGCATGGGCACATGGACAGATGCATCGCCCTGCACTCCTCCGTCGTGCAACTCTGTACCGGCGGGCGTTTCAGCTCTTTGCTCGGCCAGAGCTTCGAGCAGCGGCCCGGCCATCTGCATCAATCCCGGATCGCGGAGAAGGGCCTCTATCAGGGGTGGGAGAAACGCCGCCTGCGGCGACCGCACCAGTGCCTGTTCTGCCGCCTGCACAGCCTCCTGCAACAGACCGGCACGCACCAGGATTTGGCTCTGGCGAAACCACTCCACCGCTGGCACGTCATCGCCGGCAAGAACGCGGCGTCCGACCTCCGCCGCCTCTGCGAACCTCAGCATCCGTGCCAGGCAACGGCGATGCTGGACCAGCCAGTCCGAAGATGGATGGAATGGAGGTGACTCCAGGATGTCCAGGGCTTCTGAATAGCGCCGGCAGTCGATCAACCGGCTGGCGAGTTCCAATTGCGTGCTCATTCAGCACTGTGGCCTGACTGTGTTTCGTTCGATGGGAGCGGGATATACAAGAACTTCAGAGTATCCAGCCAGGTTCATAAGTGATGAACCAAACCCCTCGCGAAAGAGCGTCACTCCACCGGGAGGGTATGACGACTATATTGTTCCCATAGACTTTTCCGAATTTCTCCATCCACCAGGCTTCTGAATTGTTCCAGTAACTCTGGTATGGCGAAATCCAGCCCTCATCTTTCTCGCGGATTGACACCGGGAACTGATGGAAGCCCAGGCCACGGCAGACTCTCCGGCATTCCATCAGCATCGCTTCAATACCAGCTTCCGTGAAATGCTCGATAGAACCGATCGAAAAGACAAAATCGAAATAATTGTTTTCATAAGGAAGACATGTGGCATCCGCCACCCGGGCTCGACTTTCAGGAATGCCGCGGGCGTAAGCCCGTTCAATCAGAAGATTTGAGATATCACATCCGTGATACTCCAAGTCTTCGAATCTCTGCAGGAAATCATACGTGCGCCCAGTACCGCAGGCGATGTCGAGAACCCGCCCCTTACGCGCACCCATAAGAATCTGAATTTCAGTCCATACATTTCCAACACCCCATGTCTCAAGGACATCGGCAAAAGCGGGATCGAAGTATATATCAAGATCCTGCTTCAGGCCCGGCCGCATAGACTCGGAAACGACTTGCTCTTCCATAAACACTTCTCCTTGGGAGAAACTGATAATTTTAGGTATCTATTATACCGCCAGTACCGGATACCCTTCGGGCAAATCCACCACCTGCGGCCCCGGCATCGGTCCCAGCTCCGCCACCATAGCGCCCCAGGACCAGCCCACCCCGAAGCCGGCCATCAGCGTCTTGACCGGCCCGGACGCCAGCTGTGCCCCCATGCTGTGGCAGATCGCCAGCGGGATGGAAGCCGAGCTGGTGTTGCCGAAACCCTGCATGTCGATGATGAACTTCTCCGCCGGCGCTTTGATGCGCTTGCGCAGATGCTCCAGCATGAAGGCGTTGGCCTGATGCAGGACGAAGCGATCGATGCCGTCAACGTCGGTGCCGGCATGGTCCATCGCCTCGCGCAGAAGCGGCGGCACGGCGCGGAGTGTGAAGGAGAACACCTCCGCCCCGTTCAGCGTCAGGCGAGAATCGCGTTCCAGTTGGGCGGCGGCCTCCTCGTCGGCGATCCGGCCTTCCGTGCCGACCGGCGGGATCAGGCTATGGCGCTTGCCGCCGGCCTTGACGAAGATATGCGGCGCGCCGGCGCCATCGGTGCCGATCACCACCGGAATGGGCGGGGCCGCCGGATCGACCTCCAGCGCGGTGGCCGATCCGGCATCGCCGAACAGGGGCAGGGTGGCGCGGTCCTGGGGGTGCAGGTGACGCGTCGGGTTGTCGCCGCACAGCACCAGCGCGCGGCGGGCCGACGACCCGCCCAGCAGCTTCGCCGCGATCCACAGGCCGTAGACATAGCCGGAGCAGCCCAGCGGCACGTCGAAGGCCGCCGCGCTGGTCGGCAGCCCCAGCCGGTGCTGCATGATGCAGGCGGTGGCCGGCAGCACGTAATCGGCGTCTTGCGAGACGAAGACCAGCACCTCCACCGTCGCCGGATCCCAGTCCAGCTGCTGCATCAACCCCTCCGCCGCGGCGAGGCAGAGGTCCGACGCGCAGTAGGGCGGCGGCAGCACGCGGCGCTCCTGCACGCCGATGGTGGCGGCCAGCTTCTTCGCTTCCTCCACCGTGAACATGCCGGGGTCCTCGACGAAGGAATGGCGCTGGGGCGGCACCACCGCGCGCAGGCCGGCGATCCGGATGCCGTCGATGATGGCTTTCATGGCTGTCCTGTCCTTCGCGTGTTCAAGGGCCCGGCAGGGGCCTTTTCGGAAACCGGTGTCCGGCACCATAGCGCAGAGTGGCGGGCAACTGGTTTCCAGATCCTTGATTTCAGACAATAGCAGTGTCCGGCGCCCTGGACGGAGCTTGGGCAAGCCCCATCCGCCGCCCATCGAAAAAGCCGCAGCCGGAGGCGGAACGCGCCTGTGCTATGGTCCGCATCCCGACACGCCACCAACCTGGATTTCCCCGCCATGACAGCCGTCTACAACCCCATGGACCTGACCGGCCGCCGCATCCTGGTGACCGGGGCGTCGGCCGGGATCGGCCGGGCGACGGCGGTGGTGCTGGCGAAGCTCGGCGCAAGGCTGGTGCTGAACGGCCGCGACGAGGAACGGCTGGCCGAGACGGCGGACCGGCTGGAAGGAGACGACCACGCCATCGCCCCCTTCGACCTGTCAGATCTGGAAGCGGTGCCCGGCTGGGTGAAGGGGCTGTGCGCCGACGATTCACCCTTCGATGGCATCGCGCACTGTGCCGGCATCCAGACCCTGCGGCCGATCCGCATCTTCTCCGCCGCCTTCTTCGACGAGGTGATGCGGGCCAATCTGGGCAGCGCGTTGGCGCTCGCCCGCGGGCTGCGGCAGAAGGGGTGTCATGCCGAGCGGGCGGCAATCGCGCTGATCTCCTCCACCGCCGCGACGGCGGCCTCGCCCGGCAACGTCGTCTATGCCGCCAGCAAGGGCGGCATCATCGCCGCCACCAAGGGACTGGCGGTGGAGCTGCTGAGCGACGGCATCCGCGTCAATTGCGTGGTTCCCTCCATTGTCGAGACCGAGCTGATCGAGCGCGGCAAGCAGAAGCTGACCGCCGAACAGTACGAGCATCTGCGCACGCTGCAGCCGCTGGGCTTCGGCCATCCCGACGACATCGCCCACATGATCGCCTATCTGCTCGCCGACACCAGCCGCTGGATGACCGGGTCCATCGTCACGGTGGACGGCGGCCGCACCGCCTGAGGCCCGCAATGCAGAACGGCTCTCCCGAAACCTGCTGGTTCCACCTCTGCATGGCGGCCGACCTCGCCGGCCCCAACGCCTTCGTCACCACGCGGGTGGGGACGGTGCCGCTGGTGGCGCAGAACATCAAGGGGCGGGTGGTCGCCTTCCGCAACGTCTGCACCCACCGCTTCGCCGTGATCCATGGCGAGCCGTCGGGCTGCGGTCCGCTGCGCTGCCCCTATCACGGTTGGAGCTTCGACGCCGACGGCGTGCCGGTGGGCCTGCCCTTCAACCCGACCGACTTCCAGCTGGAGGCGGAGGGGCGCCGGCGGCTGGCCTTGCATCCGGCCTCTCTGGCCCGCTGCGGCCGGCTGGTCTTCATCCGGGTGGCGGCCGACGGCCCATCGCTGGAGGAGGAGTTGGGTGCGGACCTGTTCGCCCGGCTGGCCGCCCTGTCGGACGTCTTTCCCCGCCGCGGCGACACGGTGGAGCCGGCAGAGGACTGGGAGACGATCGAAGCCGCCAACCTGCGCATCCATCTGGCGCCAGACGGCGTGCTGGTCCTGCACAGCGCCGCGCCAGACGGCGCAGACAGCCGCTTCTCCCGCACCACCGCCTTCTATTCCGCCACCGCCGATGCGGAGCAGCCGGCATGAGCGCGCATCCCGTCCAGAGCATCGTCCCCGAAGACGGTGCCTTCCTGCCCCACAGCCATTTCTGGACCGAAGAGGCTTTCGTCCAGGAACGCGAGCGGGTCTTCGGCCGCTGCTGGCTCTATATGGGCGTGTTCGACGACACGAACGTCCTGACCGCCGAGATGGCCGGTCTGCGCTTCGAATTGCACCGCCGCGGCGAGGCGATGGGTGGCGAGGCGATGGAGGGCGTTTGCCGCGACGGGGAACGGGTGCGGCCCTTGCAGATCGACCGCTGCGGCGCCCTGGTCTTCGCCCGCGTGGCACGAGAGGGTGGCCCGACTCTGGCCCAGCATCTCGCCCCCTATGGCGAGCGGCTGGCGATGATGTCGGCCAACTGCCTGAACCCGCAGGCTCCCGTCGGCATCGCCTTCCAGGCCAACTGGAAGGCGCTGGTCGAGAACACGATGGACGACTTCCACGGTTCCACCGTCCATCCCGACACCATCCACCCTGCCGTACATCCCGACTGGCAGAACCACCTCGTCACCGAACGGCACGGCGCCAACAGCGATTCCCGCTGGCTGCTGGCCGACGGCACCGCCGGCTGGTGGGAGAAGCTGGACGCCAAGCTGCGCATGCGCCGCTTTGCCGATGAACCCGTCTACCGCCACACCTTCATCTTCCCGAACTTCTATCTGGCGACCTTCTACGGCGCCACGGTGATCCCGCACCGGGTCGATCCCATCGCCCCCGACGCTTCGGTCCTGCGGTGGCAGCTGTTCCTTCCCACCACCCGGCTGGAGACGGCGCGCGAGCAGGCCTTCCACCGCTCCACCGCCACCTATCTGATCGAGTCCGCCGGCACCGTGATCGCCGAGGACCGCCCGGTCTGCGAGGCGGTGCAGCAGGGCCGGCCGGGCATCGCCGATCTTCCCCACATGACCGGCATCTATGGCCGGCGCGAACGCCGCATTCTCGACTTCCATCAGGCGATGCTGCGCCAACTGGGAGAGGCTGCATGAGCGGAACGCTCACCTTCATCGAGCCGACGGAGGACCACGCCGAACTTATGCTCGACTGGCGCACGCGGCCCGACATTGCCGGCCAGATGCTGAGCGTCGTGCCCTATGACGTGGAGCGGCAGAAGGCGTGGTTGCGGCGCTGCGCGGAACGGGACGACTATGTCCACCGCATCCTCTGCGTCGACGGCGTGCCGGCCGGCCACGTCTCCATCACCATCACCGAGCCGGAATGGCGGATCGCCACCTTCGGCGTGCTGATGGGCGAGCGGGCAGGGCGGACGGGGGCGGCTCCGCTGAACTTCGCCTACATGCTGAACCACGTCTTCTTCACGCTTGGGCTGCGCAAGGTGGTGAACCACATTATGGGCACCAACAGCCCCCGCCTGCTGAAAGGCCAGCCGCTGATCGGCTACCGCCCGGTCGGCGTGCTGAAGCGCCAGGTGGTGAAAGACGGCCAGGAGATCGACCTGCACATCTTCGAAATGCTGGCCGAGGACTGGCTGGCGGTGCGCGACCGGTTCAGGGTCTATCAGGACATGGACGGGCGGGAGTGGCGGTAGGGAAGCTTTCCGATTTCGAGCGCAACGCGCATGGATCGGTCATGCTTCAATTTTTACCAGGAGAGCCCGCACCAGGGTGAATTCGCGGCAGCGGGCAAGGCCGGGCCAGACCACCAGCGAGGCCTTCTCGTGGTTTCCGAAGCCGGGTGCAAGTTCCAGCACTTCGGCATGCAGGCCAGGATAGGGACCAGAACCCGGACGGAGCAGGGCATCGAGACGGCCGGCAAGAAGATCGGCCAGATCGTCGGTCGTCACCGCCCGCACATAGTCGGGCGGGCGCTTCGAGCCGGCGAGGTGGGCGAGCAGGCGGTCGGGCTCGTCACTCAGGGCCGGCGAGATGCCAAGGCGGAGCGGCTTCGTCTTCAAGGCCTTCGCGACCGTGTCGCTGGCCTTCGACAGCCGTTCAAATGCCGCCGCGACTTCCGGCAGCAAGGCTTCGCCCTGCGCGGTGAGGATCAGGCTGCGGTGCAGGCGTTGAAACAACGGCACACCGAGCGCCTGTTCCAGGTGCTTCACCTGCTGGCTGACGGCGCCGGGCGTGACGGAGAGTTCCATCGCGGCGGCCTTGAAGCTCAGGTGGCGGCCGGCGGCCTCGAAGGCACGCAATCCGTTCAGGGGCGGCAGGCGATGGCTCATGGGTACGGATCCGGGCATGAGGTTGGCAGCTTCAGAATAGGAAAACTCTTCCAGACAGTCAGAAACAATCGGTTGAGCGGGTCCCCGGCATGCGGGAGAAAACATGCACCGGCGACGCCTTCAGAACGATCGTCATGAAGCATGCCAGCATCGATTCCGAAGCCGCTTTCAACCGGATTTACCGGAGAGGCATCCAATGGCTGAGATCATCCACCCCTTTTACGAGTCGAATCGCGATGTAATGGAAGCCGCCATGCGCCATCGCCTCGACCTTGTCGAAGCGACGCTCTGCGAGCACGCGTATCTTTCCGACATCGATGGGATCAGGCCGGAGGTGATGGACGAGTTCGAAATCGTGCTGGCACAAATGCCCTATGTCGGAGGCACGGCAAATCGCATGAGCGACTTCTTCATGCGTCTCATGGGTTTCATGGCAATCAGCCGGGTGCTCCGGCGACATGGCCTGCCAGTGTCCATAATCGGCGAAATCGAACGAGAAACCTACAAGGCGCAACTGCTCACCATGCCCGAAGCGGAACGCCTCGCCTTGGGCCGTGAATTCATGTCCTCAGAGAATCAGGCCGTGCTGCGAGAACAGGCTGAAAAAAGCCACCAGAAGGAATTTCCAGGAGATTTCGTCTACGATTTCGTGGAGCCCTCCCCAGATGGGGAATTTGAATTTGGCATAGATTACAAGGTATGCGGCTTTTGTGAATTCGCAGACCAGCACGGAGATAAAGAGATATTGGCGAATATCTGCGGCCTTGATTTCGACGCCTACGCAACGCGAGGCATCCACTTGGAAAGGACACAAACGTTGGCTGGCGGCGCGAATCACTGCAATTTCCGATTCTCGCGGCTCTCATTCGAATAGATCGGATCGCACCGCCCCCGGCTGGAAGCGCACTCACCCCCGCAGCACCCCCAACGGCGCCTCCTGGAAGCCCGGAAAGCCGCGCACCGCCGGCGGACCGATCAGCTCCGACAGCACCGTCCGGTAATCGGTGGTGACCGCCAGATCGACGCCGCGGTCGAGCTGGTGGCTGGCCAGCCCCGGCCAGCGGCCCAGCATGCGCCCGCCCGCCACCCGGCCGCCCAGCACCAGCATGGCGCCGCCATGGCCGTGGTCGGTGCCCTGGCTGCGGTTGCCGCGCAGGCGCCGGCCGAACTCGCTCATCACCACCACCGTCAGGTCGTACTCATAGCGCCGGGTGTCGGCATGGAAGGCGGCGAGGGCCCGCGACAACTGGCCGACGGCATTGGCGAAACGCCCCTGCTGGTTCTCGTGGGTGTCCCAGCCGCCGACATCGATGCAGGCCGCTTGCAGGCCAATCTCCATCTTCAGCATGCGGGCGACCGTCTGCAACGCCCGCCCGGCCTCGGTCTCCTCATAGACGGCCCCGCCCTCCGCGTCATAGGCGGCGACCTTGCCGTCGGTCCCGCGCGGCAGCCGGCCGTCGACCGCCGACAGCCCGTCGAGCGCCGCCCGAGCCGCCCGCTCATAGGCGCCGTCGCCCTGCCGGGACAGCGCCGCCAGCACCGCCGCCGCCTGCGGCCCGCCGGGAGGGGCCAGCCCACCGCGCAGGTCGGGCACGGCAAGCGCGCCGCCCAGCCCCGCCAGGGCAGCGGCCGGAGCGGCGGCGGTGCCGATGGCAGGAACCCGTCCTTGCTCCCCCTGACCATGCCCGCCCTCGCCAAGCCAGCGGGCGACCCAGCCGCTGCCGGTGCGGGCGAGATCCTCCTCGCGGGCGATGCCGCGCTCCATCAGGTCCTGGGCGACGAAATGGCTGCGGGTGCCGTCGGTCAGCCCGACCGCATGGACGATGGCGAGCCGCCGGGCGGCATAAAGCTCCGCCAGCGGGGCGGCGTCCGGATGCAGGCGGAAGTCGAGGCCCGGCGCCAAAGTCTGTTCCAGCCGGATGCCCGCCTTCGGCCCCTCCGCCATCACCCGCAGCTCCGGCGTCCGCGCGGCGCGATAGTCGGGGTCGTCGGCCGGCGCCACCAGCGCCAGCATGTCCGCCCCGCCGCGCAGGAACACCACCACCAGCGTGCCGGCCCCCAGCATCCCGACCGGCGCCTCGACAGATTTATCGGCGGCAAAGGCAAGGCTGCGGACACCGGGCAGCCCCGTCAGACTGCCCCCGGCCAACCCGAAGCCGACCGCCAGTCCGCCCCGCATCACAGTGCGGCGAGAGATCGCCATGGCTCAAACCTCCCTCAGCGTTGGTTGAAGCGCGGCGCCATCGCCACGAAGGCGGCGACCCGCCGCAGCCGGTCGTCGCCGGCCTTCGTGCCGGGCGTCAGCATCGCGTCGGCCGCCAGCCCCATGCCGGTCAGGATGGCGGCGGTGGTCGCCGGCTCCGGCACGCCGCCATGCAGGATCCCCTGCCAGCGGTCGACCGCCGCCGCGGCCGGCAGCGGGGCCGGGAAGCGGGCGGCAAGATCGATGGCCCCGGTCTCCCAGCGGTTCTCCGCCAGCCCGAGCAGCAGCGCCCAGCGCCGGCGCATGGCGGCAGCCCCCAGCCACGCCTCCATGCGGTCGGGATGGCCGGTCGGGGCGGGCCAGCCGAACAGCCGCTGGCCGCTGCCGTCCAGTTCGCCCAGCAGGGGGTTGGTGGCGGCGAGATCGATGCCGGCACCGCGGGCGAAGGAGGCGACCAGCTCCAGCGGGCGCTTCACCTTGGCGTCGCGGATTTGCTCGAAGTCGGCCGACAGCGCGATGGCGCGGACGACGCGGGCGATCTGGTCCGGCTTGCTCCGGTTCTCCGTCCACACCCGCGCTGCCAGGGCGACCAGCCCGGCCGGCGGGTCATCGGCCACCAGCCGGCGGCACAGCGCGGTGCAGACATGGCGGGCCGTTGCCGGATGGTCGGCGACGAGGTCGAGCACGCGGTGCCCATCGGCCATCGGCGACTGGAAGGGGTCGAACTCCCGCCCCAGCACCCGCTTCTGGTAGCCGTCGTGCCAGCCCTCGACATAGGTGAAGTGGCCGGTCACCGGCAGCTTGGCGTCGCCGCCCAGCCCGGCGCCGTCCTCCAGCGTCCAGCCGGTGAAGGCCCGGGCGGCCTCGTAGACATCCTGGTCGATATAGCCGTCGGGCGTGCCGCGCACGGCCCCCGGCACGTCGCGCCAGCGGTTGTACAGCGCGTTCAGATAGGCGCCGCTGCCCAGCGTGTGCAGCTCGAACAGCTCGCGGGCGTAATTCTCGTTGGCGCTGCCGGCGCGGGACGAACGGTTGTTCAGATAGACCTGCATGGCGCTGCTGGTCGCCACCGCCTCCAGGAAGGCGCGGAAATTGCCCAGCGCATGGCGGTGGATGACGTCGCGGTCATAGACCGGCAGCGCGGCGGCCACCGCCGGCTCGCCCGCCGCATTGACGTTGAAATGGTTGTGCCAGAAATCGACCAGCACCTCGCGCAGCTGCCAGCGGCTGTGGACGGCGCGGATCAGGGTGGCAGCGGCCACTTCCAGCCGCGGCCTCTGCCGCTCCGGCCCGGCGACCGCCGGACGGTTGGCAGCCAGCGGCCACAGCGCCTCGATCGGCTGGCCCAGGCAGGCCAGCGGCCGGTCCTCGTCCACCGCCTCCCAGCCGTCCCCGGCCGGATAGCGGATGCGCAGCTTCGCCTCGGCGAGATGGCGCGCGACATCCGGGTCGTCACGGCCATCGGAGGAAAGATCGGGGGAAAGCTGCCAGTCGAGCCAGCGGGCCAGCCAGTCGGGACGGCTGGTGTCGGCGTCATCGGCGCCGGATTCCGCAGCTCGCGGACCGAAGGCAAGCCGGTTGAGAACAACGGCAGGGGGAATTGTCATGGTGCCGCCCATGGTGGATGAACCTCCGACGACCAAGCCCCCCACCTGATGGTGCCAGACTCTCTGCCCCCCGGACAGCGACAAAAAGCGGGAGGGACGTCAGCCCATCATTCCCTGCCACGCCGCGTGGAACTGCTGGATGCGTTCCTCGTTCAGGCCGAGCACCGCCGGGCGGTCCGTCTGCCGGCAGCCCCGGAAGGCCAGTTCCGACGCCTCCTGGTCCTCGCGCAGCAGGGCGACGTTGAGGTCGCGAGCCCCCTCCTCGATCAGGCGGCGGGCGGCGGGACCGCCCCTGCCGGCATCGCCGTCCGGATCGGCCAGGAACAGCCGGAGGCCCAGCGCGCAGCGGTCGGGCCCGAGCGGATCATAGGTCTGGACGCTCATCACAGCACCACGGGTGAAGCCGATCTCCAGGTTGGGGAAGATGTGCAGGTGGTCGTACTCGCGCAGAAGCGGGCTGGGGCGGAAGCCCAGCCGCTCCGACACGCCGTCCCACCAGCGGGCGCTCCTGTCCGACACCGACGTGACGCCGCGGGAATGGACGCCGTCGTAATCGCAGCGCCAGTCGCCCTTCACCAGCTTGCGGAAGGTAGTCGGGTGGGTGAGGTCGGCATGGTAGACCTCCAGCACGCTCTCCACCCCCATCTTCCAGTTGGCGGCCCACTCCATCGACCGCTCGTCGAAGGGGCGGACGAAGATCTCCGAGGCGTGGCGCAGCACGTCGGCGTAGACGCCCAGCCAGTCGTCGAGATCCGGCCCCTCCGCCGCCACCCGCAGGAAGACGAAGCGCCCGCACACCCCGACCGCCACCGGGGTCAGGGCACGGCCGCAGCGGCCCTCGCGGTCGAGACCGAAATTCGCCTCGTTGCCGGGGATGCCATAGGGCACGCCATCGCGGTCGAAGGTCCAGCCATGATAGCCGCAGCGCAGCATGCCGTTGCCGCGCGGCTCCCGGTGGATCATGGCGAAGCGGTGGGTGCAGACATTGCGGAAGCCCCGCAGCGCCCCGTCGAAATTCTGCACCAGCACGTCCAACCCGCCGATGCGCCGGGTCAGGTAGTCGTTGGGCCGGGCGAGGTCGTCGGTGAAACCGGCGAAGACCCAGGACCGGCGGAAGACCCGCTCCTCCTCCGCCCGGAAAATCTCCGGATCGTGGTAGGCGGCGGGATCGATGCCGGGAACGGCCTTGGCGGCGGCGAAGGGGAGGGTGCTTTCCATGATGCAGGAAGGGTAGCCCGCGCTCCGCCGGCCGGTCCAGGGTACAGCGGGTCGCAGGATGCACTCTCCCAGTCCTTTCACGGCCGGAACAGCGTCGCCTCGATGCCGCGCAACCCCGTGGCGTCGCAGATGTAATAGGCGACCATGGCGCGGCCGTCCGGCAGCACGGCCGCCCAGGGATAACCCAGGTCCGGCGCCGGTCCGTCGTCGCGCAGCACCAGCTCCGTCCCCTCGTCCGGCTGCTGGCGGCGCGGGTCGTAGAGGCGGGCGCGCACGCCGTAGGGCGCATGCCGGTAGCCGCCGACGAGCAGCAGCCGGCCGTCCGGCAGCGGGCAGGCATCATAGGGATGGCCGACCACCGCATGGCGCCGCCACGGCTCCCAGCTGTGGCCCATGTCGGTGGAGCGCGAGGTCGCCAGATGGTCGTCCAGCCCGGTGGTGCGGTGGAAGGCGTGCAGCACCCCATCGGCGTCCAGATGCAGCGCCGTCTCGCAGAAGCCGGCCCTGGCCTCGACATCGATGGCGATGATCGCCCGGTGGACCCAGCTCTCGCCCCGGTCGGTGGAGGCGAAGAGATGGCTGGCATAGGTGCCGGTGGAGGGGTGGTGGGTGTAGCCGGTCTGCAGGATCGTGCCGTCCGGCGCCTCCACCGCCCGGCCGCGCACCGCACCGCCGTAAAAGGGCCGCCGGCCCGGCACGATGTCGGGATGGCCGGGCAGGGGGGGCAGATCGCGGTGCGGGGTCCAGTTGCGTCCGCCATCGTCGCTGTGCCGGCTGTAGCCGCCCCAGAACAGGTAGAGGTCGCCGGTCTTAAGTGGGCTTCCCGCCAACCCGAACCCCAGGGCCCGCAGCGCCTCGCCATCCGCCGCCGGCACCGGGTACCAGCGGAAGCCGGTCAGCAGGATGCGGCCGTCGCGAAGGGTGAGCAGGCTGGCGTCCTGGTCGGCCGCCTGCGGATCGGGGGGCAGGGCCGTTTCCTCCCCCAGCGGCTCCGCATCGGGGCCGAGCCGCAGCAGGACGGTCTGCGACCGCGAATTGAGATGGTCGACATGGTTGAAGCCGGTCTCTCCCGCCCGGAACGTAGCCCCGCGCAGCCAGCGATGGTCGCGGGCCCGCCGGAAGGCCAGCAGCACCGCCCCCTCCTGTCCCGCCGCGGTCGGGGTCAGCGACGGGAAGGACGCATAGAAACGCGGGTCGCGGTACAGCACGCGATGTTCGACACCGGTCATGGCCATCGGGTTCCCCTGCCTCCTTCGTTCCTGAAAAGGCCGTCCGCCTTACAGACCTGCTCTTTATAAAGCCGCTCCCATCCCCCCATAACCCGCGACGTCGTGCCTCAGCAGCATACCGGCGTGAAGGGGCAGATGCGCCTTGAAAGGCCGCTACCCTTATGGAAAGTCTTCATTACGAACAATTCTCCTTTTACGCGGTGCCGCACCCAATGGCGTCCTCCTTCGTCCCCACCTCCGCCCCCGCTCCAGTCGGCAGCTTTCTGGACAATGTGAGGACGCGCATCGCCTCGCCGCGGGCCTATTGGCGAAAGGTGAAGGCGGATCCCCGCTACGCCATCTACGATATCCTGCCCATCGTCACCGATCCGGTCCTGCGCGACCGGCTGGCCACCCTGGTTGCGGCACGGCATCCGCGCACGCCCGGCTTCCACCCGTCGCTGGAGGCGCGGGACTGGTGCCGGACGCTGGAGAGGGACGGCATCACCCCGCTGCTGCCGCCGATCGACCCGGCCATCGCCGAGGATTTGCGCGCCTATTTCGAGAACGTCCCCTGCCATGATCCCTTCCGCCCGCATCTGGGCTGGTTCCGGCCCGACAGCCCGCCCAGCCCGGAGTCCAACATGGGCTATCACGGCATCGACCAGATCCTGCGCGCCCCCTATGTTCTGGATCTCTTCAACGATCCGCAGGTGCTGGAGACGGCGGAGCTGTATCTCGGCTGCAAGCCGATCCTCGACAACATCGGCTGCTGGTGGTCCTGGAGCGGGGAGAGCTTCGGCGGGCGCGACGCGGCCAAGGGCACCCAGCGCCACCACCGCGACCTGGACAGCCTGCGCGGCTTCAAGATCTTCTTCTACCTGACCGACGTGGACGAGGACGGCGGTCCGCATGTCTTCGTCAAGGGCAGCCACCGCAGCCGCCTGCTCTCCACCGGCCGCGCCCTGACCGACGCGCAGGTGGAGGCCGCCTTCGGCACCGCCGGCACGGTGACGATGACCGGCCCGGCCGGCAGCCGCTTCCTGGACGACACCTACGGCGTCCACAAGGACGCCCTGCCGCGGCGCGGCCGGCGCCTGCTGCTGTCCGGCCAATACAACGTCAACCGCACCCCCCACGGCCCGGCCGTCCCACCGCTCGCCAGGCGGACCAGGCGGGCTGGACCCTTTCGTGAACCAGATCTACCTGGCGCCCTGAAGAGAGCCGTATGGCGACCGGAGCCGGTCACGCGGCTTCAGTACATGTTCGACGCCGCCGCGTAGCCGAGCTGGTAGTAGAGGCTGGACATCGCCTGCAAACTGGCCGGGTCCAGCGTCTGCACGTCCAAGGTCATCAGCTTTTCCAGGCTGAGGCTGAAGTTCTGCGGCAGCTTGCGCAGGCCGTAGCGGCGGTGGGCGATATAGTCGGAGGTGCCCTGGAAGAACATCCGCCGCAGGACCCAGGGCTTGTTCAGCCGGTCGGGATGGATGCGGTGGGACACGCGCGCGTCGGGGACATAATAGACGGTGGCGCCGGCGGCGCGCAGGGCGGTGAACAGCATGCCCTCGCTCGACATCAGCCCATCGCCGCTGCGCCCCACATCGGTCGGAAAGCCGCCGCCGTCGAGCAGCCGCTTGCGGAAGGCGCAGTTGCCTTCGCCGAACCATTCGCCCGGCTTCAGGAAACGGGGCTCCGTGTCCCAGCCCCAGCGGCAGGAGAAGATGTGCAGCAACCCGTCGGTCAGCCAGTCCGGCCGGGGATGGCCGCCGAAATCGGGATCCACCTCGCCGGCAACCATGTCGACGCCGGGATCGGCGAAGGGCGCGACCAGCCCCTCCAGCCAGCCGGGAATGGCCTGCTCGTCATCGTCGATGAAGGCGACCAGCGGGGCGGCGGCCAAGGCGACGCCGCGGTTGCGGGCGAAGGCGACCCCGGCTTTCTCCTCCACCACGTAACGCAGGCTGGTCCCATGCCCGGCGAAGACGGGATGCCACCGCTCCACCACCGGCCGGGCGTCCTGCTGCGGGGCGTTGTCGATCACCAGGATTTCATGGGAAACGCCGTCGGCCTGCCCCATCAGGCTGGCCAGACAGAGGTCGAGCAGCTCCGGCCGCCGGTAGGTGCAGACGACCACGCTCACCGCAAGCTGGGAAGCCGCATGGAGGTCGGCGGATGGGAAACGGTCGGGCATGGACTGGTTGGGCATGAGGTATTCCCGGACAGGAAGAGCAGGTTCCGAATCGTCAATGATCGGCATGCACGATGCGCAGGTCCGGCAGGCCCCAGGCGGTCACACCCATATCCTTGGCCATCATTGCCAGCCCCTCCGTCTCGATGTAGCCGCGGTGGCTGTAGGGAGGGAAACACAGCCCCTCGCGATGAAGGTCCGCGCGCACCAGCAATGCCGTACCGCCCACCCCGTCCAGCGGCACGATGCCTTCGCCGGCGAAGGCATCCAGATAGAGTCGCCCGGCGCCGCGCGGCGGCTGGAAGATGCCGTCGACCAGATGGCGCGGATCCTCGCCGCCGCTCTCCTTCCCAGCCAATTGAAAGCTGTTGAGGTCGAAGGTCCGCCCGTCAGGCAGGACGCAGTGGGGAACGACGATGTCGCGGCCGGCGGCAAGCAGCCGGGCCAGCAGATCCGGCGGATACTCGACCAGATCGGCATCCAGCCACAGCACCCAGTCCTCGTCCTCCAGCGCGCCGGACAGCAGCCGGTTGCGCGAGCGCGCCAGCAGCTCCCGCCGCCGCCGCTGGATCTCCGGCGCCCAGCGTGGCCCCTCGGGCCGGAATCCGCAATCATGGCGCAGCAGGGTCACCCGGCGGCAGCGTTGCCGCAGTTCCGGCAGCCGGTCGGACAGCCAGTCATAGGTGCCGTCGCCGCTGTCCCCCTCCAGAAAGCCCAGCGACAGGCGGGACGGATCATGGGCGAGCCGGCCGAGCAACTCCAGGTAGCGCGGCAAATGGGGGACGGCATCCTTCACCGGGGTCAGCACCAGCACCTTGCCCTGCCGCGCCGCAACGGCGGCCGGGACAGGGACAGTCCGGCGGTAGGGCTCGACCGGCAGGCGCTTGCCCATTTCCTCCAGCACGGCACGACAGCGATCGCCGCTGAAGCGGGCGGAGGCCCCGCGCCAGTGAACATCGAAATGGGGGGCGGTGAAGGTGTTGCCGCCATGGACGACATAGGTGTAGAGCCGCGGCAGGTCCATGCGGACGACTCGGACGCTGCGGTACAGCTGCTCGACCACCGCCGTGTCCTCGCCGCGGCGAAGGGCGGGGTAGCGGGGCATCGCCGCCTTCTCGCACAGAAGCGAGCCTTCCCAGTCCCGTTCGGAGGACACCGCCAGCCGCTCCTCGGCCGGCCACCAGATCATCCAGCGGCCGAGCAGGCAGGCTTGGGCGTCGGCGCGGGCCAGCACCCGCTGCTGCATCTCCAGCCGGCAGGGGTCGTAGAGGTCGTCGTCGTCCCACTGGCAGACATAGCGGCCGGCCGCTTGGTCAACGGCGATGTTGCGCAGCTCACCCAGCGTGAGGCTGGCCGGCTGGGCACCGGATCGGTGGGCGGCACTCACCCGGACCAGGCGGATGTTCGGGCAAGCCGCGTCGCGGATGGCGCGCTCCAGCGGGTCGTCCTGCGGCAGCGCCGGGCTGTCGCAGACGATGACCAGTTCCCGGTTCGGATAGGTCTGGCGCTCGAAGCCTTCGATGGCAAACCGGAGCAGGCCGCTCCGCCCCCTGGTGACCATCAGGCAGGAGATCAACGGCGCCGCCTCCGTCCCGGCAACAGGGGAATGGGCCACCGTCGGGCGGTCCCCTTCCGGCCGCCCCCCTTCCGGCCGCCCGTCGGTCACCACCGCCGCGATCTGCCGGGGCAATTCGGCAGCGGGCCCGGCGCCGCGTTCAGCTGCACCGCGGAACCATGTCCCCTCCCAGTAATGGACGGCATAGGCTTCGCGCGTCGCCCGCTCCCAGAAGATTGGGTCGAACAAGCGGCGGCTCCAGCAATCGTCCTTGGTGACGGGGTAGAGCAGCTCCGGCGCCAGCACCGTCACCGCGGCCGGACCTTCCCCCGCATAGGCGGCGTGGGCGCGGGTCAGCAGGAAGGGGCCGGTGGCGTCCAGCACGTCGGGGCAATGCCGCGCCTCGACCAGCCGGTCCAGCAGATGGTCCCAGAAGGGATGGTCAGGAACGGAGGCGAGGAAGGAGGGGCAGAGAATGTGGGGAAGCCCGCGTTCCACCGCCTTGGCCAGCCGGCTATGCTCCTCCGGTTCCCGCCCGACGACGAAGCTTCGGCCCTCCAGCAGCCCATCGATCGGGCGCAGGCATTCGAAATCGAGGTCGGCATAGACCCCGCCGAAACGGCGCAGGATCAGGTAGCGCGCCAGATCGATCCGCGCGATGGGACCGGCATAACCCCGGAAGACCGGCAGCAGCGCCGGATGCTCCTCCGCGACGAAGCGCCCGATGTCGTCGTCGGTCCAGAACCGGTAGGTGAAACCGGGATTGCACCCGATCCAGCTGCGTTGCAGCGCCTGGAACTCCGGCGGGACGTCGCGTGTCTTCCAAGTCTGGTGGATCAGGCGCGGGATCGGGTCTTGGAGCAGTGAACCGGACAAAATTTGCATCGAAGATGGTTGCGCTTGCGCGAGAACGCATAAGCCACCCTGGCAAGATGGCTCAATGGAAATAAGGGCTCAGAAAGAATTGGACACATATTGTTTCATTCGACACACGCGCGCAAAGAAATCATCTGCGCTTCGTACCGCTCCCCAGGTTTTCGACATCGTACCTAGCTATTTCCCCCCTGGAATTTATCGCTCTGGTTGCTTTTCTTTCTGTATGATCTACTCTTCTTGGGACTAGGACGGGTCCGCTCCCTCCCCCTGAGGAGAACTGGACGCGGGCAGATGGCTGCTGGTAGGCCATCATCGGTAAGCCCTCCGACGTTCCCAGTGAAAGCGCCTCCCTCGATGCCCGGACATCGCCCCTACCGCCTGCACCGACCCTGGACCGTGCTGGGCAGCCGCGAGCTGCTCGACGCCGATCCGTTCCTGAGGGTGCGGGTCGAGACGGTGGAATTGCCGGACGGGCGGCGGATCGACGATTACTACCAGTTCGACCAGCCCTCCTTCGCCTGCATCTTCGCCGAGACGGAGGACGGGCGGATCGTCACCTACCGCCAGTATCGCCACGGCCCGCGCAAGGTCGGGCTGGTCTTCCCCGGCGGCCATCTGTCGCCCGGCGAGGAGCCGTTGGCGGCGGCCAAGCGCGAACTGATGGAGGAGACCGGGATGGAGGCGGCGGCCTGGACCGACCTCGGCGCCTACATCGTCAACGCCAACCAGGGCGGGGCCTGGTCGCACATGTTCCACGCCACCGGCTGCCGCCGGGTCGCCGATCCGGTTTCCGACGATCTGGAAGACACCGAGATCCTGTACCTGACCCGCGCGGAGCTGCTGGAGGCCATCGGCCGCGGCGAGATGCACCTGCTGACCCAGATCGCGCTGGTCAGCATGATCTGGCAGGCCGACATCGCCCGCGCGGTCTCCTCCCCCGGTTGACCGTCCCGCCGGCCGGCGCCTACAGTCCGGCTCGACCACCGGCAGGAGCCCGCCCTCTCATGTCCATGCCCTCCATGGAGGTTTTCCGGCACAATTACCATGAGCTGACGGATGTGGGCCGCGCTCTCTACATGGTGGCGGTCAAGCCCAAGTGGGACAAGCGCCAGCAGTTCTTCTTCGAGGGCTGCCGCGACCTGCCGGGCCAGATGTACGTCGCCGACCGCAAGGCCCTGTTCGAGGCGATCCTGAAGCGCAGGCCGCGCCAGTGCTTCGAGATCGGCACCTATCTGGGCGGCGGCAGCACCTATTTCCTGGCCTCCGCCTTCCGCCAGCTGGGTGCGGGGCAGGTGGTGACGCTGGAGGCGGAGCAGAACAACTACGCGCTCGCCGCCGGCTATTACGCCCGCTACCTGCCGGACCTGAACGCGCATGTGAAGTTCCTGCTGGGCGGCGACCCGGCGCTGTTCCTTCCCCACATCGACCCGGAGCAGGGGGTGGACAGCCTGTTCCTCGACGGCGGCAGCGACGGGGAGGCAACCTTCCGGCAGCTCCGCTTCTTCGAGCCGCACTGCCGCCCCGGCACGCTTCTGCTCGCCCATGACTGGGACACGGAGAAGCAGCGGCTGGTCCGCCCCTATCTGGAGAACTCCCCCGACTGGCAGCTCGACCAGTATATCGGCGAGCCGGACAGTGTCGGGTACGCCGCCTATATCCGCCGCTGATATCCTTTGCCGACGGCCTTCCAAAGAAGGACACCGCCATGCCCCACCATCGTCGCCGTCATCGTCCCCGCCGCACCGCCAGCCGCACCACCACCCTGGCCGCCCTCCTGTTGACCGGCGCCCTCACATCCCTGGCCGCGACACCGGCCGCGGCCGAGCCGATGAAGGGCCGCTACGAGCTGCGCTGCCAGGACCCGCAGACCCGGCAATGGACGGTCGCAGGCCAGGTGACCGACCCGGAAATCGTCGATCAGCCCGCATCGGATGGAAAAGCCGGCAGCCGCGTGGTGCGCGGCACCGGGGCGGACGGCAGGCCGGTGGCGCTGCCGATGCCGTCGGACCGCACCTGCATGCTCAGCGCCCGCTGACCGTCAAACTGTAACATCCCCGCGGTAGCTTCCCGACGCTCGCCAAGAACAAGGCTGCGCCGAACGGGCTCCCATGGCCCGGCGGCGCGCCGCACGCCAGCCGCTTGCCCTGATGAGGGTTCGGGAGACATCCGCCATGACCGATCTGTCCGTCCATCTGCCTGAAACGTCGCGCCGTTCGGTGCTCCGCGCCCTCGCCGGGCTGCCGCTGCTGCCGCTCGCCGGCATCGGCGCCGGCGAGCTGCTGTTCGCCTCGGGCGCTGAGGCCGCCGTTGCCAAGGGCGCGCCGGTCGCCGTCGAGTTCGTCGGCATGGCCGCCCCCACCGCCGCCGCGGCGCAGGCGAAGACCACGGTCGAATCCAGCATGGTCGTGACCTGGGCCGACGGCTCCAAGCAGAGCTTCGCGCTCGGCTACCAGCCGCTGTTCATCACCGGCGATCACGTTCCGGACGGCAAGGGCGGCACGATCCTGGCCGGCGGCTATGTCGACATCAACGGCAAGCCGATCGTGGACGCCTCGCTGGCGACCCCGGCGCAGTTCTTCTCCGACTGCCCGGACGGCTGCAACCTGCTGGCCCCGGTCCCCGGCGCCAAGGTGGCCGGCGTCACCGGCAACACGCTGTTCGCCGTCGTCCAGTTCGAATACACCACCCGCGATTCCAAGGACGCCTCGATGTACGGCAAGCTGCCGTCGCCGATCGCCGTCCTGACGCTGGACCAGAACAAGGAGACCGGCGCGCTCAAGCTGGTGCAGTACCACAATGTCGACACCAGCGGCGTGCACGGCCTGTGGATCACCTGCGGCGCCAGCCTGTCGCCCTGGAACACCCACCTGTCGAGCGAGGAGTACGAGCCGGACGCGGCGGCGCTCGACGACCAGTTCCGCGCCTACAGCAAGAACCTGTTCGGCGACGAGACCAAGGCCAACCCGTACCACTACGGCCACCTGCCGGAAGTGACGGTGAACGCCGACGGCACCGGCAGCATCAGGAAGCACTATTGCCTGGGCCGCATCTCGCACGAGCTGGTGCAGGTGATGCCGGACGAGCGCACCGTGCTGATGGGTGACGACGCCACCAACGGCGGCCTGTTCATGTTCATCGCCGATCACGCCAAGGACCTCTCCGCCGGCACCCTCTATGCCGCCAAGATGGAGCAGGAAGCCGGCAAGGACCTCGACAAGGGCGGCGCCTTCGGCCTGAAGTGGGTCAAGCTGGGCCACGCCACCAGCGCCGAGATCGAGAAGCTGGCCGACAGCCTGAAGGCCGCCGACATCGTCGAGGTGAAGAAGGAGGATCCGAGGGATCCGTCCTTCACCCTCATCCCCTTCAGCGGCAAGACCCAGTGGGTCAAGTTCAAGCCGGGCATGGAGAAGGCCGCCGCCTTCCTGGAGACCCACCGCTACGCCCCCACCGTCGGCGCCACGCTGGCGCTCACCAAGCTGGAGGGCGTCACCGTCAACGCCAAGGACAAGACCGCCTACATGGCGGTGTCCTACATGTACAAGTCGATGAGCGACGGCAAGAGCGGCATCAAGGTCGACGCCATCAACGCCGGCGCCGTCTATCAGCTGCCGATGAAGGGCGGGCAGACCGATCTGGCAGGATCCGCCATCGACAGCGAGTGGGTGCCGGTGCATTTCAGCGCCGTCCCGGCCCTGGTCGGCCGTGACCTCGCCACCCCGGACGCCATCGGCAACACCGCCGACGCCGACCGCATCGCCAACCCGGACAACCTGAAATTCTCCGAGAAGCTGCGCACGCTGCTGATCGGCGAGGACAGCGGCGCCCACGTCAACAACTTCCTGTGGGCCTACAACGTCGACACCAGGCAGCTGTCGCGCCTGCTGTCCTGCCCGGCGGGCGCTGAGTTGACCGGCCTGCAGGCGGTCGACGACGTCAACGGCTTCTCCTACATCATGAGCAACTTCCAGCACCCCGGCGACTGGGAGAAGGGCCTGCACGACAAGGTCAAGGACAGCGTCGCCGGCCTGATCGACGACGCCTACCGCAACCGCCGCAGCGGCGGCGTCGGCTACATCCACGGGCTGCCGCAGGCGGTCTGAGAAACACGGCCCGACAGAGTCCCTTCGGGGGCTGGACGGACAGGGAAGAACGCGGCCGGGCGATCGGCCGCGTTTTTTCATGCCTTCATCGAAAGAAGTAACACTACCGCCAAATCGTGCAGCGGCGTTTTTCTTGGAAGAGGTAATCACCAATCGACCTGGGACCAATCGGTGATCTTAACACCTCGTTAACTGGCGGAATGGCTCAATAAGCTCATCAGAACGGGCAAGA
Source organism: Azospirillum sp. A29 (assembly GCF_042604625.1). Taxonomy (NCBI): domain Bacteria; kingdom Pseudomonadati; phylum Pseudomonadota; class Alphaproteobacteria; order Rhodospirillales; family Azospirillaceae; genus Azospirillum; species Azospirillum sp. A29. The sequence goes on from NZ_CP170461.1 coordinate 237,781, forward strand.
GCCTCCACCTCGAATACAGGGATCGCCACCATGTCCAAGATCGAATGCGCCGCCAGCATCTTCGCTTCTGCTTCCCTTCACCTGGATGTGGTCGATGAGTTCATCGCGATCACCCAGTCGAAGCTGGACGGCAGCAGCAGCGAATTCACCCGCGACAGCCTGGCCGACCTGCTCGCCGGCCTGACCGAGCAGCGCGAGACCTACCGCTCCGTTCTCGCCGCCGCCGAACCTGCCATCACCGCGCTCGCCGCCTGATCCGGCCGCTCCGGTCCGCTCCTGCCGCCGCCCTCTTCCTTCCGCGAAAGACCGCCATCATGACCGCCCCGATCGCTCAGGACGTTCTCGCCTCCGCCACCCTGCACCTGGACGTGCTGGAGGAGTTCATCGCCGTCGTCCGCCGCCGGCTGGCCTCGACCACCGACATTTTCGCCCGCGACAGCCTGACCGACCTGCTGCTGAGCCTGACCGAACAGCGCGACGGCTATCAGGCCTTCCTGCCGCTCGCCGCCGCCGAACCGGTGTGAAGGCGGAGCGTAACCGGGGAGCGAGACGGGATCAGGCGCTTATGCGCTCCCGTTCCCGGATGTAGGCGATAACCGGCAGCAGGCTTTTGGTCTGGGGATTACCCCGTGGACCAAACATGCGCATCAGGCTCTTCTCCAGCGTCCCGACAGCCTGCGCTAGGGTATCGAAGCCAATGGTCGCATTGATGTAATCCCGTATAAGCGACTTGGCTGTTTCGAAATCGTTGTCGAGCAGACAGTCGCAAGCCTCCTCAACGAGCGCTTTGCGGAATTCCGGATCACGTTCGGCGCGCGCCTTGATTGTATCCTTGAAGTCGCGGGTCAGCGCCATCCGTCACCTCTTCTTCTCTTGTCTGCGCGCCCTTTCGGCCGCTTCCCGCGCGGCTTCCGCTTTCCGACGCTTGTACTCGGCCCATAACCTCTTGGCATCCTTGATATCGCCATCCTGCGATGTCTTGTCACCGCCGCCGAGGAGGATCACCAGCTTGGAACCGTCATAAGCCAGATAGATCCTGTATCCGGGACCGTAGCTGATCTTGAACTCCAGCACCCCTGCACCGACAGGCTCCAGCTTTCCAACTTCACCCCGTTCGATCTTGGCATAGGCCGTCGCCACCTTCGCGGCGGCACGCGGTTCCAGCGCATCGAACCAGATGGGCACGCGCTGCCGGTCGGCCTGATCGTGCTCGTCCCCCGACGCGGACACCGCCTTCGAGGCCTGGACGATCAACGGGCGCGCCTTCGAGATCGCCGTGTCGAGAGTGCGCGAAGCCCCAGCTCTCCTCAATAATAGAGAGGTATGGGTCTTACTTTTTATTCCTGTTGTACTGTTTCTCTGGTTTCTTGAAATGTCTGCATGATTGTTTTACGCGGCTACAAATTCAGGCTTTATGCTGATGATACCCAGCAGGCGCAGCTCACCTGCTTCGCCGGTGTTTGTCGCTTCGTGTACAATCTGGCCCTGGAGCAACGGCGCGACTGGTGGCGGCAATTCAAGGCAACCACTGGTCGGCAGATCTCCTATACAACACAAAATCGCGACCTGACCCTCTTGCGGGCTGAGGTTGACTGGATCGCCGCCGCACCGGTCGATTGCCTGCAGTATGCCCTGCGCGATGTGGAGCGCGCCTTCTCGAACTTCTTCGCCGGCCGTGCCGGGTATCCCCAGCCCCGCAAACGCAGCGAGCAGGATGCCATCCGGTTCCCCTTCGCCCGCTCCCGCTGGACAAAGCTCAATGCCAAGTGGGCCGTCGTGCTGATCCCGAAGGTCGGAGAGGTCAAGTTCCGGCTGACGCGTGACATACCGGGCGCCATTAAGGTGGTGACGGTGTCGCGCGATGCCCTTGGCTGGCATGTCGTTTTCACCACTGAGATTGAGCAGCCCATCCGGCCGTCTGACAAGCCTGCCGTCGGCATCGACCGTGGTGTGACGCGCACGCTAGCACTGTCGGACGGGACTTTCCGCGATCTGCCCAAGGAGCGTCTGAACGTTCTGGAGCGCCGGGCCAGAAATCAGGCCAGGGCACTTGCCCGCAAACAAAAGGGGGCCAACAGCCAAGCTGCCGCCAAGCGGCTTCTGGCCCGGACAAAGGCCAGGATCGCCCGCCTTCGCCGACATTGGAATCACGAACGGGCACGTGAGATCGCCAGTACATTCGGCTTTGTCGCCATCGAGGCTCTCGACACCAAAGCCATGACGGCCAGTGCCAAAGGCACGGTGGAGCGCCCTGGCCGCAACGTCCGGGCCAAGGCCAGCCTCAACCGCGCGATCCTGGCGGCCGGTTGGCAGCAGTTCGAGACCTTCCTCGGCTACAAGCTGGCCGCCGAAGGCGGGATTCTGGTCAAGGTCGATCCCTGCCGAACCTCACAGACCTGCTCATGCTGTGGAGCAACCGACAAGAAAAGCCGCGAGAGCCAAGCGGTTTTCCGATGCGTCCGCTGTGGTCATACGATGAACGCCGACCACAACGCGGCCATCACCATCCTGAGGGCTGGAGAACAGCCTGCGCCGACGCCAGCCGGTGGTCGACCGTCAAAGCGCGAACCGAAGAGGGCAACCCGAAGCCGCCCTCGGAAATCCTCCTGGCTCCAGCCAGGGGGAGGATTCTAAAACGCCTTCAGCTTCTTCCAGGCGAACACCACCATGCGGGCGAGCAGCCAGCCGTGGGTGAAGCGGGAGATTTGGGTTTCGCCATAGCTGCGGTCGGCGTAGCGCACCGGCACTTCGACGATCTTCAGGTTCTGCTTGGCGGCACCGAAGATCAGGTCGAAGTCGCCGAACGGGTCGAAATCGCCGAAGTAATGGCGGTTGGCGACGATGGTCTCATAATCCTCGCGCCACAGCACCTTGGTGCCGCACAGCGTATCGGTGAAGCGCTGGTTCAGCAGGAAGGAGAAGATGCGCGCGAAGGCCCGGTTGGCCAGGAAGTTCAGGAAGCGCATCGCCTCCGGCGCCATCGGGTAGACGAGCCGCGTGCCGTTCACGAACTCGCCGCGCCCCGACACCATGGCCTGGTAGAATTTCCCCATCGTCTCCGGCGGCACCGTCAGGTCGGCGTCGAGGATGATCAGGATGTCGCCGCGCGCCACTTTGAAGCCGGCGCGCACCGCGTCGCCCTTGCCCTTGCCGGGCTGCTTCATGACCTTGATGTCCCAGTCGGGATAGGCGTCGCGGACGCGCAGGCACTCATCGAAGGTGTTGTCCTGGCTGTTGCCCTCGACATAGATCACCTCGACGTCGGGAGCGAAGCGGGGCAGCCGGCGGATGGCGTTCTCGATGTTGCCGTGCTCGTTGCGGCAGGGGATCAGCACGGTGACCGAGGCCGGCTTGCCGTCGACCGTCACCGCCTCGACGGTGGGCTGCGGCCGGGCGACGACATAGTTGCGCACGCACAGCCGGCGGATGCCGGGCAGGGGGGCGATGTAGCGGTTGACCAGCGTGCCCAGACCGAACAGCCGCTTCGGGATCAGCTGGCGCCATTCGCGGCGCACCGGCTCCCAGCCGGCCAGATCCAGCAGGTTGACGATGTCGCTGGTCGACAGCCAGTTCTGCTTGCCCTGCGGCATGCGCATCCCCAGCTTTTCCGCCGCCCACAGGATCGGCTCCCAGACGCGCGAATGGTAGCTGACGATGATGCGGGTCTTCGGATCGGCGACCCGGCGCAGCAGGCGCAGCGTCTCCTCGATGTCGTCCAGGAAGCCGATGGTGCCCGACAGCAGGATGTGGCTGAACGGCCCCTCGACGCTGTCGATGGTCGCCGGATCCTCGGCGTCGGCGGCGATCAGCTCCAGCTGCGGATGGCGGGCCTTGGCCTCGACGATGGTCGCCGGGCTGAGGTCGATGCCGACGCCGCGCGCCGGCTTCAGCGCCGCCAGCGTGTCGCCGACGCCGCAGCCGATCTCCAGCACCGTCGCCCCTTCCGGAATCAGGAAGTGCAGATAGGCGCGGTCGGCGTCATGGAAGGCGCGGTTGCGCTCGGCCCAGCGGTCGCGCAGGGGGGCCATGGCGTCGAACAGCGAACGGATGCGCTGCTGGCGCGGGGAGAGGCCGCGCGTCCCGGCAGCGGTGCCCGGCATGGCGTCCGGCATGGGGGCGCCATCTCCGGCGGCAGTCACGGCGACGGGCTGGGAAAGCGTCGAGGTCGGCTGGTCGGTCATCGCGAAAAATCCGTGGGAAAGGCCTCAGCCCCGCCGGCAGCGGTCTGAAGGGACGTCTGGTGGTCCGTCTGGGCAGCGGTCTGGACTGCGGTCTCGTTGCGCAGCAGCAGCCAGAAGACGCCGCCGGGCAGCGATAGGACGGCAATCGACAGTCCGATCAGCAGCGAGACCAGAAGGGCCGCGTCGGCATTGAAGCCGAGCAGCGCGAAACCGGCGACCATCGCGCCCTCGCGCACGCCCCAGCCGCCGAGCGAGACGGGCAATGCCGCGGCGACGATGGCGGCCGGCACGATGGCCAGCCCGTCGAGCCAGCCGACCGGCAGGCCGACGGAACGGGCGAACAGGATGGTGGCGCCGATGGTGGCGAGGTGGACGCCGATGCTGTGGCCCAGCGCCGCCCAGGCGGCCGGGTTGCCGCCCATGGCGCGCAGCTGCGCCACGGCGGTCCACACCGTCCGCCCCAGCGCCCCATCGCGCAGGCGCTTGGGAACCGGCAGCCGGTCGCGCGGGATGCGCCCGGCCAGCAGCAGAAGCCCCATGGCCACGGCCAGGACCAGCGCCCCGGCCAGCACGGTGGCGGCGACGGCAGGCGGCGCCACCGCGGCCAGATGCGGCAGTCCGACCAGCCCGATCAGCACCACCCCCAACAGAGCCATCAGCCGGTCGACCAGCAGGGCCAGCATCACCGGACCGGCGGGATGGCCGAGCCGCCAAGTGAACCAGCCGCGCAGCAGGTCGGCCCCGACCGACCCCGGCAGGATTGGCCGAGGAACCCGCTGGCCATCTGCAGGCGGAAGGCGGTCCAGCGGGTCAGCGAAAAGCCGGCGGCGCGGCCGACCGACCGCCACCGCTGCGAGGCGAAGGGCAGGGTCATCGCCTTCACGGCGAAGCCGGCGGCGAACAGCAGGGGATCGGCGGCCGACAGGCGCGCGGCGATGCCGGTCCAATCGGCCCCGGCGGCGAGCGCGCCAAGCACCGCGACCGTCACCGCCAGCTTGACCAGCACCGGCCACCGCCGTCCGGCCGGCTTCCCCGGACTCGGTTGGCCTTGGCTGGGCTGGCCCGGACCGGGGGCCGGGCCGGAACCGGGCTTCGCCGATTGGGCGAAGGGGGTGTCGAGAAGAGCCTGGGCCATCATCCCCGCATGGAAATCCGGGTGCCGCGGGACAGCGGCGCCGAACGGGCCGTTGTAACGGCTCGCGCCCAGCTTGTCACCCGGTCAGGCGGGAGAGGGGCAGGGGGGAGAGGGCGTCAGCCGGCCGTGCGCCCGGCTCCCCCTTCCTTGAGGATCGACATGACCGTATCGACCAGCTTGCCGGCATTCTCCTGGACATAGCCCGGCTCGCTTCTCGACTGGATCATCAGCCAGGGCTGGGCGCCCGTCCCCTGCTGGGGATCGAAGAAGCCGAGCCGCGCCTTGGAATTCTGGAATTCCGGATGGTGCTCGCTGTCCGCCCGCATCGCGGCGCCGAACGCACCATCGTCCACCGCCGCCTGCGACGCCGCGGCATCGGGACCGTTCAGCATGTCGACCAGACCGGCCTTGACCTCGTCGGCCGACATCTTGCCCAGCGTGTCGAAGGCCCGGTTGTCCAGCCAGATCTCCACCTGCTTGTCGTCGGTTCCCTGGGAGCCCGGCAGGAACAGCGTGATCAGGGATGATTTGTCCCACCCTTCCGGCGGTACCGACGCTTGAGACTGACGTTCGGCTTCCCAGTCCTTCACCTCCTGGGACTTCTCCGGCATGGCGACGCCCCTCGACACCGCCTGCCGCTCGACGACCTTGCCGATCTCGCCACTCAGCGAGACGTTGCCGGCGGCTTCGCCCTCCGCCTCGAAGCCGAACTGGCTGCGCAGAGACTCCATGCTTTGTCGGATGAAGTCTCCTCTCGCCCGATGATAATCCATGACCTTCTCCATGCGCGCACTCATCGCCTTGAAATCCGCGAAACTGAGATCGCCTGCGATCTTCAGCTGGACCGGCGGTGCGGACGGACCTCCCGTAGCGTTGGCCGCCCCGGTCATCTTCGAGACCGCCTGTGCCGACAGCGACACCGTATCGGTCGCAGTCTTGGCCTGGGGCGCGGTCGGCAACGCGATCTTGGAGGATGCGGGAGAGGAGGAGGCAGGAGGAGGCGGGGAAGGCGGTGCCGATTTCAGCTTCGTCAGCAACGAGAGCGGCGACATGGCGCCTTCCTGTACAGCCTTCGTAACCATGCTATCCCCCCGACAGGATGTATCGGAGGAAGGATAACGTCGTTACGAGCTAAAAGATTATTAATTTCTGCAATCCCAGGTAATGCGCCTCCCGGTCGAGGGGTGCCCCGCTTCCATGATGCCGTTCATGCTCACCCCACACCGGCGGCGGCGAGCATGGCGCTGTCCGGCAGCAGCGCCGCGGCGGCGCGGGCCGGGGCAGGGGCCGCAGCGGGGCTCAGCGCCCGGCCTTCCAGCCGGCCGTTCAGGATGTAGTGCCGCATCGCCGCCGTCAGGTCGCCGCCGGTGGCCGCCGCCACGTCGGCGTTGGCCGCCAGATAGGCCGAGGCGTTGAAGCCGGTGCTCCGCCCCTCCGTCCGGCCGCTGCCCAGGTAATGCAGATCGGCCCGGGTGGTGTCGGTGCCGAAGGCGGCGGCGAGGTCGGGGTTGGCCGCCAGATAGGAGAGCGGGTTGAAGCTGACCGTCCGCCCCTCCGCCCGGCCGCTGGCGATGTAATGCATCGCCGCCGCCGTCCGGTCGGTGCCGAGCGCGGCCGTCAGGTCGCCATAGGAGGCGATGTAGGCCAGCGGGTCGAAACTCACGCTCCGCCCCTCCGCCCGGCCGCTGCCGATGTAGTGGGCCGCCGCGGCATCGCCGTTGGTGCCGAAGACCGCCGACAGGTCGCCGTAGGAGGCGATGTAGGCCAGCGGGTCGAAACTCACGGCCCGGCCTTCCGCCCGCCCACTGGCGGCGTAATGCGCCGCACCGGCGGCGGCGTTGGCGCCGAAGGCGGCGGACAGGTCGGCATAGGAGGCGATGTAGGCCAGCGGCGAGAAGGCCGGCCCGGCTATGGCTGCGGGGGCGCCGCCGGTGCCGGTCGCCGGTGCGGTCCCGCTCCCCGCGCCCCCGCCGGGGCTGGGGATCCCCGGCACCGTCAGGGGAGCGAAGCCCATCCGGCCCCAATCCAGCTCATGGATCCCCAGCGCTGCCGCGGCACCGCTGCCCAGCCGGAAATCGCCGGCCGCCGGGTTGGCGAACAGGCCGGACGACACCGTGTCGCCGCCGTTCAGCCCGCGGATGCCCTGCAACAGGTTGCCGCTGACGTTGTAGGAGCCGGGGGTCCAGAACTCCCAATAATCGGTTCCGGTGGACGAGGAGATGACGTTGCCGGTCACGCGGTTGTTGCTGAGCAGCCCGATGGTGCCAGCGCTCGGCACCCATTCCAGCCGGATGAAGCGTTCGCGCGGGTTGGACAGGGTGGCGAAGTTGTTGGTGACGGTGTTGGAATCGCCGCCATGGATGAAGACGCTGGCCCAGCCGGTGTTCTGGATGAAGTTGTCCTGGACGGTGACGCCGTTGGCCATATCGTCCAGATAGATGCCGAAGCTCTTCTGGCGGTCGAGCCAGCCCGACCCGTCGGTCGCCAGACCGCCGACATTGCGGATGTCGTTGCCGCGGATGACCGTGCGGGTGTCGAGGTTGGACCGGCCCAGCATCTCGATGGCGCCGCCGTCGGCGGTCTCGGTCATCGTGTTGTAGAGGCGGTTGTACTCCACCACCGTGTCGGTGTTGATGGTGGCGCCGTCCCAATTCTTGATCGAGATGCCGTAGCGCGCGCTGTTGCGGATGTCGTTGCCGGAGATCAGCGTGCCGCTGGTGCCGTAGAGCTGGATGCCGGCAACGTCCTTCAGCACCTCGCCGATGCCGTCCATGCTGTTGGCGCCGATGCGGTTGCCGTTGCTGCCGTAGGTGACCTTGATGCCGCCGGCCCCGAGATGCTCCATCCGGTTGGCTTCGATGGCGTTGGCCGACGATCCGGTCAGCGTCATCGCGGTGCCAACATTGACGAAGCGGTTGCCGGCGATGCTGTTGCCCGAGGAATTGGTCAGCGTCAGGGCCGAGCCGTCCCAGCTCGTGTCGGCGAAGGTCAGCCCCTGGAGGGTGACGCCGCTCGCCCCGTTCAGGGACAGCAGCGTGCCCAGCCGCGCCACCACGGCACCCTGGCTCAGCAGGGCGCCGGGGTCCTGCGGCTTCACCACCAGCCGGCCGGTCTCGGCACTCCAGGCGAATTCGCCGGCATCGCGGATGAAGGCGTCGTCGTTCAGCAGGCGATAGGTGCCGCCGCTGCGCAGGGCGTATTTCGCCGCTTGCGTGAAATTGACGGTCCGGCTGCCGGCATCGATGGAGGCGACGCCGACGATGGTGTCGGACAGCCGCTCGGTGTCGAAGGTCTGGACCATCGTACCGGGCTGCACCCCGACGGCCAGCACCGCCGCCATCGCCCCGTCGCCGGCACCGATGCGCAGGCTGGTCCTGCTGGCGCCGCCGGCCGCCGCCTCCAGCACCGACCAGCCGGACTTGGCGTCGCCGGCGTTCCAGTCGCCGGTCTGCGCCACCTTCTGCCGCACCCCGCCGATGGAGAGGTCGAGACCGGTGGCGGAGGTCGCCGCGGCATAGAGCCCGCCGCCGATGGCGGTGAAGCCGCCGACCCGCTCGCCGCCGCTGAACACCGGCGTCTCGCCCGGAAAGGCCATGATGCGCACGCCGTTGTCGGCCGCGGTCAGCGTCACCGTGCGCGCCATGGCATAGCTGCCACCGCGCACATAGGTGTCGCGGATGCCGGTCGCCCGCATCGCGCTCTGCGCACGTTCCAGCGTGGCGAAGGGACCGTCGGTACCATCGGCGTTGGGTGCCGCCAAACGTCCCGACCAGGAATCGTTGCCGTTGGTCGCGACGTAGAAAGCCTGCTGAGTGTCTGTCATTGCCGGATTGCCTTGCCGATACCGGGCAATCTCACGGCAGAGACACTTAATAAGGAGGTAGTCCTATCCTTTCGGAGGTACTCTTTCGTACGGAAACCCAGTGTTCATTTCGTGACAAATGGTCATGCCGCCGCAGTTGTCACTTGCCCTATCCTTCGCGTTGTTTTGGCAGACTTCCACTCAACCCGGTCAGCGCAGCTCGACCCTCCGCTCCTCCCGCAGCACCGTTTCATCACCATGGCGCAGCGTCACCGTCACCCGGTAGGGGCCGGTCGCCCAGGAGCCGGGGACGGGCTTCCTCACCTCGGTGCCGAAGAACAGCACGGCCAGCGGACGCGGCACCGCCCCCTCGTTGCGGAACAGGCGGCGGCCGTCGGGGCCGGTCACCTCCAGCGTCACCCGGTCGCCCTGGCGCCCGCCCATCAGCTCCGTCCACACCCCCAGCACCGGCGTGTCCGCCGGCAGCAGCCTGCCGCCATAACCACCATTCCGGGCCACCTCCGCCTTCGGCGCCTCGGGCGCCAGACCGGCGCCGAGAACGGCGCTCGGCCGGTAGGCGAGCGTCCAGCGCGCCTCGGCGCTCCACAGCGTGCCCGACGGCACCGGCGCGGCGCCCTGATCGGCGGTGCAGGCCGGCGCCTCCGCGGTCCCGACCTCCTTGCCGGTATAGGGGTCGAGGGTGCGGCCGTCGTGGCGGATGCCGAAATCGACATGGGGGAATTCGGTGTTGCCGGACAGCCCGACCTGGGCCAGCGGCGTGCCGGCCTCCACCCGGTCGCCCGGCTTGACCGCGATGCTGCCGCGTTTCAGGTGGCTGTACTGGGTCTCCCAGCCATTGCCGTGGTCGACCACCACCGCGTTGCCGGCCTCGCGCCCGGCCGGCGCACCGCCGCTCTGGCGGATGCTGACGTCATCCATCCCGTCGCGCACGCGCGTCACCGTTCCGGGCGCGGCAGCCACCACCGCCACCCCGCGCCGCATCGCCTCCAGATCGGGCAGCCGGAAATCGGTCCCCTTGTGGCCGTCATAGGTCAACCGCCCGCAGGCGAAGTCCCGCATCCCCGGACCGGGATCGGCATCGACGTAATTCTGGACGAAGCAGTCCGTCCCGATCCGGCAGCGCACCGGCACCTCCAGCGCCGGAGCCCCGGCGGAAAGGGCGGCGGGAGAATCGGCGAAGGCCGCCGATGGCAGCAAGGCCAGGGCGGCGAGACCCCAGCGGTAATGGACCGGCACCCTGACCCAAGCCTCTTGCCAAACCCCTCTCACCATACAGCTCCAGCTTGCTTGATTGTCCCCAACAGGTGGGATGCCTGAGGACATGGGCCAATCTCTGCCGGCTTGCCATTGCAATGTACATTGCAAAGAGCAATAACTTCGCTATGCACGCGATCAGATACACCGCAGCCGCCTTGAAGGCTTTGCGCCGGATGCCGCGCAACGTCGCGGATCTGATCCGTCAAAAAGTGCAGGACGTGGCGGCAGACCCAGCCACAGCCCGAAACGTGAAGAAGCTCAAGGGCCGCGACGGCTACCGGCTCCGCGTCGGAGACTGGCGGGTCGTCTACGACATCGAGGATGGGGTTCTGGTGTTGATCGTGATCGATGTTGGACCGAGAGGAGGCATTTATGACTAGTCCGCCGCAGATCATCCGCGACGGCAACGGCAAAGCCGCCTTCGCCGTGCTGCCCATCGCCGAATATGAACGCCTGCTGGAGGCCGCCGACGAAGCCGCCGCGATCCAGGCTTACGATGCCTACCGGAATTCCTCTCCGGAAACCTTTCCCGACGAGATTGCGGCACGGCTGCTGGAGGGAGAGCATCCAGTGAAAGTGTTCCGCGACCACCGCGGCCTGACGCAGAGGCAGCTCGCCGAAGCCGCCGGCCTCAAGCAGTCCTACGTCTCGCAGATCGAGGCCGGCACGCGGAACGGCTCGGTGGACGCCTTGAAACGCATCGCCGAAGCCCTGCGCGTGGAGTTGGACGATCTGACCTGATCTCCACGCCCCCATATGCGCCGTCGCATAAGGGGCACCACGTCCGAAATCCGCCCCGTCCTTATCATCCGAAGGCCACATCGCCAGCCTGCATACTCCGCCCCGCATCTTCATCGACGACGGCAGCAGGACGGGACCGACAGCATGGCGAACAGCACCTATACCGGCCGGGGCGAGACGGTCGTCGTCATCGACAGCGGATGGTCGCCGACCTGGGAACCCGCCGCGCGCATCGTCTATCAGCACGACTATGCCAACAACGATGCCGATGCGCGCAACCCCAACGCCGACACCCACGGCGCCCTGGTGACCTCCAGCATCCTGTCGCAGGTGCCGGACCTCAACATCGTCGCGCTGAAGGTGATTCCGGACGGCACCTCCACCGCGTCGGGGGCGGCCATCGAGCAGGCGCTGCAATGGGTCGTCGCCCATGCCTCCGACTACAACGTCGTCGGCGTCAACCTGTCGCTGGCCGGCGGCTCCGCCACCTCGGAGATGACGACCCTGCTGTCGGACGAGCTGGCGAGCCTCGCCGCCAAGCGGGTGCTGGTGTCGGCCGCCGCCGGCAATGCCGGGCAGAACGGGACGGCGACCGACGTGTCCTATTTCGCCGCCGACCACAACACGATCTGCGTCAGCGCGTCGGGCGGCGACGGCACCATGCCGGGCTGGGCCCAGCGCAATCCGGGCATCACCGACCTCTGCGCCGACGGCACCGGCATCCGGCTGACCGATCTGGCCGGGCGGACGGTGACGGCCAACGGCTCCTCCTTCTCCGCCCCTTCGGTGACCGCCGCGGTGGCGCTCGCCCAGCAGGAGGCCATCGCGCTGCGCGGCAGCGCCCTGACCCAGGACGAGTTCCTGTCGCTGGCAAGGCAGACCGGCACGCCGGTCGCCGGCACCGGCTACACCGACCTCGACACCCAGGCGCTGCTGGCGAAGATCGGCCAGCTCTATGGCACGACGGCGACGCCGACGGTGCCGGATCCCGGCCCCGGCACCGGTGCCCCCGCCACCGCCACGGCCGCCATCCTGGTCAACGCCAAGGGCACCGCGGCGGCCGGCGTGAACGCCCATTTCACCCTGCTGGTCGACGGCCATGCGGTCGGCAGCGCCACGGTGGGTGCCGCGGCCAAGAACTACGCCTTCACCGCCACCGTGTCGGCCGACAGCGCCCACAAGGTGCAGATCCAGTACGACAATGACGGCTTCGCCGACGGCCAGGACCGCAACCTGTTCGTCAACAGCGTCAGCGTCAACGGCCACGGCTATGCCGCCACCGACGCCGCGGTGACCTACGACAAGGGCGCGCTCGACGGGCACGACGTGGTCAAGGGCCAGAGCGGCCTGTGGTGGAACGGCACGCTGGTGGTCGCCGCCGACAAGAGCCTGTTCGGTGTCCAGGCCCCCGCGCAGGCACAGGTGGCGGAGCTTCAGGCCGGCGACCTGCTGGGTCACGCGGTGTCGGCCGGCACGGCATCGCACGAGACGGCCGATGCTGCCGGCTGGACATCGGAAATGCTCCCGGCCTTCCAGTATGCCGACCACGGCCTGCACGCTTGGTACGACGCGCACGACATGGCGCATGGGATGGCGGCATAGCGCCGGGGACAGAGCCCTCTCCCGCCCTGGGAGAGGGCGTACCATCCTACCGCTCGTGCATGGCCTCCTGGGCGCTGCGCGAGAGGGGGGAGAGCAGGTAGTCGGCGATGCGGCGGCGGCCGGTCTTGATCTCGGCGCTGACCGTCATGCCCGGCTGCAACCGCGTCTGCTTGCCGTCGACGTCCAGCGTGTCGCGGTCCAGCGCGATGCGGGCGGCATAGACCGACCCCGCCTCCGGCGTCTTCGCCGCGCTCTTGTCCGCCCCCTTGTCGGCCTGCTGCTGCTGTTGCACGGCGTCGCTGGACAGCGAGGCGACGCGGCCGGGGATCAGGCCGTATTTGGTGAAGGAGAAGGCCTCCACCTTCACCTCGGCCACCTGGCCGGTCTGGACGAAGCCGATGTCCTTGTTGGGGATGAAGGCCTCGACCTCCAGCCGGCTGTCCTCCGGCACGATGACCATCACCGGCTGGGCGGTGGTCACCACGCCGCCCACCGTGTGCACGGCCAGCTGCTGGACATAGCCGTCCACCGGCGCGGTCAGCCGCAGGAGGTCGACCTGCTGCTCGGCCTTGGCAAGCTCCTGCTCCAGCGAGGCGGCCTTGCGCTCGGCCTCGGCGAGGTTGGTGTAGAGCTGGCGGCGGAACTCGGCCTCGGTCTGGCGGCGCTGCTCGGCGGTGGCGGCGATGGAGGCGTCGGACTCCGTCAGCTTGATCTTCTGAACCAGAAGCTCCTGCTCCTGCCCGACCAGATCCTGCTGGAGCTGGAGATACTGGAAGCGGGACGAGGTGCCGCGCTTCGACAGGTCGTACAGCGCCTCCGCCCGCTCGCGGATCAGCGGCAGGGTGGCGTTCAGCTTGGCGATGGTCTGCACCACGGTGGCGCGGTCGGCCTCGCGCCGGGCCTGCTCGCGGTCGAGTGCGGCCAGCTTGGCGCGCTGCTCGGCGATCTGACTGGCGAGAAGCTGGCCCTGCATCCGCGCCAGATCGGGCGACAGCCCGGCCGGGGCGGCGAATTCGGCGTCGGGGTTGCCGTTCACCACCTCCAGCGCCGCCCGCAACCGCGCCGCCTCGGCTCTCGCCGCCGACAGGTCGGAGCGGATGCGGCCGCGGTCGGCCACCGCCTCGGTCGGGTCCAGCTCGATCAGGGTCTGGCCGGCCTTGACCAGCTGGCCGTCCTCCACGGCGATGGCGCGGACGACGCCGGTCTGCATCGGCTGGATGGTCTTGGTCCGGCCGCTCGGCACCACCCGGCCCTGCGCCACCGCCACCACGTCGACATGGCCGAACCATGCCCAGGCGCAGGCGGCGGTGAAGGCCAGCATGATCACCGCGGTGAAGGTGCGCGCGGTGGGGGAGGGCGGACGCTCCAGGATCTCCAGCGCATCGGGCAGGAAATCCATCTCGTCGCGGCGGCGCTTCTGCGGACGGCCCTGGAGCTTGGTCGGCGGGCGCGGCCCGCCGGGCGTGCCCGGCGCGTTGGCGGGCGGCTTGATCCCAGGAGGGATGGGAGCGGAGGTGGCAGAGGTGGTCTTCACCGCGGCGGTCGTCTTGCTCATGGCGTTCATTCCCCTTAGCCCGCCGCCCGCTGTTCGATCAGCCCGTCCGCCGGCGGAGCGTTGCCCGGCAGCTGCCCCATCTGGCCGCGGAACAGCGTGGCGTACCGCCCGCCGCGGCGCAGAAGCTCGTCGGGCGCGCCGTCCTCGACGATGCGGCCGCGCTCCACCGTGACGATGCGGTCGGCGATGGCGACGGTCGACAGCCGGTGGGCGATGATCAGCACGGTGCGGCCGGCGCAGATGCGGCGCATGTTGGCCTGGATGATCCGCTCCGATTCATGGTCGAGGGCCGAGGTCGCCTCGTCGAAGATCAGGATGCGCGGGTTGGTGACCAGCGCGCGGGCGATGGCGATGCGCTGCCGCTGCCCGCCGGACAGGCTGGCGCCGCGCTCCCCCACCACCGTGTCGTAGCCGTCGGGCAGTTCGACGACGAAATCGTGGGCGCCGGCCAGCTTCGCCGCGGCGACGACGCGGGCCATGTCCATGGTCGGGTCGGTCAGCGCGATGTTCTCGCGGATGGTGCCCGAGAACAGGACATTGTCCTGCAACACCACGCCGATCTGCCGGCGCAGCCACACCGCGTCGGCGGTGGAAAGGTCGGTGCCGTCCACCATCACCCGGCCGCGCTCCGGCACATGGAAGCGCTGGAGCAGCTTGGCCAGCGTGCTCTTGCCCGAACCCGAGGTGCCGACGATGCCGACCACTTGGCCCGCCGGGATATGCAGCGACACGTCGCTCAGCGTCTCCGGCCCGTCATGGCGGTAGCGGAAGGTGACGTGGTCGAAGCTGAGGTCGCCCTTGATCGCCGGCATGGCAGCGCGGCCGGCGCTCTGCAACGGCTCAGGCGCCGTGTTCAGGATGTCGCCGATGCGGTGCATCGACAGCCGCACCTGCTGGAAGTCCTGCCACAGCTGGGCGATGCGCAGCACCGGCTGGACGACACGGCCGGCGAACATGTTGAAGGCCACCAGCTCGCCCACCGTCAGGCTGCCCTCGATCACCAGCTTCGCCCCCAGCCACAGCACCAGCATGGTCGAGATCTTGGAGACGAACTGCACCGACTGGCTGGCGACGTTGTTCAGGTTGCCGGCGCGGAAGCCGGCGCGGACATAGCCCGACAGCTGGTCCTCCCAGCGGCGCTGCATGCGCGGCTCGACCGCCATCGCCTTGACCGTCTCGATGCTCGACACCGTCTCGACCAGGAAGCTGTGGTTCTCGGCGCCGCGGGCGAACTTCTCGTCCAGCCGGCGGCGCAGGATCGGCGTCGCCACCAGGCTGATCGCGACATAGACGGGGAAGGAGGCCGCGACGATCGCCGTCAGCATCGGGCTGTAGACCAGCATGACGCCCAGGAACACCACGGTGAACAGCAGGTCCAGCACCAGCGTGATGGTGGAGCTGGTCATGAAGTTGCGGATCGTCTCCAGCTCGCGCACGCGGGCGACGCTGTCGCCGACCCGGCGCGACGCGAAATAGCCCATGGGGAGCGACAGCAGCCGCTGGTACAGCTTGGCCCCCAGCTCCACGTCCAGCCGGTTGGCGGTGTGGGCGAAGGTGTAGGTGCGCAGGCCCCCCAGCACCGCCTCGAACAGGATGACGGCCAGCATGCCGGCCATCAGCACGTCGAGCGTGCCCAGGCTGCGATGCACCACCACCTTGTCGACCACCACCTGGAAGAACAGCGGCGTCACCAGCGCGAACAGCTGGATGAAGAAGGAGGCGAGCAGCACCTCGCCCAGGATGCCGCGGTATTTCCAGGCGACCGCGCCGAACCAGCGGGCGTCGAAACGCGGCTGGCCCATGCCCAGCGTGCCCTTGCGGCCGAGGCAGATCAGCCGGCCGGTCCACAAGGGCTCGAAGCCTTCGCGGTCGAGGATGCGGGTCTGGTTGGTCGCCGCGTCATGCACCAGCACGCGGTCGCCGCCGGCCTTGGCCAGCACCAGGAAACCGCCGTCGGGACCGGGGACCAGCGCCGGCAGCGGCGTGCGCTCCAGCCGTTCCCACTTGGTCTTCACCACGCGGGCCTTGGCCCCCAGCCGGTGGGCCTGGCGGACCAGCCCGGTCAGGTCGGGGGATTCGCCGCCGCAGGCATGGCGCACGCCGTCATAATCGGCCGGAATGCCAAGGATGCGCAGCGCCGACACCAGCCCGGCGATGCCGGGATCGAGACGGGGGCCGGGGTTGGGGCCAGGATTGCCTCCGGGATTGGGACCTGTCTGGGCGCCAGGCGGAGGAGGGCCAGGGGGAGGAGAGGAGGGGTCCCGCGCCGGATCGGCCGGCGACCCGTCTCGCATCTGTTCCATGAAGGCTTCCCGGTTCCAAAACTCTAAGGGTGCCGCCGGACGGCTGCGGCCAACCGAAGGTGAGGATCGCGTCCCCGCGCGGCCACCCGAACGATGGGGTACCCCGCATCGTTGGTGTTCGAAGGGAGGGGACCGAAGGGTCGCCAGACGCTCTTCCGTGGTTTCCCCTATGGTCCACCTCGACAAGCTGCTTTTCCTAGACCCGGTGCGGTGCTTGGGAGTAGGCATGCAGGACAGCCGGGCCAGCGGGACCGGCGCCGTTTCCCCTACGCCGGACAAAAGCCGCCTTGTCGCCGATCCCCCAGCTCCTGCGCCTTCTGATCCTGCTGCTGACGCCCTTCTGGCTGTCGCTGGCGGTGGAGGGGCTGGGCCTGTACGGGTCGATGCCGTCGCTGCTGTCTAGCTGGCGCCGCCCCGCGGACGTGGACACCGCCACGGCGCAGCCGACCGGCTGGCGGGAGCGCGCCTATCTGGCCGCCAATCCCGACGTCGCCGCCGCCGTCCGCAGCGGACAGCTCTCCAGCGGCTACGCCCACTATGTCCAGCAGGGCCGCGCGGAAGGCCGCCGCGGCGGCTTCGTGGAACAGGTCAGGAAGCCGGCGGAGGCGCAGCCCGCCGCAAGCCCGCCGGCAGAGGTGCCGCCAGCTCCCGTCCAGGCGGCTCCCAGCCAGGAAACTCCGGTCCAGACGGCCCCCATCCAACCGGCTCCGTCTCCCGCCTCCGTCCCGGCTGCCCCGCTGCCGGCGGCGAAGCCCGAACCGCAGGACGCCGCTCCCGCCCCGCGGACGGAGCCGGCGGTGGAAATCCTGCGCCCCGGCGTCAAGCCGGTCCCCGACGCGCCCGCCCGCCCGACCTCGACCCCGAATCCGATCCAGACCGTGGCAAGCGCCGCGGCTCCCCGCCATGTGGAGCGCATCCGCACCGCCAACGGCGGCGACGGGCTGCGCGTCGTGATGGATTTCGACCAGGAACCGCGCTTCGAAACGCCGGTGCGCCGCCCCGACGGCCGGCTGGAGATGACGCTTCCCGGCACGCAGTGGCAGGCCCCGGCGGCGGGCCGCCTGCCGGCGACGGCGCTGGGCTACCGGGCGGAGCGCACCGGCAGCGGCACCCGCCTGCTGTTCAGCGACGAGGATGGCGGAAGCGACGGCAAGGGGGACACCAAGGGCGAAGCGGTCCGGCTTCTCGCCGTCTCCACCCTGGCCCCCGAGAAGGACCGTGGCCACCGTCTGGTGATCGATCTGATGCTGCCCTCCATGGCGCCCTCCACGGCGAAGCCCGACCGCAAGAGCCGCTGAAACACCCGCTGAAACACCCGCTGGGCCAAGCCGTGCCGGCGGTGCTTGGCCGCGGCCATACCCCCATTGCCTGCGGGGTTGTGCTGCTCGGCCGGATCGGTTAGCTGTCTGTCAGTCGTCAGTCACACTGGCCGTAAGCGTTCAACGTCAACCAACGCACTCAACGATCCCCAGCGGTCGGAGTGCGTTCGCTTGTTCGGAACGCGCGTCGACCGCGGACCAGTGTGGAGCACACTCATGAGTCCCCAGCCGACATACGATCCGGCACGCGGCCAGTCGCAAAATCCCTCGCACGACACATCGCCGGACCGGTCCCAGGCCCGCCTGTTCGTCCTGGCCGCCATCCTGTTCGTCTCCTATCTCTGCGTCGCCATCTCCCTTCCGGTGACGCCGCTGTTCGTGACCCAGACCCTGGGACTGGGCAATTTCTGGGCCGGGCTGGGCGTCGGCAGCGCCTTCCTCGCCACCATCCTCACCCGCAGCTTCGCCGGCAATTTCGTGGACGGCGGCGGCGCCAAGCCGGCGGTCGCCCGCGGACTGGCGCTCTACATCGCCGGCGGGCTGGTCTCGCTCGGCGCCGGCATGCTGCCGCACCTGCCTTGGGCCGGACCCTGGGCGGCGTTCGCCGTGCTGGTGGCGGGACGCCTGCTGATCGGGCTGGGCGAGAGCCTCGTCGGCGTCGGCGTGATCGCCTGGGGGATCGGCATCGTCGGGCCGCAGCGCTCGGGCAAGGTGCTGGCCCTGGTCGGGGCGGCGCTGTATGGCGCCTTCGCGGCGGGCGGGCCGCTGGGCCTGCTGCTGCTGGACGGCATCGGCTTCGCCGGCACCATGGCGGTCGGCGCCCTGCTGCCGGCGCTGGGGCTGCTGGCGATCCGCCCGATGGCAGGGGTCGCGGCCCATCCCGGCGCGAAGCGCCCGCCCTTCCGCAGCGTGCTTGGCCGGATCTGGCTGCACGGCGCCGTCGTCAGCCTGCAAGGCATCGGCTTCGCCGCCATCGGCGCCTTCTTCACCCTGCACTTCGTCCATGAATCCTGGCCGTTCGCCGGGCTCGGCCTGACCGCCTTCGGGATCGGCTTCGTGCTTGTCCGCTTCGCCTTCGGCCATCTGCCGGACCGCATCGGCGGCCTGCCGGTGGCGATGGGGTCGCTGGCGGTCGAGGCGGTCGGCCAGTTGCTGGTGTGGAGCGCCGGCGACCCCACGCTGGCCCTGGCCGGCGCCTTCCTGACCGGGCTCGGCTGCTCCCTGGTCTTTCCCGCCATGGGCCGGGAGGTGGTGCATCTGGTGCAGCCGCATCTGCGGGCGACGGCGCTCGGCGCCTTCGCCGCCTTCCAGGACGTGGCCTATGGCCTGACCGGCCCGGTGGCCGGACTGCTCGCCGACCGGGCCGGTTACGGCAGCATCTTCCTGCTGGGCGGAGCCGCGGCGGCGGTCGGCTTCCTGACCGCGCTCCATATGCGCCGGACCCTGGTCGCCGCCAGCCCTCCGCCGGCTTGAAAAAGCCGGGCCGTATCGCGCGAAACCGGATCCATCCTGAAGCGCAGGAAGCGGGAATTTCCAGCGCTCTACACCGAACGCGGGAAATTCCGGCAGCGACTTGCCGTGCTGCCGTGGCATGATCGCCCGCTTCCGCAGCCCCTTCCGCCGGACCGTGACGCCCTCCATGAAGATCCTGTTCATCCATCCCAGCTTTCCCGGCCAGTTCAAGGCCCTGGCGCCGAGCCTGGTGCAGCGCGGGCACACGGTCCATGCCCTGAGCCGGACGATGGAGGTGCCGCCCGGCTGGGGCGGGGTCACCGTGGTTCCCTACGCACCGTCACGGGCGCCGGCCTCCGGCGTCCATCCCTGGGCCGTTGACTTCGAAACCAACGCGATCCATGGCGAGGCGCTGTTTCAGCGGGCGCTGAGGATGAAGGCGGAGAGCTATGTTCCCGACGTGATCGTCGCCCATCCCGCCTGGGGCGACAGCCTGTTCGTGAAGGACGTCTGGCCGCAGGCCCGGCTGGGCATCTATTGCGAATATTATTACCGGGCGGAGGGCGCGGATGTCGGCTTCGATCCCGAATTCCCGGTGCGCGATACCGGCGATCCATGCCGCCTGCGCCTGAAGAACGCCGCGAACCTGCTGCAGTTCGAGACCGCCGACGCCGGGCTGTCTCCCACCCGCTGGCAGGCCGACGGCTTTCCCAGCCTCTTCCGCGACCGCATCACCGTGGTGCATGACGGCATCGACACCGGGGCGGTGGCTCCGACCCCCGACGCCCGCGCCACCCTGAACGGCACCCTCACGCTGACGCGGGCGGACGAGGTGGTGACCTTCGTCAACCGGACCCTGGAGCCCTATCGCGGGTATCACAGCTTCATGCGCGCCCTGCCGCGGCTGCTGGCCCGGCGTCCCCGGGCCCATGTGCTGATCGTCGGCGGGGCCGGGGTCACCTATGGGGCGCCGCCGCCGTCGGGAAGCTGGCGGGATCTCTTCATCGAGGAGGTGCGCGGCTCCATTCCGGAGGCAGACTGGTCACGGGTGTTCTTCCTGGGCAACATTCCCTACGACCACTTCGTTCCGCTGCTCCAGCTTTCCTCCGTCCACGTCTATCTCTCCTATCCCTTCGTGCTGAGCTGGAGCGTGATGGAGGCGATGAGCGCGGGCGCCGCCGTGGTCGCCGGCAACACCGCTCCGGTTCGCGAGGTCATCGAGCATGACCGGACGGGACGGCTGGTGGACTTCTTCGACCATCGCGCACTGGCCGACAGCGTGGCCGATCTGCTGGCGGACCGGGCGGCGCGCGACCGGCTGGGCGCCGAGGCCCGCGCCTTCATCCGCGCCAACCACGATCTGCACACCGTCTGCCTGCCGCGCCAGTTCGCCTGGATCGATGAGCTGGCGGACGGACGGGGCTAAGGGGTCTTCATATATTCATGAAATCATTATATAGAATAATGAAGATAAATCTCGTTTTGCACCGGCTCCCTCCCGCCCGGATGCGGGGACCGAGGCATTCGCGCCACCCCATCGGCTGAGGCGGCGGCTTTCAAAAAGGAAGGGCGGCTTGCCGCCGCCCCCATGGTTCCAACACGATAATTCCAACCGACATCCATCAGCTGTCCACCGGCGGCCATGGGCGGCCGGTGGACAGGCGGGAGGAGGTTTACGCCGGAAGCTCCGTCCGCTGCCGGGTGGAGAGCCCGCCGTCGCCCGCCGCCAGCAGGCCGGACACCGTGCCCGACGAGGCATCGTGGAAGCCGCCGTCGATCCCCTGCGCCTGCGACCCGGTCATTCCGGCCGCCAGCATGGTGACGGCGATGGGCGCCTCTCCGTTGGCGGCGGCCATGGCCTCCGCCGCGGTGGAGGTGCTGCGCTTGATGTAGGCCAGCTCGACCGCGGCGGCGCTGGTGCCGAACTCCGAGGCGATCTCCGGATGGCTCGCCAGATAGGCCGCCGGGTTGAAGGCGGTCAGCGACCGGTTCTCGGCATAGCCGTTCTGGACATAGTGGATCTCGGCCGCCTGGACGTCGGGACCGAAGGCCTGGATCAGGTCCGGGTTGCTGGCGATGTAGCGCAGCGCGTCGAAGCCCTGGGCCGGCCGGCCCTCGGCCTGGCCATGCTCGATGTAGTGGCGGGCGGCGGCATCCGCATTGGTGCCGAAGGCGACCGCCAGGTCACGGTTGGCCGCGAGGTAATTGTAGCCGTCGAAGGTCGCGGTCCGCCCCTCGGCATAGCCGCTCTCGATGTAATGCCGGGTGCCGGCATCGGCGTTGGCGCCGAAGGCCGCCGACAGGTCCGGGTAGGAGGCGATGTAGGCGAGCCCGCTGAAGTTGGGGTGCCGCCCCTCGGCTTGGCCGTGCTCGATGTAGTGGCGGGCGGCGGCATCCGTGTTGGTGCCGAAGGCGGAGATCAGCTCGGGGTAGGAAGCGGTGTAGGCCAGCGGGTTGAAGGTCACCGTCCGCCCCTCCGCCTGCCCGACCTGCAGGTAATGCTGGGTCGCGGCGGCGGTGTTGGTGCCGAAGGCGGCGATCAAATCCGGGTAGGAGGCGATGTAGGCGAGGGCGTTGAAGCCGGGCGGCAGCCCGCCGGCGGCCGGCGGGGTGGTGGAGGCGGGATCGGCCGCGGGCACCACCTGCAGGGCGATGCTCTGCGCCGCGACACCGCCATGGCCGTCGGCAACGATGTAGGCGAAGGACCCGGCATCGCCGGCCGCACCGGTGGCCAGGAAGGTCAGCCCCGGCAGGTCGGCCGCCGTCAGGGTCTGGTTCGCCGTCACGGTGCTGCCGTCGGCCATCCGCACGATGCCGCCGCCGGGCAGGCCGGCCACCGTCACCGTCAGCGCGTCGCCGTCGATGTCGGCGGGGGCCGCGATGCCGAGCGACACCGCCGTCCGGTCCTGGGCGCTCACCGTCTTGTCGGCCTGCACCGTCGGAGCATGGTTGACGGCCGGCTCCACCACCGGATCCACGACGGGATCCGGCGAGGAGGTGACGGGCGGCGGCGGGGGAGGAGGCGGGGGAGGCGAGACGACCGGCGCGGCCTCCACCGTCAGGGCGACGCTCTGGGCCGCCGTGCCGCCATGGCCGTCGGCAACGCTGTAGGAGAAGGCGCCGGCGTCGCCGACCGTACCGGAGGCGGTGAAGGTCAATGCTGCGAGCTGGGCGGTGGTCAGGCTCTGGTTCGCCGTCACCGCCGTGCCGTCGGCCAGCCGGATGGTGCCGCCGGCCGGCAGGCCGGTCACCGTCACGGTCAGGGCGTCGTTGTTGGCGTCGGTCGGGGCGGCGATGCCAAGCCCGACCGTGCCGCCGGCCTGGGCCGTCATCGTCTTGTCGGCCTGCGCCACCGGGGCGGCGTTCACCGTCAGCGCCACGGTCTGGGCCGCCGAGCCGCCATGACCGTCGGCGACGCTGTAGGAGAAGGAACCGGCGTCGCCGACCGTGCCGGCCGCCGCGGTGAAGGTCAATGCCGCGAGCTGGGCGGCGGTCAGGCTCTGGTTCGCAGTCACCGCCGTGCCGTCGGCGAGCGCCAGCGTGCCGCCGGTCGGCAGGCCGGTGACCGTCACGGTCAGGGTGTCGTTGTTGGCGTCGGTCGGGGCGGCGATGCCCAAGGCGACCGGGGCGCCGGCCTGGGCCGTCACCGTCTTGTCGGCCTCCGCCACCGGGGCGGCGTTCACCGTCAGCGCCACGGTCTGGCCGGCGGTGCCGCCATGGCCGTCGGTGACGGTGTAGGCGAAGGAGCCGGCGTCGCCGGCCGTGCCGGCGGCGGCGGTGAAGGTCAGGGCCGACAGCTGGGCGAGCGTCAGGCTCTGGTTGGCGGTGACGGCCGTGCCATCGGCCAGCTGGATGGCGCCGCCGACCGGCAGGCCGGTGACCGTCACGGTCAGGGTGTCGCCGTCGGCGTCGGTCGGGGCGGCGATGCCGAGAGCGACCGGAGCGCCGGCCTGGGCCATCACCGTCTTGCCGGCCTCCGCCACCGGGGCGTTGTTGGCCTGAACGATGGTGACGCTGCCGCCGCTGCCGACCTGGAACTGGCTGGCCGCGAAGCTGCCAGTCAGCGTCACCGCCAGATCGCTGCCGACCCGCAGGGTGGTGGAACCGGCGCCCGTCTCGACCTGCATGGCGGTCAGATCGGCGCCCGTCATCACCAGCCGGTCGCCGACGGCGGCATCGGCGATGGTGACGGAACCGGTGGTCCCGGCGGCGATGCGGATGACGTCGTCGCCGCCATTGCCGGTGACGGTCGCCCCGGCCCCGACGGTCAGGTCGTCGGCTCCGGCGGTGCCGGTCAGGGCGACCCGGCCGAAGCCGGCGGCACCGGACAGATCCACCGAGGCCCCGGTGCCGGACGCCGTCACGGCAAGCGCATTGCCATTGCCGGTCAGCGCCAGCCCGGCCAGCTGCGAGGCGGCGAGCGTCAGGGTGGCGCCGCTGCCGGTCACGTCGATGGCTTCGATGCCCGACATCGCCACCCCGGACAGGTCAGCACTGCCGGCGATGCGCAGGGTGTCGGACGCCGCACTGCCGGCGATGACCTCGAAGCCGGCCGCCTGGGCGCCGGTCAGGGTGACGTCATGCGCCTTGCTGCCGGTCAGCTCCAGCCGCTCCACCCCGGTCAGCGTCATCCCCGTCAGGTCGATCGCGGGGGAGGCGACGGCGGTGTAATATTCCAGGTCGTAGCCGTTGTAGCTGCTCAGATCGTCGGAGTGGATCTCCAGCGTGTCGGTGCCCTCGCCGCCGTCGAAGCTGACCGTCCCGGCATCGTACTGGCTGACCACGATGTAGCGGTCGTTGCCGGCCTCGCCGAAGATCTGGTCGGCCTGGGCCTGACCGTAGCTGCCGGCGGTGACGATGCCGGCGAGGATGGTGTCGTCGCCATCGCCGCCATGGATGGTGTCGCGCTCCCAGTCGCCCTTCAGCAGGTCGTTGCCGGCATCGCCATGGATCAGGTCGGCCCCGCCGCCGCCGGCCACCGTGTCGTTGCCGGCGTCGCCATGCAGCTCGTCATTGTCGGCACGGCCATAGATCAGGTCGTTGCCGCCGCCGCCGAAGACGGTGTCGTTGCCGTCGCCGGCCTCCAGCGTGTCGTTGCCGGCCCCGCCATGCTCGATGTCGTCGCCGCCATGGCCCCAGAACCAGACGGCGGTGTCGCCGGCGGTCAGGCTGTCGGCATGCTCCGTCCCGACCCAGCGCTGGATGTCGACGAAGGTGTCGCCTGCCGCCTCGCCGGTGTTGTTGGCGCCGTCGGTCAGGTCCAGCGTGATGCCGGTGGTGGCGTTCTCGTAGGTGACGATGGTGAAGCCGTTGCCGCCGACATAATGGTCGGCGCCCAGCCCGCCGTTCAGTGTGTCGCCGGCCGACTGGCCGCTGTTGCCGCCGCCGACCAGCGTGTCGTCGCCCAGCCCGCCGATCAGGCTGTCGTTGCCGGTGCCACCGACGATGCTGTCGTTGCCGGCCCCGCCATTGATGGTGTTGCCGGTGTCGTCGCCGATCAGCGTGTCGTCGCCGTCGCTCGGCGTGCCGGTGTAGGCCAGCCGCTGGACCCAGGCGCCGGTGTCGGAGACGGGCAGGGACGCGGCGACCGGCCCGGTGGTCACGTCGAGGTCCCAGGAGGCGCCGAGCGACGGATGGCCGACCGGATGGCTGGCAGCGGCGACACGGGCACCGGTCGCCTGGGCGAGCGCCTGGGCGAAGCGGCCGCCGTCGGCGCCGGTGTCGCAGGCATGGATCAGGATCTCGGTGTCCGGGGCCTGCGGCCAGCCCCGTCCATCCGCCTCACGGCCGGACAGCGCCGCGATGTCGAGCCGGCCGGCACCGAGCCGGACCGCGCCCGGCTCGCCATGGGCCAGCAGATGGATGGCGGCGGGACGGTCGGCGAGTGCGTCGGCAAGCGCCGCCCCGCCATCCTCATCGGCCGCGACCCGGACGATCCGGACATCGGGCCGGCAACGGTCGAGCAGCAGATCGAGATCGTCGAGGCTGGCGTCCGCAATCAGTACGTCGCGCACGGATGATCCTCCTTGATGGCGGCAGGGCAGAGGAGCTGGGACAGGGCAGTCCATCGGCCGTCGGTCCACACCGCACTCCGGTGATGATTATTGAGGCCGAACGGCCGTATTCATCCAAATGTGAGGAGGAATACGCCGCTAACAACTCAATAAAGCGGAGTATCTCCGGCAAGAACGGGGGAGACTTGCAGTTAAATAAAAAGAAGGCAGGCTCATACGCAGGCGGGTATTTCGTCTTTTCTCCATACCACCCAAAGATATTCCAAAAAATCCGACTTCTGATAGGCAACCTTTTTTCTCACACGAAAAAGTGGTAGGTCGGCTTCGGCCGGAGGCTTGGCCCGGAACCGTCACAAGGCGGACCGCGACAAGGGAAACCGAAATAAAGAGGGGGCCGCGACAAGGCTCCAAAGTTCAGCGGCGCAATATCCAGCCCCAATCCCATCGGGGGTTGCGCAGACAACGCTCCCCGCAGCACATCGCTGGCCCTGGACGCCGATCTGCAACCCGGATCGTTGGCTTCTGCCGGGATACTGGTATGGTACGCGGCAAGACGGGCAGGGGCAGGCGATGCACAGCTGGTATTTCATCGGTGACAGTCATGTTCAGGCCTTCGAGATTGCCGCCACGCTCGGTCTGCTCCGCCGCCCGTCCCGGTTCCTCATCGTCCCCGGCGCCACGGCCGTCGGGCTGCGCAATCCTGAAAGCCACACCCAGGCCATCGCCCATTTCCGGGAGGCGCTGCTGCCGGTCCAGCCGGACGTCGTGCCGGTCCTTCAGCTCGGCGAGGTCGATTGCGGCTTCGTCATCTGGTGGCGGGCGCAGACGCTGGGTGAATCGGTGGAAGCACAGCTGGCAGCGTCCATAGAGGCTTACGCCTGCTTCATCGACACGCTGATCGATGCCGGCTACAGCCGGGTCGTGGTGACCGGAGCCATTCCTCCCACCATTCCCGACGGCCATCGCCAGGGCGCCGTGGCGCGCGCCCGCCACATGGTGACCGCAAGCCTGCGCGACCGCACCGAGCTGACGATGCGCTACAACCGGCTGCTGGCGGCGGAGGCGGCCCGGCGGCGAATTCCCTATACCGACATTTCCACCCATGTCCTCGATGCCGGAACCGGCCTGATCGCCGACGCCTACCGCAGCCCCAACCCGCGCGACCACCATCTGCATCCGATCCGGGGCGCCCACGCCTGGGCCGAGGCGATCAACGGCCTGGAGAATGGCCTGGAGAATGACCAGGAGGCCCGGCTGGACAGGCAGCCGGCAGAGTGCTGACGTCCTCCTGACGGCAGGCCATTCTCAGACCGCGCCGCGCCGTGACGGCGAACGGGTTTCCACCACCGCGAAGGCGATCAGCAACCGCCGCTCGCAGGGGGCCGCAACCGGTTCCACCCCATGGAACGAGCGGTCGGACGGCGCATAGGCCAGCAGATGGTTGGGGCGGTAGGGAGCCTGGGCCACCAGCTCGAAATCCGCGCGCGGGTAGCGGTCCATCCCCCGTCCGCGGAAATCGGGATCGCGGGGCCGGTACAGCGCCGTGCCCAGAGAGGATGCCTGCGGGTTGGGCGGGCCGCTGTCCGCCGGCATGTAGAGCAGCATCGAGAACATCGTCGCCTCGATGTCCGTGTGCGGCAGCATGGCGTGGCCGGTATGGTCCTCGATGATGCGCATGTTCGGCACCGGCGGTGCATCGACCCAGCCCAGCTTGTCGCGGACCTGGGGAAAGCGCTCGGCCATCGACGCGACGATGGCGGGGTTGAACAGGCAGTCGCGCACGTCCCGCCACACCGCCGCCTGCTCCCCGTCGCAGCGGGCCAGCCAGCTTTCGGTCAGCGGCACCTGATGGCGCGCCGGCAGATCGCCAGCTTGAAGGATGCCAAAGGCGGCGGGCTCCGGCCATTGGGCGCAGGCCCGGGCGTAGAGGTCGGCAGGCAGGAAGTCCGGCACGACCAGATGAGGGAAAGGGTCGGTGCTGATCGCCGTATCGGACAAGCGGTTCAGGGCGTGCAATGCCGCGGTGGTCATTCATCCTCCGGATACTACCGGAAAAACAATAGCAACCCACGCCAGGGCGGGCAACGCACCCGCCTCCGCCATGTCATGCACGCAAAACGACAGAATTGCGGACCCCGGCCCGCCGCGCAGACAATGTTGCTACCGTTTAGAAGTGTCAGTGGTTGGCACAAAGTAGGAATGTCAGTGGGAGAAGCTTCGGCTTGGCGATGTTGCCGGCCTTCTTCGGCATATCTGGCATGGATGCGTTCGGGTTCGGCTCGGCGGCGCGGTCAAGCCCCGAAGCCGCTGTGCGGTGCGCTGCAGGCGCAGGGCTTGACGGCGGCGGCGATCGCCGAGCCATCATCCTGCTGCCAGAGATGCCGGCCGCAGCGGGGTCTTGCGGATAGAGGGCAAACAGCTGCGGTCAGTCGGCCGCACAGGCACCTTCGGCCAGTCCGCTGTTCGACTTGCGCCGCCCCGTCTTACGGTAGCCGTTCTTCTCGCTGTTGGTCTTCACCCGGGGCGGCGGCCGGCTCTCCTGCATCTCCTTCACCTGGGCCAGAACCGCACTCAGCCGCTTGTTCTCCACGACGTCGGCCTGGCTGACCCGCTGGTCCTTGTCGAAGGCCCGATACGACAGCGCCACCCCCTTCCACCGCACCTCCAGACGCCCATCGGCGAAGGCATAGGTGTCGACATACTGGCCAACCAGCCCCCGCGTCAGATCGGTTTCCTCCAGCATGATCCGCTTGCGCTCGTAGGACAGCGTCAGTTGCTGGCCGACATGGCGCTGTTCGCGCCAGCACAGCACCTGGCGCAGCCGATCCGGCGCGATGTTCAATGGCCGGTGCAGATCGTCCGGCCGGGCAGGGGCAAGGGCAAAGCGGGCGTTGAAGCGGTCGATGAAGCCGGGCAGGAAGGCATTGCCCGCCTCGATGCCGCTAATGCCGGCCAGCCGCAACTCCTTCACCAGCCGGTCCTGCAGCGTCCGGTTCACCCGCTCGACCCGCCCTTTGGCCTGGCTGGAGTTGGCACACAGGATCTCGATGTTCAATTCCGCCATGGCCCGGCCGAACTGCGTCATACCCTGGCCGCCCTTCGCCTCGCGCTGCGAGACCCGGAACACCGAGTATTTGTCCGAGTAGAAGGCCAGCGGCCGGCCATGGGCGTTCAGATAGCCCTCCAGCGCCTCGAAGTAGGAAAAGGCGCTCTCCGAGACGGCGAAGCGAAGCTGCATCAGCCGGCCCGTCGCATCGTCGATGAACACCAAAAGCGTGCAGGGATCGGCGCGATCCTCGAACCAGCGGTGCTCGGCTGCCGTCGATCTGGATCAACTCGCCGAACCGCTCGCGCCGCAGCCGGGGAGGGTGGAACTGCCGGCGCTGCCGGCGCGACAGCCAAAGGCCAGCCGCCACCATCCACTGGCGCAACGTCTCGCGCGAAACCGTCAGCCCATGCTTCTCCCGCAGCATTTCTGCCGCCAGGGTCGGGCCGAAATCGCCATAGCGGCTGCGAACCAACTCCAGCGCCCGCTCCCGCACCTCATCGCCAAGCCGCCGGTTCGATGGACGACCGCGACCCCGGTGAACCAGAGCACCGCCGCCACCAGCCTTGTAGCGCGCCAACAGCCGCCACACCTGTCGCTCACTCAAATCCAGAACCGACGCCGCCGATCCGACCCCGCGACGACCGCTCAGCACGTCGCCGAGGACCTCGACACGTTGCAAGTCCCGTTCGCTCATCGTAATCCAGCCCATCGCCAGCCTCCAAGCCGTCGAAAACTTGGCGGAAGACTGACACTTCTATGTTGCCAGGGACTGACATTCTGACATTGCGCTTACAGACAAAAAACACATAAGAATGCTTATGGAAAAATGCACATCCGCCGGTGCGCGCCCGTTCATTCCCCGCCGCGCTCGACCACCGCCTGTCCGCGGGAAATGTCGGTGACCAGCCGGACGAAGGCATCGGACCGGTCCTGGGGAAGCGTGACCAGAAGCTGGACCCCGTCGGCGGTAAAGCCGGTGGTCTCCACCCGCGTGCCGGGGAAGCTGCCGAGGCTGGAGCGGATGCGCGCCTCCTCGGCGAAGCCGCAGGCGACGGACAGGGTGACATAGGCGACGATGGGCTCGCGCTCCGCCGCCTTCAGGCAGCTTGCCGCCGTGCCGCCATAGGCGCGCACCAGCCCGCCCGCCCCCAGCAGGATGCCGCCGAACCAGCGGCTGACCACCACCGCCACCCGGTCCATCCCCTGTCCTTCGATGGCCTGGAGGATCGGCCGCCCTGCCGTCCCGCCCGGTTCGCCGTCGTCGCTGAAGCGGTAGACGTCGCCGACCCGCAGAGCCCAGCAATTGTGGCCGGCATCCGGCATGCTGGACGCGGCGATGAAGCGGCGCGCCTCCTCCTCGCTGCCGGCCGGGGCGGCCTGGGCCAGGAAGCGGCTCTTCTTGATGTCCTGCTCGAACCGCTCGGTCCTGATAAGGGTGAACATCATGAGGGTGGCCGCCGACCTACAGCACGAAGTCGAAGGCGGAGAAGCTGTAGTTGGCGATGTTGACCTGGATGCGGAAATCGGCCGTCCGGTCGCCGTTCACATCGCCCTCGATCAGCGTCACCGCACCGGACGCCTGATAGCGCAGCTGACCCGCCGCGCTGAAGGCGGCGGTGCCGATGAAGGTGAAGGCGTCGTTCGCGGTGGCGCCGGCGATGGCGTCGATCTCCGACAGGTCGATGCGGTCGCCCTCGGCGCCGGCGGTGGCATAGCTCGCCAGCCCCTTCAACGCCTCCGCCGCCACGACGGCGCCATTGAAGTTGACGATCACGTCGGGGGCGGCCAGGGTGGATTCGTTCGGGTTGCGGATGGAGAAGACATCCGCCCCGGCACCGCCGTCCAGCAGGTCGGCGGCATAGCCGCCGGTCAGCGTGTCGTTGCCGTTGCCGCCCAGCAGCACGTCCTCGTAACCGGTGACGGTGTCGTTGGGATTGACCGAGATCTCGTGGCTGCGGTCGGAATAGACGTCGCCGAACAGCACGTCGTCGCCGCTGCCGCCGCGCAGCACGTCGCTGCCCAGCCCGCCATAGAGCGTGTCGTTGCCGGCGCCGCCGTCCAGCCAGTCGGTGCCGGCCCCGGCGTCGAGCCAGTCGTTGCCGTCCTCGCCCAGCAGGGTGTCGTTGCCGACGACGTCGATCACGTCGCCGCGCATCAGGTCGTCCCCGGCACCGCCGAACATCAGGTCGTTGCCGGCCCCGCCCTCCAGCTGGTCGGCACCGTCGCCGCCCAGCAGGACGTCGTTGCCGGCATTGCCGAACAGCGTGTCGTTGCCGGCCAGTCCGGCGATGGTGTCGTTCCCGCCGCCGCCGCCGATGGCGTCGTTCTGAAGCCCGCCCACCAGATAGTCGTTGCCGGTGGTGGCCGCGGCCGAGACGGTCAACCCGCTCAGCGAAGGCTGGGAGAAGCCGACCAGCGACCCCAGCGGATAGACCCCGTCGGTGGCCTGCAACAGCTCGATGCCGGTCAGCGTGTCGGTGCCGTCGGGACCGCTGACCTGCAGGTTGCCGCTGCCGTCGAAGGACAGGCTGTAGGAGGCGAGCGCGCCGGTCAGCACAAAGCTGTCGATCCCGGCAAGCCCGTCCACCGCGTCGCTGATCGGGTTGCCCAGCGCGTCATAGGCGGCGCTGCCGCTCAGCGTGTCGTTGCCGGTCGTGCCGGTCACCGTCACGGGTGCCGCTTGCGGCGACAACAGGTCCGCCGCCCAGGCGGGAGCGGCCTGCGCGAGGGCCAGCCTTTCGGCGGCAGCCGTCACGGACCGGCCGGGCGTCACCCGCAGCGGCCGGCCCTCGCTGCGGCCGAAGGAGAGGTAATGGAGCTTGGCCGCGGTGGCGTCGCCGCCGGTGGCCGCCGCCACGTCGATGTTGGCCGCCAGATAGGCGGCGGCGTCGAAGGTGACGCCGCGCCCCTCGCCCCGGCCGAAGCGGGCGTAATGGACCACCGCCGCCGCCGGATCGATGCCGACTGCGGCCAGCACGTCCGGGTTGGAAGCGAGATAGCCGTAGGGGTCGAAGCCGGCCGTCCGCCCTTCGCGGGCGCCATAGGCCAGGTAATGCCGGATGGCGGCCCCGGCATCGAGGCCGACCGCCGCCAGCACGTCCGGATTGGCGCCCAGATAGCCCAGCGCGTCGAAGCCGCCCAGGCTGCGCCCCTCGTTCCGGCCGTTCCAGGCGTAATGGGCCGCCGCGGCGATCGCGTTGTCGCCGAAGGCGGCGGCAAGGTCGCGGTTGGCCGCCAGATAGCTGCGCGCATCGAAGGCGAAGGCCGCCGGAGCGGTGGTACGGCCGTCGACGGTCAGCAGCTCGACATCGGTCAGAGTATCCGTGGCGAGGCTCGACACCACGGCATAGCGCCGGCTGTCCAGCGCCACCACCACCGGCGTCTCTGCACGGTGGCTGCCGCCCTGGGCGGCATAGCGGCGCGGGTCGGCGGTGTAGATGGCGCGGTCGGTGCCGGCACCGCCGTCGAAGCTGCGTCCACCGGGGATTCCCAGATAGACGCTGTCGTTGCCGTCCGCCCCGACGAAGCCGTCGATCTGCTGGAAGATGCGGGCGCCGAGCCGGTCGAGCGTCCCACCGGTCAGGGCGACATCCAGCCCTTCGATGCGATAGCGCAAGAGCCCGGACGCATCGCGGTCGGTCAGCCCGGTGAAGCGGACGGACGCCGCCACCCCGCTGCCGGCGGCGGCATAGTCGAGCGTGGCGGCATGCGCCCGGCCGGCGACCGTACGCGCGACGGTCTGGCTGCCGGCACCGGCGGCGATGGAGGAGGCATCCGGCACGGTGGTGAAGGCATCGGCGACGAAACCGTTCGCCAGCCGGGCCTCATCCAGATCGAGGGCGAAGCCCTGCCCCGCCACCAGCCGTGCCATGCACGCTCCCCCAAACCCCTACCGCAGGACGGCACCGGCCGCCGGGTCAGGACCGATCAGGCAACGCCAACCGGATGACGCGATCAGATGACGCGATCAGATGACCTGGAGATAGGCCGGGTCGAGCGCGCCGTGACGGAACGGGATCCAGTCCTTGTGGTCGGCGCGGTACTGCAGGCCGTAGGGGTTCTTGAAGAAGATCTTCTGCAGCGGCTGGCCGCCTTCGGCGCGGGTGCGATCCAGGTCGATCAGCGCCGACGAGGCGAACACCTTTTCCCACAGCTCGGTGTTGTCCACCTCGCGGCCGGCGTTCTTCACGTAATCGCGCGCGGTGTCGCTGAGCTGCCAAGCCTCTTCGACCATCGCGTAATAGTCCACAGTACCCTCGGCCATGGCCTTCGAACTCCAACCAGCGTTGCACAGAGTTTCCGCTCACATAGCGCATTTTCGGCGGCAAAGGAACCACCTGCGCGCCGCAGCGGCCGGGCATGGCCGGACCCGGCCGGCGATGCCGCGATCAGGATGTTACGGGCGGTCGGCCGCCGCTCCGTCGATGGCTTGCCCGTTCATCCGCGGTGCCGGCAGCGCGGCGGGCAGCGGGACCGCCCGGTTCTTGCGCAGCGGGGCGGCCAGCTTTTCCCAGGACCGGGTGCGCAGCAGCCGGCCGGCGACCCCCAGCCCGACCGCCAGCAGACCGGTCAGGCTGATCGCCGCCCCGACCGGCCCGCCGACCAGGAGCCCGGCCAGCCCGGCGACCCCGGCCAGCAGGGCGCGCAGGCCGATGGTCAGCGCCACCGTCCCGGTCCCCGGCGCCAGCCGCGGCAGCAGGACCAGCAGAAGCCCGCAATCGACCGCCGTGCGCAGGCTCCAGGCCGCCGCGGCGCCGACCGCGCCATAGCGCTCGGCCAGCAGCCACAGCACGCCGAGATAGACCGGCAGCTCGACCAGCTGCAGGCGCGCCGTCACGTCGACGCGGCCGACGCTCTGGATCAGCGTGTTGGGCACATAGGCGGTGGCGTTGAAGAAGACGCCCAGCATCAGGATCGACAGCACCGAGGCGCTGTTGGCGGCGAAGGCCGGCCCCAGCCAAAGCTCCAGCGCCGTCTCGCCGCCGACGATGGTGGCGGCCTGCATCGCCAGGAACACCGCGAGCGTCAGGTGGCCGCCGGCGTCCAGGATGCGGCCCAGCGCCGGCGGATCGCGCCGGAACAGGCTGGAGGCCAGCGGGAACAGCGCCAGCGACAGGGCGCCGGGGATCACCATCAGCCGCGACAGCAGCTCGAACGGGGTGGTGTAGAAGGCGACCATCGCCGCCGGCACCAGGCTGAGCAGGATGAAGCGGTCGGCATAGAGCATCGCCGGGCCGACCAGATTGTTCAGCATCATCCAGGCGCTCATGGTGAACAGCCCGCGCAGGGCGGGGCGGCCCCAGCGGCCGGGCCGCAGCAGATCCGGCACCTGCCGCACCGCCAGAACGCCATAGCCGACCAGCCCGATGAAGCGCCCGGCCGCGATGGCGGCGATCACCGGCACCAGGCTCTGGCTGAAGGGCAGCACGAAGAGCGGGCTCAGGTAGTTCAGCACCCCCACCGTCATCCGCACCAGGCTGATCGGGCGGAAGCGCTGGTGCGCCTCCAGCACGCCGCGCAGGCCGGCGGAGATCAGCGCGATGGGCACGATGGCCGCCGCCACCAGCAGGCTGAGCCGGATCTCGTCCGGCGAGGTGCCGGTCTCCAGCTGGAAGCGGTCGGCCAGCAGCCCGGCGCCCAGCGCCACCGCCCCGCCGGTCAGGATGCCGATGGCGCCCATCAGGGCGATGGCCGGCCCGGCGATCCCTGCCGTATTCGCCGAGCCCTGCCCCGCCTCCTCCGGCGTCTCCCCGGGCCCGCCCGCATGGCCGATCCGGTCGGCGACGATCTGCACCAGCGACCGTCCCAGCCCGAGGTCCAGCACGCCCAGATAGCCGAGCAGCGCCCAGATCAGGGTCAGCGCGCCGAAGCGCTCCATCCCGACGGCGGAGATGAGCAACGGAATCGACAGCAGGGCCGCCGCCATGGGCAGCCCCTCGCCGAGCAGATTCCAGAGCGTGTTGCGAAGCAAATTCGGAGGTCCGTACGCGAAACACTGTGAAGAGGCGTTCGGGACGACCCGACCCCGGCCATCCGGCTCTCCAGCCGTTCGACCTAGGTCTATGCCCTCCTGACGACGCCATTGTTATCGGTCCATCCTGTCCAAAACGCTAACGGAATCGCTTGGGCGAAACCGTCCGGACCCTGAACGGCCGCCTGGACGACCGACGGGGTTCCGGGCCGGACACCCGTCAGGACAGGACCCGCTCCAGCGCCGCGGCGACCCGGTCGACATCGCCGTCGGCCATGGCCGGGAACAGCGGCAGCGACAGCGTCTGGGCATAATGGCTCATGGCGCCGGGCAGGGCGAGGTCGCCGTAGCGGCGGCGCCAGTAGGGTTGGCGATGGACCGGGATATAGTGCACCTGGGTGCCGACGCCCATGGCGCGCAAGGCCGCCATCACGGCCGAACGGGTCCGCCCCGCCGCTGCGAAATCGATGCGCGCGGCGCACAGGTGCCAGGCCGGCCGGCACCAGGGCACCAGGGCCGGCGGCCGCACCAGCGGGGCCAGCGGCGCCAGCCGTTCGGCATAGAGCGCCATCAGCCGCGCCCGCCGTTCGACGAAACGGTCGAGCCGGCCGAGCTGGCTCAGCACCAGTGCGGCATGGATGTCGGACAGGCGGTGGTTGAAGCCCGGCTCCGCCATCTCATAGTACCAGGGGTTGGCGTTCCCCTCCGCGTCCAGGGCGGCGTCGGGATCGGCGAAGCCCTCCCCCGGATCGGGCGTGCGCATCATGCCGTGGTTGCACAGGCGCCGCACCCGCGCCATCAGCGCCGGGTCGCTGCCGGTGACCGCCCCGCCCTCCCCGGCCGCGATGGTCTTGACCGGATGGAAGGAGAAGACGGTCAGCGACCCCGCCTCCACCTCCGGCCGGCCGGCGCCGACCGGCACCTCGCGGCTGCCGGACAAATCCACCGTGCCGATGGCATGGCAGGCATCCTCGACCAGTGCCAGCCCCTCCGCCCGCGCGAGCGCCACCAGCCCATCCAGCCCGGTCATCGGGGCGGTCTGTCCGGCATAATGGACGGGGGCGAGGGCGCGGACGCGCCAGCCGGCCCTGGCCGCGCGGTCGATGGCGGCCTCGGCCTCGGCGACGCCCATCAGGCCGCTGTCGGGATCGACGTCGGCGAAGGCGACCTCGGCACCGGCATGGCGGGCGGCCGATGCGGTGGCGAGGAAGGTGTTGGACGGCACGACCACCGCGTCGCCCGGCCCGATGCCCAGCGCTGCATAGGCCAGCCGCAGCGCCGCGGTGCCGTTGGCGCAGGCCACCGCGTCCGCCGCCCCCACCCTCGCGGCGAGCGTCCGCTCGAACCCGGTCACCGCCGGCCCCTGGGTCAGCCAGTCGCCGCGCAGCACCGCCGCCACCGCGGCGATGTCCTCCTCGTCCACCGACTGGCGGCCATAGGGAAGGAAGGGCAAATCCCCGATCGAGGAGCCCGCCATCAGAGCGCTTCCGTAAGCAGGGTGCGCAGCCGCTCGCCGTCCAGCCAGTCGTCGTTGCTGTCGCTGGCATAGCGGAAGCCGTCGGCCACCGGGCGGGCCTGCAGCCGCTCGTACGGCGCATGCTGCCAGAAGGTGAAGGCCGGCTCGATGACGTAGCGGTCGGCCAGCTCGTAGGTCTGGCGGGAATCGTCCTCGGTGATCATCACCTCGTGCAGCTTCTCGCCCGGCCGGATGCCGACGATCTTCTGCGGCAGGTCCGGCGCCATGGCGTGGGCGAGGTCGGCGATGCGCAGGCTGGGGATCTTCGGCACGAAGATCTCGCCGCCCTGCATCATGGCGAAGCAGGACAGCACGAAATCGACGCCGTGCTGCAACGTGATCCAGAAGCGGGTCATCCGTTCGTCGGTGACCGGCAGATGGTCGGCGCCCTCGGCGATCATCTTGTGGAACAGCGGCACGACGCTGCCGCGCGACCCCACGACGTTGCCGTAGCGCACCACCGCGAAGCGGGTGTCGAGCGCGCCCGACAGGTTGTTGGCGGCGATGAAGATCTTGTCCGACGCCAGCTTGCTGGCGCCATAGAGGTTGATCGGGTTGGCCGCCTTGTCGGTCGACAGCGCGACAACACGCCGCACCCCCATCGACAGCGCCGCCCGCACCACGTTCTCCGCCCCGTAGACGTTGGTGTGGATGCATTCCATCGGGTTGTATTCGGCGGCCGGCACATGCTTCAGCGCCGCGGCATGGACGCAGAAATCGACGCCGCGCATCGCCAGTTCCAGCCGCTCGCGGTCGCGCACGTCGCCGATGAAATAGCGCAGCGTCGGCGCCCACTCCGCCGGCATGCGCTGCTGCATCTCGTACTGCTTGAACTCGTCGCGGGAGAAGATGATGACCCGGCGCGGCTTGGCGTGGCGCATCACCGTCTCGACGAAGCGGCGCCCGAAGGAGCCGGTTCCCCCCGTCACCAGGACCGACCGGCCGTCCAGCATGCGCAAGCCCGCCTCGAGCCCGGTGCCCGACAGGTCGGACCCATCGGCAGGAAGTTCCGGCTTCGTCGCGCCCGCCTTGCTGGAGTGTGTGGTCACCGCCGGTTCCGTCCTTTAAAGCCGCATCGCTCGAAGCCGCCGGCAGGCCCCCAAAAGCCCCGGATGGTCCGGAGCGGGAGCCGCATCGGGATCGAAATGAACCCCGACCGTAACCGGTGCTTTCTGACAATCGGGTTAATTCACTCCGCCCCCCGGTGCAAGGTCCGTCGGCACCCGGCCGGCCTGCACATCCTCCAGCAGGCGGATCTGCGCCGGCAGGCAGACGGTGGCGAGGTCGAAGCGCTCCACCGCCGTCCTCCTTGCGGCGGCCGACAGGGCGGCGCGCAGGTCCGGGTCGTCGAGCGCCGTCTCCACCCGGTCGGCGAGCGCCATGGGGTCGTGGAAACCGGTCAGCAGCCCGTTCACCCCATCCTCGATCACCTCGGCGACCGGCGGCGTGTCGGACCCGACGATGACGGCGCCGCAGGCCATCGCCTCCAGCATCGACCAGGACAGGACGAAGGGGAAGGTCAGGTAGATGTGGGCGCGCGAGATGCGCAGGACCGACAGGTAGCTGTCATAGGGCAGCTTGCCCAGCACATGCAGACGCGACGATTCCGGCCTGGGCGCGCCGGCGGCGTCCAGCATCGTCTCCCGCCACATGGTCTCGCGCCAGGTGCCGCCGCCCTCCGGCGGCGCGCCGTAGCTGACCTCGTCGCCGCCCACCATCAGGATGTGCAGCTTCGGCCGGCGCCGCAGCAACTCCGCCGCCGCCCGCATGAAGATGGGAAAGCCGCGGTAGGGTTCGAGGTTGCGGGCGACATAGGTCACCACCTCGTCCTCGCGCGACAGGGTGCGGCCGTCGGGCAGGGTGACGGTGGCGGCCGGATCCGGCCGGCAGACCGTGGTGTCGACCCCGTCATGGATCACCGAGATGCGCGGGCGGAAGGCCTCGGGATGCTGCTGCCGCTGCCACCGGGTCGGGCTGACGCCCCAGTCCATCGCGTCCAGCCCGGTCAGCAGGGAGGTGTTCTTGGTGCGGATGCGGCAGCGCGTCTCCAGCGTCACCGGCTTTTCCGGGTCGAAGCCGACATCCGACCCGTCGGCCCGATAGAAGAACTCGCAATAGAGCAGCAGCCGGGCGTCCGGGAACAGGTCCTTCAGGAACAGGGCCTCGCCCCAGCCGGGATGGGCGCAGATCACGTCGGGGGTGAAGCCCTCCTTCTGCAGGGCCAGCCCGGCGCGCACGGCGCCCTGCCCATGCAGGACCTGCCCTTCGAACATGCGGATATAGGGGTGGGTGTTCTCTCCCGCCTCCCGCGTCGGCCGGTAGAGCGCCATCTGCACGCCGCCCGGCAGTTCGCGCCGGACCTTGCCGATGAAGGCGACCCGGTGGGCCGGATCCGCCGCGAAATGACGGACGAGATGCTTGTACTGGCCAGGGGTGTTCTGGTGGACGAACAGGATCCGCATGGAAAGACAATGCCCGGAAAACGGAGGAATGGGGCGACAGCCTGCAACCATCCGTCACCGCTGTCGATGGCTAAGACCATCCGCTTGACCGGGGCGCTCTCCCCGCCGCCCCTCTACCCGCCCCCTCTACCCGCCGTGGGCCAGCAGGGCCTCATAGCGCCGGACGGTCTCCCGCATCTCCTCCAGAAGCAGGCGCTGCTCGTCGGCCGCCGCCCGCGCCCGCTCCGCTTCGGTCCGCGCCTGCTCGGCATAGAGACGGGCCTCTTCGGCATAGAGACGGGTCGCCTCCTGAAGCAGTCGCGCCCGCTCTTCGGCCTGACGCGCCTCCTCCGCCACGCCCCTCGCCTGCTCCCTCAACCGGCGCCCATCCTCGTCCTCGGTCCGCCAGTCCTCGGCTTCCTGCCGTTGCGCCTCACCGGTGATCCGTCCTTCCTCGGCCACCAGACGGGCACCCTCCGCCTCCATATGGCGCTCGAACGCCACAGTCCGCTCTTCTTCGGCCTTCTCGCGCATCAGTTCGGCGGCGCGGCGGGCATCCTCGCCCTTGTTGCGGTGCGTCTCGCTGCGCCGCCGCCAGTCTTCGGCATCACTTCGTCGGCTTTCGGCTTGATCCGGGGTGGTCTGGCCCGGAAGAGAGCGGTCCAGGGGGGGGAGTGTGCTGGTCATGCTGGTTGCCCTCCATCAGGCGATGAGACGCGGTCAGCGCCCTTTCGGTCAGGCGCAGGCGTTCGCGGCTCTGTTCCAGCAGCAGCCGTCTTCGTTCCAACGAATGACGGAGTGCCGCGTGCAGAGCCTTGAGGCGTTCGAGGGCTTCCATTCCACCGTCAACAGACGAATCCGGCAACCCGCCTCAAGGGCATAGGCGCAAGCCGCAAAATGGCCGGAGAGAGACCGTCCGGAGCAGGGTCCGCCGGAAGGACCCGTTCCACCCCTGCCGCCTTGCGCCTATAAGGTCCTCTTGTCCGCCGGCACTGCCCGGTCCATCGCGCGACGGAGCGCCGACGCCCCTTGTCCTCGTCCCGACCCTCTTCCTCGTTGCCCTCCTCCCCCCTGCCCTCCTCGCCCTGGCGCTTCCTGTGGATGTTCGTGCGCGACGGCTTCCTCGGCCGCGCCATCCTGCTGAACCTCGCCGCTGCCGGCGGGATCGGGCTGATGGGGCTGGAGCCGGTGGCGATGCGCGGGCTGGTCGATGCGCTCACCGGGATATCAGGGGCCGGACTGTCGGGAAGCCATCCCTCCGGCTCCCCCGCCTGGACGGCGGAGGTGATGCGCTGGTTCCTGCTGCTGGGCGGGCTGTGGATCGCGTCGGCCCTGTTCAACCGCCTGCGCGAGCTGGTGGATCTGCACACCTCGCCGGCCTTGCGCCATGCCATCCAGGTCCGGCTGTTCGACCACCTGATCGACCATTCGCCGCGCTACTTCCAGGACAATTTCGCCGGCAACCTGGGCCAGAAGGTCAAGCAGGCCGGACAGAGCGCCATCCAGATCCTGGAGATCCTGACCAACGACATCATCCGCATCGTCGTCATCCTGGCCATCGGCCTGACGCTGCTGGCCTCGGCGCAGACCCTGTTCGCCGGCCTGCTGGTCGGCTGGACCGTGGCGCACCTGACCCTGTCGGCCCTGCTGGCCCGGCGCTGCCTGCGGCTGTCGCACGCCTTCTCGGAGGAGGTGTCGTCGACCACCGGCCGCATGGTCGACATCATCGCCAATGCCGAGCTGGTGCGCGCCTTCGCCCGCCGCCGCCAGGAGCTGGCCGGCCTGTCCGACGCGCTGACCGGCGAGATCGACCGGTCGAAGGAACTGCGCTGGTTCCTGACCAAGATGTGGTTCTGGCTGTTCAACGCCCTGCTGGTCTTCCAGATCGTCCTGATCGGCCTCGCCGTCTCGGAGGCGACGGCCGGCCGCATGAGCATCGGCGAGTTCGCCATGATCTTCTCGCTGGCCAGCATCGTCGGCACCAATGTCTGGGGCCTGTCGACGCGGATGCTGGGCTTCTTCGAACAGCTGGGCGTCCTGTCCGGCGCCCTGGATTTGATCGTCCGCCCGCATGAGATCCCGGAGCCGCCGGGCCGCCCCGACCTGACCGTCGGCGATGGCGCCATCCGCTTCGAAGAGGTCCGCTTCGCCCATCCGGGAAACGGCACGGTCTTCGACGGCCTGTCCCTGACCGTCCGGCCGGGGGAGCGGGTGGCGCTGGTCGGCCCGTCGGGGGCGGGCAAGAGCACGCTGATCCGCCTGCTGCGCCGGCAGTTCCCGCTGCAGGGGGGCCGCATCCTGATCGACGGGCAGGACATCGCCGCGGTCAGCCTCGCCTCGCTCAACCGCGCGGTGGCCGAGGTGCCGCAGCTGCCCAGCCTGTTCCACCGCTCCATCCGCGACAACATCGCCTATGGCAGCGAGGGGGCCAGCGACGAGGCGATCCGCGCCGCCGCCGCCCGCGCCCATTGCGACCGCTTCATCGAGAGCCGTGCCGCCGGTTACGACACAGTGGTGGGGGAACGCGGCATCCAGCTGTCGGGCGGCGAGCGCCAGCGGGTCGCCATCGCCCGCGCTTTCCTGAAGGACGCGCCGGTCCTGGTGCTGGACGAGGCGACCTCCTCGCTCGACTCCGAGACGGAGCATCTGATCCAAGACGCGCTGCTCGGCCTGTTCGAGGGCCGCACGGTGATCGCCATCGCCCACCGGCTGTCGACCGTCACCGGCATGGACCGCATCCTCTATATGGAGAAGGGGCGCATCCTCGAGGACGGCGACCACGCCACCCTGCTGCGCCGCGACGGCCCCTATGCCCGGCTGTGGCGCCGTCAGGTCGGCGGCTTCCTGCCGGACGATGCCGGTTCCATCACCGATATGGAGGAAGCGCGATGACACGGATCCTGAGCCGGCTCCGCCCGGCGCTGCCGATCGCCGCCAGCCTGTTCATCCTCGCCGCGGAGGCCGCCGCCATGTCGCCTGCCAATTCACCCTTGCCCTTCTTCCAGCGGATCGAGCGTGTCGGCATGCTCTGCGCGGTGGATGCCGAGGGCGGCCCGGCCATGGATGTCGGGGATGATGCGCTGTGCGGCCGCGCCGCCGCGGTGCTGTCGGGCCTGCTGGCCTCCGGTCCGGCGGTCACGGCGCTCGCCCCCAACGACGCCCGCATCGCCGAGCCGGGCACCCTGCTGGTGCTGGTCCATGCCACGCTGCGGCATGAGGAGGGGCGCCGTCTGCTGGCGCTCGCCGCGACCCTTCAGCGCAGCGGGGCGGCCGGCGAGGCCCCGTTCTTCATGATGCCGCCCCAGGCATTGGCCCTGTCCGGCCGCCTCGATGAAAGCCGTCTGGATGCAACGCTCCGCCGTCTGCTGACCCCGTTGGGCGGAGCGCTGCGCGCCAATCCCTGAGCGGTTGGGGCGCTGCGGAGTTTGGAGTCTTGTCGCAGGGGGGTGAGGCTCTCGTTCCAATCCGGAATATTTGCAAGCCGTCAGTCCTGCGCAGGCAGAGAATCCCGCCATATCAAGCACTTGAACAGGAAACTTGGATCCCCGCCTGCGCGGGAATGACGACTGCACGGATAGGATGCAGACGCGGATCGGGCGCCGAACGCGTCTTGCGTCAGCGCCCGATCCGCGAAATCACCGGCAAAGCTGGGCGAACTTGCGCTCCGGGATCGGCGGCGGCGAGGGATGAAGCATCAGCCCCTGCTCTTCCACATCGACCCGCGCGTCCGGGTAAACCGCAAGCGCCAGTTGGAGCGCCTCGATGAACCGCTTCCTGAAATCGCGCAGACGGCTGTATCCGGCGCCGAACTGCTCGAACACCGCCGGCCAGGTGATCGGGGTGGAGCGGTTCAGGCTGTGCAGCCGGTAGGCCAGCCAGATATAGATGTCGATGCTGGTGCTGTTGTTCTGGATGTGGCGCAGCGCCGGCTCCCAGATCGGCACCGGATGGGCCTTCAGCTCGCGGAAGAAGGCCTCGGACAGCAGGACGCGGTCTTCCCACAGCGATCCCTGGCCCGGTTCCGCCCCGGTATTGGTCGAGAAATGGATGCCGCCCTTGACGATCGACCCCTTTTCGAAGCCGATGCTGTGGGCGTCCTCCCAGGCGAAGGTCAGGTTGCAGGCGGCGATGCGCGAGGCCTGCTCGCGGATGTCGCGGTAGGTCTGGCCGCCCACCGACAGGCCCATGCGGTCGAGCCATTCGTGCATGCTGCGGCCCAGCTCGACCTCGCGGCTGTCGGTCTGGATCGCCCGGGTTTGCAGATACAGCAGGATCATCCGGGCGCGGCTGCCGTACGGAACCCCGTAAAGCTTAAAGCCACCGTTGCGGATCGGCAGTCGACCAGGCTCGATCAGCAAGCGGATCTTATGTCCGCGACGCTCCCACGGCTGGTCATCGGGAAGACGACGATGCGGAAGAGCCGTCAGCGCAAAACCCGAATAGGTGATGCCAAGCTCCTGCCGCTCCTCTTCGAGGACGGCAGCAGCCACATCGACTAGCGAACGCTGATCCGGATCCGTCTGGAGCGCCTTCGCCTGGTCGCGTCCCAGCTGGGTAATCAGGGTGTGTATCTGTCCCATATCGAGCTGACCTTGGCACGACTTTGCGGTCAACGCTATATCACGCTCGGTTAGTGCCAGCAATTTGGAGTCTTGTCGCTCAAACTATTTGTACGGTTATTTGATTCAGTTAATAGTTTGCGCGACAAGACTCCAGTAGAGAATCGCGAGTCGCGCGACAAAACTCCAGAACTCCCGCGACAAGACTCCAGCGGATAGTCCGCGTTGCCTGTGGATTTTTCGGCAGACGCGACAAGACTCCAGCCGGGACATTTCGATTCGAC
The DNA here is from genome assembly GCF_042604625.1 of Azospirillum sp. A29. NCBI lineage: Bacteria > Pseudomonadati > Pseudomonadota > Alphaproteobacteria > Rhodospirillales > Azospirillaceae > Azospirillum > Azospirillum sp. A29. The sequence goes on from NZ_CP170461.1 coordinate 280,983, forward strand.
CCCGAATCGCTTCCGATTCGCTTATTTCCGAGTCGTGGAGGCGAATCGGCCACGACTCGCCGGTGATTCGCCCCCTGCGCCGCTGCTTTCGACAGCCGGATTTGGAGTTCTGTCGCGCCCCACCCCGCCCAGCTTTGCCCCGATTGCCCGCCAGATCCGCCTCCAGCCGCCTTCCGCCCCTGTCGGCGGGGACCGGACGGCAGGGGGGGCGCGACAAGACTCCAACCTTGACCCAGGCCTCGACGCTGACCGGTCGTCGCCGGAGGGGAGGGTGTTTGGAGTCTTGTCTCGCCCCCTGTCCTAGGGTCCGGACCCATAAAGAGCCTTTCCCGAAGGGAATCGTTGTGATTCAACGCCCTGGAAAGGGGCTTTGCGATGAGCGACGGTCAGTTCTGGTTGACGGTGGAGCAGTTTGGGCGGCTGGAGCCGCACCTTCCGCGCGACACCCGTGGCAAGCCGCGCGTGGACGATCGCCGTGTGATCAGCGGAATCGTCCATGTACTGAAGTCGGGCGGGCGCTGGGCGGATGCTCCACCGGTCTACGGCCCCCGCAAGACGCTGTACAACCGCTTCGTCCGCTGGGCGGCCAAGGGCGTGTGGGAGGACGTCTTCCATGCCTTGGCGGCGGCGGGCGGCCCACCGGCCCAGGTGATGATCGACTCCACGGCGGTCCGCGCCCATCGTTCGGCGAGCGGCGGTAAAGGGGAGAGCGCGCCCAGGCCATCGGACGGTCCAGAGGTGGGAGAACCACCAAAATCCATGCCCTGAGCGATCCGCGCGGGCGGCCACTCGCCTTTCTGCTGACCGGCGGTCAGGTTGCCGACTGCACCGCCGCCGACCGTCTGCTCGACCGGATGCCCGCCACCGATCTCCTGCACGGCGACAAGGGGTACGACAGTGCCGCTGTTCGCCGGAAGATCGAAGAGGCGGGAGCCGCGCCCAACATCCCGCCACGCGCCAACAAGCGCTGGAAAAACTGCTTCTCTCCCTACCTCTACCGGAACCGTAACGTCATCGAGCGCATGTTCGGACGCCTCAAGGATTTCCGGCGCATCGCCACACGTTACGACCGCTCCGCCATCAACTTCATGGCCGCCGTCCACATCGTGGCAACCGTCGCATACTGGTTATGAGTCCGGACCCTAGAATGAGGCGCTCCGGTCGGGTGAACACTCTATCGCCTGAATGGCGACAGCTTCTCGGTCAAGCTAGGCGGTAACCCGCTGGCTTTGCGACCGAAGGCCGGTTCCCGGCCCCATTCCCTGTGCCCGCTGCAGGATGACCGTCGCCGCAGCGATGTCGCGATCCATCACGCAGCCACACGGACATATGTGCATGCGGTCGGCGAGCGTCTTGGCAACGTCGGCTCCACAGACTGGACAGGTTTGGCTTGTCCCGTGCGGATCAACGACCTTCACCCGAACACCGGCACTTGCAGCCTTGTACTCGAGAAAAGAGCGAAGCTGGCCCCAGGCGGCGTTGTGGACCGCCTTGGCCAGCCTCGAGCGGGCCAGACGGTCGACGTTCAGATCCTCCAAGGCGATGACGGCGTAGCGCTCCACCAGGGAGCGCGACAACTTATGCGGGAAGTCGCGGCGCTGGTTGGCGGTGTGGGCGCTGTGGCGGGCAAGCCGGTGCTTGGCCTTGAGCCGGCGTCGGCTGCCCCGCTTGCAGCGGGCAAGGGCACGTTGCAAACGACGCTGTTTCTTGGCCACGTGCTTCGTCCAATGCGGCGTTGCTATGCTCTCACCGTCCGAGGTGGCAATCAGGCTGGACAAGCCAACGTCGATGCCGACCGCGGCACCATCGCGCGGTGGCCCCTCCTGGTCAGGCAAGACAATCTGGAAGCAAACGAACCACTTGCCGGCCGCGCGGGATAAAACGGCGGCTCCGACCGTCGCACCGGCCGGAAGGGCGCGGTGCCACTTCACCTTGATCTCGCCGGGAATGCCGGTGATGCCGAGACGCTTGCTCTTGCGGATCGTCAGACCGTCGCCGACCCGGAATTCGGCACTGTCGAAGCGATGCTTTGCCTGGAAGCGTGGAAAGCCGGCCTTGGCCTTGGTCTTGAGGCGGCGGAAGAAGGCCGTAAAGGCTTTGCCCAGACGGCGGAGCACCTGTTGTGCGGCGGAATAGCTGAAGCCGGCGAGGCGCTCGTCGATGGCGCGGACCGCCTTCAGTTCGCTTGATTGGTCGAAATAGCGCAGTGTCTTGTGCTGACGTCGATAGGCTTCGATGCGCTGCTGGAGAGCCGCGTTGTAGAGATCGCAGAAGGCGCCCAGCATCTCTGTCAGGACCACGCTCTGGGCCTCACTCGGATAAAACCGGTATTTGTAGCTCCGCTGAACCATGCGAGGATCCTACAAAATGTTCGTGGTTTGTTCGAATCAAATTTCGCCTACTCCTCCCTGACTTTCCTGATGCTCACTAAAAGCGGTAACCCCTCGTCGGAATGTCGCGTAGGTCTCGGAGGGGTGCTTGTGAAAGGTGGAAAGCGCGGTCTATAACGAACCGCCATGGCGCCGGCCCTCAGGTTTTGCCCCTGTGCGGCTGCCGGCGCCCGACCACATGCTCACACAACAGATGGCGGCAGGATGAACGGCAATTCCGCGCAGAAGATCGTCCCGGTGCTGCTGTCCGGCGGTACGGGGTCCCGTTTGTGGCCCTTGTCGCGCGAACTGTATCCCAAGCAGTTTCTGCCGCTCTGCTCCGACCGGACGATGCTCCAGGACACCGCTTTGCGGGTCAGCGCGCAGCCTGGCTCCCCGGCTGCTGCTGCCGCGGAGGCCGTCTTCGCGGCTCCCCTGGTGATCTGCAACCAGGAACACCGCTTCCTCGCCGCCGAGCAGCTGCGCCAGTCGCGCTGCACGCCGCGCGGCATCATTCTGGAGCCGGCCGGCCGCAACACCGCCGCCGCCTGTGCGCTCGCCGCCCTGGCGGTCGCGGCGGACGATCCGGACGCCCTGCTGCTGATCCTGCCGGCCGACCACGAGATCCGCGACGCCGAGGCCTTCCGCCGCGCCGTCGGCATTGCCGCCCGCGCCGCCCAGGCCGGCCGGCTGGTCACCTTCGGCATCGCCCCGACCCGGCCGGAGACCGGCTACGGCTATATCCGCCGCGGCCATTCGATGGACGAAGCCGACGGCGCCTACAATGTCGCCGCCTTCGTCGAGAAGCCGTCGCTGGAGGTGGCCGAGCGCTACCTCGCCGAAGGCACCTATGCCTGGAACAGCGGCATGTTCCTGTTCCCGGCCTCCCGCCTGCTGGCCGAGCTGGAGCGCCACGCCCCGGCGGTGCTGGCCGCCTGCCGCGAGGCGCTGGAGCAGGGCTCCAAGGATCTCGACTTCTTCCGTCTGGACGCCGCCGCCTTCGCCAAGGCGCCCAGCATCTCCATCGACTATGCGGTGATGGAGCGCACCGACCGCGCCGCCGTCGTCCCCTGCGAGATCGGCTGGACCGACGTCGGCGCCTGGTCGGCGCTGTGGGACGTCGGCAACAAGGACGGCGAGGGCAACGTCATCGTCGGCGACGTGCTGCTGGAGGGGGCCCGCGACTGCTACGTCCGCAGCGAGAACCACCTGACCGCGGTGGTCGGGGTGGAGAACGCCGTGGTGGTGGTGGTTGACGACGCCGTGCTGGTCGCCGACCGCTCCCAGGCCCAGGACGTCAAGCGCATCGTCGACCGGCTGAAGGCCGAGGGGCGCAGCGAGTCCGTCAGCCACCGCCGGGTCCACCGCCCCTGGGGGTCCTACCAGTCGCTGCACACCGGCGACCGCTTCCAGGTGAAGAGCCTCACCATCGCCCCCGGCTCGCGCCTGTCGCTCCAGAAGCACCATCACCGCGCCGAGCACTGGGTGGTGGTCAACGGCACCGCGCTGGTCACCCGCGGCGAGGAGCAGGTGATGGTCTACGAAAACCAGTCGATCTACATCCCGATCGGCACGGTCCACCGGCTGGAGAACCCCGGCAAGGTGCCGCTGACCATCATCGAGGTGCAGTCCGGCTCCTATCTGGGCGAGGACGACATCGTCCGGCTCGAGGACGTCTACGGCCGCAACTGAGCGGCAACGGCCGTTGCCGCCGGAGGGCCGCGACCGCGGCCTCGCGGGCTCGTGCCCGCGATAGCCAGGAGGCCGGACGGCCTCGCCGGCGATTGAGGCAAACGGACAAACGCCTCCGCGCAAGCGGAGGCGGCGCCTGTGTCTCTTTGCGGTTGCGGACATTGGCGGCTTGGTCCGGGTCGCCGACTTCCGGTAGAAAGGGGGCGCGAGGGTGCCGCAGCGGCGCCCCGCCTTCTGCTGCCGGGACCATCATGACCATCGATCCGCCGCCGGACGACCGCATCCCCGAACTCTATGCCGACGGGGTCTTCGACATCGGCTTCGGCAACGGCATGGTCCGCATCGACCTGTTCAGCCTGTCGGCGCTGCGCAAGGACGGCAACGGCCAGCCGCTGCCCGCCATCCGCCAGCGGGTGGTGATGAGCCTGCCGGGCTTCCTCGCCAGCCTCTCCGCGCTGGAGGGCATGCGCCAGCGGCTGGAGGCCGCCGGCGTGCTGCCGCCCAATTCCGGCGCCGCGTCGGCTCCCGCTCCCTCTCACGCCTCCCCTGCCGCTCCGGCCTTCCAGGGCCAGCTGCAGGCCGCGGTCCAGCCGGCCTCTCCCGCCTCGGCAGCCCCGGCCATCCCGCCCACCCGGCCCCGCTCGCCGAATTTCGGCTGACCGATGCCGGACGCCAGCACGACCGTCACGCCTCCGCCCCCCGGCCCCGAGGCCGCGCCGAACCACGACGAGAGCACCGCGCTGCGCTGCCTGACGCTGGTGGCGCGCCATCACGGCCTGTCGGCTTCGCCGTCCGCCCTGCGCGCCCGCGTCGCCACCGGCGGACCGGACGGCGAGCCGTCCACCGCCGACCTGCTGCGCATCGCCGCCGCCACCGGCTTCAAGGCGACCGCCCGCCGGCTGGACTGGAAGGGCTTGCAGTCCCTCCCCCCGTCTTCCCGCTGCTGGCGCGGCTGTCCAACGGCAACACCGTCATCCTGGTCGGGCTGTCGCGTCCTGCGGACCCGGCGGAGGAACCGATGGTCGGCGTCGTCGATCCGCTGGCCGACCGGCTGGACGTGATCGACGTGCCGCGCGACCGCTTCCTGGAGCGCTGGAGCGGCGAGCTGGTCTTCCTCAAGCCGCGCCACGGCCTCGCCGACCCGCGCCAGCCCTTCGGCCTGCGCTGGTTCGTGCCGGAGATCCTGCGCCAGAAATCGGCCTTCCGCGACGTGGTGGTCGCGGCCCTGGTCCTGCACGCGCTCGCCCTTGTCGTCCCGGTCTATTTCCAGATCGTGATCGACAAGGTGCTGGTGAACGAGACCGTCGCCACCTTGCAGGTGCTGACCATCGGCGTGCTGGGTGCCCTGCTGTTCGAGGCGGGCTTCCGCTTCCTGCGCCAGTTCATCCTGCTGGCGGCGGCCAACCGCATCGACATCCGCCTGCTGAACCGCACCTTCGGCCATCTGCTCGACCTGCCGATCACCTTCTTCGACGGGCATTCGGCCGGCGTCACCGTGCGCCACATGCAGCAGGTGGAGCGCATCCGCGAGTTCCTGACCGGCAACCTGCTGTCGACCGTGCTCGACAGCCTGGTGCTGCTGGTCTTCTTGCCGGTGCTGTTCTTCTATTCGGTCAAGCTGACGCTGGTGGCGCTGCTGTTCGCCGGCCTGATCGCCGGCGTGGTGGTGGCATTGGTGCCGGTCTACCGCAGCCGCCTGAGCGACCTCTACAACGCCGATGCCGAGCGGCAGGCCATGCTGGTGGAAACCATCCACGGCATGCGCACCGTCAAATCCTCGGCACTCGAACCGCAGCAGCGCCGCAGCTGGGACCGCAAGGCCGCCCGCGCGGTGACCAGCCATTACCGGGTCGGCCGCATCTCCATCGCCGCCCGCACGGTGACGGAGTTCCTGGAGAAGGCGATGATGGTGGCGGTGGTCGCCGTCGGCGCCTTCGACGTCTTCGACCGCCAGCTGTCGGTCGGCGCCCTGATCGCCTTCCAGATGCTGTCGGGCCGCGTGGTGACGCCGCTGGTCCAGATCGTCTCGCTGATCCACCAGTATCAGGAGACCGCCCTGTCGGTGCGCATGCTGGGCGAGGTGATGAACCACCCGGCCGAGCCGCGGCGCGAGGGCAGCGGCGCCTGCCCCGCCCTGATCGGCCGCATCGAGATCGAGGGGCTCGGCTTCCGCTACGACCGCAACCGCCCGGCGGCGCTCGACGGCGTCACCCTGACCGTGCCGGCCGGCTCGGTCGTCGGGCTGGTCGGGCGCAGCGGCTCGGGCAAGAGCACGCTGATGCGGCTGCTCCAGGGCTTCTACCCGGTGCAGGAGGGCAGCATCCGCTATGACGGGCTCGACATCCGCGAGCTGGATCTGGCCCATCTGCGCCGCTCCATCGGCGTGGTGCTGCAGGAGAATTTCCTGTTCCGCGGCACCATCCGCGACAACATCGCCATGACCATGCCCGAGGCCAGCCGCGAGGAGATCGTCGAGGCCGCCCGGCTGGCCGGCGCCGACGAGTTCATCCACCGCCTGCCCGACGGCTACGACACGCTGGTGGAGGAGGGGGCGAGCAACCTGTCCGGCGGCCAGAAGCAGCGCATCGCTATCGCCCGCGCCCTGCTGCCCCAGCCGCGCCTGCTGATCCTGGACGAGGCGACCTCGGCGCTCGACCCCGACAGCGAGGCCATCGTCATGGCCAATCTGCGGCGCATCGCCCATGGCCGCACCGTGCTGATCGTCACCCACCGGCTCTCCACCCTGACCGGCTGCGACACCATCGCCGTGCTGGAGCAGGGCCGCCTGCTCGACCTCGCCCCCCATCCCCTCCTGCTCGACCGTTGCGCCGAATACCGGCATCTGTGGCAGCAGCAGAACCGGGGGCGCTGAACCATGCCCGACACGCAGATGCCCGAAGCGGGGGTGCCCGAAATCGACCGCCAGGACGCCGCGCAGGCGGAGACCGGCCGCGAGGTCGTTCCGGCCAAACCCGCCCCCCCATCCTCCCCGTCGCGCCGCCGTGCCACCCTGCCCGCCCCGTCGGCACCGCCGCCGGGCTTCGCGCTGGACTATCTGCCGGACGGGGCGGCCATCGAGCATGCGCCGCTGCCGCGGGCGGCGCGCTCCACCCTCTATGTGCTGGCCGGGCTGCTGGTGGCGCTGGTGCTGTGGGCCGGCTTCGCCCAGGTCGACCGCATCGTCACCGCCGGCGGCCGGCTGGTGACCACGGCGCCGCTGGTGGTCGCCCAGCCGCTGGAGACCGCGGTGGTGCGCGGCGTCGACGTGCAGGTCGGCGACCGTGTCCGGGCCGGCGACCGTCTGGCGACGCTCGACCCCACCTTCGCCGCGGCGGATCTGGCCGACCTGACCGCCAAGCTCGCCAGCGTCGAGGCGCAGATCGGCCGGCTGCGCGCCGAGCTGGACGGCGGCGACTTCACCCCCGCCAACAACCCCGATGCGGCCGTCCAGGCCGCCATCCTGGAGCGCCGCCGCGCCGAATACCGCTCCCGCCTCGCCTCTCTCGACGAGAAGGCCGGGCAGCTGGACAGCGCCATCGCCGCCGGCCGCCGCGCCCAGGCCGGCCTTGCCGAACGGCTCGCCGTGGTGGGCGAGGTCGAGGACATCCGCCGCCAGCTTCAGGAACGCCAGACCGGGTCCCGCCTGACCTGGCTGGAGGCGCGGGTCGAGCGGCTGCGCATGCGCGACGAGCTGACCGCCCTTCAGGACCGCGAGCAGGCGAGCGCACACGAGCTGCGCGGCGTCCAGGCCGACCGCGCCGCCTTCATCGACGAATGGCGGCGCAAGACGGCGGAGGAGCTGGTGGAGCAGAGCCGCCAGCGGGCCACGCTGGTCGAGCAGATCGCCAAGGCCGAGCGCCGCCGCTCGCTGGTCACCCTGACCGCCCCGGTCGACGCGGTGGTGCTGGAGGTGGCCAAGCGCTCCGTCGGCTCCGTCATCCGCGAGGCCGAACCGCTGGTCACGCTGGTCCCCGCCGACGTGCCGCTGGAGGTGGAGGCGGAAATCCCGTCGCGCGACATCGGCCTGGTCCGCGTCGGCGACTTCGTGCGGGTGAAGCTGGACGCCTTCCCCTTCCAGCGCCACGGCACCCTGCCCGGCGAGATCCGCACCATCAGCGCCGACGCCTTCATCCACGACCCCTCGGGTGCCCAGGGCGCCGCCGCCATCAACCCGGACGGCCCCCGTCCGGCCGCCGGCGCCGTCTTCCGCGCCCGCATCCGCCTGACCGACACCCAGCTGGAGGGGGTGCCCGCCGGCACGCTGCTCAGCCCCGGCATGGTCGCCTCGGCCGAGATCCGCGTCGGCACCCGCTCGGTCCTGTCCTACTTCCTCTACCCCGTCATCCGCGCCCTGGACGAAAGCATCCGCGAACCGTAAAGGCCGCTCCGTTCCTCCTGCCAAGCCGGAGTTTCCAGGTGGCGCCTGTCCGGCGGATGGGGTACCCACCCACCAGCCCCTTCAGCGACAGGTCTGGTGATGCAGCGGATAGGTCCGTTCCTCTTTGCCGTTCTGGCAACCATCTCGGCATTCTTTCTGGTCTGGAGCCTGCCGCCCTTCCAGACCGCCGACGAGCCCGCCCACATCTACCGGGCCAACATGATCACCCATGGCTACTGGGTGGCCGCCAAGGTTCAGACCGACGGGCGGATCGCGGCGGGCGGCCCGTCCGACGTCGCGATCATCGAGGCCTATTTCCCCTTCCATCATGTCCCCTTCAAGCCGGACGAGAGGGCCAACCTGGAGGATTTCGTCAAGTCCTTCACCGCCCGCTGGGACGGCCGGGTCTTCAACGTGGCGGCGGAGAACACCGCTCCCTACCCGCCCTTCTTCTACCTGCCGCAGGCCGCCGCCATCGCCCTCGGCAAGGCCATCGACCTGCCGGTGGTGCAGACGCTGTATCTGGCGCGGGCGGCCAACGCGCTGACCTGCATCGTCGTCGGCTTCTTCGCCCTGCTGCTGGCCGGCCGGGCGCATCTGCCGCTGTTCGCGGTGCTGCTGCTGCCGATGTCGGTCTCGCTCTACGCCTCGATGAGCCAGGACGGGCTGGTCATCACCGTCACCGCGCTCGGCATCGCCTTCCTGGCCCGGGCGCTGTCCGAAGGCCGGCCGCTGCGCAGCGCGGAGGTCTGGGCCAGTGCGGTCTGCTTCGCCCTGGTGGGGATGACCAAGCAGCCCTACGCCCTGCTCTGCCTGATGCCGCTGGCGGTCCCGGCCGAGCGGGCGGCGGTGAAGCGCCTTGCCGTCGCCGCCTCGCTGGCCGCTGCCGTCGGCTGGGCGGTGTGGATGGCGCTTGCCGTGCAGACGCCGCTGATCCGCCAGGACGCGCCGACCGACGCCATGGGGCAGCTCCGCTTCCTGCTCGACAACCCGCTGGCCGTCCTCACCATCGCGGTGAAGACCTTCCAGGTTTGGGGCGACGAGTATTACCAGCAGTTCGTCGGCATCCTCGGCTGGGTCGACACCCGGCTGCCCAGGCCCTATTACGCCGCCGCCTATCTGGTCCTGCTGCTGTCCTTCCTGCCGCTGCTGCTCGGTCGCCGGGCGGCGGACTGGTATTCCGGCGCGCCGGCGCGGGCCTCGGCGGTGACCGCGGCTGTCGTACTGGCGACCGGGGCGCTGCTGTTCGGGGCGCTCTACATGGTGTGGACGCCGGTCGGCCAGCTGTGGGTCGACGGCGTGCAGGGGCGTTACTTCCTGCCGCTGGCGGCCCTGCTGCCGCTGGCCTTCGCCGGCGGCCGGCAGGAGCTGGCTTCCGGCTGGTCTGCTGGCGGCTGGTCTACTGGCGGCTGGTCTGCTGGCCCGGCGGGCGTTCTGGAGCGCGGCCTGACCTGGATGGTCTGGCTCTTCCCCATCGTCAGCATCCTGGTGGTTCAGCGGACGGTCATCCTGCGCTACTACCTCGACTAGCGCCCCCCGCTCTCCATCCGGCTGCCCATCGGGGCGGAGCGGGGCGTTGGAGGCCGTTCGAATGATGTCGCCCGTTCGGCGGAAAAGCCCGCAGTGCAGCATGGGCGGGCGACTATCTTCCGACTCTGCCCCATCGACCCCAATCGAAGACGAAGAGCGGACATGACCACGAGCGACAACGCGACCGTGCTGGTGACCGGCGGCGCCGGCTATATCGGCTCCCATGTGGTGCTGGCCCTGCGCGACCAGGGACGCGCCGTCGTGGTGCTGGACGATCTCTCCACCGGCCGGCGCTCGGCCCTGCCCGATGGGGTGCCGCTGGTCGAGGGCGACGTCGGCGACAAGGCCCTGCTGGCCGACACCTTCGCCCGCCACGGCATCGGCACCGTGATGCATTTCGCCGGCAGCATCGTCGTGCCGGAATCGGTGGAGCGGCCGCTCGCCTACTACCGCAACAACACGGTGAAGAGCCACGCCCTGGTGGAGGCCTGCGTCGAGGCCGGGATCGGCCGCTTCATCTTCTCCTCCACCGCCGCCGTCTACGGCATGCCGGAGCGGCTGCCCATCGACGAACAGACGCCGACCAAGCCGATCAACCCCTACGGCTCCTCCAAGCTGATGACGGAGTGGATGCTGCGCGACACCGCGGCGGCGCACGATCTGCGATACGTCGCGCTGCGCTACTTCAACGTCGCCGGCGCCGATCCGCAGGGCCGCTCCGGGCAGGTGTCGAAGGTCGCCACCCACCTGATCAAGATCGCCGCCCAGACCGTCACCGGCCAGCGGGCTGAATTGCAGATCTACGGCGACGACTACGACACGGCGGACGGCACCTGCGTGCGCGATTACATCCATGTCAGCGACCTCGCCGACGCCCATGTCGCCGCACTCCGCCATCTGGAGGCGGGCGGCGCGTCGGAGGTGATGAACTGCGGCTACGGCCGCGGCTATTCGGTGCGCGAGGTGCTGGCGATGGTGGAGCGGGTGACCGGCAAGCCGCTGCCGATGCGCATCGGTCCGCGCCGCGCCGGCGATCCGCCGGCCCTGGTGGCGGGTGTTGAGCGCATCGGCCGCACCCTGGACTGGACCCCGCGCCACGCCGACCTGGAGACCATCGTCGCCTCGGCGCTTTCCTGGGAGGAGCGGCTGGTCCGGTAGGGGCTTTCGCCGTCAGGCGAAGAACCGTCCGCGGAAATAGGCGATGGTGCGGTCCAGCCCCTCGTCCAGCGGCACGGCCGGCTCCCAGTCCAGCAGGGCGCGGGCCTTGGCGATGTCGGGGCGGCGCTGCTTGGGGTCGTCCTGCGGCAGCGGCATATGTTCGATCGTCGAGGCCGAGCGGGTCAGGCGGATCACCTTCTCCGCCAGCTCCAGCATGGTGAACTCGCCGGGGTTGCCCAGGTTGATCGGGCCGGTGACGCCGGCCGGCGTGGCCATGAAGCGCAGGAAGCCTTCGATCAGGTCGTCGGCATAGCAGAAGGACCGCGTCTGCTGGCCGTCGCCGTAGATGGTGATCGGTTCGCCCTTCAGTGCCTGGATGATGAAGTTCGACACCACGCGCCCGTCGTTGGGGTGCATGCGCGGGCCGTAGGTGTTGAAGATGCGGATCACCTTGATGTCCAGCCTGTGCTGGCGGTGATAGTCGAAGAACAGCGTCTCGGCGCAGCGCTTGCCCTCGTCGTAGCAGGCGCGCGGGCCGATGGTGTTCACGTTGCCCCAATATTCCTCGGGCTGCGGATGCACGGCCGGGTCGCCGTAGACCTCCGAGGTCGAGGCCTGCATGATCCGCGCCCCCACCCGCTTGGCCAGCCCCAGCATGTTGATGGCGCCGTGCACGCTGGTCTTGGTCGTCTGGACGGGGTCGTGCTGGTAATGGATCGGCGAGGCCGGGCAGGCGAGATTGTAGATCTCGTCGACCTCGACATAGAGCGGAAACGTCACGTCGTGGCGCATCAGCTCGAAATGCGGGTTGTCCAGCAGGTGCAGGACGTTGTCGCGGCTGCCGGTGAAGAAGTTGTCGACGCACAGCACGTCGTTGCCGGCGGCCAGCAGCCGCTCGCACAGGTGCGAGCCCAGGAAGCCGGCGCCGCCGGTGACGAGGACACGCTTTCGGTTGGTGAGAGCCGGCAAGGCTGCCTTCCTGTCTTGGCTGTGGGTACGGGGAGCCGCCTGATTCTAGCCGAGCAGCCCGAGCAGATAGCGCCCGTAGTCGTTCTTCTTCAGCGGCTCGGCCAGACGGCTGACCTGCTCGGCGTCGATCCAGCCGGAGGTGTAGGCGATCTCCTCCGGGCAGGCGATCTGCAGGCCCTGGCGGTGCTGGATGGTGCGGACGAACTCCGCCGCCTCCAGCAGGCTGTCGTGGGTGCCGGTGTCGAACCAGCCATAGCCGCGGCCCATCTGCTCGACCGACAGCTTGCCCAGTTCCAGATAGGCGGCGTTGACCGAGGTGATCTCCAGCTCGCCTCTGGCCGACGGCTTCACCGCCGCGGCGATGTCCAGCACGTCGTTGTCGTAGAAGTAAAGCCCGGTCACCGCCCATTTGGAGCGCGGGGCGACCGGCTTCTCCTCGATGCTCAGCGCCCGGCCCTCGCCGTCGAACTCCACCACGCCGTAGCGCTCGGGGTCGCGCACGGCATAGGCGAAGACGCTGGCGCCCTCGGTCTTCTCGCCGGCGGCGCGCAGGATGTTGGTCAGGCCGTGGCCGTAGAAGATGTTGTCGCCGAGAACCAGCGCGCAACTGTCGTTGCCGACGAACTCGCGGCCGATGATGAAGGCCTGGGCCAGCCCGTCGGGCGAGGGCTGGATCGCGTAGGTCAGGTTCAGGCCCCACTGCGACCCGTCGCCCAGCACCGTCTGGAACAGCGGCTGGTCGTGCGGCGTGGTGATGATCAGGATGTCGCGGATGCCCGCCAGCATCAGGGTGCTGAGCGGGAAATAGATCATCGGCTTGTCATAGATCGGCAGCAGCTGCTTGCTGATCGCCCGCGTCACCGGGTAGAGGCGGGTGCCGGACCCGCCGGCCAGGATGATGCCCTTCATGGTCTTCGTCCTCACGCCTGCGGCGGGTTGGTGAACAGCTCGTCGATCACGCGGTCGACGCTTTCCTGCCACGGCGGGCAGGCGACGCCGAGACGCTCCCTGGCGCGGGAGCAGTCCAGCCGCGAATTGGCCGGGCGGCGCGCCGGGGTCGGGTAGTCCGCCGTGCCGATGGCGGTCAGGCGCGGCCGCTTGCCGGTGCGCTCTTCCAGCCGCCGGAAGATGTGCTCGGCGAAATCGTGCCAGTTGGTATAGCCGCTGCCGGTCAGGTGATAGGTGCCCCAGGCGGCGGCGCCCGTCTTCTCGATCGTCCCGGCGATGTGGACGATGGCGGCGGCGAGGTCGTCGGCGGCGGTGGGCGAGCCGTGCTGGTCGGCGACCACCCGCATCTCCTCGCGCTCCTTGCCGAAGCGCAGCATCGTCTTGACGAAGTTGTTGCCGTAGGCGCTGTAGACCCAGGAGGTGCGCAGGATGACATGTTCAGGCGTCGCCGCCCGCACCGCCTCCTCGCCCGCCGCCTTGCTGGCGCCATAGACGCCCAGCGGGTTGATCGGATCGTCCTCGGTGTAGATGCCGTCCTTCGTCCCGTCGAACACGTAATCGGTCGACACATGGATGAAGGGGATGCCGCGCGCGGCGCAGGCCGCCGCCATGGCGCCCGGCCCGTCGCGGTTGATCGCGAAGGACAGGTCGACCTCGCTCTCGGCCTTGTCGACGGCGGTGTGGGCGGTGGCGTTGACCAGCAGGTCCGGCGCGTGGGCGGCGACCGCCTTTTCCACGTCGCCCGGCCGGGTCACGTCGAACTCGGGATAGGGCAGGCCGACCACATCGGTGCCCGGCGCCCAGCTGGCGCGCATCAGCTCGAAGCCGAGCTGGCCGTTGCTGCCGAGAACCAGGACTTTCATGGGAACCTTCACGACGCCGCTCCTTCATCGGTCAGGCCGAGCCGTTCGCCCTGGTAGGAGCCGTTGAGGATGGCCTGCCACCAGTCACGGTTCTCCAGATACCAGGCGACCGTCTTGCGCAGGCCGCTCTCGAAGGTCTCCTGCGGGGTCCAGCCCAGTTCGCGCTCGATCTTGCCGGCGTCGATGGCATAGCGCTTGTCATGGCCGGGGCGGTCGGTGACGAAGCTGATCAGGCGGTCGTGCGGGGCACCGGCCGGGTCCATCTCGTCGAGATGCGCGCAGATGGCGCGGACGACCTCCAGGTTGGTGCGCTCGTTGTGGCCGCCGATGTTGTAGCTCTCGCCGACCTTGCCCTTCTCCAGAACCAGCCGCAGCGCGCGGGCATGGTCCTCGACATAGAGCCAGTCGCGGATGTTGTCGCCCTTGCCGTAGACCGGCAGCTTCTCGCCCGCCAGACCCTTCAGGATCATCAGCGGGATCAGCTTTTCCGGGAAATGGTAGGGGCCGTAATTGTTGGAGCAGTTGGTCAGCACCACCGGCAGCCCGTAGGTCTCGTGCCAGGCGCGGACCAGATGGTCGCTCGACGCCTTGCTGGCCGAATAGGGCGAGTTGGGGCTGTAGGCGGTGGTCTCGGTGAAGAAGCCGTCGTCGCCCAGCGTGCCGAACACCTCGTCGGTCGAGATGTGGTGGAAGCGGAAGGCCTCTTTGCGCTCGGCCGGCAGGGCCGACCAGTAGCCGCGCGCCGCTTCCAGCAGGCGGAAGGTGCCGACCACGTTGGTCTGGATAAACTCGCCCGGCCCGTCGATCGAGCGGTCGACATGGGATTCGGCGGCCAGATGCATCACCGCGTCGGGCTGGTGGGTGTCGAAGACCCGCCTCAGCTCGGCGGCGTCGCAGATGTCGACCTTCTCGAAGGCGTAGCGCGGATTGCCCTCGGCCCCCGGCAGGGAGGACAGGTTGGCCGCGTAGGTCAGCTTGTCGACATTGACGACGAAGGCGTCGGTTTCGGCGAGAAGCTGGCGGACCACCGCCGAGCCGATGAAACCGGCGCCGCCGGTGACGAGAATGCGCGTCATCAAACCACCTTACCGCCGAAAAGCGGGGCCGCCCGCGGCCCCCGTTGTGCAAAAGCTTTGAGCGCCCGAACCCGGAGCCGCCAACCCGGAACCGCCGTCAGAACAGGTCGGTCAGCTGCGCCAGGGTCGGATGCTTGTGGTCCTTGTCCGACAGCCGCGCCTTGTCCGCCGACACCGGCCAGTCGATGCCGAGGTCCGGGTCGTTCCACAGCAGGCCGCGGTCATGCTCGGGCGAATAATAGTTGGTCACCTTGTAGATGACCTCGGTGTCCGGCTCCAGCGTGCAGAACCCATGGGCGAAGCCGACCGGCACCAGGATCTGGTTCCATTCCGCCGCACTGATCACCGCGCTGACATGCCGGCCGAAGGTGGGGGAGCCCTTCCGGATGTCGACCGCCACGTCCAGGATGGCGCCGCGCACCACCCGCACCAGCTTGTCCTGGGCGAAGGGCGGCAGCTGGAAATGCAGGCCGCGGATGGTGCCGACCTCGGCCGACAGCGACTGGTTGTCCTGGACGAAGTCGTAGTGCAGCCCGGCCGCCTCGAACGTCTTCTTGGTGTAAGTTTCCGAGAAGAAGCCGCGATGGTCGCCGAACTTCTTCGGATGGATGATCTTAACGTCGGGAATGTCGAGGGAGACGACGTCCATGGCTCAGATGCTTTCCTTCAGGCGCTCTTTGCGCAGCTCGGGGCAGGATTTGCGCAGCCAGGGCTTGACCGTGCGCGGCGGGAAGGCCAGCCCGAAATTCTCGGCGTCCAGCGTCAGGTTCGGGTTGTAATAGGGGTCTTCCAGCAGGCTGTCGCCCCAGCGTTCCTGCATGTAGGCCACCTCGCCCATGAAGCGCTTGACCTTGTCGGGCGCGGTGTCCGGCCCGCGCGAGGCCAATTCCAGATGGTACAGCTCGGCGAACGGCGTCCAGACGACCAGATAGCCCTTCTCGCGGATGCGCAGGCAGAAATCGACGTCGTTGAAGGCGACGGCCAGCTTCTCGGAGTTCAGCCCGCCGACCTCGTCGAAGATCTCCTTGCGCAGGATCAGGCAGGCGGCGGTGACGCAGGACAGGTCCTGGGTCAGCTGGGCCCGGCTGAAATAGCCGTAGGCGTCGCGGGTCAGGCCCTTGTGGACATGGCCGGCCACGCCGCAGATGCCGGTGACGACGCCGGCATGCTGGATGGTGCCGTCGGCGTAATAGAGCTTGGCGCCGACGGCGCCGACCTCCGGCCGCAGGGCATGGGAGACCATCTCGGCCAGCCAGCCCGGCTCCATCACCTCGATGTCGTTGTTGATCAGGCCCAGCACCTCGCCGGTCGCCTCGGCGGCGGCGAAATTGTTGATCGAGGAGTAGTTGAAGGGCGCCTTGTAGGTCAGCACCCGCACCCGCGGCTCGTCCTTCAGCGTGTCGAAATAGGCGAAGGTCGCCGCTTCCTCGCTGTTGTTGTCGACGATCAGGATCTCAAGATCCGGATAGTCGGTGCGGTGCAGCAGCCCGTCGATGCAGCCCTTCAGCAGATCGGCCTTGTCGCGCGTCGGCACGATCAGCGACACCCGCGGCAGCTTGGCCGGCAGGGCGTAGCGGATGCGGGTGAAGCGGGCGGTCGACGGCGAGGTCTCCACCGTGGCGTCGACGCCGCGGCGCTGGAAATGCTCGGTCAGCGCCTTGTGGGCGGCGGCGGTGGCGCGCGGCAGATCGACCGTGGAGAAGGCCGCGGATTCGGGGAAGACGCGCCAGTGGTAGAGGATCGCCGGGATGTGGCGGATGCGCGCCGGCTCCGTCGCCTCGACCGCGCGCAGCGTCAGGTCGTAGTCCTGGCTGCCCTCGAAGCCCAGGCGGAAGCGCCCGGCCTGCTCGATCAGCGAGCGGCGGAAGACGCCCAGGTGGTTGACCATGTTCTGGCCGTGCAGCAGGTCCAGATTGAAGCCGGACTTGAAGTGCGGGTCGTAGCGCTCGCCGTCCGCATCGATCTTGTCCTCGTCGGAATAGAGGATGTCGGTGTCGGGATGCAGCGCCAGCTCGGCGGCGACCGCATAGAGGGCGTGCGGCGGCAGCCGGTCGTCATGGTCCATCAGCGCCACGAAATCGCCGGTCGCCAGATCCAGCGCGCTGTTGCTGGCGGCGGAGATGTGGCCGTTGGTCTCGCGCCGGACGATTTTGATCCGGTTGTCGCGCACCTTGTACTCGGCCAGCACCGCCTGCACATGCGGGGCGGTGGAGGCGTCGTCGGCGATGCACAGCTCCCAGTCCGGATAGAACTGGGCCAGCACGGAGTCCAGCGCCTCGCGCAGGTAGGGCTCCGGCGTGTTGTAGACCGGCATGACGACGGAGAAGCGCGGGCGCGCCGGCAGGCGGGCGATGTCGGCCTTGATCGCCGTCGCGTCCTCCGGCGTCAGGGTGTCGTACATCCGCACCCACGACTTGTAGTCGGCCGACCAGCGGTTCGGCTGCAGCTCCTGCAGGACGCGCTGCTTGGTCGCCTGCCAGCCGTGGCGGCGCAGATAGTCCAGCACGCGCGCCGGCTGGTTCTGCCGGACATAGTCGAGCAGGATGTTGGTCTTGCCGATCTCGCGGATGGTGAAGTCGGCGATCTCGAAGGACACCGGCCGGGTCGCCGGGTCGAAGCGCAGCGCCTTGACCGTCTGCGGCAGCAGGGCCAGCTGGCGGAACTCGCCCACCGTGTCGACCGGCAGGCGGATCATCGTCCGCTCGTCGAAGCCGTTGCCGTCATCGACATAGATCACCGGCACCAGCGGGGCCGAGGCGCGGACCACCCGGTAGGAGATCACGCACCAGTGGCCGGGCAGCCGGCCGCGGTCGGACCGCAGCAGGAAGGCGGGGTCGCTGCCGGTCGCCTCGTAGCCGCCCTGCGGGCTCGGCACCACGTCGTGCAACGGCTCCAGCGTGATGGCGTGCAGGCGGCGGCGGTAGAAGCGCCCGGCCTTCTGGGTCAGGCGGCCCAGCTTGCGCACCGGCGCCGACAGCTTCCAGGAAGTCGAGTTGACCAGGCTGTGGATGTGCTGGTCGCGGCTGGCCACCACGCCGTGCAGATGGGCGATGGCCTGTTCGCGGGCGACCAGTTCGCGGGCATGGGCGGCGAGGTTGCGTTCGCGGTCGGCCAGCTCGTGCTCGCGCTCGGCCAGCTCCTGCGCCATTTCGGCGAGCGCATCGCCCTGGCGGCGGATTTCGGCCTGATGGTCGCCGAGCCAGCCCTGGATGACGCCGATGTCGCGGTCGCGCGTCGCGATCATGCCCTTCAGGTCTTCGCTGTGGGCGATCTGGTCGTCCAGCACCTTGCGGACCATCGCCACCTCGGTGCGCAGGTGCTTCTCCTGCTCTTCCAGGCGCTGGATGGTCTCGGTCTCGATGGCGGCGTCGCCCAGCCGGTCGAACCAGTTGCGGACGGCGCGCAGCCCTTCCCCGCCGGCGGCCTGCACGGCGAACAGCTCGCGCACCGCGTCCGGCAGATCCTCGCCGACGCCGAGAACGCCAAGGCCGTTGGAATGCTGGAAGCTGAAGGACGGGCGGTCGCGGGTGATCTCGTCCCACAGGCGCCAGACGCCGAAATCGTCCTTGCGGACGTTGATGTCGTGGAACAGCACCACGCCGCGGCGGCTCATCTTCGGCAGCCACGTCTCGAAATCGTGGCGCACCGCCTCGTAGGTGTGCAGCCCGTCGATGTGCAGCAGGTCGACGCTGCCGTCGGCGAAATGGAGCAGCGCGTCGTCGAAGGTCATCCGCAGCAGGCGCGAGAAGCCGGCATAGCGCGGGTCATGATAGGCGGCGAGCGTGTTGTAGATGTCGTCGCCGTAGAAGCCGGCCTGCGGGTCGCCGGCCCAGGTGTCGACGGCGTAGCAGGAGGTCGGCAGCCCGACATGGCGGACCGCCTGGCAGAAGGCAGCATAGGAGTTGCCGGTGTGCGTTCCCAGCTCCACCAAGCTGTCCGGGCGGAGCGCCTCGACGATCCAGAAGGCGAAGGGGACATGGCCGAGCCAGGAGGCCGGCGCCGTGACGAGATCCGGGGTCAGGAGCGTGATCGGCCGGCAGATACGACGGAGAGCGTCCGATCCCTGGTCCTTCAAAAACGAATCCACCTGTGCCTCTTCTTCTGCCTGGCTTCGCGGCGGGGAGCGGTCCATCGGGGCACCGTTTCAGGCCCGGCGGACGGTCCCGTCACAGCCGCCGACACACATACGCTGACACCAAGCCGGAATGCAAGCCGCTGTCCGGAGCCCGCTTTGCGGTGCCCAACAATGCCCGGAACTGCGGTTTTCCTGCCTCAGTCCGGGGGGATCCGCGGGCTGTCGCTATTTTGTCGCGGGGGCCGGCTGGGAGGCTGACGACCCCTCCGCCGACGCCCCTTCCGCTTCCAGGGTGATCGCCAGCATCGGCATGCCGACCAGCCCGCGCACGACGTGGCTGGCATGGACCTTGAAGAACAGCGCGTCCTCGACCCAATGGTGCTGGACGTGGTCCTCCTGCGTGCCCTCGGCGAGCGCCACGGTGATGGAGAAGTCGCCGCTGGGCAGGTAGGGCATCTGGAAGCGGAAGCGGGCGGCGAAGTCCTGGCCGGCCGGGATGGTGACGGGGTCGAGCTGGTAGCTGAGGAAGGTGTTGTCGCCGAACAGGTTCTGGCCCAGCTTGTCCTTCACGTAGAAGCCGACGATGGGGCGGTAGACCTGCTGGTCGGCCCGGCAATCCACCTTCAGCACGATGACCTCGCCGCCCTCCAGCACGCTGAGCGGCTGCTCCTCGGCATCCAGGATCGAGACGTTGGCGATGGTGGCGCCGCGGTTGCCGAACCAGGGGCCGCTGTCGTTGAAGTCGAACAGCTCGATGGCGTTGCGGAGCTGCGAGCCCTTCAGCAGCTCGGCGCGGGCGTCCTCCACCGGCTCCTCGCGCTTGGCCTGGGGCAGCGCCTGGCGCGCCCCGCCGATGCGGAAGCCGCGCGAGGTGTCCTGGTCGCTGTAGAGCGCCGCCAGGTAATCGTGGCAGACCTCCTTGGCCGGGCCGATGGCCCGCACCGACCCGTTGTCCAGCCACACCACCCGGTCGCAGAGGTTCACCACCTGTCCGGTGTCGTGCGACACGAAGAACAGGGTGCCGCGCTCCTTGAAGCGGTGGATGAAGCGCATGCATTTCTGGGTGAAGGACGCGTCGCCGACCGCCAGGATCTCGTCGACGATCATGATGTCGGCATCGACATGCGCCGCCACCGCGAAGGCGAGGCGGGCGTACATGCCGCTGGAATAGAGCTTCACCGGCTGTTCGATGAAGTCGCCGATGCCCGCGAACTCGGCGATGGACTCATAGCGCTCGGCGATCTGCGCGTTCGACAGGCCCAGCACCGAGGCGGCGAGATAGACGTTCTCGCGGCCGGTGAATTCCGGGTTGAAGCCGGCGCCCAGCTCCAGCAGCGCCGCGATGCGCCCGTCGACCGCGATGCGGCCGGAGGTCGGCGTCAGCGTGCCGCAGAGAAGCTGGAGGAAGGTCGACTTGCCCGAACCGTTGCGGCCGATCAGCCCGACCGTCTCGCCGCGGCGGACCTCCAGGTCGACGCCGCGCAGCGCCCAGTACTCGTCGTAATATTTGCGCCGGCCGCGCACCAGCATCTGCTTCAGCCGGTCCTGCGGCCGCTTGAAGATGGCGTAGGCCTTGCCCAGCCCCTCGGCGCGGATGACGACAGGAGTGTCGGCGGGAGTGTTGGCGGCCGTGGCGGGGGTATCGGTCTCAGACGACATCGGCGAACCCCCGGCGGGTCTTCATGAACCAGAGATAGCCGAGCCACGCCACCGCCCAGGCGCCCAGCGTCGCCAGACCCCAGTCGAGCGGCGACGGGACGCGGCCCCAGAACAGCAGGTCCTTCGACTGCTCCAGGATCGCGGTCATCGGATTGAGGTGCAGGATGGCGCGGAAGCGCTCGGGGATCGCGGTCATCGGATAGAAGATCGGGCTGAGGAACATCAGCACCGTGACGGCCACCCCCACCACCTGCCGCAGGTCGCGCAGGAACACGCCGGCGGCGGCGAAGAACCAGCTGAGACCCAGCGTGGTCAGGCACAAGGGCACCAGCACCAGCGGCAGCAGCAGCGCCGTCGGCGGCGGCAGCCCGGCCACCATCAGATGGAAGACCACCAGGATGACGAAGCCGATGCCGGCGTTGAACAATGCGACCGCCAGCGACACCAGCGGCAGGATCTCCAGCGGGAAGACCACCTTCTTGATGTAGCTGACATTCTCCAGCAAGAGGCCGGGCGCCCGGCTCAGGCATTCGCCCAGCACGTTGAACAGGATCAGGCCGGAGAACAGCAGCAGGGCGAATTCCGTGTTGCTTCCACCCGTCGCCCCCCAGCGGGCCTGGAACACCACCGAGAAGACGAAGGTGTAGACCGCCAGCATCAGGATCGGGTTCAGCACCGCCCAGACGATGCCCAGAACGGACCCGCGGTACCGGGCGTCGATCTCCCGCCGGGCCAGCCGCAGGATCAGCGACCTGTGATGCCAGGCGGTCTGGAAAAGGGCAAAGGGACCGGCGCCGAAACCCGCTACCGTAGGGTTCCCCGACTGAGAGTTAAACAATTTAGAGTATTCCCCGTCTGCGGCCGGCCGACCATAACCCCCGCTCCGGCGGGGTTCAAGCGAAAGCATCGGCCCGGCCGGAGGGGTGGCGGAAGGGCATGGAAGAGGCGGTCCGTTCTCAAAAAGAGCGGCTGGGGGAACGGACCTTCGGTTTCCCTCCTTTACCCGAAAGATCGGAGAGGCGGTGAAGCAGCCCAGGAATTTTCGTTATCACGAAGGAAAACAATAAAATAAACATTCGAGTGATTCGTGCTGCACGGGCTAACGCTACAGATAAAGCAGGAAGGTTCCGACTCGTGCGTATCAGTAAATGGCGAGTTTCGATCAAACGTGACTTCTCTATTGTGAAGATAGAGACATGCCTTCTCATGCAGTTTCCGCGTAGAACCCGGATAATCATTGAGGATTGCATCCGTATATTTGTAAGCCCATGGGGTTAGATCCGTATTGGAGCTAAAAAAGCTTATCCGGCAGGACCATAACTAGCCTTGAGAGAGGGCGCTTGGGCGATTTTCAGGAAAGACGCACCGATTGCCGGGTTCAAGGGAAAGCCGTGACTGTCCGGAGACGCGGTGACGCAAAAGGAGGCTGTTGTGTTTTGGAATGGAAAGACCCTGGCAGCCGATCATTATGCCACGTCGTTAAGGCATCATTTCGGTGACGGTGCGGTTCATCGTCTTCAAAAAGAGATCGGGTTCGTTGGGAAACGACTTCTTCGACTTCCAAGCACCGAAAGATCGGCCTTCTTCGATCCCTGGTTCACCGAGGAGAACGCCCGCCATCTGCGATCGGTCGCCCGATCCGTGCGTGGGATGGCGTCCGACGCGCCGGCCCTGGCGCCAGCTTTGGCGTCTGCCCCCCGCATCGTCTTCCTGCACGGCGTGATGCCGCGCAGCGGCACCAACTATCTCCAGAGCCTGCTGGAACTGCATCCCGACGTCCTGGTCAATCCCTATGGCATCCGCGAGCTTCCCTTCCTGAACACGCTGGAGGATGCGCGGACCTACGAGGGGCGCTTCCTGCGTCTCTATCGCCGCAACCGGGAGTCGTTCAGCGATCTGGAAACCTTCTGCTACATGGTGAACGGCTTCCTGCGCCGGATCGAAGCCGAGTTCCCGGCCGGCAAGACGGTGGTGATCAAGTCGCCCCACACCCGGATGATGCGCTATTTCCCCTACCTGTTCCCGGCGGAGCGCTGCCTGATCGTGCTGCGCGACGGCCGCCGCGCCGTGCAGTCCACCATCGACACCTGGCCGCTGCGCTTCCTGGGCCGGACCTTCGCCGACGTCTGCCGGGAATGGAGCTTCGGCACCGAGGCGGCGCTGGAGGCGCAGAGCCGGATGAGCGCCGACGCCTGCCGGCTGGTCCGTTTCGAGGACGCGGTGGCCGCCCCCGACGGCACGGCCCGCGACCTCATGCGCTTCCTGGAGCTGGACGAGGACCGCTATCCGTTCGAGCGGATCGGCGACCTTCCCATCCTGGGATCGTCCCGCGCCTCGCGCAACAACGGCGAGGTCAGCTGGATCCCCGTCACGAAACCCGAAGGCTTCGACCCGTCGAAGCGCCCGATCCAATGGTCGCGCAAGCGCCGGACCGTGTTCGACGCCGTGGCCGGAGACATGCAGAAGAAGGCCGGCTATGCTTCTTGATCCGCTTCTCGGCACCCGCCCCGCGGCCAGGGATCTCCCCCAGCCCGCTCCCGCTTCCGGTCTTGAGGACATGCTGCCCACCATCCTGACCGCGCCGGCCCGCCTCACCCACCTGCAAAGGCTGGAGGCGGAGAGCATCCACATCATGCGCGAGGTGGCGGCCCAGTTCCACAAGCCGGTCATGCTCTATTCGGTGGGCAAGGACAGCTCGGTCCTGCTGCATCTGGCGATGAAGGCCTTTTATCCGTCGAAGCCGCCCTTCCCGCTGCTGCATGTCGACACGACCTGGAAATTCCGGGAGATGATCGCCTTCCGCGACCGCATGGCGCGGGATCTCGGGCTGGATCTGACGGTCCACATCAACCGGGACGGCGTGCGCCAGGGCATCGGCCCGGTCAGCCACGGCTCGGCCGTCCACACCGACGTGATGAAGACGCAGGCGCTGAAACAGGCGCTCGACGCCCATGGCTTCG
The DNA here is from genome assembly GCF_042604625.1 of Azospirillum sp. A29. Classification (NCBI taxonomy): domain Bacteria; kingdom Pseudomonadati; phylum Pseudomonadota; class Alphaproteobacteria; order Rhodospirillales; family Azospirillaceae; genus Azospirillum; species Azospirillum sp. A29. The sequence continues at coordinate 304,660 of NZ_CP170461.1, forward strand.
ACGCCGCCTTCGGCGGGGCGCGCCGCGACGAGGAGAAGAGCCGCGCCAAGGAGCGCATCTTCTCCTTCCGGACATCCAGCCACCGCTGGGAGCCGAAGAACCAGCGGCCGGAGCTGTGGAGCCTCTACCAGGGCCGCATCCACAAGGGCGAGAGCATCCGCGTCTTCCCGCTGTCGAACTGGACCGAGCTGGACATCTGGCAATACATCCACCAGGAGGCCATCCCGGTGGTGCCGCTCTATTTCGCCAAGCCGCGTCCGGTGGTCGAGCGCGACGGCACCCTGATCATGGTCGACGACGACCGGCTGCCGCTGAAGCCCGGCGAGGTGCCGGAGATGGCCTGGGTGCGTTTCCGCACGCTCGGCTGCTATCCGCTGACCGGGGCCGTGCGCAGCACCGCCGCCACCCTGCCCGAGATCATCCGCGAGATGCTGCTGTCCCCCGGTTCGGAACGGCAGGGTCGGGTGATCGACCAGGACGCCGCCGCCTCGATGGAAGCGAAGAAGCAGGAAGGCTACTTCTGATGCTGACGGATCTCGATCCCGCCGCCGTTCCTGTGGATGCCGTGCCCTCTGATGCCGCCCCCTTTGACGCCGCCAGTGAGGTGCAGGCGTATCTCGCCCGCCAGAACGGCAAGGACCTGCTGCGGTTCATCACCTGCGGCTCGGTGGACGACGGCAAGTCGACGCTGATCGGCCGGCTGCTCTACGACTGCAAATGCCTGTTCGAGGACCAGCTGGCCAGCCTGGAGGCGGACTCCGGCCGCTTCGGCACCACCGGCGCCGGCCAGCTCGATCTCGCCCTGCTGGTCGACGGGCTGGCGGCGGAGCGCGAGCAGGGCATCACCATCGACGTCGCCTACCGCTTCTTCACCACCGACCGCCGCAAGTTCATCGTCGCCGACACGCCGGGCCACGAGCAGTACACCCGCAACATGGTCACCGGCGCGTCCACCGCCGACGCCGCGGTCCTGCTGGTCGACGCGCGCAAGGGCGTGCTGCCCCAGACCCGGCGCCATAGCACCATCGTCTCGCTGCTGGGCGTGCGCCATGTCGTGCTGGCGGTCAACAAGATGGACGCCGTCGGCTGGAGCCGCGAGACCTTCGAGCGGATCGCCGCCGACTACCGCGTCTTCGCCCAGCGTATCGGCCTTGATGAGGTCACCTGCATCCCGGTCTCGGCACTCACCGGCGACAACGTCACCAAACCATCGGAGCATATGGGCTGGTACGGCGGCCCCACCCTGCTCGGCCATCTGGAGAGTGTCGACGCCGCGGCGGAAGAAAAGCTCGGCGCCTTCCGCATGGCGGTGCAGTGGGTGAACCGGCCCAACCAGGATTTCCGCGGTTTCTGCGGCACGGTGGCCGGCGGCGCGCTGCGCACCGGCGACGAGGTCGCCATCCTGCCCGGCGGGCGGACCAGCCGGGTGGCGCGGATCGTCACCATGGACGGCGATCTGGAGACGGCGCTGCCCGGACAGGCGGTCACGCTGGTGCTGGCCGACGAGGTCGACGCCAGCCGCGGCGACATGATCGCCGCCGCCGCCGGCCGGCCGGAGGTGGCCGACCAGTTCGCGGCGCATGTGGTGTGGATGGACGAGCAGCCGCTGCTGCCCGGCCGCTCCTACCTGCTGCGGGCCGGCACGGCGACGGTCGGCGCCCAGGTGACCGAGCTGAAGCACGCCATCAACGTCAACACCCAGGAGCATGCCGCCGCCAAGCATCTGGATCTCAACGACGTCGGCTTCTGCAATCTGGCGCTCGACCGGCCGATTCCGTTCGACGCCTATGCCGACAGCCGCGAGACCGGCAGCTTCATCCTGATCGACCGGCTGACCAACGCCACCGCCGGCTGCGGCATGATCCGCTTCGGCTTGCGCCGGGCGTCGAACATCCACCGCCACGCCTCGAAGCTGGACAAGGCGGCGCGGGCGGGCAGTCTGCAGAAGCCCTGCGTGCTGTGGTTCACCGGCCTGTCCGGCTCCGGCAAGTCCAGTGTCGCCGACCGGCTTGAGCAGGAGCTGCACCGTCTCGGCCGCCGCACCATGATCCTGGACGGCGACAATGTCCGCCACGGGCTGAACCGGGACCTGGGCTTCACCGACGAGGACCGGGTGGAGAACATCCGCCGCGTCGCCGAAGTGTCGAAGCTGATGGTGGACGCCGGGCTGATCGTGCTGGTCAGCTTCATCTCCCCCTTCCGCGAGGAGCGCCGGATGGCGCGCTCCCTGGTGGAGGACGGCGAGTTCGTCGAGATCTTCATGGACACCCCGCTGGCGGTCTGCGAGGCCCGCGACCCCAAGGGCCTGTACAGGAAGGCCCGTGCCGGCCAGCTCCCGCACTTCACCGGCATCGACAGCGCCTACGAGCCGCCGGACGCGCCGGAGATCACGCTGAAGGGCGCCGAACACGATACCGACGCGATGGTCGCCCAGGTGATCGAGGAGCTGCGGCGGCGCGAGGTGATCTGAGGGGGGAAGAGAGGATGGGTTTCGCTCCTGCTCGTCCTGCAAGACAGTTTGCTTTCTAAAAGATCCACAAATATTGTATGAGGAGGAACACAAAAAATAGGGTATCTTGAGCCATCGATGGCGGAGCCAACTTGGGCAAGTTGACGACCTTCGGAAAGTTGCGGGTGGTCGTCCAGGGGCGCGACCACAATCCGCCCCACTTCCACGTCAAAGGTCCCGACGTCAACGCCTTGGTCGGTATCGATCCTGTCATCGTCATCCGCGGGAAGGTGCCGTCCGACCTGTGGCCTGAAATCCGGACCTGGGCCGTCATGCACCGTGCCGAACTGATCGCCGCTTGGAATACCCTCAACCCGCACATCCCCACCGCCTGAAAGGGAGGTTCCATGTCAGAAGGCTTCGTCATCGGGACCGACCCCCGCCCTGTCCCGCTGATTGCTGCGGTCGAGGCCGGCCCCGGAACCATTCTGACTGTCGATTGGGTCGGTGGGGGCGGGGTGTCCGTCGATCTGGCCGGCTGGATCGCCTTGCACAAGATTGACGCTTTGCGCGTGCCCACCATCTTCGCAAAGCCCGAGATCGGTGAAGACGGCGACACTGTCCAATGGGCCGGGGACGAGGACCTGTCGATCGACAGTGTGCATCTGGAGTTGCTGGCCGAACAGCAAGCCGTCTTCGGTGCGGCCGAACTGTCGGAGTGGCAGGACCGGCATGGTCTGTCCAACACCGAGGCGGCCGACCTGTTCGCGCTGCATGTCAACACCTGGATCAACTACCGCACCGGTGTCAGCTCGGTTCCTCGGGCGCTGCTGATCGCCTGCCGCGCCATCGACCGAGACCCCCTGCCTCTGGCCGCCTTCCTGCGCCCCCGCCGCCCCGGTCGCCCGCCGGTGGCGGCTGAGTGAAGCACTATCACTCTGGATAACTTTTCATCGATACAAGCCGTCAATCCGTCCCCTTCACCATCTCCCGTGCCCGCCGCAGGTCGCCGACGAAGTCGCGATAGGCCTGTTCCGCCCCTTCCCCCGCCGGCAGGCGCAGCAGGTAGGATGGGTGGACGGTGACGAACCCCTCCCAGTCGCCGAACCCCATCGGCCCGCGTTCCCGCAGCACCGACACGCTGCGTCCGCTCAGCGCCAGGGCCGCGGTGGCGCCCAGCGTCACCACCAGACGCGGGCGGACGAAACCCAGCTCCTTCATCAGCCACCAGCGGTAATGCTTCACCTCGCCGGCGGTCGGCGACTGGTGCAGGCGGCGCTTGCCGCGGGCGACGAACTTGAAGTGCTTCACCGCGTTGGTCAGGTAGGCGGCGCTGCGCTCGATCCCGGCCTCCTCCAGCGCGCGGTCCAGCAGCTGCCCGGCCGGACCGACGAAGGGGCGGCCTTCCAGATCCTCCTGGTCGCCGGGCTGCTCGCCGACGATGGCGATGGCAGCCCCCACCGGCCCCTCGCCCAGCACCGCCTGCGTCGCCCCCGGCACCAGCGGATCCGCCGCCCGGATGATGCGGTTCAGCTCGGCCAGCGTCGCCGGCTCCTGCCGGCCCATGGCGGCGACGGCCTTGTCGGGGTTGCGGCGGCGGGGCGCTGCCGCCTCCGCCTCGATCATCGCCTGGACGCGGGCGGGGGCGGAGCGGATCATTCCGGGAATGGCCGCCGCCTCCGGCAAATTGGCCCAGTATTTCCGCGGCATCTCCGCCCGCATCGCCGTCGGGTTCACCCGCGCGGGATTGAAGGTGCTCTCGTAATAGCGCTGCCAGCCCTCGGCGAAGCGGTCGTCGCGGTCGAGCCCCTCCGGCCTCAAAGCCGCCGGCCCGACCGTCAGCGAGCGCCGGTCCCAATGCAGCGAGCCGACCGGCGTCAGGATCGACCAGACCAGGCTCTCGAAGCGCTCGACGAAGAAGGGGGCGGTCGCCTCGACGATGAAATTGTCGGGTTCGAACCACGCGACATAGCGCTCCGCCCCGTCGGGGTCGTGCACCTCATGGAAACGCAGGAAGGCGTGCATCTTGTGCAGGTCGCGCCGCACTGCCTTGTCCAGCATCGCCAGCTGGTGGACCAGCGGGTCGGCATGGTGGTCGAGGATGTTGCGTTCCCCCCGCACCACCCGGCAGACCAGCCGGTGCAGCAGGCCATAACGCTCCGGATCGCGGTGGCAGACCACGCTTTCGATCAGCGCCCCCACCGGCCGGGGCAGCGGAACCGGCGGGGCATCGGCCGGCAGGGGCGCCGTCCCGGTTTCCGGAGCGGTCCCGAACAGCGACGGCGCCGCCCCGCCGCTCCACACCACCTTGTCCGGATCGACGCCGAGGGCGACCAGCCCGCGCAGCGCGCGGCGGAAGCCGTCCAGGTCGGCGCCATCCTTCAGCTCCACATGCCGCATGGCTTGGCCCCTCAGAACAGGCTGAGCTGCTTGGGCGGCGCCACCAGCCTTTGCCGCAAATCGGCGCGGTCGGTCAGCCCGCCCGGGTGGTGGTCGGCGGCGATCAGGAAGGCGCGCGCCCGCTTCAGCCCCGACGACAGCCGCGCCACATCCTCCAGCCGCAGGGTGGTGTGGCGGCGCGCCTCGACGATCTTGTCGACCGCCCGCGCGCCCAGCCCCGGCACGCGCAGCAGCATCTCGCGGTCGGCGCTGTTCACGTCCACCGGGAAGCGCTCGCGGTTCTTCAGGGCCCAGGCCAGCTTGGGGTCGATGCCCAAATCCAGCATCCCGCCCTCGCCCCCGGCGGCGATCTCCTCCACCGTGAAGCCGTAATAGCGCAGCAGCCAGTCGGCCTGGTACAGCCGGTTCTCGCGCTGGAGCGGCGGCGGCTTGGCCGGCAAAGCGGAACTCGCCTCCGGGATCGGGCTGAAGGCGGAATAATAGACCCGGCGCAGCCCATAGCGGCGATAGAGCGTGTCGCTGGTCTCCAGCACCGACAGGTCGGTGGAGGCGTCGGCCCCGACGATCATCTGGGTGCTCTGGCCTGCGGGCGAGAAGCGGCGCTTTTCCTCCTTGGCCTCCAGGATGCGCTCGCCGACCTGCCCCATCACCGCCTTGATCGAGCTGCCGTCCTTCTCCGGCGCGAACTCCTTCAGGCTGCGATCGGACGACAGTTCGAGGTTGATCGACAGCCGGTCGGCCCACAGCCCGGCCTGCTCGATCAGCCAGGGGCTGGCCTCCGGGATCGTCTTCAGGTGGATGTAGCCGGCGAAGCCATGGTCGCGCCGCAGCGTGCGCGCCACCAGCATCAGCTGCTCCATCGTGTGGTCGGGCGAGCGGATGATGCCGGAGGACAGGAACAGCCCTTCGATGCAGTTGCGCTTGTAGAAGCCCAGCGTCAGCTGCACCACCTCGTCGACGCTGAACCGCGCGCGCCGCACGTTGGAGGAACGGCGGTTGATGCAGTAGGCGCAGTCGAACAGGCAGTAGTTGGTCAGCAGGATCTTGAGCAGCGAGACGCAGCGCCCGTCCGGCGTATAGGCGTGGCAGATGCCGGCCCCGGTGGTCGAACCGATGCCGTCCGGCCCGCCCGTCCGCCGCTTCGCCCCCGACGAGGCGCAGGACGCGTCGTACTTCGCCGCATCCGCCAGGATTTCGAGTTTGTCGAGCAGCGCGTCATCCACCGCGATGGCTTCCCTCTTCCTTCCAGATGTTCGCAATATGTTCTTTCAAAAGGAAAAGGCAAGCGGGGTGTCTTGAAAGCGGGCCGGAACGGGGCCACGTGCTCTACAACCGGATCCGGGCCCCTCTGGCGACTTAGACGTGGTCGCGATGTCGGATCTCTTCACCTGCTCTTGCGCCGACGGGCGTGACCGCACTTGGAGGGACTGATGCCCTTGCCCCTGAGACAGCGCCCCCGGCCTCCGGCATTCCCTGCTCCCGACCTTATCCCCAACGCGCGCTACCCCTCCGGCGCGCCGCACGGCTTTGCCGCCGCTCCTGGCGGTCGGCTTGCCGCCCTCCTGGCGGTTGGCTTTGCCGCCCTCCGGGCGGGCGGCTTCGTGCGCCTGCGGGGCGTCGGCGCCGGGCCCAGGGCCGAGACCCTGAAATCTTCCCCCGCCTCATTCCCAACCTTTTGACGAAGACGAGCATCGCCATGGACCACACCGAACGCCAGATCATCGACGACTTGTTCGCCAAGCTGCATCAGGCCGAGGCGCAATCCGGCCCGCGCGATCCCGAGGCCGAAGCGCTGATCCGCGAGCGGATCGCCCGCCAGCCGGCCGCCCCCTATTTGATGGCGCAGGCCATCGTGATGATGGAGCAGGCGCTCGCCGCCTCGCAGGGCCGCAACGAGGAGCTGGAGCGCCAGCTGCGCGAGCGTCCCGCCGCCCCCGCCGCCGCCGCCCCGGCCCAGTCCGGCGGCGGGGGCCTGTTCGGCAGCCTGTTCGGCGGCAGCAGCCGTCCCGCTCCGCAGCCCTCATATCCGGCGGCTGCCCCGGCCGCAGCCGCCCCGGCGGCCGCCATGCCGGCCGGCTCGCCCTGGGGCCGTCCGCCGGCCGCTGCCGGCACGCCCGCCTATGGCGACCCGCGCGTCGCCGGCTATGCCCAGCAGCCGCGGGCCGGCGGCGGCTTCATGGCCGGCGCCATGCAGACGGCGGCCGGCGTCGCCGGCGGCATGCTGATCGGCAGCGCGCTCTCCAGCATGTTCTCCGGCGGCGAAGCGATGGCGGGCGAGGCCGCCACCGCTGCCACCGACGCGGCCACCGCCGCCACCGACCATGTCGAACAGACGGTCGAGGACAGCGGCTGGGGCGATTTCGGCGGCGAAGAGGAGTTGTGAGTCCATCCCCCCAGGCGGCGCTCCGTTGAACTTAACGCCGCCTCTGGGGAACAAATTCCTATAGAATGGCGTCGGACTCACCGTTGCGGAGCCGACGCCATGCCTTCCCCTCCCCCCTGTTCAGGATCGCCTGCGCCAAGGCATGGGAGGGGGCATGGCAGGGGGGCCTCCCCGACCGATGGAACGCCGCCGTCCGCCCTGTTCCACAGCGTTCCATCCGGCCCCGTCGCCGACCCGCTGGATGGAACGGCGGCGTCCGGCGTGTTCCACGCTGTTCCAGCCGTCTCTCCCGTCGGCCCTGCCGGTGGAACGCTACCGCCCGGCGTGTTCCACGCTGTTCCAGCTGTCTTTCCCATCGGCCCTGGCGATGGAACGACACCGCCCGGCACGTTCCACGCTGTTGCAACCGCCTGCGGCTCCGCCCCGCCCTCAGGCCTTGACGATGCGGTCGGCGAAGCCCTCGACGGCGCGCATGGCGTTGCGGGTGTCGACCACCAGCGGGCAGTGGGCGGCGAGGCCCTGCCAGTCGATGCCGTCATGGTCGGTGACGATCACCGCCGCGTCGAAGCCGGCGAGCCGTTCCGCCGTCCACTCGACGGACCGGCGGCCGGCGAGGGCGGCATGCTCGCGGGTGACCGGCAGCACGGGGATGAAGGGGTCGTGGTACTCGACCGCCGCCCCGCGCTCCAGCAGCATCTCCATCAGCCGCAGCCCCGGCGATTCCCGGCTGTCGTCGACGTTCTTCTTGTAGGCCATGCCGACCAGCAGGATGCGCGACCGGCTGAGCCCGATCCCGGCCTGCCGGTCGAGCGCCAGGGCCAGCCGATCCACCACATGGCGCGGCATCATCGTGTTGACCTCGCCCGCCAGCTCGATGAAGCGGGTGGAGATCTGGTACTCGCGCGCCTTCCAGGTCAGGTAGAAGGGGTCGATCGGGATGCAGTGGCCGCCCAGGCCGGGGCCGGGATAGAAGGGCATGAAGCCGAAGGGCTTGGTCTTCGCCGCCTCGATCACCTCCCAGATGTCGATGCCCATCGGTTCGAAGACAATCTTCAGCTCGTTCACCAGGGCGATGTTGACGGAGCGGAAGATGTTCTCGGTCAGCTTGGTCGCCTCCGCCGCCCGCGTGCCCGACACCGGCACCACCTGCGGCACCACCTGCTCGTAGAGCGCCACCGCCAGCCGGCGCGCGCCCTCGTCGTCGCCGCCGACCACCTTGGGGATGGTGCTGGTGGTGAAGTCGATGTTGCCGGGGTCCTCGCGCTCGGGCGAATAGGCCAGGAAGAAGTCGCGGCCGCTGGCCAGCCCGGTCTCCTCCAGGATCGGCCGCATCACCTCGTCGGTGGTGCCGGGCCAGGTGGTCGATTCCAGGACCACCAGCTGGCCGCGGCGCAGCCGGTCGCGGATCAGCCGGGTGGAGGCCTCGACGAAGCTCAGGTCCGGCTCGCGCTGCGGCGACAGCGGGGTGGGGACGCAGACGATCACGGCATCGCAGGCGGCGAATGCGTCGGCATCGGTCGTCGCCCGGAACCGCCCGGTCGCCGCCGCCTGGGCGACACGGTCGTCGGCGATCTGCCGGATGTAGGAACGTCCGCCGTTCAGCGCCGCCGCCTTGGCCGGGTCGATGTCGAAGCCGGTGACCGTGAAGCCGGCCCCGGTCAGCGCCAGGGCCAGCGGCAGCCCGACATAGCCGAGCCCGACCACCGCCACCCGCGCGCTGCGGCCGCGATAGGTGCTTTCCAGGGACTGGATGTCGGGCTGGGTGTCCGCTGTGCTCATCGTGCCGTTCCGTTCGAAAGGACTGGACCGCCCGGACAGGTGTCCCGCCTGCGGTCGCCGAATGTGTGACGGGCGGGATGGCTTTGCGCAACCCCCCGTTCCGCCGGCAATCCCCGTCCATGGGAGCCGGGGATCGGAAACTCTGGCGCCGGGACCGGGAAGGGTGCCAACTTCCCCGGACTTCGTCCGTCCAAGACCCGATCTGCCATGACAACCCGGCACCCGCCCCTTCTCCCTCAGCAGATCGCCCCGGTGGACGACCGCCAGTCGGCGCTGACCGCCCTCCATCTGGGCGGCGACCCGGCGGCCCTCTTCGGCTATTTCATGGCGCTGCGCGAGGAGAGCGACCGGGCGCTCGCCGGCCTGCCGCCGGCCGGCGGCAAGCCCTATCCCTATGGCCGCTGCGAGGAGATCACCCGCGACCTCTTCGCCCGCCTGTCGCAGCGTCTGGCCCAGCCGGCCGGGCCGGTGGAGCGCGGGCTGCGCGCCTTCGTCGAGGGGGGCGGGGTGCTGCACAGCGTCTGGGGCGTCCTGCGCGGGCAGTATTTCCAGAACGCGCTCCAGATCGGTGCGCTCTATGTCGACGTGTCGAACGACACGGTGGTGGTCACCAAGCCGAAGGTGGAGATCCTGCCCGTCGCGGAGTCCGGTCTGATGCCGGTGCGCGACCTCGATCATTTCCGGCAGACGGCGGAGCGGTATTGGGGGGCGACGCTCTACGCCAACCATCTGGCGCCGACACTGGCTCCGCTGCTGCCGGTCCTGTCGGTCAGTCCCGGCCGGCTGGCGCCCGGCCTGCAATCGGCCTGCGACTACATGATCGCGCTGATGTGCCGCGACCGGTTCGAGCAGGCCGAACGCTGGCTGGAGACCGGCCCCGCCCCGCCCGCGGACCTTGCCGCCGGCTGTCTTACCGCCATCCCCGCCGATCTGCGCCCGCTGACCGGCCAGCCCCGGCTGGAAGCGGTCGCCGCCTGCCGCCGCGCACGGGAAGCCGCCTGCTGGGCCGACCCCGACTGGCGCACCGCCCGCGTGCTCGACTATCTGCGGCTTATGCGCGGGCCGGGAGGTTAGGCCGCCTTGTCCAGATGCGGCAGCGGTTTGATGGCGTCCAGCGCCTCGCCGATTTCCGCCCGCGCGACCTTGGTCTCGAAGATGCTTTGCAGATTGCTCCAATAGCGCGCGTCGGTTCCGAAAGCCTTGCCCAGCCTCAGAGCCATCGGAGCAGTGATCCGGCGCTCGCCGTTCATGATCCCGGTCACCGCGTTGGTCGGTACGCCGATATGCTCGGCAAAGCGCCGGGCGCTCAGGCCGAGCGCCTCCAGCTCGTCGCGCAGGAACTCGCCGGGGTGGATGGGAGGCAGGTTATCGACAGCGGGATGGCTCATGGCGACCTCAGTGGTAATCGGCGATTGCGACGTCGTAAGGCTCTCCTGGAACGGTCAAGAGGTCGGCATCGGCCTGTGCGTCTCCAACCACGGCCCAACGGAAACAGACACGCCACTGGTCGTTGAGCCGGATGCTGTACTGGCCCTTCCGTTCCCCGCCCAGCGCTTCGAAACGGTTGGACGGAGGATGCCGGAGATCCATCAGTCGGGTGGCCGCCTGAAGCTTCGTCAATGCCTTGGCGGCTTGGCGCTCAAAGGACTGGAACTCCTTCACCCGCTTGCCGGCCATGAAATCGGCCGTCCGCTTGTCCACACAGTTTCTGATCGGCATCCGCGTCCTCTCGCGGATTATTATGTGTTACGTTACGGATAACGGTCAAGCCCGCTCCCTCACAGCCGGTCCGTGCCGAAGGTGTCGCAGGCTTCCAGCCGGCCGCTTTCCAGGCCGGTGCGGAACCAGCGGACGCGCTGGGCGGAACTGCCGTGGGTAAAGCTGTCGGGGCTGACGGTGCCGCGCGCCTGACGTTGCAGGCGGTCGTCGCCGATGGCACTGGCGGCGGTCAGCGCCTCCTCGACGTCGCCGGGTTCCAGCATCTTGCGGTCGCGGTTGGCATGGTTGCCCCAGATGCCGGCGAAGCAGTCGGCCTGCAACTCCAGCCGCACCGACAGGGCGTTGGCCTCGGCCTGGCCGCCCGCCCGCTGCTGGGCCGCCTGCACCTTGTCGGAGATGCCCAGCAGGTTCTGCACATGGTGGCCGACCTCATGGGCGATGACATAGGCCTGGGCGAAGTCGCCCGGCGCCTGGAAGCGGTCGCGCAGCTCGCGGTAGAAGCCGAGGTCGATGTAGAGCTTGCGGTCCATCGGGCAGTAGAAGGGCCCCATCGCCGCCTGGGCCCGGCCGCAGCCCGACGACACCGTGCCGGTGAACAGCACCAGCGTCGGGTCCTGGTACTGGCGCCCCATCTGCTGGAACAGGCCCTGCCAGGTTTCCTCGGTGTCGGCCAGCACGACGGAGACGAAGCGCTTCAGCTCGTCGTCGGCCTGGCTGCGCGGAGCGGCTTCGCCGATCTGGGTGCGGTCTGCGGTGGTCCGGTCTCCCTGCTCGCCGCCGCCCAGCAGCACTGTGGGATCGACCCCCAGCACCATCGAGACCAGCAGTACCACGATGACGCCGCCGACGCCCAGCCCGCCCGGGCCGATGCGGATGCCGCCGCCCCCAAGCCCGCCGCCCAGGCCTCCCTGTCCGCGGCGGTCCTCGACATTCTCGCTTTCCCGTCCGCCCTGCCACCGCATCGCCATTCTCCTTCGGCCGCCCGTCCCGATCGTCAGGTCCGGTGGAGACGAAACCATCAAGGGCTTCCCACGTTCCCTGCGGGTCCGGCGGCAAGATGGGGAACCGGTGCGGAACGGCTTGAAAATCCGACCCCGCTCCCCATTTGATGAGTCGCCGAAGACCGTCTGGGCAGAACCGCTCGGGCTGTGCCGCCCCCACCTTTTCCGTTCCAGCGGGAGAGAGCCTTCGTGGGGGCGCCGGCCGTTTGGAACATGCCCATACCGGGGCCTGTTTTGCTTTATCGGAGCCTGCTGCAGCGGTGTTGCGCCTCGGCGGCTCCCGTTCACGACGCCACACAAACAAGAGCCGGCCGGCACCGAAATCCATCGGTCCGCCCATCCGGCCTGGAGGATTTTCATGACGACCCCGATCGTTTCCGCCCTTTCGCAGACCGCCGGCCATTTTGCCGCCCAGCCCGCCTTTGCGCCGGTCCAGCGGGCCTCCACCCGCCTCTCCGCTGGCCAATTCGCCGCAGTTGAGAGCAAAAAGCCCGATTTTCGCTCCAAGCCTGAGCCGTCCGGCTTGACCCGAGGCGAACTGCGGCAGATTGTGCTCGACATCCTGGGCTGATCCTATCGGCCCGGGCTCGTCCCTTTCTACCCATCCACGACCACAGGAGATCACCATAGCCAAGCTCTACGACGCGGACCCCGTCCGCGAAGGCCCGCGCCTCAACCGTGAAATCACCGCCCGTATGGTCCGCCTCGTCGGCGCCGACGGCGAGATGGTCGGCGTGGTGCCGCTCCGCCAAGCGCTGGAAGCCGCCGCAGATGCCGACCTCGATCTCGTCGAAGTCGCGCCCCAGGCGGATCCGCCTGTCTGCAAGATCCTCGATTACGGCAAGTTCCGTTTCGAGGAGCAGAAGAAGGCCAACGAGGCGCGGAAGAAGCAGAAGATCATCGAGCTGAAGGAAATCAAACTTCGGCCGAACATCGACGATCACGATTACGACGTGAAGATGCGCTCCGCCATTCGCTTTATCGAGGAAGGCGACAAGGTCAAGATGACCATGCGCTTCCGCGGTCGCGAGATGGCGCACCAGGATCTCGGTCTGAACGTGCTCGTCCGCGTGCGCGACCAGCTCCAGGACATCGCCAAGGTCGAGCAGATGCCCCGGGTCGAAGGCCGCATGATGGTCATGGTGCTGGCTCCGCGCTGAGCCTGAGCCAAAGGGATCTTGCGGGGCGGTCCGCCGCCCCGCCCCTTTCTCCTTTTGGCCATTTTTTCTCACTGACTTTAAATTCCCCCGCGAATTTGTCGGCCCTCAAATCGCGCCGGATTAATCCCGGAACATCCCGCGTGATGCGCCGTAATAATACCTGACTATTCGCATTGGGTTATTGACCCCGGCGGCGTCGAACGGGGATCATCGGACTTCCCGTTTCTCACCTTCCCCCGTGTTCCGGAAAGTCGTTGTTATGAAGGATGAACGTGTCGCGCCCGCCTGGGAACCCATCTCCGGCGAACGGCAGTTCCGCCTGCTGGTCCAGAGCGTGGTCGACTATGCGATCTTCATGCTCGATCCCACCGGCGTCATCCGCAGCTGGAATGCGGGGGCGGCCCGGATGAAGGGCTACGCCGCCGATGAAATCATCGGTCGGCATTTCTCCAGTTTCTACACGCCGGAGGACCGCGCCGCCGGCGTGCCGCAGCGTGCACTCGCCACCGCCCTGTCGGAGGGCAAGTTCGAGGCGGAGGGCTGGCGTCTGCGCAAGGACGGCACCCGCTTCTGGGCCAGCGTCGTCATCGACCCCATCCATGACGAGACCGGGACCTTGCGCGGCTTCGCCAAGATCACCCGCGACATCACCGAACGCCGCAAAGCCCAGCAGGCGCTGGATGAGGCGCGCGAGGCCCTGGCCCAGGCGCAGAAGATGGAGGCGGTCGGCCAGCTGACCGGCGGAGTCGCCCATGACTTCAACAACCTGCTGCAGGCGATCGGCAGCAGCCTGGAGCTGATCGATCAGCGGCTGTCGGCCGGGCGCAGCGACATCGCCCCCTTCACCGCCACCGCCCGCGCCGCGGTGGACCGGGCCGCCACCCTGACCCGGCGCCTGCTGGCCTTCGCCCGGCGCCAGCCGCTGAAGCCGGAGCGCGTCGACCTGAACGCGCTGGTGGCCGGGCTGTGGGACCTGCTGGGCCGCTCGGTGGGCGAGCAGATCCGGCTGGAGCGGCGGCTGGGGGAGCCGCTGTGGCCGGTCCATGCCGACGTGAACCAGATCGAAAGCGCCCTGCTGAACCTGGTGATCAACGCGCGCGACGCCATGCCGGAGGGCGGATGCGTGACGGTTGAGACCGCCAACGCCGCTTTCGCACCGGCCGACCTCGTCAACGATCCCGGGGTGGAGGCCGGCGACTATGCGGTGCTGACCGTGCGCGACAGCGGGACCGGCATGCCGCCCGACGTGCTGGCCCGCGTTTTCGAACCCTTCTTCACCACCAAGCCGATCGGCCAGGGCACCGGCCTGGGGCTGAGCCAGCTCTATGGCTTCGCCCGCCAGTCCGGGGGCTTCGTCCGCATCGACAGTGCGGTCGGCTGCGGTACTGCGGTGCACCTCCACCTGCCGCGCGATCATGCCGCCGCCGCTTGCACCGGGCAGACGGAGCCCGCCGCCGTGCCTGCGCGGCCTCCCGGCCGGACCGGACGGGGCACCGTGCTGGTGGTGGAGGACGAGGAGTTGGTCCGCATGCTGCTGGTGGAGGTGCTGGAGAGCGACGGCTACACCACGCTGGAAGCTGCCGACGGCACCTCGGCGCTTGCCCGGCTGACGGATGCCAAAGCGAGGGCCAAAGGGGAGGCCGGGGTAAATCCGCCGGTCGATCTGCTGGTGACCGATGTCGGGCTGCCCGGCCTGAACGGTCGTCAGCTGGCGGAGGCGGCGCAGGTGCACTATCCCGATCTGAAGGTGTTGTTCCTGACCGGCTATGCCTTTCAAGCCCTGGACGACAGGCAGGGCGACGGCGAGGATGGGCTTGGCCACAACATGCGCATACTGGCCAAGCCGGTGGCGGTCGACGCCTTCCGCGCCATGGTGCGGAAGCTCTTGTCCGATGGCCTTTCCGACAGCCCTTCCGACGGCCCGGTCGGCGGATGACGCCTGCTGCCCTGTCCCACCCTGCCCCGCCTTTCCCGGCATCTAGGGAGACCTGAGACGATGCACCCGCTCGCCCGCGTCTCGACGCTGCTGCTCTCCCTGACCGTTCTCACGGTTCTGGTCGCGGTCCTGCTGACGCCCCTGCCGGCCTTGGCCAAGCGCGCGGCGAAAAAGACCTCCGGTCCGGTCGCCGCGGAGATCCTGATGGACGCCGGCAGCGGCAAGGTCATCCAGGGGCGCAATGCCGACACCCTGACCTATCCGGCATCGCTGACGAAGATGATGACGCTGATGCTGACCTTCGAGGCGCTGGAGCGCGGCTCGCTGCGGCTGGACCAGAGCCTCGTGGTGTCGCAGCATGCCGCGTCGATGCCGCCGTCGCGGCTGTGGCTGGCTCCCGGCAGCACCATCACGGTGGAGCAGGCGATCCTGGCGCTGGTCACCCGCTCGGCCAACGACGTCGCGGTGGTGCTGGGCGAGGCGCTGGGCGGCAGCGAGACGGCCTTCGCCGCCAAGATGACCGCCCGTGCCCACGCGCTCGGCATGCGCCGCACGGTTTTCCGCAACGCATCGGGCCTGCCCGACCGGCTGCAGCGGACGACGGCGCGCGACATGGCGATCCTGTCCCGCGCGCTGATCCGCGGCCACGCCCGGCATTACGCCTATTTCCAGCGCCGCAGCTTCGACTGGCAGGGCGACACGGTCTATGGCCACAACCGCCTGATGGCGCGCTACCCCGGCATGGACGGCATCAAGACCGGCTACATCGCCGCCTCCGGCTTCAACCTCGCCGCCTCGGCGGTGCGGGACGGCCGCCGCCTGATCGCGGTGGTGATGGGCGGCCACAGCGCCAACTCCCGCGACGACCGGGTTGCCGACCTGCTGGATGCCGGCTTCAAGCGCCCGACCAGTCCGGTCAGGCCGGCGCCCGTGCAGCCGGATCTGCTGATCACCAGGAACAGCGCCTCGATCGCCCAGCGCAGCACGGCGGTGAGCGTGGGCGCCTCCGCGGTGAAGCCATCCGCTGCGAAATCCACCGGCGGCCCTTCCACCGGTGGTCCCTCCACGGGCGGTCCCTGGTCCATCCAGGTCGGCGCCTTCGCCAGCCATGCCGCCGCACAGAGCAGCGCCCGCGCCACGGCCAAGCGCCTGGGCGCCCTTGCCGCCGGCACCAGCCCTGCGGTCGTGCGTTCCGGCGGCCTTTACAAGGCCCGGCTGACCGGCTTTGCCGCGACGAAGGCCGATGCGGCCTGCACCGCCCTGAAGACGGCCGGGAAGGGCTGCTTCGCGCTTCAGGACCGGTGAGGCGCCGCGGAAGGCGTCTTTGGATTTCGTTTTGGATCGGGGGCCTGTTCTCGGCTATGTAGGAGACGATGGCCACCCTCTCCGAAGCGACTCTTCTGGCGTTTGATCTGCACGCCGCAGGACGGTTTGCCGAGGCGGAAACCCTCTATGCCCGTGTGCTGGAGGCCGAGCCGGGATATCCGGACGCGCTTCATCTGTCCGGTATCCTGCTGGGCCAGACCGGACGGCTGGAGGAAGGGCTGGCCCGGATCGCCGAAGCCGTGGCCCGGCGGCCGGACTCGGCGGAGTATCTTCTCAATTACGGCAATCTGCTGCGTGCCGCCGGCCGCACCGGGGCCGCGATGGACGCCTACCGGCGGGCGCATGCCCTGGGGGCGCCGCAGGCTGCCGAGCCGCTGTCCGGGCTGCTGCTGGATCACGGCACAGGTTGCCTGGACGGCCGCGATCCAACCGCTGCCGAGGCGGCCTTCATGGAGGCGTCGCGTTTGCGTCCCGGCGATCTCCGCATCCGCACCGGGTTGGCGGATGCCCGCTTCGACCGGCAGGACTGGGAGGCCGCCCTGGCGGCTTACCGCGCCGTCCTGGCGCTGTCTCCGTCCTCGCGCCTCGTCTGGTACAATTCCGGGGTCGCCGCCTGCAACGCCGGGCGGATGGCGGAGGCGGCGACCGCCTTCCGGTGTGCCGGTACCCTCGCCCCCGATCATCTGGATACACAGGAATACCTCGTCGCGACGCTTTTCCACTGCGGGCGGATGGCGGAGGCGGCGAGCGAAGCCTGTGCCATCCTGACGTGGAAGGCGAAAGCGGCGCGGAAGGGACAGCAGGGCGTCGGAGTGGCGCCGGTTCCCGCAGCTTCGCAGGACGGCCGGACGCGGCGGATCATCAGTTTCAGCCTGTGGGGCTCCGCATCCCTGTACATGCAGGGCGCGCTGGAGAATGTCCGGCTTGCGGCCGAGTTCTATCCGGGCTGGACTTGCCGCATCCACCATGACGAGTCCGTGCCGGCATCCGTTCTCGGCGAGCTTGCCGCGGCGGGGGCTGAGCTGGTCGCCATGGAAGCGGGCAGCGGACCGGTGCGAGGCCTGTTCTGGCGCTTCCTCGTCTCCGACGACCCGACGGTCAGTCATTTCCTGTGCCGCGACGCCGATTCCCGTTTGAACAGCCGGGAGCGGGCCGCAGTGGATGCCTGGCTGGCCTCCGGCCTCCCCTTCCACGTCATGCGCGATCACATCATGCACACCGATCTGATGCTGGCCGGCATGTGGGGCGGGCGGGCCGGCATTCTGCCGGCGATGGCCCCTCTGGTGGAGGTTGCCGCCCGTGCCGAAGACGGACGCTTGGGGGACCAGCGCTTCCTTGGTCGGGTCGTCTGGCCGCTGATCGAGGGCTGCTGCCTCGTGCATGACAGCGCCCATGACGGCCATGGGCTGCCCTTTCCCGATGTGCCGATCGATGCGCGCTTCCGCTTCACCCATGTGGGGGCTTGCCTGAAGGACACCTGACGCCGGTGTGCGATCTCAGGACCCGATGTCGGCACCCATGGCGGCGCGGGGGTCCCGCAGTGCCGTCATGATGTGCCCGATCAGGGCCGACGGCGGGATGGGCTTGGACAGGATGCGGATGCCGGGCTCACGCCCCAGATCCTGCAGCACCGCTTTCTCGGCATAGCCGGTGACGATCAGCACCGGCAGGCCGGGGCGGTGGCGGCGGACGAGGCGGGTCAGGTCGGCGCCGGTCATGCCGGGCATGGCGAAGTCGGTGACCAGCACGCCGATGCCCTCGTCCGTCTCCAGCAGGGCCAGGGCCTCCTCGCCGCTGGCGGCCTCCGACACCATGAGGCCGGCCTCGTCCAGCACCGCCGCATTCGCCATGCGCACCAGGGCGTCGTCCTCGACCAGCAGGATGCGCAGGGCGGCGGACGGCACAGGCAGGGGTTCGGTTCCGGTCGAGGCCGCCGGGCCGCCGGGCACGGCCACCTTACTTTCTGCCGGGCTTTCCACCGGAGCGTGGGGCAGGTACAGCGTCACCGCGGTGCCCAGGCCGGGATGGCTTTCCAGCCTGATGCCGCCGCCGGACTGGGCGGTCAGGCCATGCACCATGCTCAGCCCCAGCCCGCTGCCCTGCCCGACCGGCTTGGTGGTGAAGAAGGGTTCGCAGGCCCGCGCCAGCACGTCGGGTGACATGCCCGCTCCGCTGTCGCGCACGGTCACGGCGACATAGCTGCCGGGCTCCAGGGCGGGTGACGTCTCCTCGCACGCCATCCCAACCCGCAGGTTGGTGACGGCGATGGTCAGGGTGCCGCCGTCCGGCATGGCGTCGCGGGCGTTGATGGCGAGGTTCAGCAGGGCGATGTCGAACTGGTGGGGATCGACCAGCGCCGGCGGCACATCGGCGTCGCGGTCGATGCGGATGCGAATGGCGCCGCCCAGTGTGCGCTCCAGCAGCGTCGCCATTCCCAACACCTGGGCGCCGAGATCGACCGGCGCCGGAGCCAGCCGCTGGCGGCGGGCGAAGGCCAGCAGATGCTGGGTCAGGGTGGCGCCGCGGTCGACCGCCTGGCTCGCGACCTCCAGGGCCCGGCGGCTCTCCGCCCCGCGCAGCTCGCCGCCGGCCTCCAGCATGTGCAGGCTGGAGCGCACCGCCTGGAGCAGGTTGTTGAAGTCGTGGGCGACGCCGCCGGTCAGTTGGCCCAACGCCTCCATCTTCTGCAATTGGCGGACATGCTCCTCCGCCTCGTCGCGGGCCTCCACCGCCTGCCGCCGCTCGCCGAGCGCGCGGTTGGCGGTCTCGTAGGCCAGGAACTGGCGGGCCATCGCCCACAGCATCAGGGCGAGCGCCACCGCGCTGACCAGCCCGGCGGCGGCGATGACGACCGCCTGACTCTCCCAGCGCGCCAGAATCTCCCCGCGCGTCCGGCTGACCGCGACCACCAGCGGGTAGTTGCGCAGCTGCTGGACCGACAGGATGCGGTCCGCGCCGTCGATCGAATTTTTCAGAGTAGTCGCGGCGGTGCCGGACTGGGAGAGCTGACTGTCGATGATCGGGTCGGTGGCGAGGGTCCCGATTTTGTCCGGCGTCGGCGGGAAGCGCGCCAGCAGCATGCCGTCGCGCCACCATAGGCTGAAGCCGCTGCCCGGCGTCACATGGAGGCTGCGGTAGAACTGCTCGAAATAGGACAGGCGGATGACCCCGACGACCAGACCGACCAGCCTGCCGTCCGGGTCGTTCACGCGCCGCGCGATGTAGAGCGTCCATTCCCGGGTGACCAGGCTCTGCGTCGGCCGGCTGAGATAGGCGCGTCCCGGATCGGCATCCTTGAGCGCCAGATAATAGTCGCGCTGGGACAGGTCGAGTACCGGAGCCGGGAACTGGCGGGTGAAATTGACCAGGGTGCCGTCGGCGGCGATCAGGCTCAGCGCCTCCATCTGCGGCAGGCTGGACGCCTTGGCCTTCAGGATTTCGTAGACCTGCCGGTCCGTCCGCAGCTGGCTGAAGGCTTCGGGGCTGCGGCGGTTCTCAAGCGGGAGCTGTTCGGCGATCCCACTGACGGTCAGGTCGATCCCTTCGATGGTGCGCGCCGTCTGCTCGGCCAGCGAGGCGTTGAGCGTGCGCAGGCCCAGCATCGCCTCGGTCACCGTCTCGCCATGCAGCCGGTCCAGGACCATCGCGGTGCCGCCGCACAGCGCCGCCAGCAGGCCGATGCCGAGCGCCCCGATGCGCTGGAGCGGGCGGTTTTCCTTCAGAAGCCGCAGCATGACGCCTGCTTCCGGTCCGCCTTTGCCGCCGCTCCCCCACTCATGTCCGAGCCTGTTCCTTTACTGTCGCCATGGCGATCCGATCCTCCTGCATGCCGCCTTGTGGCGCCCGCCGGAGTTACGGAAGGTTTCGACACTGCATGAATGCGACTATAAACACCGCGGCCCGCCGGGCAACCGGTTGCAGGTCATAGGGCGCGTCCGCCCGTTGCGGCGCTGCGTCCCGGCCAGGTTTTCAGCGCAGCCAGGGCTTCAGTGCCGGTCGTGCAGGCAGTGGGCGTGGTCGGCCAGCACCTCGATCACGTGGCAACTGCGCACCTGATCCTGGGCGCAGCCCTCCACCATCCGCCGCACCTCGTCGCGCAGGGCTTCCAGCCGGGCGATCCTGGACTCGATCTCGGCCAGATGGGTGCGGGCCAGCAGGTCGGCTTCCCGGCAGGGCTGGCCCGGATCGTCGGCCATGGCCAGCAATTGGCGGATCGCCTCCACCTCGAACCCCAGCTCGCGGGCATGGCGGATGAAGCGCAGGCGGCGGACCGACCTGCCGTCGTACGTGCGCCGGTTGCTGCCGGTGCGTGACGCTTCCGGCAGCAGGCCGATGCTCTCGTAATAGCGGATGGTGGGGATCTTCACGCCGGTCTGCTTGGCGAGCGTCCCGATGGTCAGGGGGGATGGCGGGGCGGCGGGCAGGCTGGACATGGTCGGCATTTCCCTCTTGATCCTCCAGTCACTGGAGGATCTAGGCTTTGGAAGAGCTGCCGGCAACGGCCATGATCGAGGAGCTTCTTCCATGCACGGACCGATTTCCGACTCAATTCCCGATCCCATGGCCGATCCTCTGGCCGGAACGCAGGCCGGCACCGCCCTGCGCACCAGCCGCTACCGGGTTTCCGGCATGGATTGCGGTTCCTGCGCCGCCAAGATCGAGACGGCGCTGCGCCGGGTGCCGGGGATCCATGAGGTGCGGGTGTCGGTGCCCGCCGGGACGGTGACCGTCTCGCATGAGAGCATGCTGGGCGTCGATGCGGTGGTCCGTCCGCTGACGGCCCTCGGTTACGGCGCCATCCCCGCCGATCCGGTGGTGGAGGCCGGACCGTCAAACTGCGGCGGGGGCTGCTGTGGGGCCGAGGCCCAGCCGCATTCTCACGCTCACTCCCATTCCCATGACCATTCCCACGGGCACTCCCACGGCCACTCCCACGGCCACGACGATGCGTCCGAAGCGCCCTGGTGGCGGGGACGCAAGGCTCGGCTGATCCTGGCGGCCGGTGCGGCCCTGGCCGCCGCGACAGCGCTGGGACTGCTGGTGCCGGCGGCGGAGCCTTGGGCCTTTCCGCTGGCGCTGCTGGTCGGGCTGGTTCCGGTCGCCCGCCGCGCCCTGGCGGCGGCACGGGCCGGAACCCCCTTTTCCATCGAGATGCTGATGACGGTCGCCGCCATCGGCGCGCTTTTGATCGGCGCGGTGGAGGAGGCGGCGACGGTCCTGGTCCTCTTCCTGGTCGGCGAACTGCTGGAAGGGGTGGCGGCCGGTCGGGCGCGGGCCGGCATCCGCGGCCTGACCGCGCTGGTCCCCGACACGGCGTTGCTGGAGCGGGACGGCGGCGCCCCGCATCCCGTTCCCGCCACCGGTCTGGCCGTGGGCTCGGTCATTCTGGTGCGGCCGGGCGACCGGGTGGCGGCCGACGGCGTCGTGCTGTCCGGCCGCAGCGCGGTCGACGAGTCCCCCGTCACCGGCGAAAGCGTGCCGAAGCCGAAGGCCGAAGGCGACGAGGTCTTCGCCGGCACCATCAACGCCGACGGCGCGCTGCGCGTCCGCGTCACCGCCGCGGCGCGCGACAACACCATTGCCCGCATCGTCCGGCTGGTGGAGGAGGCGCAGGCGAGCAAGGCCCCGACCGAGCGGCTGATCGACCGCTTCGCCCGCTTCTACACGCCGGGCATCGTCGGGGTGGCGGCGCTGGTCGCCGTGGTGCCGCCGCTGCTTTCCGGCGGCGACTGGACGGAGTGGATCTATCGCGCCCTGGCAGTGCTGCTGATCGGCTGCCCCTGCGCGCTGGTGATCTCCACCCCGGCGGCCATCGCCGCCGGTCTGTCGAACGGGGCGCGGCGCGGGCTGCTGCTGAAGGGCGGCGCCGTGCTGGAGGCGTTGGGCCGCATCACCACCGTCGCCTTCGACAAGACCGGCACCCTTACGGAAGGCAAGCCCCGCGTCACCGACCTGATCCCCTTGCTGGGCAGCGAGGCGGAGTTGCTGGCCGATGCCGCGGCGCTGGAGGCCGGATCGAGCCATCCGCTGGCCCGCGCCATCCTGGCCGCGGCGGCCGAACGCGGCATCGCCCCGTCGGCGGCCGGCGAAGTCACCGCCCTTCCCGGTGCCGGCCTGACTGGCAAGGTGGACGCCCGTCTGCTGGCCCTGCTGTCGCCCCAGGCCGCCGCATCGTCGCTGAGCGTGGCACAGGCGGATCGGGCCGCCGCCTTCGCCGAGGCGGGCAAGACGGTCTCGGTGCTGCTGGTCGACGGCATCCCCGCCGGACTGATCGCCATGCGCGACGAGCCGCGCCCCGATGCCCGCAGCGGGATCGAGGCGCTGGAGCGCGCCGGCATCCGCTCGCTGATGGTGACCGGCGACAATGCCCGCACCGCCGGGGCGGTCGCCGGGATGCTGGGGATGGCGGCGCATGCCGAACTGCTGCCGGACGACAAGCTGCGCATCGTCCGCGATCTCCAGGCCCAGGGGCAGCGGGTGGCGAAGGTCGGCGACGGCATCAACGACGCCCCGGCGCTCGCCGCCGCCGATGTCGGCATCGCGATGGGCGGCGGCACCGACGTGGCGCTGGAGACGGCCGATGCCGCCATCCTGCACGGCCGGGTCGGCGACGTGGCGGCGCTGGTGGCGCTGTCGCGCCGCACCATGGCCAACATACGTCAAAACATCGCACTGGCTCTGGGCTTGAAGGCGGTCTTCCTGCTTACCACCGTGCTTGGTGTCACCGGGCTGTGGCCCGCGATCCTGGCGGACACCGGCGCCACCGTGCTGGTCACCGCCAACGCCCTGCGCCTTCTGTCTATCCGCCCGTGACCGTTTCGGGCAAGGCATTGATTCTACTAGGAGAAGTTCTATGAGCATGACGCGGCGGACGATGATGCGGGGGGCGGCGCTTGCCGTCCTGGCGCTCGGCCTCGGGTCCGTGGGGCTGCCGGGCATGGTCCGCGCCGCCGTCCCAACCGGCAACGCGGCAGTGGAGGTCTGGAAGGCGGCGAGCTGCGAATGCTGCGAAGGCTGGGTGCGGCACATGCGCGCGGCCGGCTTCGACGTCACCGTCCACACCGTCGACGACGTGACGCCGATGAAGCGGATGGCCGGCGTGCCGGACGATCTCGCCTCCTGCCATACGGCGCGGGTCGGCGGCTATGTGCTGGAAGGCCATGTGCCGGCCGAGGATGTGACGCGGCTGCTGGCGGAACGGCCGCAGGCCCGCGGGCTGGCGGTCCCTGGCATGCCGCAGGACGCTCCCGGCATGGATATGGCCAGCGGCCAGCCTTATCAGGTCATGCTGTTCGGCGCCGCCGGCGGCCCGCAGGTCTTCGCCCGCCACTGATCTCCTTGCCGGACCGGGGTGGCGGCCCAAGCGCCATCCCGGTCGGGGAAGAGCTTGTCTTTGACTCTATCCCCTCCGGGGGGATAGGATATGGGCATGAGCAAGCACCATTCCCATCCCGACATCGTCAAGCGCCTGAAGCGCGCCGACGGTCACCTGCGCGGCATCATCGAGATGATCGAGGCCGAACGTCCCTGCCTGGACATCGCGCAGCAGCTCCACGCGGTGGAAAGCGCCGTGCGCGAGGCCAAGAAGCTGCTGATCCACGACCATCTCGACCATTGCCTGGACGCTGCGGTCGATGCCGGACCGGAGGAGGCCCGCCGCTCCGTCGCCGAGTTCAAGGCGATCACCAAATACCTCTAAGGGGGCTGGAATGCCGGATTTCGCCGCCCTGTTGCAGCAGGGAGCCGGGCAGGCCTGGCTGTTCGTTCCCAGCGCCATCCTGCTGGGCGCCCTGCATGGGCTGGAGCCTGGCCATTCGAAGACCATGATGGCCGCCTTCATCGTCGCCATCCGCGGCACGGTGTTGCAGGCGGTCCTGCTGGGGCTGGCGGCGACGGTTTCGCACACGCTGGTGGTGTGGGTGGTGGCGCTCGCCGGCTTGCAACTGGGCCAGGGCTGGGACGCCGCGACGACCGAACCCTATTTCCAGGTCGCCTCGGCGGTGCTGATCGTCGGGGTGGCGCTGTGGATGATGGCAAGGACATGGCGGGAGCAGCACTCCCATCACCGTCATGACGGCCATCACCACGATCATGAGCACGATCATGAGCACGGCCATCATCATGGTCACCACCATCATGACGACGAGCCGGAGGATGCGCACGCGCGGGCGCATGCCGAGGAAATCCGTCGCCGCTTCGACGGGCGGCCGGTCACCACCGGCCAGATCGTCCTGTTCGGCCTGACCGGCGGCCTGATCCCCTGCCCCGCCGCCATCACCGTCCTGCTGCTGTGCCTGCAATTGAAGGAGGTCGCCCTGGGCGGCGTGCTGGTGCTGTGCTTCAGCATCGGGCTGGCGCTGACCCTGATGTCGGCCGGCGTGGTCGCAGCGCTGGGGATGCGCCATGCCGAGCGCCGCTGGTCGGGCGCCTTCGGCCGCATCGCCCGCCAGGCCCCCTATGTCTCCGGCGTTTTGATCCTGGCGGTCGGGCTTTACGTCGGTCTGCACGGGCTGTCGGGGCTGGGATACCATCTCGCCGGCTCGCCCTCCCTTTCCTCCGCCGTCCAGCGGGCGGGATAGGCCGGACAGATCATGCTCTCGGCGGCAAAGAGATGGGCGCGTGCGATCAAGCGCGACGTGCTGGCGGTCTATCTGGCGGCGCGCGACCCGCGCACCCCCTGGGGCGTCCGGGTCCTGGCGATGGCGGTCGCCGCCTATGCGCTGAGCCCGATCGACCTGATCCCCGACTTCATCCCGGTGCTGGGCTATCTGGACGACCTGCTGATCGTGCCGCTCGGCATCCTGCTGGTCGTCCAGCTGATCCCGCCGGAGCTTCTGGCCGAACACCGGTCCGCCGCGGCGCGCCGGTCCGCCCGGCCGGTCAGCGTCACCGCCGCTGGGGTCATGGTCGCCCTCTGGCTGGCGGCGGGCATCCTGCTGTGGCGGTGGCTGTCGCCGTCGTTCGAAGGCTGGCTGGCCTAGCCGTCACGCTCTCACGCCATCCTCGCCAGGATCCCGGCCACGACAGCGTTGAGGTCGCCGCCGCGGTAGAGCGTTCCCTCGATGCCCGCCCGCTGTGCCGCCTGCACGTCGGTGTCGCGGTCGCCGATCAGGAAGCTGCCCTTCGGCTCCACCGGCCATTCGGCCATCGCCTGCAACAGCATCCCCGGCTCCGGCTTGCGGCAGTTGCAGTCGGTGCGGTAAGGCGGCGCGCCATGATCGGGATGGTGCGGGCAGTGATAAAAGGCGTCGACATGGGCGCCAACGGCGCGCAACTCCTGCTGCATCCAGCGATGCAGGGTGCGCACATGCTCCTCGCTGTACAGGCCACGGGCGACCCCGCCCTGGTTGGTGACGACGAAGACGAGGAAGCCGGCGTCGTTCAGCCGCTTCACCGCCTCCCTGGCTCCCGGCATCCAGGTGATCTGGTCGGGACGGTGGGCGAAGCCGATGTCTTCGTTCAGCACGCCGTCGCGGTCGAAGAAGGCGGCCTTGCGGCGGCGGTTGGCGGGAATGGCGTTCTGGCCCAAGGCGAAATCGTCGGGCACACCGATATCCAGGAAGAAGCGGTCATAGACCCGCCCCTCGACGGCACCTTCCATCGCCAGCCGAGGCAACAATCCGGTTTCGATGGAGCAGGGCAACGGCGGCAAACGGTCGATCACGCGGCGGTCGAACAGATATAGGCCACCGTTGATCAACCCCTCCCCCGTCCGCTCTTTCTCATTCATGGCGGTGACCCGGCCGCTCTCGAGGGTGATGGCGCCGTAGCGGGCGGTATCTGGAACCCACCGCAGCGCCATCCTTGCCACGACGCTGCCGTCGGACGGCAGGGGCGGGCTCGCAAAGTCGTTGAGGTTGATGTCAAACAGCGTATCGCCGTTCAGCAGCAGGAACTGCGCGTCCAGCAGATCCGCCACCAATCGCAGGGCGCCGCCGGTGCCAGCCGGCTCCGGCTCCGTCACGCAGCGCAGCCGCAGGCCTGGGCGCTGCATCTCCGTACAAAAGCTTTCCATCCGGTCGCCACGGTAGCCGGCCAGCAGCAGGATGTCGTCGATCCCCTGCCGGGCCAGTTCATCGACCAGATGGCCGAGGAACGGTCGCCCACCCACCGGCAGGAGGGGCTTCGGCATGTCGTCGGTCAGCGGCCCAAGCCGCGTTCCCCGTCCGCCGACAAGAATAGCGGCTTGTTTCAGCATGGTTGCGGAAGATCTTTCTCTTGGATGGGCTCTTGCTGTCCGGTCGGGTTGAAAAGCCGCTCAGGCAGCACTCTTGTCAACCCGGATGCAGCGGCTCTTTTTCCGTCAGCATCCAGCCCGGCTTTCCGTGCCTGGGGAACGGCATGGAGAAGAAATTTTTCATATTTTCATGAAAAATTATAAAGCCATGATTTTATCTCATCCCCGTTCGATCCGGCGGACGCAGCCGAGCAGCAATTCCTCCAGATTGAGCGGCGGCATGTCGATGTGGATGGCTTCGAAGCCGCGGTTCCGCGCCCGGACCATCAGGTCGTGATTGGCCGCGGCGATGGACAGCAGGACAGGGCGGACGGCACTGCGCATCGCGGTCAGCCGGTCGAAGCCGGATGGCCACGGCCCTCCGTCTTCCCGGCACTCCGGTCCGGTCTCCCCCAACACGATCAGGTCGGGAACGATGGGACTGGACAAGGCGGCAGGAGACCGCGCCAGCAGAGCCAGCCCTTCCTCCATCGTGCCGCCCGCCACGACCTCCCAGCCCAGCGTCTCCAGGTAAAGCCGCAGCCCCTCGCGCAGCAACGGATTGCGGTCGGCGACCAGGACCCAGCGCACCCGGCCTCCGGTCGCCCAGTGTTGCGGCGATGGGCTGGCATGATCCATTCGGCCGTCATCGATCATAGACGCGGTCATGGGAGCGTGCTCCGGTTCGAAGACTCCTGTTTGCGGCAGGGATTCGGTCCTGTGACTTTTGAGGAAAATTCCCAGGATCGCATCCTTCACATGGCGGACGAAGCGTCAGGACGATGGTCATATGCAACTGGTGGCGATTGAGCGCGGGACGTTGCCTACGAAAAATTGATCGGCAACGAAGGACTTCCCCATGATGGACGCCGCTGACCAGCTGATCGAGGACATTTACGACGCCGTGACCTTCCCGGAGCGCTGGGGTGGGGTTTTGGAGCGGCTCTGCGCCTTGACCGATGCGACGCACGGCTTCCTGTTCACCGCCGCCCCCCGCCATGACAGCCTGACCGCCGCGTTGTGGGCCCGCCACAACATCACGGACAGGCAGCTGGCCGACTACACCACACATTTCCGCCACCGCGACGTCTGGGCGAACGCCGCGGCAGCGCGCGGCCTGCTGAACCGCTGCGTCGTCCGCCGCGGCGAGGATCTGGTGCCGGATGCGGTTCTGCGGCGCTCGGCCTTCTTCAACGAGCTGCTGCGGGATCACGGCATGGGCCGGCTGTGTGCACTCACCCTGTCCGATGGCGGCGAGCTTTCGTCGGTGCAGCCGGTGCTGAGCCTCCATCGGCCCCCCGACGCCTCCCCCTTTCCTGACGAGACGGTCCGGCTCCTTCAGGACTGTGCCCCGCATCTCCAGCGGGCGATGCGGCTGCGCGTCCGGTTGCTGGCAGGCCGGGACGGCCGGGAGGAGGCCTGCTGGAGCGGCCGCACCATCGACCGGCTGCCGATGGGAGTCGTCCTGCTCGACGCCGCCGGGCGGATCGCCGGCCTGAACCGGGCCGGGCAGGCAATGATCGATGCGCGGGACGGCCTGCGGCTTGTGCAGGGGCGGTTGCAGGCCGAGCAGGGGGCGAGGCGCGCCGGCTTGCCCATCTGCTGGAGGCGGCGGTGTCGGCCGGCGGAAAGGGGACGTCAGCGCGCCGGGGGGAGGCGGCCGACCTCCGAGTGTCGCGTCCCTCCGGCCGGGCGCCTTATCTGCTGAGCGTTCTGCCGCTGTCGCCCGAGGCTGCTGGGCCGTTCGACGATGCGGACGGCGGGGGCGGCTGCGGCGGTGCACGCATCCGGGCCGCGGTCTACATCGTCGACCCGGCCGCGGTGGCGCCGGGGCTTGGGAGGCGTCTGAGCGCCCTGTTCGGCCTGACGGCGGTGGAGGCCGGCCTCGTCGGCGATCTGCTGGCCGACCTGACTCCGGCCGAGATCGGCGAGCGCCGCGGTGTGGCGATCAGCACGGTGCGCAGCCAACTGCGCAGCGTCTTCGCCAAGACCGGAACCACCCGCCAGAGCGAGCTGATGAATCTGGTGAACCGCTGCCTGATGCTGCCGGAAGGGCCGCGATTGCCGGAGCGGTGACGGTCAAGGCAGTGCTGACACCATCAGGAGGCCGAGATAGATGCCGATGAACAGGCCCAGCACGATGCCATAATCGGCCTCCGTCATCGGGTTGGAGTCAGGGTCGAACTGCCGCATGAATACGCCTTCTGCGCTGTTGATCCTGCCTGAATAACAGTGGACAGCGGTGGAGCGTTGAGACATCGGCGGGTTATAAGGGCGCGCTATGGGGATGGGCCATCCGGGACCGGATCTCTGCGAGCCGGTCCCATCGGCGATAAGAGCGTCTTGCGCCCGCTTCAGGTGGAGCTTTCCGTCTGCCCGGTGATGGCGGGTTTCGCCGGCATCTCCTCGGCAAGGGCGCGGTAGGCCAGCCCGCCGGCCAGCCCGCCGGCCAGCGGGGCGAGCCAGAACAGCCAGAGCTGCTGCAGCGCCCACCCGCCGACCACCAGGGCCGGACCGGTGCTGCGCGCCGGGTTCACCGAGGTGTTGGTGACCGGGATGCTGATCAGGTGAATCAGCACGAGCGCCATGCCGATGGCCAGCGGGGCGAAACCGGCCGGTGCCCGCCGGTCGGTGGAGCCCAGGATCACCAGCACGAAGAAGAAGGTCAGCACCAACTCGATCACCAGGGCCGAGACGATGCTGTACTGGCCGGGCGAATGCCCTTCGTACCCGTTGGCGGCGAGGCCGTTGACGGCCAGGCTGTACTCGGCCTTCCCGGTGGCGATGACATAGAGGACCAGGGCCGCCGCGAAGGCCCCGACCAGCTGGGCCAGCACATAGGGCAGGATGTCCTTGGCCGGGAACCGCCCGCCGGCCCACAGCCCGACCGTGACCGCCGGGTTCAGGTGGCAGCCGGAGATGTGGCCGATGGAATAGGCCATGGTCAGGACGGTGAGGCCGAAGGCGAGCGACACGCCGAGCAATCCGATCCCGACCTGCGGAAAGGCGGCGGCGAGGACGGCACTGCCGCAGCCGCCGAAGACCAGCCAAAATGTCCCGAGAAACTCAGCGGAGCTGCGCCTTATCATACTCATGCCAACCTCTCACTGCTGTCAGGGTTGCCGAAGGCCGGCGGATGCCGGTGCGCAGACGAGGATAAATCCACTCCCGCGGGAGAGAGGTCGCGCGTTCGGGCAGTGGGACGTGGCAGAAGAACAGGGTGGGTGGCACAACCGGAGCGGGACATCGCCCGCAGGGCCCGGTGCCCTGCCGAATCTTCGTCCCGTGGGGCCCTTGAATGGACGGGGCACGTCTCCTTGCCGGAATGCAAGCCAACTCTTTCCCCCACCCTGCGGCAACGCTTTGTTTAAGCTTGATTCCCTATAGAATTGATTGCCAGGATATGCGGCATGTTCTCTGGCCGTTCGACCGATCCTGGACGATCGATGGGGGGAGTTCGCAATGGCGGAGCAGGGTGAGCGCGACATGGACGGCGGGGCGTCCGCCGATCCCAGGCCGGGCGCTTTCCCCCTGTGGCCGGGCGACGGCAGCGCGTGCGGCATGGATGGAGCCGGCGTGCTGGACGCGCTGTTCTCCACCAACGCCGCCCCCATCCTGCTGATCGATCCCGGACGCGACGGCGCCATCGTCGATGCCAACCCGCGGGCCGCCGTCTTTTACGGCCACAGCCGGGACCGGCTGCGCAGCCTTCATGTCTGGGACATCAACCAGCTCGGGCGGGCGATCCTGCCGGCGATGCGCGAGATCGCGTCCTGGGAGGGCGGCCATTACCCGCAGCGTTTCCACCATCGGCTGGCCGACGGGTCGGTGCGCGATGTGCAGGTCTATGCCGGCCCCATCCACCTCGGCGGGCGCAAGCTTCTGCTGTGCATCATCCACGACATCACCGCCGTGATCGAGGCCGAGCAGTTCAACCGCCTGCTGCTGGAGAACGTGCAGGTCGGGGTGTGCGGAATCGACCGCTCGGGTGCCGTCACCTTCGTCAATCCCACCGCCACCCGCGCCTTCGGCTTCCGCCACGAAAGCGAGCTGATTCGCAGCCATATCGGACGCTTCCTGTTTCGTGACTCCTTGCGCAGCGGCCCCAATGAAGGTGGCAGATCCCATCCGGTGTTCCGGGTTGCGGAGGCCGGAGAGCCGGTGCGCGACATCGAGACGGTGCTGTACCGCGGCGACGGCACGTCCTTTCCCGTACGCCTGACCGCCAGCCCGATCCGCAACAATGACGGGATCGTCGGCGTGGTCATCAGCTTCTTCGACCTGACGGAGGAGCGCGAGCGGGAAGCCCAGGCGAGCGATCTCGCCAATGCCCTTCCGGGTGCGGTGTTCCAGGCCGAACTCCATCCCGGCGGAGGCTTGCGCGCGACCTATTTCAGCACCGCCGCAGCCTCCCTGTTCGGCGTGCGGCCGGATGCCGACCTGACTGCCGCGCGGACTCTGGCTCCTGTGATGGCGATGAAGGGGTGGGCGCGGGTCCGGCACAGCCTGCGGCAGGCCGGCCGGGCCGGCCGGGTCTGGGAAGGCGAGATGGAGATCGCCGGCGGACGCTGGGTGCTGGGCCGCGCCCAGCCGCGCCGCCGGCACGACGGAACCGTGCTGTTCAACGGAGTGCTGCTGGACATCACCGACCGCAAGGGCCTGGAGGAGGAACTGCAACAGGCGGCGATGCACGATCCGCTGACCGGGGTGTGGAACCGCCGGCGTTTCCAGCAGGCGGTCGGTGAAGCCGCGGCCAGGCTCGAGCGGTACGGGCGCCCCTATATCCTGGCGTTGATGGACATCGACCATTTCAAGCGCTTCAACGACACGCATGGGCATCAGGCGGGCGACGATGCCCTGCGCGTGGTCGCCGCCACCTTGTCGGACCGGCTGCGCCGCTCGGACGCGTTGGCGCGCTGGGGGGGCGAGGAGTTCGCCCTGCTGCTGACGGAGACCGACCTGCCCTCCGCCCTGGGCGTTCTCGAAGCTCTGCGGCAGAGGGTGAGCGCGCAGCGGATGGCGTGCGGCGGGGCGGTCACCATCAGCATCGGCGTCGGTCAGGCCAGGGCCGGCGAGGATATCGACAGCCTGCTCCAGCGCGTCGATGCCGCGCTGTACAAGGCGAAGGCCGCCGGCAGAAACCGCATCGAACAAGCCTGAGCGGCGGGATCGGTCTGTTCTGCCGGGACATGCCGTGGAGCGGACGGACCGGGCTTCGCTGACCGTCCAAGGGGAAAACTTACGTCACCCCCTTGTTCTGGAAAGCTTTTTCAAAAACATATGGCGCCTCCCCACGAGGTAAGATAATCATCCGTTTAAAGGAATTATATCCTTTTAGCGGATGAAGGTCCAATGGGACGAATGCCCTTCCGCCATTCGCCTCCCCCCTGACCGTCTTATCGGAGTCCCGAGGCCATGCTGCTGCACGCATTGCTCAAACACGTCGAAGCCGAAGGGCTGGGAACCGAAGGAGGGTCCCTGTTCCTGGGCCGGGCGCCGCAGGACAGCGCTACGGGATCGGTCTTCCTGCCGCGGGGCGGAACCCGCCGCGACTATGCGCAAGGCCTTCGCCGGCTGTCCTTCCAGGTCCGCACCCACGATCCCGACTATCTCGCCGGGGAGGCCCGCGCCCTGGCGATTGCCGACGCCCTGACCCTGCGGGCGGCTCCGGCCGGGGGCTGTTTCGTCATCTCGTGCCTGCCCCAGCACGAGCCGCTGATGCCCCACGACGAGACGGCAAGCACCTTCACCTTCATCGTCAACTATCGCGCCGACTGGCGTGTCGCCTGATTAGGAGACTATACCCATGGCCATCACCACCGAAGACATCGCCCTCGGCATCTGCGACGTCACCTTCGACGGCATCGATCTCGGCTCGACCAAGGGCGGCGTCGAAGTGACCGTCAAGACCACGAACTATCAGGTCAAGGCCGACCAGATGGGCGAGACCCCGATCAAGGACGTCATCACCGGCACTGAGGTGTCGGTCAAGGTGCCGATGCTGGAAACCAACCTGACCAAGCTGCTGGCGGTGATGCCGCAGGCGGTCGGCGTCGGCGCGGCTGGTGCCGAGGTCGGGGTCGAGATCCGCTCCGGCGTCAACATCGACCTGCTGGCCATCGCCGCCCCGCTGAAGCTGCACCCCACCGCCCTGCCCGCCTCCACCACCAAGGACGATTTCGTCGCCTTCAAGGCCGCGCCGCTGCCCAACTTCACCTTCAAGTACGAGAACGGCGGCGAGCGCGTCTACGAGGTCACCTTCAGCTGCTATCCGGACGGCACCGCCGGCAACCGCATCGCCGCCTTCGGCGCCCCCGTCGCCGCCTGACCATGATGGTCAACGGCCGCGGGGGCTTTCGTCCCCGTGGCCGCCCTCGCGGACCTTGCCTGCCACCAGCGACCGGGATCCTCCATGCCCCAGCCCACCATCCTGAACCTCGATGAGTTCCGCGTTTCCCGCAGCGTCGTCATCGGCGGGCGCGAGCGCATCCTGAAGAACATGACCGTCGAACAGTTCCTGCAAGCCGGGGACATCGAGCGGAAGCTCGAGGAGGCCGGCAGCGACCGGGCGCAGATCCCGATCCTGGTCGATGTGATCGCCGGCCATCTCGAGGACACCCCGCGCGAGGAGATCCTCGGCCTCGATCTGGGTCAGCTCCTGGTCCTGCTGGCCTTCATCCGCGGGATCGATCCGGCGGGAGATGGCCAACCGGGGGAACGCCAGCCGGGGGAGCCGCGGGCGGGCAAGCGGGGGAACCGTCGGGCCCGCTGACGCGGCTCGACTTCGCCTACTGCTTCGCCCGCGTCAGCCGCTTCTACGGCATCGACCCGTTGCGCCTGCTGGCGCTGCCGGTGCGGATGTTCTGGACCCTGTTCAACGAGATCGACCGGCTGCGCGCGGAGGAGATGGCCGACTGGCTGCCGGTGCATCTGACGGCGGCCGGCGTCGGCGCCCGCGAACTGCACGACCGGCTGCGCCAGCGGGTCGGCACGCCGTTCGCCTTCGCCGACCTGCCCGATGGCGGCCGGGCGGCCGGGGAGCCGGGCCTGACCGAAAAGGCCAAAACCAGACTGCGTGCCCGCTTCGGCTAACAGAAAGGGAAAACCATGGCTGAAAACGCCGCCGGCCCGATCATGACAATCACGTTCGATAAGTCTTGCACCGCTTCCATCAAACGCCTGGATGGTACCGTCAGCAATCTTGCGGTGCAGACCTATTCCTTGCTGGATGAGACGCGCCAGCAACTCAATGAGATTCATGAGGCTGGCAAGAATCTGATCACACCCAAGGCGGTGGCCAACCGTTTTGCCGCGCCTTACAGCGCTGCCGCACAGTTTGCCCAAGAGCAAACCGATGCGAAGGCTGCGCAAGGTGCTCCGTCGGACGCACCCGCGCAGAAGACCGACGAGGCCGCCAAGAAGTACAATCAGGTGATGGGCTCTGCTTTGCGTCCGCTTGGCGAACGTGTGAAGGCCAGCTTCGGCGACGGCTTGCAAAGCCTGCTCGACGGTTGGAGCGACGGCGTGCTGAGCGTCGTGACCGGCAAGCAGCAAATCGGTCCCGCCTTTCAGAAACTGTTCGCCACCATGCGGAACCAGTTGCGGGATTTCCTCGTGAAATCGATTGCGCAACAGACCGGCGCCGGGCTGCTCAACGTGCTGGGCTTCAAGACCAGCATCCCCGAAAACGGTAAATCCGCCGCGAAGGCCGGCGATCCGTCGGCATCCGCTCAAACGGACAGGAAGGACGAAGCCAAAGCGTCCTCCGACACGTCGGCGAATGGAAATGGGACAGCTGGCGGCGGCTCGACCGGCACGGCCGATACCGGCAACGGACTTTCCAATTTCATCGACTCGTTCTTCACCTCCGACAGCCTGCTTGGCACCATCTGGTCGAAGATTTCCGACCTCTTCAAGTCGGGTGGACTGCTCAGCGGCCTGATGTCCAGCATCTCCGGCCTCTTTTCCTCACTGTTCAAACCCGAAGGGCCGCTGGGCGGCATCCTGTCGGGCGTCGCCAGCTTCTTTTCGGCGTTCTTCCACACCGGCGGCATCGTCGGTGAAACCGGCCGGCCGGGGCGGATGATGTCCGCCGGGCTGTTCGCCGGCGCTCCCCGCTTCCACACCGGCGGTCTGGTGGCGGGCGAGGTCCCGATCATCGCCCGCAAGGGCGAGGCCGTCTTTACGCCGGAACAAATGACGAACGCAGACCGCCTGATCCAGGCGGCGCAGGATGGCGGCCCTGCGGTGACCCAGTCGGTGACGGTGAATGTCGCCGGCGGCTCCACCGGCGACCGCGAGCAGGACAAGGCGCTCGCGGAGCGGATCGGCGCGTCGGTCAAGGAGCAGCTGCGCGCGATGATGGGCAACGAGCTGCGCCAGCAGATGCGGCCCGGCGGCATGCTGAACAACATGAGCTACGGAGGCTGAGCGATGGCCGGCGAAACCACGAGCCAGAACGCCACGAGCCAGAACGGTGTCCCGGTCTTCCTGCCGCCCTGTCCGCCGGTGACCGGCAGCACCATCGAACCGGAGGTGAAGGTGCTGACCGCCGGTTTCGGCGACGGCTACACCCAGCGGGCGCCCGACGGCATCCACAACATCCGCGACCAGTATTCGCTGAGCTGGGAGTATCTCGACACCGATCAGGCGCGGGCGATCGAGGAGTTCCTGCGGGCCCGGCGGGGCGCGGAAAGCTTCCTGTGGAAGCCGCCCGGCGAACCCGACCGCCGGCGCTGGATCTGCAGCAAATGGAAGCGCACCCGCACCCATTACCTGTTCTCCAGCATCTCCGCGACCTTCGTCGAGGTCTTCGACCTCTGACCCTGCGCGGCCGCTTCGCTCCCTTCGACGGCGGGGGCGGCGCCCATCCAAGGAATCCCCATGAGCCAGACCAACATCCCCAAATGGGATGAACGGCCGGCGCTTGCCGCCGCCGCCCAGTCGCCCGATCCCGGTGCCTATGTGACGCTGTTCACGCTGGACCTGACCATGTATCCCGGCGGCACGATCCATCACTTCACGCCCTCGGGCAGCGGCGGCGAGCCGGTCCTGCTCGGCGGCATCGCCTATGTCCCGGTCGAGATGGAGACCGAAGGGTTCGAATGGACGGCGACCGGGGCGCTGCCGACGCCGCGCCTGCGCATCGCCAACATCAACCGCCAGATCTCGGCGCTGATCTACCAGTTCTCCGACCTGCTCGGCGCCAAGGTCAGGCGGCTGCGCACCTTCGACCGCTATCTCGACGGTCGGGCGGAGGCCGACCCGCTCGCCTTCTTCCCGCCCGACCTCTACCGGATCGAGCGCAAGAGCGCCCACACCGCCACCCATGTCGAGTTCGAGCTGTCGGCGGCCATCGACCAGGAGGGGGCGATGCTCCCCGGCCGGCAGGTGCTGCGCGACGGCTGCACCCGCCGCTACCGCCATTGGATCGGATCGGGGTGGTCGTTCGACGGCGTCGACTGCCCCTATTCCGGCAGCCGCTGCTTTACTGCGACCGGCGAGAGTACCGGCGATTCGGCCAAGGATGCCTGCGGCAAGCGGCTGGCCGACTGCCGCCTGCGCTATCCCAACTCGACCGATCTCCTGCCTTTCGGCGGCTTTCCCGGCGTCTCCCGGATCCGGGTCTGATGCGGGTGCCCCTCCCCTCACACTCAGAGGAGCCAGCAGCGCATGTTCACCGCTGACGCGATCCTCGCGATGAAGCGCCACGCCCTGGCCGACTATCCGCGCGAGAGCTGCGGTCTGGTGGTGGCCGGCACCTACCGGCCCCTGTCCAACCGCGCCGCCGACCCGGCGGCCCATTTCCGCATCGACGATGCCGACTACCTCGCCCATGCCGACGCCATCGACGCCATCGTCCACAGCCATCCCGACGGGCCGCTCCATCCGTCGGCCGCCGACATGCGCGGCCAGATCGACAGCGCGGTGCCTTGGGCGATCCTGGCCACCGACGGAGAACGCTGTTCCGATCCGATCCTCTGGGGCGACGGCGTGCCGGTGCCCGATCTGATCGGCCGCGAGTTCCGTCACGGCGTGACCGACTGCTACGCCCTGGTGCGCGACTGGTTCCAGCTGGAACGGGGCATCCGGCTGCCGGATTTTCCGCGCGACGACGAGTGGTGGCACGCCGGCAAGAACCTCTATCTCGAGCATTTCGCCGACGCCGGCTTCTCGGTGGTCCGCTCCGGCGAGGCGGCGGCCGGCGACGTCGCGCTGATGACCGTGCTGTCGCCGGTGCCCAACCATGCCGGCGTCGTCCTCGACGGCGGCCTGCTGCTGCACCACCTGCCGCGCCGCCTGTCGCGCCGCGAACCCTTCGGCCCCTGGCACCGGCAGATCGTCCACATCCTGCGTCACAAGGATCTCGCTCATGGCTAGGATCCATCTGCACGGTGCGCTCGGCCGCCAATTCGGGCGCCTTGCCGACTATCAGGTCCGCGACGCCGCCGAGGCGATCCGGGCGCTCGCCGCCAACCATCCCGATTTCGAGAAGGTCTTCCGCGAAGGCTCCTACCGGCTGGTCCGCGGCCCGCGCTCGCGCGGCGGCATCGACCTGACCCTCGACACCCTGACGCTCGGGCTCGGCAGCGCCGACCTGCACATCATCCCGGTTCCGGCCGGCGCCAAAAGCGGCGGCGCCGGCAAGGCGATCATGGGCGCGCTGATCATGGTCGTGGCGATCTATGCCGCGCCCGCCGTTGTTGGCGCGCTCGGCCCGACCCAGGGACTTGGCGCGGCAGCAATCTCAGCGGGCAGTTTCTCCGTCTCCTACGGCTCGATCGCCCTGTTCGGCGCATCGATGATGCTGTCCGGCATCAGCCAGATGCTGTCGCCGACCCCCAAGGCCAACCTGCCCGACAACACGCAGAGCTATCTGTTCTCCGGCCCGGTCAACGTCACCGAACAGGGCGGATCGGTTCCCCTGATCTATGGCCGCTGCTGGGTCGGCTCGACCGTCATCTCCTCCGGCATGGATACGGAGCAGACCGGAACCGTCCAGCCCCAGCCGGCGGTATCGGCCGTCACCGCCGCTTCGGCTGGAGGTCCGGCAGGCGGGATCCAGGGGGCCAAGGGCGGCAAGTCCGGCCGCGGCGGTTCCGGCGCCACCGAGGACGCCAACAGCCTGCAGTCCAATGCGACCGCCCGGGTGATCGATCTGCTGGGCGAAGGCGAGATCGTCGGGCTGGTCGATAAGGGGAAGAGCATCTATTTCGACGGCACGCCGCTGATCGCCTCCGACGGGACGGAGAACTTCAAGGGCGTGAGCTGGAAGCTGCTCAAGGGACTGCCCTCCCAGGACGCCGTCGAGGGCTTCGCCGACAGCGAGACCTCCGTCGCGGTCGGCGTCGAGGTGAAGAAGACCAGTCCGGTCGTCCGGACAATCCATAGCGACGAGATCGACACCGCACGCATCGTGCTGCGCTGGAACGCGCTGACCGAGCAGGACACGTCCAATGGCGACCTGCACGGGTCTTCGGTGGAACTGACCATCGAGGGACGGGCGGCCAATGGCAGCTGGACGCACCTGCTCGGCGACACGGTGAGCGGCAAGACCACCAGCGCCTACGAACGGTCCTACAAGGTCGGGCTGCGCCGGCTGGGCAAGGCGCCCTACGACATCCGCGTCACCCGCGTCACCCCCGATGCGACCCGCGCCTCGGTCCAGAACAGCTTCTCCTGGTCCCATTATGGCGAGATCGTCGAAGCCAAGTTCGGTTTCGACAATTCGGCGCTGGTCGCGCTGACGGTCAAGGCCGAGCAGTTCGGCAACTCGATCCCCGAGCGGGCCTATGACGTCAAGGGCCTGCTGATCCAGGTCCCGTCCAACTACGACCCGGAGACGCGGACCTATACCGGCCAGTGGGACGGCAGCCTCAAGACCGCCTGGAGCGACAACCCGGCCTGGGTGCTCTACGACCTGCTGACCAACAGGCGCTACGGCCTGGGCCAGTCGATCTCTGCCGAGGCGGTCGACCGCTGGTCGCTCTACACCATCGGCGTCTATTGCGACCAGCCGGTCAAGTCGGGCCGGCTGGACGCCAGCCGCCGCGACATCATGGAGCCGCGCTTCACCTTCAACGGGGTGATCTCCGGCCGGACCGAGGCTTACCGCGTCCTCCAGTCCATCGCCTCGACCTTCCGCGGTCTGATCTTCTGGTCGGCCGGCGGCGTGCTGGCCCGCGCCGACATGCCGGCCGATCCGATCAAGCTGGTCACCCCGGCCAACGTCATCGGCGGCAGCTTCACCTATTCCGGCACAGCGCTGAAGGCCCGCCACACCGCGGCGCTGATCACCTTCAACGATCCCGACGACGGCTACCGCCCGACGGTCGAGGTCGTCGAGAATGCCGGGATGATCCAGCGCTACGGCTGGCGGCCGAT
The DNA here is from genome assembly GCF_042604625.1 of Azospirillum sp. A29. Lineage (NCBI taxonomy): Bacteria > Pseudomonadati > Pseudomonadota > Alphaproteobacteria > Rhodospirillales > Azospirillaceae > Azospirillum > Azospirillum sp. A29. The sequence continues at coordinate 343,413 of NZ_CP170461.1, forward strand.
CGAGGCGACGGCCTATGGCTGCACCCGGCGCAGCCAGGCCCGCCGCCTCGGCCTGTGGATGCTCGACAGCGAGCAGCACGAGACCGAGACCGTCACCTACCGCTGCTCCTTCGACCATCTCGACGTCATGCCGGGCGACGTGGTCAAGCTGGCCGACCCGAACTGGGCGCTGGTGCGCACCGGCGGGCGGCTGGTCGCCTACGATCCGGAGCGGCAGGTCGTCACCCTCGACGACACGGTGACGCTGGAAACCAAGCAGAGCCACGTGCTGGCGCTCACCCTGCCGGACGGCCGGCTGGTCGACTGCCCGGTCCGCCGTCCGGTGCTGGAGGACCATACCACCGGCCAGCTCGTCATCGACGTGGCTCCGCTCGGCGGCGCGCTGCCGCAGCCGCATGCGGTGTGGATCCTGACCGCCACCAACCTCGCCCCGCGCCTGTTCCGGGTGCGCGCCGTCACCGAGAAATCGCCCGGCGTCTACGAGGTCACCGCCCTGCTGCACGAGCCCGGCAAATATGCCCGGGTCGAGGAGGGCGTGCAGATCGAGCCGGTGGCGACCCAGAGCGCCGCCAACGCCATCCCATCCCCCGCCAACCTCGCGGCGGTGGAAAGCGCCTATTGGGTCAACGGCCTGCCGCAGGCCCGGCTGACCGTCAGCTGGACGCCCAGCGACGATGCCCGCATCGCCGGCTACCGCGCCGACGTGATGACGCCGGGCGGCCAGTGGCAGGAATGGAAGGTCACCCGCGCCGGCAGCTTCGACATCGAGCCGGCGGCGGAGGGCGTCTACACCCTCCGCATCACCGCATTGGCCTACGACAACCGCCGCTCGGCGCCGGCGGAAATCCGGGCCACGGTGCGCGGCAAGGGCACGCCGCCCGGCCAGCCGGCCGGGCTGGTCGCCAAAGGCGGGCTGCGCCAGATCGCCCTGTCCTGGGTCAATCCGCCCGACACCGACCTTTCCCACATCGAGGTTCTGGAGGGGGCGGCGAACGACCTGTCGGCCGCTGCCGTCATCAGCACGGTCAAGGGCAACGCCTTCGTGCGCGCCGGGTTGGGCGGGCTGGTCACGCGCTACTACTGGGTGCGCGCTGTCGATCTCGGCGGCAATGTCAGCGACGTCAATTCCAACATCGGCACCGGCGCCACCACCGAGCAGATCTCCCACGACGACCTCGCCGACAAGCTGGTCTCGGAATCGAAGCTTGCTCCCTTCATGGCCGAGCGCATCACCGGGATCGAGAAGATCGCCGAAACGGTCACGTCGGGTCTGGTGCGCGTCAACGACAGCTATGGCCGCATCCGCAGCGAGATCGGCAGGCGCGAGGTCGATGTCGCGGAGGTGAAGGCGGACGTCAGGCAGGTCCAGGACGACACGCAGTCGCTGGCGAGCCGGGTCACCACCGTTGCCGCCCAGTTCGACGGGCAGATCGCCACCGTCAAGGAGGAACTGACGGCGCTGGTGACGGCGGACGAGGCGACGGCGACGCGCATCGACACGGTGATCGCGGCCTGGGACGGAAATCTGGCCGGCGTGCAGGCGAAGCTGACCGCGACGGCGAACGACACCCGGACCAATGCCGAGCGCATCGACAGCGTCGTCGCCGGCTTCGACAAGAGCCTGGCCGGCTATGACAGCCGCATCACCGCCAACGCGACCGCGACCGGCGCGCTGACCACGCGCCTCGATGTGATCGGAGCATCGGTCAATGGCGTGAAGGCGGGGCTGACCAGCGAGCAGACCGCCCGTGCCGACGCCGTCGGTGCCCTCGCCAACCGGATCGACAGTGCCTATGCGCATATCGACAATGTGTCGGGGTCGTTTCAAAGCCAAGTGAACATTGCGGTCGACAAAGCAAAAGCCGCTGCTGACAGGGTGGACGACCTGAGCACCACGGTCGGCAAGAATACGACCAGCATCCGTGAGCAGGCGACGACGATCAATGGGCTGTCGGGACAGTGGACAGTCAAAATCGACAACAATGGTGCCATCAGCGGGTTCGGCCTTTCCTCGGATCCGACCGGTGACGGTGGGGTGCGATCCGAGTTCTATGTGCGGGCCGACCGCTTCCTGATCGGCGTCCCCGGCGTTGGCGGCGGCATCGACCATCCCTTTGTCATCGGCAAGGTGGACGGGGTGTCCCGCATCTCCATGTCCGCCGCCTTCATCCAGGACGCCTCGATCAACAGCGCGAAGATCCAGGATGCCTCGATCAATAGCGCGAAGATCAGAGATGCAACGATCTCCAGCGCACACATCCAGGATCTGACGATCCGGGGCCAGAAGATCGAGGATTTCGCCACCGGCAATATGGCGGGGGTCCGCGCCGACATCACCAGCTGGACCGGTGGTGCCATGCAGATCGGCCCAAAAATTCCTTTGGACTGTACGGGGAAGCCGGTGGCGTTGATTGCGAGCTGTACCGGCTTTTCCAGCTCGAACGACGGCGCAACTGCAGGATTCGAATCAAGGACAGCCTCGATAGTCATAAGATCTCGGCCTGGATACAACGAATGGTGGGCGTGCGATATTCTCGGGACATACTTCCCGATTGGCGTAACCGTCTACGTGACCGCAATTGAACTGAGGAAGTAGCATGACAGCTTCTTCTATGAATTTTCCAATTTCTTCTGATATTGGAACAGAAGCGATGCCCGGACAGGTGGATTACATCGCATATGACGATGTTGGGCACATCTGGCAGACGGGCATCTGCGCTGCCGATATGCTCGAGCGGCAGACTTCGGATCATCCGCATCTCAGGATTCTCGTCGCCAAGGCCGATAACGCCACCGACCATATCGACCTGTCGGGCGAGGCTCCGGCGGTGCGTCGCCGCCCCACCATCGCCGGTCTCGACCAGCTGCCGGATGGGGCGGTGGTGGAGGTGCGCTGCCTCATCACCGGCTCGACCAAAAGCTACACCGTCAACGACGGCTCCTTCCAATACGACGACCTGCCTGGGACCTATCGGGTGACGGTGCGCCGCTTTCCCTACATGGACTTCGTCATGGAGATCCGGCTGTGAAGGTTACCAACGTCCGCACCCGCGACGAGATCGCGAAGCTGCGTCAACAGGCCTACCTCGCCGCATGGCCGGCGGCCCGGCAGCTGGAAGCCCAGCAGGACATGCTGAACGGCAACCCCGCCAAATGGGAGCGCATGCGCGCCGACTTCTCGGCGATCCGCGCGCTCTATCCCTATTCCGACACGACCCCCAGCGAGGAGAACTGACATGGCCGGCTGGTATCGCCAAGGCACCGTCGCCCTGACCCCCGGATCGGCCGCCGTCGCCGGCGCCGGCACCATGTGGATGGGCGTCGTGCGTCCGGGCTCCGCCTTCACCACCGACGGCAGGACGCTCTACGAGATCCGCGAGGTCGCCAACGACCGCACGCTGACCCTCGACCGCCCCTGGGAGGGCGAGACGGCGGCGGCGTCCGCCTATGCCGTCATCGCCGCGTCGGCGACCCTGTCCAACGCCGAACTGGCCGGCGAGATCGCGGCGATGGTCGCAAAATGGGCGGTGCGCGAGGACCAGTACGACGACTGGCTGGGCGGCTCCCCGAACGGCGGCCCGAATGCCGACGGCAAATATCCGCTGACCGACAGCAAGGGCGTCACCCGTCTGGTCGAAAGCCCGGCCCGCCTGCTCCAGCTTCTCGACGACGGGGTGGTGGAGCATGCCGCGCAGATCATTGCCGCCATCGAGGACGACGTGGCGACGGCACGGCAGGCCGCCACTGCCGCCACGGCGGCGATGACGGCCGTCGGCGCCGACCGGCAGGCCGTGGCGCAAGCCGCCGCGACCGTCGCCGCGCAGACCGGCGAAAGCAGCGCCGCCGCCGCGACCGCGACCGCCCAGGCGGCCATCGCCGTCCAGCGCGCCGATGAGGCCGCCGACAGCGCCGCTGCTGCGGCCGGGCTGGAGGCGTCCGCCACCGCGGCGCTTGCCGCCGTGGAAACCGCACGCGACATCGTGCTGGAGGCGCGGACCGAAGCCGGCACGGCGGCGACCGGCGCCCTGTCCTCCAGAACGGCGGCCGAGGCGGCGCGCGACACCGCGACCGCTGCGCGGGATGCTGCCCAACAGGCGCGTGACGCGGCGGTGACGGCGCGGACGCAGGCGCAGGACTGGGCGGTGAAGACCGATGCCCCGGTCTCCGGCAGCCTGAAGTCGGCGCTGTCCTACGCCCTGGACGCGGCCTCCCAGGCAACCGTCGCCACCGGCAAGGCGACGGAGGCCGCCGGCAGCGCCGTCGCGGCCGCCGCGAGCGCCGCCGCTCTCGACACTGCGGCAACCGCTGCGCAGGCCGCCGCCGGCAATGCCGCGACCGGCGCCCAGACCGCGACCGCCAAGGCTGCCGCTGCTGCCATCTCCGCCGACACCGCCCGTTCCGCCGCGCAGCAGGCGGAAGCCTCCGGGACCGGCAGCGCCACGGCCAGGACCGCGGCGGAGGCGGCCCGCGACAGCGCGGCCACCGCCATGACGGCGGCGCAGGTCGCCGCCTCCCAGGCCGGCCAGTCGCAGACCAACGCCGCCAACAGCGCGCAGACGGCGGCAACGGCGGCAGCGGACGCGATCTCGGCCAAGTCCGATGCGACCGCCGCCCGCGATCTGACCGTGGCCGCCCGCACGGAGGCCCAGGGTGCCCGCGATCTGGCCCAGGCCTTCGCCCAGGGCGCCGTCGGCTATCAACCCAGCCCCGGCGTCTATTCCGCTTTCCATTGGTCGGAGCAGGCCAAGGGCCATGCCCAGACCGCCGCGACCATCGTCGGCGGCTCCAATTTCGGCATCGTCGGCGATGGCACCTCGCAGCGCTTCGCCGCGGAGAACCCCGGATCGCTGCTGAACCTCGTGCAGGCCCCGGGCGGCAAGCTCACCTTCAACCCGGGCAACCGCGCGGTCTCCTTCGGTTTCGATGCCACGACCGCGCCGGTGGCGGCATCCGGCACCATCACCGCCGGCACCGTGCAGGGAGCGCTGGAGGAGATCGACCACCGGCTGTCCACCCTGTCGCAGGACAGCATCGCCAACGGCGGCGGCTCGGTGCGGGTGACGGAGGACGGAGCGGTCGAGATCGTCCCGGCCGCCGGCCGGACGGCGACCTACAAGGGTGGTGAGCTGCACACGTCCGCGACCGCCTACGGCAAGGCGCAGACGGATGCCGCCATCGCCGCCATGATCGCTGCCGGGCAGGCGGCCGGTGCGGCCAGGCTGACGACGCCCCGCACCATCGCCCTGTCGGGCGGGGCGACCGGCACGGCGACCGCGTTCGACGGCACCCAGAACATCGCCATCCCGGTGACGGCGGTGGCGGCGTCGGCGCTGACCGGCACCATCGACATCGCCCGTCTGCCGGCAGGCGCGCTGGAACGCCTGTATCCGGTCGCCAGCGACGCCGAGCGCTTCGCTTTGACCACCGCCCAGGTGCAGAAGGGCGACACGGTGCAGGTCGGCGGCACCGGCGGCCTGATGTATCTGGTCGTCGACGAAAGCAATCTCGGCAACGCGGCGGGCTACCGGGCCTACACCGCGGCACGCGCTTCGGCGGTGGACTGGTCCGGGGTGGAGAGCAAGCCGGCTCTGCTGACCGCCCTCGCCTCGCTCGACAACGCTGCCGGCGTGCTGACGCAGACCGGGGCGGGCACCGCCACCAAGCGGGCCGTCGGCACGGCAGCGTCGACCGATATTCCGGATCGGGCGGCGGCGGACGGGCGCTATGCCGTGCTGTCCGGACCGACCTTTACCGGCACTGTTGCCACCAGTATCGGCACACTCGCCGCCTCCTCCGGCAGCGAGATCATCCACGGAACCCGCTTCAGCGGAAGCGGAGGCGGCAATGGTGACAGCTTGATCACCCGCTATCTGCGCACCGGCACCACCACCACAGACTGGAAAACCGGTGCGTGGGAAATCCGCCGCCGGGTCGATGTCACCGATCAGGGCTTCATGCGCTTCGGTGGCTCGGCCACCCAGCAACTGTCCTGGGGCTTCAACGCTACCGAACGGCTGGCGCTGCCGATCACCGGCAGCCTGACGCTGGACGGCCAAACCGTCTGGACGGCGGGCAACGATGGGGCGGGTTCCGGCTGCGACGCCGATCTGCTGGATGGCCTGCAGCCGGCGACGGCGGCGACCGTCAACACCATCGTTCAGCGCGACGGTAGTGGCAACATCCAGGCCAACGGCTTCGGCGGCGCCTATGTCGCGCTGACGTCGGCCAGCCCCAACATGACCATGACGGAGACGGACGGGGCGACGGACGGCAAGCTCTGGATCAGGGCGGTCAACAACGGCATCCTCACTGACTACATCGCCAACGATGCCAACAACACCGGGGTGACTTGGCGCACCGTGACCCGCTCCGGTATGTCGATCACCGGCATCGACTACAAAATCACCCCGACCGTCAACGGCGCTCCGTTCAACGCCAACAGCGTCACCAAGTCGGCAGTCACGGTTCTTCCGGCCACCGGTATCCTCGACGTCCCCGCCAAGTCGATCCTGGCGGTCTACAGCCAGTTCGTCGGCCAGGTCTTCAACGTCGATTACAACACCGAGGCGCAATACACCCAGGAGAATGCCGCCACCGGCACCGATCAGGTCGGCGGCCAGTTCCAGCTTTACAGCACCGCCGGGGGCGGCGGGGCCGATGCCGCCACCAAGCTGCTGATCCACGCCGATGGCGCCAATGGCTCGACCGAGATCATCGACGAGCGCGGCATCACGCCGTTCGGCACCCATTGCGGCTGGTTCGACGGGGCGAGCTGTTGGAAGGTTCCCTCCAGCTACAAGCTGGCCTTCGGTTCTTCCCAGGACTTCACCTACGAATTATGGATTCGACCGCAGGACGTGGTCAGCCCGCACGTCCTGTTCGACCTGCGCCCCGCCTCCGGCTCGGATCCGACCACAACCCTGCACATCGAGAGCGGTACGTTCCGGCTCAACACCGCCGGAACGACCACCCGAATCAATGCCGGTAGCGCCGTCGCCGACAGCTGGACCCATGTCGCATATGTGCGGCGCAACAGCACAGGCACCCTCTACATCGGCGGCGTTTCCGTCGGGTCGTGGACGGACACGAGCGTCTATGCCAACAGCCCCCTCCACATCGGCGTGTCCGGCTACAACAACACCTCGTTCTTCCTGGGCTGGATGGATCAGTTCAGGGTGTCCAGGATCGCCCGCTACACCGCCAACTTCACGCCCCCGACCACGGCGTTCGTCACCGATGCCGACACCGTCAATCTGTTCAGCTTCGACGACGGCCATGGCGGGCAGGTGCTGAAGGACCGCGCCAACAGCGGTCGCCCCGTCCTCCTCGGCGGCAGCGGCGCGGCGATCTCCAGCGAGCAGGCCAAATTCGGAACCACCAGCTTCAAACTCGGCACAGGCGGATCGTGCGTCGTCGGCTGGGGCAGCACGCCGCAAGCGGATCTCGCCTTCGGCAACGACAACTTCACCGTCGATTTCTGGTGCTACAAGACCAACACCGGCGACGCCGTGCTGTGGTCGGGCGGCAACAACGCCTATGCCCCGCAGTTGCGCACCAATGGCGCCGGCGGCGCGATTACCGTCTATCTCAGCACCGACAATGCATCCTGGAACATCGCTGCGGCTAGCACCGGAGCGGTCCTGACGGTCAACGCCTGGAACCACATCGCCATCACGCGCAGCGGCACCACCTGCTACGTCTTCCTGAACGGTGCAGTGATCGGCACCTACATGGTCGGGACCGGCTCCTTCACCATGAACGGCCCCTACCACTATTTCGGCGGCGCCAGCGACAACTCGGCGATCATGGCCGGCCATATCGACGAGGTGCGGATCAAGCGCAGCGAGGCGGCCTGGATTTCCGCCTTCACCCCGCCGACCGCCGCCTACGCTCCCGACGCTCGCACCGTGCTCCTGCTGCATTTCGATGGCGCGAATGGAGACAGGATGACGCTGGACAGCAGCGGGTCGAGCTATGGGATGAATGCGTTCGGGGACAGCGTCACCCCATCGGGCACCGTCACCACCGCGCTGTCGGCAACCTACACCCGCGCCGGTCACGCGACTTCGATGCCCGGCTATTTCTACTATGGCTTCGCTGGGGCCAGCGGTGCCAACCCCTCCGGCCATCCGCTCTATTTCGGCCCGAATACCAAGCTGTGCCTTGAGGGCTGGTATTACTTCCCGAGCATCCCTGCTGATGGTGTCGGTATCTTCTCGCTGCTCAACTACGGCATCCCCGCCAATAGCAGCAGTCTTTATTGCCGTATCTACGCCGGTCAGCCAAAGCTCGCGGTGAACGGAAATGAATGGGTAGCCGTTGGCCCGGCAATCACAGCGGGGTGGAATCATATTGCCGTGCTGCGCGAAGCGCGCGGCTGGTGTGTCTATACCAACGGCGTTGGCGGCACCATCGCCAATCCGGCCATCAATATCGCCTACCCGGGCGGCGGCACCGAATGGCGTCTGCAAATCGGCGCCTATGACGGCGGTGTCGGCACCATCGCCGGTTCCGGCGTTATCGACAGTTTCCGCGTCACCAACGGGCAGCCGCGCTACACCACCAACTTCACGCCGGCCACCCTGGTCAGTGATGACATGACCACTCTGTTCTGGGAGTTCAACGGCGCGGTCGGCCAGAAGTGGGTGAAGGAGCTGAGCCAAAACACGGCGCTGATCGCTGCCAACGGCAATGCCCGCACGGTGAAGGATGGGGTATGGATCGCGCCCAATTTCGGTAACGGAAACACGGTGCCGCAAATCGGCACAGGTCAAGCCAAATTCGGAACCGGGTCTGTATATAACGGCGGCTCTGGCTATGCTTGCCAGACCGTTCCGAATGCCTCTTGGATGAGCGGATCGGTCGATCTGACAATTGAGGCGTGGGTACGTCCCGAAAACTACTCAAGCTCCCGCATCATCGCACAAAAATGGGGGGCGTCCGATGAGACGTGGGCGTTCTACCTCGATACCAACGGATGGCTGAAGTTCCGCTACAAAGGAACAAGCTTCAATAGTGACTTGTACGCTGGCGGCCCGCAAGTCATCCCTCTGAACACTTTTACGCATGTGGCGGTTACGATCTCTTCTGCCGGGACTGTGGCGTTTTTCGTCAACGGAGCTAAGTTCGGGTACGGGGGGGCCGGTGGCGGCACAGCTATGCGGACAGACAGTAGTGGACCGTTGATGCTGCTCGGCTCGACTAACGGCGGTGACTATGGCATCGCTGGCTATGTGGACGAACTTCGCCTCTCTACCGGAATTCGCTGGAGCGCCTCCTTCACCCCGCCGACCATTCCCTACGGCAGCAGCTACGTCACCGGCCCTTTCTATGTGGCGACGCTCGACAGCAGCCGCATCGACGTGTCGGACTGGAGCACGATCCATTCGGCGACGATCACGCAGACCACCCCGCCCGGCACCGGCATCAAGTGGCTGGTCAGCTTCGACGGCCGGGCGACGTGGCGGAAGTGGGACGGATCGGCCTGGGTTGTCGTGCCCCTCAACAGCGGGGCCAGCATCGACACCAACGGCAACGATTATCTGACCCTGCAGACTGCCCTCACGAACCTGAACGTCGAAGCCTACAGCACCATCGACTTCGCCTTCTCGCTGAAGACGGCCAACCCGAACTTCTCGCCCAGCGTCGATGCGGTGACTCTGGCGCGGGACGAGTACGAGCTCGGGGCCGCCAAGATCGACTACACGATCAAGCGCAACGGTGCGGCCGGAGCCGAAATCCACCGCATCACCAACCTGAAGCCCTACCCGGTCAACGTCGTCTACGACTACGTCGCCTGACGCGGGCGGTCCCGGGGCCATCCCCGGGACCCTGGCCCCGATCCGGCGGAGCGCTGTCGCCCTGACGGTCCCGGCAGTGCTCCGCCGGATCCGCTCCCACCCTGTCTCCCCATCTATCGCCCGGGAGTCCTGATCCATGCCCGATCCGATCTGCAAGGCCGCCATCGACCTTGTGAAGCATTTCGAAGGCCTGTCGCTCAAAGCCTATCTCTGCCCGGCCGGCATCCCGACCATCGGCTATGGCCACACCGCCGGGGTGACGCTCGGGCAGAGCATCACCGCCGCAAGGGCCGAAACGCTGCTGTCCCGCGACCTCGCCGCCGCTGCGGCCGTGGTCGACAGGCTGGTGACGGTGCCGCTGAATGGCGGGCAGCGCGGTGCGCTCGCCAGCTTCGTTTTCAATCTGGGACGGGGGAACTTCCAATCCTCGACCCTGCTGAAGCGGCTCAACATGGGGGACCATGAAGGGGCCGCCGGCGAGTTCGGCCGCTGGGTCTACGCCACCGTCAATGGCAGGAAAACGCAGCTTCCAGGCTTGGTGAAACGTCGGGAGGCCGAGGCCCTGCTGTTTCGCCGCAATCTTTTCCTGACCAGGATCGCTGCGGCCGATCCGATGCCGCAGGCCCTCGACGAGCCCGCATGATCCCGTGCTTTTCCCTCATCGCCGATCCTGCCGCCAAGCCGGGGCGCAGAAGGCTGACCGCCGGCTACGCGCTCTCCGGCTTTCGCACCATCCCCTGATCCCGGGCGCGATCCAACAGGTTCTTCACCGACGACCGGCTCCAGCGCAGGCCACCGCGCGGCGTGCGCTGCCCCATGCTTTGCAGCCGGCGCGCGATGCCATCGAGCGTGATGCCGGGCTCGGCCCGCGCCAGCCCCGCCACCATCAGCACGAGGTCGTTGCTGTCGACCCGCTTGGGCGCCGCATCGAGAAGGTTCTGACGAACCAGCCCCGCTGCGGCCAGCCGGCGGACGGCGCGGATCAGGCTGTTGGGAGTCCATGGCTTGCGATCCCACGGCCGGGTCCGCCCCTGCGCCTTCAATGCCCGTACGACCTGATCCCATGGTGCCGTCGGGCGCAGAGCCTCGACGGTCGGCAGGAACTCCTGGGCGTGCGCGACGACCAGCTCGTCGCGAGCGGCCTCGCGGCCCTGCCGTGCCTTTTCCAGCGCCGCCGGGTCCCGTCGGCGCAGGCCGGGATTGCCGGGCACCTTCCCCCTGGCCACCGCGGCCCTGAGCCCGGCGATCGAGCGCTCGCGGATCAATGCCCGTTCCAACTCGGCCGCGGCACCGAGAACCTGCAGGGCAAAGCGCCCCTGCGGGCTGGTGGTGTCGATCGGGTCGCTCAGCGACTTGAAGGCGACACCGCGCTGCCCCAGCCCGTCGATCACCTCCAGCAGATGGAACAGCGACCGTGCCAGCCGGTCGATGCGCGCCACCACCAGCGTGTCGCCTTTCCTCAGGCTGGCGAGCGCCTTGGCCAGCACCGGCCGGTCACGGTCGCCACCCGACGCATGCTCCTCGAAGATGACCGTACAGCCGGCTTGCCGCAGGGCGAGCAGCTGGGAGTCGGTGGATTGGTCTTCGGTGGAGACGCGGGCGTAGGCGACGAGGGCCATCGGGATGTCCTGGGCATTCTGGGCGGAGACGCCTGTCGGGCTCTTTGTACAGAATATAAGTCGATTTCATCCACCCGGATGAATATGGAGGCATGCTCCGCCACGGATCGGCCGCCCCATGCCCGGCAGGTTCGTTAGCGTCCTGACATGCGACAAAAGTCCTGCCACTCCTATCCAGGCACGGGGCGGCAAGGCCGTGCACCACGGCCGATGGAACGTCGCTGGAGCTGAGCGGAAACCGCGGAAAGCCGATGGAACGCCAGCTTCCAAACGGATCCACCCGGCAAAATCGCCGCGCTTCGAGCGCGGAAGCTGGCCAACCCGGATTCTAAACTGATCCATCCGACAGCGACAAATTTCTGTGTTTCCCCCGACGGTCCGCCACCCTGCGTCCGTGGCGCTTGGCTTCCACGAAATAAAACCGCCAATATGAATCAATCTGTTATTTTGCTTCTCAAATCGTTGCCGTTGTGGCCGCAAAAGACTGGCTGTTCTCATGTTTTCCGCCGCCGAAAAAGCCGACCCCGCTGTCCGCGCCGCCGCCCTCGAGCGCGCCACCCTGGCCGTCGCCCGCCTCGATGCCATCCTGGACGGCCATCCGCTGCTCCCCGCCTGGCAGCACTGGGTGCGCCTGGAGGCGGTGCGCATCCACGCCGGTCTCGATGGGCACCGCGTCGACCCGCAGCGCCTCGCCGCCTTCCTCGAAGGGCTGCGCCTGCGCGCACCGGACACACCGGCCCATCACGAACGGGGCGCCGACCTCGATGCGCTCTCCCACGCCCTGCGGCTCTACGGTCTGATGCTGGCCGCCGCCGACCGCCGTCCCGAGCGCGACCTTGATGCCGGCACCGACGCCCCCGAGCACCGGGGCCTCACCGAGGACGCGCTGTCGGCGCTGACGCGGCCCGGCCTCGGCGCCCGCCTGCCGGCGCTCGCCCGGGCGATGCGGATGTGGATCGTCGACGACCGCCCGCGCGGCGCGGTGCGCGCCGCCCTGCCGGCGGCATTGCGGACCACCGGCGTGACCCGCACCCTGCTGCCCATCCTTGCCGGCGCCGACACCCTGCGTCCGGACAGCCCGACGGACGCGGATGGCTGGATGCTGGCCTTCGGCTACAGTCTAGAGCGCGAGGCTGCGGACGGCCTCGCCATTCTGCGCCGGCTCGAGCACGCCTGGCGCGGTGCCCGCGCCGCCATCGGCCCGCGTCGCTCCAACAGCCGCCTGCCGGCCGCCGTCGATCTTCTCGCCGCCATGCCGTTGCTCGGTCCGACCCGGCTGGCCAGCCTGCTCGGCTGCTCGCTGCGTGGTGCCGGGATGATGATGGAGGAGCTGGTGGCCTGCGGCGCTGCCGTCGAGGTGACCGGCCGTGGCTCGCACCGCCTCTACGGGCTGCCCGGCACCGAGGGCATCCGCGGTGCGACCGCCGGACCGCGCCGCTACGGACACCGGCGGGGACGGCCGCCGAAGATCTTGGTGCCGGAGCCGCTGGCCGCGACCGAACCGTCCCCGCCGTCACCACCCATGCCCGCCCGCCTCGAGCGTCTGGAGGTCGATTACGCGGCGCTGGACGCCCTGCTTGCCGACACCAGTCGGGTTGTCGAGCGCGTGCAGCGGCTGCTCAGGAGCCGGTGATGACCGGCCCCTGCGCGGGCCGCGCCGCAACCGCTGCCACGCTCGCTGCCACGCTCTGGGCATCCAGGTTTTCCACCAGCAGAGGTGCCCACGCTCCCTTGGTTGAACCTGGTTGACCGCGGTCAAGACTCACGGTCCCGCTTTCTCCGATGCTTCCGATGTCGGGAACCACACGGCTCCCGGTTTCGATTTCGAACAGGGAGACCCTCATGGCGAAGCTTCTGGACGGCAGGGTCGCCGTCGTCACCGGCGGTAGCAGCGGCATCGGCGCATCCATTGTCGAGCGCTACCTGGCCGAGGGCGCCAAGGTCGCCGTCTTCGCCCGCAACGCCGGGGCTCTTCAGGACCTCGCTGCACGGAACCCGGACCAGGTGCTGGCCGTGCCCGGCGACGTCACCGTGCGCGCCGACCTCGAACGTCTGGTCACGGCGACGGTTGAGCGCTTCGGCGGGGTGGACGTGGTGGTGCCCAACGCCGGCGTCGCCAAGGTGGTCTCCTTCGCCGACAGCGACGAACAGGCCATCACCGAGCAGTTCTCGGTCAATTTCGTCGGGGCGCTGCAGACCGCGCGGCTGTTCCTGCCGCACGTGCGCCGGGGCGGCTCGATCGTCTTCGTCACCACATTCCTGGTGCAGGTTGGCTTCCCCGGTCTGGCGATCTACAGCGCCAGCAAGGCGGCGCTGACCTCGGCGACCAAGACTCTGGCGGCCGAGCTGGCACCGCAGGGCATCCGGGTGAATGCCGTCGCCCCTGGCCCGATCGCCACGCCGATCTGGAGCAAGGTCGGGCTGCCCGAGGACGTGCTGGGCCAGGTTGCCGCCAACGTCACGGCCCGGTTGTTCCCCGGCGCATTCGGCGCCCCGGAGAGCATCGCCGACGCCGCGCTGTTCCTCGCCTCCGACCAGGCAAAGAACATCTATGGCCAGGAGCTGGTGGTCGACGGTGGCTATACGGTGGGATGAGAAGCCTTTGCTGTTCCACCGGCCGCCGAGGCGGCAGGGCCCTTCGCCGCTGTTCCGGAGCGTGCGAAGGGCTCCAGCCCTCCAGCCCCAGGGCGGAAGGCGGTCGCCGCAAAAATTCATATCATGATGTTGTTTTATGAAATTCACTAAACAGAATCATGGTTTCATGAAATGCCGCCTATCGGTCCGCTTCGCACGACCCCTGTGCCTGCTTTTGCAAGGAGCAGCGCTTGGCGGGCTGCGTCACTCGGCAGCGGAGCGTGATTGCGACAGATGTGTGAGGTTGCCAAAGGGCGCTGGTCAGGTCCTGAGGGCGACCACCTGACGCAGGGCCTGTTCGGCAGCCGCGAACACGCTGTCCCAGTCGCTGGGCGTGGTCTGGCGGAACAGGCGCATCGACGGGTACCAGGGGGTGGTGTCGCCCTTATCGCCATAGACCCAGTAGGGCATGAACTGCAGCAGGTTCCACACCGGCCGGCCGAGCGAGCCGGCCAGATGCGCCACTGAGCTGTCGGTCATGATCACCAGATCGAGCCGTTCCAGCACCGCCGCGGTGTCGGCAAAGTCGTTGAAATGCGGCCCCAGCGGCGTGATCAGGGTGGAGGTGCCGAGCGTCTCCAGTTCCGCCTCCGGCGGACCCTTCTGGATGCTGTAGAGCCGCACCTTCGGCACGTCGAGGAAGCGCAGGAAGCGGCTGAGCGTGGTGGCGCGCCGCGCGTTGTCCTTGAAGGTGACGCGGCCGGACCAGATGATGCCGACCTTGATCGTGCCGTCCGGACCGGGAACCAGCCTGGCGGCCTTCTCGCGCGCATCGGCCGGAACGGTCAGGCGGGTGGGCGGAGGCACCGTCTCGATGGTCGTGCCCAGCCGGTGCGGCAGGCTCATCAGCGGGCAATGGACGTCGTAAGCGGGATAGGGGGTGCCGGCGCGCACGAAGCCGTCGATGCCCTCCACCCCGGACAGCAGGCGCTGCAGTTCCGGATGGCATTCCAGCAGGACCCGGCCGCCGCGCGCCTTGACCAGCGGCGCATAGCGCGCGGTCAGCAGCACGTCGCCGAAGCCCTGTTCGGTGGTCAGCAGGATGGTCTTGCCGTCGAGCGGCCCGCCGTCCCACATCGGGCCTTCGGCGATGCGGTTCTGGTAGCTGGGCAGCGACAGACGGGAGTCATAGTCGCGGAAGCCCTCGGCATAGCGGCCGACCTGCAGCAGGGTCAGGGCGCGGTCCCACAGCAGGCCCACGTCGCCGGGTCGGGCGCGCAGGGCGACGTCCAGGATCTCCAGCGCCCGGTTGAAGCGGCAGCCGTGCCGCAGCGCCACCACCAGGTTGGACAGCAGGCTGGCGTTGCCGCCCGACAGCACCACCGCATGCTCCTGCGCGGCGATGGCCTCGTCATAGCGTTCCAGGTCGCCCAGCACGTTGCCCAGATTGGTCCAGGCGCCGACATGGCGCTGGTCGATCTCCAGCGCGCGCCGCTGGCAGGCGATCGCCGCCTCCGGCTTGGCGGCCTGCCGCAGCAGGGCGCCCAGCGCGCTCCACACATTGGGGTCGTTGGGCTGCTGCTCCAGCATCCGTTCCAGCATCTCGATGCTGAGGCCGTGCGAGCCGGACTGGGCGTGTGCCGGCGCAGGGGAAGGGACAGCAGGGGCGGCCGGGGCCGGGACGGACGACACCGGGCGGGGCGAGGCCTGAAGGGGCAAGGCTGCCTGGGAGGACGGCGCCGGGGCGGCCTGGGTGATGTTTGCCTTCATTTCTCGTCGTCGCTGGTGGTCTGCAATCGGTTTGGAGCAGGAGCAGAGCGCGGGTAGGGCATAGACGGCTCCTCAAGGAGAGTCAAACCGTCCCTTCGGCCGCACTTGTGTGCTTCTTGGGACGGGCTCAACGCCGCCGCAAATCCTGGAGGTCGATGTCGTCGATCCGGAAGCCGGCCTGCCGCAGGGCCTTCAGCACGATCACCTTCTGGGCGGTGCCTTCGCGTGCGGCGGCTTGGCGCAGTTCCTCCACCAGATAGTCTGGCAGCATCGCCTGCCACGGCCGGGTCGGCGCCGGACGGACGATGGTGGGGGCGGGAGCCGGCTGGGACTGCGGCGCGGGCTGGGAGATTGCGGTCTGGGACGTGGCGGCCTGGGACGTGGCGGCCTGGGATGCCGCGGGCGGCTCCGTCTCGGTCGGCAGGAAACCCTTGCTCAACCCGTACTGGCGAATGGGGTCGATGTCATCCGTGCCCAGCCCGCCGATCCCGATCCCGCCCAGCGGAGGACGGGCCGGCTTGGCGGCAGGCTTCACGGACGGCTTGGCGGGGCTGTCGGTCGACATAGGGGCTCCGGTCAGGGCGGCACCGGCATGGGCCGGCTGGATAAGCCATGAAGCAATATCATGACTTGCTGTCCTGTCTTTGCGACATGTGGCGGGCGCGCAGCGTGCCATGACGGAAAGCCGGCCGGCGTGGCGCGGGAAACACAGGGGGGCAGGCCCATGAATCATGTCATTAAAAGGAGACATGAAATAAGGGGGATGAGAAATAGTATGGGTTTGGACCGCCTTCTACGGACGGCCAAGCTGGCATTCGGTGCGGCGGTGGAGTTGGCCCCACTCTCCTCATGCGGAGCGGAAGCGTGGCCAAAGCGGAATCGGAGCGAAAGCATAAACATGAAACAATGGTATGAAGAAAAGCCATGAAATGCTGGGACGATACTCTCATCACAGAGGGGCAGGAATCTCCGCAAATCATGAAATGATGATGCTCGTTGATCCGATGTCGCCTCTTGGTATTTTGCCTTGGCGTGTCAAGCGATGACGGGCATTGGCATAGGAAATCAGCCTTGCTCTGATGATTTCCTGTCCTGTTATATTCATATGATTAAAAATCATGAAATGAGATTTCAACACGAATCGGCTGCAGGCCCTGCCCGTCCGAACGCCGGGCCGCTGGTGGTCCCTGGTGGCCGGCGCTGGACGGGCGGTTGGGGCCTGCAAAGAATGTCGGCAGGCGGCGCGGGACATGGATGTCACGCAGTGGGCCAGGGACCTGAAGCGGGCTTCAGTCGACCGGGATCGGTTGGAGGGTCTCATCCGCCTTTTCAACGTCGCCGAGGGGACGGCCGGCAAGCTGGCCGCACCCTCACCCCGGATTTCCCACGTCACACCGACCTTGGCGTCGCTTCTGAACGCGGTGGAGGGGATTCACCTGGACCGCGTGCCGATCCTGTCGGCGGTTGAGTGCTTTTCCCCAATGGCGCCCTCATTTCAGATGCAGGGAAAAGCCGGACACGCCGGCCGCTTCCAGTCCGGGGCAAAGCTCAAGGCTGGGGATCAGATAATCGCCACCATTCTGCCGGCGGAACGGGATCGGTCGGGTGGTTTCGAGCGTCCGCATCCGCTCGCGCAACTGTTCGGCCGCCTGCTCGAAACCGGCCTCGTCGAGACGCTCCACCCTGTAGATGACAAAGGGAGGCAGCACATCGTAGCCGGGATAGTGCAGGACGCCGTGGTTGATCGGGAACAGAAGATCGTCGATCGGGCCATTGATGCCGCGCGGCGAGTAATGCTGTTCCCAGCCGCCCGTCGTGACGATCAGCATGGCACGCTTGCCGCCGAGCGTGCCTTCTCCATAGCGGTCGCCCCAGCGGTGGTCGCTGTGCTCGCCGACACCATAGGCGAAGCCGTACGCATAGACGCGATCGATCCAGCCTTTGAGGATTGCCGGCATGGTGAACCACCAGAGCGGAAATTGAAGGATCAGCGCGTCGGCCCGCAGCAGCTTCTCCTGCTCGGCCTTCACGTCATCCGTCAGGGCATCGGCGGCGAAAGCATCGCTGGATGCCTCGGTGACCCGGAGGCGCGTGTCGGGATCGAGTGTAGGAAAGTCGGTACGATCCACCTGGATCTTCCAACCCATGGCGTAGAGGTCCGACAGCTCGACCGAATGACCTTGCGCCTTCAGTTCCCCGACAGCGACATCGCGCAGGGAGGCGTTGAGGGATCGGGGTTCCGGATGGGCATAGACGATGAGCACGTTCATGGCGGGCACCTGCTTGTTGGAGACGCTTTTTTCCAAGCTAGGCGCCAGACTGTTATTCCGGTACAGGCGGGGTATGGATAGGATAATGCCGGGAAATGGATAAATCGGATATAACGCTCGAACGCATGCGCACCTTTGTCCGCGTCGCGGAACGGGGAAATCTTTCGGCCGTTGCACGGGAGACGAACAGCGGACAGTCGAGTGTCACCCGGCATCTGCGCGAGCTTGAGGAGGCCTTGGGCGTGGCGCTGCTCAGCCGCACGACGCGACGTGTCATGCTGACGGAGGAAGGGCGCCGCTATTACGCCAACGCCATCCAGATTTTGCGCCTCGTCGAACAGGCCGGCGACGAAGCGCGCAGCGCTCGCGGCGCATCGGTGGGCACGGTTCGCGTATCCTGCACGGCGGCGCTCGGGGTCCGGTACATCAGCCGGCTGATCTTCGCCTTTCAGGATCGCCATCCCCAGATCACCATCGATCTCAGCCTGACGGACGAGCGGGTCGATCTGGTGCGCGAAGGCGTGGACATTGCCATTCGTCTCGGACCGCTTGCCGACAGTTCCATGAGATTGCGGACTCTCGGTACGAGCAGGCGCATCCTCGTCGGCTCGCCTGAGTATCTGGCGCGGCATGGACGGCCGGCAACGCCCGGGGAGCTGGCCGGCCTCGACGGCGTCCGTATGTCGAACATCACCGGAAGCGAGGCGCTCACGCTGGAAGGGCCGAACGGCGAAACCCATCTCGTCCCCTTCGATGGAAGACTTCGGGTCGATCACGGGCTTGCCGCACGGGAGGCCTATCTTGCCGGTCGCGGCATCGGCCCGGCGCACCTTTGGCTGGTTGACGATCTGCTTTCCGAAGGGCGGCTCGAACCGGTCCTGCCGGACTATGCTCCGCCGCCCGTGTCTCTCAACATGCTCATCGTGCCGGAACGGGCGGACATTGCCCGGGTCAGGCTGCTGGTGGAGTTCCTGGCCGCGGAAGTGCTGAGTATCCCCGGCATCGATCATGGCCCGGTGGAGGCGTGGCGTTCTGCCGCTGGGGTTAATCCTCGGACGTAAGCCGGCGTCAGGCGCACCCCGGCGGCACCGGCCAGCAACCCAGGAAAAATCATTTCATGAAAACATAAAGTGATATCGTGACCTGGTTTCAGCCATTTCCATGGTCCAGCTTCCCTGATGCCCGGTGCGGAGCGTCCTTGGCCATCACCCCCGCGGGATCAGCGGGTTGGCCGGGGAGCTATCCAGGAAGGCAACGAACTCGTCAGTCAGGGCGCGGACGTTCAGGTCGGCGTTGCTGTCCGGGTTGACCTCGCCCGGGCCATGGCCGGTGTAGGTCATCTCCTTCAGGAGGGAGCGCTCGATCAGCTCGGTGCGGAAGGCGGGGACGCCATGTTCGTCCAGCAGACCGCGGGCATGGCGGTCGACGCGGGATTCGATGGCGGCCTGGGTGCGGACGATCACCACGCTGGAGGCCGGCGTGTGCTTCAGCACGCCGACGGAATCCGCCACCACCTTGAAGGTGCGCACCGTCTCCTTCACGTCCATGAAGGACTGCTGGGTCGGGATCAGCACCCCATCGCTGACCGAGAAGGCGTAGAGCATGGTCAAGTTGCCGAAGCCGGCAAGGTCGATCAGCGTGTAGTCGAAGCCAGGCGCATTTTCCTGCACCGTCTGGCGGACGTTCGATTCCGTGATCTCGTCCAGCACCCGCACGCCGGCATCGTTGCGCCGCCGTGCCCATTCGGCCAGATGTCGGTTGGGGTCGCAGTCGAGCAGAAGCACGCTCGCGTCGCGCCGGCGCAGTTCGGAGGTGAGCGCCATGACCAGACTGGTCTTGCCGACGCCGCCCTTGGTGGAGGCGAAACTGATGATCCGTGCCATGCGGTGGTTCCCGGTAGCAAAGGATGGAAAGCGGGCTGACCCGAGCGGGAGCTTTGCGGATTTACACGCAAGATCAGGAAAGATGGAAGTGGTTTCACGTCATGAAGAAGAATAATGAAATCATGATATGAGAAAATACGATGTTGTTATGGATCGTGCGCGGGGGAGCGATCAAGGCGGTGGCGCTCCCTCCGCCTCATGCTTTTCAGCCCTGCAACGCCGACACGTGGCGCCCGGATCCGACAGAACCGGGGCGTATGGGCGTCCAGGCTTTGTGCATCCGGCCGAGCCATTCCCACCAATGTTATCGAGCGCTTGTTTCAAGCCGCTCGTTGACGAAAACCCGCAGGGCGTCGGCGACAGTCTCGACCACCGGTGCCCAATCCCCCGGTCCGGTCTGGTGGAACAGGCGCATGGTTGGATACCAGGGGCTGGTCTGACGGCCGGTCAACCACCGCCAGCACCCGTCGAAGCGCGACAGGACCCACACCGGTTTGCCCAGCGCTCCCGCCAGATGTGCGACCGACGTGTCGACGCAGATGACGAGGTCCAGGGCGGAGATCAGGGCCGCCGTATCGGCAAAGTCCTTCACCTCGTCCATCAGGTCGACCACCGCCATGCCGCGGGGCGGCGTGTGGGACTGCGTTCCGGCGGTTCCCTTCTGCAGGCTGAAGAAGACCGTGCCGGGCACGCCGGCCAGAGGAGCCAAGTGGGCCAGGGTCATGCTGCGCCGCTGGTCCGTCGCGTTGGCGTGAAGCATATGGGGACGCGGATCGCCGGCCCACACCAAGCCGACCCGCACCCCGCCATGGACCGGAATCCGCCGTTGCCAATTCTCCACGTCCGCGGGATCGGGGGCAAGGTAGGGAACCTTGGCCGGGATGCTGTCCAGCGTCGTGCCGAAGAAGCCGGGCAGGCTCAGCAGCGGGGTGTGGACGTCGAAATCCGGAACCGGATCGTTGACGGCGTGCACCGAAGCGATCCCCGGCATGCGTTTCAGCAGCCGCACCAGCCCCGGTTGGGCGACCAGCATCACCCGCCCCGCGCGATCGGTCCCTGTCCGCTCCGCAAGAAGCGGCACATAGCGCGCGAAATGCAGCGTGTCGCCATGCCCCTGCTCGGCATAGACGAGGATGCTGCGGCCATCCAACGGCTCTCCCTGCCAGCGTGGCTGGGACAGCTTCGGCAACGGAAGCTGCCCGGTCCGCCACCGCCACTCGTAATGCCTCCACCCCTCCGCGAGAGCGCCGGCCTTCAACAGCGTCAGCGACAGGTTGAAATGGGCGTCTGCGTTCTCCGCGCTGCGGGCCAGAACCTGACGGAAGCACTGCTCCGCCGCCTTCAGCTCGTTGCGGGACAGATGCACGATGCCGAGGTTGTTGCCGGCCGCAAGGTTACCCGGATAGAGACGCAGGGCGCGCCGGCACTCCTTTTCGGCCTCGTGGTAATCGGCGAACCGCTTGGCCCGGGTGCGGAGCGCATGGCCGAGATTGGCATAGGCGTCGGGGTGGTCCGGCTTCAGCGCGATGGCCTGACGATAGCGGGTGCGGGCAGCGGCGGACTCGCCCAGCTCCCACAGCGCATTGGCCATGTTGTTGTGGGGGCTCGGATAATCGGGCCGCAGCAGCATGGCCCGGCGGTAATGGGGTTTGGCCGCCACGTACCGTTTCTGCATCAGGCAGGCGCTGCCCAGACCGTTCAAGGCCTCCGGGTGATCGGGTTTCAGCGTGATGACGCGCCGGTAGACCTGTTCCGCCGTGGCAAGCTCCTGGCGCTGGATGAAGAGGTCGCCCAGCGCCTGGGGGTGGTCGATGGCGAGCGGCTCCACCCGCATGGCGCGGCGCAGGGCTGTCTCCATCCTGCGAGGATCACCGGATCCGCGGGCGACGCGGCTGAGATGGCCGATGGCCTCCGCATGGTCGGGCTGAAGCGACAGCGCCCTGTGGTACAAGGCTTGCGCCTCGCTGAAGCGCCCAAGGTCGAGCAGGGCGTGCGCCAAATTGATCGCGCCTTCGGTCCGGTCCGGTGCCAGGGCCACAGCCCGGCGGCCGCTGGTCCGGGCCCGGTCCGGCTGGCCGAGGAGCTGGAGGGCGCGGGTGAGGTTGATGACGGGTTCGGCATAGTCCGGGCGCAGCACGACGGCCTTGCGATAAGCCGCTGCCGCTGCCGCCATGTCGCCTTGCGTCCGAAGCCCCTCGCCGACGCTGTTGTGGTACTCGGCACGGTCGCGCGTGATGCGCAAGGCACGGCTGAGCAACGCCAGGGCACCCGCCTCCCGCTGGGATTGCAGCTCTGTCAGCCCCAGCAGGTGCCAGGCATCGCCATGGGCCGGTTCCAGCGCGAGCAGGGCGTGATAGATCCTGGCCGCCTCGGTCAGGCGACCGGCACGGTGGGAGGCGATCGCCCTGTTCAGAAGGCTGCCGGCCGGCAGCGTGCCGGCCTGTTCCGCCCCGGCCCGATCCGTCTGAATGTGACCGGTTCCTCTGATCTCGCTGCTCGCGTCCAAAGCGGTGTGTTCCAAATCAATCCGAATGACGGTTGCCGACCGTAGGGTGAAGGCTAGCCGGACAGGCTTAACCTTCGGCTAATCGAAGCCGGGGGCGGCTCCGATCATAGCAATCCGATCTCCGGTTACGCCAATCCGTTCAGAGGGCAGCGACCGGCGACCACTGCCCGCAGTTCGGCGGAGATCGCCGCGACGACGCTGGTCCAGTCTCCCGGGGTCGGCTGGCGGAACAGCCTTGCGGTTGGATACCAGGGACTGTCGACCCGCCCCTCCATCCAGCGCCAGTCGGAGGCGAATGGCAGCATGATCCAGACCGGCCGGCCCAAGGCACCGGCAAGATGCGCCGGCGCCGTGCAGGAGGTGATGACGAGGTCGAGTCCGGCCATGATCGCCGCGGTGTCCGCGAAATCGCGGATCCTGCCGCCCAGCTCGGTGACGGTGGTGGGCAGGACATGTCCGGCCAGGTCGCGCCGTCCGTCCCCCACCTGCAGCAGGACCATGTGCAGGCCGGGCAGCGTCAGCAGGGGAGCGACAGCCGCGAAGCGCGGCGACCGTTGGCGGTCGCCGCCGAACCCCGGGTTTCCCGCCCACACCAGCCCGACCTTCAGCCCGGCGATGCCCGACAGCTGCGCGCGCCACGCCGCCGCATCCTCCGGTGCCGGATGCAGATAGGGCACCCCGCCGGGAATGCTGCCGCGGTCGGTGCCCAGCAGGTGCGGCAGGCTCAGCAGCGGAGCCCATGCATCGATCCGCGGCTTCTGGTCGCCATCCGCCACCACGTGGCGCACCCCGTCGGCGCGCGTCATCAGGCGCTTCAGCGCGGGCGAGCAGGCCATGGTCAGCGTTCCGCCGCCGCGCTCCACCAGCTTGGCGTAGCGCACGAACTGGATGGTGTCGCCTTCGCCCTGCTCCGCCACCGCCAGCAGGGAGACGCCGTTCAGCGCCCCGCCGCGCCAGCGGGGAGCCGGCGTGTCGAGCACGGGCGCGGGCTGCGGCGTAGCGGCGTAGCGATGTTCGTACCAACTGAAGCCGGTGCGCAGATCGCCGCGGCGCAACAGTGCGAAGCCGAGATTCTTCGCCGCCTCATGGTGGTTGGGGGCCAGGGCGAGCGCCTGTCGGAAACAGGCTTCCGCTCTGGCGGTCTGGCCGGCATCGAACAGAAGCGCACCGAGGTTGCACAGGGCATTCGCATGTTTGGGCTCCAGGCTCAACGCGCGCTTGAGGGCCATGACGGCGGCCTCGTCGCGATCGGCCCTGCGCAGCTGGCTAGAGAAGTTGGACCAGACTTCCGCATAGCCGGGGTCGATCGCAACCGCCCGTTGAAAGCAGCGCATGGCCAGGGCGCTGCGGCCGAGCTGGCCGGCCAGGGTGCCGATATTGGCATGAACGGGGCCGTACATCGGGAACTTGCCGGCCGCCCGGGTGAAGGCTGCGATCGCCGCCTCCCGGTCGTCCTTCTGCAATGCGAGCAAACCGGCTTGGAACTCCGGGCTGTGCAGGGGGTCGGTCGCGGAGGTGTCGGGGCGGGCAGGCATGGGGGGTCCGTCGTGGCGCTGCGGCCGGCTGGTGGTGGACCGCCATCCTAGCCGGGATCGGCACGTCCGCAAGGCCGTCCCATCCGGAACCGTCCTGCTGTAAAGTGGAAGCCCTCCACCCCGTGCCGCTTTCCCGAACCGCCGAGTTCCCGCGTGATCCAAGACGCTCAAGGCCCAGACCCTCAAGCTCCCGATGCTCAGACAAAAAGGGCACAGACCGCCCTTCGCCATGCGATCGATGCCCATCGGGACGGGCGCCTTGCCGACGCGAAGCGGTGCTACGCCGAATTGCTGTGCACGGCGCCGGCCGATCCCGGATTGGTCCTGCTGATGGCTCTGGTCGAGGTGACGGAGGGGGGAACCGTCCGCTGGCTGCCCAGGGTCACCCCCCTGGTCGCACCTCTGTCCACCGGCGATGCCGCCTTCGAACGGCTGCGCGAGGTCATGCTTTCGATGACCGCGCATCGGCTGTCCGTTCAGCTGGAGGAGGGGGGGATCGATCGGGCCGGCGTCGCACTGGCGCGGCTGGTGGAGGCGCTGCCGCCGCATCGTGCCTTGCTACGCCTCCTGGCGCTGGTCCGCTTCATCCAAGGACGCGACGCCGAGGCCGACGGACTGCTCGCCCGGGTGTCGGGCCTTGCGGCCGATGCGGCCGCTGGCCAGGGTGCCGCTGCCGTGCCGGTGCCGGAGGCCGGGCTGGAGCGGGCGTTGCGCGCGCTCGAGCGGCGGCGCAGCGACCATCAGGTGGTGGGCAGCGTGGTGATCCCGGCCTACCGGGTGGAGGGGTGCATCGGGCGTGCCCTGGACAGCGTGGACCGGGCGGTGCGCTATTACCGGCAGGCGGCGGGGGATGCGGACGCGCGCTTCCATCTCTGCGTGGTGGACGATGCGTCGCCGGACGCCACCGTGGAGGTGGTCCGGGCGTGGTCGCAGGCTCATCCTGAACACAGCCTGTCGCTGCTCGCCAACAGCCGCAACGGCGGGGCGGGGCGTTCGCGCAACCTTGGGGCAGCCATGGCGATGGGGCCGTATCTCTGGTTTCTCGACGCCGACGACTGGTTTCTCGAACGCCACCTCTGGGTGACGGCCACGGCGCTCGACAGCCATCCGGAGATCGGCTTCGTGCGCACCGGCATCCGGTTCGACAGCATCGACCGCGACATCACCCCGATCTGGCGCTCGGCCTCGGAAGCGACCTATCCCTGCAACCTGTGTGTGCGTCGTGTCTGTCACGACCTGATCGGCGGCTTTCCCGACGAGGAACCGTTCAATCCGGCCGGGCCTGAGGATGTCTGCTACAGCAGAGCGTTGCAGTCTCTGTTCGCCGGGGCGAAGACCGCGGAACCGACGGTGTGCTATACGCTCAGCGATGGGAATGTGTTCGACAAATTGAAGGCGGACATGCTGAGCGGCAGGCCGCCCGGGCAGGGGGCACCGCCGGAGCCGGTCCATCTGGCGGCGGAGCTTCTGATCCGCCGCCGGCTTTATGCCCTGGAAGCCAAGCGCGGAATGGACTGGAACGGACCGCCCATTCTTCCCGACAGGAGCGGGCGGATGATCGCCCTGTGACGGATCCTGGACGGCTCTGCGCCCAGGACGGTCGGCCGTACCGTGACGCCACCCCGTTGCGCGCGGCGTTGGCGCTCGATCCTGGCCGCGTCGAGGGATGGAGCGCGCTTGCCATGACGATCCATGCGGCGCAGGGGCCAACGGCTTCGGCGGCGGCCTTCCGCCGGGTGGCGCGGCTGTTGCCGGAAACGGCGTCCGCCCACCTCAATCTGGGCAATGTGCTGTTCGATTCCGGATGCTGGCTGAACGCTGAAACGAGCTTGCGGCAGGCCCTGGCGCTGGATCCGGTGCGCGCCTATGCGCTGTTTCAGCTTGGCCGGGTGGCGCGCCGGACTGGCCGGGCGGACGCCGCCTGCCGGCTGCTGGACCGTGCGGCCCGACTGGAGCCGCCGACGTCGCCCGCCGCGGCCGACATCGGGGCAGAAACGGCCCTGGCGCTGCGCGACTGCGACCGTTGGCAGGACGCCACCCGTCATGGACGACGGACCGCGGCCCTGGTTCCCGACCGCTATGACGTTCACCTTGCGCTCGGCGCCGCCGCCGAGGCGGAGGGCAGCCCCGCAGCCGCACTGTCCGCCTATGAGCGTGCGATCCGCTGCCATCCGGGATTCGGCGAAGCGTTTACCCGACGCGCCCTCCTGCACCTGCAGCAGAGCTGGAAAGCCCCGACGCCGCGCCCGGCGGCCAGGGGTGCCGGACGGCGCCTCGCTGCGACGGAGTTAGGGTGCAACGGCCGTTTCGGCAACCAGCTGCTTCAGTACGGCTTCCTGCGCCTCTATGCCGCCCGCCACGATCTGGAGCTGGAGGTGCCGGAGTGGGTGGGACGTTACCTGTACGATTGTGACGATCCGCTGCCCGGAGCTCCGCTCCCCCGGGTTTCGGAGGACGACCATGATTTCTTCGCCTCGCTGTCCGGCGCGGCGCCGGTTCGGGCGGAATGCGACGTCACCGGCTATTTCTGCCGCCACACCGCGGCGCTGGCACCGTACCGGACGGAGTTCCGCAGGCTCTTCACGCCCGGCCGGTATCTGTGGCCGCGCGCCGACGCGATTGAACATCGTTTGCGCGCACAGGGACGGACGGTTGTCGCGCTGCATCTGCGGCGCGGCGACTATGGCTGGGGGCGGTTCTGGATCGCGCCGGAGCTGTGGTACCTGACGTGGCTGGAGCGGCTGTGGGCCGATCTGGACTCGCCCGTTCTCTATCTGGCGACCGACGCGCCGGAACTGGCCGGAGCCTTCGCCCCCTTTTCCCCCATTCTCGCCACCGACCTGGGCAAGCCTCTGGCGGGTGCCGAGTTCTTCACCGATTTCCATGCGCTGTGCGTCGCCGATGTGCTGGCGATCTCCAACAGCACCTTTTCCTTCGCGGCCGGCCTGCTGAACCGGACCGCCCGGCGGTTCGTCCGCCCGGATCGTCAACGGCGCATGCTGGTGCCGTACGACCCCTGGGACGCCGAAGTCCTGCTTTGAACCGACGCCGGGCCGGCCGTCGCAACCGATATCCCCAAAGATTGTCCTGTAAAGGCCGGTAGAGCAGCCGCGCGCCCGCGGCAACCTATGGATATGCGGCATAAGGGCATTCGAAAAGCTGTTTGCCCGCTTTCATGCTAATTTGATATTAACTTGGGTGGTAATACTTTAGTGGTCGTGTGTTTTAAAGTCTTCAGGAAATGATGTTCTGAGTTGTTTCTAGAAATATAAAAATATTACGAGAATTATCATGATTGACAATCGATTTGAACTGCAACCGATACGAGAAATTTTTAAAAAAGAAGAGAAATGCGATGAGTTCCGAGTTTGAATTGACATTATGTTTACTCTGAATTTTCGAATCTTTAGGAGATTAGATTTGTTTGTTAAGTGTCTTAATGAAGGAATAGATTTTACGGAAGCGATTATTTGCTTTCCGTCCTTGATATCGTCGTGTGTGAACGGTTTGGCACCGGTATCCATCGATCGGCCCCGACTCCGAAGCTCGGCGTGATCCGCCGAGGACCCTCGACATCGTCTTTCCCGACTCTCTCAAGCTGCCGCGTGTGAGGAAATT
>NZ_CP170462.1:0-307559 GCF_042604625.1 Azospirillum sp. A29
GATCAGGTAAAACCCGGCCGCTTTCGACGGTTGAGGTGACACGGTGATGCGCAGCAGGAGGAGCCCGTTCAAGGGCCGGCAGTTCACGGCCGAGGTGATCCTGTGGGCGGTGCGCTGGTACCTGCAGTTCCCGATCAGCTACCGCGATCTGGAACGGATGCTGGCCGACCGCGGCGTTGCCGTCGATCACACGACGCTCTGCCGCTGGATCCAGGTCTATGCCCCGGAACTGGACAAGCGCCTCCGTCCGCACCTGCGGATGACCACCGGCTCCTGGCGGGTGGACGAGACCTACGTGAAGGTGAAGGGCCGCTGGATGTACCTATACCGCGCCGTCGATGCGCGCGGGCAGACCATCGATTTCCTGCTCAGCGCCAAGCGCGATGCGGCCGCGGCCCGGCGTTTCTCCCGCAAGGCGCAGAAGCAGGCACACACGGTGAACCCGCGCACCCTCACCGTGGACACGAACGCCGCCTATCCGAGCGCGACCAAGGCGATGAAGGAGAACGGCGAGCTGTGGCGCTTCACCAAGCTGCGCCAGGTCAAGTACCTCAATAACATTGTTGAACAGGATCACCGACGGATCAAACGGCTGGTCCGGCCGGGGCTCGGGTTTCAGGGCTTCCACACGGCGCGCCGGACGATCGCCGGCTACGAGATCCTGGCGATGGTGCGCAAGGGGCAGGTTGCCGCCATGCCTGCCAACGACATGCTCGCCCAGGCGACCTTCATCGCCAACCTGTTCGGAGCGGCCGCCTGACGGTGTCGATACCGCGGCTCACCGCATCCGCCATCAAACTTTGCAACGGAACCGGTGTGCCTGCCACCACGCCATCAGTCCGGTGGTGGAGCTATCATGTGCCCCCTCAGCCGGCCCGCTCTCCATCTTCGGCAGGATGGTGTTGGCCAACTGCTTGCCCAACTCCACGCCCCACTGGTCGAAGCTGTTGATGTCCCAGACGATGCCCTGGACGAAGACCTTGTGCTCGTACAGCGCGATCAGGGCGCCCAGCGTCGCCGGAGTCAGGCTCTGCATCAGGATGGTGTTGGACGGGCGGTTGCCGGGGAAGACGCGGTGGGGGACCAGTGCCTCGACCTCATCCGTTGGCTTGCCGGCCTTGGTCATCTCCGCCCGCACCTCGTCGGCGGTCTTGCCGCGCATCAGTGCCTCGGCCTGGGCAAAGACGTTGGACAGCAGGATGCGGTGATGGGCGCCGGCCTCCGCCCCGATGGGATTGTGGGTGGTCGCCGCCGCCACGAAGTCGCAGGGGATCAGCGAGGTGCCCTGGTGGATTAGCTGGTAGAAGGCGTGCTGGCCGTTGGTGCCGGGCTCACCGAACAGCACCGGGCCGGTCTGGTAATCCACCGGCTCGCCGCCGCGGGTCATCAACTTGCCGTTGCTCTCCATGTCCAGCTGCTGGAGATAGGCGGGGAAGCGGTGCAGATACTGGTCGTAGGGCAGCACCGCGTAGGACGAGGCATCCCAGAAATTGCGGTACCAGACGCCCAGCAGCGCCAGCAGCACCGGCATGTTGTGCTCGAGCGGCGCGGTCTGGAAATGCTCGTCCATCGCATGGGCGCCGGCCAGCATCTCGGCGAAGCGCTCCGGGCCGATGGCGATCATGATCGGCAGGCCGATGGCCGACCACAGCGAATAACGGCCGCCGACCCAGTCCCAGAAACCGAACATGTTGGCCGGGTCGATGCCGAACTTGCGCACCTCCGCCTCGTTGGTGGAGACGGCGACGAAGTGCTTGGCGACATGCCCCTCGTCCTGCGCGGTCTCCAGGAACCAGCGGCGGGCGGAATGGGCGTTGGTCAGCGTCTCCTGCGTCGTGAAGGTCTTGGACGCGATGACGAACAAAGTCGTCTCCGGGTCCAGCCACTTCAGCTGTTCGGCCAGATGGGTGCCATCGACGTTGGAGACGTAATGCAGCGCCACATAGGCGTGGGCGAAGGGCTTCAGCGCCTCCGTCGCCATGACGGGGCCGAGGTCGGAGCCGCCGATGCCGATGTTCACCACGTCGGTGATCGGCTGGCCGCTGTAGCCGCGCCACTCGCCGTCGCGCACCGAATTGGCGAAGGCATCCATCCGCTCCAGCGCCGCGCGCACCCCCGGCATCACGTCGCGGCCATCGACGGTGACGGCGCGGTCGGAGCGGTTGCGGAGCGCCGTGTGCAGGACGGCGCGCTTTTCCGTCAGGTTGATCGGCTTGCCGCCGAACATGCGGGCACGCGCCCCCTCGACATCCTGCTGGCGGGCGAGATCGAGCAGCAGGCGGAGCGTGTCCTGGGTGATGCGGTTCTTCGAATAGTCGAGGAACAGCCCGGCCGCCTCCGTCGAAAAGGCTTTGAACCGGCCTGGATCGGCGGCGAACAGGTCACGCATGTGCGTGCCGGCCATGTCCTGGCGGTGTTGGGCGAGGGCGGCCCAGGCGGGGGAACGGGTTAGCGCGGTCATGATGCGTTGGACTCCTTGACGTCAGCGGTCCTTTGACGCGGCTTGACAAGCTGGGAAAGTTCGGCGGCACGGGGAAGATCAGCACCACGCCGCGAACAGGTAATTGCCGCGGCGGTGGCGGCCCTTTCGATGATCGGACGCAAATCAGCGAGGTCGAGGGTGCCGATCGCAGTGCGCGAGAGAAAGCCTTGGCTGGCGAGGCCATCGAGGAGGGCCGCCTGGAAGGTGTCGCCGGCACCGATCGTGTCGACGACGCTCACCGCCGGGCTGGGAACATGAATGACCTCTCCTGCGATCGCCGCGAAGGCACCATCGGGACCGGCGGTGACGACGGCGATTCTGGGTCCGAGCTGCGACCATGCGCTGACGGTCCTGGTGAGGTCGGCATCGCTGTACAGCCAATCGACATCCTCGGCGCTGGCCTTGAGAATGTCGACGAACGGAAGCAGCCGATTGAAGCGGGCGACGGTGGCGTCCCGGTCGGGAGTGACGGTCGGCCGCATGTTGGGATCGAACGAGATGACGCTTTGCATCCGTCGCGCCGCGACGAAATCAGCCAAGGTCTTCCCCGTCGGATCCAGGAAGGCGGCGACCGACCCGAAATGAATGGCGGAAAAACAGGCTTCCGCCATTGGCAGATCGCCTTCGGTCATCGCGAAGTCGGCGGCGCCGGCAAGGAAGAAGGTGTAGTCGGGGACACCCCGGTCGTCGAGCGCGGCCAGGACCAATGACGAGGGCCTGTCCGACCGGCGGGTGAAGCGGAGATTGACGCCCTCGCGACCCAGGGCAGCCGTGATCCGCATTCCAAGCCGGTCGCCCGACAGCGCGCCGAGGAAGGCGACGGGCTGTCCGAGCCGTGCCAGCCCGACGGAAACGTTGAGCGGTGATCCGCCAATGACCGGCTCGAATACGTGACCGCCATCGGAATGGTGGCGCTCGACGAGATCGATGACGGCTTCCCCTGCGACCAGAATCATTGTTGTTCTCCTTGAGCGCGGCGGTCTTGTTTAGAGTTCCGGCCAATGGGTGGCGAGTAGGCTGCGGACCGCCTCGCCGTCGTCGAGGTCGAGAGCGGCCTTCGCCACCGCGATGCAGTCGGGCATGATCAGTTTGCGCACGGCGGCCTTTATCTCTGGGATCGCCTCGGGGCCGGCCGAAAGTTCGGTGACGCCAAGGCCGATGAGGAGCGGGGCCGCGATCGGGTAGGAAGCGAGATTGCCACAGACCCCGATCCAGCGGCCATGCGTCGCCGCTCCTTCCGCGGCATCGGCGATCAGGCGCAGGACGGCCGGATGGAAGGGGTCGAGTTGCTGTGCCAAACGAGGGTTGCAGCGATCCATCGCCAGCGCATACTGGGTCAGGTCGTTGGTTCCGACCGAGAAGAAGTCCACCTCCCGCGCGAAGCGCTTCGCCGTCAGCGCCGCGGACGGCACCTCTACCATCACCCCCACCTCAATCGGCGTTTCGCGGCCGAGGGCGATCCGTTCCGCCTCGATCACCGTCTTGACGGTGCGGAAGTCGGCGAGCGTGGCGATCATCGGCAGCAGGATCCGGCAAGTGCCGAAGGGTTCGACCCGAAGGATCGCCCTGACCTGCGTTCGCAGGATCTCCGGCTGCCACAGGCTGGTGCGGATGCCGCGCAAGCCGAGCGCCGGATTCTCGTCCGCCGGCAGGTGGATGTACGGCACATCCTTGTCGGCGCCGGCGTCGAGGGTGCGGATGATGGTCGGGCGGCCTTCGAGCGCGGTCGTGATCGCCTGATATTCGCGATACTGCTCGTCCTCGTCCGGCGCCTCTGTGCGGTCGAGGAACAGGAATTCGGAGCGGAGCAGTCCACAGCCTTCCGCGCCGTTCTCCATCGCCCGGCCGGCGTCCGCAAGCGAACCGAGATTTGCGACGACCTCGATGCGGACCCCGTCGGTGGTGCAGCAATCGGCCCCGGCCGCCGCGCGCGCCTCGGCGAGGCGGGCACGGCGAACCGTGATCGCCCGCTCGACCGACGTGATGGAATCCGACGGAGGATTGATCCACACGTCGGCCTTTCCGGCGTCGATGATCACCGCCTGGCCGTCCTGCACACGCAGGGCGTCGGGGCCGATTGCCACCACGGCCGGGATGCCGCGGGACGCGGCGAGGATGGCGACGTGGGAGGTGGGGCCGCTGGCGGCGAGGCAGATGCCGGCCACGCGGTCGAGTTCCAACTCGGCGAACTGCGATGGCAGCAGGTCGTCCGCGATCAGGACGGTACGGTCGCCCAGTCGCAGACGCTCCTCCGTCCGCCCGAGAAGTTGGAGCAGGACGCGGCGCTGGATATCTTCCAGATCGGTCGCCCGTTCGGCGAGCACTCGGTTGCCGAGACCGCGCAACGCGGTGATCTGCTCATCGACCGCGGCCTTCCAGGCGAAGGGCGCGCTCTTGCCCGAGGCGATCAGGCGGTCGGCCGCGGCCTTTAGGAAGGGATCGTCGAGAAAGGAGAGATGGGCACCGAGGATCTCGGCTTGCTTGCCGCCGTGGCGGCCCCGTTCGCCCTCGTCGCCGAGTTCCGCGATCAGGGCGGCGATCCGCGCGCGGGTCGCCACGAGCGCCTGTTCGAGAGCGGCGGTTTCCGCGGCGGGGTCGGCAGCCGTGGCGGCGAAGGCGAGATCTTCGCGGACCAGCCGCAGCGTATGGCCCACGGCTTGCCCGGGAGCGGCGGTGACGCCACGCAGGCTCACCGGCTCGCCGAACGGCAGGGGGGAGGCATTCACGGCGACCGGCGCCGCTTGATGCTCCTCCGCGGCGGGCCGGTCCTCGCCGGCCGCTGTCGGCGTACCGAGAAAGGCGACGATCGCATCGACGGCGGCGGCGCCATCCTGTCCCTGCGCCTCGATGGTCAGCAGATCACCGCAATGTGCGCCGAGCACCATCAACGAGACGGCGCTGCGGGCATCGGCCTGCCGGCCGCCAAGGCTGACGGTGATCGGCACCGGGCTTTTCTTGGCGTGATCGGCGACGACGCCGGCCGGTCTGGCATGCAGGCCGAACGGATCGCGGATTTCCGCGATCCGGCGGACGATTGCGGTCTCGGCAGGGGGCCGGGCTACTGGAGCGGTCGCCGGGAGGGGGGCGCTCAACGGGGAGGCGTCGGTGGCCTCATCGACCGGTGCCAGCCGGCAGCAGATCTCCCCGATACCGACCGGTCCGGGCTCCCGGAGGTCGCGCAGGCTCCAGCCTTCGCCGTTGGTGACGATCATCAGGACGACCATCGAGCGGGCCTTCGGCCTGATCACGTCCGGTTCGAAGGTGACCAGCGGGGCGCCGCGGCCGACCTGGGCGCCTTCGGCGACATGCAGATGGAAGCCCTGCCCATGGAGGCCCACGGTGTCGATGCCGATGTGGATCAGGACCTCCGCCCCGTTCGCGGCGCGCAGATTGATCGCATGGCGGCCTTCGTGCAGCCCCGTGACCCGTCCGTCGAACGGCGCGTGGAGCACGGCGCCGTCGGGGTCGATGGCGATTCCATCCCCCAGAACGCGCCCGGCGAACACCGGATCCGGCACCTCGCCGATATCGATCAGCCGGCCGGCGAGCGGCGCGGCGACGTCGACCGGGCCGGACACCGGGGCACCGGTCGGGGCACCGGTCGGGACGGTGGCTTCCGCGGTCTCGGCGGCCGGCTTGCGACCGAACATGCGGCTCAGGAACATGGTCTCGTCTCCTTGGATGTCAGCGCTGTTCCGCGCGACATGTCTGCTTCTCGTGGCTGAACGACTTGCCGAGCGGCCAATGGGTCAGGCGCAGCACCCTTGCGCCCTGCTCGGAGCGGAGGCCGATTCTCGTGGGCGACGGATGCGGATAGGTCCTGGCGGAAAGAACGATGTCTCCGCCGTCGATGAAGACCTCGATGCTGGAGCGGTCGACGAAGACGGTGACCGTCTCGACCGGCCGGCTGGCGACCGTCAGGCCCAGCAGCGATATCCGCCCGTCGATCCCCGGCCCATGCAACCGGATTTCGCCGGTGTCGCGCAGGAAGGCGAGGGTGACCGGCTCGCCGGCGGCGGCCCGCAGGACAAGCGCAAGATCGCCTGTTTCCTCCGGGGCCAGATCCAGCCTGATTTCGCATGCGGTGGCTTCGAGGCCGTCGATCCACCGTTTCCCGGCGACGGCGAGATCTTCGACGCTGCGTTCTTCCCCCCGCAGGGCGGCAAGCTCGCGGGCCGGACGCTGGTGGAGACGATCACCGGCCAGCGCCAGTTCCCTGGGGATGGTCAGGCAATGCATCCAACCTGCGTCTACGGTGGGAGCCGCCGTCTGTTCCGGCAGCCCCATCCAGCCGATCAGCAGGCGTCTGCCGTCGGGTGCCAGCCAGCTCTGCGGTGCATAGAAGTCGCGGCCATGGTCGAGCGGATGGAAGAGGCCATGATCGAAACGGCCGGTGTCGAGATCGATGCGCCCGATCACCACCCCGGCGACGTTGGGGGAAAACCCCGAGCCGCCATCACCGTCCCCATGGTGCTGTTCGCAGAATATCAGCGCGTCGCTGCCGCCAATCCGGAACAGATCGGGGCATTCGCACATGTAGCCATGTTGGCCGGCTGCAAGGATCGGTCCGACGACGCTCCAGCCCAGCAGGTCGGGCGAACGCAGCAGCAGCACGGTGCCGGCGAGATCCTTGGTCTGGACGCCGAGCACCATCCACCAGCCCGTCTCGTCGCGCCAGACCTTCGGGTCGCGGAAATGGGTGGTGTAGCCAGGAGAGGGTCCGGTGATCACCGGACCCCGCTTGTCGAACCGGATGCCGTCGCCGGAGCGGGCGAGGCACTGGTGGGTTTCCCGTTCCCCCAGCCCGTTCCTGACATTCCCGGTATAGACCAGCACCAGCTCGTCCCCGTCGGCGACCGCGGAACCGGAATAGCAGCCGTGGCTTTCGAAGCGTTCCGTCGGCGCGAGCGCGAGCGGCAGGAACTCCCAGTTTACGAGATCGGCCGACCGCGCATGGCCCCAGCACTTGTTTTCGTGGGTGCAGCCAAGCGGATTCCATTGGAAGAAGATGTGATGAGCCTCCTTCCAATGGATCAGGCCGTTCGGGTCGTTGATCAGCCCGACCGGTGCCGAAAGGTGGAACTGCGGGCGCCAGGGATCACGATTCGGGTCCGGCATGGGAATGCTGTTTTCGGTGCGCAAAGAACGCTCTTTCCGAGGTCGGGGAATGGGGAAATCAGGCTTGGCCCTTCTTGAGACCGAAGAGCCAGGAACCGGCGAAGGCGACGGCGAAGGCGATCAGCATCCCGATGAGATAGCTCGGGATGGAGGTCGGCTCGACGATGGCGATGCCGGGAATGCCGGTGACGCCGACCGCCGTCATGCCGACCTTGGTGGCGACGACGAAGGCGCCGCCGACCGCGCCGCCCGCCGCTGCGCAGACGAAGGGCCGGACGAAGCGCAGGTTGACACCGAAGATAGCGGCCTCGGTGATCCCGAGCAGGCAGGAAAGCGAAGCCGGCAGGGCGATCTGCTTCACCTTGATGTCGTCCGTGCGGAAGAAGACCGCCAGGGCGGCACCGCCCTGGGCGACGTTGGCCATCGCCCAGATCGGCAGAAGGAAGTTGATGCCGATCGCCGGATTGGCCAGCAGGCCCGCCTCGATCGCATGGAAGGAATGGTGGACGCCGGTCACAACGATCGCCGAATAGACGCCCCCGAAGAGGAGGCCAGCGAGGACGCCGCCATGGGTGTAGAGCGCCTGGAGGCCGACGGAGATGCCGTCCCCGAGAATCCGGCCGGCCGGACCGAGGACCGTCAGGGCGAAGAAGGCCGAGACCAGGAGCGTCAGGAACGGCGTCAGCACGATGTCGAACATATCGGGCACCACCCGGCGGACCAGCCGGTCGATGTGGCTCATGACCCAGACCGCGATCAGGATCGGCAGCACGGTGCCCTGATAGCCGAGCTTGGCGACCGGAATGCCGAACAGATCCCAGTATTCCTTCACGCCGGTGCCGACCGTCCAGGCATTCTGCAAATCCGGATGAATCATGATGCCGCCCAGCGCCGCAGCCATGAAGGGGCTCACACGGAACTCGCGGGCGGCGGAGAAGGCGACGAGGATCGGCAGGAAGACGAACGCGGTGTTCGACACGATGTTGAGAAGCTGGAACAGCGACGACTGGCCGGTCAGCCAGCCGAGCGTCGTCGCCATGCCGAGGGCGCCCATCAGCAGGCCGCTGGCGACGATCACCGGGATGATCGGAACGAAGATGTTGGAGAGCAGCCGCGCCAGGCGCTGGAGGATGTTGAGGTTCGCGGCGGCGTCCGCCTTCGCCTCCTCCACCGACACCGATTTGACGCCGAGGGCGATGACGCCGTCGAACACGCGCTTCACCGCGCCCTGACCGATGACGATCTGGAACTGCCCGCCGGAGAGGAACGTCCCCTTGACGGCCTCGATCTTCTCCAATGCCGTCTTGTCGACAGCGGCGGGGTCTTTCAGAACGAGGCGCAGGCGCGTTGCGCAATGGGCTGCGCTGACGATGTTCCCCGCCCCTCCGATGGTGGAAAGGATCGCTCTGGCGGCGTTGAGTTCCAAGATGACTTCCTCCTGTTCGAACGCGTTTGTTGTTGCAAAGGCAGACCGCCGGACGCATGGCGGGGCATGATAAGCCCTTGGCGTTGCGCGGCATGGCGATGGCGGCTTGAACAGACTGTCTTCTCGGCATGACGGCCGGACCCGCCGGGGAGAAGGCTGCGCCGGGAGCAGCGGACCGCTTGCCGCATCCTGTTCGGACCCCGTTCGGATCCGCTGGACATGGATGCTATAGGGTACGTTCCACTATCAGTCAATCGGTTCAATAAAACGCTTTATCAGATCGACGCGCGCAAGCTGTCGTGGTTGACGGAGGCATTTCGGTCACTGGCCTCCGGGCTGGCCAAGGGGCTGGGGAGTCAGCGCCTCATGCGGGCCACCAGCGTGCCGACCTCCGTGTCCAGGGCCTCGACCGCCCGGACGACCGTCGCCGAGGCGGACAGGACCCGGTCCGCGGTCTCGCCGGCGGTGCCGGCGGATCTGGCGACGGTGTCGATGGTGTCGCGGACCCGCCCGGCGCCCGTCATGGCGACTTCGACGTTCTGCGCGATCATGCCGGTGATGTCCCGCTGCCGTTCGACCGTTTCGGACACGTCGAGGGAGAGGTCGTTGATCTGGTTGACGACGGCGGCGATGCTGCGGGTCGCCGCCACCACCTGTTCCGTCGTGTTGCGGATGCTGGCGATCTGTCCGGTGATGTCGTCGGTCGCCGCCGCGACCTCTCCGGCCAGGGCCTTCACCTCGGCCGCGACGACGGCGAACCCCTTTCCGGCCTCCCCGGCATGGGCCGCCTCGATCGTGGCATTGAGCGCCAGGAGATTGGTCTGGGCCGCAATCCCGCTGATCAGTCCGACGATGTCGCCGATGGCGCGCACGCTGGCGGCAAGGCCGTCGATGGCCTCGTTCGTGCGCGTGACCGTCGCGGCCGCGTCGCGGGCGATCGTGCCGGAGCGCAGCACGCGGTCGCGCACCGCGCCGATGGAGTGCGACAGTTCCGCCGTCGCTGCCGCCACCGCCCTGACGCTGTCTTCCGCCTGACGGGAGCTGTCGGTCGCCATGACGGTCTCCTCGGCGGTCGCATGCGCGGTCCGGCTCATTCCCTGGGCGATCTCCTGCATTCCCGATGCCGAGGCCGACACGCTGTGCAGCACCGACCGGACGAGGTCTTCGATCTGCTCGGCGATCTCGTGCATCGTGCGCGACCGCTCCTCCGCGGCGCGGTTCCGCTCGCGTTCGGCGCGCGCGCCGGCATCGCGGGCGACGAGGGCGGTGTCGCGGAAAACCGTCAGCGCTTCGGTCATCTCGCCGATCTCGTCGGCACCGCCGGCCGGAATTTCCGAATCGAGCCGGCCGCCGGCAATCGCCAGCATCGCCGAGGCCAGCCGGCGCAGCCGCGACACGATCATCCGGTGTCCGACGCCCCAGATCAGCAGCAGTGCGGCCACGGCACTGGCCGCGGCGGAAAGCATCATCGTCAGGCGATCGGCCGCCAGGGTCGCGCCGACCGTTTCGACCGCGGCGTGGGCGTCCGCGCGCATGGCGGCGATCCGCGTGTCGACCCCTGCGGACAGTTCTTCCGCGCGTTGCCGGTTTTCGGCCAGGATCGCAGCGCCTTCCCGCATCGCTGACGTTTCGGAGCGGCGCAATGCGAAGAGACCGTCCTCGCCCCGGCCATGGGCGATCAGT
The DNA here is from genome assembly GCF_042604625.1 of Azospirillum sp. A29. Taxonomy (NCBI): domain Bacteria; kingdom Pseudomonadati; phylum Pseudomonadota; class Alphaproteobacteria; order Rhodospirillales; family Azospirillaceae; genus Azospirillum; species Azospirillum sp. A29. The sequence goes on from NZ_CP170462.1 coordinate 10,710, forward strand.
GTCTCGACAGTTCCGGCAAGCGCGGCGACGTCCTTCCCGTCGCCGCCCCGCTGGAGAAGCCTTACCCTGTTCGAGAGCAGGACCGTCTGGCTCGAATACTCCTGTTCCAGTTGGGCCAAGCGCCGTTCGTCGATCGTTTGGCTCGCCTCGCGGAGAATGCCCGCGACGATGCTGCCGTGGGTTGCCGTTTCCAATGCCGCCCGGAATCGCAGCAGGCCGCGGCTCAGAAGGGGGGACAATCCTTCGCGCAGTTGCGCGCGGGCATTGTCGGTTGCCGTGGCGACGGCACGCTCCAGGGCGGCCAACGGCTCGCCACCCGAGGCGGCGTCGGGGGCAGCGCTGCCGGACATCTGCCGGAAGCCGGCCAATGCCTCCGTCAGCGCGTCGAGTTCGAAATCGAGGGAGGATTGAACCGTGTCTCCCTTGCTGCGGAGCTCCACACCCAGCATTTCGATCAGGGGGGTCAGTTCCGCGTCGAGCCGGTCTGCATCGTGATCGAGCGCCGAGAGCGCCGCCTGCCGGCGGGTACGGAGGTCGAGCCGTCGCGCCACCGTTCCGTTTGCCGTCCCGAGTGTCGCCAGCAGGCTCGTCATCGAGCTGCGCAAATCGTTCCCGAATTCGCCGTCATGGCGGCTCTCGACCTCATCGATCAGGGCAGTGAGCATCCGGCCGCGATTGTCGATGTCCTCGAACAGCCGGGCCCTCGTGTCCTCGCTGTCGGCAGCGTCCAGCGACGGGGCGGCCAGAGCGATGCCGGCACTCGCGGAAGCCAGGCGATTTGCCAGTTCCATATTGGGCAGGCTGACCGAAACCACACGGTCGAGCGGCTTCATCAGGGCGGAGAGAGACAACAGTCCGCTTCCGCAGACCCCGACGGTGATGGCCGCCATGCCGATGAAGGCGGCAAGCAGTTTCGCCTGGACGCCGAATCTGCGGCCTATCGGCAAGGTGCCGGTCGGGAGTGCGGAGTGCATGGCGAGGGACTCCGAAGCGAGCGGTTGATGAAAAAAGGTGCCGGTTGCCGGGCATTGGCCGTCGTGAGAAGGCACATGCCGGCAACCGGCCAGTCGCACTGGGATGGACGCTAACGTCAGAGGACGATGGGAGACCTAGAAGTCCAGGCTCGTCCGGACCAGGACCATGTTGCCGCGATCGTTCTGGCTCGCGACGTCGGAGTTCAGGCGGAAGTGGTTGTATTCCGCCCCGAAGGCCAAGCCCGGCGCCGCAACGTAGCGGATGCCGGTGGTGATGAGGTCGAAGTTGCGGTTGCCGCGCACGGCGAGGTCGCCGGCGTCCTTCGAATGCAGGTAGCCGACGCCCAGCGTGTAGGCGGCCAAAGTGTATTGCGCGCCGACGGTCCAGACATTCTGACCGCCGCGGTCTGTGGCCGCGCTGTTGCTGGCCCTGCGGATGTAGCCGCTCTCGCCGCCCCAGGAATAGCTGCCGCCGAGCTTCAGCCCGCCATAGGCGGCGGACAGGCCGAGATGATAGGAGGTCAGCCGCTCGAACGACGCGCCGGCGGCGGAGTTGCGGGCCTGGCCTCCCAGGACGTAGGCGGCACCCTTGACGGCGACGTCGCCCAGCTGGTCGTCGTAGTTCACGCCGCCTTCAACGACGTCGGAGTAACCGCCGGTGTGGGTGGCGTCCGCCGGGGTCAGACTCTTGTTGCGGTCGATGTTGGTGTTGAAGCTGCCGGTCTGCGGCTGATAGCTGACCACCGCCTGCAGGCCGGAGAAGCGCGGCGAGGAGTAGACCAGCCGGGTGCCGGCGTCTCCCGACTTCAGCGCCTTCAGGTTGGTGGTCATTGACGGCACGTTGGCGCCGGTGTTGCCGAGGAAGGCCGCGAAGGCGCCGTCGACGCCGCCGGTTCCCCAGTCGGACGGGGCGATGACACCGCTGTCGTCGCTGGGGCCGCCCTGGCCGCCGGCGCTGATCTGGCCGAAGCTGCCCTTCACGAACAGGTAGGCGCCGTCGTCGGACGCGGTGCGGTCGCCGTTGGCGGCCATCAGGGTGAGGCGCGCGCCATATTGCAGGCCATTGTCGGCGGTGGCGGTCGGGGCGACCTTCAGGCGGACGCGGTTGCGGAACTCGACGGAGCGCTGGCCGGCGTCAAGCTTCTGGTCGACGGCGCCGCCTTCGAAATAGGCGTCGCCGCCCAGCAGCAGCTTGAAGCCGGTTTCGGCGCTTGCCTCGGCCGCCCCCAGGCAGCCGGCCAATGCCAAAGTCGCGGCGGACACGCCGCAATACCGTGAAAATCCAGGCATAACTTCCCCCCTTTTGGGCGTTCGTTGTCGTGATGGCGGGCCGCGTCGATATGGCGGCACGGGGTCACCCCGCGGCGTTGCGCGGGATGGCGATGGCGGGAAAACGGGATGTTCCGCCAGCATAGGAGCGGCTGAACCGGTCGGGTCGAACCGGGACGCTGGCAGCAGAGCGGATGATCCCCGCCCATCGTCGCCCCGGTTTGTCCGGCTGAAATTGATTGTAGGGCATACGATCAATTTGAGTCAACCGATTTAGTGAAGCGATTTACTAAATCGGTAGTGCGATGGGTGCGGCTTGTGCCGCCGCCGCGCCGGCCAGCGCGGACACCTGCTATTTTTCTGCGATGGCCGTTGGTATCAGATGGAGCTGCGGCGGATCAGCGGGCAGGGCACGCGGATCATCCGATTGGCCGCCTGCGCCTCCGGTGATCCAAGAAGATATTCCACTGCCTTGCGGCCGAGTTCGTAATGAGGCAGTTGCATGGTGGTCAAACCCGGCCGCAGCAATCCGGCCAGCTCGTGGTTGTCATAGCCGATGACGGCCACGTCCTTCGGGATGGACAGTCCAAGCTCCTTGAGGGCTTCGTAGCAGCCCATCGCCACCCAGTCGTTGATGCAGAACAGCGCGGTCGGCTGCTGTTCCAGCGCCATCAGAGCCATGGTGGAGCGGTGGCCGCCTTCCGGGAACCAGCAATCGCTGCGGACATACCGATCGTCCCAGGCGATGCCGGCCTCCGCCAGCGCCCGCCGGTAGCCAGCCAGCCGTTCGCGGCCGGCATCCACTTCCGGCAGGCCGTACAACAGGCCGATGCGTCGGTGTCCGGCTTCGATCAGCGCGCGGGTGGCGGCATAGCCGCCCAACTCCTCGTCCGCGAGGATGGAGGGAAAGCGGTCCTGCGGGTCATAGGCGTTCACCAGCACCGTCGGCATCGTCAGCAGTTCGGCCGGCAACTCCACCGCGCACATGGACATGGCGGCGTAGATGATGCCGTCGACCTGCCGGTCGCGCAGCATATCGACCGCGGCGCGGGTGATGGCGGCATCGCCCCCGGTATTCACGATCAGCAGGACTTTGTCGTTGGCCCAGCTCAGTTCCTGGGCACCAACGATCGTGCGTCCGGCATAACCCGACGATGCGATCACGTCCGTGATGAAGCCGATGGTATGTGTCTGGGAAGAACTGAGCGCCCGGGCGCTTGGGTTCGGCCGGTAACCGAGCTTGCGTACCGCCTGCCACACCCGCTCGCGGGTCGTTTCGGGGATGGCGTCGGCGTTGTTGTTCACGACCAGGGAAACCGTGGTCGTGGACACTCCGGCTTCGGCAGCAACGCTTTTGATGGTCGGACGGCTGGACATGGCACTCAGGACATTGGACGGATGGAACCGCGATCCTATACCGTCGCCATGCGCATGGGAATGCAACCCCGCCGTCCTGAGGCGGCTCCTGGCAGAACCTGTCAGTGGTTCGCCCGCGCCAGGGCGGCACCGGAGGCATCGAACAGGTGCAGCGCGTCGGGTTGGAAGAAAACTTCCACCCGCTCGCCGACGCGGAAGCGCTTTCCACCGGGAATCGCCGCGGTCAGGGCCTCCATGCCTGGGCCGGCACCATGCAGGAAGCCGCGGTCCCCATGATACTCGATGTCCCGGATCTCCAGCATCAGACGGAAGCCCCATTGGTTTCCGGCGCTCAGGGCTTCCGGCCGGATGCCCACGGTGACGGAGTCGCCGACCTTGGTCGTCGGGCCGGGACGGCAGTCCGACTGCACCGAACTGCCGTCGAGGAGCCCGACCCGCACCCCGCCCCCGTTGACCGCTTCGACCCTTCCGGTCAAAAAGGACATGGCCGGCGACCCCAGGAAACCGGCGACGAACCGGTTGGCGGGACGTTCGTAGAGCTCCAGCGGCGTGCCCACCTGTTCCACCCTGCCGGCGTTCAGGACGACGATGCGGTCGGCCAGCGTCATCGCCTCCACCTGATCGTGGGTGACGTAGATCATGGTGTTGCCGATGTCCCGATGCAGCCGGGCGATCTCCAGCCGCATGTTGCCCCGCAAGGCGGCGTCCAAGTTCGACAGGGGTTCGTCGAACAGGAACACTTTGGGATGGCGGACGATCGCCCGGCCGATTGCGACGCGCTGGCGCTGGCCGCCCGACAGCGCGCGGGGGCGCCGGTCCAGCAGATGCTCCAGATGAAGGATCAGCGCCGCCTCCGCCACGCGCTGGTCGATCACCGCCCGGCTGGCCTTCGCCATCTTCAGTCCGAACGCCATGTTCTCGCGCACGGTCATGTGCGGATAGAGGGCATAGGACTGGAAAACCATCGCCACGCCGCGCTCGACGGGGTCCTGGTCATTGGCCCGCAGGCCGTCGATCAGCATCTCGCCCGACGAGATGGGCTCCAGCCCGGCGATCATGCGCAGCAGGGTCGATTTCCCGCAGCCCGACGGGCCGACGAAGACGATGAACTCGCCATGGGCGATGTCGAGATCGATGCCGTGGATAACGGCGTGCTGCTGATAGCTCTTGCGGATGTTGTGCAGCGTCACGGGTGCCATTGCGGGAGGCCTCCCAATCCTTGTCAGCGGTTCCGATCGGGGTGGGGGCCGGTCACGGCGTCAGGCAGTCGATCCGGGCGTCCGGCCCGATGCGCACCGGCAGAGGGTCGGTGATCCCACCCAGGAAACTGCCGTCCGGCTGGTAGCCCCGCCAGCCGATTGCGGCCGGGCTTCCATCCGGGGCCGGCAGCAGCTTGATCCCGAACAGCGCATTGGTCGGTCCGACCGCCAGGGGACCGGCATAGCGGAAGCCGCCGTCGCAGCGGTCCGACACGGCATAGAAGGCGCCGGTGGCCACCGGCGCATCGCTGTCCTCCCGCACCCAGCTGCGGTCCGCATTGAAGACCAGGATGTAGCGGCCTTTCCATGGGATGACCTGCGGTATCTCCATCAGGAAGAACTCGTCCATCTCGGTGACCGGCCCGCCAACCGTCCAGGAGCGCAGATCGGCGGAACGGGCCAGCGCTACGCAGCCCGGCTTGCCCGATGCCGTCCCGAGCCGCTGCGCCGTGATGTAGGCGAGATAGCCGTCGCCCGCGGGATCCGGCATCAGGAAGGGATCGCGCCAGGCCAGTTCCTGATGATGGGCGGGATTCCGGCCGAGGTAACGCGAGGGGTCCGCCTCGATCACCGGGTTGGCGGGATCCTTGCTCCAGCTGATCAGATCGTCCGACCAAGCGAGCCCGACGCGCTGGATCTTGCCGTCCTCGGCCCAATTGGTTCCGGTGTAGAGCATGGCCCAGCGCCCGCCGGCCCGGCACACGCTGCCGGTCCAGATCGCGCGGTCGTCCCACGACCCCGCCGGCCCGGGTTCCAGCGCCATCGGCAGTCGGGTCCAGTGAACAAGGTCGCGGGACACCGCATGGCCGCAGCGCGCATTGGCATGGCGCATTTCGGGATCCGGCAGGCTGCGCGGGGCGCTGAGATAGAAGAGATGGGTGACTCCCCGGTCCTCGACGGTCCAGAAATCCCACACATACTGATCGGGCGGATTGAACATCGCTTATCCTTTGACGGCGGCGCCGACGACGCTCTGGATGAACCAGCGCTGAAAGACGAGATAGGCGGTGACGACGGGCAGGGAGGCCATGCTGGCGAAGGCCATCGCCTCACCCCACTGCCTCGGCTCCTGCCCGAAGAACTGGGCCACGGCGACGGACAGCGGGCGGAACTCCGGCCCGCGGGTGACCATCAACGGCCACAGATAGGCGCTCCAGAACTCCAGCCCCTGGAGGATGGCGACCGTCGCGATCACCGGTGCGCTCAGCGGCATGATGATCGACCAGTAGATCCGCCAGGTGGAGGCGCCGTCCATGGCCGCCGCCTCGTCCAGATCCTTCGGAAGCTTCGCGAAATACTGGTAGAACAGGAAGATCGAGAAGGGATGGGCGATGAAGGGTACGATCTGGACGTGGTAGCTTTCCGTCCATCCCAAGGCATTCACCATCATCAGCAGGGGAACGGCCAGGCTTTCGACCGGGACGATGATGAGCGCGATGACGACCGCCAGCAGCATGTCGCGGCCGCGGAACCGCCGCCGCGCCAGGCAATAGGCCGCCATCGAGTTGACGATGATGCCGAAGCCGACGATGCAGACCACCACCACCACGGTGTTGAGCAGGAAGCGCAGAAAGGGCATCTGCCGGTCGGCCAGGACCGCCCGGTACTTGTCGAGGCTGACCGGACCGGGCACGAAGGCGCGGGCGCTGCCGAGATCGCTGACGATCTGCACGTCGTCTGCCTTCAGGCTGGTGACCAGCATCACCACCAGCGGACCCAGCATGATCGCCGCCGCCGCCAGCATCGCCGTGTAGGTCAGCATCGCGGCCGGCGACAGCAGCCGCAAGGAGGGAGGGCGTGGCATGGTCATGATCCGATCTCCCGGTCTTCGCGCACCAGGGCGCGCTGTACGAGCGCGATGGCCAGCACCAGCAGAAAGAAGATCACCGACGCCGCCGAGGCATAGCCGACGCGGTGTTCGCGGAAGCCGGCGGTGAAGATGTAGCGGACCAGCGTGTTCGTGCTGTCCAGCGGTCCGCCCTGGGTCAGCACGTCGACTTGTCCGAACAGCTTGAAGGCCAGGACAGTGGTCGCCAGCACGACGAAGATGTGGGTATTGCGCAGGCTGGGCAGGGTGATGTGCAGGAATTGCTGGAAGCGGTTGGCCCCGTCGATGCGCGCCGCCTCGTAGAGTTCGGCGTTGATCGATTGCAGGCCTGCCAGATAGATCACCATCTGGAAGCCGACGCCTTGCCAGATCGAGAGCACCATGATCGTGGGCAGGGCGAAAGCCTCGTCGCCGAGCCAGTCATAGGGGCCGAGCGCGCCGTTCGACAGGATGCCGACCAGGGCGTTGAGCACGCCTTGCGGCGCCCGCAGCAGCCCGGCCCACACCACGCTGACCACCGCCATGGACAGCACCGTCGGCAGGAAATAGAGTCCGCGGAACAGGTTGCGGCCGGGCAGGCCGGCATTGACCAGCACCGCCAGCAGCAGCGCCAGCACGGTCTGCACCGGCACCACCACCAGGGCGAAGCGCGTGGTGTTCCAGGCGGCATGCCAGAACCGTTCGTCGCCCAGGATCGACAGGTAATTGTCCAGCCCGACAAGCAGGGTGACGGTCCGGCGGTTGAGCAGATTGTGGTTGGTGAAGGACAGCCCGATCGACAGGGCGAAGGGAACGATCAGGAACAGCGCCAGCAGAATCAGCGCCGGCGCCAGCATGAGCGCGACCGCACGGCCCTTCTTCGGTCGCGTTGCGACCGCCCGCCGCGGCAGGCCGGTCGCCGGAGGTGCGATTGAGGTATCAGTCACGTCGCCAACTCTTTCAACAGCGCGCCGGGCAGGGCCGGACGGTCGAGGGGGGGCGGTGCCTCATGGGCAAGACGGCGCCTACTTCTTGCCGCCGAAAGGCGGATACCCGCCATTCTCGGCGATCCCGCGGTCGATCCGGGCAGCCGCCTTGCGCAGTTCGGTCTTCACGTCGGCACCGGATGCGACATTGCTGACGGCGTCGGCAAAGGCGCGGGTGATCAGCGGATAGGCCGGGTGGAAGGGGCGGGAGACGCCGATGGTCAGCAATTGCCTGTAATACAGGTTCAGCCTGCCGCCCTCCTTGTAGAGGCTGGAAAGCGGGATCGCGGCCTTGCGGCCGGGAACGGCGCCATTGGCGTTGGAGATGCGGACCACCTCTTCGGGCCGCATCAGGAAGGCGAGAAAGGCCGCCGTCTCGGTCGGGTGCTTGCTGTCGGCCGAGATGCCCCAGTTCCAGGAGCCGAGGCCGGTCACCTGCCGGCCGCCGAACTTCGGCATCGGGATCAGGATGGCGTTCTCGCCCAGACCCTTGTCATGGTTGGGGTAGGCCCAGTGGCCGACCAGCGCCATGGCCGCCGTTTTGTCGCCGTAGAAGCTGGTGTCGCCGGCCGATGCGGGCGTCACCCAGCCGCGCCTGATCCAGCCCTGCAGGGTCTGGAGCCCGCGGACGGAGGCGTCGCCATCCAGGGTTCCCGCGGCCTTCCAGCTCTTGCGGTCGATCAGGTCGCCACCGAAGGACTGGAGGATGGGCGAGAAGCCGTAGGTGAACCATTCGCCGTTGCCGTAGCTGAGTTTGGCATCGAGCGGCCATTTGATGCCATCCAGCTTGGACAGCCGCTCCATTGCATCCTCGAACTCCGCCAGCGTCCAGGCGTCTTCCGGGAGGGTTGGGATGCGGATGCCCGCCTTTTCCAGGAGCGGACGGTTCGCCCACAGCGCCAGCCCGCTGTCGAAGGTGCCGATCCCGTACAGCTTGCCGTCGACCGGATAGGTCCCTTGCGCCTTCAGCGAGGGCAGCAGATCGTCGAAAATGTCCTTCGGCAGCAGATCGTCCAGCGGCCGGACATATCCCGACCAGACATAATTCGCCAGCAGCGGGCCGTCGAAGTCCAGCAGGTCGGGCAGGGCGCCGCTCATCGCCGCAGCGCTGATCTGGTCGTTGTAGCTCCCTTCCGGCAACTGGACCGCTTTGATCTCGACATCCGGGCGTTCGGCGTTGAAGCGGGCAATCTGGTCTTCCAGAACCTGGCGTTCGCCACCGCGGCCAGCATGGAACCAGACATTGACCGTCGTCTTCGCTTCGGCGACCGTACCCAGGCAAAGAAGTGCCACCGTCGCCATCATCGCCAACTTCATCGGTTTCCTCCAAATTCGTTCTTGTCGGCCCTTTCCGTTTGGTTCTCGCTGGGCATAAAGAAAGTCCGATACCCACACTATAGACAACTCAACCGATTTAGTAAAACATTTTATCAGGATGCGGAACGCATGATATGGCCGCATTTTTCCAGGCCGGGCAGCAATCGGCCGGCTGCGGTTGTTGTTCGGCACCAGACTGAAGCTGCGGGGGCCGGGCGAGTGGCTGATCGAAAAGCACGGCACCAGGGAGCAGCGCTCCTGGAAGAGGTTGCATGTTGGCATGGAGGCGGCGAGCGGCGCGGATCGCCGCCGCCACGCTGACCGACCGCGACGTTGATGGCGGCCCGTTGCTCGACTAGGTCACCGGCCCGGTGGTAGCACTCACCGGCGATGGCGCCTACGACCGGAGCGCCGTCTACGCCACCATGCACGAGCGCCATCCCGAAGCGGCTGTGGCCGCGCCGCCTCGGGTGGACGCCGTGCTCAGCGACACCGCCTCGACCGTGCCCACGCAACGCGACCACCGCATTCAGGTGGTCGCCGAGACCGAGCGCATGGCTTGGCAGCGGAGCAGCGGCTACAATCAGAGGGCAAAGGTCGAGGGACAGATCGGATGCTGGAAGCAGGTCTTCGGACCGACCCTGCAGTTCCATACCGACCGAGTGCAGGCCACCGAGATCGCCATCGCCGCCGCTGTGCTCAGCCTAGAGCATGATCGGTTCAAGAGGAATCGCTTAAAACGTGAATCGCACGGAAAACCAATAGCCTAGAGTCTGGACGTTGGTGCAAAAAGGGCGGGCTGGTGGTCTGGAGGGCGAGCGGATATAGAAGCGGCCCGCTGAAGCCGAGACCTCGATGCCCCACAAGACCAATGAGCCGCGCCGCCACAAGATCCCGAAGGCCCGGTACCGTGTGGAGAACTGGGCGGCCTACGATGCGGCACTGCGCCAGCGGGGCGACCTGACGATCTGGGTGACGCCGGAGGCGATCGACGCGTGGACGCCACCCGCCACGAGACGGGGTGGCTGGCCCGCGCGCTACTCCGACCTCGCCATCGAGACCGGGCTGATGCTGCGGCTGGCGTTCGGTCGGCCATGGCGGCAGACCGAGGGTTTGCTGGGCGCGCTCATGCGCCTGCTCGGCCTGGACCTGCCGGTCTCGGATCACACGACGTTTTCCCGGCGCAGCGCCGATCTGGAGATGGCAAGCACCCTGGCCAGGACGGACGGGCCGGTCACCGTGGTCATCGATTCCACCGGGCTGAAGGTGTTCGGCCGGGGCGAGTGGCACCTGGAAAAGCACGGCGGCACTGCGCGCCGATGCTGGCGCAAGCTGCACCTGGCCGTTGATCCCGCCACCGGCGAAATCCTTGCCTCGGCGTTGACGGGCAACGAGGAGGGAGACGCCTCGCTGGTCGGTCCGTTGCTCGACCAGATCCCGATCCCGATCGGCGCGGTCCTGGCGGACGGCGCCTACGACGGCGAGCCCGTCTACCGTGCTGTCGCCGAGCGTGCGCCGGACGCCGAGGTGATCATCCCGCCGCGCGCGACCGCGGTGGTGAGCGACACCGCCGAGAGAGCACCCACCCGGCGCGACCGCCACATCCGGACGATCACGGAGCGTGGTCGGCTGGGCTGGCAGCGAGCCGTGCAATACGGCAGGAGAGCGTTGGTCGAGGTGGCGATGTTGCGGTACAAGACCTTGATCGGGCGCAGCCTCCGCGCCCGAACTCTGCCTGCCCAGAAAATCGAGGAAGCGGTCGGCTGCAAGGTCATGAACATGATGACCAGCCTCGGCATGCCGGCCTCCCGCAAGGTCGCCTGAACGACAACTTTCCAGGGCGGAGTCCATCAACGCGCCGAGTTCTGCACCAACGTCGTCCGGCGGCAATCCGGCGGTAGGTGTAGCGGCCCGAGATCATCGGCGGTCGGACCCGAGATTCTGCGCGATTCCGGGACCGGATTGGCTGAGACGGGAAGCGGGCTCTGGCCCATATTCGGTGAGATGTGGCCCACACTCTGTGAGACTACGGTCCGGTCAAAATGCACAGATATTTTTTAAGACTGAAAACATTATTTTCTTGTGATGCTTCAAGATAAGCATAAAATATATTATGCAACGTTGACGACTTCAACCATCAGTCGATTTCCCGTATAGATCCCTTCGCGGACACCGGCAACAGGATCGTGATCGTTGCGCCATGCTGTGACTTGGAAGCAATCTCAACATGGCCGCCTGATTGTTTCGCGAAGCCAAAGACTTGGCTCAGTCCAAGACCGGTGCCTTTTCCCACGTCTTTGGTGGTGAAGAACGGATCGAAGGCTCGGGCAACGACATCGGGGGGCATTCCAACCCCGGTATCCGCGACGGCGACGGACACATAGCAACCCTGCTTGACACCAGGGTATAGGCCTTCCTGGATGTCGATCTCGGAGGTGATGACACTGATCTTCCCTCCATCGGGCATGGCATCGCGGGCGTTGACGATCAGATTAAGAAGCGCGCTCTCGAACTGGCTCGCATCGACCATAACCGTTCCGATCCGATCGGCCAATGTGGCTTGGATGTCGATGCGGCCGTTCAGGACTGAGCCGACCAGTTCGAGCACGCATGTGATGAGGCCATTGACATCGAGGGACTCGGGCGACGGCTGCTGCCGGGAGAGGGCGAGAAGCCGCTGGGTAAGCTTGGCGGCACGGTTCGCACCGTCCATGGTAGCGGCAACCAGTTTATCAACGTCCCGAAGGTCTTGCTTGACGATTCGATGTTGGAGGACCGATAAGCCGCTGATGACGACAGTCAGCATGTTTTTGAAGTCATGCACGATGCCTCCGGCGAGGTGGCCGAATGCCTCCATCTTCATTGCATAGCCGAGTGCAGCCTCTGCCGCCGTCCGCTCCTGGGCCGCTGTAGCAACCCGCGATTCAAGGGTCGCGTTCAATGCCTTCAATTCTCCGATTGCTTGCCGCGCCTCGGCATGCGCCACAAGCAGTTCCCTCTCGTGGCACCGTCGTTCGGTGGCGTTAAATATGGTGATGCGGATGCAGGCGAGATCGCCACTCCCATTCCGGCGCACAACGGCATTGACCAGAACCGGCAGCTCCGTTCCCTTTGCGGTGATCATGTCCAGAGCGACCTCGTTGAAGGACTCCTGCATGCGGATGAGCGGATCGAAATGGGTCTGGAAGAAAATCTTGCTGGGAACGGACAGATAATCAATGAACCGCCGGCCGGCAGCTTCGCCCGCTCCGATGCCCAGCCAATCGGTGAGGGTCCGGTTGGTCAGCAGGATACGACCGCACGCGTCAACCGAGATGTATCCGCAAGGAGCGTTCTCGAACAGGTCCCACAGTTCTTCTTCTCCCTGCGCGCCCATCATGAACAGGCCAGAAAGCATTCGATGGCGTCGATCGTCTCATGTGGCGCGCTGAGATTGGGACAGTGCCCGGTCGCGGACATCAGCACCAGCGTGCTGTTGGCCAAGTGCGTATGGACATAGCGGCCAACGGCTTCCGGCGCGATGATGTCCTCGGAACATTGCAGGATCAGGGACGGAATGACCACGCCCCCGAGATCCTTGCGGTTGTCGGAGAGGAAGGTTGTCCGCGCGAAATGCTTGGCGATCTCGGGATCCGTCCGGCAGAAACTGTTGGCCAGTTCTTCGCCGAGTGCGGGTTTGTCCGGGTTGCCCATGATGCCCGGTGCCATCGTCCGCGACCAGCCCATGTGGTTGCTGCCGAGAAAATCCAGCAGATCATTAATCTGCGCTTTCGAGAAACCGCCGACATAGTCGCCATCGTCAATATAGCACGGTGAGGGGCCGATCAGCATGAGCCTCGAGAAGAGGATGGGATCGCGAGCCACAGCCAGCACGCCGATCATCGCGCTGACCGAATGGCCGACGAAGACGCCATTCTTCACGTCGAATTCGCGGGCGATCTCGACCACATCCGAGGCATAACCATCGAGTGACGCATATTTGGCATAGTCATAGGCTGAGAGATCCGATCTCCCGGCGCCGACATGGTCAAAGGTTACGATGCGGTAGTGGTCTTCGAAAGCCGGTGTCACGAAACGCCACATATGTTGGTTGCAGCCGAAACCATGAGCGAACATGATCGTCCGCGTCCCCTGGCCCGAAATTTTGACGTTGTTCCGTGCTACTATGAACATCCGCGCTTTTCCTTGAATCTTTACCGGAGTGAATGCTCTCAAGGTCGCCGGAATACGGGCGGTCCGTGCTACTGCACCAAGGATTGAGACATTCTTCTCACCTTGACGGTGGCATCGTTCACGACGCGTATGGCTGAAGTGATCGTGCTCATGCCGGCGCTGACGTTGCCGACGCCCTGCGCGGCACCATTCATGTTGGCCGCCATTTCGCGAGTCATTGCGTCCTGCTCCTCCACGGCCGAGGCGATGGCGATCGAAATGTCGTTGATTTGTGCGATAATGCCGGAAATGCCGTTGATGGCTTCGACCACTTCGGCAGTCGCCGCCTGAACGCCGGAGATCTGCTCGGATATGTCATCCGTAGCCTTGGCCGTCTGGGTTGCGAGGTTCTTGACCTCGGACGCGACCACCGAGAAGCCCTTGCCGGCCTCACCGGCCCGCGCCGCTTCGATCGTGGCGTTGAGCGCCAGGAGATTGGTCTGGCTGGCGATCTGCTGGATCAGGCTTACTACGCTGCCGATCCGATTGGCCGTCTCGGCGAGACTCGTCATGATGGCGTTGGTATGGTTGGCCTGTTCCACCGCCTGTTCGGTGACCAGCGCGGCGTCGGACATGCGGCGCCCGATCTCGCCGATGGATGCGGCCAATTCCTCCGCACCGATTGCTGCTGCCTGGACGTTTGATGAGATCAGGGCCGACGCACCAGCGACGCCGGTGGCCTGTTCGTTCGCCGTCAAGACGGCACCGATGACCTCGCCGAGGCTGATGTCGACCTCTTTTTGAAGAGCAGCACGGCGCAAGCGCTCCTGGACCTGCGGGGTAATGTCCGTAGCAAGCTTGACGATCTTCAACGGCTTTCCGACGGGATCGAGAACCGGATTGTAAGTCGCCTGGATCCAGACCTCCCGGCCGCCTTTGCCCAGACGCTTGTACTCGGCGGCCTGGAACTCGCCCCGTTTCAGCGCCTCCCAGAAGCGGCAGTAATCCGCGGTGTCCCGGAATGCCGGCTCCACGAACATGCGATGATGCCGGCCCTGGATTTCGGGGAGATCATAGCCGAAGACACGCAAGAAATTTTCGTTTGCCTCAACGATGGTGCCGTCCATTTTGAACTGAATGACCGCCTGAGACTTATGAACGGCATCCATGTGGCCTTGGTGATCCGCCGTCTTCAGTTTCTGCTGGGTGATGTCGGTGGCGAATCCGACAATTTTGAGAAGGTGTCCGGCCCGCCCGAGGATTAGATTGTAGATTGCCTGAATCCAAACCTTCCGGCCGCCTTTGCCAAATCTCAGGTACTCTGCCGTCTGGTCTTCGCCGCGGTTCAGGGCCTCCCAGAAGCGTCGGTCTTCGCCGCTAACCTTTTCTGTTTCATCGACAAATATGCTGTGGTGCTTGCCCTGGAGCTCCGGGAGCGTGTAGCCGAACGCTCTTAAGAATTTCTCATTGGCTGTTATAATGTTGCCATTAAGGTCGAGTTCAATTACCGCTTGGAATCTCTCAAAAGTGTTAATTTTTGCTTTTATCTCATAATGTTTCGTCAAGCCGAGTATGATCATTGCTGATCCTTCCTTGTCAAACCTCTTCGTATTCTCAGTTGTATTTTTATGAGATTCACTTCCTTGTCCAGATAAATCTTTCTGGAAAATGTATCTAGAAAGGATGTTGACAGAAGCGGTATATGTTCTATCCAGAAGGTCTGCTCGCTAAAGGTCTACCTCATTGAGATATTCAAAATGAACACACGAGTATTCGCTGTCATGGAGGCGATTTCCCGACTGTAACCTGGACAACTCCGCTTCCCTGCTGCAGGTGAGGGCAGACAAACGGCCGTTTGCTTTACCCCGCCTGCGTCATCGTGAACACCTCGTCGCGCCGCCACCGATGTGGTGAAGGAATCCGGTCAGTCATTCATCGTCTGGTATTGAGTGCGGACCACGGGTTTCCTGCCCAACCGGGGGGCTTAGCCCATGTTGATCGGCTACGCACGGGTATCGACCGACGACCAGAACCTGCACCTTCAGCGGGATGCACTTGGCGGGGCCGGGTGCGAGAGGATCTTCGAGGATCGCCGCAGCGGTGCCAGGACGGACCGCCCTGGTCTTGCCGCCGCGCTTGACGTGGTACGCCGGGGCGACACGCTGGTCGTCTGGCGGCTCGACCGGTTGGGGCGGTCCCTGAAGGACCTCATCGAGCTGGCCGAACGGCTCGATGCCGCCGGCGTCGGGCTGCGTAGCTTGCACGATGCCATCGACACCGGGTCGAGTGGCGGACGGCTGGTATTCCATATGTTCGGAGCCCTCGCCGAATTCGAGCGCAACCTCGTGCGGAAACGCACCCAGGCCGGGCTTAGCGCGGCCCGGGCCCGCGGCCGGTTGGGCGGGCGCCGCAAGGTGCTGGACCCCGACAAACGCCGGCTCGCCGTCCAGCTCTACCAGGAACGCAAGCATACGGTGATGGAGATCTGCCGGCTCATGGGCATCTCCAAGCCGACACTCTACGCCTACATTGAGGAGATGGCCGGTGAGTGACGGGCGGCGGATTCCGGCCGAAGCGCTGGTGCATCTGCGCCGCCGGCTGGACACGCTGCCATCCCGTCATCCAGACCGTGCCGAGATCCTGCGGTCGGTCAGGGAACTCTACGGCATGTCCCGCGCTACCCTCTACCGCGCCCTTCAGCAATCCCTTCGGCCCAAGGCTCTTCGCCGGGCCGACCGGGGCAAACCGCGGAAGATTCCTGCCGCGGAGATGGAGCGTTACTGCGAGATCGTCGCCGCCCTGAAGCTGCGGACAACCAACAGGAAGGGCCGCCATCTTTCAACGGTGCAGGCAATCCGGTTGATGGAGGAGCATGGGGTCGAGGCCCCGGAGGGGCTGGTGCAGCCGGCGCCGGGCACGCTGCATAAGACCACGGTGAACCGGTATCTGCGCGCCTGGGGACTGGATTATGCCAGGGTGACCCGCGCGCCGGCGGCGGTCCGCTTCCAGGCGCGCCGGTCGAACGAACTGTGGCAGTTCGACATGAGTCCATCGGACCTGAAGCACGTCAAGCAGCCGCTCTGGATCGAGCCCGGCCGTGGAGCACCGACCCTGATGCTGTTCAGCATTGCTGATGACCGCAGCGGCGTCGTGTACCAGGAGTACCGGTGCGTATACGGCGAGGACGCGGAGTCGGCCCTGCGCTTCCTCTACAACGCCATGGCGGCCAAGCCCGAGGAGGACATGCCGTTCCAGGGCATCCCCGAGGCGATCTACATGGACAACGGCCCAGTCACCCGCTCGCGCGTGTTCCAGAACGTCATGGCCTGCCTGGGCGTCAAGGTGATGACCCACCTGCCGGCGGGAAGCGACGGCCGGCGTACCACCGCCCGCTCGAAGGGCAAGGTCGAGCGACCGTTCCGTACCGTCAAGGAAGTCCATGAGACGCTCTACCATTTCCACGAACCGCAGGACGAGGCGGAGGCGAACCTGTGGCTGCGCCGCTTTCTCGTCCGCTACAACGCCCAGGATCACCGGTCCGGGCCGCACAGCCGCATCGAGGACTGGGTGCGGCACCTGCCGGAGAAGGGCTATCGCGAGATGTGTGCTTGGGATCGGTTCTGCGCCTTCGCGCGGGAACCGGAACGGCGCAAGGTCGGCATCGACACCCGCATCACCGTGGAGGGCGTGGCCTATGAGGTCGATCCGGACCTGGCCGGCGAGGACGTGGTGCTCTGGTGGGGACTATTCGACCAGGAACTCTACGTCGAGCACGGCGACCGGCGGTATGGACCCTACGGCCCGGTCGGCGGCCCCATCCCGCTGCACAAATACCGCAAGCACCAGAAGACCAGATCCGAGGAACGGGCCGACCGGGTGGCCGAACTGGCGGAGCGCATCGGCCTGCCGCGCGCGGCCCTGGATGGCGGCACCTTGCCCCTGCCACCGCCCGTTACGGCACCGGCCGCCAAGGTGGCGTTCGCCGACCCGGACCCCTACCGCACCCTGGCCTTTTTCGACATCATCGCGGCCAAGCGGGCGATCGCCGGTGAGGTCGGCTTGGCGTTGGCGAAGCTGCCGGTCGAGGACCGGGCCTGGATCGACACGCTGGTGCGGGAGACCCTAGCCAAGGACGAGGTGCTGACGAGGGTGCGGGCGTACTTCAGGCAGCGGACGGGAGGGGGCGGGGCATGCTGACGGAGGTCATGGAGCATTTCAGGCTGGAGCGGGACCTGCTGATGGCCGGCTATTACGAAACCGATCATCACCGCCAACTCATCAAGGATGTGAAGGCATCCATCCTGGTCGGCCGACTGGTAGCGGTCGCTGGCGTCGTCGGCAGCGGCAAGACCGTACTGCTCCGCCGCATTCAGGACGAGCTGACCCGCGAGGGGCGCGTCACCGTGTCGAAGAGCCTATCGGTGGACAAGGACCGCACCACCATCCCGACCCTCATCACCGCGCTGTTCCACGACCTTTCCCCGGACAAGGATCCAAAGATCCCGACCCTGGGCGAGAAGCGGGAGCGCGAGTTGCAACAGCTTGTGCGTCGCGGCCGCAAGCCGGTGGCCTTGTTCGTGGACGAAGCACACGACCTGCACGGCAAGACGCTGATCGGCCTGAAGCGGTTGATGGAGGTGGTGGCCGATGGCAGCGGCATGCTCTCCGTCGTGCTGGCGGGCCATCCCAAGCTCCGGAACGACCTCCGGCGGCCGACCATGGAGGAGATCGGCTACCGCTCGGTGGTGTTCGAGTTCGACGGCATGGCGGGCAACCAGCTCGCCTACATCCGTTGGCTCCTCGAACGCTGTGCCGGTGAGGGCATCGACATCGGCGAGCTGATCGAGACGGCGGCTGTGGAGTTGTTGGCCAGCCGCCTGAAGACTCCGCTCCAGATCGAGCAGCACCTGACCCTCGCGTTCGAGGAAGCACTCCGGATCGGTGGTCGTCCGGTCACGGTCCAGGTGGTGGAAAGCATTCTGTCGCGTCAGCTCGACGACCTTGAGCCGCGTCTGACCCGTCACGGCTACAGTGTGCGCTCCCTGGCCGACCAGTTCAGCGTCAAGCCGGCGGAGATCCGACAGTTCCTGTGCGGTGAGCTGGGGGGCGCCAGAGCGCAGGAACTGACCCAGCAGATGCAGGCGGCCGGACTCCCGCTCTGATAGGGTCTTGTCTCACAGAGTGTGGGCCGTCGCTCATGATCTCGGGTCCGTCTCAAACACTGTGGGCCACATCTCACCGAATGTGGGCCGGAGCCCGCTTCCCGTCTCAGCCAATCCGGTCCCGGAATCGCTCGGAATCTCGGGTCCGACCGTCGATGATCTCGGGCCGCTACAGCTAGGCATCGTTGTAAATCAGGACGAGGTCGGATCCCCACAGGACGGCCTTCGCCAGAGGGGAGTCCGACACCAGATCCACGACGACGCGCAGGGGCGCCGCCCAGTCCTTCTCCGGCCCGAGAGGCGTACGGGACCAGTCGAAGGTTCGGATGATCCTGCCGGAGGCACCGCGACAAGCCGGGCCGATCTTCGGGAAACGGGTTTCTTCAGCGTCCATGTCCGTCATCCCGGTTGAATGGGCCACCGCCTTCGGATTGGACAGACGGCTGGGGGGGCGCCCAGCGCCTTTGCCCGCGGGGCCTTTGTCCGAGGCCCAGAGCCGTCAGGCCGCCTTGATCGACGACAGGAAACGGTCGACGTTCACCCGCAGGGTTTCGGCCTGCTGCGACAGGCTGCCGGCCGACCCCAGCACCTGCCGTGCCGCGGCGCCGGTCTCGCCGGTCGCCAGGGTTACGGTGCCGACGATGCCGGACACCTGCTGCGTTCCGGTCGCGGCCTGCTGGACATTGCGGGCGATCTCGCCGGTGGCCGCCCCCTGCTCCTCGACCGCGGCGGCGATCGAGGCCGAGATCTCGTTGATCGATCCGATGGTTTCGCCGATACCGGCGATGGCGCCGACAGCCTCCCCGGTCGCGTCCTGGATCGCCGCGATCTGGGCGGCGATGTCCTCCGTCGCCTTCGCCGTCTGGTTGGCCAGGCTCTTCACCTCGCTGGCGACGACGGCGAAGCCCTTGCCGGCCTCGCCGGCGCGGGCGGCCTCGATGGTGGCGTTCAACGCCAGCAGATTGGTCTGGCCGGCGATGTTGGTGATGAGTTGCACCACCGCGCCGATGCGCTGGGCGGTGTCGGCCAGCCCGCGCACCGTCTCGTTGGTGCGTTCGGCCTGGGTGACCGCCCGCCCGGCCACTTCCGTCGAACGCGTGACCATGCCGGCGATCTCGCGGACCGAGACCGCCATTTCCTCCGTTGCGCTCGCCACCGTCTGCACGTTGGCGCTGGTCTGTTCGGCGGCGGCGGCGGCGGTCGCCGCCTGGGAGCTGGTGCGCTGGGCCGTCGCCTCCATCGCCTGGGCTGTGCTGTCCAGTTCGGTGGCGGCGGCGGCCACCATGCGCAGGGCCTGGGCGGCGTCCTGCTCGAACCGGGCGACCAGCCGGTCGACCGTCTCGGTGCGCTTTTCCTTGGCGGCCTGTTCCTCTGCCTGGGCGGCGGCGAGCCGGTCTGATTCGATCAGCCCGTCCTTGAAGACCTGGACGGCACGGGCCATCGCGCCAATCTCGTCGCCGCGCGAGCCACCATCGACCGCGGCGGCATAATTGCGCTGTGACAGGAGGAGCATCGTTCCGGTCAGCCGCGAAATCGGACTGGAGATGGTTTTCACCGCCAGCCAGCCGCCGAGGATGCAGAGCGCCAGCGCCAGCACGATGGCGGTCACGGTGCCGACGAGCGCCTCGTCATAGACGGCTTCCCCCTCGCGCGCCGCTATCTTGGCTTGGTCGGCATTATAGGTGATCAGGGTTTTGATCGCGCTTTCCGTCTTGAGCAGGGCCTCGCGGGATTCAGTCTGCAGGATACCCAGCGCTGCGTCGTTCTGGTTCCGGCGGGACAGCGGAAGCAGTTTTTCGGCGCTGATCGTCTGGAAGTTCCGCCAAATGGCAAGAAATTCGCCGTATAGCGCTTTCTCGCGGTCGTCGTCTTCGACCAGTTTGCGGTAGCGCTCATTCGCTCCGTCAAAATCCTTCAGTGCGTCAGATAGCCGTAGCTCTGCCTTTTTCTGGTTCTCCTCCGTATCGCTGATGATGTGATATGCCTCCTGAACCCGATACGTCAGGATAGATTCATGTATATCCGAAAGTGCTTGAATGGATGGCAGCGCGTTCTCACGGACGTCTTTCGCCCCTGCGTTCAGCTTTAAAAGTTCAAAGAAAGAGAACCCACAGAGCATGACAAGTAGTACGAGGGCAAGGCTCTGCAAAAGTAGGATCTTCATTCGAATTGATGCTCTGTCCAACATGTTCATTTTGGATCCCCTACACATGGGTGGCGTGACACGGGCGGCAGTGTGGCGGCCGGTGGGTCATCGAGGCTTTCGGAAGACACAATGCATTGATACACGATTTTACGTGTTTTGTCCCTACGAATTTGGACAAATTAAAGCAAAATAGGAATTTTTTATAGTCGTTACCTATGACATACATAAGAAGTCACGGTAGAAATCATTCCACTACAAGAGAATGATAATATCATAAAATGAAGTTTTCATCGAAAATAAAGGATAATCGTTGAATTTATGCATATTTTGAGGAACTGAAGTTCTTTGAAATTCTTTAACAACATCATTGCATTGGTTATATTTTTCTGCCTTGCATAGGTGAACGGCTTTGCAAGCCTAAGAATTCATCATTAATCTATTGATATTCCTTATGGATATTCCAGAAAGTGACCTTCTGGTCGGCAACTGTCAAAGAGCGGCAGTGCATTGAATAATGTGCTTACCGATGCAAAATCGGGCGTCTTTTCAGCAGAATACACATTAATAAATGTCTAAAATAAATACTTGCGAAAGCATCGATTTTGCTGTCAAGAAGTGATTTAAAATCGGAGATTTGATTATGAATAGACTCTCGGAAAGGCTGAAGATTATCAGGGATCATATGAAAGAAACTCAAAGATCCATGTCGAAACGATTCAATCTAGGCGAGAATACGTGGCAGACATATGAACTCTATGGAAAGGCTCCGAAAGGAGAAACGCTTGCGGCCCTCGCCGAACTCGGCTTCGATATCAATTGGTTGCTGACAGGGCAGGGCAGTATGACGATTTCGGGAGATGGGCCGCGGATGCCGCTGCCCCACATCGATGACCGTTTGGTTGGCGAGGCGGTGGAATTCGTCGAGCGGTGGTTGGCGGAACACGACACGAAGTTCGACGCGCCACTCAAAGGAAATCTCGTCGCCGCCATATGCCGGCTCGCCGTCGAAGAGGCTGAAAATGAGCGGCCCAGGATCAATCCGGCCGCCGGCAGGCAGATGATGTGGCTCGCTCGACAGATCAACAATTAGCAGGACGCGGAAAAACGAACATATTTTGACTTTTTGTGTCCGCTGATGCTTGGAAATGGCGTTTTCGGCGTGCGTTTTTGTCAGAATGGAGCGCCTTTTCGCGGGTCCGAGACGCCCGGAGCCGCCGTTGAGGCGGAGTCCGGGCGTGATTATGCCTCCGCCAGCAGTTTTGGCAGGCGGATCAGGTTGTAGGCGGCAGCGGTCAGGGTGAACATCCAACCGACGCGAGCCGTGCCGCGATGACGCGTTTTGCGCAAGCCAGCTCCCTTGATCCAGCCGAACAGCTCCTCAATCCGTTTGCGGATGCGCAAGGACACGGCATAGACAGGGTGGCGGGTGGTCCGGCCGTCGATCGCCGAGCGGCGGTTGCTCGTGTTCTGCGCGACATGTGCAGCGGCGCCCAGCTCGCGCATGTGCGCCACGAAATCCTTGGTGTCGTAAGCCTTGTCGGCGCCCACCGTGATGCGGTGACGGCCGGGAATGGCCTCGACCATGGAAACCGCTGCCTCGCGTTCGGCCAAGCCGGTGGCTGCCGTCAGCCGGACATCCACCACCAGGGCGTTCCGGTTCTCCATCATGGCGTGGCCCATGAAGGCCAGCTTCGCCGGCTGCCCGTTGCCCTTGCGGTACAGCCGCGCCTCGGGATCGCTGGTCGAGGCATGGGTCTCGTTGGAACGCTTCTCGCCATGGAAGTCGCGCTCGCCGTTGCGTCCCGGCCTCGGCGGCTCGCCAGTGCCGTCCTTGGGCCGGAAGCTCTTCACCGACGCCCAGGCTTCGATCAGCGTGCCGTCCACCGAGAAATGCTCGTCCGACAGCAGTACCTTGACCTTCCACTTTGGTGCACAATTCGGCGTGAGAGCGGATTCCACCCGCGGCTGGTGGGGATCAGGCACCCTTGCGGGAGGCGGGCATTCCCAAGCTGGTCATGATGTTCATGACTTTGCAGCCATAGGCGGCCTCGACCTGCTGGGCAGGGAGATTCCGGGCACGCAGGGTGCGCCCGATCAGCTGCTTGTAGCGCATCATCGCGACCTCGCCCAAGGAGCGGCGGCCGTAGCGGACGTCCCGCTGCCAGCCCTGCCGACCACGCTCGGCAATCCTACGGATGTGGTGGTCGCGTTGGCTGAGGGCGTCGGCAGCGGTCTCGCTCGGTACCGCGGTGGAGCGTGGCGGAATGATCACCTCGGCGGCGGGTGTGTGGGCGGCGACAGCGCAGTAGACCAGCTCACCGTCATAGGCGCCGTCCGCCAGCACCGTGCCGATCAGGCGCTTGATCTGGTCGAGTAGCGGGCCGACCAGCGAGGCATCGCCGTCCTGCGTGGTCGTCAGATCCGAGGCGAGGATCTCGCCGGTATCGGGATCGACCGCCAAGTGGAGCTTTTCCAGCTTCGGCGCGCTTGGCCTCCATGCTTCTCCAATTGCCACTCGCCTTTCCCGAACACCTTCAGCCCCGTGGAGTCGATCACCACGTTGACTGGTCCGTCCGTCCTGGAAAGCGCTGATGCGACCTCCAGATCGGCGCTGCGCCGGGAGAACGTCGTGTGATCCGGAACCGGCAGGTCCAGGCCGAGCAGGCGCATGAGCGAGCTCAGCAAACCTTCGGTCTGCCGCCATGGCCGACCGAACGCCAGACGCAGCATCAGCCCGGCTTCGATCGCCACGTCCAAGTAGCGCGTTGGCCGGCCGCGTCGGCCCGAAGCCGGCGTCCAGGTGGCGATCGCCTCCGGCATCACCCATATCGTCAGGTCACCGCGCCGGCGCAGCGCCGCATCGTAGGCCGCCCAGTTCTCCACGCGATAGTGGGCGCGCGGGATCGTGTGACGGCGGCTCTCGTTGGCTTTGTATGGCATCGAGGTCTCGGCTTCAGCGGGGCCGCTTTCCTACCCCGCTATCCTGCCGCAGCCAACCTCCGACCAATTTTCGCGCCAACGTCCATGAGCGGCAAATGTCAGGATCCAGCTATGATCCATGACCAGCTCAAGACCGAGCACAACCTCGTAGAACGACCGCGCCAAGTCGATCCGCTCCGCCGGTATGTTTGCCACGATCCGCTTCACAGCCATGACCTCTCCTCCTTATCGCGACTGGTCGCGGTCAGCGTCATCGGGCGCCTGGAGCGGCGCCAGCGTCATGCCTGCAACGATAGGACCGACCGTCACCGTATGGGCCAGGGTGTCGGCCAGACCATGAAGGGCGAAGGGGTAAAGGTCGACGCCGCGCGTGTCGAACAGGCTGATCGGGTCAGCCGCCCATTTGCTGGAAGTCATCATCTTCTCCCTTTCGCGACACCCCTTCATGGGAGAATTCTACCGCGCGCATCGCTGGATGCGCGAAAAATATGATCGCCCAGGGCGGCGCCGCGCCGTCGGCGCCGGACGGTGGCCACCAAGCGCAGGGCCTCACGTCGACGTGGTGGAGATCGAGGAGCCGGCCGGGCTGGTGCTGGCCAGCTGAGCGCCGCCGGCATGCCGGCGAGGCGGCCACCGCCGTTTTCGCGACAGCGACCGGCCGCTCCAGGCCGCTGGATGTCGTGATCGGGTGGGGACCACTTGAGGGTGCAGAGCATGGCCATGCGGCGAGGCGGACGCAAGGGATGGGGCTTGGCCGGATCCTGTTCGGGGCCTGCGACTCGTCCAGTTGCGACCGTCGTTTGCTGCACCCGGCCCCTACATGATGAGCCAAGGGGAGAAGATCCCTTGTGTGGGACCGGCCCACCGTGCCCCGGATGGGCAATGAATCGCCGGGTCCGCTAAGCCCTTGCTCTGTATGGCCCAACCGGGGCGCCGAACAGATTATATGGAAAACGCCCCTCCACAACCGAAAGCGAGGGGGGTGGGGCACTCGCGGACGGGACCCGCCGGGGACACCGACCCCGCGGCTATGGCAAACGGGGACCCGGGCCCCGGCCCACGGGTCAACACCGCCGGCGGTACGGCCTTCCCTCCTCGCCGCCCGGACTCCGGCCGCGGCAGATTCAGGTTAGGCGCCCAGAATTTGACCCCTATGGGGAAGCTGACCGCATTGATCTTCGCAAGGCACTGGACTCAGCTGTGACGCCTCGCACGCATACCGGTACGACAATATCAAGACCCCAATAGCAAAAGCGGCATCATAGGATTTCGCATAAAAGCCATCGTAAGCTTTGCAAGAGCCAATTGCTTTTTGCCAAAGAAGCGCGTCATCAAGAAACATCATGTTCATCGACCAAGATCCAAACAATCTGGCCGAGGCAGACTTGTTATGGAATATAATTTTTATGTTTTGGTGTCTCTCTTCATTTTTAATATTTCTGATTATTCTTCTTAAGCCAACCGGTTTTCCTTCTATTGAAAATATGAAAACACCGCCACACTCTACCATAAAGCCCGTGACATTATTATCTTTGTTTGAGCGTGCCGAGGAGAAACAAATATTTATTATTTCATCGTATGGCAGGACATATTTTAACTCACTGCGCAGAACGAGTCTGTGCATGGCGATATCTCCCACGATGCTCTTGCGAACGCTCGAGAAATTCTTAGCTTACATATTATAGTATGTCTGTCAAACAGTTTAGAGTCTTAGGAAGTTCCGCCACCGACAGCCCCTTTTGTCGAGAGAGAGGAGAGCGCGATGGTTGTTAGGCAAACAACGCCGCCATTATCAACCAAAGACAGCTACGGCAGAGCGGATGCTGATCCCGCCGTCCTTGGTTCGCCGGAGTTGGCGTCCAACAGCATAACGGAAGACGGCCGGAAGCTGGAGCGCTGCGGGAACACGGGACCAGAGGGTTTGGATCACCGTCCGCCCTTTGCGGGTCCGGCGTTGGGCCTGATCTGCCACCGTGCGCTGTGCCCAGCGGAAACCGATCTCGCCAAAATAGGGGTCACTACACGAAAGTGATCAGATTGTCCGGGATGTGGGAACACTGTGGGAACGTGTGCTCCACCATTCCACTTTGAGGGTGTCCAGGGGGAGCTGGATGAGAGCGATCATATGCAGGCTGACCGCGTCAAGCAGGGTGAGCGCGGCGAATTCGTCATCCATGTGTCAGTGCCGATTGGATACTCCCCGGAAAGGGCGGCTGAAAATTCCCCAGGCTGACGCAACGGCAGGGCTCCGGGGCGTACGCCCCGGAGCCCTGCGGCCGCCCGTCGCCCATGATCACCCTCCGAGGCTGAGGGAGAGGGCCGGTGGTCAGACTTGGAGAACTCGTCATGATTCTCGATCTCGCCCGCGAGGGCCTGTCGGTGTCGGCGATCGCACGCCGCACCGGCCTGGATCGCAAGACCATCCGCAAATACATCGCCCGCGGATTGGAGGCGCCCGCCTACACCCCTCGGCCGGCTCGGCCGACGCTGCTCACGCCCTTCGAGCCCTATCTGCGCGAACGCCTGCAGGCCTTTCCCGATCTCAGCGCCCGGCGACTGCTGCGGGAACTCACGGAGCGCGGTTACACCGGCGGCTATACCATCCTGAAAGCCGTGGTTCGCGCCATCCGTCCCACCCCGTCACCGTCCTTCGAGCGTCGCTTCGAGACGCCGCCCGGCAAGCAGGCCCAGGTCGATTTTGCCTTCTTCAAGACGACCTTCACCGAAGAGCCCGAGGTGGAGCGGATCGTCTGGCTGTTCTCGATGGTGCTCGGCCACAGCCGCATGATGTGGGCCCGCTTCGTCGCCCGCCAGGACCTGCAAACCGTGCTCCGCTGCCACATTGCCGCCTTCGACAGCTTCGGCGGCGTGCCGGAACAAATCCTCTACGACCGCATGAAAACCGCCGTGCTGGGCGAGGTCGAAGACCCCGATCAACCGGCCCAAGGCATCGCCTACAATCCCAAGCTCCTCTCCCTGGCCAGCCACTACGGCTTCCTGCCGAAGGCCTGCAAGCCGTACCGCGCCAAGACCAAGGGCAAAGTCGAACGGCCCTTCCGCTACGTGCGCGAGGACTTCTTCCTGGCCCGCAGCTTCCGCAATCTCGAGGACCTGAACATCCAGTTCACCCAGTGGCTGGATCAGCTCGCCAACCGCCGTCGGCACGCCACCACCCAGCGCATCGTCGCCGAGCATTTCGCCGAGGAGCGCTCCCACCTCAAGCCGCTGCCGGCCGGCCCCTTCAACAGCGTGCTGGCCCTGGAGCGCCGTGTCACCCGAGACGGCATGGTGTCGGTCGGCGGCAACCTCTACTCCGTGCCGGATTGCACCCGCCGGCGGACGGTGGAGGTGCAGGTCACCGCCGGCACTGTCACCATCCTGGAGGACGGCATAGCCGTCGCATCCCACCCGGCGCTGGAAGGACGAGGCCAGCGGCGCATTGCCACCGGCCATCGGACCCAGCCTCCACCGCCCAACAGCCAGACGCCCAGGGAGGTCGCCACGCCCCCGGCACCTCCGCTGCAGGGCGGCACCGTCACCCCTCGCTCGCTGGCCATCTACGACACCATCGGCCGCCATTTGGCCAACCAGCCGGGGAGCCCGTGATGAGCGCCACGCCGTTGGAAGCCGGCCCCGCCACCCTCGACCGCATTCGCCAATATCTGGTTGGGCTGAAGATGCCGCGCGCCTTGGAAGCGCTGGAGCACATCCTACGCCGGCTGGAACGCGGCGAACTCTCCGCCCTGGAGGCCATCGACGCCCTGCTGGGCGAGGAACTGACGTTGCGCGAGGGACGTCGCATCAAGGCGGCCCTGAAGATGGGCCGGCTTCTCTCCATCAAGACGCTTACCGGCTTCGACTTCTCCTTCCAACCCTCCCTCGATCGCGATCGAATCATGACCTTGGCGCAGCTCGACTTTGTCGACCGGCACGAGGTGGTCCATTTCCTCGGCCAGCCCGGCTGCGGCAAGACGCACCTGGCGCTTGCTTTGGGAGTGGAGGCCGTTAAGGCCGGCCGCTCGGTCTACTTCGCCACCCTGGCCGACATCGTGAGCTCGCTGGCCAAGGCCGAACGTGAAGGGACCTTGCGGGAACGCCTGCGCTTCCTGTGTCGGCCACAGCTGCTGATCGTCGACGAGATCGGCTATCTGCCGGTGATACCCGGTGGCGGCAACCTGTTCTTCCAGCTCGTCAACGCCCGCTATGAACGCGGTGCCATGATCCTGACCTCAAACCGCGGCTTCTCCGAATGGGGCGATGTCTTCGGCGGCACCGTCGTCGCTTCCGCCCTGCTGGACCGCCTGCTGCACCATGCCGTGGTGGTGCAGATCGAAGGTGCCAGCTACCGCCTGCGCCGTCACGCCGAACTGATGCCGGACAACAACCGCAGCCGGCCGATCACCGCTCCGCCACCGGCACCACGGCGCCGAGGGCGGCCACCGAAAGGAAGGAGCGCCGACACCGAAGCCAATCCATAGCCCTTCAAACCATCTGGGGATTTTTCGACCGACCGTTCTGGGGAAACTTCATTCGGCCTTTACACCATGACGGCGACCAGCAGCCGATCCGGCAGCCAGCGGTGCAGGCGCAGCAGGATGGTCCGAGACTAACCGGTGGTCGCCGTTAGCGTCAGCCCTGCGCCTCGCATTAGCGTGGCTCGGCAGCACCGCTCAGCGTGGGGGCCCGCCTGCGCCTGAGGTGATGTGGTGGACGGCCCTTCCACTCTCCTGGTTCGATGGCAAGCTGATGCTGTCGAAGAAACCACTTCAGAGGGGCCGTCCACCACATCACCTCAATACCCAACCACTCCGTGCACGGCAAAGCGCTGTAGGTATCCAGAGATTGGCTCTTGGCCCACCCCGTGAACTGCGGCCATCCCTCTCTCAAAGCCTGGACCCGAACGCCAGTCGCTCGCCTGAGTTCCTGCAACATAGGAAAGATGCTTTAGGATGCGTAATTCTGGAGGTTATCGCTTTTCTTTGGGAATGATACGTACGCCAATCCCTCCCGTTCCCTGATATTGACCATCGCTGATGCACTCTATTCCAGCCTCAACGAGGAAGTCGTATATTTTTTTCTTAGTTGATGGGCGCGTATTCGCCAATCCGCGCTCAAAATCTATGATTGTTCTTTTTGCCATGTTTCCGCGCTCGGCCATCTCCCTCTGGCTGAAATCCAGAAGAGCTCTTGCCGCGCGAACATGTTCAGGCAATAGCTTTAGCTCCGGTTTCTCCATGTCACATCTCCCTGATCCACGTTTAATATGACTCAATAAGCAATGTATTCAGCATTTGACGTCAAAAAACGCGAAGATCCTTCTTAATTGTATTTTTGTGTATCTCTGCCCCTGTATTGGACAGTTGCCAACGGCCGGTTAATCCAACAGGTTCGATAAGAGCCAAGCGGGCAGCATCAAGAACCAACCAGCAAGGTGCGTCCTGACGAACCAAGCCACCTTGCTCGATGATCGTTAGGAAGAGGGTGTGGAGAGACTCAAGTGACGGTAGGTGGGCGCTGGGTTCGGTCCCTTCATCGTCTCCAGCTCGATTCATTCCGCCGTGAGGCATGGAGTTCTCCCGAGTAGAAAAAGCACGGCTGCCATACCGGCAGCCGTAGCTATTCATTTCTGGAGTTGTTTCATCAGATCGTCGTTCGGACTGCTTTCCTGGTCCGGGAAGGGCGGAGGCGCATTGTCTTCACTCAGCGGGATCTCGATCTTGATCGTGTTGAGATCGATGTCCGGTTCGGCGTCCAGGAAGCTCGTCACCAGCGAGGGGAAGGCGATCACGATTCCCACCATGATGAGCTGCAAGCCGACCCAGGGTATGGCGCCCCAATAGATGTCGCGGCTCTTCACCTCCGGCGGAGCAATGCCGCGCAGATAGAACAGGGCGAAGCCGAAGGGCGGGTGCATGAAGGAGGTCTGCATGTTCACCCCGAGCAACACGCCGAACCACACCAGATCGATGCCCAGCTTCTGGGCCACTGGCGCCAGAAGCGGAATGATGATGAAGGCGATCTCGAAGAAATCGAGGAAGAACGCCAGGACGAACACGAAGATGTTGACGAAGATCAGGAAGCCGACGGCGCCGCCGGGCAGCCCGGTCAACAGATGCTCGATCCACAGGTCGCCGTTTACGCCGCGAAACACCAGACCGAACACCGTCGATCCCACCAGGATGAACACGACCATGGTCGAGATCACCATGGTG
Source organism: Azospirillum sp. A29 (assembly GCF_042604625.1). Taxonomy (NCBI): domain Bacteria; kingdom Pseudomonadati; phylum Pseudomonadota; class Alphaproteobacteria; order Rhodospirillales; family Azospirillaceae; genus Azospirillum; species Azospirillum sp. A29. Next base: position 40,311 of record NZ_CP170462.1, read on the forward strand.
GTGGACATCCCCTGCCACAGCAGCTGCCAGCTCAGGCGCCGGTGCATCGCCGCCAGGACCATGGCGCCGACCGCTCCCATCGCGCCGCCTTCCGTCGGCGTGGCCAACCCCATCAGGATGGTGCCGAGCACAAGGAAGATCAGCACGAGCGAGGGAACCATCCCCCACAGGCATTTCCAGATCAGCGGCCAGCCGCGCAGGGTGCGGAACTCCGGCGGCAGTGCCGGCATGTCGTTCGGCCGCACGATGCTGAGCACGGCGATGTAGGCGCAGAACAGCAGGACCTGGACGATCGACGGGCCGATCGCGCCGGCATACATGTCGCCGACCGACTTGCCGAGCTGGTCGCCCAGCACCACCAGCACCAGTGACGGCGGGATGAGCTGCGTGATCGTTCCCGACGCCGCAATGACGCCGGTGGCCAGCCGCATATTGTAGCCGTACCGGATCATGATCGGCAGCGAGATCATGCCCATGGCGATCACCGACGCGGCGACGGTCCCGGTGATCGCGCCGAGAACGGCGCCGACCAGGATCACGGCGTAGGCAAGACCGCCGCGGATCGGTCCGAACAGCTGCCCCATGCTGTCGAGCAGATCCTCGGCCAATCCGCAGCGCTCCAGGATCGCTCCCATGAAGGTGAAGAACGGAATGGCCAGCAGCAGATCGTTGCCCATGATGCCGTAGACCCGTTCGGGAAGGGCCTGTAGCAGCGAAGTCTGGAAGAATCCCTGCTCGATGCCGATGAAGCCGAAAAACAGGCCAACCGCACCGAGAGAGAAGGCGACGGGATAACCGAACAGCAGGAAAACCACCAGCCCGCCGAACATCAGGGGGGCCATCATGTCCATGGGGATCATTGCACGGGCCTCTCATAGGATTGGACGAGGTCCGCGTCGCCGCGCAAGGCCGCGATCCGTTTGATCAGCTCGGACAATCCCTGGGCGGTCAGCATCAGAAAGCCGAAGGGAAGGCAGAACTTGATCGGCCAACGGATCAAGCCACCAGCATTACTAGAATATTCCATCGAGGTCAAAGATGAAAAGAACATCGACCAGGACAGCCAGCCGATGATGATCGTCATTGGCAACAGGAAAAGAATGGTGCCGAACACGTCGATCCAGAGCTTGGCTCTTGGCCCGACATGGCCATAGACGAGATCGACCCGGACATGCCCGTTTACTTTCAAGGTATAAGAGGCACCCAGCATGAACATGGCACCGAACAGGTACCATTGGATCTCAAGCCAAGCATTGGAGCTATAATTGAATGTGTATCGCATCACGGCATTGCCGGCGCTGATCATGCAAGCGGCAAAGACGAACCAGTTGGCAATGTAGCCCAAGCGTTCGTTAAACCAGTCTATATCTCGGCTTAAAGCGAGAAGGCGTCTCACCGCATCCCCCCATTGTTCGGGAGAGAGGTGTCTCCCGTTTTGTTGACTTCAAAGGGCACGAACATCCGCATCCACTCGCGGCACGACTGGTTCAAAGCGCAGAAGATGCCAGGAATCCAGTACGCGGATATTCCTGATGGGTATACCAAATGGGTAGAGAGAGGAACCCCATACGTTGGAGCTACGTACAATCCACAATGTTGCTTGTGGCGCAATATAATTGCCTGATGCATGAACAAATCTACGGGACGGCGATGCAACCTTAAATGCAGCCATTAGCGCTTTTCTAGCAAGCAGACCGCTTCTATCTACCAACATTGTTGGGCGTATCAATTTGCTTCAGCGGAGCTATCTATCTCACAATACGCAAAGCTGAAGGATCAAACTACCTGGGATCTGAGAACGGCCTGACGACATGAGCCATGTAGCGTTGCTACGATTGCTTCTTGCTTTGCATAACTCCTGAGTTTCGCGACACTATGCCACCGGACTGGGTCCTGAGGGATTTTGACGTTGCAAAAGTCTGTCGCGAAAAGAGAGGATTTCGCGATGACTTTTGCGACGGATGCCCCATGCTCATCGGCTATGCGCGCGTCTCCACGGACGACCAGGATCTTTCGCAGCAGCGGGCGTCCCTACAGGCGGCCGGTTGTCGGCGGATCTATGAGGAGAAGGTCTCTGGGGCAAAGCGCGACCGGCCACAGCTTGCCCGGCTGATCGACCAGCTCCGGGCCGATGACATTGTGACGGTCACGCGCCTCGACAGGCTTGCCCGGTCGACCCGCGATCTTCTCGATATTGCGGAGCAACTCCAGGGAGCCGGTGCTGGTCTCCGGTCGCTCGCGGAGCCATGGGCCGATACCACCTCACCGGCCGGCCGGATGGTTCTGACCGTGTTCGCCGGCATCGCCGAGTTCGAGCGCTCCCTGATCGCCGAGCGGACCGGCATGGGCCGCGTGGCGGCCAAAGCACGCGGCGTGCGGTTCGGCCGGCCACCGAAGTTGACCACCGACCAGATCGCTCTCGCTCGGCGCCTGGTCGATGAAGGGCGATCTCCCCGTGAGGCGGCCCGGATTCTCAACGTCCACGCATCGACACTGTACCGGGCGTTTGCCCTTCAAACTCCCAAGGGTACTGCCTCCGATTCTTGACCGGCCCTATGTTAGTTTCCTGTTCTGCGGCTACCCGGACCCAAAGACCGGAAGTAGCGTTTCGGCCAGCTCACTCCGTGACAGCCGCAGACCCGCATCATTATTCTCTCCCGAAAACGAGGTAATGGGAGATTGGAAATATGGCGCGTCGGCGGCTGTTGAGCGAAGACCAGTGGGCAAGGCTCCTGGCGGTGCCGGACGACGAACGCGCGATGGTGCGCCACTATACGCTCAGCAGGGACGATCTCGACATCGTCACCCTCCGGCGCACGGCACACACCCGCCTGGGCTGCGCCATTCTGCTCTGCTATCTCCATCATCCTGGGCGGATTCCCGGGCCGGACGAGCGCCCGCCCATCGCGCTGCTGGCGTTCGTCGCCAGGCAGGTGGGCGCCGAGCCTGACCATTTCATCGCCTACAGTCGGCGTGACCAAAACCGGCGCGAGCAGGTTGCCGCGATCATGGCACGGACCGGTCACCGTGCTTTTGATCGGACCCTTTTTCGCGACCTTGCAGCTTGGCTGACCTCCAAGGCCCAAATCGCACGGGACCCGATCATTCTGGCGACCACCCTGATCGATGAGTTCCGGCGCCGTCGCATCCTGATCCCTTCGGCAGCGATCCTGGAATTGATGCTCCATCAGGCTCGTGGTCGGGCCGAACGGGTTCTACACCGTGCCTTTGTCGATGGTGTCGACCAGCGCACAACCGACGCGCTGGACCGATTGCTGACCATGCAGGCCGACACCGAAACGACCATGCTCGCTTGGTTGCGTCGGGTGCCGGCGGCCCCCACCGCCCGCAACATGCTGGCGGTCATCGAGCGCCTTTCCGCCTTGAAGGAGCTCGGCATCGACCGGTCGCTGCGCGCTCGCGTGCCGGAAGTCGCGTTCGAGCGGCTCGCGGCCGAAGGCCTGCGGATGACGCCGCAGCATCTTCAGGATCTGGCAACGTTGCGCCGGCGGGCTGTGCTCGCGGCCACCGCGATCCGCCTGGAGATGGATCTGACCGACGTCACCCTGTCAATGTTCGACAAGCTGATCGGCAGTCTGGCGCGGAAGGCCGAGCGCCGGACGGCGGAAAACACCCTGCGTTCCGTTCGCGACACCCAAACCCAACTGCGGGTGCTGCTGACCGCGTGCAAGGCGGTGATCGGCGCGCGGGAGGCCGGCGCCGATCCCTACGAGGCTGTCGACAAGGGGGTCGGCTGGTTCCGCTTCATGAAATGCGTCACCGACAGCGAAGCCCTGGCAAAGCCGGAGATCGCCGACCCGCGCACCGAGATGCTTGGACGCTACGCCACCGTTTGGGCCTTTGCTCCCACGCTCCTCAATCGCTTCAGCTTTCTCGGCAGTCCGTCGGTGACTCCGTTGCTGCGGGCGCTTGACACCGTTCGGGCCATGTACGCCGCCGGGCGCCGCACCCTGCCCGAGAAGTCACCGACCGGCTTCATCCGACGCTCTTGGCGCCCCTTCGTCATCAAGAAGGAGGGTATCGACCGGAAAGCCTACGAAATCTGTGCGCTGTCCGAACTGCGTGACCGGTTGCGGGCGGGCGACGTCTGGGTGGAGGGGAGCCGCCAGTACCGGGACTTCGAAAGCTGCCTCATGCCGCGTCCGACCTTCGACATCCTTCGCGAGGAGGGAGCGTTGCCCGTGGCCGTTCCACGCAGCGCCGACGGCCACCTTACTGAAAGAGGCGCGGAGCTCGACCGGATCGTTGCCGAGGTGGCGGGCCTTGCCGAAAAGGGGTTGCTTGAAGACGTCGACCTGTCCGACGGCGAACTCCGCGTCACGCCGATCCGGGACACGACCCCACCGGAGGCCGAAGACCTTGGCCGCCGCGCTTACGATCTCATGCCACGGGTCAAGATAACCGACCTTCTGCTGGAGGTGGATGGCTGGACCGACTTCTCCGGCTGCTTCACGCACCAACGCAGCGGCCGTCCCGCTGACGACAGGGCGGCAACATTGACCGCCGTATTGGCCGACGGCATCAACCTCGGGCTGTCCCGGATGGCTGAAGCCTGCCGGGGGGCATCCATGCGGCAGCTGGCCTGGATGCACGACTGGCACATCCGTGACGACACCTACATGGTGGCGCTCGCCCGCATCATCGACACGCACCGAGCCTTGCCGTTGGCCGCCGTCTGGGGTGACGGGCGCACGTCGTCCTCCGACGGACAATTCTACCGCGCCGGCGGGCGCGGCGAAGCCGTCGGCGATGTGAACGCCCATCACGGCAACGAGCCGGGCATCGCCTTCTACACCCACGTCTCCGATCAGTACGGCCCCTTCCACACCAAGGTGATCGCCGCGACCGCCAGTGAGGCGCCCCACGTCATCGACGGCCTTCTCCATCATCAGAGTGGTTTGGACATCGAGGAGCACTACACGGACACCGGAGGCGCGAGCGATCACGTTTTCGGCCTGTGTGCCCTGCTCGGATTCCGTTTCGCCCCGCGCATCCGCGATTTGAAGGACCGGAGGCTTTACCTGCTGCCCGGTCGGGAGGCACCCGCCATTCTGCGGCCCTTGGTTGGCGGAGCCATCGACATCGAGCACCTCACGGCCAATTGGACGGAGTTGTTGCGGCTGGCGACCTCGATCCGCTCGGGCACCGCGACGGCCTCGGCCATGCTGCGGCGGCTCTCGGCTTACCCGCGCCAGAATGGCTTGGCCCTGGCTCTGCGAGAACTCGGCCGTATCGAGCGGACCGCTTTCACCTTACAGTGGCTGCGTGATCCCGCCCTCCGCCGGCGCGCCAACGCCGGCCTCAACAAGGGGGAGGCTCGGAACGCTCTGGCCAGGGCAATCTTCTTCAATCGTCTGGGTGAGATGCGCGATCGCAGCTTCGAGAACCAGGTCTTCCGGGCATCGGGGCTGAACCTGTTGGTGTCCGCCATCATCCTGTGGAACACACGCTATCTCCAAGCCGCCTTCGCCGAACTGGCAAGCCAAGGGCATTGCGTAACCCCCGAATTGATGCGGCATGTGGCGCCTCTGGGATGGGAGCATATCGGCCTCACCGGTGACTATGTCTGGGGAGCCGACCCTCTTCCGGAAGCCGGTCTCAGGCCGTTGCGGAGGATGCAGTCCTTGCTTGCAGCATGAGTTCCCAGTCCGTTCTCACATCCCGGACAATCTGATCACTTTCGTGTAGTGACCCTAAATACAGGTCGGCGTGGTCGGAGCTGATGTGGTGGAAGACGCCGGCGATCGTGCGCCGGACACGATCGTTGAAGCCCTCGGCCCCGCGCTCGAGCCGTGGGCCCACCTGCTGGTGGACAGCTCCGGGCTGAAGCTGTGTGTACCCCTCCGCCGAGCGCCGCCTTGTGACGGCCCTGGGAAGCTGAATCATGGGGCCTGTCCCTATGGCTATCCCTATGGCAGTCCCTATGACTATCCAACGCGTCGAGGTGATTACGGGTCTGGAGAAGCGTCGGCAGTTCACCGACGAGGAGAAGCTGCGGTTGGTCGAGGAAGCGTTCCAGCCCGGCGTCAAAGCGACTGAGGTTGCCCGATGCCAAGGCGTGGACGTCAGTCTGCTCTATCGCTGGCGCCGCCAATTCTTCGGTCCGCAACCCCGGCTGCCGGCCTTCATGCCGATCACCGTCGCCACCGATGAGCCGTCGCTGGAGGACGCACCGGAACCGACCCCAGCCTCCTGCACTCCGCCCGACGGCATCATCGAGGTTGAGTTCGCGGCGGCCCGTCTGCGGATCACCGGCCCGGCCGATCCGGCTCTGGTCGGAACGGTGATCGCCGCGTTGTCGGGGCGGTCAGCATGATCCCGGTGCCGTCAGGCGTGCGGGTCTGGCTGGCCGGCGGGGTCACCGACATGCGTTGTGGAATGAACTCGCTGGCGCTGAAGGTCCAGGAAGGGCTTGGCCGGGACCCTCATGCCGGCGATCTCTACGTCTTCCGTGGGCGTCGCGGCGACATGGTGAAGTGCCTGTGGCACGATGGGCTCGGCATGTCGCTTTACGCGAAGAGGCTTGAGCGAGGCCGTTTCATCTGGCCCAGCCCGGCAGACGGAGCCGTGGCCATTTCCGCTTCACAGCTCGCGTATCTGCTCGACGCAATCGACTGGCGCAATCCCCAGCAAACCTGGAGGCCACGCTCGGCCGGATAGGCTGCGACACAGTGAATCAGCCCGCCGTGATCCGGCAGGAAGAGCAAGGATCGATGCGGGTTTCAGGGTATAATCCGGCCCTATGGACGCCTTGCCCGACGACATTGCCAGCCTGCGCGCCGCCTTGGCGCAGGCCGAGGCGCGGGCGGACGCGGCGGAAGCCGACGCGGCCCGGGCCAGGGCGATGGCGTCGAATACCGAGGCGCTGATCGCCGGCCTGAAGCTGGAAATCGAGAAACTCCGGCGCGAACTCTATGGCACGCGCTCCGAGCGTAAGGCGCGCCTGCTGGACCAGTTGGAGTTCCAGCTCGAAGAGCTGGAAGCGACGGCCAGCGAGGACGAGTTGGCGGCCGAGCAGGCCGCTGCCCGAACGACCGCGGTGGCGGCCTTCAGCCGCAAGCGGCCGTCGCGCCAACACTTTCCCAACCACCTGCCGCGCGAACGCGTCGTTGTGCCGGCCCCGGCGAGCTGCCCGTGCTGCGGCTCGGACAAGCTGTGCAAACTGGGCGAAACGATCACCGAGACGCTGGAGGTGATCCCGCGCCAGTGGAAGGTGATCCAGACGGTGCGGGAGCGGTTCTCCTGCCGGGCCTGCGAGACGATCAGCCAGCCGCCGGCGCCGTTCCACACCACCCCGCGGGGCTGGGCCGGCCCCAATCTGCTGGCCACCCTGCTGTTCGAGAAGTTCGGCCAGCATCAGCCGCTGAACCGGCAGGCCGAACGCTTCGCGCGGGAGGGTGTGCCGCTCAGCCTGTCCACCCTGGCCGACCAGGTGGGCACCGCCGCCGCGGTGCTGAAGCCGCTGCACGACCTGATCGCCGCGCATGTGATGGCGGCCGGGCGACTGCATGGCGACGACACGCCGGTGCCCGTGCTGGCCAAGGGCAAGACCGACACCGGGCGGCTGTGGGTGTATGTGCGTGATGACCGGCCGTTCGCCGGCCAAGCCCCACCGGCAGCGCTGTTCCACTATTCGCGCGACCGCAAGGGCGAGCATCCCGAACGGCACCTGGCCGGCTTCACGGGCTGGCTGCAGGCCGATGCGTTCGCCGGCTACAACCGGCTGTACGAACCCGACCGCAAGCCGGGGCCGATCCGCGACGTGCTGTGCTGGGCGCATGCAAGGCGCGGCTTCTTCAAGCTGGCCGACATCGCCGCAAACACCAGGCGCGGCAAGGACGCCCCGCCGATCTCGCCGTTGGCGCTGGAGGCCGTGAGGCGCATCGATGCCCTCTTCGATCTCGAGCGCGCCTTGAACGGCAAGCCGGCGGCCGAGCGGCTGGCGGCCCGCCAGGAGCACGGCGTTGCCCTGGTAGCCGCGCTGGAGGATTGGATGCGGACGGAGCGCGCCCGGCTCTCCCGCCATGCCCCCGTGGCCAAGGCGATGGACTACATGTTGACCCGATGGGACGGCTTCACTCGGTTCCTCGGCGACGGCAGGCTATGCCTGACGAACAACGCCGCCGAACGCGGCCTGCGTGGGATCGCCATCGCCCGTCCATTGTGCCCATGCCGGGCAGGATGTTGACGTCCATTACCGCTGGCATCCGCTGCATGGCCGTCGCGTCCGGGTGATGTGGAGCGAGGCGCGCGCCATTGGCCATCTGGTTTTCGTCGAGGCGGCACCCGGCATCATCACGGTGTTGCCGGAATGGATGCTGGACCCTGTCATCTGCGCCGACATGGAACTCGGTACGCCGCGGGTCGCGGTGGAAGCGCTCATCAACCTTCAGCGTCAGCTGAGCGACGGCGGATTCAGGCGAAGCTCTCCAGGCGATGCGATCATCGTCCCGGAGGAGCGACATGAAAATGCCGTCAGCAACAACACGACGGGCCAAGACCCGGCGCCAGTTCAGCATGGCCTTCGACACCGCAAGGCTGCGGACGATCAGCCCGGCCGACCGCGCCGCGGCAGTGGTGCAATTGGCCCTTCTCCTGATGGAAGCCGCAGGTGCCAGAACCGGGGAGCGTGACGATGGCGAACCCTGATCTCCTGCCGCCGTCGGTGCTCAAGCGCAAGGCCGTGGTCTACGTCCGCCAATCCTCCCCGGCGCAGGTCCAGACCAATCTGGAGAGCAAACGGCGGCAGTACGAACTCGTCGACGCAGCCAAGCGCCGTGGGTTCCGCCGGGTCGAGGTGATCGACGACGATCTCGGGCGCTCCGCCAGCGGTACCATGGCGCGGCCCGGGTTCGAGCGGCTGGTGGCGTCGCTCTGTGCCGGTGAGATCGGCGCCGTGCTGTGCCTCGACGCCTCCCGGCTCGCCCGCAACGGCCGGGACTGGCACCACCTGCTCGAACTCTGCGGGCTCGTCGAGGCCAGAGTGATCGACCTCGACGGCGTCTACGATCCGGGGCGACCGAACGATCGGCTGCTGCTGGGTATGAAGGGCAGCATGAGCGAGTTCGAGTTGGGAGTGCTGCGGACCCGGATGCTCGATGCCGCCCGCAGCAAGGCGCGGCGGGGCGAACTGCGCATCAGTGTGCCGATCGGCTATGTCTGGCACCGGGAGATCGGTCTGGGCTTCGATCCCGATCTGCGGGTCCAGGAAGCGATCCGCCTCGTCTTCGCCCGCTTCCGGGAGCTGGGCAGCGCGCGCCAAGTCCTGCTGTCGCTGGCAGCGGAAGGAGTCTGCTTCCCACGGCCGTCCGACGGGAAGAGACTGATTAGCTTCGACTGGACGCCGATCCGCTACCGCAACGTCATCAGCGTGCTCAAGAACCCCTTCTATGCCGGCGCCTACGTCTACGGAAAGAGCCAGCACCGCACCGAAATCGTCGAAGGGCGGGCGCGGAAGAGCTATGGCCACGGCAAGCCGCTTGAAGAGTGGGAGGTTCTGCTGAAGGATCACCACGAGGCCTACGTGGACTGGGACGAGTTTGAGCGCAACCAGACGCTGCTCGCCGCCAACGCCTACGGCCGGGTTGGCGGCGCGAAGTCGGGACGCGGCGGGCGCGCCTTGCTGGTTGGCGTCCTGAACTGTGCGCGGTGCGGACGGCGGCTGACGGTGTCCTACCGTGGCCGTAGCCCGAGCCAAGCCGGCTATCGCTGCGACCGTCCGAACCAGATGCTCGGGCTGCCACGATGCCTTGGGTTCGGAAGTTCCCGGGTGGACGAGGCGGTCGCCGGCGAACTTTTGCGAGCCGTCGAGCCGATGGCGATCGAGGCCGCGCTGGAAGCTGAGCGGAGGCATATGGAGCACCAGACCGAACGACGGCGGATGGCGGAGCTGGATCTTCAGAAGGCGCGCTATGAGGCGACGCTTGCGGAACGGCGCTATGCCGCCTGCGATCCCGACAACCGGCTGATCGCCGCGCAGCTGGAAAAGAACTGGGAGGCGGCGCTTCAGCGTGTCGAGGCGTGCGAAGCGCGGATCGCGTCCGTGTCAGCTCCTGTTCCGGCTCCCGCGGCGCCGGACTTCGCCAGGCTGGCGGACGACCTGCAGGCCGCCTGGAACGCGCCGGGGGTGACCACCAGGGCGCGTCAACGGCTGCTGCGGACGTTGATCGTCAACATCATCGCCGACGTCGACGAGGCGGCGCGCGAGGTCATCCTCACCATCCATTGGCGCGGGGGCCAACACTCGCAGCTGCGTCTCATCAAGCCGCAAACCGGGGAGCACGGTTGCCGAACGCCGGAGGAAGCGATGGCGGTGATCCGCAGCATGGCGACGCGCTGGTCGGATGCGGACATCGCCGCGCAGCTGAACCGGATGGGCATGCGCACCGGGCAGGGGAAATCCTGGACCGGGCACCGTGTCAGCTCGTTGCGCCGGGTCCATGGCATCCGCGCCTACCGGTCGGCCGAGAAGGATGGCGAATGGCTGACCCAGTACGAGGCCGCCGCGGCACTCGGCATCTCGCGCCACCGCCTTGTCCGGCTCATCAATGCCGGGCTGATCGTCGCTGAGCAGGTCGTGCCCGGCGCTCCCTACCAGATCCGTGCCTCCGACCTTCGGGAGCAACGGGTTCTTGCCGCGGTTGGACGCAAAGGCGAACCGTGTCGCCTCGCTTCCGAGGATCAACTTTCAATGTTTCCAGACACTTGAAGAAGAGGGGCACAATGAACACACCATCGCTTTGGGCCGGAAAGCGTGGCTGTTCTGCGGCTCCGATCGCGGCGGGCAGCGGGCGGCGATCATGTATGGCCTGATCACCACGGCCAAGCTCAACGACGTTGACCCCCAGGTGTGGCTCGCCGACGTGCTGGCCCGCATCAACGACATCCCCCAAACCCGCCTGCACGAACTGCTGCCCTGGAACTGGAAGGCAATCCGCGAGCAGAAGAAAGCGGCCTGACCGCGGCGCTCAGCGGATGCTTACAGCTGTGTGGACCGGGCGTACGGCTGACTGAGAAGCACGGCACGAAGCGGCGGCGCTCCTGGCGCGTCCTGCACCTTAGGATGGGCGCGGGCAGCGGGCGGATCGTCGCGACCACGCCGACTGAGCGCGGCGTCGATGACGCTTGGCAGGTTGCCCCTTTGCTCGACCAAGTCGCCGAGCCGGTCGCTTCGATTACGGGCGACGGCGCCTACGACCGAACCGGGGTCTATGCGGCGGTCCACGAGCGCCATCCCGAAGCCGCGGTGGTGGCACCACCGCGCCGCGATGCCCTGCTCAGCGACACGGCCGAGACCGCTCCCACCCAACGCCACCGTCACATCCAAATGATCGCCGAGACCGGACGGATGAGGTGGCAGCAGACCAGCAACTACAACAAGAGGGCTGGCGTGGAGAGCCAAATGGCGCGCTGGAAGGGCGTCCTCGGCGAGGCGCTACACTCCCATTCCGATCAGACGCAGGCCACCGAAGTCGCCATTGACGTCATCGTCCTCAACCGCATGCTCGACCTCGGAGGCCCGAACTCCGTCCGCGTCGCCTGATCACCAACGGAACTGGGGCGTCTCTTGCACCGCTCGCCTCGCTGCAACACACCGGGCGCCGGGGCCAGCATCACGCAAAGTGCGGGAGAACCAGTATCCAGCCAACACTAATAGTGCCTTTTGGCCCCTCCACCACATCAGTGTCGCCCGGTGAGCGTCTCCAGCACCCTCTGCAGCTGCTGGGGCGTGGCCGGCTTGTGGATGACGGCCAAGCCGTGTCCGGCAATCTTCCCGCCAAGGTCGAAGTCGGCCTCGCCCGTCAGGACGAGAGCAGGAATATCGATGCCAATACTATCGCGCAGATGGAGGATAACATCGGTACCGACCTGCCCCCCGCGCAGGCGGTAATCGGTGACGATGACGTCAGGGGGACGACCGCCATCCTTGAGTTTGTCCAGGGCTTGATCGAGGGACTCTGCGGCCAGAACCGTAAATCCCCACTGTTCCAAGTTTATTTTCAGCCCCATCAGCACGTTGACGTCATCGTCCACCACCAGGGCGAGGCGGCCAATTGCGGGCGTCGTGGGGATCGGGGTGGGACCGCGGGATGACATGCCCCGACCGAGAGGCAGTTCGATGGAGAACACCGATCCCACGCCCCGCGTCGACCGGACCGTCACCGGGTGGCCGAGCAGTGCGGAAAGGCGACGCACGATGGCGAGCCCCAGCCCTAATCCCTGGTTGCGGTCGCGCTCCGGGTTGCCGACCTGGTAAAACTCCTCCCATACCAGTTCCAGATGCTCGGGCGGGATGCCGATCCCGCTGTCCGCGACGTCGAGGCGCAAGGCACCGTCCATCTCCTTGCAGGTGATGGAGACATGCCCCCGCTCGGTGTGGCGTATGGCATTCTTGATCAGGCTGCGCAGCATCTGTCCCAGCAGAGCACGGTCGCTGCGCACTGTCTCGTTTCTATGGATCACCTGCAGTTCCAGGCCCCGGGCGGCGGCCAGCGGTGCATAGGCGTCCGCGATCGGTCCAATCACGGCGCCTATGGCAAGTTCCTGGATGTCGGGCTGGACCACCTTCGCATCCAGCCGGGAAATGTTGAGAAGGTTGTCCAGCAAATCGCGCAGGGTGTTCAATCCACTTTCCAGATGCCTTGCCGGATCCTGACCGCCCGTGGCGATGTGCGGCTTGACGACTTCCAGGAACAGGAACAACGACTGCAAGGGTTGCCGCAGGTCATGGCTGACGGCCGCCAGGAAGCGCGATTTGCTCCGCGTCGCCTGCTCAGCGGTATCGCGGGCGCGTTCGGCATCCTCCATCGCCGTCTGGATCTGTTGCTCCGCCAGCCGGCGTTCCGTCACGTCGGTAGCGGCGCCGAACCATTCGGTGATTTTACCGTCAGCGCTTAGAAGCGGCACCGTTCGCGAAAGCGTCCACCCGAACGTACCGTCCGCGCGGCGGCTCCGGTGCTCCAGAACGAAAGCCTCCCGTTTGTGAACGGCATCCCGGATCGCCTCCTCAACCAAGGTCCGGTCTTGAGGATGGATGTAATCATGCAGCCAATTGCGGTTCGGTCGCTGCCTATCGGCAGAACGGCAGCCTTTGCCGATCAGGCGCATCTCGGTCCAGTCGGGGGTGGCGCGATAGACGACATAGGAGGTTGCTTCCACCAGCGCACGAAGCCGGGCCTCGCTCTCGTGGAGGGCCGTTTCGGCATGCCGCCGCCGGGTGGTTTCCCAATTCGTGAGCAGGAGACCCCACCCCTCCCCCCTCGGCAAGGCGACTCGGCTCAACCGCCAGTTGAACCATGCCGGTTCAGGGCACCTACCGTCCCTTTCCAACATGACCTGTTCGTCATTGACTATATAGGGCTCGCCGGTCTCCAGCGTCCGACGGCAGATCGCCTCGAAGTGCGGCAAGAAACCCGGCCATATCTCGTGCACGGCCCGTCCGACGACCGTCCTGTCGGGGACCATGGCCTGGAAGGCGGGATTGGCCAGCAGGATGGTGAGATCGGTTCCCCGGATCAGGGCGCTGCCGCCGAAGCTCTGCGCGAAGGTCGCGTCCAGCAATTCGCGCTTGCGTTGAAGATCGCGCGTGATCCGCCTATTCTCCGCTTCGACGCGATGCCGCACCGTGACCTCGACTGCCGTCATCAGGACGCCGCCGATGCCGCCGCCGGAGTCGCGGACCGGACTGTAGGCCAGATCGAACCAAGTCTTCTCCCCCATGCCGTGCCCCTGGACTGCCAGTTCCACATCCGAAACAAGGCCGGCCTCGCCGTGCAGTGCGGCTTCGACGGCCGCCGCATCCAGTCCCCAGGCATCCGCCAAGCAGCCGCGCACCGGTTGCCCCAGGATGGCGGATCGTCCACCACCGTGATCTCCGGTGGCGGCGATCCGGTGATAGGCATCGTTGTAGATCAGGACGAGGTCGGGTCCCCACAGGACGGCCTTCGCCAGAGGGGAACCCGACATCAGTTCCACGACGATGCGGAGGGACGCCGGCCAGTCCTCCGCCGGCCCGAGAGCCGTGCGGGACCAGTCGAAGGTTCGGATGACCTGCCCCAAGGCATCACCACAAGCCGGCCCAATCGTCGACAATCGGTCTTCGCCAGCATCCATGTTCGTCATCCTGGGTGAATAGGCCGCAGCCTTCGGGGGTAGGTGGACGGTTGGACAGGACCCTTCGGCCATATTCCTTTTGCTCATGGTCTTTTTCCCCTGGGGATCTGCGACGTTCAGGCGGCCTTGATCGACGACAGGAAGCGGTCGACGTTCGATCGCAGGGTTTCGGCCTGCTGCGACAGGCTGCCGGCCGAACCCCGCACCTGCCGTGCCGCCGCGCCGGTCTCGCCGGTCGCCAGGGTCACGGCGCCGATGATGCCGGACACCTGCCGCGTTCCGGTCGCAGCCTGCTGGACGTTGCGGGAAATCTCGGCGGTGGCTGCTCCTTGCTCCTCGACCGCGGCGGCGATCGAGGCCGAGATCTCGTTGATCGAGCCGATGGTTTCGCCGATGTCGGCGATGGCGCCGACAGCCTCTCTGGTCGCGTCCTGGATCGCCGCGATCTGGGCAGCGATGTCCTCCGTGGCCTTGGCGGTCTGGTTGGCCAGACTTTTGACCTCGCTGGCGACGACGGCGAAGCCCTTGCCGGCTTCGCCGGCACGGGCCGCCTCGATGGTGGCGTTCAGCGCCAGAAGGTTGGTTTGGCCGGCGATCTTGGTGATGAGCTGCACCACCGCGCCGATGCGCTGGGCGGTGTCGGCCAGCCCGCGCACCGTTGCGTTGGTGCGTTCGGCCTGGGTGACCGCCTGCCCGGCCACCGCCGTCGACCGCGTGACCATGCCGGCGATCTCGCGGACCGAGACCGCCATCTCTTCCGTCGCGCTCGCCACCGTCTGCACGTTGGCACTGGTCTGTTCGGATGAGGCTGCCGCGGTCGTCGCCTGGGTGCTGGTGCCTTGGGCCGTCGCCTCCATCGCCTGCGCCGTGCTGTCCAGTTCGGCGGCGGCGGCGGCCACCGTACGCAGGGCTTGGGCGGCGTCCTGTTCGAAGTGGATGATCAGCCGGTCGACCGTCTCGGCCCGCTTCTCCTTGGTGGCCTGTTCCGCGGCCTGGGCGGCGGCGAGCCGGTCCGATTCGATCAGCCCGTCCTTGAAGATCTGGACGGCCCGGGCCATCGCGCCGATCTCGTCGCCGCGCGTGCCGCCATCGATCGCGGCGGCATAGTCCCGACGCGCCAGGAGCAACATCGTGCCGGTCAGGCTCGAAATCGGACGCGAGATGGTTTTCACCGCCAGCCAGCCACCGAAGATGCAGAGTGCCAGAGCCAGCAGGATCGTGATCACCATGCCGACGACCGCCTCGTCGTAAGCGGCCTCACCAGCTTTCGCCGCCATCTCGGCCTGATCCGCATTGTATGTGATCAAGGTGTTGATTGTGTTTTCCACCTTGGTCACGGCGTCGCGGGATTCGCCCTGCATGACGGCCAGCGCCGCTATGTTGTTATTGTCGCGGGACAGCGGGAGGAGCTTTTCGCTGCTGATTGTTTGATAAGCCCGCCAAGCAGTGAGGAATTCGCCGTATAGGGCTTTCTCCCTGTCGTCGTCGACGATCATCTGACGGTACTGGTCGTGGGCGTCGTCGAAAGCCTTCAATGCGGCGGATAGCCGCAGCTCGACCTTTTTCTGGCTTTCCTCCGTTTCGCTGAGGATGTGCTGAGTTTCCTGAACACGATACTTCAGAGCGGCTTCATGCATCTCCGCAAGTGTCTGGATGGATGGCAATACATTTTCACGGACTTTCCTTGCTCCCGCGTTGAGTTTGGAAATCTCAAAGAATGAAAATCCGCCAAGGGCGATAAGAAGTGCGAGGAAGAGGCTCAGGAGAAGCAGAATCTTCATTCGAATCGATGCGGTGTGAAGTATGTGCATTGTGAAACCCTGTCCCATTGGTGGTTTGGTTTGGATAAACACGTGCCCTCTGGCGCTTCGTCGAAGCTGTTGAAAAGCGCAATACTCCTCTTCACCATGGGTGAGATTAAGAGCGCCTAACAGAACCATCTCTGGACGAAGCGCCAGCAGATGAGGCCGGCGGCAATGTGGTGGAAGGCGGTGAAGATGTCGGCTCGGCGTTCATAACGGACGGCGATACGGCGGAAGCGGGCAAACCAGGCCAGGGTTCGCTCGACCACCCATCGGTGCCGTCCCAGGCGCTCGCTGCTCTCGATGCCGCGTCGGGCGATGCGTGGAATGATCGCGCGGCGGCGCAACGCCCGCCGGCAGTGGGCAAAGTCGTAGCCCTTGTCAGCGTGCAGTTTGGCCGGACGACGTCGTGGCCGGCCGGCACACTGGCGGATTGCCGGTACCGCATCGACCAACGGCTCCAACAGCTTGCTGTCGTGCCGGTTGGCGGGAGAGATCTTCAAGGCGAGCGGGATGCCATTGGCATCGACGAGGATATGCCGCTTGGAGCCCGGCTTTCCACGGTCCGTCGGGTTCGGGCCGGTCTCCTCGCCCCCCTTTTTGCCGGGATGGCGGCGCTGTCCACCGCAGCCCGCTCCCAGTTGATGGCGTTGGCATAGCCGAGCCGGTCGAGCAGCAAACGATGCAACCGCTCCCAGACGCCGGCCTGATGCCATTCGTGCAGCCGGCGCCAACAGGTCATGCCTGAACCGCATCCCATCTCCACCGGCAGCAGTTCCCAGGGAATGCCGGAGCGCAATACGAACAGGATACCGGTCAGCGCCGCGCGGTTGTCCAGCCGAGGCCGCCCGCCTTTCGGCTTAGGCGGCTCCGGCGGGAGCAAGGGCTCAATCAGTGCCCACAGGGCATCGGAGACGAGAGGTGCAGCCATGCCCCTCCCAACAGCCCAATCCCCGTTTTGTTAGGCGCTCTAACAAGCCCCGGTGTGCCATGGCCTGCCGAGCGCTTTCGTCACCCGTAACCGTGGTCTGGGCCTTTTCGAAGCATCAGGCCGCTTTCCAGCATCCGGGACATGAATGCCCCTGCGCATGGCGCGGCACCGCGGCAAGCCCTGCTGCCGCGCAACGGCGCGCCTTCGGCGCAGGGCCTGGCGGCCAGGCGTGCCGCGCAACCCTTTCTTCGTCCCGAAGGCAGGCTGATCCCGCGCTCAGTGCGCGGGTGTCATTGTTGGCCAGTTCTCACGCGGATGCGGCCTTTGCTGGCTTACGTCTCCCTGCTTCTCCTCCATTTCGTTTGAGGCACTCTAAAGTGCCTTGCGAAATCGAGCATAATCGATCAACAAATGTTGACCGAACATTGCGGCAATTAATGTGGCACTAAAGCTTGATGCGATATCAACCTCGTATAATCTTCAAATTCCAGTGGAACTGACAGAAAATATCCTTGACCAATTTGACAACCGGAGGTCTTCAGCCAATCAAGTTGATCTTTGGTCTCTATACCCTCGGCAACGATTTTCAGACCAAGCGAATGCCCAAGGATGATCATTGATCGGATGATCGCCTCATCTACATATGTATGTCCAATGCCAGATACAAAGCTCCTGTCTATTTTAAGCTCAGAGGCAATTTTATGCTTGATATATGGAAAAGAAGAATATCCGACGCCGAAATCATCAATTGATATGCCTATCCCTGCCTGCTTTATGAGTTCCATCTTCTTCAAGGATCCAGAGTTTGTTTCCAAACGCTCACGCTCCGTAATCTCGATTCCCAGTATCCGTTGAGGAATATCTGCATCTTCAACGCTTTGAATAAGCTCATCGATAAAGCCGGGAATACATAAGGACAGAGGCGATATGTTGACGCTGATCGGCGGGAAATTGAGGGCGAACGCCTGCCAAGCCTGAATCAGCCCAATAATCCTTCTGTAAACGAAACGATCGAGATCGACGATCTGGTTGGTCATTTCGGCGACGGGAATGAAATCGGCCGGCGAAATCTCTCCGAGACGCGGATGGCGCCAACGAATCAAGGCTTCGGTACCAACCAAACGACGACTGTCGTCTAGGGCATATTGGGGTTGAAATACCATCCTGAGCCATTGGCTGGAGTTGGTGAGAGATTCCCGCAGAGCGTCGGCGATGGCCGTGTGCATCATGGTCTGCACCTTGACTTCTTTGTTTCTCAACGTGCGAGTATCTGCGCAGCGTTCCTTGTCTTTAGCAACGCATCGGCACTTTGGTTGATGGCAGTGGAAATCTGAGCAATGTTTCCGGTGATCGTTCCGACGACGATGGCTGCGCTTTGCATATTGGACGACATGTCGCGCGTGACGGCCGTCTGCTCCTCCACGGCAGAAGCCGTAACAGACACGTTCCGCTGTACATCCCTGATGGAGTTTGTAATGCGGCGGAGGGAGGATACGACGTCATGCGACGTGGATTGAATCCGTTCGATTTCCTGGCCGATCTGCTCGGTGGCTCTTCCCGCCTGATTGGCCAGGTTCTTCACCTCGCCAGCCACCACAGCGAAGCCTTTTCCGACTTCGCCTGCACGGGCGGCCTCGATGGTGGCATTCAAGGCGAGAAGATTGATTTGCGCTGCGATGTTTTGAATGATACCGAGAATGTTGCCCATGTCGGCGGCGGCCTGTGAAAGACGCTGCGACGAGGTGTCGGCGGACTGGGCTTGCTCGGCTGCCCGGTCGGCGGCGATTTGCGATTCGACCATCCGTTGGGCGATTTCGTTGATCGAGGCGGAAAGCTCTTCGGAACTGGCTGCGACGGTCTGCACGTTGCCGAATGTCTGACTGGCGGCGGAGCCGACGGACAAAGCCAAGGAGTTGGATTGCGAAACGGCAGCCTCGATTTCCGTGAAGTTGGAATCGATCATCGTCTTGAGGTTGGCCAGCAGGCTGACCTGGTCGGTGATGTCCGTGGCGAACTTGACGATCTTGAACAGCGAGCCGTTCAGGTCGAAAATCGGATTGTAGCTGGCCTCCAGCCAAATGATGCGACCGCCCTTGGCAATCCGCTTGAATTGCCGGCGCTGGAATTGCCCCTGACGGAGCTTTTCCCAGAACTGCCGGTATTCGAGGCTGTCCCGGAATTCCCGCTCAACGAACAGGCTGTGGTGCTTTCCCTGGATTTCGGGGAAGCCATAGCCGATCACTGCAAGAAAATTATCATTTGCCGAAATGATAGTTCCGTCAGGAGTGAATTCGATGACGGCTTGCGATTCCTTAATGGCGTTGAACTGACCGATCAGATTGGCATATTCCCGTTTCTGGTCGGTGACATCCGTTGCATATTTGATCACCTTGCGGGGGGTGCCGTCCTTGCGCAGCACCGGATTGTAGGACGCCTCGAGCCAGACCTCTCTGCCGCCCTTGCCGATGCGCTTGAACTGCGTGCGTATGAATTGGCCGCTTTTCAGCTTGTTCCAGAAATCCTGGTATTCGGGGCTGTCCCGGAAGGCTTTCTCGACAAAAAAACTGTGGTGCTTTCCCTTCACTTCCTCGAAGGTATATCCCATCGTTTCAAGGAAGTTGCCATTGGCGGCGAGAATGGTCCCTTCCATATCGAATTCGATGAAGGCTTGCGAGCGATCCAGGGATGCAAGGACTGCTTCAGCGTCGCTGCGCTTTGATGATTGAAAGAACACCTTAGAATCCTTCTCGATTTCCTACTGCTGATACTTGGTGTTTTCACTTTTCTGGGATACTTGGTGTTTTCACTTTTCTGGACATGATGATCACGTTCTCAGCCGCTTTCTGCGCTTTCAGCCGCAACTGAATCATTAGCCGGATGGGTGATCGGGCCGTAGTGGCTTGGAAAGCTATACGGGTTTTCTCTGCCGCAGAACTGTATTTCTTGGCGCAGAAAACGATTACATTTCAATTTATGATTAATCTCTCGTTTCAATGCCAACTCCCTAGTCATCAAGTGATTTGCAGACGTATGATTATCAAATCTTTCTGACTGAAAATCATCCTAAAACAGCGATTTCGCGCTAAGCGAATGGGTTTTCTGCACCGATAGAAAGTCCAGACCAAAATAGTTTAAATAGTTAGCTATATGGAATAAGTAATAGATATATGCATATGGGGAGGTTTTGTACTTTTTTATCACCTAATCATCTGATTTGTATTCGGCAGATTACAAAAAATTACTTTTAGGATTTTTTTCTCTCTCTACGCATGCGCTCACGCCCCAGGGCAATCGCTTGATCCTCATGCCTGTAGTATTCGGAGTTCCGGGAGTAATGGAACAGACAGCCGACATAAGGGAGTTTGGAGCCTCAGGCCAATTCGTCCATGACCTGGGCGGGATCATGAAGCGGGTGCAATTCGCCGCGGACAACCCCATCCGATAAGGTGAAGGCGTAGCGGCCGAGCGTGTTGATGTGTTCGAAACCGAGCGGCGACAGCAGCGCCACATCCTCGTCACGCACATCGAAGCCTTACGTCCGCAGTTGGTCGAGTGCTGCATCCATGAAGATCGTGTTCCACAGGATGATGGCGTTGAGGAACAGACCGGGGGAGTCGAACTGGTCCTCCTCGCCTTCGGTAGTACTGGCGCAGTTCGCCGCGCTTCCCATGGAAGACCGTACGGGCAAGCTGGTGACGGCCCTCGCCACGATTCAGTTGGATGAAGATGCGGCGGCGGTGGGTTTCGTCGTTGATGTAGGCCAGCAGGTCGAGCGTCTTGATGATCCGTCCCAGAGCCTCCAATGCCCGCGCCAGCTGGGTCGGCCGATCGTTCGTCTGCAGAGTCCGCATCAGCCCGCCAGTCTGGACAAGGCCCAGCTCGGGCGATCCGGCAAAGCGCGACAGGTCAACCCAATGTTGGACGATCAGGTTGATGTTCACCGTATGAGAGGCTAGCCGCCTTTATTCACCGTGGTGGCGAGAGGCCTGATGGCCGAGTGGAGATCCTCATCGCAGGATTGTGTGGAGGCGCGCCGTCAGCCGCCATGTAGAAGGCGTGGTGAAGCGGGCGGAGTGGTGGACGGGATCGGGTGACGGGCTGGAGCAGGCTGCCCCGGTTCTCAGGAGATGAGCCGTGGCAAGCGGCTGAGGCCGAGATGGATAATCATCCATAAGCCCTCTCGTTCCCGCAACGATCCGATTTGCCGCTCACCCAAGCAATAGAACGGAACGGGACCAAAAGACAAGAATCGGACGGGGCGGAGGGCGTCTACCATGCGCCCCATAATTGGCGCCGCGGCTTCAGTCCCGCGGCGCCACGGTTCCGGAACGTAGACACGCTTTGGCTTGGCGGTGCTTCGTTGTTCCCGGAAATCCCAGAACAGGGCTATATGCCAGAACGACGACACAGTTCTACTTTTTCCCACTTCGTCTCCGCCATTCGGTCGGAGGCACTCCGAAGGCCTTGCGGAATCGAGCCGTGAAGTGATCGGCATTCACGAAGCCGACAAGGAGGGCGATTTCCGCAATCGTTTTGGCATTATAGCGTCGGTCTTCCAGAAGGGATCGGGCTTGAAAGAGGCGCATGCCAAGCAACTCCCGCATGAAGCTGTTGCCCGAAACGGTGAACACTGCATGCAGGGTGCGAACGGAAATTCCATGCTCGGCGGCAAAGCTTGTCGGGTTCAAGGACGGATCAAAAAGGCGGTCGCGCATATTCTGGCGAAGCCTTTCACGCAACGAGCGCTGACTGCTGGTCAAATGATCGATTTCAGGACCGATCGATAAGGCCAGTAGTCCCAGGACATGATCCGCGACGGCGCCGGGAGGGAGGGCAAGATGATCGATGGTCCGTGGCGTGATCTCCCTCATCACGGCTGCCAAAGCCCTGCCCCATCCGGTCCCCGAGGACATTTCTTTCAGATGTAAGATCTCAGGATTTGGGATGATGGATCGCATGTAAGAAATATCGAAGTAGATCGCTGTGAAGTTCAGGGAGCGGTCTGCGGCGAAATGGTAGGGAATTGAATTTCCGCCGCAATAAACGCCTTCTCCCTTCCACATGAGGTCACGGCTGCCACATGACACCTCTGCATTGCCATCCAATACTAGCGCAACGCAGAAAGCTTCTGAATTGTCTCTCGATATATAATATGGGGTACGTTCCGCCTCATGGGATCCATTCAGCCGGAAATGAGTAAGGGTGCCAAAGCTGAATACTTTGCAATCGACATCCGCTTCAAAAATCTCGTCATCATTAAAGTTAAGCTTCACATTGTAGCATGCATTGCCGACATGGTCTGACCAGTACTCTTTTGCTTTCTTTTGGTTCAACCCTTTTGTTGTCATGTGCAGAAAAGTGTCAGTCGTCATTTACTCCCCCATAACTGCCTTTCGAAACTCAAAGGCTGTCTCCAATTTATATAAGTTCGATGAAAAAATTATCAATCAGATTTCCTTCGGTTAAAATGTAAATTCCCGAGCATGTGGGATGTTATTCGATGTCATCCAAACAAGAGATTGGCGTATGATCTCCAGTAATGGGCACTAGATGTTTTGTTGCCAATTCGAGGTTATAATATAATCGAGAGCATCGTCACATAAACCTTGTTGTTGGCGAGCTGGGTCTGCCCTGGGCATGGTGGCGGGATGAGAGCCCGTTTGACAACCGGTTCAATGGCAGACTCGTCGAAGTAGCAGGCTTGCCATGGCGAGCTGCATCATGCCGCCGGAGACGTCGATCCGGGCTTCATAATCGCGAACCAGACGTCTCCAGCGGGTCATCCATCCGAAGGTCCGCTCAATGGTCTAATCACAAATGACAAGTTTTGCCTGACGCGCACTGGGCAGCTTCAACTGAGCTGGCCGCATGCACGCAGTGGGCTGCGGGAGGCCGGCATGCCCCAACTCTCTGGTGAGATCACTCACCAGGGAGGAGAGGATGCGGCGACAAAGGCAGCGTCCTTGGCACGTCCGGCGTATCGGAGTGTCGATGCCCACCAGCCAGCAGCGCTGGGACCGGGCTTACCAGCTCCTCCTGCAGTGGGCGGCAACTGCGTCGACACCGACGACGGTGTTGGCGTCCCCGATCCTGCCGGAGGATTGTCATGCGTGTAGCGATCTACGGTCGCGTTTCGACCAGCCACCAAGTCGAAAGCCAGACCATTGAACAGCAACTTGAGCGCTTGAACGCACATGTGCATGCGCACGCGGCTGAGGGTTGGCGGCTCGACGCGGCCCATATCTTCCGCGACGACGGCTACAGCGGCGCCAAGTTGGCGCGCCCGGGGCTCGATCGCCTACGCGACGCCGTAAAAAGCCGCGAGATTGATCGTGTGCTTGTCACCGCGCCCGACCGCTTGGCACGCAACTATGTGCACCAGATGGTCTTGCTGGAGGAATGGACCCATTTTGGCTGTACCGCCGAGTTCCTGGACCGTCCCATGAGCAACGACCCGCACGACCACTTGCTGCTTCAGATCCGAGGTGCGGTGGCGGAGTACGAGCGTACGTTGATTGCCGAGCGTATGCGGCGCGGGCGACTCACCAAGCTGCGGGCCGGCCTGCTGCTGCCGTGGACGTATCCACCCTACGGCTATTGCTTGCATCCAGATCGGCCGCGCGACCCGAGTGGCGTTACCCTCGACTTGGCAGAGGCCGCAGTCGTGACCGAGCTGTTTGCCCTGTATCGCGAACCCAGCACATCGCTGATGCAACTCGCCCGACATCTGGATGCGCGCGGTATACCCACCCCCTCAGGCACACCACACTGGGCCTGTCCGACAATCCGGGGAATTCTAAGCAACCCGACCTATACTGGGCAGGTTTATGCCCAACGCACGCGCTGTCGCCCGCCCACACATCGGCGCTCGGCCACGCATCCCCTCGGCCGGCCGCACGACACGGCGGTGCCCCAGCCGGCTGACACTTGGATCCCGGTCGGGGCGGTGCCCGCCATCGTGAGCCAAGCACACTTCGACGAGGTGCAGGCCAAGCTGGCGACCAACCGTTCCTTCGCGCGGCGGAACAACACCGCCCACACGTACCTCTTGCGCGCGCTGGTGAGTTGCGGGTGCTGCGGCTTGTCCTGCACGGCGCGTGCGGTCAACAAGCGAAACCTTTACTATCTGTGCACGGGCAAGGGGCGAAGTTCCAACTCCACTCGCACCACGTGTTGCCCCGCTCGCTATATCCCCGCCGATCAACTCGACGAGGTGGTCTGGACAGATCTCTGCGCTTTGCTGGGAGCCCCCGAACCGCTGGCCGCCGCCGTGGAGCGGGCCCATGGCGGAGCATGGCTGCCGCAGGAACTGCTCGCGCGTCGCGAGACGCTGCGCCGCGCCCAGGCGCACCTCGGCCAGCAGATCGAGCGGCTCACCGACGCTTATCTACGAGTGGTTATTCCGCTTGACGAGTATGAGCGACGGAGGCGCGACCTTGAGCAGCAGATGCAGGCCTTGGCTGGACAGGAGGAACTTCTGCGCAATGATGCAGCGCGCCAGCAGCATTTGGCCGGCGTGGCCGCGTCACTGGAGGCGTTCCGCACGCGTGTCCAGCGCGGGCTTGCCGCCGCGACCTTCGAGCAGCGTCGGCAACTTGTGCTTCTGCTCATCGACCGCGTCATCGTCACCGATGCCGACGTCGAGATCCGCTACGTGCTGCCCACCAGCCCCGACAGCGAGCACGTCCGGTTTTGTCAATTGCGTAAAGACTATTTCGACCACCCAGCGTCGCGGCACGACCTTGAACCCTGGCTCGGTGTCGGTTCGCCGGACCACCTCGACGGTGAAGTCGAGGAAGGCAGCCTTGTCCATCAGCTTCTTGCGATCATAGGCGCCATCGGCGAAGAGGTGCTTCATCCACGGCCACCGCTTGCGTATCGCTTCCAGGATCATCTGGGCTCCGGCGGAGTCGGAAATGTCGGCGGTGGTCAGGTTCACCATCAGCAGGCGGCCATCGGTGTCGACCGCGATGTGCCGCTTGCGTCCGTTGACCTTCTTGCCTGCGTCGTAGCCTCGCTCCATAGCGGCGGGAGCTTTCGCCGATTGGCTGTCCACAACCCCGCCGCTCGGACTGGCTTCGCGTCCAGCCCGCTCACGATCGATCATCAACGTCACGTCGTGGATCGTCTGAAACAGCAAGCGCCGCAGGAGATGCCGAAACCACCAGTACACCGTCTGCCACGGCGGGAAGTCCTTTGGTAAAAGCCGCCAGCCACAGCCCGTCCGAGCCAAGTAGCGCAAGGCATTCAAGACTTCACGAAGGTCCACACACCTCGGACGGCCGGTGGGGGCCTTCTGTGGCATCAGCGGTTCTATCAGAGACCATTCCTCATCGGTCAGGTCCGTCGAATACCGCTTCGTCTGCTTCTCAATCTTGGCCATCCGGCTGCGCGTCGCTTCGGTCCACATCTGAAGTTTGAATCACATCACGCTTTCAGCGCCAACTCTTTTCAAACGGGCTCTTAGCGTATATTTTCGCCCGTTCTTGTATGTTCTGTGTCCGCCCTTCCGGCTGCCGATGCCGATCATCCGCGGTTGAGAGGGCTGGGTTCGGAAGAGGGGTGTCGTCGCCCGTTCCGGGGTTCGGCCCCGCGCCATAGATTGGCACCCTCGTCCGTTGCCCCGGGGCCTGCACGGTATCACGACGCATCGGCATCGACTGGCCGGTGGCGCCGCATTCACAAGGACAGGTGCCGGCAACGGCTCCGAGGCTCTTCGCGGCCCGTAATGACAGGAGGGACGCCATGACCTTCGTGGGCATCGACATCGGCGCGGAAGTCCATGCCGCCGCCGCGGTGAACGATCAAGGCTCGACCGTGTGCAAGCCATTCCGTTTCGCCGCCGACCAAGCGGGACACGCCGCCCTGTTCGCCGAGCTTGAGCGGCTCGCACCGGTCCAACTCGTCGTGCTGGAAGCCACCGGACACTATTGGAAGAACCTCGCCGCCGCGCTGGTTACCCGCGGCCTTCCGGTGGCCGTCCTCAACCCGCTGCAGTCCGCCCGCTTCCAGCAGGAAGCGCTGATGCGCACCAAGACCGACGCGCTCGACGCCCTGGGGCTCGCCCGCCTCGGCCAGCAGAAGCGGCCACTGCCGGCGACCTTGCCGGATCACGCCACCGAGCAGCTGCGCGAACTGGTCCGTCATCGCGACCGCCTCGTCCAGGACTGCGGCGACCGCGTGCGGCAACTCCATCGCCTGCTGGACCTCACCTTCCCCGAGTTCAAGCACCATGTCGCCCTGCTGGACACGGCGCTCGCCCTGACGATCCTGAAAGCGTTCCCAACCGCGACGGACGTCGCCGCTGCCACGCCCCGGCGTCTGGCCAAGCTGCGCCACGGACCGCGGCACCTCGTTGGCGACCCGTTGGCGCGCCAGCTCATCGCCGCCGCCAAGCAGACCGTGGCCGCCCAGAGCGGCGATGTCTATCGCGTGCGGATCCGGCATGCCTGCGAGGATCTGGCGCTCTGGCGCACCCGGCTTCTCGCCATCGACGCGATGATCGAGACGTTGCTCGACGATCATCAGATCGGTCGTCTGCTGACCTCCATCGAAGGAATTGGCACGACAACGGCGGCGCGTTTGGTGGCCGAGCTCGACGATCCCGGGCGGTTCCGCTCGCCGGATGCTTTGGCCTCCTACATCGGCCTCGTTCCGGCCCTCAAGCACTCCGGCAAACAAACGCCGAAGCGGGCGGGGCTGTCGCCGATCGGCAAGGCAGCCTTGCGGCGGGCGCTGTGGATGCCAACACTTCACGCGGTGCACGCCAGTCCCTGGCTACGCGCCTTCTACGATGGCCTGCGTGCCCGCGGGAAGCCGGGCAAGGTCGCGCTGATCGCCGCGATGCGCAAGCTGATGGTCGCCGTCTGGACTGTCGCCAAACAGCGGCGCACCTGGTCGCCCTCACCACCTCAGGAGACGACCGCCTGAGCCCCAGCGGTCGGTCGCCCCGACCGACCCATGCCAAGCCATCGCCGGGCCGGACGGCGCGGGTCAAGGCCGCAGCCGCCGTAGGCGGGGGCGCGTCAGCGCCCGCCTTGACCCGGAGCGGCCGGTCTGGCCTCCAACCCGCTTTGCCGCTTCACAAACGCCACGGTATCTGTGGCGTCACCCCAAAGTATCGGTAAAACACCGGGATTTCGGAACAGAGAACAGTGATAGCGCGAGCATCATCATTGTTCTTGGTTTGATCCTGCGTCTGTGTCAGACGGGGCGCACTCTTCGTCCGATGCTGACGCCAGTCGTCGCCATCGGCCAGACGCTGCTATATGCGCTCTGTACGATTTAACGCTTGATGCGCTCTGTACGATATGGCAGGATTTGGACCATCCCCACACCGCATCGGTTCCCCATCATGCACATCGCCCACGCCCGCATTGGCTGCAACAAGGGTAAGTCCCGCCTCTGGCTTGAAGGACCGCGCTTATCGCTTGTCGCTTTTGAACCCGGCTCTCGCTTTCACCTCCGCACCGACGCCGCTGGACGCAAGATCGTCCTCGAACTGCGCCCGGACGGTGAGCGCATGGTCAGCAGCCGCACCCGCCGGTCGGGCGGCGTGATCCGCCCTATCATCGACCTCGCAGGTGCCATTCTGGATCGTGTGTTCGGGGCCGCGGAGAAGGTCCGCGTCATCTACCGCGAGCGCGAGATCGAGGTGACGCTGCCGCCGCTGGCAGTGGCTCAGGCGCAACGCGAAGCGGACCTGCGGGATCGGCTCGGCGCTGGCCGCCCCTTGTCTGTCGGAACCCTGTGCATCGGCGCCGGCATCATCGACCATGCCGTCCATGCCGGCTTGCACGAGGCGGGTATCGCGACTGAGGCGGCGCTGGCTGTGGACATCGATCCTGAGGGGCTGGACGTGGCGGTCACCGCCAATCCGGCGACTAAGGGCTGCCGGATGAGCATTGAGGCCAGCATCGACGAGATCGAGCCCGAGATCATGCCCAAGCTGTCCGTCCTCCTGGCCGGGCTGCCGTGCACCGCGGCGAGTGTCGCCGGGCGGGCACGCAAGCGCTTGACCATGCCGGAAGCGGACGAGCAGGCGGGGCACCTTTGCCACGCATACCTCACGCTGCTGCGCGCGTCGGAGGCGCCGATCACGGCGATCGAGAACGTCCCCCAGTACGCCTCGACGGCCTCCGCCGCAATCATTCGCACGCAACTCAAGCGCCTCGGCTACAGGGTTTTTGAAGTGCCGCTCGTCGGGTCGGAATTTGGCGCTATCGAAGCCCGTCGGCGTTGGACGCTGATCGGCATCAGCGAGGGACTGGCGCCGGATACCTTCGAGGTGCCAGCGCAACCCGGCTCCGCCACCCGGCTGGGGGACATCCTTGAAGACGTGCCCCCGGGCGATCCGCGTTGGCAGGATCATGCCTATCTGGATCGGCACGCTGAGGCGCAGGCGACCAAGGGGAACAGCTTCAAGCGCAACATCGTGACCGCCGACAACACCACCGTCGGCACGATCGGCCGGTCGTACTGGAAGCACCGGACCAGCGAGCCGTCCCTGCAGGCCCCCCACGACGCTTCGCTCTCCCGCCTGCTGACGCCAGCGGAGCACGCCCGGGTCAAGTCGATCCCGGATGACCTCGCCGCTGCGATCATCAACGGCCGCTCCGCCACCGCCGCGCATGAACTGCTAGGGCAGGGCGCCGTGTGGAGTTGTTTCCACGCCCTGGGGCGCGCCCTTGGACAGGTGCTCGCTCCGCTCACCGGGAGCAACGTAGTGCCGCTTCCGTTGCGCAAGCCTGCTGCAGTTCTCCCGCTCCGCCGGCCGTCCCGCTCCAGCAAGCCCGCGGCCGACTTCGGCCAGCTTGCGCTCGATCTGTGAGGGAGGCAGTAATGCGGTTCTTCCCAAATTCCTTCTCCGACGCTGGTTGGAAGACCGTCCGAGAAGCCTGTGCAAGGCTCGGGCTCCCTGGCGCCGAGGCGCTCTACGAGCAACTGGAGCGCGGCGTGAGGTGCCTTCAAGAGCGGCTCGACGACGCAACTGGGCGCCGCGTCAGCCTCACCCTCCCATGGCCGACGGCTGGCCGATGGTGCCTCTTCATGAGCTTTTCCGACCCCATGCTGCCGGCCAGCGAGATGGTGATGGTGGCGCTGGATGACGTGCTGGAGGCCAGCACGAGGCTCGTCGACCATCTCGTGTCCCTCAGCGAGACCATTCAGCGGGCCGCACATCCCGCTCCGGTCTCTCCGACCTCCGCTGCGCCGGCCAAGACTGACTACGCGCCGCCGAGGGCCCCACGGCGCGCGCAGGGTGCCGTCCGGCCGGAACCGCGCCCGACGCCGGCCGTGCAGCCCCACATGGCTTCGGTGGTGAACACCGGCCAGTTCGCTCTTGCTCTTTGAGGAATGGAAGCATGACCAACCGCACTCGACAGTGCCAGCTTCTGCTTCCATTGCTGGAGGTCCTTGACGACGCTCCCAAGGGGCTCACGGCGGCGGAGGCGGTGACCGCCGTCGCCGACCGGTTGAAGCT
Organism: Azospirillum sp. A29; assembly: GCF_042604625.1. Lineage (NCBI taxonomy): Bacteria > Pseudomonadati > Pseudomonadota > Alphaproteobacteria > Rhodospirillales > Azospirillaceae > Azospirillum > Azospirillum sp. A29. The sequence continues at coordinate 69,658 of NZ_CP170462.1, forward strand.
CTCCGAGGAGCAGCGTCGCGAGACCGTGCAACTGCCATCCGGCACCTACCGCGCCTTCGACCGGGATGTACGGTGGTGCCGCCAGAAGGCACTCCTGGCCGGACACTTGGATGGATCGGTTCGGAACTTCTGGCGTCTCACTGCGAAAGGGAAGAAGGACCTCCGCTTCGCTATGCCCGGCATCGTGGTCACCGTCTACGAGACGGAAAATGGCGCAGCGGTATGGGCGCAGGCCGAGAGCGCGTTCAGCCACATCGAGGATCAATCGCTCAACCTGATCTTCACGAGCCCCCCATATCCGATCCTGACAACGAAGGACTACCAGACGGCTGAAGACGTCGGCTCGTATCTGGATTGGATGACTGGCCTTGCCAGGGAGTTTCACCGCTGCCTGACACCCGACGGCTCGCTGGTCCTGAACCTCGGGGACGCGTGGCAACCCGGAAGGCCGGCCCTCAGCCTGTATCAAGAGCGCCTTATCCTGAAGCTGGTGGACGACCTTGGCTTCCACGTTGCCCAGCGCTGCCACTGGCACAATCCGGCCGCCCTGCCGTCGCCGGCGCAGTGGGTCACGGTCAAGCGAGTTCGGCTTGCACAGAAGGTCGAGAGCCTTTGGTGGTTGTCGCGGTCAGACACCCCCAAGGCCAACAACCGGCACTGCCTCCAGCCATACAGCGAAGCCATGCAGAAGCGCTTGGCACAAGGTGGTGAGAAGGGCGCGGTGCGGCCGTCGGGGCATGTACTGGCCCAAGGTGCCTTCGGAGCCGACAACGGGGGCAGCATCATGTCGAACCTCGTGATCGCCCCCAACACCGCCTCGAACAGCGCCTACCAGCGCTACTGCCGCGACCACGGACTGCCGGCACACCCGGCTCGCTTCCCCGAGGCGATCGTCGAGCCTTTCATCAAGCTCACCACAGAGCCCGGTGACACGGTGTGCGACCCATTCGCGGGCAGTCTTACGACGGCGGCCGTAGCGGAACGCCTGCAGCGTCGGTGGATCGCCATCGAACAGAGCCTGACCTACCTGCGGGGAGGTGTTGGTCGGTTCGAGCCCGATGGGCTGCAGTCGGCCGCGTGAAACAGAGAAGACCATGAGAGGCTTCGGCATCCTGAACGGCCCGCGCTCTCGAGTGTCTGTTTCTGACGACAGCGCGCGTTGCCCAACTTTCCCGTGGCTCCTCGTCAATTCCGGTTACGGGGGCGCTCTGAAGCGCCGCTACGCCGACCCGGGCGTCGTCGAACAACGAGCCCGCCGACTGGCGCGCACCCTGCGCGCCGATGGAGCCTCCGTCATCATGGAGATCGCCCATGCTGCCCGCTCGTAATACGCAGTCCCAGACTACCGTTCCGAGCTTCGTCCCGCCGCGGCCGCAAAAGCCGTCGACGCCGGCGCAGGTCCTCCCGTTCCGGCGGCCGATCCGATGGTCAGCGCCGCGCCTGGACGATCTGGCGCGTCTCGCTGTCGATCTGTTGCGGGAGGAAAGAGTGATCTTTACGGCCCATGCCTACAGCGACCGAATGTCGGAGCGCGACATTGCTCAACGCGAGGCCCTGGAGATTATCTCCAAGGGCATGCCCTACAAGGTCGAGCCCGGCGCGGCCGACGGTGAATGGCGGGTGAACTTCAGCCGGCGGGTGGGCGGCCGGGACGCGGCCGTGGCCGTGAGCCTGACGCAGGGGCCCTCTCCAGCGAAGGTGGTCACCGTCATGTGGCTCGATCGCCGATAGCTCATCCTCCTGGTTAGGCCGCTGGCCAGTCACACGACGCACGGTGCCGAAAGACGTCGAATCGCTGCGCCTTTCAGCGGCGCGCCGGTGTCGGCCGCGCTGCTAGAGTCTCCTTCAAACACAAGGGGGGTACCTTGAGACAATCGGCATCCACGCTTCGCCGCGTCGACGTCAGCGAGCCGGCAGCGGCGATGAGCCTGAGGCACACCATTGCGCAAGCCCAGGAATTGTTCGGGGAGGATACCGCTGGGGTGGGCGCCTACAATGAGCGCGTAGGAATGTTGGTCGAGGCCTTTGGCGTTCATGTCGGACTCAGCATTGAGACCGCCCAGCGCTGGGCCCGTGCGGCATGTCTTCACGATGTCGGCAAGCTCTGGGTTCCGGCCGGGATCCTGCTGAAAAGTGGTCCCCTTTCCGTCGATGAACGTCATGTGATGAAGCAGCACACCCTTATGGGATACCTGCGTCTGCAGCCCGTGTGTGAGGTGGCGGCGGCCATGGCGCTCTCCCATCACGAGAACTTTGACGGAAGCGGTTACCCCTTCAATCTGGTCGGCTCAGACATTCCGTTTGCCGGCTGCCTCGTGAGGCTGCTGGACGTGTACGACGCCCTGCGGTCGCTCCGGCCCTACAAGCCAGCGCTGAGCCATAATGAGGCCGTCGCGATCATGCTCCAGGGGGACGAGCGGGTCCGACCGACGATGTTTGATCCACGACTCCTGCACTGCTTCGAGCAGTATCATCGCCTGATAGAGGCCCGCTACGGCTGAAGAGCGTGACAAGCCGCCGCACGCGAGTACCGCTGTGTTCTGTGACGTGTTTGTTGTTGCTAGGCTACACTCGAGGAGGGGGCAGAATGACATCCCATGCGACGATCGCAAGGATGTTCACGCGGGTGTGTTTGGTAATGTCGATATCCTCTATCACCGCAACTGCGTTGGCATATTTGGACGGCAATGAATTACTGCTGCCAGACTTCATATTGATCTCTGCTGTTCTCATGGTGGTTACCGGCCTTTGTTTTTACGAGTATCGGTGCGCGACGGCCCGGTAGACGCCTTTTTTCTTCCTCGCCGAAGGCAGGTACATGCGGACTGCAATCGTTTCGGCTGACCATAAGCAGGGCGAACGCGGCAATGTGAACTGGCGCGCCTTCAGGACCTGAATGCGCGAAATGCCGCTTCCGAAAGAGGAACAACGGGTTCGGCTGCCCCAAATCCAAACACCTTCCGTCGGTGTTGAACACTGAAGCACCGAGACGGGAGGGCGACATGCGGTCGATGCTCATGACAACCATCGCTGCAGCACTGGTAATGGCTTCCCCCGGCGGCGCCGGCGCCGAGAGCGTAGGCTACGCCGAGGCTGGACTGATCTGCTTTCAGAACGGCCGGGTCATCCTGGCGCTCGACGTTGTGACGGACTTCGAGATCCAGGAAACGCCTACCGGGCGCCGGTATGTCGGCCGCTGGGTGCGCAGCACCTACGCGGCCCCGGAGCCGTTCAGGATCGATGCGGGAAGCGACACGACCTGCTTCTCGCACAGACCGGAGAGGGGGTTCTTCTTCAGCAGCGGTGCCGGTCGGTAGGTCAGTTCCATCGGGTCGAAAGACGTGCAAAACCGTCGCCTTTCGGCTCTATCGCACTCAGCGTCGGACCGGTACATTGGGCTCACTTAGCGCCGCTTGCATGCTGCAGCGTTTGCAAAGTGTCCAGCTTCGGCTGGAGGACCTAGTTGGGGTCTTGAAACAACCAGCGCTCACGCCGCGGCCTCAGTGCCACGGCATCCGGCGACACTCGTCGCCGATGATCCCCCTGGGGAGGCATTCTCCCCACACAGGGGAAATCCGCCTCCTCGAACAGCCCCGGAGGGTCAGCCCTTTGGGCCGGCAACCCTCCTCTTTCCGTAAGGGAGTTGTGCTACTATGTCTGTCGACAGGTTGTTCGAGTACGAGGAAGAGCTTCGCGCTGGCGGCGCGCCGAATGCTGAGGTGTTCACCAAGGCGCTGCGCGGCGTTCTCAGGGAGCTCAAACAGGAGAGGTCCGGTATGGAGGCTTCTGTCACCGAGCTGAAGGGCGGCATCGACAAGCTCGACGGCCGCTTCGACAAGCTCGACGCCAGCATCGACAAGCTCGGCGCCCGCGTTGACAAGCTCGACGCCCGCGTTGACAAGCTCGATGACCGCATCGACAAGCTCGACGGCCGCGTTGACAAGCTCGACCATAAGGTCGATGCCGTTGAGCTCCGGCTCAATGCTCGCATCGACTTGGTCAAAGCTGAGCTCACCACCGAGATCCGAAACAGTAGCCTTGAAATCATGAAGGCGATGAACAACCAACTCTACAAGACAATGGGGTCGATCGGCACCATCATCGCCGTTTTCTACCTCGTCGAAAAGTTCACCTGACAGCAGTCGGGCGCGACACACAAATACCCCGCGGGGAGGCCTCCTCCCCACCAGGGGAGAACTGCCTCCTCGCATCATCGTCCATTTGCGACAACGAGGAAGCAGACCATGAACAAGCACTTCAAGACCGTCTTTGCCTTGGCCGAAACGTCGCCCGGCTTTGACGTTGCTGCGAACCGTTCTGAGATCATCCAGGCCAAGCGCGAGCTGGCGGCCCATGCCGGGCTGCAGGCGGCTGCTGAGGCGCTGATCGGCGCTTGGGGGAAGGGAAACCTCTCCCAGCCAATGCAGGCCATTCAGAAGGCCGTGGATGCGTTTTCTGCCCTATCGTCCTTGCCGGCGCCGGGGCATGTCCGCAAGTTCCTTGACCTCTCGACTGCTCACCTTGACGCGGAGGGAAGGGATCATCTGGAACAGGGTGGCGAGGGGATGGTCGTCTATCCCACCGCCTACGGATGGTTCGTCTACGTGTCGGAACCCGATGCGCTGGCGAGCTACACCGTGCCGCAGTGCCTGCTCGACATCCTGGATCGCGCCCGACAACTCGGATGTGACTATGTGCTCCTCGACTGCGATGCCGAGGAGGACAGCGAACTTCCGACGTTCGACGAGGCCGGTGCCGTGGAGGTTCCGGAAGCCCCTCCGCAGGAGCCCGAGCCCGTCGCGGAGGTGGTGGCGGACGCTTCCAACTTCTGTGCCGAGCCCGGCACTCCCCCCTGGGACGAAGCCTGGGCGGCCCTGGTCGCCGAGTTCGGCGATCCGGTCTGTCTCAGCACCGACGGGTGCCATAGCTGGCAGTATCTCGGCACCACCCAGAAGCCCGACGGCACCTGGAAGCACATCTTCCGCCACCGGTCGCTCTCGGCCGCGGGAGGCCAGCGGACCTATCGTGAGTACCCGGCGACGCCGCCGGCTCGCTGATCGGCGCTGATTCACGCCTGCGCTCCGTGCGCGGCACACAACACCAACCCGACCGGGTGCGTCTCCCGGTGGGGGCGCACTCCGTCCCCATCGTCCAAGGAGGACTCCCGATGAAGAAGTTGACGCTCAAGGGCATCCCCGCCTCGCTGGTCGTTTTCGACTACCAGGCGGTCGGCGGCCCAATGCGCGCCTACTGCGCCGAGATGCCGGCGCGTAAGTGGCTCGAGGCGCACGGCTTCTGGGCCGGCCATTTTGTTCACATCCAAGAGATTGTTGAATGGGAACGGTCGCCCAAGGACCGGGCTGCCGACGTGTTGTTCCGGATCGGAACGCACGAGGCCAAGTTCTCCGACCTGATCCGAACCGACCTGCCGGTCGGCACGGGCGGCACCGCGGAAGCAGGAGACTTGATGCAGCTTGAACTTGACGGAGCCTGGGCGTTTTTCGACCACTCCTGCGCAAGCTGGACTGGCTTTTCCGTTACAAGCTCCGCAATGGACGGCCGCCGCGGCTTCACGCTGGACCCCGAGTTCGCTCGGGCCTGGCTGGACCGAGGACGTTGCCGCCTGCGGCTGCACACGCAACGGCTTTCGGCCAAAGCGGCTGCCTGAGCGTCCCTCAGGTTTGCCACTTCGCACGCGCTGACCGGCCTTCCGCCGGCAGCGACACTTAACCCCACCGGGGCGACCACGCCCCGGGATGGGTGTCGTGCGCCCGCCAATGGAGGATCCCATGCTGAATGAGGAAAGCCCCCGTGCTCGTGCGTACGCCATCGTGTTCCTTTACCGCGTCCAGAAGATCTCTTTTCTGCGCGCGATACGGGAGCTGGTTGCGCTCGGCATGCCCGAGCTGAGTGGCAAAGGCTCGTGCCCCGTGGTCGACGCCCTCTATGCCCACTCGCTGGACGCGCTCCGTCGGATCATTCGGGAGAACGTCCCAGAGCCCAGACCCCAGCTACCCGATACCAGCAAGCTGCTTCGCCTTGCGAGAGCCGCCTGACCCACATCATCACAAACCCATGGGGACCATGCCTCCCCAATGGGAACCGGCGTGCTCCCCGTCCGAGGAGAACTTCGATGAGCACCCCGCAAGAGACCGTCCGACGTTTCGTCACGTCTGATGGCTTCACCTACTTTCACCTGGATAACGTTTGGCGCGACTCAATCCTGTCCGGGCTCGTCGATGTGAGCTGGGACGGTGACGAAAACGGCCCGATCGGCGAGGATGGCTCGATGTCGGGCATCCTCGATGTCGTGCAGCCGGTGCTGCGCGTCTCGTGGATCGACGGTCCGCGCCAAGGTCAGGTGGCGAAGATCCCCATGATCGCCGTGCCCAAGCTGGTCAATGTCGGTGGCCAATGGCTCACCGGATGGCGGCTGGCTGCCGGCGACGCTCCATCATGGGTCACTGAGGTGCTCCAGTATGCCCTGAATGAAGGGCATACCCTGGAGGGGTCCCGGTTCATCGCCGACGAGATCGGCGACGAACTGGACCGGGGTGACGACCGGCCCAACCTGACATTCACGGTCGATTACCTGGCGACCACGACACCTGCGGTGATCGTGGGCGAGCGGGAGATGCAGGAGACCCAGGCGTCGGTGCAGGCATTCCTGTCCGCACCCTGAGCCTCCAGACGGCCCTTCATCACCCCTCCCGGTGGGGAGGGGCCGTCCTTCCGCGAAGCCACACCGTCAAACTGAGACCGTGGCGCAAGGAATGCCCTCAGCGCCGGACGGTCCACGGCGGAAGGCGGTGGAACAGCGCAGTGCACGCGAGCGCGAGAGTGAGCGGGTAAACGACCGGTTTGCCGTCGCCGCGGCGGCCGGAGCGATAATGCTTGATGGACTCGACAGACAACCTCAGCGCCGCCGCGGCCTCCTCGCGCGTTTCGAAGCCCATGGCATCCATCCAGTCATTGAATGCCTCGGGCGTCATGGCGCCCCAGTCATGACCGGCGTCGGGGCGGGAATCCGGCGGCGTGCTGCTCATAACGTCCTGATCCTCGATCTGCCCGGCTGCGCGCCGGTCTGCGCAACAGGTTTACGCCGCTGCTTTGAGATCGACAACGCGCGAACGCAGTTCCGCTTTCGTTGGCCGCACCGCACGGCTGATGTGGAGCGCATAGACCGCCACAGCTCTCCAGTACACGGCCAGGGGGCCTTTCTTGCTGGTCCAAGACTTCTCGGCGCGCACCTTCGCGTCCAGGTACAGGTCGCGGAGGACATCGGCGAGGGCAAGCCGGAGTTCGGGCTGCAGCGTGAGCAGCCTGGCGACAGCCGGCAGGGCGAGAACAGGATTTCGAACTTCGGGGCGCGAGCTACGGTCCATGGTCGGGTCCTTGTTCGTGTTCGACGGAGAGGGAGGTGGTGGAAGCGCACAGCGTTCTTTAGGCGGCGATCTGCAGCCGGCGGCGCGGCGGCGAGTTTGCCGCTACCAGCACTCGGGCCATCTCCGGGCACACGCTGTTGCCAATCCGGGCGATCTGCTGTTCCTGGGTCAGACTGCGACCGTCGGAAGTGCGATCAATGACGTACTCCGGGGGGAAGCCCTGGATGAGCTTCAGCTCTTGCGGAACCAGCATCCTCATCGACAAGTCGACGATCTGGAACCACTCGCCCTTCACGCGGCAGAGGCCCAAAAGGTGCGGCAGTTCGGTCGCCGGGCCTACATAGCCAAGTTGGGCAGCGAGCGCGGTCAAGAAGGCGTCCGGCTCCGCCGACGGTAGTTTGCGCAGGCCGCGCGTGCTCTTCCAATCGACGCGCGCCAGGAACCGCCGCACGGCCCGAATTTGCTCATGCAGTCGCTTGGGGAAAGCAGTCAGGAGAGCGTCCTCGAAGGTAACGCTCACATCGTCTAAGGCCGTACCAACTGGCTCCAGTCTGGTCTGGACGAGGCCCTGGTGCATTCCGGACGCCAGAACAGCCGGAGCCGATCTATCAAGGGCCCGGCCGTCTTTGCACGTACCCTTGAGCACCACAAGGTGAGCGCCCTGCAGCCCGTGCGGATTGCGGGTTGCGGGGGTCGCGGCGGCCCCCTCCAGCCCCTGTCCGACACTCGGGGCATGGAGCTTGTGGATGGTCGCGGTGACCGGCTGCTGGTGGCTTCCCGTTGTGGTGATGGTGGAGGCGGGGTCCAGCAAGCTGTGCCCAATCTCGCCCGTGTTGTGCTGGGCCAGATAGGCGACGCTGCCAGTGTCTGCGCCCGACAGGGGGTGCGCGTGGCTGGTGAGAAGAGCACTTTCGTTCTTGGTGACGATCGTCGGGTGCGGCACGCGTGGATCCCGAACCTTGATGGACCGGCTGCCGCGCTGGCTGATTTGCGTTGTGGCCGCAAGCACAAGCCCATGGGCGTCGCGGGCGGCGGTGATGGTCTTGGCCGGCTCGGTCGAAGCGAAGCCCCGAAACCCCTTGCCTGCATGGTTGAGCGTGGCGACGAACGGCTCGTAACCGTCGCGCATCGACGATGCGATCATGAAGCGGTGCGCACCATGGGCCAAGCGGTCCAAGGTGGCGGGCGCGAGCGGCTTCGTCCGACCGAAGATGCTCTTGGAGGGCAAGGAGAAGTCAATGCAGGTGGACACCGGGGTGTAGGGCTTCAACAAGCCCGTGCGAACCTCGTCAGAACGTGGGTCGCCATGGGTCGGTGTCGGCCAAGCGACTGGGACGCCATCGCGGCGTGCGACGATAAACAGGCGGGTCCTAATAGTCGGGACGCCAAAGTGATGGGCGGCCAGGCAGCGGAACTCCAGATGGTACCCGAGCCGCTCCAACTCCTTCCGCCATTGTCGGAAGTAGAGCCCTTTCAGTGCTTCAGCCGGCGCGCTTTGGCTGTCCGGTGGAACCCCGGAGCCGTCAGGGAACGGATAGAGGATCGGCTCGTCCTCGGTGGGGCCTGCGGTCAGCATCTCCGGAACATTCTCGACGTAAATAATTTTCGGGCGTTGCCAATCCGGAAGGCGCGCCCATCTAATAACAACCCACATCAATCCTCTGATTTTTGGACTTCTCAGCGCCTTGCCTGACGCTCTTGACCAATGACGACAGTCCGGCGACGCCCAGAGATTTCGTATGCTGCGGCCTCTACATGCGATTACTGGATCGACTTCAAACACGTCGCTATGAAAATGTTCGGTGCGAGGATGATTGACTTCGTGCATGGCGATTGCAGCGGCATCATGATTCACTGCCAGATCGACGGGTTTGCCAAGGGCCTGCTCCATTCCCTCCGATGCGCCGCCGCCACCGGCAAACAGGTCAACGTCCAGTTCATCGTCCGCAGTCGACTTCAAGGACAACGAAAACTGCGCCGCAGGACTCTCCGCCCGTCCCATTGAGCGACGCGCCTCATTACGGCGGCGCGCGCGGGAACGAGCTGGCATGTGCGGAACGGAAATGGGGCGGGGGTGAACGGACATCGCCATGGACATGACCTCAGCACTATGGGCGGAGCGGGTAATTTTTACCCGACTGCTCCCATATAGCTCTTGCCTCCTTCCTCTGGCAAGGGTAATTTGTACCCACGCCGCACGGGCCGATAAGGCTGGGTTCCAACACAAAGAGGCAAGAAAGATGGCCGCTTCCTCTCAGCTCGCTTCTAAGACCGCATCTCCCACCGCCGGGGAAAAATTACCCGCAACCGTCATCCAGGTTCGTGGCGTGCCGCTGCGTGTTGCTGACCAAGCACTGCACGCCGTCCGCTTCGGCTATTGCCCGGTCTCATCGACTGGCTACCGGTCGCACTATTGCCAGCCGCTTCCCTCACCCACTGCGCTGGAGGAAATCGCCAAGGAGGCGGACAAGCAGCGTGCTTCGGCGCTCCGGCGGCTTCGGGAAGCAAAGGCGGGATCGCCGAAAGGACGCACCCCGGACCAGCGGTTTTCGGATTTCATCATGTTAGAGGGCGCGATCTCCGCTGCCGTCAACCAAGCCTACCTCGCGCCGCCGTCGGACCAGGACAAGCTGTTGCGGGAGATCGCAACCACAACCGAGGCTTTGGCTCCCTTCATGGTGATGGGCCATGCCAAGCCGCTCGACCCCGGTTCGCACTGGACCCCCGAGTTTCTGGTCGAACGCGCGCAGGCTTACCACCGCCTCTGTGCTTTGACGTGCCGCCTACTTGCCCGCCTGTGCCAGCGTGGAAGGGCCATCGACATCGCCGCCTGGGGCGCCTTCGTCGATGCGCTTCCTCGCGGCCCCGGCTTCTCGATGCTCCCTCCGACCTTGCTGTTGAAGCTGCTGGGCCGGGACGGCTCCGAGAAGGCAGGAACCAGTGGCAACGCGGTTGAGGTGTGTGGCGCATCCGCTCCGCAGGTGGTCGATGACATCGAGGAGCAGCACTATGAACCGGAGCCCAACGTCGCACCTGCAGAGCTGGTGGCCGCCAATGCGGCGCCGGTTTGGACAGTCGACAAGCGGGGTCAGCTGTCCATGTTCTGAGAAACCCTGCGAAGTGCCGGAACACGAGCGGAGGGGGGCAGATCGAACGGCGGCGGTGTTGGGTGCGACTGAGCCGACGGCTGGCGCGGCGATCGTCACCAACCACACCAGGGCCGCATAGGCTTTGATGGGCGAGAGACGATCCATCTCGGTCATGAACTCGCATCGAAACGTGGTCGGCGGAAGCGTCGGTTGTGTCGAGGCAATCAAGGTGCGCATCAAGCGCCTTCATTGTCTGACCGTGACAATGGTTACATTCAAAGGATCATTGGTCTCTTGTAATTCGCTGTTAAGATCGAATGCATGTTTTCTCGCTTGTGCGCTCTGTACGGTATGATAGGATTACTTCATCACACCACAGACTGATGCCGCCGCCATGACTGCGCTCTTCTCAACAGACAAGCTGCTGGATGCCAAGTTCTCTTCTGAGACCGTCGAGAAGATCGCCGCAGCTTATCGTGCAGTGCGCGATCTCATCGAAAAGGATGTCCCTCTCGCCGTTGCGGTCAGCTTCGGGAAGGACAGCACGGCAATGCTCACCATCGCGCTGCTGGCCCACCATGATGCGGTGCGCGAGAACCCGCTGCGCCACCCGTTGACCGTGCAGACCGCAGACACCGGCATCGAGAACCCTGTCATTCATCAGCACGTCCAGAGCCAGATTTCCTTGCTGGAACGCTACGCCCGTCGACACGCGATCCCTCTGCGGATACGCGTTGGGCGTCCCACCCTGGCCTCGTCGTGGATGACTGCCGTGATCGGCATGCGCAAGGTGCCTGTTAGATTACGCGACTCATCTGACTAGCCATTTTTTGAAGTAGATCAGGCAACTAGCTTACTGCAAGCTACCTTGGCGAAAAAAGCTGCCCGCGAGGGTCAGATGCAGGGCGCGTTGCGATTAGTTCGCACAAGCGATCTCCTGTTTCCGGAGCAGGTCGTCCTGCCCGATGAAACCGCTGACCTCATGCTGACCCTGTTTCTCAAGGAGGCTACCTTGAGGGCTAGTCTGTCGCGGTCATCTGTCCGCCCCTACCTCTACAAGCTCATGCCACTGCGAGCTTTCGAACGCGACGACCCTGTCGTGCAAAGAGAAGGATGGAGCCTGCTTGGCCCTGAAGCAGAGGTTCGAGCCATCATTGACCGGTATTTGCGCAGCAAGTTGGCCTGCGACGTGAAGCCGGGGAAGGACCGTCTGGGCCTAGAGGTCCTTTTTGTACAAGCGACTGGTCGTTCGCCACCTGGGGTGAACGACTTTCTGGCCGCGGTTGGTTGTTTGTATCACGTTCTCCGGCGGTGCGGCTTCTATCGTTTCAAGCACCCCCTCATGCGTGAGGACCTGCAGCAGGTCGAGCAAGCGCTGCGTGACGCCCGATACGCTGCCTACGTCGCCACCCTTAACCGCGGCCCCATGCCGCCCCAAAGCGGTGTCGATCCGGTTTTGCCAACCCCTCGCGTTTCTTCACGCCACTTCGCTCTGCGTGGAGCCGAATGGCGACCGATAATCGTCAGCGATCCGCTCTTGTACCCGCGTCTCCGCCTATTGGCAAAGGCGGCGGGATGGCGTCTACGTGAATTGGCCATTCTCGAGCTCCTCTTTCAGACCGGAGCGCGAATCAGCGAAGTCTGTGCCCTGACCTTGGGCGATTGGGCTGCCAGCAACTTTTTGTGTTTTGCGTTGTCCATCGACAAAGGCAGCCGGGGAGAACGTTGGAAGAGGATCAACTTTGACAACCCCGCGGCAGCTCTCCTGCGCAATTACGTTGAACGCGAACGCCGTGTGCTTGATTCGCAGCACCGCGGCATGCAGGAGTTCCAAGCACAGCATCGACTGGGGCGCTTGGATCCTAGCGCCCCGCTGTTTCTGACCCACGCTGGCAGGGCGATCAATCCGAACTAGTTTCGGGACCGCTGGTGGAACCGATTGCCGACCGAACCGCATGTCCGCATCCACGACGTGCGTCACTGGTTCGTGTCTCAGCAGCTCCAGGAACTTGCCAAGCGCGCCAGTGGCGATGCCGGCCGTCTGAAACAGCTACGCGATGCATTCGTCCGGTACATGGGATGGCGATCAGGCGCGGTTATGCTGAGCACCTACGAGCATAGCAACACCGAAGGAGAAGTGTTCCAGGTGATGAATGCCCGCTTTCAGCGGGACCGAGCGGCCGAGGAACTCCTCGCGACCGATCCGACGCTCGGGAAAGTTCCTTACTCCCAAACGCCCGTATCCCGCGATATGGACCCTCTGCTCGCACGCATCGTGGGAGGTCTATCATGAGAATGCGCGCTCCTCCGGCCGAGGAATTGTACTCACGCGCTCTTGAATACCTCGACGGCTTACGGGAGCGAAAAGAGCGTCTTCCGCTTCGTCAGCTTGGGGTAAACATTGCTGAAGTTGCGCGCGCTATTGGTTGCTCTCCCAAAGCCCTGCGCGCCAACAAAGACTATGCCGATGTTCGCGGTCTGCTGGCGAATGCCATCCCCGAATTCTGGAAAACCCAGCTGACCCCTGCATGTGGACCGTCACGGGCCGAAATCCTTGCCACCTCCTATGTCGAACGGCTGCGAAGGGAAGGTAAGCGACTGCCCCAAGCCCGGGGAACTGTCAACATGAGTCAGGTCGGAGCCGCGCTTGGTTTCGCACCGACCGGGTTTCTCCAGCCGGAGCCCTCATACATTCGGGCCCGCCAGATCATCCTTGACGCAGTTCCCGAACTCGGCCTGGAGGAAACACCAGGCGAACGTCGGCTCGAGCGATACTTTGGGCATCTCAGGGCTCGCGGTTTGGGTGTGCCGGGACGAGCGGGGCGGATCAGCTTTTCGGCTATCGCTGAGGAAAGCGGATTGTGCCGCAGTGAAATGCAACGCTGCCCTCAGTTCAAAGCGACAGCCCTTGAGGCGGCTAAGGAACTCGGGTTCCGGACCAGCAACTCTCGCCGCCGTGATCGTCGCGATTTTTTGGCTCCATTGCCTGCATTTGGAAACGCCGCGGAGGATCATCCCGGCCAGAGCGAGGACAATGGTTCCGGCTGCCAAATGCCCTGCTTTGGAAGCGATGGTCACGTATGGATGGACACCGCGGCAGCCAGCCGATACCTGAACATATTTTCCGATCAGGTGCGCTCCGCCGCAAACCTTGGGGCGTTCCCTGCCATTCGCAAGAGCGGCCCACATCTTGAAGTTTATGTTCCGGATCTCAGCCAAGTGGCTGATGCGGCCCCGGACACACCTCCAATCATGCGCCTCTACATGCTCGCCCACACACGCCGTTTTCCTCTGCCGCCCTCCGTTCATGACGTCAACGAAAAATGGTTCCATAGTTATATGCGCCAACGTGGCCTCCTCGGACTGCGCCTGTACCACACAATTCCGGATACGGTGGTCGACCTCGCCTGCGATTACATCCGAGAGATGCAGGGGCATCTTCCAACGCCGCCCCGGTTGCGCAAACTGATTGGTCCACGGCGATACGAGCATTGTCCTGAAGATAGCTTTTACCGCGAGCACATCAAGCGCTGGTCAGAAGCGCGAGGCATACAGATTCCACCCTATTTTCCGCTCAATGGAGACGTTGATTTCAATACTATGAAATCCGTTTTACCGGCGGAACTGCTGTGCTTGCCTTTCACGTGTTTTGATCCGGATTGTGGGCGCGAGTATGAGCCAATCCCTCGCTCTACCCTTATTCGCCTACTTAAGACCGAAAACGCGGACTGGAGGAACGCCATCTTCATGCATTGCGCTATTGCCCGCACTCATGTTTCCGAGCGCGCTCTGGCGAGCGCTCTTAACGTTCTGCCATTGCTCCGTGCGGTCGCACAAGAGCGCGCGGACCTTGAGATCGGCCATGCGGCGGCAGAGGATCTTGTGAAGGATGTGTGGGAAGGCAGGATTTGCCAGCACTTCAGTGATAGAATGCGCTTTGAATTCGTCAGGAGCTGGCGGCGCGTCGCCAACGCGCATGCAAGCTACCTTCGTAAACTCAACCCCGAACAACAGGCGCTCTACGCCAGATACACATTCGCGCCGCTTTCCGATGCCGATTACTGGAAGCGGCAAAAGATCTCCAAAGGCATCCAAGCTGGTGAGCGCCGCCGCCGCAAAGCCAAAATCGAGCCGCTGGTCAACCAACTTCCACGTCTGCGGCATATTGCAGACCTTCGATTTAACCAAGTAGCGCGCCTGCGAAGCGCCTGCCTACAAGCCATCGCTCAGACATCGGAACCAGGTTCCCATCGCTGCCCATTTTCTTTCTCATATGTTGAAGCGATTCCGACGCGTTCGGGGCAGGAGGGGCATGGCCGTCAGCGCATCCACCTCCGCCTGTGGGACATATCATCGATCATTGATGATCTGCAGGCCCGTGGTTGGACGCCTTCGCCACACTTCAACCGACAATACTACGATGCCGAGCCCCATAGCTTGGGAAAAGGATATTATGTGGAGTACGTGGCAACCGAAGCGGAGCCTCCGGGTGGGCGGGAACTGCCGTTCTGGTTCTTAGATTTGTACCGACTGGGCATTTTCGCTGGCGACAACACCAGCCGGTTTGACAATAAGGATCGGGTGAGGATGCTGGCGTCTCAGGGATATGGGAAGCCTCCGAATCTTCCTGCCGGCTTTCTGACACATCGTCACAACAAGTTCACTCGAATCTTGATCATGAGGGCGGCCAACGACCCTCGCCTGTTTTTACCCGTGGAAGAGATTTACGCGGGCTGCCTCTTCGGGCAGGCCATGTTCCGTTTGCAATCAAACACAGGAGCCCGCGTCGGCGAGGTCACACAAGCCAAAGCCATTCCGGGAACGGACGAGCGGCCGGACGGACTGTACATTGGAAAATTTCCGCTCAACAACGGAAAGTCTGAAGAGTGTTACGCTTTTTACGCGCGCCCGAAAGGAAAGCAGGACAAACCACCCGTTCCTTTTTTATCGACCGTCGATCCATGGAGGACATTGCCACCGTCGCCGACTACGTGCGCTACGTAGCGGGATTGAATGAAGCCGCCCCTCTGCCTGTCGTCCCTTCAGAGCGGTTGAGCGAATTGCCACCGGATCGATATGTGTTTCAGCTGTACGGGCGAGTTTTGCACGGCGGAACAGTCAATTGGCTGTACCGGTTCTTGTTGTGGGGACATGTCCCGCGCTTACAGTCCCACGATGTTCGCCACGCGGTCGGCGGAGAGCTGCGTCGCCTGGGAGTATCAACGCCGGTGATTGCCCGCATCTTCAACCAGGTGCACCTTCCCATTACAGAGTATTACGCCGCACCGACCGACGAAGAGGTGTTCCAAACGCTGCGGAGGTTGCAAGCCCGCCGCTTTGATCTCACGGATGCAAAGCGCACCCCAGCCGAGTCGATACGGTTGCTGCAGGAGGCGCGGGGGAAGGTTGGCGCCTTCACGCGTGTGCTCGGCGGACATTGCACGCTAAACGGAGCGTGCGCCATCCACTTTGCGTGCATTGGCTGCGCCGGCAAGCAGGTTGACCCCAGATATCGGGGAGACGTTTTACAAAAACGCGAGTGGGCACTGAGCAATCTCAACTTTAGCCTGGAAAATGGGCTGGATCAAGAAGCAAGTGGCGCGCGCCAGATAATCGTCGACTGCGATCACGAGTTGCAAGAGATGGACGAGATTGAGATCGCGATGCTGGACGCCAGCCAAACCGTTCACATCGTGGTCGACGCTAAGAGCGCCTAACAGAACCATCTCTGGACGAAGCGCCAGCAGATGAGGCCGGCGGCAATGTGGTGGAAGGCGGTGAAGATGTCGGCTCGGCGTTCATAACGGACGGCGATACGGCGGAAGCGGGCAAACCAGGCCAGGGTTCGCTCGACCACCCATCGGTGCCGTCCCAGGCGCTCGCTGCTCTCGATGCCGCGTCGGGCGATGCGTGGAATGATCGCGCGGCGGCGCAACGCCCGCCGGCAGTGGGCAAAGTCGTAGCCCTTGTCAGCGTGCAGTTTGGCCGGACGACGTCGTGGCCGGCCGGCACACTGGCGGATTGCCGGTACCGCATCGACCAACGGCTCCAACAGCTTGCTGTCGTGCCGGTTGGCGGGAGAGATCTTCAAGGCGAGCGGGATGCCATTGGCATCGACGAGGATATGCCGCTTGGAGCCCGGCTTTCCACGGTCCGTCGGGTTCGGGCCGGTCTCCTCGCCCCCCTTTTTGCCGGGATGGCGGCGCTGTCCACCGCAGCCCGCTCCCAGTTGATGGCGTTGGCATAGCCGAGCCGGTCGAGCAGCAAACGATGCAACCGCTCCCAGACGCCGGCCTGATGCCATTCGTGCAGCCGGCGCCAACAGGTCATGCCTGAACCGCATCCCATCTCCACCGGCAGCAGTTCCCAGGGAATGCCGGAGCGCAATACGAACAGGATACCGGTCAGCGCCGCGCGGTTGTCCAGCCGAGGCCGCCCGCCTTTCGGCTTAGGCGGCTCCGGCGGGAGCAAGGGCTCAATCAGTGCCCACAGGGCATCGGAGACGAGAGGTGCAGCCATGCCCCTCCCAACAGCCCAATCCCCGTTTTGTTAGGCGCTCTAAGCCCACGACAAAAGCGCGAGAGTTCATGGGGCCGTCAGCGGCGCTCCAAAAGGGGAATGAGACAGAGTGGCGCCCGAGCAAGCGCCGTCGCGCTCCGCGTCATGCACGCACCGATGGAGCAAAGGAATGAGCAACGGCTCAAACGGAAGCCTGACTCTTCGGCGCATCGCCCGGCTGCACCGGCGTATCCGCGCCGAGGTTGGCGGACCGCCCCCTCCTTCACGAGCGGCGATCGATCGTTGCCGTAAAACAAGCATCGCTGCTTTGACCACTCAGATGGCGGAGGACTTACTCCGGTTGCAGTGGCTGCGTGACCGCCAGCATCATCTCGCCCAATTGGCGGGAAGCACGCCAGACCTTCCGAACGAACGCGCCGAAGCAACCCTGCAGACCCTCAGCGCCCGTCTCGGCGCCGTTCAAAGAAACGGCAAAACGAAAGATGACGTGATCATCCTCGCCTTGAAAATAAGGGCGTTTTTGAACGCTTCCGAAAAAAGGTGCACCGAACTCCGTACAGTCATCCTGCACCGAGAGCTTCGTTCCTATCTTGGCAATGAGGCGTCGCAGGCTGCGTCATTGCCGCCATGAAAAGCGACTGGAGCCCGGCTCGCTGATGCCGGTCAACCCCACAGCCGCCGCGAGGCGGGGGCCCGCCAGGGCCCGGGTTGACGGGCGAGGGGGGACGGGCAGACTCGTCATCGGCGGCGACGCTCAATCGGTTTGCTCGCGTGTCGGCGGCGTTGTACGGCCGGGACACCGTGAGGGCGCGCTGTGGAACACACGTGAGACGCGGCCCGAACCCGGCCATGGACGACGGTCGACACTCCGCCCTCTTTCCGAGCGTCGATGGAGTCATCAGCGAGGCGGCATCATGGAGCATACAGTCGAATATTACATGGCGAACCCCGGTGAAGTTCCGGTTCACATCAACATTCGGGGCAACGCGACTCGAATTGCCCGGGCAATGGGGCTCGCCGTGGACCTGCCCAAGCATGACGGAGGCGACCGGTACTGGGCCATGTTTGATCGTCGGAATTGGAAATCCAAACTCGAGGGCAGAATTACGGATATATGGGCGACGGGTGATCCGGATTGGGTTCTCCTCAAGCGGTTCGCCTGGGGCGACTGTTGCTTTGATTTGGAGGAAGGAATCACGATCGAAACCACTGCGGCACACGTGATCGAGGCGCTCGACTGGGTTCGCGCGCTGGAGAAGGAGGGCGTGCCGCTCCACCGGGGCAAGGGAACAGCCCTGGTGCTTGTGCAAAGCGGTGTGTACGGCCCAGGGCTGCCAACTGATGGCACGCTTTTCGCTGGACTGGGATTGTTGCCGGGACCAGGAGGCTGCTGGTGGGAACTGCCGCGCTGACGCATCGCCACCGCCACTTGATGCAGCCTCCCTGCCGTCAATGTCCTCTTCGCATGTTCTGGACTGAATCGCCCGGCCGCGGCTCATGCGCAGAACGACCAGCGGCACGGTCGGTCAGCTTCAACCCACTGGTTGCCCTGACCGGGGCGTGCCTTTTGTTCGTGCCACGGCAACGGCCCGGGATCGGGATGGCCCTCCACGTAGGTGATCCGCGCCTGCGTTTGCTCGTAAATTTGCCGGAGCACGCCGGTGAAGGTTTTTCAGTCCATTCCTCCGGCGGGCTGAAGCTGCCGGCGATGCGAGTTCCAGGTGTAGAAGGTCGCTTCGCTGTCCCATGCCGGCGGCACACGCCCGCCGCTTGCTGACCGGCCCCCTGCTTCTTCAGAATGCCGATAATCTCATCATCGCTGAACCGGCGGTGTCCAATCGGTCCATCTCTTCTCGATAACGACCTCTACCAATTGCTGGGGGTGTTTTCCGGCCTTAGGTCATACGGCCTCCTGCTTGAAGTCGTCTGTGGAAAAAAAACCGTGTCGTCAGCATGTCCACCTCACCAGCCGCAGTGGGAGCTTATCAGAGGTCTCCACCAATCAAGAGGAACTCACTTTATCATTACCTCAAAAGCAGGCATTTCACGTGCCTCCGAATCGCCAACCATATCGCCTTGAGGAACAAGCAAAGAGATTGCTATTGTTGCAAGTTCAAACTCCAGAAAATACTGAATAGCGCCGTTAACGCTGATTCTACAAGGGAAAGCTGGTGCGAAATCGCCCAAAACGCGCAAGTAGGAGGTTGGAATGCAAGGAGTTTATACCATTGGCTTTATCGGATCAAAAGGATTTGGGGCCGGAACCATTTTTCTTATCAGCAATCGTGTGATTGGTTTTGACAATAGGGGCTGCATGATCGACGGCGAGTATAAGAATAGAGATGATGGTGGTGCCGACATTCTAATGCAGGTTCTAATCCCACCCGGTATGACTGTCGCATTCGATAATATGATATCTGACAAACCACGGATCGTAAAATGCTCGTTTTTTCTGGAAGGTGATTTGGGAGGGGGCGCTCCTAAGATGGTGCAGATGGAGACTGGTCCTATACAAATTTGCTTCGCAAAGATCCGTGATATAGCTCAGTGAATGAAGACAATATTATAGAATAAGTATTTGTTCACGACGATCATCAAAATTCTAAGCCATTGACATCTGCCGGAAGGAGGTGACGCATATCATGCGTGAAGCATCTCAGGTAGAACGCGCTATGATGGACGGCGCTGTCGCAGGTGCCATTGGTGCCTGTGTAGGTTCAATTGCCGTTTTAGCAGCTGCAGCCGCAGCTGGTGCTGCGATAGTGCCGATAACTATTACATTGGCAGCATCTATTGCTGTTTCAGCCGGTATTGGTGCGCTCACAGGAGGCGCTTCCGCAGCAGAGGCATTAAAACAAGAAGCACAAGTAGAAGCTGGAGACGTTACCAGAACGGAACGCAAAGAGCAGGATCAGGAGAAGCAGGACCAGAAGGAGCAGCAGCAGAAGGAGCAGCAGCAGAAGGACCAGGAGAAGCAGGAACAGAAGGAGCAGCAGCAGAAGGAGCAGGAGCAGAAGGAGCAGGAGCAGAAGGAGCAGGAGCAGGAGAAGCAGGAACAGAAGGAGCAGGAGCAGGAGCAGAAGGAGCAGGAGCAGGAGAAGGAGGAACAGAAGGAGCAGGAGCAGGAGAAGGAGGAACAGAAGGAGCAGGACCAGGAGAAGGAGGAACAGAAGGAGCAGGACCAGGAGAAGGAGGAACAGAAGGAGCAGGAGAAGGAGGAACAGAAGGAGCAGGACCAGGAGAAGGAGCAGGAGAAGGAGGAACAGAAGGAGCAGGACCAGGAGAAGGAGCAGGCACAGAAGGAGCAGCAGCAGAAGGAGCAGCAGCAGAAGGAGCAGCAGAAGGAGCAGCAGCAGAAGGAGCAGCAGAAGGAGCAGCAGCAGAAGGAGCAGCAGCAGAAGGAGCAGCAGCAGAAGGAGCAGCAGCAGAAGGAGCAGCAGCAGAAGGAGCAGCAGCAGAAGGAGCAGCAGCAGAGGGAACAGCAGCAGAGGGAACAGCAGCAGAGGGAGCAGCAGCAGAAGGAGCAGCAGCAGAAGGAGCAGCAGAAGGAGCAGCAGAGGGAACGACAACGTGATGAAGACTTAGAGCATGGCAAAGGTAGATAATGTAATAACGCTACCCATCATGTCTGAATGGATCAACTCGAAGCACTTTGGATGGCTAAAATGGAAGAACCAGAACTCACAACAATAATACTTGTTTTTGGGATTCTAGGTGTAATCGCTGTAATCATAAAGCTTATGACGATGGGAAATAAAAAGCCTGTCCTGGAGGAATCGGGTCAGCTTGGAACAGCAAAATTTATTCCAAATACAAGCGAGAAATCCGACGGAGGTTATCGTATCATTATTGGATTTGAGCACGATGGATTAGCTGATCGCGGTGGCGTCAGTATTTCAGAGAAAAAGGTTTCTGATCAGGAAATCAAGTTTTATCGTGGCGGAATGTTGGCTGCCCGCTATCCGGCTCTGCAAGCGAGTATTGATGAAGAAGTCGTTTCTAATTCCGAAGACGACGCTACCCAGTCGGGCTGCAATCCAGTATTTTACTCTGGTGATGCTCACCTTCTTACCGTCGGCCATACTCGGTCAGGTAAGGGAGTTGGAGCTATTATACCAAATCTCTTAACATACCCTGGGTCTATGATCGTAATTGACCCGAAAGGTGAAAATGCAATTGCTACTGCACATTACAGACGCTCTGTCGGACACAGGGTAATCGTCCTAGATCCCTGGAAGGTAACTGATATACCGTCTGCATCCTACAATCCTCTTTCTATTGCAGGCGATATGGAAGAGAGGTTGATTGAAGATGCCAGTCTGATTGCAGACGCCCTAGTAGTTCCTGTCGAAGGGCAGAATCAATTTTTTTGGGAGGAAGAGGCGCGGTCGTTAATAGCAACTATTGTCCTATATTTGTCGCATGAAAAGAATGGGTCAAATAATCTTGCTAAGCTACGCGAGATCGTGGCGCAAGGAGGAAAGGGGCTTGAGGACTTTCTGGTAGGCATCTCGATGTCACCTCTTCATAACGGTGCATTGGCACGTGGAGCATCACAATTCTTGCAGAAAGCACCCAATGAAAAGTCTGGGGTGCTATCAACGGTACGGCAACAGACCGCGTTCTTGGATAGCCCCTCTATACAACAGGTTCTTTCCACATCATCCTTTTCATTTTCTTCGTTGCGTGACGTAAAGACTACTGTCTACATCGTCATACCTATTTGGCGGCTGGCAACTTATGGGCGCTGGCTTCGGCTCATTGTGACAATGGCATTGACAGAGCTGTCTAGAGCAAAAGGAAAACCAACAGTACGCACTCTCATGATACTTGATGAGTTTCCCGCTTTGGGCATGCTGAAGTCATTCGATACCGCTATGGGTATCATGGCTGGTCTTGGTGTCCAATTGTGGCCGATAGTACAGGATTTCACTCAACTGCAAAAGATGTATGGAGATAGTTGGCAAACTTTCGTGGCCAATGCAGATGTTCTGCAATCATTTGGAACGCGCGACATTCTCACTGCTTCCTATATATCTGAAAGGCTTGGCACCTCAACAGTTCCCGTCTACGAGAAGTCAAGCTCAGTAGGTCATCAACATGATGTAAACACAGTGTCAGGTCGTTATACCGCCAGACCTTTAATGTACCCAGATGAAATAATACGGCTAGAAAAGAGCGCTGGTATCGCGTTTATTGAAAATAATTTTCCGTTAATTTTTAGGAAAATCCGCTATTATGAAGATGAATATTTTTCTTCAATCATCAGCACGGTATTAAGAGGATAGTAATGCAACCCGATTTTACCGATTCTGGTACGGTGCTTCCAATGCGATTGCTTTGCTCTCTGCTGATGACGTCTTCGCCAAAATGACCAAGCGATAACGACGTAGATGCCGACTGTCGGCCGAGGCAGGAGGTGGTGAAGCAGGCGTCGAATCTCGGGCACGGTCAGCGGGATCAAGTCGGCCGCCAAGTCGACTGGGTCCTCTCCCCTTGATAGCCGCCTTGCGCAAGACGGTGAGGAAGGCGAATGCCAGCACGGCCAAGGTGATGTGCCGGTGCCAGCCAGTCCAGGAGCGGACTTCATACTGGTCGAGCCCGACCTCGCCCTTGGCCATCTCGAAGGCGGACTCAATGGTCCAGCGCGCACCTGCCACCCATACCAGATCGGCCAGAGCGGTGCCTTCCGGTGCACAGGTCAGGTAGAAGGTCAACTCCCCATCCCCCAGGCGGCGCCGGATCAACAGGGCTTTGCTCCAGCCCTCGGGCGCACCGCGGAACGGCAGGCGGGCCCAATCGTACAGGCGCGGCCCCTTGGCGCCATCGCCCGCGCTGAGCCGGTGCCAGCCATCGGCCGGCACCTCTTCGACCCAGTCGCTCACCGTGCCCGGCCACAGCCGCTGGCCGCTGGTGACGGTCAGCACGTAGCCGACCCGACGGCGCTCCAGTGTTCGCCGGATGGCGCTGTCGGTGCCGTAGACGCTGTCGCCTGCTACCCAGCCGCAGGGGACGCCGGCGTCCAGCGCCCGCTCCAGCATCGTCAGCCCCAGCTTGGGCTTGGTGGCGAACGCGACCGTCTCGGGCACCCAGGCTGTGCGGCGGCGCTCCTCGTCACCGGCCCAGGGCTGCGGCAGATACAAGGTTCGGTCGATCAGGGCATAGCCGTGCCGGCCGGCGTAGCTCAGGAAGACGCCGATCTGACAGTTCTCGATACGCCCGGCCGTGCCGGAGTATTGACGCTGCACGCCGACCGAACGCTCGCCCTTCTTCAGGAACCCGATCTCGTCCAGCACCAGCACGGCGTCGGGATCACCCAGATGCTCGACGACGTAAGCCCGCAAGTCGTCGCGAACGGCGTCGGCGTCCCAACGCATCCGCGCCAGAAAATCCTGGACGCTGTCGGGGCTGGCGTCACCGGCCGCTTCGGCCAGCTGCCAGCCGTTTTTCCGTTCCAGCGGAGCCAGAAGCCCGGCAAGATACCGCCGAGCCCGCTCGCGCGCCTCAAGCCGGCAAAATCGCGGACTGATCCGGATGGCCAAAGCCTCCAGATCACGTGCCCAACTCGCCGCTTCTGCCACTGTCGTCATCCCGACCTCCCTCCGGTCGGGCTACGCCCGTCCTCCGACACGACGGCGGCATTCCATTCTCATCCTGATTGTCGCCATTCTCACCGTGATTGTCGGGCCATAGGCGGGTCACCGACTTGGCCGAGGACGCCGCGATGGGCCGGCTCGCCGGGGAGGCGGACAAGGTGCGGCGCTTCGGCGAGTTCCGTTACGCCGCCCGCACCTGGAAGGTCGAGCGCCGGGTCAGCGCCCGGATCGAGGCGTCAGCCCAGGGCACCGACACCCGCTTCATCGTCACCAACTTGGCTGGAATGCCCAAGGCGCTGTACGAGATGATCTACTGCGCCCGCGGCCAGATGGAGAACCTGATCAAGGCGCATAAGCTGCACCTCGCCTCCGACCGAACCTTCTGCAGCAAGGCAACCGCCAACCAGTTCCGCCTGCTCATCCACACCGCCGCCTATTGGCTGCTGCACAGCTTGCGCGGCTTGGCACCGAAGGCGTCGTTCTGGAGGGAGGCCCAGTTCGACACGTTGCGCCTCGGTCTCATCAAAGTGGCGGCGCGGGTCATCGAGATGAAGACCCGCATCAAGGTCTCTCTGCCGACCAGCTTCCCCTACCAGGAAAGTCTCGCGATGCTGGCCGACCGCACCGTCAGGCTGCCACCGTGATCGCCGGGGCGATGTGCCCCCGAACGAACCTATTCCCGCAACCCGATAGCCCCACCATAGCGCGCCGTTGGCGCCACCCATCGACGCGCCTTCAGACAGGCGTTCCAAAGCGCTGATGAATGATCCGGGCTAGGGGCAGTCCGACTGGACCGCAATCCAGGCGCTCGTCAGTGAAACCTTCACCGTCGCCTGACTGCTCACCAGTTGCCAGCCAGGTGAGCAGTTACAGGCTAATTGCCGATGCGGAGCAATGTTACAGAGACCACCAGTAAGTGGAACGATAAATGCGCATTTCATTCATTGCTGCCCACTTGCGCTCCTCCCACATGTTAGTGCCGCTAGAATATTTTGCGCTGTCGCCCAGGTTATCGTAAACGCGGTGCGTGATCCAAGTCGGATATTCCTCTGACATAGCCGCCAGCTTAGCTGCGTAGTTTGCTGCCTTTCCCACCCAAACGAGATCATTTGAACCTCGAATGCCCGTTCGGGCCGCCATGATTTTGGAGGCATCAATTCCAACTACATGCTTCATTACGTATTTGGTATTTTCATACTGCTTCTTCTTAGCTGGCTCAATGATGTTTTTTACTGCCCAATTAATTTTCAGTCCACATCGAACGGCAGATGTATTCTTTGAATCTCCAATAAAAATGCCCATCACACGGTCGCCGTCAAAGGCGCGGATCACCCCACCTTCTGCCCGAATGATCTTGGAAGCACAGAGTAAGAACGTTTTGTAGTTTTCAGCGGAAAACCAGTCTTTGTAGTTATCTACCAATTTGGTTGAGTCAGCGAGATCTGCATAGAGCACAGTCGCTTCTAGATCTACGCCATCATTCCCAAGCTTCAGGTCAGCATCTTCCGGAACCACTTGGCCGTCGCGACGCTCCCACTTGTCCTTGTATACTTTTGCGACTTCAGTCTCCAGGTCATCCTTTAACGCCATAACGCTCCCCTAATCTCGTGGCCCAAGTTCGTTAATGATCCGCTTGATTTCGGTGCAGGCAGGCCCCAACAACGCGGCAAGTTTATCGGCTGGGCCAGGCTTGTATCCAATAGTCGTTATTCCACTCAGATCAGTGGGAAGCTTGACGTTCTCGCCCCTCGGTTCGACAAGCAGCGTCCGCTTACGCCCAAGCCGGCCCATGAAAAACCCGAGTTCAAAGATGACGTTATCACGCGGCGTCCGTCGGGCTTCCCCACGGACAGTGGTTTGGTCATCAGGATGGGCAATAGCAATGGCAAAGTCTGAGTGCTGAAGGGCGTCTTCTAAACTCTCCAGTGGGTAGTGAGATGCGATGAAGACGCCATTCGTCCAGATCGTCACGAGAGCGTTCACGTGAGCTAACGCCAACTGGATTTCTTGGGCAACGTCAAGAGCCTCGACGGTACAAATCACAAAGACGTTGGCCTGTTCATTGATCTTTTGAACCTGTGCGTTCCTTAGGACCAAGCGCCGGGATAGGTCGATGGCGAGAGCCTTCCAGATGAAGGGAAATTCATCCGCAAGCTCGTGGAACTGCGCGCCCAACAATTCGACCACAACACCATCTTCGGATGCCCGGATTGTTGCTGATCGCCGCTGCGCGGAGTCGATGGCACTTATTTCACCTACAACCTCGCTAGGTCGGCGCACTCCTACGTTGCGCCCTTTGACGATGACGTCAAAGCTACCGGCCACGATCAGGAAGATTGAGTCATCGGCCTGCCCCTCTTGAATGATGGGGGCACCGGCAGGCACCGATTTGAGGGTGCCGCGCTCAGCAATAGCGTTGGCGCAGTCGATGTGCCCTTCGACAATTTTATTGCGGCGCAGCACGTCAATCAGAGCCCGTTTCCCTATAGGCCCACTAAATCTTTCGATCATCTAAGCAACCACCTCTTCGGAACCGCTGCTATTATCCTTGAGCGATACTGAAAACGTCGATACTTGGGTTGGCAGTGTGTATCGCCTTTTACGCTGACGCGGACCACGGGTTCGGGGATAGCGCCGCACCATTTGCAAACGACTTTCCAAATGTCCATCTGTGTATTTCTAGTTCCTTCCAAATCAAGCTGTTTATAGTTTCCGGAAAAAATCCTCAACGTCGGTTACCGGTGTCATATTGGTGAAGCTTCGTAAAGGCTTGCCGGATTGAGTCCGCTCACGGACCTCGATTTCTTCGGTATCATGATTATAGGCGAAGGCATAACGGTTCCCGCCTATGGTGACCCACAAAATATTGGCCAATTCGCCTGCATACTGCTTGATGTCAATCGAGCCTGGCTCGCCGCGCCAGATGATGCCCCCGAGCAGCGCAAGGGCAATCGCTTTTACCTGGGCCGCGTGATGATCCGCACGCCCCATCACTCCCTCTGCATAGCGATGCAGGATCGCAACATCGTTCGCGGTGATTGACATAGCTTCATTCCTTTCTAACGCGCTGCATAGAATAACAAATTTGAGGTGATTTACCAAACAGGCAGCGCAGCTCTGGGATGAATACAGGGGTATGTGGGCCACGGTGTTCCTTTTCGAGTTTGGGCCGGGGGTCCAACTCATTAACGTCGATTCGGAGTAGATCTTGGCTGGTCCGCTCGCTGTTGCCGCTTTCGCCCGGCGGCGTTCAAACGCTGTCCTCATCCGCGCCCGGAGATACTGCGGCTACCGCAAGAGCAGCATCATAGGCTGAAACTGGGGAGCGGTACGGTTCGATGAGATACCCGGCTGCGGTAAATTGAACCGCAATCGGAGGTCTTGGAGATGGAAGGAACAGGGGCGTAAGCCCGAGGGGGCGCCGGAGCGCGCCCACAACGCTGGCGCAGACGCCCCCTTGGGCGCGGACGCCAGTACGCCCCAACGCTTCTCCGCTGCGCGCAAGGTGACGGCAGTCACGCGCTTGCTGCGTGGCGAGCCGTGGAGGTAGTCGCCCGTGAACTGAACGTTACGGTGGCGCGCCTATCGGAGTGGCGCGAGCGCGCTCTGGCGGCCGCGGCGTCGGCGATGAAGGAGCGCGAACGCGACGAGCGTGATGCGGAGATCGCGCGTCTCAAGGCCAAGGTGGGCGAGATCACCATGGACAATGAGTTGCTGCGCAAGAAGATCGCCGCCCTGGAGGGCCGGCACTCTTTGGCCCGGCGGAGGTCGAGACGATGAGCCGGACTACCTCGCCCTCCACCGGCCGCTCCTATGGTCTGGCCCGCGTCGCGCGGAACTGGGCGGTATCCTGCGCCACGGTCTACCGCCACCGGGCGGGTGCCTCGACACCGCCGCTCCGCGGCCCGGGCCCGCTTGGCCTCTGCCCGCATGGCGAACTGATCGAGTACATCCGCCAGCAGATCCTCACCTTACGCTTTCACGGTGAGGGTTATCGCAAGATTTGGGGACGTCTGCGCCATGGGGGCAACCGCACCTCGATCTGCAGGGTGCGGCGGCTGATGGGCGCGCACAGGCTGCTGGCGCCGCATTGGATCGGACGGCGGCACACGCGGGTGCACGACGGTACCATCGTGACCGAGGCGGTAAACACGATGTGGGGGACCGACATGACTGAGACGATCACGCTGTGCGAGGGCGTGGCGCGCGTCTTCATCGCGGTCGACCACGCCAACTCCGAGGTGGTGAGCGTTCACGCTGCTGAGAGCGGCAACTGCTTCGAGGCCCTGGAGCCGATCCGCCAAGGCGTGCTGCGCCACTTCGGCAACATCGGCCCGGGCGTCGCGGCTGAACTGAAACTGCGCCATGACCACGGCTCGAACTACATGTCCGGCGACTCCCAAGCCGAGATCAAGTGCCTGGGCATCACCAGTTCGCCCTCCTTCGTGCGCGAACCGGAGGGCAACGGCATGGCCGAGCGCTTCATCCGGACACTCAAGGAGAACTTCCTCTGGGTCCACACCTTCGACACCATTAAGGAGCTGCGCCGCGCTCTGATCAAGTTCGCCCACCACTACAACGAAACTTGGCTCGTCGGCCGACATGGACACCGCACCCCGGCCCAGGTGCGCACTGACCAACTCCGGGTTGATCAGATGCCTGTGGCCGAGCTAGCCCTGGCCGCCTGAACAAGCCCAGACGGGTGTCTCATTTCTGGGCCGCGGTTCATACGAGTGTGGCATCATGTATCCGACCAGTCGTTCAAGGACCATGTCGCGTCGCGGGGGTGCGGTGTGACCGGCCAGTGGTCGGACAAGATGCCGTAGACGGGCCCAATGAATCGGTCAGCGTGATGCCAAGGCTGAATGCCCATGCCCGTTTCGTTGTCGTAAACGCTGGCAATACCTCCTACCACGACGGCGTTGTATGCAAGCTGCGAGCAAAACCGGATGCGGCCGTCCCGCATCTTCTGTGTTCCAAGAACAAACCGTAGAATGCGATTTATACAGGAGGGGCGGTCCACGCCGGAATAAAGGACACTCGCCAACGCGCCGGTGATAGAGTACCAATTGCCAACTTGGCCGCGCAGGTATTTGCTCATCTTCTTTGCGCCGTGAGGTTTCAGCGCAGGATGGCGGATGACTACAATGTAATCATATTTCTCTGTTAGATCGGCAATCTTATTTTTCTGAACCTTCCACATAACGGCCTCCACGCACTCCCCGCTGCCGACGCCGATCGCAACGTGGCTGAAGGCGCTATTGGAAACGTGTTGCACAACAGCGCCTGGCAACCGGCGCAGCAAGCTGACATCTTTCTTGGGCACGCACAGGAGGATGTCACCAGCCCTGACCTTATTCGGCGTCAACTGTCTTCTTTGCGCAAATTCCTTTCCTGGAAACCTGATCGTCAGACCATGACAGTAGTCCAGGACGCGCCGATGGCCGATCAATAAACGAACGCACCGCCGCATGTCATCGACTTCTTCTGGTAACAACGTGAGGTGATTCAAGGTCATCAACATCATCCATATGCCGGACGCGCAGAAAGGCGCACGCGGTCAGACATAGTGGAAACGACTTGGCTCATGCAACATCCGGCGAAGGTCAACGTAGCAGCCGTACAGCTGGTTGAGCTAGTCGTTGCCCTCAATGCGTCTCGCCTGTCGGCTGGAGTAGTAGGCGCGGCTCTTCAGGTCGAAGGTCCCAAAGCAGCTGAAGTAGCGCCCCACGTCGACCTCGGCGCTCGTGATGATGCTCTCCTGAACCAAATCCTTAAGCCGCCGAGAACGGCCTCGACGATGCCCTTCTCCAGGTTCCGATGCAAAGTTTGAGGGTGAACGGAGATCGGGCATCTCGGCGGCCGGTGGCCTGTCCAGATCTGCACCGCGCCTCGTGGGCGATGCCGGCGCCGGCGTGCTGCTGGTCGATTTCATGCGCCGGCTTTGATCGTCCCGTTGATCGGCGCCGTCCTCGTTCTTGATCCCGCCGGCGAACTGCACTTGGCTCACGAACGGACGACCGGGCAGCGACCGCGCAACAAGGTTCTACAGCGGTCTCCAGAGCACCGCTTGACGCGGCGTGTAGCCAACCGCTTGGACCACGCCGCGCTTCTCGAAGCGGCGCAGGTTCTTAATGACCAAGCGGCAGAGATGCTCAAACGCCTCCGCCCGGAGCGCGAGCCCCCGGCGCGCGCAGACGGCATGAGCAATGTCTTGCGCAGTGAGCGCCCGCGAGGCTTTGCGCAGAATCGTCTGGGCATCATGGCCGACCTCACCACGCCGCAGGCCGATGAGGTGCGCCAACGGTTTCCGCCTAGGTTGCGGAGGCGATGCAAGCTTTTCGGAGCGCACGAACAGCCGCATAGTGTGGTCAAGCGACGCCACCTCCCGCTCAAGGGCTGCCAATTGTGAGGACAGGCGGCTTCGTTGTTCGTCAAGTTCCGCGCGCTTGCTAGCCAAGGCCGCGAGCAATGCATCGTCGGGCAACCGATGTTCGGATGCCTGCAGTGAGGAAGCGGAAGCCGGAGAGTGCATCGGATCGTAGGGCGCCGGGTTGAGAAAGGTGAGCGGTCAGGACTGCCGCTCCGTATATCCCATTTTGGGATTATCCGAAAACAGGTTTAGTGAGACGGCCGG
Source organism: Azospirillum sp. A29 (assembly GCF_042604625.1). Taxonomy (NCBI): domain Bacteria; kingdom Pseudomonadati; phylum Pseudomonadota; class Alphaproteobacteria; order Rhodospirillales; family Azospirillaceae; genus Azospirillum; species Azospirillum sp. A29. Next base: position 99,884 of record NZ_CP170462.1, read on the forward strand.
GTTCCGCAAACCGGCTGCTGTCCGTGAAGTCCACGCATACCCCCGCTTATCGGGCATTGATCGACGCTCTTGTGGATGCCCGGAAGGCAGCGAGGCTTACTCAGCATGGGCTGGCCACCCGCTTGGGGAAGCCGCAGTCCTACGTGGCCAAGGTGGAGAACCGAGAACGGCGCCTTGACGTGATCGAGTTTGTGACCATCGCCAGAGTTCTTGGAGCAGACCCGTACGCGATTATCCGTCACATAGAATTGGCCTATCCGACTAAACGGGAAGCATTTTAGGCTGATCGCCTCACGTCGTCGGGCTGCACAGCCTGCATTGAGTGGCGCCGCACACGAGGTAAGCACAACGTTCCAGCAATCACGCAAGCCTTTGCGAGTAAACCGTTTTTTAAAAGACGGCGTTGGTGGTGAAAACCACGTTTTCAAATTCGGCAAGTCGAGACTGCAGCGTAGAGCTAAAAGCCCGCCCGAACATGCGCGAACTGCGCAAGCTGGTGCCTGAGTTGAAGGCTGAATACGAGGCGATGCTTCGGACTGCGGAGCCGGGCGACTTCTTCCGCATCTCCGAGCTTGCTGCATCCCTGGACCGGGAGAGCGTGGTGACCCTCTTGGGCACCCGCTTCTCAGAGTCTTCCAGCCGAGCCGATCGGATGGGTCGCAGGGGCGACGCGGCCCGCGTCATTACCGTTGCCGGGGACGGTCAACGAACGCTGCCACTGATCGCCGACTTCGACACGGATGAGGTATGGGAATGCCTTGCCCTGGCTGGGGAGGGGCGGGCGCTGGAAGCCTATGCACCGAACTTCGACCAGACCCGTGACCTCTATCGCGCGGCCACCGGCGAATGCCCGGTGGTCTCATCCGGTAAGTCTGCCGCCTCGGCCTGTGGAAGCCGCTTTGGCTGCGCGCTTTGCACCGTATCGGGCAGCAGCGACAAGAGCATGACCATCATGCTCCGGGACCCGAAGTATGCCTGGATGAAGCCGCTCAATGACCTGCGCGACTTCCTCGTGGCGACCCAGTACGATCTCGACCGTCGGCGTTGGACGGCCAGAACCACGGACCCGGTTACCGGGCACGTCCGGATCCAAGCCGACGTTTACTCCCCAGCCATGGTCCAGGAGCTGCTGGGTATCTGCCTGACGATCGACGCCCGCGAGAGGGAGCGGGCCGCCGCTTTGGACGAGGACCTCTGGGCCTATTACGCTGGTGAGGCCGTGTCGTGGTCCGACCCCTATATGCGCGCGATGGCAGCCGCTGGGACGCCTGGCATCGCCTGGGCGACGCGTATGGCAAAGCCGCAGTTCCAACTCGTAAGCCCTGAGCAGGTGCTGGCAATCGACTTCATGTGGGCACGCTACGGCGCCTCCGTCCCCTTTGAGGCCCTGCACATCTGGCGCGACGTGACCAAGCGGGGTGTTCGCTTTGAGCTCCCCAAGATCGAGGTTCAGCCGAACCGGCGCGATCTGCGTATGCCGGAGGCGCGCTGGGTTGCGCTTCCCACGAATGAACGGATGTTGCACCCGCTCTACGACCCGCTGACCACGTTCTACTATGAGCGCCCTGGCCGGGATGTGCCTGCGGTCACCGCGCAAACGTGCGTCGAACACCAGGAGGAGGAGACCTTCTCGGTTGACGCCGAATCCGCTCGTATGATTTTCGAGTTCGAGGCTGACCGCCTGCTCGATGTCTACCACAACGGACGCTTCGGGCCGACGGTGGCGGTACAGTTCTACCTACGCTTCGGCACCATTGCACTCGCCGCCGGACGGCTGCAGGAACTGGCGAACACGGTCGACCACGCCCAGCGTCTTACTGACGCAGGCCTCGGCCCAGGCACGTCGGCCGCGGAGTTGCTCACCCGCTCGATTTCCGATGGTGAGCACAATCGGCTGAAGGCTGCCACCCTGATCCCGGCGAAGGTGGTGCCGGCGCAACGACGGCAAGCCAACATGCCGATCGGGCAAGGCGACCTCTTCGCCTCCTTAGCCGCCTGAGGTACAACTATCGAAGGTCGAACGGCACAGTCACACCAGCGAAAGGCGGCGGAAATCGCCGTCTTTCAAGGTCGCGGGCAATGCTGAAATTCGGCTAACCAGATGCCATCGCACGTTGGAGTACCCGACCGTGAACAGACTGCCCGCCGCCGCCCTGCGATCTATCGTCGTCGCCACGGTTGCCGTATCCCTGGCTGCCTGCACCACGACATCCCGGCCTCCTCCCGCAGACGGATGGAAGACGGCTCGGGATGCCCAGCAACAGCTGTTATCCCGCGCTGGCCTCGAGAACCATTTCAAGCAGCCCTTAGTCAATGGGACGCCGACCGTGATCACAAGCCGGGACGCCATCCTCGACGCGCTGAACATCAGCTACGATCCGCGCTACATCACCTCGGAGGAAGTCACTGAAGCCGGCAGCACCTTCTGCGAAAAGAAGAAGCAGGGTCGGCAGCCTATTCTCCTGGAGATGAGCGCCGGGCAGTTGGATGAAAGCAGTCGGGGCGCTCGTGAGCTGATCCAAAAGGTGGGCTCTGCCACGATTTTCTGCACCAATGGCTCCGCGGCCGATGAGGCCTTGCTGGCCGCATATAAGGGCTCCCGGACAACGGCGCTCCAGCAGGAGGCGCAGCGCTCGGCGATGCAACGTTCGGCACAACTCCGGGCTAGGATCGAGGAATCGCAGGAGAACCGTGCCCGGTGGGACGCCATTAAGCGCCGCGACGAACAGCGGGTGAATGGATCGACCGGCTACACCTACGTCCCGACGCACTGACCATCGTCCACCCACGACATCAGAACCGCCATCCCTTCGGAGAAGCAACCGCCATGAGCACCCCCGTCACGAACGACCGCGTTTCTCTGGATATCCCCGATTTCGTCGGCCACACGAAGGGCTGGGATGGCGGCGTGTCGTTCGGGAACCTGGAGATCTTCCAGTTCTGCTCGGTCATGAAGCAGATCGATCCAAACGGGCAGCTGCGCCAGCAGATCACAGACGCGCTGAACGCTGCTCCCGGCCTGCGCGTGGCGATGATGCACGGGACGTTCAGCCGTGCTCCGGTGGTTGCCACAGCGGCTGAGTAAGAAAACCCAGCCGTAAGCCGCGTTCCCTCCCGGCGTTGCACCGCGACGCCGGACAACGCCGGTCGAACCGGCGAAGCGGTGCGGGAGGGAGTTGAGCGGCGACCCTGGCTGTCCGCAAAATGTGCATCGAAGATGTCTTTGGCTTGGGACGCCACAACCGCGGCGGCTGTCTGGTTCTCCGGCACGGCGCGGAGTAGCCCGGACTCCTTGACCGGCCGCGCGATGCTTTACCGGTTCACCAGAACTGCGATAGCGATGGTGTCTGGCTGGTTTAACCTCATTCATGAAGGGTCCAATCCCCAGTGCCGATCAGCCTGCCCTACAACACAGCTGTTCGTGAGCGGCGTCGGTCAGCCCCCGAGGCGCTGGACTTTCTCCCCACTCAACCGTGGGCGGTTCGGGCGCTGGTGCACCAAATCCTTGGTGTCGACGCGCTGTCCGGAAGCGTCGTCTGTGAGCCCGCGGCCGGTGCGGGGGATATCGCCCGCACGATGCTGGAGTTCACTCCGCATGTGCGTGTCGCAGATGTGGCGGATTACGGAATCAGGGACATCTACGAGCAGCCGATCAGCATTCGCGATTTTCTGACTTGGACGCCCGGTGCAGCGGAAGCTCCGGATTGGGTCTGCACGAACCCACCCTTCACCTTGGGAGAGGCCTTTATACACCACGCCCGCCGCTTCGCCCGCCGCGGCGTGGCGGTGATCGTCCGAACCGCATTCCTGGAAGGGCAGGGCCGTTACGAGCGGCTGTTCAGCCAGTGTCCGCCTGACATTATTGCCGTTCACGCCGAGCGCGTCCCGATGTTCGTGGGGCGGCTGGATCCCAAGAGGAGCAGCGCAACCTCGTATTCATGGCTGATCTGGTTCCGGGACGGAGCTGGCGACGCGCGGACACGCTGGATTGCCCCATGCCGTTCCGTCTACGAACGGGCGTCGGATTATCACGGGTGGCGCTGGTGCATGCATGGCGGCCGTCCGCTGCCACACCTGTCGATCACCGGCCCCACGTATGCCGCACACGACGTCGCTCGAGCGCTACCGATCCTTCGGGATGCGAGCCGAGCTGTGATCCATTCCGGCCGCCTCCGCGTGGTGTCCAGCCTGATCGAGGCCATGCCTGACTGTCGCGAAAGCAACCGTGTTCTGCGAAGCGTGAACTACACCACTAAATCTGCAATTCCTGTCCAGCTCATGCGTGTCTTCAGCGTCGATCCGGAGGCCAGCCACCATATTCTCTCGGTCGTGGCCGGCCCCTGGGTCAGCCACTTCCGAATGGCGGTTTTGCGCCGATAGTGTTGAAAAACTCCCCAGCGACTGCTTCGCCGCCGTCTTCGCGCAACAATTAGTCATTCCGGCAGCGCTTCAAAGCGACATCGCTGCGCGGCGCGGCCAAGGCAAGACGGAAAATTTCTCACTCTGTCGGGCCTGGGAGTTTTTCAACACTATCCGCCACAAGCAGATGATTGGTTCCTTTCCCTGGCGTCGAAAATGGTCTGCCCATGCCCCTGAAATGATGAAGGCCGTCGGCTTGGTGCCGGCGGCCCTGTTGTCGTGGAAAGGTAGATTATGTCGCAGTCGCCGGTGTGCCACCGTTTACCACAGCAAAGTTACCTTGTTCTGCCGGGTTTTCCGCAGTCAGGTTCTTTTCCCATATTCTTACAAACTTCGTTTAAGACTTTCACTCTTTCGGGGTCTTTAGGATTGCCAAAATCTATAATTGGTCTCGAAATAGTTACGAATGATAAAATTCCACTTTTATTGTTACCAATGTGAGAGTAATCGTATTTTTTCATATTCTCGTCCATTTTATTTTTACAGAATGCGCGCTGACTTTCATCAAGTTTACCTGGTATAGTTATTACCAAGACGGTGAGATCAAGCCATGACCGGATCCGATTGGTAAAGGAGCCACTTTTGCCAACCCATACTGCAACAACCCTGCTATTTGATGCCTCGATAGCATTCACAGTTTCGTTTCCATTCCCATATGCCTTTGCATAAGTTCCAATTGGAAAGCCATATTTAAAATTCCCATTCGAGCTATTATTTTTGATTGAAGCAAAGCAAATAGAAGTTGATGGATTTGTAGAGAAAGTGTATTTAGCTACGATATCATCTCCGTTCCATGGAACCTCGTGGCTTATTCTTCCCTCCCACAACGTCCACTGAGGAGATCCTGACTTTTGAAACATTTTATTTAAATCATCAATATCTGAGGTAGGCAGCGGTATACCCTGCCTAACAGATGGACTTTGAGCTTTGCTTTGCGTAAGGGAAAAAAACAAGTATGTAGCAAGCAACGCAGTCAGCAACCGGTTATTCATATATGCCTCCCCGTGATACAGTGAATTTATCGGCGCTTTGCGGGAAGCTTGTTCAATTACTGAATATAAAATTCAGTAATAATCTGTTGTATAAGATAATTCCTAACACATATTTTTGCAGTTATCCATGCAAGAAGATCGTTCGCTTGAGCATACATTGTGCTGATTTGATGGTCTCATATTGATGCACATATCATAGTTTGTATTGCACTGCTTGCTGCAGACGTCCCAGCATATTGCAGGCTGCCCAACTTGTACTTTTTTCAAGTACATTTCAACGTGCTCCGTTTGGCTGGCCGCATGCGGTGCCAAAATACGCTGCAAAGCCGATGTTGAGGCTGCTGCCGCTGGGTTAATTATTGTCAGAGCTATTATTAATGAGGTGAGAAGACGTGCGATTATCATGATTTCCACTCCCAATAACGTCAGAGGATATCGGGTTTTCCTAAAGCGCCTGTCAGAGCCCAAGTCTGGTGTGCTGAAGTGGCTGGTATACCTCCGCTCCAGACCATTCCTGATCGGCGCTTTAAACTATTCTCACATCCGGGCAACCACGATGGTTGCGACATAAACATTCCGCAGGAGGCGCAAGATTATCAGATAATTTTTGCAAGTAGGAAAGGGAAAAATGGATATTATCATTTGATAATGATGAGTGGTACATACTCTGATACTCAGAGACGGACGAGCTGACCGATTGAGAGTAAATTGTCCGATGCTTGAGAGCGTGATTAGAGCAAAGTGTTAGGACGTGACATGTCGGAAACGGTCGGCCCATGGTCTGGGAACGACAAAGGCCGCAGGCTGGGCGCCAACAGGCCTCAATGTCGCGGAAGGGTGCGAATGGGGCGTTCCGGCTGCTGTCGTGGAAAGGGGCACCAGCGGGCATTGACCGCGTCTGCTATGGGTCGATAGTGTTGAAAAACTCTCTGGTGAGTGCTCCATAGCCATTTTTACGCAACAATGAGGCGCTTCTTTCAGGCAGCAGGAACATATCTGCGCGGGAAACGGCCGCCATGAGGCAGAAAATTTCTCATTCTATCAGCCTGAGAACTTTTTCAACACTATCGGCCAGATTCGGACGTTCGAGACTGCCTCGAAAGCGAGAGCTGAACCGGTGGTGCTCCGCGTCAAGGCGGGCGCGGACGCGCCCCCGCCCTGCGGGCGGCTTCGGCCTTGACCGGTCCGCGCCGCCGGTTCGCTGTGTTCGGCATCGGTCGGCGGCGAGCGCCGACCGTCGGCCTTCTTACGCGGGTTTCGCTTCCCAGTTGGCTCCCTTCGCGAGCATGGCGTTGAGGCGGACAATCAGCTTGCGCATACAGGCGGCCAAGGCGACCTTCGGCGGCTTTCCTCGTCCGATCAGGCTCTGGTAGAAGTCGGCGATGACGCCCTTGGCGTGGGTGGCGGCGGACAAGGTGGCCAAAAACAGCGCACGGCGCACGCCGGCCCGCCCGCCGGCGATATGGCGTTGCCCGCGCAAGGTGCCGCTGTCGCGATCGAAGGGCGCGACGCCGACCAGAGCGGCAATTTTCCCACCGGAAATCCGGCCCAGTTCCGGCAGCAGGACAGCCAGCGTCACCGCCGTCAGCGGACCAATGCCTGGAGCGGTCTGGAGTTCCTGTAACGTTCGGGACAGGGATGACAGGGTTTTGGCTGCCTGGGCAATGGCGGCATCCAGCGTGGCGATCTCCCGCGCCAGATGCTCGACCGCGTTGGTCAACGCCTCCCGTGCGGCGGCTGGGGCATGGAACATGCCCTTGCTGAGATCGGCTCGCTTGTCGACAAGCAGGCGGCGGGCCTTGATCAGGCCGGCCAACTCCTCGCGGGCCAGATCGGCCGGAAGCAGCGGCTCCGCCGTCTGGGTGGCAGTGAACTCGGCGATCACCGCCGCGTCGAGGCGGTCGTTCTTGGCCCGTCGCCCCTTGGCCTTGGCAAAATGGCGGACCCGCGCCGGATCGAAGATCCGGACCGAGACCCCGGCAGCGCGTAGCGCGTTCCGGACCGGCCGCTCATAGCCGCCGCTGGCCTCCAGGCCAGCCACGCCGATCCCCCGTTCCGCGATCCAGGCCACCAACTCCCGGTGTCCCTCGGGCGTGTTGGCCACCCGATGCTGGCCGGCGCCGGGGAACACGCCAGCATCCAGGAAATCCTTGCCGCAATCGATCCCCACGGCTCGTTCAGATTCCGGCATCCTCGTGATCCTTCCTTGTGATGCGAGCTCGAGCTCAAGCAACCGTTCGGACTTGAAAGGATGGTTGGCCGCCCTCAAGCTTTCGCCCGGCCTCGAAGCCTTGGGAGCGACGGGGTCAGCCAACCCGGACGGCTGGTTGCCACCGACCGTCCGAGCTTCAATATGGACCGGCTCTGTCATACAAGGGTGCTTGGCCGCATCAGTGTGTGGCACGCCGGTGCCGATCCGCTGGAGGCGCGGGGGGTGCTCGAGCAGACCCTCGTTCGTCGCGGTCTCAAGATCGACCTTGCCGGTGTCGATACCAAGCTCGCGGCGTGAAATGGGCATGTTCGATGACGGGCTGCCATCCCGATGCGGCACCGAGCGATGACCAAGCTGACACCACCCCAATCTGCCCAATTGATGCGGATCGACGCCGGCGGCATGCACGGGATGCCCGCGCTGCCGGCTTCACGGCGTCTGCACCGGAAAAGCGCCTGCTGGCGCGCGGGCTCATCCATGCCTGGACAACCAGCATTCCCGCCGGCATCGTCGCCTTGACCATCAAGCTTAGCTTGGCGGCCGTGACTAACGATGGGCACCGGCTGTTCGCTGATCTTGGCTTGCCCCCGTCTGCCGACATGGCTCGGTTCATCGGCCGGCGGCAGGGATGGTGCAGCACCGACTACGAGCTGCTGCGGGTCGCTCACCTGAGGGGCTATGTCGAGCCCGTCGAACGGGGCGGTATTGGCGGCTGCACTACCCGATGGCGCCGCACAGACGCCGGAAAGGACGCTCTGATCCTGTTCCATGAACATGAGCGGATGGTAGCGGAGCAAATGGCCAAGCTTGAGGCCGTGCATTTGGCTCGGAGCAAGACGCGAGCTACGGAAAAGCCGCGGACTCGGGGCTAGGGTTCGTCAGCCCATCGCCCCATGACCGCCGCCGTCTGAGCCTGACGGCAGAAGCTACCTGCAGGTGGCGCCGAGCCGGGCGAGGAGGAGACGTGGGCTACGTGCCGGCCTCGGCAACTGGCGTTCACCGTTATTCGGCAGAGCGCGTTCAGTTCACCCCCAGCGCCTCATCAAGAAGAAGCTGCGGGCCGTCGGCAAACGGATTGATGATGGTGACCCCTCCCAGCGTACGACCGGCCTGACCATCTTCCGAAAGGAGGAGACGGCACCCGTGACGCTTAGCCGTCGCCCAGATCATCGCATCCCAGAACGACCAACCATGATGGGTGACTGCGTCCATGGCGTCCGTGAGGCACGCGTCGTCAGCCGCCACCACCGGCAATGTGTCGCGCCACTGCTGGACAATGTCTGTTGCTTGCGCCGGCGGGATCCCCTGCTTCGCGCTGGTGAGGGTGCGGAAGAGCTCCGCCAGGGACTGGAGCGTCAGCACGCAGTCCCGGCCGGGGAGACGGTGGATCAGGGCAACTGCCTGGTGGTGCCGCTTCCCGGCGGCCCGGTCAACTGCATAAACCAGGATGTTCGTGTCGAGCGTGAAGCGCATTGCTGTTACCGGTCATAAAGGGCGTCACGGTCAAACCGCTCGCCCCCGAGCTCCACGCCATCTTCCAGCGTCTGGAACAGACGGTTCCAAGCCGAGCCGCCATCTGTTTTGGCGGCAGACCGATCATAGGGCGCCAACTGCGCCACCGGCTGCCCGCGCTTGGTGATGATCACGGTGTGCCCACTGGTAGCCTGTCCGAGGATCTCGGAGAATTGCCGATTGGCGTCGGCTGCAGATACGGTACGATGCATCTCAGCTTCCTTGTAGTGATCTCACTACTATAGGAGCGGGGCTGGCTTGGGTCAATGTGCGGGTAGTGTGGCCACTAAGTTCGGGCAATGTGTCCTGGCTGCTCAGGCGTGCGAGACAGCGCTGGTGATCGTCGCAATCTCAGCGAGCTGCACGATGTCCAACTTGCCCGATAGCTTTAGCTGCTCCAGCCGACCGGCGTTGTTGCGCAGCACCCCGGTACCGGCGGCGGTGCGCGTGTAGCAGTCGCTGATCCGAGCCCCCTCCCGTTTTACCAGCAAGAGCCGTTCGAGGCGGAGCAGCGCGGCAGGTCCGATCCCCCGCGGCATGTCGCGTACCCGCCTGCGGTCCACCTCAGACAAGGAAGAAAGAGCGATCAGATCGTTGTCGGTGATGGCCATGTCGGACAGCCTCCTGGCGACGGGCGCTTGCTGGATTTCAGTCGGTGATGCCGGCGGCGCGCTCACGCTCGTAATCGTCCAGGGCATCAGACAGGAACGTCGGGCTGCCGGTCCACCGCGGCTTGGGCCAGTTGGCGACGATCACCTGCCCGGTGGCCGGATCGCGCTCAACGGTGGTGCCGGCCTCCTGAAACATCTCGTCCATGGTGTCGTTGCCGGTCTTGATCGGGGTGGCCATGTCGGACTCCTTCGGGTTGAGCGGCGTTTTCTAGAGGCTTTCCAGGGCTTCAATCCGGTGGATCAACGGTCGAAACTCGTACATGTGGAACTGAAGATCGGATACAGCCATCCCGTCCCCGTCGTCGTGCTCGATCACGCTCGCGATCTGATCTGCCTGCATACGGAGCTGCATCGCAATTTCAAGCCATTCACCCTTGTTCGTTCGGCCGGGAACGCCAAGCTCGTCCAGCCTTCCTGGGGCAGCAAGATCGATCGCCTGGCGCAGGACCTCCGAATGCAGATCCTCAGGACGACGGTTACAGAAGGCGTAAATCGCCGCCGCGTCCAATGTCGCGGTCAGGCCGGAACCGTCGTGCTCCAGCAACGCTGACGCGCGGTCCCGACCAAGGATTGCGTCGAGCGCATCACGGAGGGCTGGATGGATCATTGGTGCGGGGCCTTTGCGGCTGGGGTTGCAGGGCAGACGGGGATTTGCTGGATCAGGCGTTGTCGCTGTAGACGGGTGGCGCGTCGGGAAGCGTGTCGTGGTGGCCGGGCCAGACGCGGCATATGCTGTCGTCGCACAGAAGATCCAATTCGTGCTCCTGCTCGGCGAGCGCCATGTCGAGGGCGCCGGTATCGTCCTCGTCGGGGAGATCATCGTCGTCCAGTAGGATCTCCAGCGCCGAACAAGCTGCTTGGTCGGCGGCGGTGGCCGGGTCTTTGGAAGTCACCTTCACCAGCATCGGTCTGGGCAACTGCCGGTGGGCAACCTCGACGGTGTAGGGGAGTGCCATCAGGCGGTTCCTTGTGTATGTGTCGGCGTTTTCTGGATGGTCACCGAAACCTCCCGTCCATGGCGAGGGGCTTGGATGAGCCGGGATGATAGCCTCCCGGCGGGGCTGGTGATCAGGGGGCGACCGCGTACGTGACCTTGTCGCCGTTGGCATCGGTGATGGCGACGACGTGCGTGAACTCGCCCCAGCCGATGAGCGGCGTCACGTCGGCGGCGTCCAGGCCGTCGACGTTAGCGACGACGTCACCCCAATCCTCGATCTCGGCATTCGGGTTGATCTGCAAGGTGTCGCCCTCGAAAGACGCCATGCGGGCGGTGCTGCCCAGAGCGATCAGGTCGGCGGTGCTGCTGGTGGTCGTGGTGGTCATGGTCGGCTCCCGAGGTTGGCGGCGCATCGCGCCGTGTTCGTGGATTATCTTCTACCATGCCGCGCATAAACCGTCTACAAATCCGTCCATCAATTGGTATGCGGTAGCGGCATGACCGGCCCGCGTACAATGTCCATCAAACCGTCTATCAATATTGACGGTCTTCCATCATCCTATCCATCAACGCATTTTCGTGGTGCGAAATGGTCAGCATGCCACAAGTTCCGAGACAGAAAGCCCTATGTTGATCGGCTACGCCAGGGTTTCCACCGACGATCAGAACCTCGACATGCAAGTCGAGGCGCTGAAGAAAGCCGGCGTGGAGGAAGATCGGATCTACACTGACAAGGCGTCCGGGGCCGCGGTGAAACGTGAAGGGCTGGCGAACGCTCTCCGCGCTGTCGAAGAGGGTGACGTGCTGGTGGTCTGGAGCCTTGACCGACTGGCCCGCTCGTTAAAGCAGCTCATCGAGATCCTCGACTTCCTCGACCGTAATAAGGTCGGCTTCCGAGCGGTGACGGGTGCCATCGACACCACCACGGCCGGCGGCCGGCTCATCATCCACGTGTTCGGCGCCGTCGCTGAATTCGAGCGCGCGCTGATCCGCGAGCGGACCAAGGCCGGCGTTGCGGCGGCCAAGGCCCGCGGCGTTCGGGTGGGCAGGAAGCTCGAAGCCACACCGGAGAAGATCGAGCAGGCGAAGGAGCTGATCCGCGGCGGCATGGCCTTCCGAGCTGCGGCGAAGGCGGTTGGCTTGGCCGTGTCCACCCTGTACCGCGACATTCCGGGCGGTGCTTCGTCCCTGGCGGACGGGGAGAACGACGTCGACATTCCGTCCAACCGCTGAACATCAAAGGAGATATTCAACGCATGGTTAGAAGTAGTTCTATTTTTGGGATAATTTTGATGTGCTTTGGGACAACGATGTCTGCAGCAGCCGACACCATTCCTAAGGAATTATTGTACGGCGGAATTGCGTTGTCATCGACCGTAAGCATAGAAGCCGGAGCAATATCCGGATCAGCCGTATATATTGGCAACGGTTTGCTCCTGACAGCCGCCCATGTGGTTGATCACATGAAGCAAGGGGAGACTCTATTCTTTATGAATCGGAGGATGATCGGATCGGCGGCCATCAAGGCACATGCAGTGAGTTTCAGCCCCGGCTACAACGATCTTGCTCTCATAAGGATTAATGATGCAGCAGCTATTAGCGTCGAACACAACGGCCTCTTGCCGGCACGCCTCTGCCAAAATGACCGCCCCGTGCAGCACGCATACTTGGGCGCGCATGGCGCACTCGTCGGTATCGCTAAAGCGGTCAAGGGAGCGAGAAATGTTCTGCATGCTGCTGTCAGCCCAGGTGACAGCGGGGGAGCCGTGATTGACGCATCGCGCAATTGCCTTGCTGGAATCATTTCTTATGGCGAGTTCCTCGACTCGTCAAACTTCATAAAGCAGAACCAAGAGGCGGTGAAAAGTGGCTTGGGCCGTTTTCAGTCTTCGCCATATGTCAGGATGGTTTACACGCCCGCTTCACACATCTCGGAATTCTTAAAGGATGCTGGCGTAAATTAGGCCATGATGTTAAATTTAGAAAAGGAGCAGTAGGTGTCCGATATCGGCCAGCTTCAAGAGTACGCGGCAGCTTTTCGAGCGCGCCTCGATGCCGGCCGTGATCAGCTCCCCCGAGATGTGTGCTCGCACTTTCCCGCCGGGTGCTGTGGGAGCGTGAGCGAAGTTCTGGCCGAAGCTTTGCACCGGGACCTTGGAGTTGCGGCGGCCTATGTCTGCGGCTTCCGGTATGAGGATATCGGCACATCTACCCATGCATGGATCGAGGCGGATGACATCATCATCGATGTCACCGCGGACCAGTTTGGCCAGCCGCCGGTTATGGTCACACGAGATCGTGCTTGGCATGATACGTGGCCCGATCAGGAGCGGCGTGAGCACGTTGATCCCGACACCGATCCGACTTGGTGGGCCTGGTATGGTAAGAGCATCCTTATGGTTGGTACTGGAAAGTGATTTGAAGATTATTCTCAACAGAGGAGCATTTGAGTAACTATGTCAGATTATCCATTCTGCAAGTATACAAAAAAGGAAATTGCAAATGCGGGGAAGATACTCAGCGGTACGATTATTCATGATCCAGATAAGGCGGATGAAATTAGTGAAGTCTTCCGCATTGCTTATAATTGGCGTGACTCGCATGCATTCCCCATGCGCCGCATCCGTCACGAACTAATTCGAGGTCTGAGGCAGGAGGGAATAGCAGGCCTGACGTCTGCCAGAATGAAACGTATGACGTCAATACGTCGCAAACTACGAGCGAGTTCCATCAGACTCCAACAAATACAGGATCTCGGAGGGTGTCGAGCAATACTTGAACATTCTACCGATGTGACCGCCGTGATAAGGCGCTACCGTGAGGGCGCCAGTCATCATTTAGTGCATGGCGAGAGCGACTATATTGCCGCACCGAAGGTTGATGGATACCGCAGCTATCACTGTGTATTACGTTTCCAGCCAAAATACGATCATGATGTTTCGTATGTTGATCAAAAGATTGAGATACAGGTCAGAACCCGTCTCCAGCACTCTTGGGCTACTGCCGTCGAGGCCGTTGGGATGATGCATGGTGAGGACTACAAATCGGGAGAAGGTAGTCTGAATTGGAGACGTTTTTTTGCGCTTATGTCTGCGGAGTTCGCTGAGCAGGAGGGTTGCGCTGTTGTTCCAGACACGCCGGTGCAACGCAAAGAGCGGCACCAAGAACTAGAGCACCTAGCTGCGAAGCTAGATGCAGTTCGCTTCCTAGAAACTATGAATAAAGCGTTGAATGTAATTGATCGCAATATCGCAGCAAATGCAAAATTATTCCTCATTCAGTTTCAACGCCAACCCGGCGCTTTCGATAGCATCGTCCGGGTTAAAGGATTTCATGGGCCGGAAGGTGCGGCAGAGTCATACGGCGCAGAAGAAGCAGCCAACGCTTCAGTGAATTCTGTCCTAGTAGAGGTTGACAAAGCTGAAAATCTCAAGTCAGCTTACCCAAATTACTTCCTCGACGTAACGATGTTCACGGACAAGCTTCGTGATATCCTCACGCCAAACTGGCGGCGGAACTTAGATTCTGACCCATCCCGCATTGCTAGCACAAGAACAACGCTTCAGGCGTGGCAACTCTGGAGACAATCAAAGCGAACATAGCTACTTCGGAAGAAATACTTGCATTTGGCGGACGGCCTGAGGCGAAGCCTCGGCGCCGATCAGCTGCCGGACCGCCGGCAGCCCGGCCCCGCCGCGGTGGTGGTGCTGAGCGAGCGCCCGGCGCCACCCTCCGCCGGCAGGCCCTGCGCGTCGAAGCCGCCGATCAGCTGCAAAATTTTCGCGCATGGCGAGCATGCGCGCGGTAGACTCCTTCGGCAGACTAAGCGAGGCCTCATGAACCGCGGGCTATTCCCCGTCCAGGATCCCGAAATGATCGACAGACGCTGCCCAGCAGATGCCGAGCCCCCAGAGGCACTTGATCCGGCCGCGGCATTCGCACTGGGGCAGTGGGGCATGGCGAAGCGGCTGGCCCAGCCTGGTCGATCGCCACGCCGGCGCTGAGTGTCCAAGCTGGCGTTGACCTGCTGCGGTCTATCAATGGAGGACAAAGATCATGGAACTGCGTGTTGGGAAGTTAGGGAATGGTCGGGCCGGATTGACGGAGAGCGTCTTCGTTGAGGAGGACAATCATGTCGTCGTGCTGGGCACGGTTGGGTATGGCAAGGGTGTGGACGCGTCGAGCATCCCGGAGGAGAGCAAGGTTGCGGTGACCCTCACCGCGCTGGTCGTGGGCGACGATCTGCGCTCAATGCCCAACGAGGACTGACACTCCAGAACAAGGAGCAAAGCATGGCATCGTCACCCGTCCAACTGAACCCCCAGGCGCATGAACTGATGCGCGCGCTGCACCAGGTGCTCGTGTGGATCCGGACGAATGCCGTACGCCCCGGCGACGAGTCCTACAAGACCATCGCCGTGCTCGCTGATCTCGCGCACAACTGGCCCGACTGGGTCGCCGGCAACGATTTCTTCCGGATCGAGATGTTCATCGAGGACCTTGAGCAGACCGCTGGCCGCGACGACCTGTCCAGCCCGTTCTGGAAGGAGACGGTCGCCCCCTACCTGCGCCGGCTCGCCACTTCGCTAAGCGTGTTCCAGGGCGAGGCCTGAGGATCTACAGAATAGGAGGAAAGCAGCGTGAGCCTGACTATGCCGGCTTCTTGGCGATATAGCTCCCCTGGCGCCATGCCTATAGCCGCTGTGATAGCTTTCAACGGACTGGTTCACACAATCGCGTCCCAGACCCAATCGTCGTGGGCGGTCTTCGAGCTTTTTAAAGCGAAGTTCGGAGGAGGCTATTCCGTGAGTTCAAGCGAAAGCTGGGCAATGACTGATTTACACAACGTGATGATATCGGCAGCGGACAACGCGCCTGCTTTCATCAGCGCCTTCTGGGATGGCTGCGAACAGGTGCATGCTGAATACCCGAAAGTTGGGTTGCCGGATGCCGACGTCCTCAATCAGGTCCTCTCTAAGCATAACGTGCCTTTTGAAGTTCGCCCGCCGGCTCTGCTGGCCCGCCACTCGCAGATGCCCATCACTGTCCACGCACCTCAAAAATCGCTCGGCGAGCGGGCCTATGCGCTCATCCACGCTTCGTTGGACCAAGCTGATCGACTTCTCCTTGAGCAGCGGCCGCGGCAGGCTGTTCAAGAGATCCTTTGGTTGCTCGAAACTGTGTCGACCGCTTTCAACGGTCAGGAGAGCGGCTCTGGTACGGTTGAGGGAAAATACTTCAACGAGATTGTCCGTGCGCTTCGCAAGAACCATCCCGGCAGTGCGCTCGCTGAAGCGCTTGGTTGGATGACCAAGATGCACGGATTTCTATCATCACCGGGCGGGGGTGGCGTCCGGCATGGCACGCAGCTTGCCGCTGGCATTTCGCCAACGCTCAAGGAGGCACACCTCTACTGTAACCTAACGCGGAGTTACATCAACTATCTCCTCGCCGAGTTGCCAGAACCAGCCGGCCCCCTGTCATCAGCGCCAACAAGGTGAAAGCCCTCTCGCCTATGGCCGAAACGTTCGGTGCGGTATCCGCAACCGGCCACTGTGTAGCCTCTTGGCCTACATCTGATCGGCGTCGATACGGGCCGAGTCCAAACTACGGGCTGCAACACGTCAATGATATCAGCGCTTAGGTCAAACAGCCGCCTGGGAGCCTGCGCGCCGATAGCGCCAATCAACAGCAAAAATCTCGCGCGGAACGAGCGTGCGCGCGGTAGACTCTCTTGGCAGACAAAGCGAGGTCTCATGAACCGCCGGCTATCACCCGTCCAAGATCCAGAAATGACCGACTGGCGCCGACCGGCAGATGCGGAGCCTCCGGAGGCTCTTGATCCGGCCGCGGCATTTGCGCTGGGGCAGTGGGGCAGGGCGAAGCGACTGGCCCAGCCCGGTCGACCGCCGCGCCGGCGCTAAGATGACGCCTGCATCGCGGCCTTGCGGCGAATAGTCGGCGGCAAGAGGGCATTGCCGCCTGGAAAATACCGACAGCACTCCCACGAGCTTGGAGTGGGTCGCCCGGTGGGCGATAATGGGCCGGTGGGTTCGTCGCTGAGACGGTCTGCGCCCGACAGCAGTAAAGGAAATCAGAAGGTGATGTTGAACTCGGACTTCGGGGAACCCCTCGACAAGCTCTGCCCGAAGTGCGGGAGTGCAAACCTCGTCCACAGCGTGGAAACGCAGCCAGTCCGTTTCCCCTATGGCCCCGGAGACGTGCTGATGGCGACCGTCGATGTGCAGGTCCCTGTCACCACGTGCGGCGCCTGCGGGGACGCCTGGACTGATGCCCGCGCAGAGAGCGTCCGGGAAGAAGCCGTCTTGCAGCGCCTCGCTGAGTTGAAGGCCTAAGAGGTCTGCAAAAGCTGAGGCGGTACGGGAGCCGCGGCACTCCGAAGTTGGATCTATCAGTGGAGGCCGTGACGGATGGCTTTGGTGAGACAACTCGTGCCAGAAGATGCCGAGGCCTTGCGGATCCTCCGTCTTGAAGCCCTGGAGTTGCATCCGGAGGCCTTCGGATCGAGCCATGCTGAGGAGAGCGCCCGCCCGGTCGATGCATTCGCGGCATGGACCACGGGCGGCTACATCGCCGGCGGGTTTGTCGACGACCAGCTCGACGCCATGGCCGGCTTATCGGTTCCCAAGACGGCTAAGCAGATGCACAAGGGCATTCTCTGGGGCGTCTATGTCCGGGAATGCCGCCGGGGCAGCGGCCTTGCCGAAGCGGTGATAGACGCTGTTCTCGACCATGCCGGAACACGGGTTGAGCAGGTCCACCTCTCTGTCGCCGTCAACAACGACCACGCCATCAACCTCTACCGGCGCCTAGGCTTCGAGGCGTACGGGACCGAGCGGAGGGCGCTGATGGTCAACGGCATCTATATCGATGAACTCTTGATGGTGAAGTTTCTGAGCCATTAGGCGAGCAAGCGTTTGGGTCGTGTATGATCGTGGCGACAGTGGCTGAAGCGGTCGCCAGGTCGGTATAGAGAAAGGGAGCGTTAGCGGTGCAGGACCCAGGCTGGTTTCGAGAAACGCTGGAGTTCGCCAAAGCCCTCCACCATGGGCAGGTCGACAAGGCCGGCGCTCCGTACTGGATGCATCTTGAGCGGGTCGCCCACCGTCTGGTCGAGCGGTTCCCCGATGCCACGAAGGCGCAGGTCCAGGCCGCGTTGTTGCACGATGCAGTCGAGGACACTGGTGTGACCGCGGAGGAACTGCGCGCGGCAGGGATTGAGGAGGAGGCCATCTCCGCGGTCCAACTCGTCAGCCGGAACCTGGACCGTGCCGGGAGCTACCTGGACTGGATCGAACGGATCGCCAGCAGTGGGAACATTACGGCGATCCGGGTGAAGATAGCCGACAACCTGGACAACAGCGATCCCGTTCGCGTTGCGGCTCTCCTCGCCGGCCCCCGGATGGTCGCTGAGCGATACGCGCCAGCCCGAGCTGTACTGGAACGGGCTCTGGCTCAGGGGGCATGATCCATTAATCCAGAAAAGGAGCGCCATGATGCGAACTCTGGTGAAAGGCATGCGCGTTCGCGCCGAATGGTACGAGGTCCGACCCTTTGATGACGTGTCGTTGGCCGGCGTCCAGTTGAAGGTTGCCGCCAAGCCGAAGGTGGTCGAGGGTGCTGTGTCTCACATCCGGGGCAATGATCCAGTGGCACCAACATCCGTCGGTGTCTGGATTATGACCGACGCTGGCGAAGAGGTCGTCGTCGATGCTCGCCACATAATCAGCGCCAGCGCGCCTGCCGATCCAGCATAGGAGGGCCGACGGCGCCGACCAGCAGCAGGATCGCCGCCGTCCCGGCCGGTCAGCCGCCGCGGTGGAACTGGCCGCGCGCCCAGCGCGCCGCCCCCGTCAGCAAGTAACGCGAGCCGAGGGCGCCGACCTGCAAGACCGCCAGCTGCCTTAAGTTGTCGATTAACGAGTTTGCGGCTAGGGTGCCGCACTAGAACCGGCACCGTACAAACCCGCCGTCCACCTGCGACGGCGGCGTTATCTGAGGAATACCATGACGCGAAATGAACGACTTGCGACTGCTTTTACTTCCATGAATGAGGCATTCGAAGTGTTGCGCCCTCTCGCGATCGGGGGCAGCGAAAAAGGTCCTGCGAGTGAGATCGTCGCGCAAATATTGGAAAGATTGTACCACGACATGGACACGCTTGTTGAGGTCATGGCCAACTCGGCAAACGAAGAGCAAGCGATCAATAGGCCGAACTGACCCGCAGCCGCCCGACCCAAGCCTCGGCCGTCGCCTTCGGTCTGGTGATGTGGGCTGGCAGTCTCCTCCGTAGTTTCCCCGCCGCCTGATAAACGCCCGATGTGGTCTGGCTGTTGACCAATCGCACCTGAGGCCCTGATGCACCAGTCCCCGGTTTGGTCCGTTCGTCACATTGTCACCCGCATTCACGGGTGCGATCTCGCTGTAACCTGGCGCCCTGAATGCTGGGTATGGAACGTAACCGTTGCCGGCGAGCAAGTTGCCAGCGGGAGATCGCGCAGCCAAGAGGGCGCCCAGAATGCCGCTGTGCAGGCAGCACGGCGCCACGCGGACGATGGCGGCAAGGTGCAACTCCCATTGTTCTGAGATCAACGGCGACCGGAAGCCGGCCCGATCTGGCGTTCGACGGGGAGGTGAAACTGACGAAGCGCCCGTACCCTCTTGGAGCCGGAAGGCATTCCCATAACGGTCAGGCTGCTTTTGCGAAAAGCCATTCCTTCAGCTTCGACCACCGACGCCCCTCCTGCCGTGCCCGCACCGCCATCCCGAGTGCCTTCCGCTGGCCCACGACGACGACCAGTCGCTTCCCGCGGGTCACGCCGGTGTAGACGAGATTGCGCCTGAGCATGCTCCAGTGCTGCATCGCCAATGGGATGACGACGGCCGGGTACTCGGACCCCTGGCTCTTGTGAATCGTCGTCGCGTAGGCCAGCGATACCTGGTCCAGTTCGCCGAAGTCGTAGGGGACCTCACGGCCGTCGAAGTCGATCAACAGTTCACTGTTCTCCGGATCCATCGCGATGATGACGCCAAGGTCGCCGTTGTAGACTTCCTTCTCATAGTCGTTCTCGGTCTGCATGACCTTGTCGCCGACGCAGTAGGTCCAGCCGAAGCGCTCGACCCGGACATCGCCCGGCGGGTTCAGGACCGCCTGGAGTTCCACGTTCAACGACCGCGCGCCGAGACCGCCGCGGTTCATCGGACAGAGCACCTGGACATCGCGTACAGGGTCGAGACCGAAGCGCTTTGGGATCCGGTTCCGAACGACCTCGATCAGCTTGCGGACACCGTCCTCGGGCTCCACCGCTTCGACGAAGTAGAAGTCCGAGCCC
The DNA here is from genome assembly GCF_042604625.1 of Azospirillum sp. A29. Lineage (NCBI taxonomy): Bacteria > Pseudomonadati > Pseudomonadota > Alphaproteobacteria > Rhodospirillales > Azospirillaceae > Azospirillum > Azospirillum sp. A29. The sequence goes on from NZ_CP170462.1 coordinate 119,980, forward strand.
TCTACGGGCGTCAGGTCCGGCATCTGGCCCTGGTTGATGCGGTGGGCATTGACGATGATGCGGCTGGTGGCTGCCTGTCGGAAGACCTCGGTCAGGCGCACCACGGGCACGGCGCCGGATGCGATTACGTCGGCTAGCACCTGCCCCGGCCCCACCGACGGCAACTGGTCGACATCGCCGACCAGGATCAGGGCCGACCGGTCGGGGGTCGCCTTCAGCAGCGCGTTCATCAACGGCACGTCGACCATGGACGTCTCGTCGACGACGAGCAGATCGCACTCCAGTCGGTTCTCCTCGCTGTGCTTGAAGCCTCCGGCAGCCGGGTCGAAGGCGAGCAGCCGATGGATGGTCCTGGCCTCCATTCCGGTGCTCTCCGAGAGCCGCTTGGCCGCCCGGCCGGTCGGGGCACACAGCAGGATGCGGACGTGCTTGGCGGCCAGGATCTTCAGGATGGAATTGACCAGGGTCGTCTTGCCAACACCGGGGCCGCCGGTGATGACCATGACCTTGGATGCCAGGGCAAGCCGGACAGCCTCCCGCTGGCTCGGCGCCAGCGTCAGTCCCGTCCTTCCCTCCACCCACTCCAGCGCCTTCTCCATGTCGATGGCGGGCCAGGGCAGCGTCCCGCCCGCGAGCCCCCGCAGCCGGGCGGCGATGGCCTGCTCGGCCCGGTACAGCCCAGCCAGGAAGACGCAGTCCCTGCCCTCCAGCTGATCGGCGATGACGGCGCCGTCACGAAGCTCGTCCGCCAGCGCCTCGGCCACCAGATCGGTGCCGACCTCCAGGAGTTCGCTGGCCAGCTTCTCCAGGTCCTCCACCGGCAGGCCGCAATGCCCCTCGTCCATAGCCTCGGCCAGCGCGTAGCCGATACCCGCCCGGACGCGGACCATGGCCGTCTTCTCGATGCCCAGCTTGGCCGCGATGGCATCAGCGGTCTTGAAGCCGATGCCGCGGATGTCCCGAGCCAGCCGGTATGGGTTCTCGGTGATGAGTTGGATGGCCTCCTGCCCATAGGTCTTGTAGATGCGGACGGCCCTGGAGGTGCCGACGCCGTTGGCGTGCAGGAACAGCATGATCTCGCGGATGGCCCGCTGGTCGGCCCATCCCTTGACGATGCGGTCGGCCCGCCTGGGCCCGATGCCCGTGACTTCGCGCAGGCGACCGGGTTCGGCCTCGATGACGTCGAACACGGCCTCGCCGAACGCCTTCACCAGCTTTTTGGCGTAGACGGGGCCGATGCCTTTGATCATGCCGGAGCCGAGATACTTCTCGATGCCCTCCAGCGTAGTGGGCTGGGTCGCCTTCAGGAAGGTGGCCTTGAACTGGAGGCCGTGGGTGCGATCGTTGACCCAGCTGCCGCTCGCCTGAATCCACTCCCCGGCCGAGATCATCGCCGCATGTCCGACTACGACAACCAAGTCCCGATGTCCCCGGACCTTCACCCGGAGCACGCAAAAGCCGGTCTCGGCGCTGTGAAAGGTCACGCGCTCCACCAGCCCAGCAAGGGACTCCGTTGATGACGCGATAGCTTGCCCGGTCATGATGCGAGTGTGTTGGATTCCCGGCCGTGAGACCAGGATTGTCAGCTCCGCCCCGGCTGTCCCGTCATCCAGCTCCTCCAAGAGGCTGGTTTGTTCGATGCGGCCAGCAACCTCGGCGCCCCCAAGCAGCGGCGGCGGCAATCTAGTCGCTCCGCCGTATCACCCCGACCTCAGGGGGCCGCCTTACCGCGACCACGGCCACGCCCTGTGGGCTTTTCCAGTGCCACCGGCACCGGTGTCTGAGCGCGACGCCCAAGCCCCATGCCCTTTGCCATCTGGGATCGAGCGGCCGCGTAGGTGGGGGCCACCATCGGATACTCCGGTGGTAGGCCCCATTTCGTCCGGTACTCGTCGGGCGCCAGGTCGTGTTCGACGCGCAGGTGACGCTTGAGGAGCTTGTTCTTCTGCCCGCACTCCAGGCAAGTGATCGTGTCCTGCGACACGGAACGCTTGATGGGGACGGCCGGCTGCTGCCTCTCGGCTTGCGCCGATGCGGGGTTGCTCGCAGTGGAGAGTGCCCCATAGATTCCGCGCAGAACCGCAGGGATCTCAGCCACCGCCAGGGCATGGTTGCTCAGGTACGCGGACGCAATCTTGGTGGTGATCTGCACCAGGCCTGCGTGGTCAAAGCGATCTTCATGGTCCTGTTGGGACATTCAAAGTGTCTCCACTGTCGATGCAAGACGGTGATGCGGGCCGTCAAACTAGCACGAAGAACGGCATTCATCACAGCGCCAAATAAACAACTCAAAACTTGAGGGGCGCTCGCTTTTCATCTTGCAATATGCGCTCTGTACGATATAGTTCCCTTCATCAACGCCAACCCCCCACATTTCCGGAGTCTCCCCATGTTCCAGTACACGCTGGACATCTTCTCCGATTCCGCTTCAGCTCCGATCTCTGGACTTGGCCCAGTTTCGGTTCCTTTCTTCGAACCGGACCTGGCAAGCTATGACCGCATCCTTGTAGCATTCAGCGGGGGAAAGGATAGCGTCGCGATGGTCCTTGACCTGCTGGAGCGCGGTGTTGATCCTGCAAAAATCGAACTTTGGCACCATGATGTTGACGGCCGTGAGGACCACGGCAATTTCATGGACTGGCCGGTGACGGCAGATTACTGCCGGAAGTTCGCTGCAGCCTTTGGGTTACGCATTTACTTCTCCTGGCGCATCGGTGGCTTCAAGCGTGAACTCCTGAAGACTAACGCCATGAGCGCGCCAGTGGCCTTCGAAACGCCTGAAGGCGTGAAGGTGGCCGGTGGAGAGCGCGGCGAAGTCGCGACCCGGCGGCGCTGGCCAGCGCTCTCGCCCAATCTGCGCATTCGCTGGTGCAGTGGTGGTTTGAAAGTGGATGTAATGTCTATTGCGATCAACAACCAAGAGAGGTTTCGAGGCAAACGCGTTTTGGTGATGACCGGAGAACGGGCAGCGGAGAGCACCAACCGGGCCAAGTACCTACCGTTCCAGAACCATCGCTGCAACGCCCCTGGGAGACGGGTCAACCGGACAGTCCATGTCTGGCGATCTGTGCACGCCTGGAGCGACGAGGATGTCTGTGCGATCATCAGGCGACATGGGGTTGTAGCTCATCCCTGCTACTACCTGGGATGGGGTCGGGCGTCCTGTGCCGCGTGCGTCTATGGCTCGCCGTCGCAATGGGCCAGCCTGCGCGTGGCAGCGCCCGAGATGTTTGGCGTGATCTCCACGATGGAAGGCGAGCTGGGGCACACCATCCAGCGAGACGAAACGGTCACACAGCGCGCTGACCGTGGGCGTGCGCATGACATGGATCCGGAGACCATCCGCATCGCCATGTCCCGCACCTACGAAGGGCTGATCCGCGTGGCTCCCGCGGACTGGCACCTGCCGAAGGGCGCATACGGCGAGAACGCCGGCCCCTGCTGACCGCCGGGGGCCTTCTTCTCCCGGTCGGGCTCACTTCGCCCTGTCGGACAGCCTCCTCTCCGGGTATGCTCCCGCCGAGAGGTGCAGCCCGATGTCCTACCGTAACAACCACCGCAACTGCTTGGCACTGAGCGTCATCGCCATCGGCATGTGCATCCTGGTCGTGGCAAGCCAGCTACTCCCGTGGCTGCACACAGCGACCCTGATCGCGGGCGCGGTCATCGCGGTCGTCCTGCTGGCGTTCCTTGGTTTCCGCTACACGGCGTTCTGGCGCGACATCTGGATCATGCGCCGCGCGTTCAACCAGGCGGTCGACGAGGCGAACGAGCGCCGGAGCCTGGAGCCCTTGTCGCGCTTGGACACGAAGAAATACGACTGAGAGCCCACGCGAACATCTAGCGCTTTCAGTCAAGGCTACGCGCTGAAATCCGCACTAGTTTGAGCATCCGCGAGCAGGCGGCACTTGCGGGTAGGCGATTACGGTAAGGCGCTGTGCGTCCAATGCCACATGCAGGTAGCAGTCCGAGGATCGGTAGAACATTCCCGCAATCTCAATGGTGAGGCCAGCCCTGGCGGCGAGTTCGTCGAGACACGTCTTGGCCGTCTGCAGCGATGTCAACAAATGGGGCTCCGCCACAGAAGAGCCGATCCGAAGTAGATTGTGCGTGGTCTCTTTGGTCGCTATCGGTATCGCTCCCGTAAGGCCACCGCCAATGGTGGAGGCGCCGATCAGCAGACCGGTATCCTCGGCCGATATGGTCTCCGCCTGCGACGGGTTTATCGGATAAGAGCCGACCGCAAGCACGAGGCGGCGTTGTCGGATCAACTCCTCCAAATGTGCAACCGGCATCATGGCCACCCCGGCGGCGGCAGGCGCCTGGCCCGCATGATCGGCGATCATTGGGGCACCTCCTCAGCTTGCGCAATTTCGGCCCTCGCAGCGCGCTCAATGCACACTTCCAGAACCAAGTCGGCGACCCTCGCTAGGACTTGGGCCTCCACAGGACCGCGTCCGGTCAGGAGGGCGCGACGCACTTCATTTTTTGCCTCCGGGGTGACAGCGTCCGAGATCGCCATCGCCGCTACTGTGACGTCAGGAGCGGAGCGTTGGATCATTGCAACGTATTGTTCGAGAGCACTACCTGGAGGGCCATAGACGACGACGAAATGCATGGCGGACGCTCGCGCTATTCCAGGGAGGAATCCCGACCGAAGTGGCAAGCTTGGCGACGTCAGTCGACACGTAGCCGCACCGTCCGGACACAATGCTTATGCGATGTGTTGCATAACCGGGTATGCATCCCAGAGATGCTATTCCTTTGCGTCTCGCTATTATTGCGCGACATGCCGCAAAGGACAACCCTAGCCTTGGTGTTATGGCGAGGTCCACCCAGGCGCTGCTCGCTCGCCGTCGTTGGCTACTACTGGATAGGACGCAGGGCTGGGCCCTGACCCTGACCGGCTGAGACAGGCTTTTGACGCTCAGCTTCTGCCGGCGCCCGATCTGACGACCGCAAGCCAGGCGGCGGGGAGGGCGTCATCAGGACCACGAATGGCGTGCATCCCGCAAGCGTCAGTAGCGCAAACGCGGTGAAGGTAAGGCTCTTAAGTTTCATTGTCCGAGTGCGATTTTGGAAGAACACGGGCGCGCAGTCTACCGTATTACTCCGACGATGACCAATAAAAATTCGATTTGTTGCGCTCATGTCTTGCGACAAAGCACGAAACAGGCTTAAATATCTGAAGCCGTTATGGAGCTTCCCCCATGCTCTCCTTGGTCAAACGAATGGCCGCCGCGATGATCCCGCAGAACATCTATGATGAAACCTCGCCCAGCGACGAACAGTTCGCGGCGATCCGTGCGATTGAGGACTGGTACAGCGACAAGCGTGCACCCCAGGTTTACTTCCTCGGCGGCGGCGCTGGCACCGGCAAGTCGTACACGGCCAATAAGGTGATCGAACGCCTCAAAGAGCGGAACAAGGTCAAGAAGGTGGCGTCCGGTGCCTATACGGGGAAGGCTGCGCACATCCTGCGCAAGAAGGGGGTCAAGGACGCGACGACCATCCACCAGATGATCTACGAGCCCCGCGAGGACGAAGAGACGGGGGAAATCTATTTCGTATCCCGTATCGACGGGCCGGCCGCAGAGGCGGACCTGATCGTGCTGGACGAATGCTCGATGATCGACGAGAGGCTGGCCAACGACATCCTGATGTTCGGCAAGAAGGTGTTGGTCCTCGGCGACCCGTACCAGCTTCCACCCGTAAGCGGTGCCGGCGCATTTACGAAGAGCGCCCCCGACTTCCTCCTGCGCGAGATCCACCGGCAGGCCAAGGAAAGCCCGATCGTCCGACTGGCGACCATGATCCGCAATGGCGAGCTGCCGCGCCGTTTCGGGTCCGTCGGTTCGGCCCACGTTCTCCCGCTCACCCCCGAGACCCAGCGACTCGTCGCCCGCCGTACGACGCAGACGCTGTGCGGGGTTCACAAAGTCCGCTTTGCCTACACGAGCCGCCTGCGTGCGCTGCACGGGTTCTCCGGCCCGATGCCAATGCGGGGGGAGCCTGTCATGTGCTGCAAGAACAACCGCGACGCAGCGCTCTTCAACGGCATGATGGGCATCATGACGGCCGACGCCGAGCAGGGCTTTGAGAAAGGGGAGGGCGTCTTTAACCTGTCAGTCCTGATCGAGGATGAGGCGAAAAGGCGCAAAGACCTACCCACGTCGCCATGGATGTTTCAACAGCACTTTAATCACAGCATCACCCGCCCTAAGATTAGAAAAGGTATTGAAGAATTCGACTTCGGCTATGTCCTCACTGTCCACAAAGCACAGGGCAGTGAATGGGACAGCGTAACGGTCATTGACGACTCGCGTGTCTTTCGTGATGACCGCTGGCGTTGGCTTTATACCGCGGTCACTCGCGCCAGCGATGAACTGGTGCTCCTCCTGAGAGAAGACCTTGGCGGGCGGTGGAATATGCCGGTGTTCGATGACTGCGAATTGCAGCTCGCTGCCTGATATACACGAACGCGTGCCGCTCCTCGTCCTACCAGCACAACGAGAACGCCACGGCTTGTACCAGCTTCGGCCCGCAAGATACATCGTACAGGGCGCATTATGTGGTTGCGGACATGCGCTTTGTACGATATCTTTTCTGTGTTCCCCAAACACGCCCGAGGCTCCGATGCCCACTATTCATCCGCCGCCCGGCTCTCAGTCGGACCTTTTCGGCCCGCAGAAGCTCCCGCTTTGGCAAACCACGAACATTCGCTGGATCATTGAAGAAGGCGAACACAAAGGGCGGCGCTGCATTCTGAAAAGCAGCTTCGACACCAAAGACGGTATGAGGTTTGGCCGCGTGGTTTTGGAAGACACGCGCGAGGAGATCGTCCTGCCGGTGGCGGACTTCCGCCTTGTGATGGACACCGTTGTGCCACCCGGCCTTGAGCCTTTCAGCGTCCGTCGCCGACCGCACTCAGGCCTCGCCCTGACCGGCGCTCCCGCCTCGGTCCGGCTTAAGTCGTTCGAAAATCCCTCGCGTCTCCCGGTGTAAGAGCCGGTTGGCGGCTGTCCCTTTTCCCATCCCGAACGCCAGCCGCCGACCGAATCCCACCGCTCCCCACACCGCCCAGCAACCCTTATCCCTGGAAAGAACCGCACCATGCCACACAGCAAGGGCGACCGCGTTTGCTTGACCCATCCGAAGACCAAGAAGACGGTAAACGCCGTTGTGTTCAAGGTCGCGGCCAAGGTTTCCGTCGTCACCGACGATCTGGAGGTTTTCACCGGCGGTCCCGCCGTCTTCACCCCGTCCAAGGTGCCCATCCCGTCCAAGCTGCACGATTTCCTGGCGAACCTGACGCTCGAGAAGGGAGCCCGCGTCGAATACGAACATGAGGGGGCGATGGTGTACGGCGTCGTCAGCAAGGGCGGAGAGAACGTCGTCGTCGTCCTGGATGGGGGGCGTCAGGAGAGCCGTGGCCCGGCTTACCTCTACCACCGGTCCAACCACCCTCTGCCGGTTGATCCGCCGTCGGACATGGACAGATGGGCCGTCACGAATTACCGCGAGGTCAAGGCTCTGAGCGAGGAGACGCCGTGCTTTACGGCGACGATCACCTATGACGGTAAGCCGGTTCTACTCGCCGACAATCGCGGTCAGGGCGGTCCCAATGGCTACGCCACCCACCCGAAGGCTCCCAAGGGCACCAAGTGGGAAACGAAGCTGGTCGACGACGCAAAGGCCTGGGCCGAGCAGTTCGGCTGCGCACACCCGGTTCCCGGCGAGACGGATGACTGGCTGGACTGGCATGTGACGGAACGGCCCTTCGGTGTCACCGCGGCCGCGCACTTCGCGAACTGGAACGCCATGACGGCCAGACTGCGCAAAGCGGAGGACTGATGGCGATGCAGAGCCCCTCATCCCCTGTCTGGTGCCTTCCAGGCGACGACATGCCGATGGTCGAGCCGACGGCTACGCGGGCCGCACTGGCGTCATGGATCGCGGCACCCGCCGCCCTTGTTGAAGGCCGATGGCTTGTAGCCGTCGTCGTCACCCGACGCCGGGTGTACGACGGTGCGGTTGGCCGGCGCGTGACGCGGGACTGGCGAATCGGCCACTTCCTTATCTGGCGCGATGGCCAAGTCGCTCCGACCCTGGATGAGGGCAGCGCGATAAGTGTCAGCTAAACAACGCCGCCATTATCAACCAAAGACAGCTACGGCCGAGCGGATGCTGATCCCGCCGTCCTTGGTTCGCCGGAGTTGGCGTCCGACAGCGTAACGAAAGACGGCCGGAAGCTGGAGGGCTGGGGGAACACGGGACCAAAGGGTTTGGATCACCGTCCGCCCCTTGCGGGTCCGGCGTTGGGCCTGACCTGCCACCGTGCGCTGGGACCAGCGGAAGCCGATCTCGCCGAAATACAGGTCAGCATGGTCGGGGCTGATGTGATGGAAGACGCCGGTGATCGTGCGCCGAACACGATCGTTGAAGCCCTCGGCCGAATTGGCATGCACGCTGCCGCGAACATACTCGCGCTGAGAATGGCGAACGGTATCGTGCGCAGCGAACGCGCTGCCGATGGCGACGAACGCCTTCCATTCGTCGCTCATCAGGTGCGCGTCAGGATCGACAGCGGCTTCCAGAACTCGCTCGGCCTCGTCGAGCGACAGATCGGCGACCACGGCGGCACGGGCTTCGCCCGCCGATGTCCCCGGCTCCCGACCGCTTGGCCGCTGGACGACCGCGAGTGCTGGCGTCTTCGTCGTGCGGGGATGGCCCTTGCGTCCGCGCCCCAGCTTGGGAGGGTTGGGGTCACGGCGCGGCTTGGCGCCGAAATGGAATTCGTCGATCTCCACCGTCCCGCCCAGCGGATGGTCGCGCAACACCAGGAGCCGCAGGACGTGGCCCATCCGCCAAGCCGTCGGCTGGCTGACGCCGAGTGCTTCGGCCAGACGGATGGACGAGATGCCCTTGTCGGATTGCAGGATGAACCACAGCCCCATGAGCCAGGTCCGCAACGGCAGCTTCGTTCCATGCAATGGGGTTCGCGTCGTCACGGTGAACTGGAAGCGGCAGTCCGGATTGCAGCACTGATAAAGCCCCGGCCGGGACCGTCGTCCCATGTCGCGCCCCGCCAGAGTGATCGAGCGCCGCGAGCCGCAGGCGGGGCAGAGCCGTCCGTTCGGCCACACCATCGCCTCAACCAGCCGGCGGCACCGCGCCTCGTCGCGGAAAGCTTCGGTCATCTCCGCCACGGTCCGGATGGCCGCCAACTCCTCCAGCATCGATCCCATCGTCCCCTCCGCGCTCGATGGTTGAGAGTCGCACACAAACACTGGAAGAGCTATATTTTACTGTTTTTGGTTTATAATGGCGGCGTTGTTTAGCTAACACTTATCGCGCTGCCCTCTGGATCGGCAGATCTACCGAGAGGTTCTGCAGGAGGCTCGTGCTCACGGTATCGACCAGAGCGTGGTGCATGGGCGGCTCTGCACCATCGGCGGAACGCGCATGAGCTTCGAGCAATTCGGTGTGCGGTCACGGAGCCAGCGCGAGGGGCTGGTCGAATGACTGGATCCCGTTTTGCCCGTCACCAGCCGCCTGCTGCGGTGGATTATTGCTTCGACGGCCGCTGCAAAACTGGCGCTTGCCTCGGGTTCTGCACGAAGGACCGTAAAGCCCGTTACGCGGAAGCGGCCAACTGGTTTCGGGAGGGTGGCTGCGTCATCTGCACCTACGATAGCCGGATTATGGGAGACCACATGACCGGTCGCGCAGGGACAATCCGGCGGGTCTGCGGATCACCCTTCGATGACCACTGCTATGTCGTGTTCCCTCCCATCGGGCGTGAGCGCAAACCGCGCGAGCGCATGATGGAATTGCGCCAGCTGGAGCCGTTCGATCCCGATGCTCCGTGGCGACCGGTGCTGGACGCTGAGCAGCTCCGCACCCTGGCCGCAATCCAGGCTGATCCCTCAGCACCGCTTGTCTGGGGTCGGGAGCGGAACAGCCGCTGGCGTCTGGCCCGAACCCTCGCTGCATTGGGCGTCGTCCGGCACTCGCCGGGCAAGAGAGCGTGGCTTGAACCGTGGGCACTCACAGAAAGAGGGCAGGGAGCACTTGCGCTGCTCGCCCAACCGTCGACGAGCTAGAACCCGGTAATCGCGGGCGAACAGCGAAATCACATCAGCCACGTCTTCCAAGGCGTGGCCGCTGGTGTTTGCTGCTCTCTGTCCCACACGGAAAATTGGAAATACAGATTTCACTCTGCGTAAGAACCAGACTTCGTAGAGGTCCAGAATAGCGGCAAATAAACCCGGCACACGCTGCATTTTTGGATTGCGTTATGCGCTTTGTACGATACATTTACCTCGTTCCCCAACATGCAAGGCGACCGCAGCTATGCCGGCACCCGAAACTTTGGCACCCGCTATGACCGCTCCGATTGCGGCCACCTCTATCTACAATCGCCTGTTCGCGACGTTCCGACCGCAGGCCTGGGTCAATGATCACGCCGTGGACATCGACGGCACGAGCCGGATCGACGTGACCAACAAGGTGCTGGAACTGAGCGCCGATGAAATCCGGGCTCTGCCCGACAGCCCGGATAACGACTTCCTGGCCGAAAGCACCGTCGAACTGAGCGCCCATGGTGGCCCTTATGAGGTTGATGTGGACGCCGGTGACTTGTGCGCCTTTTTTGGTGTCGCCGACATCGACGATCTGACCGACGAACACGTTGCCGGAGCGAAGCCCCTCCGCACTGTCACGATCTCGGTGGAGTACGGCATGACCATGCAGGCCTATGGCCGTACGGCCATGCCGCTCGTCGTGCCGGCGGACACTGCCGATGAAGATCTGGTTGCGCTGGCGCGCAAGGCTGCTGCGGAGGCCTTCAAGAACGGCAAGCTGATCGACAGCTGGAAGGTGGACGCCAGCAGCGCCGATGGCTATCGCGTCGTGTCCATGTCCGACGCCGACAATGGGGACATCGACCCCGATGGCTTCTCGCTGCAGGACAATGGCATGCGCTACCTCACCGCGGCCGAGCGCGCCGTGTTCGACAGCGCCGCCGGCCGCGCTCTGCTGGTTCACCTGCCGGATATGCTGGCTCTGCTCAATGACGCGCTGCCGACCATCGCCGCCATGGCTGGTTACAAGACGCCAACCCCCCAGGTCGACGATTTCATCGGGCTGGAGCGAGACATCACGAAACTCCTTGCGGCGGTGAGCGGCGACAAGGATGCCAGCACCACCAATGACGATGAAGACGTCTGCCGCACCTGCCACGGCCCTGGCGCGACCGGCGATGATGCCTTCGATGGCGAATGCCCATCCTGCGCCGACAAGTCCGACGAAGCGCTCCACGCCGAGCTTGGTGCGGCAGACCCGGTATGAGCGTCTCCGTCACTCAGGGTGTTCTGCCCAACGCCGAAGACCGCATCCGCCTGCTAAAGATGGGACCCGATCCCTGTCCAATTGAGCCGGGAGCCACCGGCACGGTCAAAGCCGTGAACATGTTCAAGTTCGGACCACCGGGGCATGGGCAAATCCGCGTCGACTGGGACAATGGCAGGTCCTTGATGCTCGCCCTGCCGGAAGAAGAGTTCGAGATCATCGCCTAACCGCTGCGGGCGCGTTCCCTGGAGCGCGCCCCCGTCCTTGGCTCCTTGACGCTTGAAGCCAGCGCCTGAGCCCACCAGCGGCACCTGCGTCCCCCCCGCTTGCTGCCATTCCCGCACCGGGAATCCGACCGCGACACCGGAGCACTCCATGGTCGTCATATCCCCTCTCCCGATCCTGTGCACTGCCGAGTTGGACACGCTCGCGGGGATCCATGCTGATCCCGCCTGCTCCATCATCGGCACAGGCACGGTACTGCCAGACCGTCTGCTGGACCTCCACAGCACGGGCGTCTTGGTGAAGCCCGCCTACTACGAGCGCGACGGCAAGCCCTGGCCGGTGTCGGCGCGCGGCTTGGCGGTCCTCCGCCGCGCGGGACTGATCGCGGATGTGCCTCCGATTGAGTGCATCGCCGCCGTCCGACAGGGGAGGGGATATGCCGCCATGGAAGGTGCGCCCGTTCAACCCTGGCACCTCATTCTCGACCGGCATCCCTACGCCATTCCGGTCAAGGGCGAGGTGCCGCTCACCCCTGGCTGGACCCATGTGTTTTCCGGCCATGACGGGCCGGGAACCAGCGACTGGTTCGTGCTGCTCCGGCTTCCCCCAAAGACGCCGGGCACCCGGATACGCGTGGTCCATCGGGAGCCTGGCTTCTCGCTGTCCAGCACGGAGGGGATGACCGGAACTCTGTCGACCCCCCCGTTCGCTGGCGAGTGCAAGAGCTGCAGCTACCCGAACAGCCCCTACTCCTGGTTCATTCCGGACGGGGTGTGGAAGTCGTACTGGAACACTTGCGTGACCCGGCTCGACAAGGTGGAGCTGCTGCCGTGACGGCAGGCATCTATCGCAGCAATCTCGTCACCTAAACGGCCGGCCCGTCGGCCGGAGTGCAGGCCCTCTCGCTCGCCCCTGTTTCGCGCCCTGTCCGTCACCCGTCTCCGTGACCTCACGCCGATCAGGGCCGCGACCACCTGGTGGTTCACGCGCCTCCGCGCCATCGCGCTGCTCTAGCCATCATCGTCCGCCCCCGACACCAGAGCGCCGCCACACAGCCGCCGCTACACCCGGACTCTGCCAATGAACATGCTTTCCAAGGCTGATCGCCAGCTCGCCATCGACTTCGACCGCGACAACACCATCCCGACATGCATCCATTGCGGCGAGCCGCAGGTCGTGGAACTGGCCGAAATCTGGTCGGATCACTCCTTCATGATCTCCACCTGCTGCCATCTGCTTTATGAGGAACTGGTTTATGAGATGGCCGATCCGGACTTCCGCACGTCCCTGCTGCAGAACCTGCAAGCGGCGGAGCACCTGGGCGCTGAGCGGCTGCGTCGGGTGGCCGATCAAGACGGGCAGCTACTCTTGGATTGCGAGTTGGAAGTCGCGCCCATCGCCTTTTCCAGGATGAAAGCCTTCGTCCAGCGCCACCACGATCACTGCCCGCCTCCCGTCTGTTGGCGGTATGGCGCTGGCGTCTGGAACGGTCACACGCTGGTAGGCGTCGTTTCAGTTGGACGGCCAGTGGCCCGGATGCTGCCGCAGACGGCCTGGGTGGAGGTTAACCGGCTGTGCGTTGATCGGAGCCTCCCGGACACGCTTCGGTACAAGGCCTGCTCGACCCTCTATGCCTGGGCGGCCTCTGAGGCTGCCCGGAGGGGGTTCGACCGCATAATCACATACACGCTCTCGACGGAATCCGGCATGAGCCTCCGCTACGCCCGCTGGAAACCCGAGCACGTAACCCGACCGAAGAGCTGGAACAGCCGGAGCCGCCAGAGGGTCGACAAAACGCCCCTGGTACCGAAGGTCCGCTGGGCACGCGACCTCAAGGCGGCACGTCCGGCACTCCAAGACTGAGGGAGCAGCGCATGCATACTCCGCGCGTCTGGCTCGCCGCGGCTTCTCGGCGTCGAAGCACGACGTCGGGAGACCGGCCATACACAGAGCATATCGTCCGTCACGAACGGGCAGCCGGGGCGAGCTTCGCCAAGTCCAACTCGCCCTCGGCGCCCCACCCGGCGGTGCCGGCCTTCACCTCGGGCCGGAACGCCTCATACATCCGGAACGCCTGCCGTGCGAGGTCCGCCGGTGGCAATGAGTGGGCCAGCACCGTCATCGCCTGACGCACATCCTCCAGGTCGTCCCCAAACTTCCCGGCCAAGTACCGGTTCACGCTCGCCGGCGTGATCGGCTTGCCTTGACGGACCGCACGCAAGCCGTCCTTGGTGTGCACGGCGGGGACCGACCGTCCCATGAGGTGAAGGTGGATCTCTTCGCCATCTTGGAGCGCCTTGCGCTGATCGCTCACCGTCTCTGGGGTCGGCTCGAAAATTCCCAGCCGGACACCTTTGGCATGCGCTGTGAGGCCCGATAGTGCCTTGCCCATGGTGAGGGCTTCGTCACGGTCCAGACCCAACCGTTCCGCGACCACTGCAGCCCACAGCGTCAACACCGGTGCCCTGTTGATCATGATCTTGCGATGCGATGGCGACATAGTTCGATCCTTGTGTTAACGCCCTCATCTGAACGGAGCCTCAGATAAGCGGTTCCGTTAGAAGGGACTTCCAGAACGGGCGATGGAGAGTTGCGGAGATTGCCGCAGTCGCCGCAGCGGGTCTCTGGGCTGCAGTCGACTAGCTGCCGCTAGGTGATGCTCTGCCGCCTTCGCCCATGCGTGACCTGCGCCAGATCCGACGCAGCTTGCGCCTTGGCGCTGCCGGCAGCGCCCTAACCAGGGATGACTGGGCAAGCCAGCGTCTGACTCGGACATTAAGTATTGCGTTAGAAGCGCGCCTTGCCACCACCCCACCTAAAAGGCATTACTATTGCTCCGCGTCCGACCGATACATTGGAGATACCTCACGCTCGTAGATGGCGGAGCTTAAAGTGTAGCGTTACGCTTCATTTATTGTTGCATGGCTGCGCTCTGTACGATATAACGGCGCTGTGTTCCCCACACTCCGCCCGCAGAGGCTCCCGCATGCAATCCGCTCCCGACTTTTCGCTTGTCATGAACCGCTACCGTTCCAGCGTTGGCGCCGCCGTCCAGGCTGGCACGCTGCCTCGCGGCTTCGGCATCGAGGTTCGCTGCACGCCCGCCGGCATGTTCACGGCTCTCAACGTCGAGGTCATTCGGTGTGAGGTTCTTATTGTTGACCCCGCCCATGCTGCCTCGCCAATGCCCATTCTGAACACCGCGGGCGAATACCTGCGTAAAGTGCTGCTCAAGCTCGCAAATGAGAACGCCGGCATCGTGGGCGTGGTGAAGTACCGTCGCGATCTTCTGGCGCAACAGGCGTCCACCGTGCGCACGCTGGACGCCTCGGCGCTGGCGGCAATGGCGTGGAACCCCCCGGCCAACGACAGCGCTCCGGACGAGCCTCCGCCGCCCGCATCGGCGGCTTCCGACGAAACGATGGTGAGCGGCTATGCGCTGCTTGCCGATCGCCTCTTGGAACGGATCAACGCCGGGGCGGCCATGTCGTCGGCGGAGCTTTTCAAACTGGCGGACGAAGCGTTCGGCGGAACCATGGGCGCGGGCGCTTACGTTGCCAAGGACGCCTATGAGGCGTCGGAACTGGCGATGAACCGCCATGTTCGCGCCAACTCTGCCGTCTGGAAGCTGGACGTTGATGCGGACAGCGCCGTTCGGATCGCGTCAGAAATCGAGACGGCGGCGGCTCTGTTCCCCACTCAGACCCGCCGCGATGGGGAAATGCTGGCGCTGCAACAGTTCTCGACGCCTCCCGCCTACGCCTACGCGCTGGCTTGGGCCGCGGGCGTGACTGCAGGCGACGTTGTGTTTGAGCCCAGCGCCGGGAATGGGGGGCTTGCGGTGCATGCCTCCAACGCCGGAGCTAAGGTCCACGTCAACGAAATCGCCAACCGTCGCAAGCTGGTTCTGCGGGCGCTCGGCTACGAGCCCACCGGCGAGAATGCCGAACAGGTCCACAACATCTTTGCGGGCAAGCTGACGCCTACCGTGGTTCTGATGAACCCGCCCTTTAGCCGGTCGATCCGCACGGGCGACAAAAAGGACCTGTCGGTGGCCGGCGAACACGTCGAGGCCGCGCTAAAGCTGCTCCCGAACGGTGGCCGTCTCGTCTGCATCACCGGCAAAAACACCGGGGCCATCGGCAATCGGGGCTCGTGGATCACGCGTATCCGCTCCAAATACGCCGTGCGGGCCAACCTGCTTGTGGGTGGTGCGCTCTACAAGGCTCATGGAACCAGCATCGAAACCCGCGTCGTGGTGATCGACAAGGTTCCGGCGAACAACACCGCGCCGGTCATTGGGCAGGCGGACACCCTGGAACAGCTTATCCGCCTCCTGGCCCCGGTGCGCCGTACGTCCAAGGTGGACGACGACGGTGACGGCGCGGACAGCCGCTTTGCCGCTTACCGTCCGGCCCGCCTGGACACTGCCAAGCTGGGCCTGCCCACGCCGGCCCCGCATCCGGGAAAGCTCGTGGAAAGCTGGGCCATGTCGGCGGTCACGCCGCCGGAAATCTGGTATGTGCCCAGCTTCCCGGAAGAGGTGATCGCGGAAGGAAAAATCTCGGCTGCGCAGTTGGAAGTCGTCTGCTACGCAGGTCAAGCGCACGCTCAATGGCTGGAAGCACATACCGATGGTGTTCCGTGGCGCCGTGCTTACTACATCGGCGATGGAACAGGGGTGGGCAAAGGGCGCGAGATCGCCGCGATTATCTTGGACAACTGGCACAAGGGCGTTCAACGCCATGTTTGGCTGACGAAGGACAGCACCAAACTCTTGAAGGCCGCCAAGCGCGACTTCAAGGCCTTGGGTGGCGATCCGGCCCTGGTGTTCCCATTGCGCGCCACCCCGGCGGGGGAGGCGGTGAAGGCCGCGCATGGCGTGATGCTCGTTTCGTTCGGAGAACTGCGGTCGAACCGCCCCGGTAAATCGCGGGTCCAGCAGATTGTCGACTGGCTCGGCTCAGATTTTGAGGGCGTTCTTGCCATGGACGAGTCCCACAAAATGGGCAACGCCATGGATGAAAAGGGGGAGAGGGGCCGCACGAAAGCGTCTCAAACGGCCTTGGCAGGAATCGACATTCAGCGTCTGCTACCAAAGGCGCGTGTCGTCTATATCTCGGCCACGGCAGCATCCGAAGTGCGCAATTTCTGCTTCGCTGATCGCCTCGGCATTTATGGGCCGGGCACGCCGTTTCCCACCAAAGAGGCTTTCGTGTCCCGCATCGAGGCCGGCGGCGTAGCCTCAATGGAGATCGTCGCCCGTGATTTGAAGGCCATGGGCTTGTTCTCGGCCCGCTCGCTGTCGTACGCCGACGTGAAGTTTGAGCGGCTGGTTCACGAGTTGGCCCCGGCTCAATTGGAAACCTACGATACCTTGGCTGATGCCTGGCAAATCGTGCTTTCCAACCTCGATGCCGCCATGGACTCGGCGGGTTCTAAGTCTGACGCCGGCGCCCGCAGCGCCGCCCTGTCGGCATTCTGGGGGGCCAACCAGCGCTTCTGGAATCAGGTTCTCACGTCCATGCAGCTGCCGACAGCGGTCCGTGAAATGGAGCGCGACATAGCCGCCGGTCATGCCGTGGTCGTCCAACTCGTGAATACCCTGGAAGCCCAGCAGGAACGCGCCCTGTCCAAGGAGGGCGCCATGGAAGCTCTCGACGATCTGGACCTGACGCCTCGTGACATTCTGATGCAGTATTTGGAGGCGTCGTTCCCCATTCACGCCTACGAGGAATACACCGACGAAGAGGGCAACACGCGGACCCGCCCCGTAATCGACGAAGCGGGGAACCGCGTCGTGTGCGCCGAAGCGGTCATGATGCGTGACGATATGCTGGCTCGCGTCGGCTCCCTCAAGGTGCCGCACGGGCCGCTGGAAGCCATCATCGACCATTTCGGCGTGGAAACCGTGGCCGAGATTACGGGCCGCTCCCGCCGGGTCGTCACCCTGGCCGATCCGGAAACCGGTCTGCCGACGCGCCAGATCCAAGCCCGGAGCGAGGGCGCCCGCCTCGCCGACATGGAAGCGTTCGCCAACGACAATAAGCGCATTCTGATTTTCAGCAATGCCGCCAACACTGGCGTGGATTTTCACGCGTCCAATCAGATCCCCAATCGTCGCCTGCGCCGTCATTACGTGCTGCAGGCGGGGTGGAATGCGAAAGAATGCACCCAGGCCCTGGGGCGCACCCACCGCTCCGATCAAGCGCAGGCCCCGGAATACATCTTGGTCACGACCAATCTTCGCGGCCAACTGCGCTTTATTACGTCCATCGCCCGCCGGCTGGGGGCGCTTGGCGCTCTCACGAAGGGGCAGCGCGACACCGGCAGCCAAGGGCTGATGTCGGAGCGGGACAATCTGGAAGGCGAGTACGGCACGGCGGCAATCAATCAGATCATCCTCGAACTGCACATTGGAAGCACGGTTGCCGGGCTCACCATGGCTGAGTTTGAGCGCAAGCTGGGGCTGCGGCTGACCGATAAGGAAGGGAACCTCACTCGCAACAGCTTCCCTCCGGTGCGTCAATTCCTCAACCGCCTGTTGGCATTGAAGGTGGCCGACCAGAACGCGCTCTTTGATGAGTTCCAAGATCGCCTTGATGAGCAAGTTCAGGCCGCGATTGATGCCGGGGTCTATAACCAGGGCGTCGAGGAATACCGGGCAGATCGCATCGAAGTGGTGAGCCCGCCGCGGACCGTGTACGTCGAGCCGTCGTCCAAGGCGGAAACCTACTACGTTCACCTCCGGGCATGGCACCGCCGCACGCCCCGTTCCTTCCATGCCGTTGCCGACGGACGGATGGGTGGCAAGAAGCGGGAGGTTACCGGCTTCGTCCGCGAGATCGCCACGGGGGCGGTGTTCGCGGTCGCCACGGCCCGCGCCCGGACGGACGACGCAGGGAGCGTGATCGCACAAGTCCGGCTTATCGGCCCCTACTCGGAACGCTTCGAGGAAGCCCGTAATCTGTCATCCGCTAAGGCCTTCGCCATCCTGTCCAGCAGCGAGGCCGAAACCCTGTGGCTTGAACAGGCGAGGGCGACGAAGGAACTGCAAGGCTACGATCTGAACCTCATTTGCGGCGTTCTGCTCCCTGTCTGGGACCGCCTGGATGCCGGGGGCCGGGTCTTCCGCGTGATCGATGAAACGGGCGCTCAGTACCTTGGTCGCCTGATCCATCCCGGACGCGTGCGTTCCACCCTGGCGAAGCTGGGCGCCGATCTGAATACGGCCTGGACCCCGGAAGAGGCCATTGACGCGGTTCTTACCGATGTGCGGCTGGATCTGGTGAACGGGTGGAAGCTCAAGCGCGCCCGCGTCAACGGCGAGTATCGGATCGAGGTCGTCGGGTTCCAGCCGTCGGATATCAAGCGTCTGGCCGACCTTGGCTGCCGGCGCGAAATTGTCCAGTACGCGACGCGCCTTTTCGTCCCGACCGCCGATGCGTCGGTGATGACCGCGCTTCTCCGCGTAGCGCCGGTGGCTGAGGACGACGCCGACGCAGCGGAAGCGGCCTAAGTCGGGAAAGGAACCTGTCCGGCACTTCGGGCAGGTTCCGCCGGCTCCCCGAAGGAGCAGGGGAGGGAATCAACTCGCCCCCTCTCCGCCAACCCCGTCCCTCGAATGTCGCGGTCGAACGCCAGTGCGGCGGGAAGGTGACGCGGGCAGGGGAGCCGGCCAGGATCGCACCCCGACCCTGGATAGGAATGGATACGAAACATGGCGACGAACTACGGCCTGGGGCAGGCCAGCGGGCCTGAGCTACGAGCCCTGCGCAAGGCACTTGGGATTGAATCCCAGCTTGGCATGGCGGCGCTGTTGCACTTTCTGGGCGGCACACCGGTAGCGCGGTCCACGATCAGCCGGCAGGAGAGGCTTGCTGCCGCGTCATCGACAGAGCTGGTCGCGTTCCTACGTTTCCTCGCCCTGGTCAGGCCCAAGCCTCCGGCAGAGGGGGTGAGGTCAACCGAGCCGCCGCTTCCAACTCTCGACGGCTTCCTCGAATGCCGGCTGGGGGCCTCCCGGTCGGACACCGACGCCGGAACCATCGAACAGGCCGCAGCGGACTGGCGCGAACTCCTGCTGTCGCATCTGCGCTTGGGACGGGCTCTGCAGGTGGAGTTGCTGGATGGGCAGGAAGACCACGAGTTCATCGTCCAGCTCATCCAGACCGCGCCCGGCGTCGCGGCACAACACCTTCTCCGGCTTGGATACGGGCCGGAACCGTCATCACTCCCGAGGTTCAACCATGCTCACAAGCACTTTGCTCTGTCCTCAGTGCCAGCGTCCGTACAAGACGGAGGATGCGCTGCGCCGGCACTTGGAGAACCGGCACCGGGTTCTGGTGCTGGACGAGGACATCCCTGAGATCACCGGCCGCAGCTTCATCTTCGAGGATCAGATCTACGATGTTGAGGGCTTGCTGGCGCTGGTGCGCTCCGCACCATCCAAGTTCCCCCCTGAGCTGGTCCCATTGGATCAGGCGCTGCTGACCCATGTCGCCCTCTTCGAGCGCGATGAACGCCGGATCGCCACCATGACACCCGCCGAAGCTGAGGTGCCGATCCTCACCGTAGGCATGGCTGGCGGCACCACGCAGGTCATCGACGGCCTGCATCGCATTCACCGCCGGCACCGCGACGGCAAGAGGGACATAGCGATGGTGTTCGTTCCTCACGCGGTCGCCCAACCCTTCATCCACCCGCGCCCCCGCCGTGGCGCGTGAGCATCAAGGAGATCTGTCGTTGTCCAGCTTAAACACCGAGAACGCCATGCGCCCGTTCGAAGACGATCTGGCCGCCCTGCTGGCCGCACTGTCCGGTTACGGCAGCTTCGTGCACGAGATGATCGGGGATGCAGGGGAGGGGCTGTGGGCCGGCATCGAACGCCCTGGCCCTGAGAAGCTGTTCGCCTTCGAGGTTCAGAACGCGGCGGGCGACCGCTGGCTTGCTCTGCTCGTCTGGAAGGATCACGCCGACGGCGGCATCACCGGCGCCCTGGTGCGGTCCGCAGACGTGCCGATCCAATACGAGGACGAGGAGGTTACGCTTGGCCAGTTGGCCGTCCGGCATCGCCTGCGCAGCTCGACGAGGCCGCAGTGGGATGACGTCCTCGATCTTGCCGATGAGCTGATCGCGCCGCCCGACGCCAAAACCTCCTGAACGATGACGGATCGGAAAGGCGATGATTTTCGCTGCCTTTCTCCGGCGCGCAGGCGCAGCCTTCTGCCGTATCGTCGTGGCTCGACACTCGGGAGCGCGCCGATGAGGAAATCCCTCACCAACCCAATCAGCGAAGCCCACGCCCGGGGCCAAGTCACAGCACTCCTCAAGGGCACCTTTCACCGGGAGCGCCCCGCTGATGCCGAGTTGGTCCAGTACCTGTCGGCCGAGATCGCTGGGTCAATCTGGCGCCAGTACGAGATCGGCCCCTTTCAGTGGCAGGCGAAGCATCTGCGCTGGTTTCTGCGCGATGGTACGGCAGAACTGAGCATGGATGATCGGCACACGTACTACCTGACCGTCGAACGGGTGTCCCAGGCCCTTGGCAAATGGGGCCGCTGGGAGGATGACCTCGCCTCCGGACCTTGGGCAATCCCGCCCGCTGCACTCGTCCAGCCGGCGTTATCGCAGCCTGCTGTATAGAATTCCACGCCATCCTCGTTAGACTTGGGCCGCTGACTTCATGCAGCGGCCCGTTTTTTATCGTGTGGCGAAGCAACATCTGGAATAGTGTCGGCCCAATATGCGATGTCGCATGATTGGTGACCATTTCCATAATAACAGTTATGTGTGTTTTATTTCCACGTTGGAGGTGATGGTGGCATTGCGGCTCTTTATGTTATCGGCTCTGCTGATCGCGGCGAATATTCCTCACGCGCTCGCCGACGGATACGCAAAGGAATATTTGCAGCGTGTGCGCCCAGGAATGTCTGAGGAGAGCGTTCGCAGAGTATTTTCCGAAGTACGGTGTGATGAAGTTATAGAGCGAATGCATCAAGACCGTATGAATGGCAAGACACAAGACCGCCTAAATTTACAATGTGTCGCGCATAACCTTTATTCTCCTTACAGCGTCGATTTCTCCCCGTTGTCAAAGGGGCGGAAGGCTCAGTCGATCAGGTATATTTGGATAGATGTTAGAGACGAAGATATGATTGCCGCAGAAGTCGCAGAGACCATTGGGCTACCGATGGCAAAAAAGGAATGGCAACATACGTTAGGAAAAGTATACCCATGCTGGTTCTTCGAGAATAAAGCCGTCAGAGCGCCTCTGTGTCATCAAAGCGAAGATGAAGGGTATCGGGTATGGCACCTGGGTTACATAGCAAAGCGCTAGACCGGCAGCGCATGATCAAGAACGAGAACTTTGTGTGCATCGATCGGCAGACCTAGTGGTGTGCGCCAGACGGACCGTTAGGTATTTAGCTCGGCGCAGTCCGCAGGATACCTCCGATCCGCTAACGTACAAACGACACTATCCGTCTGACTCAATCCACTAGAGAGGTGAGAGATGCTTGAACAGCGCATCTACCGATAAAACGACGTTTTGTAGTCATACATCCGCCGTTGCCTTTCAGCACTTTCTGTAACCCGGTGGTGAGATGCAGACATTCTGTTGAAATGAACCTCTTTTAATATACCATGCATCTCATAGGCTTCGTCAAAATAGGCTGAATCACGATGTCATCACCCGCAAAGGTTCGGATATTCTTCTCCTGGCAGAGTGACTCCCCTGCAGCAACAAACGCTAATGCAATCAGAGATGCCTTGAAAGTGGCATGTAAGAAAGTATCAGGCACAGCCGCAAAAATTGAATTTATACGAGATGAAGCTACGAGAGGAACCTCTGGAAGTCCCAATATAGCTCATAAGATACAAGAAAAAATAGATTCTGCTGATATATTCATTGCCGATATCACAACTATCACTTCAAAGGAAGCCGGGCGCCCCTGTCCAAACCCAAACGTAGTGTTCGAGCTTGGATATGCAGTATCACAGCTTGGCTGGGATCGCGTTATAATGTTGTTCAACAAAGAGTTCGGTCAGTTTCCCAACGACCTGCCATTCGATTTTATTCAGAATCGAGTAAGTCTTTACCATATCGAAACGTCTAAACCAAACAATGGGAAAGCGCATTTGGAGAATCTTCTTCAAGTGGCCGTTTCTGCCGTTGTCAAACTCAACCCAAAACGTCCTCACGAGTTAAGAGGGGTGAGCAAAGAAAAACTTCAGCACGATCATGATGTAGATAACATAAAGTGGGCACTGTCATCTATTCATATTCCGACGATGGACGACCTCATTGAAAGGCTTCCTGGCTACATAATAGATCAGAATTTCTTCTTCTATGAGGGGTTCAAGGGCGTCATTCAAAATAGTCTGTTTAGCCTCTATGACAGTAATTTAGATAAATCGTTCCAAAAGCTCTATGATTCGTGGAGTACAGCTCTATCTTACCCGGGGATGTACCATGACACGGCAAACGGAAAGCTCCACGTTTTTACCAATCCGGGGGATATGCCGCTGACCAGTGACAAACAAGAGGTCTGGGATGCAATAGATGGCGCTAGAACACAAATGCGAGAAGCGTTGGACGAAATATTGGCTAGAGTAAGGGAATCTTATTTAGAAGTGAACATAAAGAACTCTAATAAAAAAGCTTGGAATGAGTACATTGAGTGGATCAAGGACGACGATAATAAATGAAATATCGGTGACGTTATTTACTTCTGCGAATGTTATGCATGTGGATCGCTTGGCTCGATCAGCCAAGCGCCGCGTTGGTGTCAAGCCACGAACGACGCGATCTTTCTGATCCGGCTCACTAGTGGTGCGCACCAGACGGCCCGTCACGTATGTAGCTCTACCGAGATGGTGAGATGGCGCGCTTTTACCAAGCTACAACGAAATGATCCGTCTGGCGCACACCACTAGCTACAGTACAGTCGCATCAGCAACCAACCTATGATGGAGCACTTGATGCGCCTGTTTGGGGTTAAGGGTTTTCCAGAGAGCTCAGAGATCCCCACCGTCGTCTGGCACGTTCGAGCCATGTCGGCCGATCGAGCGATTCAACTGGTGGAGGTGCTGCCAGACGCTGCCGGTTTGCGCCTCGTGGCTGTCGACACTGGCTGTGGCCTGCCGGTCGAAAGCGTTAGCCAAACCATGCCATGGCCGTGGCCCGACAAAGCAGCCTGAACCTTGGTGACGCTACACCCGTGCAGGCCTGCCGGCAGGCTGCGTCGGCATCTCCTTACTTCCAACCGACCGCAGTAGGTCCGTTTGATCGACCAGTTGCTCCGCGATCAGGTGGATGACCTCGCCCTCGATCTGCACGCGACCCTTCACCGCCAGCATGCTGGCTCCCAGGATAATGCGGCGCTGCTGCTCGAAGAGCTTCTTCCAAACGATGACGTTGGCGATGCCGGTTTCATCCTCAAGCGTCAGGAATAGCACCCCGTTGGCCGATCCCGGCCGCTGCCTGACCAGCACCAGGCCAGACACCGTCACCCTGCGTCCGTCCCGCGCGCGAGCGAGATCGGCGCAGGTGATGCTGCCCTGCCCTCGCAGGTCCTGGCGGAGGAGAGCAACAGGATGACTGCGCAGGCTCAAGCCGGTCATCGTGTAATCCTCCACCACCTCCCTGCCCCCGCTCATCGGCCTGAGGGTGACCTCCGGCTCCACCGCCTCTTGCGCAGCCCCGGCGGCCGCGAAGAGCGGCAGGGCCTCATCCCGGAGCGCCCGGATGGCCCAAGCAGCCTCTCGACGCGTAAGCCCCATACCGGCGAAGCCATCGGCGGCCGCCAGCTGGCGTAGTGCCGCGACCGGCACACCCGCCCGGCGCCACAGGTCCTCAACGTCGCCATAGGGACGATCCTCGCGGGCGGCGACGATCCCGGCGCCGGCGGCGTTGGCCAACCCTCTCACCAGCCGGAGTCCGAGGCGGACCGCCAGCCTGCCCTGCCCCGCCGGCTCCAACGTGCAGTCCCAACGTGAAGTGTTGACGTCGACCGGCCGGACCTCGACACCATGGTCGCGCGCATCCCGAACGATCTGGGCCGGCGCATAGAAGCCCATGGGCTGAGCGTTCAGGAGAGCGCAGGTGAAGACCTCAGGGTGATGGCACTTCATCCAGGAGGAGGCGTAGGCGATCAGCGCAAAGCTCGCTGCGTGGCTTTCCGGGAAACCGTATGACCCGAACCCCTCCAACTGCTTGAAGGTACCCTCGGCGAACTCCCGGCTGTAGCCGCGCGCCACCATGCCGTCGACCAGCTTACTCGAAAATTTGCTGACACCACCTGTGAGCTTGAAGGTGGCCATAGCCCGCCGCAGCTGGTCGGCCTCGCCGGGCGTAAATCCGGCGCATTCGATGGCAACCCTCATCGCCTGCTCCTGGAAGAGCGGAACGCCAAGCGTCGATCCCAGCACCGCCCTGAGTTCCGGCGTGGGATAGTCCACCGGCTCCAGTCCCTCGCGGCGGCGCAGGTAGGGGTGCACCATGTCGCCCTGGATCGGGCCCGGCCGGACGATTGCCACCTGAATGACCAAGTCGTAGAAGGTCCGCGGCTTGATCCGCGGCAGCATGGCCATCTGCGCCCGGCTTTCGATCTGGAAAACGCCCAGTGTGTCGGCCCGCCGGATCATCGCGTAGGTAACCGGGTCCTCGGCAGGGATGCCGGCCAAGTCCATGCGGATGCCCTTGTGCTCCTCCAGCAACTCGAAGGCCCGGCGCATGCAGCCGAGCATCCCCAGTGCAAGGATGTCGACCTTCATCATCTTCAGCGTGTCGATGTCGTCCTTGTCCCATTCGATGACCTGTCGATCTTCCATTGCGGCGGGCTCGATCGGCACGAGCTCGTCCAGCCGGTCCTGCGTGAGGACAAAGCCGCCCGGATGCTGCGACAGGTGCCTGGGCGTGCCCATCAGTTGCTGGGCAAGCTCCAGGGTCAGACGCAGACGCCGGTCCTGCAGGTTCAGGTTCAGCTCCTTCGCGTGCTGCTCCTCGACACCCTCATCCGACCAAGCCCAAATCTGCCCTGCCAGTGCCGCTGTGACGTCTTCGGTGAGCCCGAGCACCTTGCCGACGTCACGGACGGCACCACGCGCCCTGTACCGCGTGACTACCGCCGTCAGAGCTGCACGGTGGCGGCCGTAAGTCTCGTAGATCCACTGGATGACGATCTCACGGCGGTCGTGCTCGAAATCGACGTCGATGTCTGGCGGTTCACGGCGCTCGGCCGATACGAAGCGCTCGAAGAGCAGGTTGTGCTTTTCAGGGTCGATGCTGGTGATGCTGAGCACATAGCAGACAGCTGAGTTGGCGGCGGACCCCCGGCCCTGGCACAGGATGCCGCGGGAGCGGGCGAAGCGGACGATGCTGTGGACGGTCAGGAAGTAGGGTGCGTAGCCCAGCTGGTCGATGAGCCGCAACTCATGCCGGAGCACGGCTTGGACCTTCTCCGGCGCGCCATCGGGATAGCGGTTGGCAACGGACTCCCAGGTCAGCCGCTCCAGCGACTGCTGCGCCGTCAGACCCGGAATCACGACCTCCTCCGGGTATTGGTACTGCAGCTCGTCCAGCCCGAACCGGCATCGCTCCACGACCTCCAGCGTCCGCGCCACCGCCTCTGGGTGCCGGGCAAAGAGGCGGGCGATTTCTGACGGTGGCTGCAAGAAGCGGTCGGCGTACCGCTCCCGCCGGAACCCAGCGCTGTCGATGGTGCAGCCCTTGCGGATGCAGGTGACGATGTCCTGCATGATGCGCCGTTCCGGCGCGTGATAGAGGACGTCGTTGGTCATCACGGTCGGCACACGGTGGGCCGCGGCCAGTTCTGACAGCAGGTGTAGCCGCAGGACATCGCCCGGTCGCCGGCGGAGCGTCAGGGCCACGTAGCACCTGCCGGGAAAGGTCCGGCGCAGCCGCGCCAGTTGCCGGGCGCAGCGGTCGTCCGGTTCGTCTGGCACCAGGATGGCGAGCAGTCCTTCAACCCAATCGGCGACGTCCTCCCAGGACAGATCGCAGGCCCCCTTCCCCGCCCTGCCTTTGCCGAGCGTCAGCAGACGGCAGAGCCGACCGTAGCCCGCCCGGTCCATGGGATACAGCAGCAGGGCGGTGCCGTCGGTGAGGTCAAGCCGGCTTCCGATGACCAACCGGACGCCAGTCTGCCGCGCCGCCTCGTTGGCGCGGACGATCCCCGCCAGCGAGTGTCGGTCGACAATGCCCAGAGCTGGGATTCCCAGCGCCGCCGCCCGCGAGAACAACTCCTCGCAGCTGCTGGCCCCGCGAAGAAAGCTGAAGTGGGTTGTCACCTGGAGCTCGGCGTATGTCGAGCCTGCGGGACCCCGCCCCTGCCCGGCCGCGCTCATCCGAACAGCCCGTGGATGAACCATCGCATTGGCCCGGTGTCCGGGGAGCCTTCCCAGGATCGGTAGAGCCAGAAGCGCTCGCCCGCGTGGTCCTCGACGGCGTAGTAGTCTCGCGCGGCCGCCATCTCGCGATCCCTGCGCCACCATTCGCCGTGGATGCGCTCCGGACCATCCGCTCGCTTGATGAGTCGTCGGACACCTCGCCATGTGAAGGCCATTGGCGGGTGATCGGGCATCAGGGCCATCGTCTCGATCGGCTCCGGCGGCATCAGCAGACGTCCCGGCCGGGGCCACTTAGAGGGCCAACCAGCTGGTACCGGCGGCGCCAGGGCGGGGATGCGCGTGACCGACCGCTCCGGTACATCGCTCTCCACCGGCGCGCACCGGAAAACCCTGTCGTGGCCGATCCGGTTGCCCAGCACATCGACCAGCCCGGCGATGGTGGCCACCTCGTCGAACGTCCCGGGATCGGTCTCCCCGGCCACCAGCCGGCCGACCTCCTCAGCCGACAATGGCTCCGCAAGCGTGGCCGTCAAAATGGCGACTTCGATGCCGAAGCCGGGATCGACGTTGGCGATGCGCTCAACAAGCAGGCGGGTGAGGTGTGGAGCTGCGCGCACCGGCTTCGCCGTGCCAACTCGGATTGCCTGCACTGTGCCGTCCACGCGGTGCCAGAGCAGGTCCAGCGTCCTGGCGCCCAGCCCATGCTGCTCCAGCTGCCCACAGAGGTCCTGCACCAGCGCCACGATGACAGCCTGGAGTGCCTCGGCCGTGCTGATTGGTTCGACCAGACTGCGTCGTACCTGGACGGTCTCGACCGGCACGACAGGCACGATCGGTTCGGCAACGCGGCCGAAGTGTCAGTGCCGATTGGATACTCCCCGGAAAGGGCGGCTGAAAATTCCCCAGGCTGACGCAACGGCAGGGCTCCGGGGCGTACGCCCCGGAGCCCTGCGGCCGCCCGTCGCCCATGATCACCCTCCGAGGCTGAGGGAGAGGGCCGGTGGTCAGACTTGGAGAACTCGTCATGATTCTCGATCTCGCCCGCGAGGGCCTGTCGGTGTCGGCGATCGCACGCCGCACCGGCCTGGATCGCAAGACCATCCGCAAATACATCGCCCGCGGATTGGAGGCGCCCGCCTACACCCCTCGGCCGGCTCGGCCGACGCTGCTCACGCCCTTCGAGCCCTATCTGCGCGAACGCCTGCAGGCCTTTCCCGATCTCAGCGCCCGGCGACTGCTGCGGGAACTCACGGAGCGCGGTTACACCGGCGGCTATACCATCCTGAAAGCCGTGGTTCGCGCCATCCGTCCCACCCCGTCACCGTCCTTCGAGCGTCGCTTCGAGACGCCGCCCGGCAAGCAGGCCCAGGTCGATTTTGCCTTCTTCAAGACGACCTTCACCGAAGAGCCCGAGGTGGAGCGGATCGTCTGGCTGTTCTCGATGGTGCTCGGCCACAGCCGCATGATGTGGGCCCGCTTCGTCGCCCGCCAGGACCTGCAAACCGTGCTCCGCTGCCACATTGCCGCCTTCGACAGCTTCGGCGGCGTGCCGGAACAAATCCTCTACGACCGCATGAAAACCGCCGTGCTGGGCGAGGTCGAAGACCCCGATCAACCGGCCCAAGGCATCGCCTACAATCCCAAGCTCCTCTCCCTGGCCAGCCACTACGGCTTCCTGCCGAAGGCCTGCAAGCCGTACCGCGCCAAGACCAAGGGCAAAGTCGAACGGCCCTTCCGCTACGTGCGCGAGGACTTCTTCCTGGCCCGCAGCTTCCGCAATCTCGAGGACCTGAACATCCAGTTCACCCAGTGGCTGGATCAGCTCGCCAACCGCCGTCGGCACGCCACCACCCAGCGCATCGTCGCCGAGCATTTCGCCGAGGAGCGCTCCCACCTCAAGCCGCTGCCGGCCGGCCCCTTCAACAGCGTGCTGGCCCTGGAGCGCCGTGTCACCCGAGACGGCATGGTGTCGGTCGGCGGCAACCTCTACTCCGTGCCGGATTGCACCCGCCGGCGGACGGTGGAGGTGCAGGTCACCGCCGGCACTGTCACCATCCTGGAGGACGGCATAGCCGTCGCATCCCACCCGGCGCTGGAAGGACGAGGCCAGCGGCGCATTGCCACCGGCCATCGGACCCAGCCTCCACCGCCCAACAGCCAGACGCCCAGGGAGGTCGCCACGCCCCCGGCACCTCCGCTGCAGGGCGGCACCGTCACCCCTCGCTCGCTGGCCATCTACGACACCATCGGCCGCCATTTGGCCAACCAGCCGGGGAGCCCGTGATGAGCGCCACGCCGTTGGAAGCCGGCCCCGCCACCCTCGACCGCATTCGCCAATATCTGGTTGGGCTGAAGATGCCGCGCGCCTTGGAAGCGCTGGAGCACATCCTACGCCGGCTGGAACGCGGCGAACTCTCCGCCCTGGAGGCCATCGACGCCCTGCTGGGCGAGGAACTGACGTTGCGCGAGGGACGTCGCATCAAGGCGGCCCTGAAGATGGGCCGGCTTCTCTCCATCAAGACGCTTACCGGCTTCGACTTCTCCTTCCAACCCTCCCTCGATCGCGATCGAATCATGACCTTGGCGCAGCTCGACTTTGTCGACCGGCACGAGGTGGTCCATTTCCTCGGCCAGCCCGGCTGCGGCAAGACGCACCTGGCGCTTGCTTTGGGAGTGGAGGCCGTTAAGGCCGGCCGCTCGGTCTACTTCGCCACCCTGGCCGACATCGTGAGCTCGCTGGCCAAGGCCGAACGTGAAGGGACCTTGCGGGAACGCCTGCGCTTCCTGTGTCGGCCACAGCTGCTGATCGTCGACGAGATCGGCTATCTGCCGGTGATACCCGGTGGCGGCAACCTGTTCTTCCAGCTCGTCAACGCCCGCTATGAACGCGGTGCCATGATCCTGACCTCAAACCGCGGCTTCTCCGAATGGGGCGATGTCTTCGGCGGCACCGTCGTCGCTTCCGCCCTGCTGGACCGCCTGCTGCACCATGCCGTGGTGGTGCAGATCGAAGGTGCCAGCTACCGCCTGCGCCGTCACGCCGAACTGATGCCGGACAACAACCGCAGCCGGCCGATCACCGCTCCGCCACCGGCACCACGGCGCCGAGGGCGGCCACCGAAAGGAAGGAGCGCCGACACCGAAGCCAATCCATAGCCCTTCAAACCATCTGGGGATTTTTCGACCGACCGTTCTGGGGAAACTTCATTCGGCCTTTACACGAAGACCTGATCCAGCCGTCGGCCGGGCAACGAGCCGAAGCGATGGGCCAGAGGCGCACGCGGCGTCGCCTCCAGATCGCCGACGGTCTCAAAGCCCAGGCGTCGGAGTTCGACAGTCATCTCAAACCCCAGCCGGAGGGCGGCCACCGGCAACGCGGACACCGCCTCCAACCCATCGTCGATCACAGACACTGGCCGATGGCCGAAGCGAGCGAGGGCATTGGCGGCGCCGGGCGTGCCGGCGATCGCGGCTCGCGCGGTGACGCCCATGCCGGCGAGGCGGCGGATCAGATCGTCGAGCAGCGGGCGCTCGCCACCCAGCAGGTGGCTGGCACCGGTGATGTCCATCCACAGGCCATCTGGCGGGTCCACGGCCAACATTGGGCTGTAGCGCAGCGCCCACAAGGCCAACCGGTGCAAGCCCTCGGCATCGGCGTCAGGATCGGCGTCGGCAACCGTCAGGTCGGGCACCATCGCCCGCGCGTGGGCGAGTGGAATGCCTCGGTGTAGGCCGAGCCGATGCGCGGCGACGTCCACCGCGGTGATGACGCGCTGCGCGCCGGTCGACGCGACGACCAAGGGATTGTCGGCCGGCTCGTCGGCCTCAAGTGCCGAACCGGAGCCCGACCGCTCGTGCCGTTCCTTCGATGAGCGTGCCCTGACGCGAAGCCGATCCGTCGGCCAAGTGGGCAGGTAGACCGAGACGACCCTCTTCATCGCAGCCCTCAATGTCCCACTCACCCGCCACGCCCCCACGACACCGCACCAGTTCCACCCGCCATCGCCTGCGGCCTATCCCCGGCGCTGGCAGTGGGCTGGACGGCAGGGCTGAAACGCGCCAACGGGTGACGGCAGCCGTCGGCTGGCCGATCTCGGCGGCAGCCGCGGCCGGGCTGCGCCACCGGCGCAGGATGATGGCTGTGACGCCGGAGTGCTCAGCGGCGATCTGCATGCGTCTGGACGCCACCATGGGGAGCTTGGCCAGTTCACCTACCACGGCCGCCAGTCCGCGGTGGCGCAGCCCCTCCTCCACCAGCAGAGGCAGCGTCCTTTCATCGGGTGCCTCGGCATAAATGACCCGGTTCGGATCCAGCCCGACTTGGGAGAGCGCCGGGGCGTACAGGTCCGACGCCCGCAGGCACCAGAGCACCGGCCCGGTCATTCTGGCCAGGATGCCCGCGGCGAACAGGGTGGCCGCCGCGGCGTGGATCACGCCCAGGTCACCGCCCTCGGCCACCTCGTGGACGGCCCCCAACGCCAGCCCGCCACCTGGCAGCCGACCGTCGACCTCGCTGATCCCGAAGGGCAGCACGCGCATGGCGCGCCGCCCGCCAATCTCCAGCTGATGGATGCGGTTGCGCAGGTCTTGTAGGGCGATACTAGGGCGCGGCTCAGGATGCATGTCTCTTGAGACAGAAGGGGAAGGATTATGTTCCCTTTTTGTTCGCCAAAAACAGGAGCACTGTCAAGCTTTGGTTTTTGGCTCCTTGCTCACCCTCCCCTTGCCATGTGCAAGCGATCCACACCACCGCAGCTTGCTCCCTGTTAAGCAACGCCATAGCGACTGGAAGTGAAGACGCGCGCCGGCTCCATTCGGCAGGAGATCGAGCACCCCTACGCTGACATGGCGCGCGTCCATGGCAGCACTGGCTGTGCCAGGTGGGAATTTGACCCTCGGCACAGCTTACGCTGATGGTCCATGGCGCGGCGGCTGGATGGTGCCGACGGAGGTGCGGAACCGCTTCTCGCTGCGACTTGATGCGACCGCGGATCGTGTCCGTCATCATCCGGTGGTGCTAACGGAAGTGCGAAACCGCCACGCGCTATGCGCCTCCTCGGGATGGGTCCGGGTGCCAACAGAAGTGCGAAACCGCTTCTCGCCGCGACCATCAACGCGCCAAACCCCAATACCGCTGATCCAGTGTGCCAACGGAGGTGCGAACCAGACGCTCGCTGCGACGCGCCGGGCTTGGCGAAGGCCAGCGATTTGACGATGTGCCAACGGAGGTGCGAACCAGACGCTCGCTGCGACGCATGGCCCGGGCCGCGCCTCTCGGGGGGTGCTGTGCCAACGGAGGTGCGAACCGGACGCTCGCTGCGACCGAGCGTTTGAAAGACCTCGACCGACCCTTTGTGGTGCCAACGGAGGTGCGAACCAGACGCTCGCTGCGACCGACGCGGGGATGCGGCCATGTGTTGCGTGATGCGGTGCCAACGGAGGTGCGAACTAGACGCTCGCTGCGACCGCAATCCCCTGGCCGTGGACTGGTCAGCCTGGGTGCCAACGGAGGTGCGAACCAGACGCTCGCTGCGACTTGCGGTCGCCCCGGTTCGGCGTCGCCGTTACGCCGTGCCAACGGAGGTGCGAACCAGACGCTCGCTGCGACTCACCCGTATGCGGCCGTGCCATGCTCACGACATGGTGCCAACGGAGGTGCGAACCAGACGCTCGCTGCAACGCGGCTGCCGACGACTGGCTCAACAGCCATGAGACGGTGCCAACGGAGGTGCGAACCAGACGCTCGCTGCGACGTTGATCGGATGGAGTGCAAGTAACCATGGCGAAGTGCCAACGGAGGTGCGAACCAGACGCTCGCTGCGACATCAGCAGTGCTCATGCCCGTTCGGACGATGGACCAGTGCCAACGGAGGTGCGAACCAGACGCTCGCTGCGACTGCCTAAGTAAAACAGTGAGCATTTGCAGCACCTTACAAGCAGGCTTGTGCGAACCTGCCGGGCAGCGCTACACACCGAAACGCGCAGATCCCGCATCATCTTGGAAAGCACAGGCAGTTCAGTAGCTTACGCTTCGCGCGAACCCCCCGGCGTTCTCATGCGCGCTTGGGGTTCGCAGCAACGAGGTTTTGACAATGTCAAAGAGCCGGGTTCGCAAAAACCGCTTCGGCTGCTGGCAGTGGTCTGATCCCCATTGCCGAGGCACTGCAACCGACGTCCGCTGGGCCTATAGCCCAGCGGGGGTCAGAATAGCACGGACCAACAGAAGCTCAACGGCTTGCTTTGAGGCGAGCGGCCGTTTTCGTCTTGACCACGGACCAGAAGGTTTGTGACGGGAACCACAGCCTATCCGGCAGGACAACACCCGAGGGATCTCGGAAGAAGACCACTGTCTCGCCGGTTCGTTCCAGAGCTTCCTCCTCAATCCCGAGCAGCTCCTCGATGTCCGGGTCTGCGGCCGCGTTGCCTTCACTGACGGAAGCCCCAGCGCCGGTCAGTGCGCGCCACTGACGCGGCGTGAGGCTTTCCCAGCGACACGATCCTGTCTCATGCCCAGTAGGGATGAGCCGCCCGTAACCACCAAGCGCCCCGTTCAGGCGTTTGCCGATCTGCATCGGCACCCAGCATTCCAGGCCGTCCACCAACACCCGCCGGGTAGGGACTCTGAACGCTTCACCGTGGCGGGTCCAGAACCGACGCTGGAGGTTCTGGGCGGCGTTGATGTCAGCGTGGACCCGGCAGACGCCGTCCCCATCAAGGCACACGAACATCTCTCCACCGGCCAACGGCACCAAGTCGTTTGGTCGGAGTGTCGTGACATCGATACCGGGATTCTCCCGCTCGATCACCTGGCGGAACACCACGTCAGTGAGGTTTGCCTTAGTCAGCACATGGCAGCGGATGCCGGGAGTCATTGATGCCGCGCGATAACGACTGGAAAAGGCTGCACCAGTCTCCAGACACTGGATGCCATACAACTCCCCTTGCATGGCCACCTCGCCCGGGATCGCCCGGTGTGCCCACTTCATCAACTGGGAGTTTTCGCGGCGCGGCCGATCTGTGCGCATCCGGTATCGTGACAGGTCCTCGAACAGGACAACGTGGCAGGGGGCATAAACCTGCACCCACTTACCATCGCCGCCACGGCGGTAGCCGCGGGCCGCCTGCACGATCAGGTCAGCGCCAGTCTTGAGACGGTCATCCTTCAACCCGTCGATGTGGTCAAGGAGGTTGCCAGCAAAACTGCCCATTGCGGCGCGGTTCAGCCGACGAATTTCCCCTGAAGCACGCCCAGCCAAGCTCCACCCCTGCAGGAAGCGCCGCACGTCCGTTAGGTGCTGGATGGACCAGAGCGATTTGCCGGATGCCTTTCTGTCCGTTCCGTCCCCCTCCATCCGGGCACGGGTGCGGTGCCGCCATTCATGGACGATCTCACCAAAGCTGTGGCGGAATCGATGAGACACGTCCTTGACCAGCCCCTCCCAAACCGGTGGAGCCGATGATAGGCGCGCCTCTAGTTCAGCGCACAAAGCAACCTCAAAGGACCAAGCATCGCCGGAGCCAATGATCTCACGCCATCCGGCGATGGTGGCTGCGCGGTCCGCCTCGTCGGCGCTTGCAGCATGCAACAGGGTGCGGTGACGGCGGAGGCCTCGACGCAGCCGCCGCAACTCCGCATCCGCCGCCTCGCGCCACAAGCGTCCCTGCTTGCCCTGTTCCTCCCCAGGCAGATCGAGCATAAACGAGCGTTCATGGACAGCCCACAGCCCCAGTTCTGCAACCGGGAAAATGACCCCAGACATCGGCTGCTCGGCCGTGAGCTCGAACACCGAGCAGGCCCCGAAGGAGCGAACGCCCAAGTCGACGGAGAGGACGCGCAAGCCCGGTACCACCTCGGCTTGGCGCTTGCTCTTCTCTCCTAGAGATGTCTGGAAATGGATAGCCGCCGCCGGCAGCTTCCCAGTGAAGCCTGCCGGGTACTGCGGGTGGAGATCAATAGCAAGCTTCAGCCATGCCGGTCCGATCTCGCCTGCCTCGATCCTATCCAAGGAACGCGCGCGGAGAAAATCCCAGTCCAGAAGCAGATCGGCACTGCCGAGTGCGCCGCGCATTGCCTCGCCAGCCCCCGTTCGGTAGGCCAGGAGCTTCTGCCGGCCGTCGGTGGCAAACTCAGGCTCTTGGAGCTGGTCGGAGGGCGCAACAGGTAGCGTGATGCTCGCTTCAGCGTAGAAACCGTCTTCCGCGCATGTCAGGATCGGCAGCCTGACCTCAAGACAGCCGGTGGGAGCGCCGCGCAGAGCATAGCTGCGCAGGTTCGTGCCACCATCCGCCTCCCATTGGGTGGATCGTGGATGCTCCCGGGGGTCGGGCAACGTCATTGTTGCCGTTTCGCGGGAGCGCTCGACCAACCGCTCCATCGCGTTGAGGTGAGCGAGCGAGTTCACAGGATCAATGGAAGGATCGGCCCAAATGTGATGGTTCTCAGGACGCGCCAGCCACCGAACGAGGTGGGGATCGCCAAACCTGCCGCGCTTCCGGGTCTGCTCCTCCGCGGAAACCGATAGCAGGTTCTCCATAGACCGGTTCTTCGCGCGAAGCCACTTGTCGCGCAAGTCGGTCCAGTTCCGCACCATGCGCCCGGTAATCAGAAAATCACGATCGTCCATGGGCAACGCGACGCGTTCGAGTTCCTCCTTGCGTTCCACCTCGTAGCGGCGCAGAGCCTCGACTTTTTGGGCGAGTTCACCGACGAGGCGTTCGGATCGGAAGCGCTCGACGCGTGCTTTGCGCTGCGAGTGTTCCTCGGCCGCTCGCCGGCTCCAGCTCTCCCAGGACAGCAGGTGAGAAACCGCCAAGCGAAATGCGAGCCGATCCCACGGTCCAACCGCTGCTCGGCCCCCGGCGAGGCGTCGCGCAATGAAGGCCGGGAAGAGAGGCAGAACACCCGCCTCCTTGAGCCTGCGGACTACGCTGGGGGTACCCTGAGCTTCCTGCAGCTTCCTGTCGACGTCCGTGACGAACGCGATCGGCCATTTCGGATCCTTTTGCCGGTAGGCCTTCACCCAGGCGGGCGGCGCCCCGGTCATCCGAAGCCGACGCTGCCCGTCTTCCGTCTCAAGCCAAGCGTATGCGGCTTCGAAGCCCGACACTTCGCCATCGCGCACGGATTGAAGCCACTCCGGCAACCGGTCGATCTTCTCGAAGATGTCCAACTCACCGCGGCTATCCTTGTCTGTGAGCGGACCCAGATAGCGATTGGCGTTCTGTGCCGTTCCTTGCTCTCCCACGGCAGAGGGAACAATCGCGCCGTAGAGGCTGTGCAGGAGATCCGCAGCCTCTTCGTCTGTGATCGGAACACCGCAGCCGTTTTCCTTCCGAGCCTTATGGATGCCGTCTATCAACTGTTGCCGGATGTCTTCCTCGGACACCCAGCCGTCCGCTGTCCGGTACCCCTGGCCCCGCATCAGAAGCAGCTGCTCCTCATAGTAACGGGCTGCCTGGTTCACAGCAGCGTGGGTGGTCCAGAGCCCGCGAGCGATGTCGAGGCAATCCGCTTTACGCGGGATGATCAGCTTGAGTTTGACGGAGCGGGTCGGCATGGAAGCTCACGGGTAGAGTAGCGACCCTTCAACTTCGCACCAACATCCCCCCATTCCAAGTCTGCCGGCGCGCTGCAATCGTCTTGCGACGGGTCCCGCGACGAATTGTAGCCGTGCAGAGTTTGAGAGACCTAAATACGCTGCTAAAGCTTTGAGCACAGACGCCGAACGAGCCACCGTGCCGTCACCAGCCAGAAACAGGAGCTTGATCATATGGCCACTCTGCGATTGATGCGAAACGGCACGATCATCATCGCCGAGCACCGTGAACCGGATCGGATCATGGACGCCACAGACCGTCTCGCTCTGCTGGGCCATGTCCGCTCATTGCCGGAATTCGAACCGGGCCTGACCGTAGCGGAGCTCATGCGGTGCCTTAGGCCTTGGGCTGAGGTGTTGTCGCGCATGGGCTGGTGCGACTTCGACGCCTGGGACCGCGCGTTGGCCCCGCCCCACCTCAGACTGGTTGGCGACACCGATGGCAAACCTACGGCGCAAAACGAGCCACCGGTTGCGGAGATGGTCATCACTCCAACCATCACGGCCACTGCAGAGCGCACCGGACAATGGGCACTCGACATCGCCTGGGAAACGCTGGGAGTTTTCGCCTGGCCCAGAGTGGATGATCACACTGGTCATCAGGACCTCTACTGCTCGCTGTCGTTCTCCCCACCGGCTGAATGGGCGCACCTGCCGATCCGCATCGAACACCACGCCAAAATCAGCAACATGGATTTCGCCGGCACAGGTCGACGGCTCTTCACCGACGCCGTCGCATCGACCAAGCACGCGCCTTCGACGATCGAGGTCTTTCCTTCTTTCCTGGATGCCATCGTCCTCGGCTTTCTCGACGACATCAGCTTCCATGGCAGTCCGGAAGAGACATTGGAAGTGCGGGATGAGGTCTTCGAATTGGCTGAAGGAGTTCGGAACGAAGTGGCGGTCGATCTTAACGATGATCCGGAGCTGCACGTTGACTGATACCGAAATCGGTGCCGACACCCATTGAAGCCATCGTATCAGTCATCTTCGTCACCTCCGGCACCACCCCGCCCCTGCTTCTCCGCCAGCTGCGCCATCGCGCCAGCGCCGGCGGCGATGCGCTCACCGTAGCGGGCGGGCATGGTGGGAGAGGTCCAGTCTCCTGCCTGTTGGATAGCGGGCAGGCCGAACCCGGCGGCCACCAGGTCCTGGGCAGCACCAACCCGCAGGCTGTGGCCCGACACCGCCCCCTCCCCCGGCACGCCGGTGCCCTCCAGCCCCACAGCCTTGGCTCGCTCTTTGAAGATCTCGCCCACCCGCTTGCCGGGGTCCGGCCCCGACACCGCCAAGGGTCCCAGCACAACGTCCGTCCCGCGGGTTAGCCGGTCGGTGCCGATCTGCAGCCACAGGACAGCGCGACAACATTCCAAACGGGACTGCCGGCGCTCCAGCTTCTCACGCCTAGCGGTGTCCCCGCGGCTGCAGCGGCGCACCAGTTGCTCTCCCTCTGCCAGGGCCTCGTCGAGCAGGCTGGTGCGCAGCCGAAGCCACCGCTGCATCAGGGTCATGGTGTCGGGCCCCAACCAGCACCAGCGGCCCTGCCCGCCCTGGTCAGTCTTCGACCGGGACACGAACAGCCGGCCGCTGCCGTCGCGTTCAGCCTGGACATCGGCGACAGTCAGCCGCACCAACTCGGCCCGGCGGCGAAGCGTGTCGTAGCCGACGGCGATCAGCGCCGCATCACGCACCGCCTGTGGCCCCTCTTCACGACTTAGGGCCGCAAGAATCTCCTGCACATCCTCGCGGCGCAGTCCGATCGCCTGGGCAGGGCGCCGCCCGAGGCGGCCAGCGAACCCTTTCATCTCCAGCCGCACCAGCCGGTCCTTGCAAGGGTCCGGCAGGCCGACAGCCTCATGCAGAGTTGCGATGGTGGACTTCCGCCTTGCCACCGTTCCGTAGGCGGCTGGCTGCCCGTCGCGGCCGCCGTTCTTGGAGAGTGCCGTCAGGTAGGCGATCACCGTCTCCGGCCCCGCAGGGACCGCGACCCGGCCGTTGAGTCCGCACCAGCGGATGTAATGGCGGGCATCAGCCCACAAGGCGCGAACGGTGTTGGCAGGCGCGTTGCGCTGAAGCGCCCGCCACCAGGGCACCAAGCGTCGTGCGATTGCGAGAGCGATCGGCGCGTGCGGCAGGATCACGCCGTCGAGGGCGAGAGCGCGATCGTGAGGATTGTCGTCTCTGGCCCCGGTTACGACGGGAAGGAGCGGCTGGGAGGTCATGGATCAGGCGGTCAGAGGGTTAGGGACGGTTGCCGACAGCTCCGGACTTTTCGCATGAACTGGCAGCATTTTGCATGAACCGGCTTACGGAACGGTGGACGGGGGAGGCTATTGAGATGCGGTCTGGATTTCCGCTGGTCCTCATCCAGTAAAGGTTATTTCGCTGGCCGGCACCGGCTTTTCGCACCATGTCGATTTGCTCGAATCAATGGACTCAGATGCCAGCAATTTCAAGTCGTCCGCGTTTCCCAGATCGGTGGAAAATAAACCAGGATCACTGGATTGATGTCCAGGATCACCGGACGATGTCGAAACAGAACGTCGTGACCTTGCCCGCGATCCGCCTCGGCCGCAGCGGGTCACCAACCACCCTACCGCGGCGAAAATGCCGTCATGAACGGGATGTCGGGAAGGTCTGAGGAGCGAAACGTGTCCACCGATCTCGGTTCGAGTCCAGCGATCCTGGGCCGAAATCCGGCCGTTCCCCTCGATTTCAGGCTGGTGTCCGGCGATCCCGGAAAACCGACACCTGACAACGACAACCGGCGACGATAGCCGCCCTCCCCTACTGGCGATAGCGGAAATTATCACCAACATGCGATATCGGCCGTCCGCAGTAGTGGACTAGTCGGCGGTTTTTCGATATTATAAGCCGATAACCACCTGATATAGAACAATACATGCGTTTTCGTTCTTTGGACCCGTTCCCCCTTCTCGCCCCCCTGGAGCGCGCCGCCGTGGCCGTCGGCCGGCTGGCCCAGGCAACCGCCGGGACCCCGGTGCTGGCCGCGTGGCTGCACCGGTCGCGGGTCGAGGCCGTGGCCGAGATTTCTGAGACCCAGGGTCGCCGGGTCGATCCCAACCGTCTGCGCACCTTGCTGGCGCAGGTGCCGACCCGGGCCCAGCGCGATTGGGGCGCCACCATGCTTGCCCTCGATATGATGCGGCAGATGCTCACCGAACCTGGCACGGCCGCTCTCGCCCCGACCGGCACGGATGACGCGCTTGCCCAGATGGACGAGGCCCATGCCTCGGTCGGGTCGGCGGCGCTGATCGCTTGCGGCATTGGCTTCCTTGCCCACCTAGAAGCTGGCGGCGACCGCAGCGGCGCCTGCCTTGCGGTTTCCCGCTTCCTCGCCGCTCAGGGACTGACGCCTCTGCCGCTTCCCTGCTTGAACGGGGTGGAAGCAATACGCCGCGCCGAGCCCCGCGGGGTCTGGTTAGTTGCCTTCCTAGACGGCATGGCTCGGCAGGCGGAGGACGGAGAGGATCGTCTCGTCGCCCTGCACCACCGCTGGCGCAGCTGGCGCCGGCGTGTCGGCGACCGGCGCAGCGACGCCCGCATCCGCCGCGCCGTCGACGCCATGGCGGCGGAAGGAGTGATGAGCCCGGCCCGGCTGGCAGCGCGGCTGCGCTGCGCCACCAGCGCGGCGACCGACCTACTGGAGGAGTTGCAGCGCCTGGAGATCGCCGTGGAGATCACCCGCCGGCGCAGCCATCGGGTGTTCGTGGCCGAGGATCTGGCGCCGATGCTCGGGGAGGTGGCGCCGCGTTCAGAAGCGGCGGTCAGAGCTGTTGCTGCGTCCCCGCTCCTTCCCCCGCCCGCGGTGGCTACCGAACCCGATCGCTGGGTGGAGCCGGCCGAAGGAGTGGACGACGCACTCGCCCACTTAGAGCGGATCCTTAAAAGACAGGACCCACTGCTGGCTCGTTATGGTAGCGCCAACGACAGACTTCTATCGTACGGCTAGATCCGATTTGATCCCGGCTCACATCAACGGAATCAGTTCTTCACGCCGTTCTAATCCTACTACATGTATAGATGAAGTCGTCATTGATAACGCACCTCGGAAATCCACAACCCACGCTTGTCAGTACAAGTCCATGACCGCTCAACATTCCCATGCCACGTAGAAGTCACATCGCAGATTGGCTCCAACCGATTGTTGCTTTTTACTAAAATATCGTCTAAATTACCAGTAAACTTCTTGTTAAGTTCTCAGCTATTATATCAGAAGGAACATTGTGGTTGTCGCTACTCGCTTCAAGCCGCCCAACAACGGGCTTTTTGAAGGGTTACGATCACCTTGGGAATGAGCAGAGCCTTTCGATTAACCCAACCCTATCAGTTG
The DNA here is from genome assembly GCF_042604625.1 of Azospirillum sp. A29. Taxonomy (NCBI): domain Bacteria; kingdom Pseudomonadati; phylum Pseudomonadota; class Alphaproteobacteria; order Rhodospirillales; family Azospirillaceae; genus Azospirillum; species Azospirillum sp. A29. The sequence continues at coordinate 160,879 of NZ_CP170462.1, forward strand.
ATGAATTTTCGAGCTGTACGACCTAGATGAAAACCGTAGCTGACATTGAGTTTATTGCCAGAGCGATCGACCCTGATGCTTGGCAGAACTATGACGAGAGCAACGGCAACACAGCCACTGTAACTCGCCCACTCTCATCTTTGGCCGCAGCCCAGCGCGTTCTGACTGCTGTGCACGGAACAGGTGGACGGATTGCCGGAGCGTCGCGGCTCTCTTCTGATAATGCTCCCTGTTCAGTGTCCACACCCGACGAGAAAGAGACCGGCACAGTGTGGAAGATCGTCCGCAACCACCCCCCGGAGCGGAGAGTGCTCCTAGTCGAGGATCGCCCTGCCGTATCTGATCTGATCAGCGCATTTCTCCAGTCTGTGCCCAATGTCGCGCTCGAGGTCGAGATCAAGGGCAGCGACGCCATCGATGCCGCTGGTAGGTACCGCTACGATGCTCTGCTGATAAGCACTCAGCTTCAGGACATGGAGGGGTCCGACATGATTGCGTCACTGCGGCGCCTCCCCCTTCCGTTCTGCAGCACACCGATAGTGGCGCTGATCGGAGACGCGAACCCCGCATACCGGCTCGCAATTCTGGCGCTTGGAGCGCAGGAGGTTCTTGCCAGCCCCGTGCGCCCGGACGAACTCCTCAGGGTTTTGGACCGGTCTTTTCCATCGCTCCCAGTCAACGACGATAGGATCGATGGGCATACGCTATCCGCAATGCTACGGGACTTAGGCCAAGAGCATGTGCCCTTGTTCATCGCCAGGTTCGTTTCTGAGACACGAGGCAAGCTTGCCACGATGCGCTCGATCCGCGACCACGACACGATGCAAGCTGAAGCGCACACCCTCAAAGGTACATCACGGTCCTTCGGAGCATTTCAGGTCTCGTTGCAAGCCAGCCAGCTTGAGCACGCATGCCGTACCGGAGCGCCATGGACGACGATCAACGCTCTCCTCGATGCAGCTGAACAGTCGCTCACAGATGCTGAGGCGGCTTACGCTAACTACCAGCTTCTTTGAATGTAAGCGGGGCGTGATTGCACCCGACCAGGCGTTGACGGCGGGCTTCCAGTTCCAGGGGAGCAGATCGGCGGGGCCTGCGGCGGGGTAGCCGTTCACCATGCGCTCCAGGACGTTGCGCAGGTATGCGAAATGCCCTTAGGAGAGCAAGCCCGCCCCCTGTGACGTTGCCGCTTCAACCATGGCCTGGGCTTCCTTCCAGCCTTGCCAGAGTGCCTCGTATTGGATTCCAGCGAGCTGGCGGTGCACAGGATCGTCTGTTTTCGCGATCACTGGCCAAGGCTCCATGTTCTGCTTCCACTTTGCGCCGAACTGGAAGAAGCCAAATCCGTAGCGCCTGAACCGCCGGCGGAAATCCTCCTCGTCTTCGCGAAACCGGTGCCGCACCAACAGATCAGCCGCGTATCCGATCAGGCCGTGAGGGCGGAGACGTAGGCCGAGATCGAGGTCCTCGCAAGCTGCCCGCCGGAAGCGCTCATCGAACCCACCAACCGCTTCAAATGCTGCGCGATTAATGACAACGGACGCGGTCACGAAGCCATCCAGTTGCCCGTCCGGCTGAGCGGGTGGGCTCAGAGTGGATTGGGCGGTGTAGTAGGAGGCGAACAGCCCAGTCGGGTCCGAGGCGATCGGGCCGGTCCACGCCACCGCCGGGCAGATGTGGCCATGGTCCGTCAGTGCCTCCAGGTAGTCCGTATCCGGCCGAACGCCAGCATCGAGGAACCAGAGCCACTGCGTAGATGCCAACTCAGCTCCACGGTTACGCGCTGCGGCTGGCCCGCGGTTTACAGCCTGGACGCACACTTCACCCGCGAGACCAGCCTCGGACGCTTTGCGGACTACATCACTCGTGGCCGCTCCGGCGTCGCTCGACCCATCATCGACCACGATCACCCTGGCCGGACGCACACCAGCGTGGAGTTCATTCAACGCATGTAGGGTCTCGCTGAGACCGTCCGGATCGTCCTTCACGGGAATGATGACTGTAATTTCGAGGGCAGAGTACAGATGCTGCTCAATCGAATAGCTGGGAGGCAACGTCAGTGGAAGCTGCCAACGTGGGGCTTCCGCAGGCAATTTATAGTCCATTTCCTGAACGATCCGCCTATGGTTTTATAACGCCGGCTACCAGTCGTCGGCCTACACAGCTGATGTTCCGGCCAGCACGGACGCTATGACATGACCGACAGTTCTTTTATCTACCGGCTTAGTTATGAATCCGTTAAACCCCGAGCTCTTGCATAGCTCAGCCGCGTCGTCGTGAGCGTTCGCTGTAACCGCGATAATTGGAGTTCGTCCTCGTTCGTCTTGCCGTGCACGTATGGCTCGTGCGGCAGTAATGCCGTCCATAATAGGCATCTGGACGTCCATCAACACCACATCGAAGGATCGCTGTTCTAGTGCCGTAACTGCCTCGGCGCCATTCCCAACGACGGTTACTTCGTGCCCTTCCTTACGAAGATAGAACGAAATGATGTCAGCCATCAAACTGTTGTCTTCGGCGACCATGATCGACAAATTGGTATGGGCTCCACCCGAAGCAGTCCCGCCAGTTCCTTGTCCCGCCGCCTCCGCAAGCGCCGCAGCCAAAGCAGACCGCCGTATAGGCTTCAGGAGAACAGTGCCGGTTTTGCCGATCAACCCATGACTCCTGGTGGAAACCACGCGTACCACCGGCCAGTCAGGCGGTATGCTGCTTTCGATCTGGGCTGCGGCAGGGTGTTCCATATCTAGAACGACCACTGACCGGCTTGGATTATGGCCTGTAGCGAGTTGTTCATTCGCATTGAACACTTCGCACCCAATCATGCGCAGCTTGTTCGACACCGCGTTATGTTCTTCTGACGAACGCATGAAGACCAGAACTGGAGGAAGCCCGTTGAGACGTGCGCTCGTCTCCTGTTTGTCTGTTGCAGACAACGGTAGGGAAAGCCTGAATGCCGCCCCACTGCCGGCAGCGCTTTCGACAGTGACCTTGCCTCCCATCTGGTCCGCCAATCCATGGCAGATTGCAAGTCCGAGACCGGTCCCGCCGAACCGCCTTGATGCGCCGGCATCGAGTTGACTAAACGGCTGGAATAGGCGGGGAATATCCTCGTTGCGGATCCCTGGCCCCGTGTCCTCTACCGAGATCCACAAGTGCCTCCCACCACCGCTGGCCTCAGATGTGAAAACAGACACCTTTACGCCGCCGGCTTGGGTAAATTTCACAGCGTTGTTGACGAGATTCACAACGATCTGCCGAATTCGACCGGGATCGCCCAGCAGTTCGCGGGGCACATCAGGCTCGACGATGGACTCGAGCCACAGCCCCTTCTCAGCGGCCGGCAGCGCGTGCAACTCAAGGGCCCCGTCCACTAGCTCCTCGATGTCATAGGCCTCGTGGACGAGATGAACGGTTGATCCCTCAATTCGCGAAAACTCGAGAACGTCGCTGACCACGGTGAGAAGTGCTGTCGCGGAGCTTTTGACTGCCATCGCCCAGCGGCGCTGCTCAGAACCCGTTGAGCTCCGGTGAAGCAGGTCGGCCATGCCAATTATCCCGCTCATTGGCGTACGGATCTCGTGGCTCATGGCGCCGAGGAAAGCCGATTTCGCTTTGCCTGCTGCCACAGCCTGGTTTCGGGCGTCCTCGAGTTCACGCACGAGAGCCGTCTTCTCGGCGGCGAGCGTTTCCGCTGCGAGCCGAGCTCTCTCCTCACGCTTGATCTGCACGTAGAGCGAGGTAACCAAGCCGAAAGCTGCGAAAGCCAACGCGGCGATTGCCCAGTTGACGTGTGTTAGCTTTTCAACAAGTTCGCTTCTCGCCTCTGCTTTCGAGGCGCTAGCAGTACCATGAATTTCTGCAACCAACGGCTTGAGCTGGGCTTCGGCCTTTTGAACCGCCGCGGACAGTGCTTCTCGGTTTCTACTGTTGAACGGTGCCTCTAGGAAGGGCTCCCAGCTCAAGACCATTTGTTCAAGAGAATTGATCCGCTCGGTCAAAGTGGCGTTCTGCTCAAGAATAAACCAATGGTCGTTCTTAAGAACACTGAACCGGCTCAGAAGAATGTCGTACCGAACCTCTAAATCCCTTTGCTCAGCCTTGCTCTGCTCTGAGCTCCGGACCAGCGCGGACAACCGATAAAACTCAACCTCGAACTGATGGAGCGACCATTGGGAAGACTCGATCCTTTGGTTTGTCTGTGCGTCCAGTTCCTTCGATATTTCACTGTCAAGGTAGGACCACAGGAGCACCATAAGCGCGCCGGTCGCAGCGAGTGCCTGGAAAGCAATTCTGTTCGTGCATCGCCGTGGCTTGCAGCGCAGCCTAATAGTGCTCAACAGTGACCATGGTCGCAGCATTGACAGTTTCACTCAACCTGAATGAACTTCGCCTGCCAAGCGCAACGGGAAAAGTACAGCTCGCTATTCAACGACTTATCATCGTCAAATGGATAAATGATGAAGATCGGCCCCTTGTCGCGGATTGCCATGGTTTTACCATTCCGTCGCGTCGCGAGGATTGGATCGTATTTTACATCTTCGACCGGAATAATCGTAACATAGTCATTCAACGCTGTTACACGCAGAGCCCGACCAGTGGCGCCGACCTGTTTCAGGAAGGTCGACAGTCTGACGCCGGAGAACTCAACCGGGTCTTGGTTCCAGGGCGTCCGCGTCGTGAGACTGGACAATCCCATAGCCTCGAACTCCTCCCTCGTGAAGCTGCGCTCCTGACCGGCGGCGACCGAGCCACTAACGACCAGAATCGGCTCGCTAGCGACCTGCTCAGAACTCTCAGCTGCGTAAGCCGATTCACCGAGACGCCCGCCGTCAAAAGTGACAACGGCGCATCCAACCGAAAGCGAAACGAAGAATGAGCGGTACAAGGCCTTCATCATATTGCTCTATATCCCCTGAGTTAGCGGCGATCAATACACAGTGCGGTTTCTGCGATTAACTGACCGTAGAGACACCAACTTGATCACGATCAGATCGTCCGTTCAAAGTGGCGGCAACGTTACATCTCTGCACCTGCTCTTCATTACCTGACAGCCGCAGCTATAATCTCTGAACGGCTTTTCGCCCCAAACTTTTTCAATACTGAACTAACATGCTCTTTAACCGTCACTTCCTTTACCGCCAGTCGCTCTGCTATTGCCTTATTGCTAAGACCCTGAATAATCAAAGAATGAACTTCTTTCTCGCGGGCACTAAGGTTCACGGCCTCACTGCTACCCCGCTGGCCCAGCACTCCTAGATGGCTGTCGGGAGCCTTGTTTACTCTGCGAGCCACAGGACGAGGATAGGATGCCATCCCAGATACCAGCAACTGCATCGCTGCAACGAGGGAATTTCTTGCCAAAGACTTCGGAATGTAACCAGCCGCACCTTTCGATAGCGCTGCTTGAACAATAACTTCATCCTCCTCAGCCGAAATAATGGCGACGGGAGTATCCGGAATAATATTTTTTATCTTATCAATACACGAAAATCTGTCCTGTCCTCGACCAGCCATACCGGGCATGTTCAAATCCAACAAAATCAAATCAAAGGACTTATCACTATCAACGACCTTCATCGCGTCGTCGAGATTTGCTGCGCCCACAACTTCGCTTCCGGGAATTTCTTCGTTAAGCAAACGGACCATAGATTCAAACATGAACCAATGATCATCTGCCAGCAGTATCCTCATTATTTCATTCCATCTTTGATATGCGATGCCCTCAAAAGCGAGGGCACTATATACAGCCTCCCCGTATGGTACAACGCCCTACCCCCTCCGGCGGGGTAATCAAGTCGCCGAAAGGCTGGTTGGCTCTGCGACTGCTGAAGCAACTCCACCGTCATTTTTTACAGATCCGACATCGGCCTACGGGCCGGTAAGTCCGTTTTTTGCCTTAAATACAATGCGTTATCGGAAATATGCGCGAAGTGTGACAAAGTTGAGCATTTTTCTGTTGCAGCGCCGACTGCCTCACAGGTAGGGTCACCCCTACCCCTTCTTAAGTAGGGGTGTAACCCACTTGGTCGGGGTGTCGTGGACGCTCTCCACCAGCTCGCGAGCAACTTAACCGGTGCACCACAGGAGCATCTCTGAATGTCGGCCGCCTCACTGCCACGACCTGTCGTTGCCTCCTCGGATGCCGATCTGGCTGCGCGCATGATCCTGCGGTGGTTTCCGCTGCCGGTTATTCGCCTACACACCGGGCTCGCCAATGACACGGTCCGGGAGTTGTACCGGCAGTTTCACGACACGCCGCCCTCGCCCGCGGTTCTCCCGCAGATCGCTGATCTCCTGGGAACAGCCAGCTCGGCGCGTCAGGCCTCGATCTTCCTGAGCCACTATGCCCGCTTGGCGGGTAGCACTGCCTACCGACGGGTCGACGTGAATGCGCTCATCGTTTCCCACGATTTGCACCTCGCATCACGAGACCCGAACACTGCCGAGGCGACGACTATCGCTGCAGCTTGGGTGCTTGCTCGGGAGCTACGCTCTCGGACCATTTCGTTCAAGGCTTGTGAGTGTGGGCGCGACCATCTGATCCACGACGAAGTGGCAGCTCCAATGTCGTGCCCACACTGCGGAGCGTCCTTGGCAAAGGGCCACGCTGCCGTACATGACCATACTTGGCGTGATAGCGCCGGCATGGATATCGCAGCCTGCTTCAGCTAGTGTGCGGCGCCGGCGGGCCCTACTACGTTCAACGAGCGACGGCGGCAGGCTGCTATGAAAACGAATAAAGTCGCCATGGTGTTCACCCTCGGCGAACGGCGGACTAACGTCGAGCTTGAGGAAGAGTTCTGGGGCGCGCTTCAGGATGTCGCAGCTCGCCAGAACACCGACCTTGCCGTCCTTGTCGAGCGGCTCAACCGCCGCCGTGGGGCTGATAGCCTGCCTTCGGCGCTGCGCATGTTCGCAGTCGCCTATTACCGGTCAGCGGTTGAAGCGCAAGAAGCCGGCGCAATTCTTCTCCGCGCGAACTGAACCCCTGCCCGTGGTCCTGACGCCCATCACTTTGCTTGCGACCCAGAGCGATGGATGAGGTTGGGGGCCGCTCCGGTCAGAGGTCGCTCATGCTCAAGGGCACCTGCTGTCGCGGGGCAGAGCAATCTAGGTGCTTGGCACAATCATCTGCCGCATGCTGCCGCTGCGGATAAGGACACCCGAGCGATCCCCAGTCCGCCGGAGCGAGCTTCAGGTCAATGGTGCACTGCAAGGCATTTACGCCCCGCAGCCTGCCAGCAGCCTTCATGGAGCGTAATTGCCCATTTCGCGGGGCCACTATACGCCGCTGCCCAGCTACATGCGTCCATCCCCGACGCCAGCACATGGCGGTATGCCTGAAAGGCTTCGAAAAGCGCCGTCTTTCTCCGGCGCGGTGACCAAACCCCGCTGCTAGGATGCTGCGCCAGAACTGGAGGACGCAAGATGATCGCGTGGGTGCTACGGAATAAGGGTACACTGGTCGCGGCTCTGGTAGTTATCTACCATCCAATCAGTGCAATCTATTACCATATGAACCGTGAGAGATATCATGAATTTCTAAAGGCTAATCCTAGCGAGTTCGCCTTTCTTGCCGATTACATCGACACACCTCTTTTCCGGTCTCTTGAAGTGGCAATCATGTGGTCTCCTACCGTAATTATCGCTTATGTGGCCCTCGTCATGGGCACCTATTGGTACTTTCACGAGCGCAACTCGGCTGGTGAGTAAGGCTGCATGCTGACCATCTCCGATCACGATTTCCGCCCGCCCCGCCTGACAATCCAATATGCCTTGACGGCCCTGCACCTGTGGTTCACCGACCGAATTAGCCTCGCCACCCTCCTCCTTGCTCTTCGCCATCACCCGGCCGCTGTCGCCGGCAAGGGCGGCAGTCACATCATCGATCAGCAGGCAGCCGGAGCTTACTTCGGCTCCGAACCGGCCCGGAGCAGCGAGTAACCGCCATGAAAAGCTGCCTTCGCAAGGTCCTTTGCATCACCGGTGCCGTTATCCTCGCGGTGCCTGTAGCAGTGGCCGGAGTGGGCGTTGCCACCTTCACTGCCCTCCCCTTGATTGCCTCCGCGCTGCCGCTGGAGTTGTCCCGCATAATGCTGACGGACGGCACACGCCAGGTTGAGATGCAGGGCATGATCCACATCGCTTCGCCGGAGTTCTACCGCGACGTCGCCGATCTAGTCGCTCGCCGCCGGGGCGAAGGCTGGCTCGTCTTCTACGAAGGCGTCCGCGACGACGTCGGCCGCGGCAACGGTGCTTTCTCCGATGTCCTAAACAGTTTGGGAGGTGCGCCAAACCTCCTAGAGGATACTGAGGCACATCCGTACGAAACGCTCGCGCCGGCACTCGGCGAAGGACTGGTTCTCCAAGACAACGATGCCATTGTTGGCCGACCTGGGCCGGGTGTGCGCAACGTGGATGTGACGCTATCTGAGCTGCTCGCGGAACTCCCCCCTACCCCACCGTCCGCCCACGACCGCCAACCTGACGCGCCATTCACCTTGGCAGAAGCGCGGGAAGTATTCGACACCCTCCCCGGCTGGGTTCAGGACCGCGTGCGCGCCGCCTTCCAGATCCTGCTCTCCACCACGACATCAGGTCGATACGCACACGCGGTGCTCCCGCCGGCGATCACGACGTTGCGTGAACAGCGCGTCGCTCGGGCGATTGAGGACGCGCGCGACCGCAGCATCCTGGTGCTCTATGGTCAGCTCCACATCAATGCGATCTCATCTCACCTGATAGCCGCTGATCCGGCATGGCGGATCGTATCGACTGCTACAGTAAAGCCGTTCTGATCGTCTTGCCTCATGGAGTGAGGTTGAAGCGGACAACTGACTCATTCACCGCGGACGCGCGCAAGAGTAGCTGCGCCGTGGGCTCTCTCCTGGCCTTCAAAACCGGCTCCGCGCGAGGTCGTAGCGGCGCAGCTTAGCAAATGTGTGGCCGGGGTCGATAAACGTCGTAATTTCTACCTGACGGTGGATGCGCAGCCGGGCAATCTGCACGGCCTTGTCCTTTAGGCTAGATTGAGCGCGCCGCGCCGGGCGGGAGGTTACACCGGCTTCTTCGCGAGGACCTTAATCGCCCCACTGGCGCCGTGCGCTGACCGTGTCACGCCCTTCCCTTCCCCTTCTTCCTTGGCCCCTACGGCAGGCTCCGGTTTCGCGCTGTACCTCCCGTGCCCGCACTGAACTGCATTCCTGTGAACCGCCAGAGCACTTTTCAAGAATACAAACGCGCAGCGCAAACCTACTAACGCGTTATGTGACCAGCCAGAGCACCTGTAGTGGCATCGCTCATTGCTCGATGCCTGTTTGAGCTCCCACGGATGCGGCTGGACGCCAATGTCCGCTGCCCTTGCTGTTTACCCGACGTCGGGTAAAACGAATCCCGCAGGGTAAACGTGATCGTGACCGTTTTGCCGCACTTCGCTTGTACGCGTGACGCATAGACGGCACGCTGTTGACGCACATACCGCCACCTGCGATGCTCCGACCAGACCACCACCCTATGAGAAGAATGAGGCCGCGTGATGGAAGGATTGACGCTGAAGGCGGTGCGTGAGCAACGCGGCGCATCTCAGGCCGAATTTGCGGACTGGCTGAACGACGGCATCGGCCGAAGCTATGACCGGGCCCGCATCAGTCGTTGGGAGTCTGGTGGCGAGAAGATCCCAGCGGCCGTTGCCAACTTCGTTCGAGCCAACTCGAATGCAGCTGAGGGAAAGCTCGTGCCCGGTTTGCGCGAAGCCCTCCTGGCCAGCAGCGACAAGCTATTTGGTGTCACGTCCAATCCGCCGGCTCACCAGACTGCATGCGTGGTTCTTGCGCTTGCCAACCAAAAGGGCGGCGTAACCAAATCTACCAGCTCCTGCAACCTCGCCTTCCTTTTGGCCGAAATGGGAAAGCGCGTTCTGCTGATTGACGCCGATCCGCAAGCGAGCTCGACCCAGAGCCTCGCGGTTAACCCGATGCAGTTGGAGGCCGAACAGCGCTCCCTCACCCACTTCTTGCTCAATGAAGGCGCTGATCCGGTGCACTTCCCGGTGAAGGTTTGCGATGGCGCCTTCGACCTTATCGGCTGCTCGATCACCCTGGCGCAGGCCGAGGGCCAGCTGAAATTCGGCCAGACGCAAGGCGATAAGGTTCTCGGCGAACGCCTTGCCCCTTTGAAGCCATCGTATGACGTTATCATCATCGACTGCCCACCGCATCTGGGGGGGCTCACGGAGAGCGCGCTTATTTCCGCCGATCAGGTCCTGATCCCCACGATCTGCGAACCGATGGCAGTGCTCGGTGTCCCTCACCTCATCAAGACCATCCAAGACGTGAAACGGCGCGGCAACCCGAAGATAGAGATCCTAGGGATCCTGCCAGCCATTTTCGAGCGCCGCTCAACTATCGACGTGCAAACCCTGGGCGATCTGCAGGCTGCGTTCGGCGCGCACATCAAGGTGTGGGACCCGATCCCGAAGCGCAAAGACTTCGCCAAGGCGGTTCAGACCGGCAAGCCCTTGTTTGCCATCGTGCCTAAAGCCGACGGTATCGAGACTTACCGCTCCATCGCACACGCCCTGCTCGCTAAGGCCCCTGCCCTGGAGACGACGAATGGCTAAGAAGTTCGCTAACACCAACCCGGCATTCGGTCTCGCAGCGGCATCGATCGACCTTGACCGCGTTACAAATCCCGATTTTCCGGAGATCAACAAGGTCCCGCTCGCGGACATACACCCAAATCCGAACCAGCCGCGGAAGACCTTCGATGAAGCCGAGCTCGCTGGCCTAGCAGCCAGCATCGACGGGCATGGTCTGAAGCAGCCAGTTTTGATCCGCCGGCGTGCTGAAGGTGGCTACATGCTGGTGGCCGGCGAACGCCGGTTCCGAGCCCACCAACTGCTCGGGCGAGATAACATCCTCGCGATCATCGTGTCGGACCGGGAGGATGTGGAGGTTACCGCTCTTGTCGAGAACCTTCAACGTGTCGACCTCACGCCCGTCGAGAGCGGTCTCGGTCTCGTGCGACTGCAAGAGCGCGCATTGGCTAAGGGAGAGAAGCTAACCCAAGAGGACCTCGCGCGCTTTATCGGTAAAAGCCAGTCTGAGGTCACCCGCCTGCTGAACATCGTCAAGCTCCCCTCGGCCGTCCTGGTCGAGTACGAGGCCATTCATAAGGAGGTTTCGAAGTCGGCGTTGTCGGAGCTTCTTGGTATCGACGACGAGGCCGTGACGATGCGCCTTTGGGACATGGTCAAGAACGGCGCGAGCGTTGCAGAGCTTCGCAAAGCAAAGGCCGCTTCCCGGGGCGACGACAACTCTGCTCCCGAGGCCGCGACGGCGCCTAGGGCTGCGCCCATTGAGAGAGCCCGAAAGCAGTGGCGCACCATGGCGACCAGCTTGTCCAAGCAGGAAATTCGATCCGAGGACCTGTCCACTGACGATGTGGACGATCTTCGGCGGTTGCGAGATGCGATCACCGGAATCATCGGGGAGTGACTGCGCTCGTTGGGCGCGCGGGATCTGTCCATAGCTCGTAGAGGCGACCATTTACCCGACGTCGGGTAAAAACGGGTGGAAAGGGGCGGTGCGCCCGCCCCTCACCTTTTACCCGACGTCGGGTAAAGTCTGAGCTATAGGGTGCACGGCTCACAGCTGGGCACGGTCCCCCTGCCCCAACCCACGCACCGTCGTATGCGAACAGTTGACGCCGGCTGGTCCGTAGAAAGACGCCGGATTTCAGCGTCTTTCGGAGCCGCGCGACCCAACGCGATATCTCTATTATCCGCCCCGTACAGCGAACGGACGTAGCGGGAGTGGGCGCAGTGCGGATCAAATTCGGCACCTATAAGCCGGCTGAAGGCCCGGAAGAGATTCCAGTGTTCTGGGACTCCGAAAAGGTCATGAACTCCCACTTCACGGTGATCGGCCCATCAGGGTCGGGAAAGACCACCCGCCTGCGCCGGCTTATGGCCGGCATGTCTTTGGTCAACTCGCGGATCAGGTTCGTGGTCCTCGATCCCCATGGTGACATGGGCGTTTCGGGCGAGGACTCATTCCGGTTCAGCGCCACGTCCGATCTAGGACTGAACCCTCTCACCGTCCGCGAGGACCCGGACTACGGTGGCGTCACTCGGGCCATCGAAACCTTCCTAAAGACAATCAGCCGGACCAGCCGGCCGCTCGGCTCGAAGCAGGAGCACACCCTCCACAACATCCTACTCGACCTCTACGCCTACCTCGGCTTCCACGCTGACCGGCCTGAAACGTGGAACCTGCGCTATGATGACCGGCGTAATCCTGAGATGCCCAAGCGACACCCCACCGTGAAGACGCTCAAGTGGTTCATGGAGCGCAAGATGACCCAGGTGTTTCTGGGCACCAGTTCAGAAACCGTTGCCGCGCTCGACGATCTCAGCCGCAAGCTGCGCTCGATGGATCGCGCAATCAAGAAGGAGATCCGTGGCGAGGAGACCAGCGTGGACATCGACAAGCTCAAGGACAGATGCCGTGAGCTGTTCGAGCGGTTCCTTGAAGGTATGTCCGATGGCCAGGAGGTCAGCGCACTGTTCCGCTACGGGAACAAGGAGGTCCTCCAAAGCTGTTACGAGCGGATCTGCAATCTGGAGCGCTCCGGACTGTTTCGAGCCGATACATACGAGTTCGATCCAGCAGCAGCGATCTGGCGCTACGATCTGTCAGCGCTTTCGTCCGACGGCCAGAGGATGGCGGTCGATTTCATTCTGGATGACATCTTTGCAGCGGCCCGAGGAGAGGGTCAGAAACCAGAGACCGTCATGTTCGTCCTTCTCGACGAAAGCCATAAATTTGTGTCGCCTGAGGCTGATCATATCATCAGCGTATGGGCTCGAGAGGCACGTAAGTTCGGGCTCGGTCTGATCCTCTCATCACAGAACCTGACGGACTTTCCCGACGAGATCCTCGCACAGATGGGAACAAAGTTCGTGCTTGGCGTCGACCCGATCTTTCTGGATCGCGCCGCCAAAAAGCTGAAAGTCGAACCCCGACGCTTAGAGGGCATTCAGACGCACAAAAGCTCCATCATAGCCATCAAGAACAAGGGAGACAGCGGCACCCGATGGCTGGACATGACGCTGGTTTAAGAGCGGCAGTCCCTGCGAGCGTTACTGCGGCGGCCCCAAAATGCCGCCATGGTTTTGTACCATTGACCACGCTGCAGGTGACCGTATGACTTTATCGTTCAACTTCTGCCATGGCAGACGCATCCCGATATCCGGGCTGGCCCTATACTTGGTCGGGCACTGACGGACGCGACTGCAGCCACTGCTACATGCTGTGGCGTGTCAGGGTCGGCTCCAAGCCGTTCTTGCAGATGATCGACCCAAAACCGTCCACGGCGAACGAGGACACCCGCGACCGAACAGTGACGCGTATTTAGAAATGGGGCAGGGCGGTGAGCTTTGGCGCGCTCTGCATAACGAAGCTGTCCGCATTCCGGTCCGCGCGCGCAGGCGTAATACGCGAGGCGGCCGCCCCCAGCCGACCTGGCAAAAATTGCTAATTAGGCACCATCTCCCTGAGCGACGGCCTTGTGATTGCGGCACGAGGAAACGGAGGGGAGTTTTTGGGGCCGTCTCCTCTTCCTCGCCAAAAGGATAGGGAAGGGAAGAGGCCACCGCAGCTTTCCGGTCGTGGTACGACCGCGAACGAGGTGCTGATTGACCCGCAAGCCCGCGGTAACCGCTAAGAGGCGGTTTCCAGAACCTGGCATACGATGAAACCCCTCCGGAAACCCACTGATCTGCTGTCGGTTTCCTGTGCCTCTGGCACAGAGAGGCAGGTATGGGACCGATAGTTGCGAACTTGGTGGCGGGCATCATCGACCGGATCGAGGATCGGCCTGTCGGCCCTGGGCGTCCGCCGATGTCCACCGTGGAGGTCATCGAAACACTCCGCTTCTTCCTGCGCGAGGGCGTCCAATGGCGCGAGCTGCGGGCGGCGGACGGGCGTGCGTCGGGTTCGACCCTGCGCCGCCGTCTGGATGAGTGGCACAGGACTGCGTTGCTTCGGCGAGTTCACGCCGTCCTTGTCCGCATGGTGCGCTCCGGTCCCGACGCTGCCGCTTGGGACGTCGTGGTCGACAGCTGCTCGGTACGGGCCAAGCACGGTGGTGAATTGACCGGACCGAACCCGACCGACCGCGGCAAGCCCGGGACCAAGTTTCACATTGTGGTCTCAACTGATGGACTACCGCTCGCGGCCATCCCTTCGCCCGCAAATGTGCATGACAACAAGCTCTTCCCGGACTTGCTGCGCCTAGCTCAGGTGGTCTGCGCCGCCATCGGCAGGCTATACGCCGACGCAGGCTACGACAGTGCCGACAATCGTTGGCTCTGCTTACGTGACGGGATTCAACCGTACATCCGCAAGATCGGCGAGCCCCACGGCTCCGGGCTCGGCAAAATCCGATGCGTTGTCGAACACGGCTGCGCTTGGCTGCTCGCGAACAAGCGCCTGGATCGACGACAGGATCGGTCGGGGCGGATCATCCACGCCCTGCTCACAGCAGGGGCCATCTTCATCATCGCTAACCGCCTCAGTACATTCTAAAAACCGCCCCTAACGAAGTGCCGGTAATTCGAGTTTGAGGGTCCGGTACCTTCTCCATCTGCCACGCTGCACTTTGTTGGACTACATAGCGACTAACAGATCAGAACCCTACTCTATAAGCCACACCTATAGCATTGACAATACAGTCAACGTAGAAATGCTTCTAACGTCAGTCGCAGTAGTCGGCTTGTCTTTGGACCTCCTGCTCGCTCAACGAACTGGCCATCAGCCAACACAAGAAGTATAGTTGCTCCAATCTCCTCTGGCGTGCCCGGCAGACGACTGTCGGGAAAGAATCTGGTCAGTGCCTCGCCAGCTTGACACCAGAACGATCGTAATTTAGAAAAATCCTCATTCGACAATAAGCTATTACTCTTTGCATTGTAGAGAGTTTTTACAATAAGGTGGCTAAATTCATTTTTGTCTATGCCCCGATCCGTCCATTCGCAAATATTTCTTATTAAATCATCGCGTGAATTTGATTCTCTAATAATAGAAATTAGACTCTTCTCAACCTTGGCAGATTCATCAAGAGCGATCTTGAGATAGATCGCATCTTTTGATGGAAAGTGAGCATAAAAAGCACCCCGGCTATAACCCGCATGCTCCGCGATCTGGTCCACTGTTATCGGGTCAAAGCCAAATTTCAGATAAAGCTCCACCGCTGACTTAAGCAACGTCTCACGAGTCTTCGCCATACTCTCTAAGCGGCTCAATCGTGCCATTTTCACCCCATCGAGTTGACATGCGTATCGAGATACACTAGTATCCGAATTCGTCAGTCACAGTTTACTGCGGAGACACCGTGCCACAAAGAGCCAAACAGCGACCGTCCGCCTTCACATGGCGGGATCAGGTTTTCGGGTGCAACATGATCGCTAGGACAATTCAAACGATTGCTGTAATCATCGTTCTTAGTTTCGCTGGCGCTACCGTGGCTTGGCTTGTCAAACATCATTAGTCGTCCTTTCACGCGCCAACGTCCATTACACTAAAGTTCTTGTAGAGTTGTTGTGCTTGAGCCAAGTCGTCTGCACTGCCATCAGCAGACTCTACGCCGACGTAGCGTATGACAGCGCCGACGATTGCTGGCGCTGTTTCCGCCACGGGACTAGGCCGCACACCCGCATGGCCCGCAGAGGCCAAGGCTCAGACTTCGGTGGGGCTGACTGCATTGTTGAGCACAGCTCCGCTTGACTGCTCGCAAACAAACTCCTTGATCAAGCATCAGGATAGGCTCGGGCGGCTGGTCCTCTCATTGCTCGCTACCGCCATCCTCATCATCGCAAACCGCCTCAGTGCATTCTGAAAACCGCCCTTAAGTGACAGACGACATCCGGCCGCGTCCTTGAAACCGAGGAAAGTTGAGATGTCTCATGCCTGCCAAGCGTCCGCACCGCCCTTGCTGGCCGACTTTTACCCGACGTCGGGTAAAACGTCGCCTCGACGAGCCAGTGCGACTTTGAACCTGTCCGGTCGCACCTATGCGCGTGCGATGCTGCGCGGCTTAAGGCAGAGGGCGGTGCCGGAGGCAAGCCGTGCCTCCCGGACCTCAGGTTTTTACCCGACGTCGGGTAAAACGCCGCCTCGACGATCTATGAAGACCTATGAACTGTCGGGCGCAACTCATTGGCTTCGGGTTCAGCACTCAAAAGGAACTGGAGCGCGGGTACTGCCGGCTCGGCGATGGCTCCCGGCGGGCAGCACCGATTTTCAAGACCGTTGATCCTGCTTCGGTAGCAATCGAACCTGACTTATTCAGCTATGAGGGCTGTCCGCTCGCAGGCTCACCGCTTGGCGACGCCCTTGAGAAAACTGTCGGCACTGAAGGGCAGGGCGGACAGAAGCAGGTGGGCCCCCTGTCGGCTCGAAGTACGCAACGCAAAGCTCTTGGATCACCTGGCACAATCAACTGCGTCGCGGTCGAACAGCATGTCGTCCATTTGGCGAGTGCCGTCTGCCGTGCTTTGCACTCTACGCCCGGGCTATGCTGCCTCCGTTCTCCGCAGAGCCCCTCATTCCTGTCCTCGTGACACGCGAAAGAAATGCTCGGCGTATTGCCGACACAACTCTGCTTCGACCGCATCGCCACTACGCTCCGCGTCAGCTGCACGGGCAAGCCATTGAGCTTGTTTCTGCTGTGCCGTTCCATTCACTCGGCTCGCCGGCCGCACGCCGCCCTGAGAGAGGCTGCTCTGTGACCGTGCCGTGCCGAATGCAGGCCTCGAAAACTGCTTTCCCATGGGCTTTGAGACTGACATTCTGTTTGCGTCTTTCTGGTCAGGTGCGCTTGAGTGTTTTCAAGGTGCCGACAGCATACCACCGCTTCCGCTGACCTGGGCAATCAACTGCCAAAGAGCCATCCAGCCGCTACTCGCCGTCATTCCTAGCCTCGTGGACTTTGACCCCGCGACTGACCAGCACCTTCTCCAGCGCATCCCCGACATAACCTTCCCGATCCTCTTCAATGCTGAGCATTGGGGGCGATGCAGTCACAAAGCGCCGATGGCGAAACCGAGGCCCATTTCCTCAACATACTTCTTGGAAAGGGCTTTGGGCCGCTCCGAAGCGCTCTATCCATCGCCGCGCTAAAGCGATATCGCTCATTGACCCGTTAACAGATATCTCTTATTTTGGCCTCGACGACCAGTGGAGTGAAGCCATTGGCGACCTCCCCCGTCAGAAGCAATGAGTATGCACAGCACTGTGAAGCTGAGCCCTCTCGGCCCCATCTGTGAGTTCGGCAGTGTCGCCGCGCGCGGCTTCAAGGCCGCTTTGGAGGCGCATAACCGACTAGATTACTTCGGCCACGAGGTAGCCTTCCCGGCCGGGTGGGCGATGATCCCAGGTAGTGCATCGCCCGGCGCCGGTCTCCTGAATCCGGCATGCCTTACCACAGCCCCAGTGTCACCTTTCCAAATGCCCACTGCAGCCGCTGCATAAGGAGTTCACCTACGATGAGCAACGATACCAAGCCGAAGCAGACCCGCGGCCGCAAGAAGCAGGGAGCCAACCCGATTGACGCGCATGTTGGGGCTCGCATCCGGTTACGTCGAACCCTTCTTGGTATGAGTCAGCAAAAACTGGGGGAGGCCATTGGTCTCACCTTTCAGCAGGTACAAAAATACGAGCGCGGGGCGAACCGCATCAGCGCGTCACGCCTATTCTATCTAACGCGCGTGCTTGATGTGCCCCTGTCCTTCTTCTTCGATGACATGCCGTCTCATGTTGCGGCGGCCCCGGTCGACGAAGACGGCGCAGCAGTGATCGGCGAGCACTCCGGCACCGCCTACGAGCCGGATCCGATGGTCAAGCGCGAAACTCTGGAGCTGGTCCGTGCCTACTACACCATCAGCGACCTGTCCGTGCGCAGGAGCCTGATCGACTTGGCGAAGGCTCTAACGAGGTTGAGCTCTTCCGATCCCGGTTAAACTCAATGTCGCAACTACGCAGCGACGACCAAGAGCCCGCCGCGGATGACCTTCAGGCGATCACCGCCGGGCTCAAGGGAATTTCAAGATTTTGCTAGGCCGCCCGACCGGCACCGGCGCACGGGCAGCTTCCCGGTGCAGGTCGGCGACGCACAGCATCTCTGGCCAAGTGCGAGCGGCATCAAGGCACTCTTCCTAGGCTTAGCGCTCCGCGGTCCATGGCATGACGCCATGCAGGAGCGCATTAAGAGCCAGGGCACGGTCACGATAGATTGGCGCGGGCTTCCCATCCCGGCGCACGCCACGCGCCCAGTACGCAGGCGTTTCAACGCTGCTCAATCCAAGCATGGCCGCGATTTGCCGGAAGGGAACGGGCTTGCCCAATTCCAACTCCTGTCCCATTTCCGCCCGCCACCGCTCAAAATCCTCGGGCGGCATCACGCCTTTCTTCTCGTCCCACGCGAACGGCGGCAGTCCCTCCGCAAGCGCTGCACAAGCCAAGGACATGTAGGCGGGGATGGTCGTGGGCGTGTTCGTGCCACGCTTTGCGCCTCGCAGCATCTCGTCGATGCGGCTCATGCTGAGACCCAGTTCTTGCGCCGCCTTGGAGTGGGTCCACTGCATCGTGTGCAGCCACCAAACGAAGGCTTCACTGGTCATGATCGCCGCATTAACTGCTCTGGGCATCGTCGTGTCCGAAGTCGAGGTCATGTTTCCGACCGTTACCACGGACGGGCCTGAAGTCCCAGTGCGGGTGCGATCGGGCGGCATTATGCTGGTCATTCGATGTCCTTGTGCGACGCCCATCGATCCTGCGGTGCGGCCAAGCGGGGGCCGTCTGGGCGCGCGCTGCTGAATCGCTCACTCGGGCCGAATGCCCTAAGAGCGCCTAACAGAACCATCTCTGGACGAAGCGCCAGCAGATGAGGCCGGCGGCAATGTGGTGGAAGGCGGTGAAGATGTCGGCTCGGCGTTCATAACGGACGGCGATACGGCGGAAGCGGGCAAACCAGGCCAGGGTTCGCTCGACCACCCATCGGTGCCGTCCCAGGCGCTCGCTGCTCTCGATGCCGCGTCGGGCGATGCGTGGAATGATCGCGCGGCGGCGCAACGCCCGCCGGCAGTGGGCAAAGTCGTAGCCCTTGTCAGCGTGCAGTTTGGCCGGACGACGTCGTGGCCGGCCGGCACACTGGCGGATTGCCGGTACCGCATCGACCAACGGCTCCAACAGCTTGCTGTCGTGCCGGTTGGCGGGAGAGATCTTCAAGGCGAGCGGGATGCCATTGGCATCGACGAGGATATGCCGCTTGGAGCCCGGCTTTCCACGGTCCGTCGGGTTCGGGCCGGTCTCCTCGCCCCCCTTTTTGCCGGGATGGCGGCGCTGTCCACCGCAGCCCGCTCCCAGTTGATGGCGTTGGCATAGCCGAGCCGGTCGAGCAGCAAACGATGCAACCGCTCCCAGACGCCGGCCTGATGCCATTCGTGCAGCCGGCGCCAACAGGTCATGCCTGAACCGCATCCCATCTCCACCGGCAGCAGTTCCCAGGGAATGCCGGAGCGCAATACGAACAGGATACCGGTCAGCGCCGCGCGGTTGTCCAGCCGAGGCCGCCCGCCTTTCGGCTTAGGCGGCTCCGGCGGGAGCAAGGGCTCAATCAGTGCCCACAGGGCATCGGAGACGAGAGGTGCAGCCATGCCCCTCCCAACAGCCCAATCCCCGTTTTGTTAGGCGCTCTAAGATCAGCGATAGAGTTCTGATCCTGTGATAGGAGCCGTCGGGTTTGGGCTGCCCCCTCGGGAGACCTGCTGGTCGACGGGGCACGTTTGAAGGACTGTTTGCAGTGCCTGGAGTTCCCGCTCATCGGCGGTGAGCTGCCACTTGTGCTTGATGTAGATCCAGCGCCGGACAAAGAAGCACCGTTCGGTCTCCCCTTCAGGCAGCCAAGCCTCGGGACCATAGGCGCCCTTTCGCTGATTTATCTCGCGGCCGGTCACAACCAGGTTCTCCAGGTCGTTGAAGAACCGATGTCGGACCGCGGTCTCCCACCGATACCCTCCGGAGTCGTGCGCTTCCTGAACTGGCACAACGTGATCGATGTCCGTGTTCTTGGGATCGGTAATTTCAGCCCCGGTCCAGGCATCCCGCCAGAGCCCCGCTACGACCTTGCAGTTTCGGAGCCTCGGCTGAACGAGCGATGTGGCGGCCAGCACCGCGTGCCGCGTCGTCAGGCACCCTTCTACAGGCTCCCAATCACCCCAGGCCTTGCGATCATAGCCCTTGCGCATTTCCGCCGCCGCCGGTGGCAGCTGCTGCTGGGCCAACGCTGGCTGAACAGCGGCGACGCCCATGATTGCGGCGATGAGGATGGCTAAGCGAGGCATCGTGCGGGTCCGTGTCAAGAGCGGGGAGGGCGTGGCGGAAGTTGCTCGGAGTTGATCGGGACAAGCTCGGGCTCGACCGGGTCGGCGGGTTCGCTCCACCGCCGGCCGATCAAACGAGGCGCGGAAAGTACGACAGGACCACCCCGAGCCAAAATCCGAGCAGGACGCCGATGAGCATCTTGGACTGAGTGTTCGGTTTGTTGTCGTTGGCCGGCGGCATGAGGTGTCTCCAGACGGCATTACGTGCAGTGACGGTTCTCGAAGTGCTGCGCCGGCCGATTGGTGGTTGGATCGAGGGCGGCCGCGCCGTTGAGCGACAACTGCATCACCGCAGTCTTCAGGCCGATCAGCCAGGGGTGCAGATTGCCGGACGGGCTGTCGATACCGGCCAGCATCTCGTCGATGTAGGGAACCCGCATCAGCGTATCGGCAAAGGTCTGCGCCTGGTGGATATCCTCCCAGCAGGACAGCAGACGTCCGTTATCGCGCCAGAACACAAGCCACCACGTTTCATCGGCGATCTCATGCAGGCACACACCCATCGGGCCGTGTCCAAACACGACGCGGGGATGGGCCGGACCGTCGATGGTGGCGACGGTCACCGGGGTGTGATCGCGAACCCATTCGGCGGGGCAATGGATCACATTGCGTTCGATCTCGGCGAGGGTGGGGAAGGGCACTTTCGAAACTCTCATGGTCATGACATCCATTATGACGGACTGGGCACCAGCAGCGCGTTGGCGAAAGACGTCGGTTTTGACCGTCTTTCCCGAGGGCTCTAGGCCGCGAGCCCCTTCTCCTTCGCTTGATAGCGCACCCAGCCGCGGTGGTAGTTCTTGGCTCGAGCGATCCGTTCGAGGTCATCGACGGAGCGGGCGAGCCGCATCAACGTGCGATAGCCCCCGGTCTTGAGCTGATCGTCCGACATCGACGCGATCACCCTGCGCCGATTCACCTTGCCGTCATCCGGCGTACAGAGGGCCGCCAGTTTGCGCGCCGGCAAGGCTTCCCCGCAGTCCTGACAGTGCTGTCGACGATCGTCGACACGCGTAACCCGAAAGCAGCTGCGACAGCGGTGAACGGGTGTGACGTCACGGTGCTCGTGGCCGCCGTCAAGAGACCATGCCCGCTCCTCGTCGAGCATGCCGTGCTCCAGGGTGTTGCCCACCATGTCGATCAGAATGCCCCTGACCTTTCCAACGGATGGCCGCGTGAACCGGCCGCCCTGCTGCTGGAAGAGTCCAGTGCTCTTGGTTGGGCGGAGCATGACCCCGACTTCGACATTTGGTACATCGGTGCCCTCGGAAACGAGCTCGCAGCTGGTCAGCGCCTGCAACGTTCCGTCGGCAAGTCCCTTAAGCCGGGCGATGCGCACTTCCTCCGGCATCTTTCCGTCCACCGGCGCCGCCGCGTACCCGGCCTTCGTGAGTTGCTCCGCAACGTGGACGCAGTGGGCGCGGCTGACGCAGAAGAAGATCGCGGGGCGACCGGAGGCGAGGCGAGCGTACTGTTGCACAGCAGGCTCGGTGACGTCCGGGTTGTTCAGAATGCGTTCCAATTCCGACGTCGAATAGTCGCCACAGCTGATCCGGACGCTGCGAAGATCCAGGTGAAGGGGCGGGGCATAGATGTCGACAGGGACGAGGTATGCCTGCTCGGTAAGCCAGGACATGCTCGGCCCCTCGACCGCCGTATCGAACACGAGTCCAAGCCCGGTGCCGTCTGCCCGAAACGGCGTCGCTGTCACACCGAGACGCAGGGCTCGATCCAAGGCATCGAAGACCCGCATGTACTTTCCGCAGACGGCGTGATGCGCTTCATCGACGATAACGAGCCTAATCTTCGTCAGGAACGGCGCATAGTTGTCCAGGCGCGACGCCAGCGTGTCGATGGAAGCGACATAGACATCCTCCTGCGCCAGCATGCGGCCGGGATAGATCAGCCCGTGCGGCAGCCGCAGGCGATGCAGCGTCTGAGACGCCTGGCTCAGAAGTTCCCACCGGTGGGTCAGGATCAAGGTCGGCCAGCCAGCCCCCGACACGATCTCCGCGACCTCCACAAATGTGGTGGTCTTGCCACCGCCCGTCGGCAAGACGTAAAGCGGGTGGCGGCGCTGCCGGAGGACACGCAGGATCTTCTCGCGATCCTCGACTTGGTAGGGACGAAGTTGACGACGGCTCATGTTTGCCTCAGACGCGCATCGCGGCGATCAGGCCGCAGCAAGGTGGCGGCCACGCTTACCGGTAGCGTGGGCCTGGGTGATGCAGTTGATTGCGTTCACGGTCGCATCACCGCCCATTGTGCTGATCAGATCGGCGTTGCTTTTGCGCCCATAGACCTCGATGTTCCCCACCGGGAAGCGGTCGGTCTGAATGACGATAGGGATCATGGCCCACCCTGTGCGACTTAGGCCTCTTGACGACCACGTTAATCTTACAGAGCGCATCATTCAAGAGATGATGACTCACCAGGGCAAAATACTGATCTTTCTTTATTGTCGCACCCCGACAATTATCTGCGGCGTCCGACTCTAACAATCACGAAGTGGCGGCAGTCACTTCTTACACACCCACGTCTTCCACATATTGGTCGATTTGAGTGCCGCCCCCATTCGGCAGTGCCTCGGCAGCTGCCCCGGCCCCGAGCGAACGGGTCAGCTCCCTGAGGACGCGGCGGTCCTCAGGCCGGAGCTGGCGGGAGAGAAGCAGAAGCTCGCGTTCATGGTCTTCCAGCCAAGGCAGAAACAGCGCCAATGGAGCCACAGGACCAGTATGCGGATCGGGAGCTGGGCAAGGGTCATGGCCTGTGAAGGTCCGCAACCCAAGCTGAGTGCGCTCGCCTCCCGGACCGGGGCTCAGCGCACGTTCGGCCGTCATCCAGGTTCCCCGGCAACTGGCACAGGTACGCTTGCGGCGGATGCTGTTGTCGGACTGGGTGCGGGTCTCGGTGACACCGTTGAGCGTGCTGCCGCAGCGTGGGCACGCCATCGCGCTGGGCTTTGCTCGTCCGCTTATCTTGGCAATGGTCGTGTTGCTGCCAGCGGCCATGGTCGGCTCCCGTGTGAAGTCACGGGCTGGAAGTGTAGCGATTCATCCGCCGACCCGTCCCACTCGAAAGACGTCGGTTTCCGTCGCCTTTCGCGCGCACATCGCGAAGTCAGCCCTCACCCTCCCGCTGGCTGTCAATCACGGCAAAGCTGTCCATGCTGCTGTCGTTGTCGGAGATGCGAGTAGACCAGTCGTCCATGCGGGCAATCCGTTCAGCCTTTCGCTCGGCCTCCGCAGCACTGCACGCGAGCACGCAATAGTCCGCGCCGATGCTGGCGCGAACCCGGACGATATAGGGCACCGGATTACTTCCTTCTTCAATTTCCTCCATGCTGGCGTCGGTGTCGGACGACGGAACACCGACGCGCTGAATATCGGCGGCGATGGCTTGCCGATGCCCTTCCAGACGCTGGCATAGGCGTTCGATCTCGATATCGTCGAGGGAGCCCTCCGGATGGTCGAACTCGCTTTCTTCGGGCGCTGCCGAGCTGGTCTTGAGGAATTGCAGCAGGACCAGAAGGCTGGCCGCTTCCTTGTCGGAGATCGTGATCTGGGTGTCCATGTCGGTATTCTCGCTTTCGCGGTGGCGGGGGAGGGCGCGCGACGCGTGGTCACGCGCGCCACTCAGATCAGGCGGCTTCCTCGTCCGCGCCGGTCACCAAGCTGCTTTCTTCCTCCCCGGCAGCGAACGCCATTCCGGGCGGCAGCCACTGCTGGATGCCCGCCACCATATCCTGCGAGATCGGGGCATCGGCGGCGGCGGCGACAGGACCAAGTTCCGAGAGCATGATGGCGTCGGGCGATCCAAACCAACGGTCGAGCGTGCTGACCATCTGGGCCTTCTTGGCGGGGGCGAGTGTCTGCACCCCCTTGCCGACCACGGCCACTTCGTCCAGCACGAACCCCTTTGACACGCGCGACCAGAACTCCGGCGCGGTTGGCCTCCATGTGCGAGCCGGATCGCACCCGATCTCGGTGCCGATATGCTCAACCACGTCATCCCGCTTTCCGCCATGCTCGGACAGGCTGACGCTGATGGTCTGCGCGAACAGCACGGCCAGGACCGCGTCCTTGTCCGCATCGGACAGGCTGTGGATCGTCCGAAACAGCGGCAACGCTTCACGCCCGCTGTAGCCGTCCTCCGGTTCGATCATGCTCTTGAAGGCGTCGAGCAATTTGGCGAGGGCAGCACCAGCGGGCGTCTCGCCCATCTTCACCACGCTCCCCGAGAGCCGCTCAAAATGCCCCGACAGGTTCGACGCCGCCGCCATGTTGCAGCGCATGGAGAGCTTCACCCATAGCGTATAGATCAGATAGCTCTTCGCGTACTGCGGTTCCTGCGCAAGAGCCAGCTGGAAGGCTTGGGTCCGGTGAGCCTCCAGGTCTGTGACCAGAGCCGCCGTATACGGCCCTCGCGCAGGCTTGCTCGCGCTTCTATCGGAACCGGTCTGCATGAGCGTGCCAGCGGACGGCGCGTTCGCGGCCTCGCCTTCACCAACCGCGTCCGGAGCGATGTAGCCCTCGCGCAGATCGAAGTCGCCGTCGCTGCCGATCAGCACGAAGACCCCAGCCTTGGCTTTCAGTTCGGCGCTGTAGAACCGCCCCTTCGACGCATCGATCCTGGCAATCAGGCGCTTGAGTTCGGCCATGCGGTCGAGGTCCTCCTGCGGAATCTCGGGAGCGTCCTCGTCGCCCTCATCGAAGCTCTCCTCGTAGTCCCCCTCATCTTCGTCGTCCTCCAACTCTGCATCATCCTCCACGGATGCAGCGCCGCCGGGCCTGCCGACCGTGAGTTCCGGGTGATAGCGGGAGAGGATCTCGTTGTGCGCAACGACCAGAGCCAAGCGCTCGTCTTCCTGATCGGCCGTGAGTTGACGTTCCTGGTCCGGTCGAGTGCTCCGCATCGACGCGAACACCGCATGATCGTATTCCAGCATCGGCTTCGCCCATGCCCAGCCTTCGGCGACCAGCCGGTCGCACTCCCGCCGCAGTTTTTCGGTGGCAATCTCCAAGGCGGCGGTGCGGTCGTCCAGATAAGTCCCATCCTCCTTGAACAGGTCCTCGGTGACGGGCAGGCCCTTCGCCACGTAGTCCGCGCGAACAAAGGTCCCGAGCTTGGAGGTCACCGGCACCCGCTCTTGCGCCAACTCTTTCCGGATATGATAGGGGTGCAGCGAATGAGACTGCTTGAGCGCGTCGTAAACACGCTCCTGGATGGCGTGATCGTCGGACAACGTGAACGCCTCGCACACTTCCTTGTCGATCTTGCCGTCACGGAACAGGTCCAGCAGACGTGGGCTAAGCCGCCCCAGTTTCAGACGCTGTTGGACCGCACGCACCGGGAGTCCGAAGCGGATGGCAATGTTCTCAGCTGTCTTGCCCTGCTCCAAGAGCGCGGCAAACGCACGGTACTCGTCCACAGGCGTCATATTCACTCGCTGGACGTTCTCCGCAAGCGACACCTCTTCGGCCTCGTCAGCCTCTCGAACCGCGCAATCGACGGCGTAAGTCCCGTCGATCTCGCCTTTGGTCCGCAGGAGTTCCAGAGCGGCCAGACGCCGCCCGCCGCCAACGACTTCAAAGGTGTCGTCATCGTCCCTGGTCGGAATAACGATCAGGTTTTGGAGCAAACCTCGCGCCCTGATATCAGCCGCCATAGACTGGACATCAGCAAACGGATAGGTCTTCCGAACGTTACGTTCCGACCGGCGCAGATTTGAAAGGGCAATCGACTTTTTCATGATATGTGTTCCTGCTGTAGTGCGTTGGGGAAACGCGATGCACAGGAACAAATAAATCGTACAGAGCGCATAAGCTCAAGCAAAAACGTGCGACTGCTCGATATTTTTTCCATCGTCTATGCCGAATATTTGTCAACGCACCGGCGTCAGAAGCAGACGGCAGAGATCCTCATCGTCTCGTTTAGAAAACGGCGTTCCTAAAAAAGGCTATCAGTGAGTGTCGGCTCATGCGATGCCGGGTCTTGAACGTAACTACTGTTTCTGGCGGCCAGCACGCAGCCAAAACAATGGGCAATGAACGCCCTCGTCTGCTCCGACTAAGCGCGCCCCAAAAGGAGTGAGGACGGCGAAGCCTCCCGCGCCGTCCTCTTCCCGTTTTCCGGCTTCAACACTGCGGCCGCCCCTGGATGGGATCAACCCGGTGCAATCGAGATCACCGCTCCACGGATCACTCCGCTGATTTCGAGCGGATAGGTTCCGGCCAGAGGATAGATCTCCTGATCGTATCCGACGACTATTGTCCCGCTCAGACGTGCGACGCGCAGCGTGTTCGAACCGGGTTTCCGGTCGGCGCGCTCAATCTCAATGAGTGCGGTTTCACCCTCGGCCAGAACGATGGGTACTGGGAGCGCCGGTCGCCAGTCGCGCCTCGTCCTGACAAGACCGTCCCCGACCGGCACGTTCACCACGCCGCCCACGATTAGGATGCGCGAGTAGGTGCTTGCGATCGGGGTGCTGGGAACCGGCACCGGAACCGGGTAGGGGACCGCACCACCCCAAGGCCGCAGCATCGGCGCCGCGAAGACCCCGCCAGCATTGAGGCGCGCCATGTAAGCCGCCCGCTCCTGGCGCCGCGCTGCAAGCTCCTCTGCACGGCGGCGTTCCTCGGCCGCGTCTAGATCCGCCTGTTTGTTGCGCGCCTCAAGCTGCTGTCCGGGCGACAACGCCTTGAACTCGGTCTCCGACATGCCCAGCGGGTACCGAGCGCACGCGGCCACCCCCAGGAGGGCGAAGGTCACGGCAACGAGCTGGATCAGCCTCATGAGATCAGCGCCTCCCGTACGGATCAATGCCATTCCCACACGGCAGGATCGGCGCCATCGGCAAAGATCATGACCGCATAGGTTTCCTTCCGCCCGCCCATTTCCATACCCGGCGCTCCCATGGGCATGTTGGGCACCGCGATGCCTCGGGCATTGGGTCGCTCGGTCAGCAAGCGCTTCACGGAACTGGGCGGGACATGCCCCTCAAGCACATAACCGTCAATCGTGGCGGAATGGCACGACCAGAGGGAGTCAGGCAGGCCAAGTTCAGCCTTCTTGCGCGCGAGATCGTCGACCATGACGACACTCGGATGGAACCCCTCGGCCTCCATCCGCTTCACCCAGGCGCCGCAGCATCCGCAGGACGCGTCCCGATAGACCCGCAGCTCAGGGACGCTGGCGGCTGCGAGCGGCTGTATGGCGACCGGTACGACGATCCCGGTAGCGGCGAGAGCGAGGGCTCCACGAAGGAAGCTGCGGCGTTCGACATGGATCATGGTGCACCTGTTGAATGGGTCGCTTCCGTTGCCGGGAGATTAAACCGGCAAGGGTGACGCTCTCGCCTTCGAGAGACGCTGATTATCGTCGCCTTTCAGCTGTGTCGTCGGACTTGGACAGCCGGCGAAATGCCCGCATGGGGGTGCGGCCGCGGCTCTTTTGTGGGCGCGGTTAGGCAGCCAAGGGGAGGGGGCAGGCCGAGTCCAGGTCCTGGTCTGCAGCGTCCGTATCGTCCAGGAGGTCGGCTGCCCACCCCAGGATCAGGTTTTCGGTGATCTGGTCGTGTTCCAGTTCTCCGTCCTCGATGAGCTGACGGATTTCCTCCTTCGCCCGCTCAATGCAGGCCTCGAATTCGGTCTTCGGCGCCTCGGCAACGGAAGCGAGGATTGGAAGGGCCTCCTGGAACGCGAACCCGCCCTTCTTCAGCCGCCGGGTCTGGCGGTTCATCCAACCGGTCATCACCTCGGCGCAGTATGCGTCCGTTTTCTTGAAATCGGGATCCGCTACAGGTGCTTGCGGCTCCAGGCCGGGCAACGGAAGAGCAATCTGGGCCTTATCGGTCTTGCGCCTGCCATGAGTGCCGCGCCGGCGATGGAAGGCCTCCCAACGCGCCGTCTTACCCCAAGCTTGGCTATCGACCGAGATGACCCTCGGGTGCTCACGGCACAGCTCCATTGCCTCTCCGTGCAATCCGAAGAGGTGAACCCGACAGTTGGCCGGTAACCAACGATCCAGATGCGAGAGGATTTGGAGAACGCCATTCGGGCCGTGCGGCTGCCGTCGGCAAAAGGAGCCGATTCCGACGACCGAGTGCTTCGAGAGCCACGGCATGCGCTCAATGCAGCGCCCGTAGTCCGCGGCCTGCCAGCCCTGCACCACGGGAGCAAAGCGGGCGATGGAGCCCGCCTCGATGGCTAGGTTCCGGCAGAGCACGTTGAGGCGCACTGTGCGGGAGATCCGGTCATGAACCTCAGTAGTCGAGCCGGCCACTTCCGGCTCGACGCAATAGTCCATGCTATAGAAGCGCACTACCGGCAGGGAGCTGGCGAAAGTGATGTAGTCCTGCGGCCCCCAAGGCCAGCCCGAGTATTGCTTCATGGCCGAAAAACCCCCACTGTCCAGCTGAAGCTTCATACCGCTTGCGTTGGCAAAACTTCTTCCGTCAAAGCCGTCGAAGTACGGAATTCCCAGATCATCCTTCTGGTAGACAGCAAAAGCATTGGCGCTGACCAGCACCGGAACGCCAAGTTCACGAGCGCGGGAAAGGAGCGGCCCTTTGCGAAGATGAGGCAGGCCTAAGATCATCTCGACCATGATTGGTAACTCAATGCATCGGGGGGACGCACATAGAATACCGTACAGGGCGCACACAATCAAGAAGAACCTGGCTCGTCAGTCACCCCTTTTTTTACATTTCCAGGGCAGATTATTGTTCAACTCTGACAGTGGCCGGCACTATTCCAAAGTCCACTTAGTACATTGACACCAGCTTCGTATCGGCGGACGGTATGCTCAACGCGTTCAGGCAAACCGCCAGCCGTGCCTCTTCGTTCCTGACAGTAACGGGAATCGCCGCCACAGCTCGACCAAGCCGGCACTTTCACCGGACTCCCGAAGTGTGGGGCAGATGACGAACGCGCCGCGTTCGGACAGCACAAGCAAGCGCTAATCAGATCACTTCAGTAGGACTGGTGGTGAGAACGTCGCTGCTTTCGAGGTGAGGCCGGTCAACGATGGCCTGACGTGGCACCGGGACATGCATCGGATAGGGTCGCTTCGAGGCCTGCCAGCGGTCCAGAAATTCGCCAAGGTGTGGCCGCGTGCTTCTCTCCCGCGAAAGGCAGTCCACCAAGCTGTCGATGCTCGCGTTGTGGCCCGCCGGGTCCGTTCGTCCAGTGAGCAGCGCCCATCGAATGTAGGCGATGTAGAGGTTCAACGTGTCCGTCTCGCAGTACGCCCGCACCTTCTCGACCTCTCCGCGCGCCATCATGTCGGCGACTTCCGATCCATGGCCGAACCCAGCTTTCCCGGGCAACCCAAGCATGTTCGAAATGTCCTGCAGGCCGATCCGCTGTCCGGCGCCGTAATCAGACACCTGCTCCATCAGATCGCAGTGCCAGTCTGGTTGGTAACGCTGCCCGTAATTGGTCCATTTGTCTCCCGACTGGAACCACGCGGCTGCCTGGATGCCGTACAGCATCGCCCGGAGCCGCAGCACTGGGAGGTCGAACCCGCGCCCGTTCCAGGAGATGACACGCGGACGCACCTTGCCGAAGCGCTGCCAGAACCCTCGAAGGATGCGCTCTTCATCATAATCGAGATCTCCGCCCGACCGGCAGTTCCGGATCAGGTAACGCTCAACGCCGGAGCTGCGATCGATCTCCGCCTCGACAAACGACACGGCGACAATACGGTGACAGTGATGCGGCGGAAACTTCTCGGCCGGCCAGTCCGCCGGGATAATCTCGGCGTCCGGGATCGTCTCGATATCAAGGGCGAGGAGCGTATCGTGCATGGTAAACCCCCGGGAGGAGCTGGGGAGTGTGCGTTGCGAGGCTGTGACCCTGCAACGGCAAAGATTAGGCCTGGTGCCGGTCTGTCTCAGCCGACGACTGCCCTCGACCAGGATCAGAGAACACGCCCATGACCGCCGCAGGCCGGGCATCCCTCACGAACCGAGCGAAGGCCGGTTTCAGGGTCGCCGGGACCACATTCCAAGCAGCCGTGCGTGCGCCGCCAGATGGCCGTCACCTCGTCCTCGATCTCTGTTAGTGCGGCACGGAATTCAGCCAGCGTGAAAGGCAAGGCGAGAAGCCTCTCAGCCGGCGCCTCGTCAACCCCCTCGACGTAGCTGCCCAGCCGGATCCCAGTTACCCGGTAAGCGGTCTCAGCACGCACCACCGCAATCCACGCGCCGCAGGCCGTCTGGTCGTAGACAAACCTCGACAGCGCATCTTGGGTCGCGTCGATACCCAGCACGCGTGCCAAGTCGTGGATCGTGGTAAGGCGCTCGGCGTCGGCCGCCGTTGTCTCGCCCGGACGGTAGGAGGGAATGGTCATGAGGATGCCTCCGGTGCAGGTTGACCCAACAGCGCCCAGAAAGGGTGTTCGGGCTCAGGCATGGAAACGTGATTGGAACGGCGCGTCGCCCAGTTCATATAGCTGGCAAGGCACGCTCGCTGCTTCTGCTCCATGACAGGCGTCCACAGCAACGCATGCTCCTTGGCCCACATCCACGCGCCGGCCTCGCTGCACAAGCGGGTCTGAGACTGCCAGGGGCCGAGGATGTGGCCGACTTCGTGTAGCGCCACGGCATAAGTGGCCGCCGACTTCACCGGACGGATCTTCACCCGCCGTTCCTTGCGGAAGGCGCGGCCGCCGCGGGAATGCCCTTCGATCACGATCTCATGCGTTTCGCAGAGATGCGCGATATGGGCGGCCATCTGGGCGACGGTCACCCTGCTCACGCCGCGAGCGCCCCAATGCTCTTGGTCTGGCGCCGGTGAGCGGTGAGATCGAGGCCGATTGCCACCGTATCGGCCGCCCGTTCGAGAATGTCATCGGTGATGACCTGGAGAGCTCGCCGCAGCGCGGGGAAGGGGCCCCGGAGTCCGTCTTCGACAACTGCCACTTCGGCGTCCGCTGGAGCCTGTCGGGTGGCGGGAGTGTAGCGCACGGCGTCGACGGTCCAGAGCACGGCGGGAGCGCCATCGTGCTCGCCAAGGTGGGGGCGCACGTAGATGTGGCCGTCAATGCTGATCTGGAGGCTGGGCTCCGCGCCGCCAAAGTCCTCGACGGTCACCGAGGTTCTGGTCAGGCCGATCACGACCAGCCCGGCCCGGAGGCGCGGCGTGAGGGCCTCTAAGTCGGACTTCGACGGCAGGGACGGGGGGAGAGTGGCGCTCACAGTGTCCTCGTTGCGGGCCGCTCCTTGGCAGCCCTGTTGGGTGATGGGAAGGGTGTCGCGTTAAGTCTGATCGTCTGACCCGCCAGACGTCACCGTCCGGGCTTTCCGCCGTCGTCATGAATCGCGTTCGGATCGATAGCCAGGACCCGGCAGGCCAAGCGGCGCAGAGCGCTCTTCGGGGACCGATGTGCAGGCTCGTGGAACATCCCGCAGGAGAAGGACCCGTTTGCGTTCTCGCGGATCACGCCAACGCACGCGCGGCCAAAGATGATGTGCCAGGAGCGATCTTCCTCTTCGACCATGCGGAAGGCCTGCGCACGCATGATCTGTTGGGTCAGTTCGTGCCCTCGCGGCATCCGGTTCCGACGCGTGTGGTTGGCCTGGATCTCGATGTACTTGTCGGCCGCCCGAAAGCGATCCCGATACGACGGGTGGTGATGCTCGCCACGCATGGCGTCGTCCTTCTGGCGCGGGATAGGGGAGGGAAAGGGACGGCAAGACATGCTCACCGTCCCAACTGCTCAACCGGGAAACGTTACCCGATGGCCCGCACGCAGGCGTCCACGCACGGCAGATCATGTTCACGCGCGGCGTTGATGAGGCAGCTGAGATCAATGATCCGCGCCATTATGCTGCCTCCCGCTCGAAGCCATCCGCCGCATCGGAGAACAGCGCCCAGGTGGATGTGATGTCGCCACCATCGGGTCCGGTCACGTAGACCGACACCCCATCGTCGGCACGCTTAACGGTCACGGTCAGGCGGTCAGCCTGTACTTGGACAGCAGCATTGGGCTCGTTCAGCACGCAATGCCGGCAGGCTTCGTCTTCCACCGGCCCGCGCTTGCCAAGCGTGGCACCGATCATTTCGCGAAATCCGTCCAGTAGCTCCCACACCGCCGCGGTGTCCGTGTACTGGACCGCACCACACAGATCCGAAAAGGCAGCGATCCGGCCTTCCATTTCCAACAGCAGGTCCCGCATGGCGGGTGCTTGGGCGAACGTCGCAGCCAACGCTTTAGGTGACAGGCCGAGGGCCTTCATCACGGTGGCATCCCCGCCCAGCGGCACATAGGCGAAGAGGTTGCCGGGATGGCCTCCCTCCTTGAACATGGCCTCCGACACGTCGCCGACGGCAAGACATGTGGCTTCCGAAGTCGGGTCACCTGCGATAAGGCCGATCGTGGTCATGTGATGAGCGTGCAGCGTCTTCATCGCTCTCTCCCGCTCAAGCAGCCAGCAAGATCGCCTGGGCGCCGACATCGGACGCGGCGGGCGACGGGGCATCGGTGAGCGGTGGCAGACCTTCCTCGACCAACCGAAGTTCCGCCAGCAGCGCCTCGAAGCGCCCTTCGGCAATTGCCTGCTCAATGTCCCGATAGGCGGCGGTCACCTTGCCCCGCTGGTTCGCCTTGTGGGCGATGATCTTGGCCCCGTCGAACAGGATCGCTTGCCCATCCGCCTCATACTTGGCATCGGACGTGCGCTTGTAGGCAACGCCGTGCGAGCGCAGGAACGCCTCCAGCGTTTGGAACTCGCCGTTCGCCGCTTCATCGTCACAAAGGCGGAGCGTCTCGCCCAAACGGATCGTCTCGTCAATCAGGGTGAGGACTTCCTCCTGCAGAAGCGGTCCCTCTCCATACTCAAGCCCGACGCCCTGCTCGGCCACGACGCGAGCCAGAGACTCACGAAGAAAATGGGGAAGCGGACCACCGATCATGATCGCAGCAGCCATGTATTCTGACATGATGCACCTCGCAATTGGACCCGTCCGATGGGGAGGTCGGCGGGTTAGCGCAGTTTCCGGCGCCGAATAGGCTTACAATATGTGCGCTTTGTACGATTTTCAAGAATTAAAACAGACTAACTTACGCTATTTTGGTCTTCGCCAATGTACCGTGCCGTGCCTCCCCTTAATTATTTTAACTTTTACTTCGCGTCCTGGTAAGACATTGGAAGTGAGGCACTCTTTCCGCCCGATAATGATCAAGACCGGGCGTTTACGCATTACCGATCCGGAGCCGCGCGAGAAACGATAGAAAGCGATGTCTTTCACATGCGCGCGTTACCACCGCCTTTTGGTAGCTTGAACAGTCCGCTGCGAATGATGGTGCCGGCGTCCGGCCTCGACGTTGGTGGACGATAGAGAGGGATACCCGACCAATGGGACACAAACCATTCGCCGCCAGCGAGCGCTTGGCCCTGACCCACATGCGAATTGACCATCGAGCGGAGGTGGCGTGCGCCCGGATCGCTCGTCTCTTCGGAGGTCACTATGAAGGCGCTCGGCTCGCACACGTCGTCGCTAGGATAAGCGATCATCTCGGCGGAGACCTCGCCGTGGCACGGGTTCCGGAAGGCTATACCGGAACCTGCGCGATGTTCTACAGCGGCCAATCTGGAACCAACTGCGCTGTTTTCCCGACCTATAGCGAGGCCGTTATCGCTGCTCGAATGGCGATTGACCCGACAATCGGCGGCTATGGCGAGGTGATACTCGACGCGGGGATCACGGCGCCGACGGACGCCACGTTTTTCGTATCGGCCGCGCATTGGTTGGACTGACACATGGACAGGAATTCGGCATGACCAATCCCATCCTGCCGCCCCACTTTCATAACGAGGCGCCCGTTGTTCGGATCAAGAGCGGTCCTGATTGGGTTGATGTGCGACTTGACGACGACGGCCGCCTGTTTCTAGTCGCATACAACCTTGGTCCGGACGCCGACGCCGACGAAGCCCGGATGTTTGCGGATGAATTACGCCACGGGCCGAAGGGAATAATGGCTGGGCTGGATGACGCCGGCCCATGGGTGGACGAACACGGTGAGCCCATTCCCGGACAGTTCTCCGATTGATTTGAAGCGAGCGTGCACCGGCGGACGCGTCTCTTCGTCGGCCGTGAGGATCAGGCCCGCATAGGTCATCAGCGAAGTGCTTTTCGATGGGCAGTTGGCATGGCGGCCGCATCACGGCCAGTCGACTAACCGGCACGCGCCCTAGCTTTGAAGTCTCCGGTCGAAGTGATGGTGATCCCTTTGCCCAGCACCCTGCCTCAGGATAGACTCCCAGCTATGCCCCTCCTCGCCTTCTCCACCGCTGGCGCTCGGTTCCCTGCCTGGTCCATGACCGATGCGGAGTGGGATGCGCTCAAAGCTATCTACCGGGACCTTGGCCTGACAGCGAGCTGCTGCTCCGCCCCTGTCGTGCCAGTGATCAGTTCGCGCGGCTGGCGGTTTTTTCGTCACGCTCCCGGTACCAGCTGCGACCACCGAGAGTCACCTGAGCATATAGTCGCGAAGACGCTTGCCGCACGCGCAGCCGAAGCGCTCGGCCTGACCGTGTCGACGGAAGCACGCGGACCTGATGGCCGCTGGCGGGCTGATGTCCTCGCGCAACATCCGGTGCGAGGGTGGAGCGTCGCTATTGAGATCCAGATGTCTCGCTGTGCCTTGGACGAGATCGAACGCCGGCAAGCAGCCTACGCTGCCGACGGCGTGCGCGGCGCGTGGTTGATCGGCTTCAGCCTGCCGGACTACGAGCCCAATCGTGATCTGCCGCTATTCCACCTGGTTCCGCTGCGTGACGGCATCCTGGCACCATGGGTTGACCATGGCGATGGCCGGCAGACCTCCATCAGCGACTTCGTGACGTTGTTGCTGAGCCGTCGGGTGCGTTTGCCCGAGCCTGCCGCGCACACCCTATCGCTGTCGGCGGTTGCCTCCCCATCAAACTGCTGGAAGTGCTTTCAGAACCAGATGCTGCTGGTGAGCTTTGTGAACGCCCCCCTTGGCATTTTTGCCCCCAAGGGATGGCTCCTGGCAAAGGACCTGGCAAAGGTACCGGAAATCTATGCTGCCTACCGGCAGGCCGTGCCGATGCTTTTGCGGTGCGCTCCAGACCTGTCAGTGCTCCGCCCACCAAGGCACGCGGATGCAAAGCCCGAGCTCCAGGGCTATTGCCCGGCGTGCGATGCGCCGCAATCCCTCCACCGATTGAATCAGGCTCTGCTGGACCCGGCGCATCAGCGATGCTGGTCATTGTCGGACGGTCGGGAATGGTCGCTGCAGGAGCGGGTTCGGCCGCGCTGGGAATGGCCGAACGGACCGGAGCCGATATAGCTGTGGACAGACGCTGGAAGCTGCCCGCGGTGGTCGGCAGCATACCCCCCGCCTGCGTCTCCGTGTCCGTGTCAGACGATGCAGCCGGTGTCGCTACACTGCCCGGCCACTTGCCTTCGGCCACCAGGCGGGCCTTCACCTCGTCCAGCCGCGCGACTGCTGCGGCGTGCTCGGCTTGCCGGCGCTCATCCAACGCGGTGCGCTCGGCGGTCGTCAAGCGCCTTGGAGCTGCGATCTGCGACGGCATCTCCAGACAGCGGCGCAACCGGTCGCGCTGCTGACGGGCTTGGCTGACCAGCCGCTCGCACATCGCACGGATCTCGCCGGGGTAGGGCGCGCGTCGATTTTCCGGGGTGCGGCGCCATGTGCGGCACGCTTCCTCCACGGCCCACAGGGGATACTCCTCGATGTCCTCGCCCCACTGCCCGGCGATATCCTCTTCCATCTCCAGAGCCCGGTCCGGCTGCCGATAGTAGGAGAGCAGCACGGCAACGGCCCGCATGGCACGGGCGTTGGTTTCCCAATCCTGCGGACGCAGGTATTCGTCGAACGCCGCCATTGCCTCTTCAGCGGCTGTGCGCTCGGCCGCCGGGACTGGGCTGGCTCGCCAAGCCTTCTCGGTCGTCCCGAGAAACTCGAACCGATGATGTGCTCCGTCCTTCGGACTTGCCGGTTCAGCTGACGTGAGGGAAACCTGCTCGGCGCGCAAGAGCCGCTCGAGCCCAGGCGTCAAAGCGGGCTTGGCCGGCAGCCGCTGGAACGGCACCACCTCGCCTCGCCGCTCGCCGGCCGGTGTCGTGGACTGACGCGGGGCGGGGGGAAGCATGATTGGCGGAACGGTCATGGCGCTTGATCTCCTTCCTGATCCAGCAGCGGAAGATGGATGAGGGGTCGGGCAGGGGCTGGCCGCGGTAGTGGCCGACGAACTTCTGGACGACGTTTGCCACGTCTTCCGAGCTCAAATCGGGGCGGGCCGTGGTGGCAAAGGACAGGTCGGCATGCGAAGGGGTCCAGCCGTCGTCGAGCGGGCCTGGCGACGTTGGGCCGGTCGGGTTCGCTGTGTCGGCATCACCAAGATCGATGTCTCCCTCCGGCGCGCTCGCGCGCCCAAGAGAAAGAGATTCTTGATGGAGATGTTCGGGGTGTTCTGTGTCGCCGTCGGCAACAGTGGCTGGCAACTCGTCGACAGCATGGTGCAGGCTGCCCAGGAAGCCGTCCAGAAGTGTCTCGTGCCCAGGGAGCTGGTAGGTGCAGACCCGAATCTTCGGATTGGGATGCTGGCCCTTTACGACCAATCCCAAGCTGACGAGCTTCGCCAGCACGCTGTTCGCCGTCGATCTGTTGATCTTCAGCTTGGTCGCGATCGTCGTCTGCGACGGCCAGGAGAGCCCGGTACGGTCTGCATGGGTGGACAGGACCGTCAAGACGCCAAGCTCAAGGACCCCTACATCGGGGTGGTCGAGGTAACGTGCGGGCACAAGTCCGACCCTCTGCTTGGAAGCGTATTCCATGCAGTTGCTCCAATTGTATAATAGTACAGCAATACACCATCATCCCCAAACCACGTGAGCTTGGGTGGACGGGATTGTCGAACTACGAATTCTGTCTGGTGGGAAAGGCCCCGTGCGGGACCCCGACGTTACACTTCGACGTTCATGGTGACTTCTTCCTTCCGGCCTAAACGATAGCCCTACGATTCACACAGAACGACACGGGCCGAATCCGCCATTATAGCCTCCGATCCGTCACCGTGACTTGGAAGGGGGCATAACGGCTTAACGTGGCTCGCCATCATGCTCCACGGTAGGTCACTGTGACACGCCGTGGAGCATGATGGCGGGAATTTGGCTTTACCGACATGCCCCACACTGCGTCACCCCCGGGCGACTCACGCAGAATCACGGCGTCTGTCGAAGTGAGAGTGAGTAATCCCGCCATTATACCCCATGCGAAGTCACCCACGGCAGGCGCCGACCGCTCTGCGTCCGAATCCGCAATAGTGGGCGGGAAGCGGGCGTTAGACTTCAAACCGCGGCGTGTTGCCGCCTAGAGGACCATAATGGCGGCGTTTTGGGCGATCTTGCCTCAGACTTCGTCGGGGTGACGAAGCGGGGGCCATAATGGCGGCGGTGCCCTCCACGGTGCGCCGGATCGTGATGGGGATGACGGATTCGAGGCTATAATGGCGCTGCTGATCAATCCTAGGCTCCGCGCCTGCTTTTCGCTCCGTCGGCACCTTCGCTCTGTGCAGTAGCCAAGCAGTGCCCGCCGGCTCGGCACGCCAAATTCTCCCTAAGACGCCCATCACAGTAGCTGGAAATCTAAGCTTGCTGCACAACAGGCGGCGCTTTGCAAGGACGGCGATACCCGAGAAAGACGTCGATTTTCGGTGTCTTTACCCCGTATCGCGGAGCGTGCGTCGTGTGTATCGTCTCCGCCACGAAAGTCAGGTTTGGAAAGCCAAGCGACATTCAAATGGAGTGTCGCCCACATTGCGGAGGTTTGCTGGGGTCAGGCAGAGGGAAGCGCCAGCCTGAGGGATGGCTGCAAGCATCAGTGATCAGTCGGTGAGCCATCATGGCCTCTAATACGTCACAGTGACGTGTTCGGGGCTATAATGGCGAGGCTCCGCTATGCGATTAGCCACTATAGCCCCCGCAACGTCACTGTGACGCAGCGGAGGCTATAGTGGCGCGACACATGTCAGCCATCATTGCCCCTGATGCGTCATGGTGACGTGCTGAGGGCTATCTTGGCGCGTCTGGCCGCGTGAAGCATGGCCAGCATAGCCTCCAGTTCGTCACCATTGGGCGGACGGGTGCGATTGCTGACCATTATGGCCTCCGCTACGTCACCGTGACGTGCCCGGGGCTGTGCTGGCGCCGGCCAGTCCGCGAAGATAGCCTCCAACGCGTCACCGTGACGCATCAGAGGCCATGATGGCGTTCCGCAAGGGGTTCATTGGAGCCGCTAGGTCCATTCAGCCGTCGCACTGTGGTGACGCCTCTTGGTCGGCCATTATAGCCCCCGCCGCGTCACAGTGACGTTCCGGGGGCTATGAAGGCTGCGCTTGCCGCGCCATTATGCCCCCCGCTGCGTCACCCCAGCCTTGCCGGCCACCGTAAGCCCGTTGCCATCATACCCTCCGTCGCGTCACTATGGTGGAAGCGGCACAACCGAGACATGAAGGCCTATGGAGAGGGGAACCAAGCGTTCGACGCCGGCTGCTGATGCTGAGGAGGCATCGGCTGAGGTGCGCGTCCAGCAGGCGGCGCCGGTCGTCAACAGCCCCAGGCGGAGTCCTCTCGCTGTGTCCAATTGGATGCACGGCGATCCCAGCTTCCTGAAGGTCCGCGAGCTGATCGAGGTCTTGGACCCGGATTTGTCGGTGGTGGACCGGAAGCTCCTCGATGCCATGTTGGCCCATGCTTCTGATACGGTCTTGAGCGACGCTATGACGGGAGAGGCGGCTCCTGGTACCCGCGTCTATTCGGCGCTGGCCACCGATGTTAAGCGGGCGATGGGGTGGGAGAGCCACAAGAGCAACAGCCGAATTCTGGCCGCCGCGAAGAACCTACAAAGCTCGGTCATCACCATCGGGTACTTTGCTCCGGGAGATAATACCCTCCGGCACAGAAACATCAGCTTGATCACACTCTCCGAGGTTCCGGAGAGCCATGGTGTCATCTACTGGCGCTTCAGCCCAGAAGTAGAAAAGCTTCTGTCGATGAAGGGTGAGCGATTCCTTGTTCAGCTCAAGGTTCTTGCGAAACTGACGTCGGGTTACAGCCACCGTCTGTATCAACTTCTGTGCGCCAACACTGACCGCGAGACCCTGTCTTGGACTGTCTCTGTCGGCGATCTAAGGCAGGTGTTGAACGCTGCCGCCGAGAGTTACGACAAATGGGCTGCCTTTGAACGTCGGGTGCTGAAGGTCGCCGTGGATGAAATCAACCACTACGCTGCGTTCAACATCCGGTACGAGTTGATGTTGCAGGAGCGGACCAAGAAGCGCACGCACATCCGCTTCATTTTCGAAGGACCAGCTTCCGCGCTGCCGCCAGCCGAAACCGGCCCGCTCTTGGAGGAGCCCACAGGTCAGCTTGTGTTTGACCTGCCAGGAGCCACCGAAACGAGCATGCCTCCCCCTTCGGCGATTGCTGGGAAGCTGGGGATTCGGGTGCGGAGTCGGTATCGCGAACAGTTCCCCGGAGCGCCGATTGATGAATTGATCGATCTGTGGGCCACCTGGTGCGTCAGACATCGAGTGAGGGCCGACCGGCCGCCCAGGGTGTTCGAACGCTGGCTGAACAGCCTGTTCGGAGATCTCGTGTTGGAGTCCCGCGAGGGCAATGCCTCGGTCTGGTCAGCAGCGGCCAGCCGAGACCTGGATCAGCCGGTATATCGCGTCATGTTCGCGCTGGGCGGGATGGTTGCCAGACAACGCCAGCTTTGGCTTGCCCTTGCCAAAAGCAAGTATGCTGACAAGAACCCACGCAAGGGGATGCCGGCGGTGTCACTGGACTGTGTTGACTTCCACATCTGGGTTCCGCTCATCAAGGACGAGTTTATGAAAGCCAATCCGGTTTGACCTGACCCCGTTTTGCAGTGTGACTTCACCTTACTCGATCGGCCACCGGGGAGGCCGCCCAGCGGCTCTCCCCAGTTGGCAGCGCGACTACTTAGCCGTTGCCGTTCGTCGAGGTCGAACGGTCAGCCGCCGGCAGGAAGTCGTTGCGCAGAGCTGCGCATCCATTGCGGCGCTTCTCTTCCAGGGTGTTTAGCGGCGGCCCGGCCGTATTGTGGATCACGGTCCACTCATCTGCGCTCAGGCGATGGCCGGCGCAGAACTTGGTCCATGCGGAGCGATGCGCGTCGGTCGACCGGCCGGCCGGCGGCACCATGCCTGAGCGGCCTGCCGAGAGCTTAATCGGCTTGGACGAAGGCGCGGGCAGTGGTTCACGCTGGATTGCGGTCTTGGCGCCACTCGCTTCGGTGTCGACCGCGTTCAACCGAGCCAGGACACTCTTGATGTCCAGGTCGGACCCAGCGGCACCTGTGGCACTGCTCAGGTTGGCCCCGAGCGGAGCCACCGTGTAGGCCGCGTCCATCGCAATGACGTGCTCGTAACCCTCACCCCGGACGGCTGCACCTCCCCGTCTGGCTCCGACCCAGCCAACGCGGGCCTCATAACGAGGGGGCGTAGTGTCGGCCACCTGATGCGCGGTGGGTGTCACCACAGGGGCTTGCACGGTCGTCTCCACACAACCTGCGAGCACCGTCGCCGCAAGCAGGACGGATGCGTAGATGGTTAGGCGCAAGGGAACCTCTCAGTATTGAATCGCCTCGGGAGCGCCCCGAAGAGTAGCGGGGATCGGCAGCTGCGCGCGCTGCCGAAAGGCGCTGTTTTTCGGCGTCTTTCGGTGGCGAGAGACCGGGGTCGACTTTGGTAGAGAGATCCCCATGAAGAAGTTGATTTCAGACCTCTCCGACAGAGCGCTTCGCTGGGCCTTTCCCGGCTACTACGCCAATGCACCGCTCGCGTCGAAGCCGGAAATCGACGTCGACGAGGAAGTGCCACGCTATCCTCCCTACGAGAAGGGACTCCCAGTCTACAGCACCGAGCGCCTCATGCGCCGGCAACCGGAGATGCTCATCAAGATCCGGCAGACGTTTTCATTTCCGGATGAGGACTACAACCGGATCATCCTGCCGGTAATCGAGCGATTCGCCTCGTATATTCACCTTCTGCCATCCTCGGAGCACCATCATCACAAAGGGGCTGGTGGTGCGTTCCGGCATGGGCTCGAGGTGGCGTTCTCCGCAGGCCGCTCCAGCGGCGCACACATTTTCATGCCGGAGGGCACCCCCCTCGAACGCAAGCGCGTGGAAATCCGCTGGCAGGCTGCGATCTTCTTTGCCGGCCTCCTCCACGACGTCGGCAAGCCGGTCACGGATGTCGAGGTGGTCAATGCCGACGGCTCGCTCATGTGGAGCCCTTACTCGGAGACGATCAGCGAGTGGGCCAATAAGCATGGCATTGAACGCTACTTCCTGCGTTGGAAGCGCAACCGGGGCAATGAACACCGCATCCTGGGGGGTTCCATCGCCCAAAGTCTGATTCCCAAGCATGTGGTTCACTGGCTTAACGAAGGGGGCTCTGACATAAACCAGACTCTGAACCTCTATCTGTCGGGGTCGGAAAAGCTCAAGCACCTCCTCGTAGATCTTGTCACCAAGGCGGACTCCGCCAGTGTCGAGCGCGACCTCGTCGCCACCGGCCATGGGAAGATCCGCGATCCGGGGTTCGGTGTTCCCGTCGAGCAATTTGTGCTCGATGCCATGCGGCGCCTTCTAGCCGACGGCACATGGAAGATCAACGAACCGGGCGCGCGGGTCTGGGTGGTTTCCGATGGCGTGACGGACGGCGTGTTCGTGGTCTGGAAGAAGGCGGTCGAAGACATCATCGAGCTGCTGCAAACCGACCGTATCCAGGGAATTCCGCGAAATCCTGATACGCTCGCCGACGTAATGATCGAGCGTGATCTGGCGGTGTCCAAGAAGCTTGGGAACCAGGTGTACCGGCTCTGGCCGGTTTGTCCGGACGCGCTGACCAACAACGGCAACCCGGTGAGGCTGCTGATGCTGCGCCTCCAAGCTCCCTCGCTGCTGTTCTCCGAGCCCCCGCCCTACGTTGGTGCGCAGATTGACCCGGCGCCAGCACCCCCGCAAACGTCGGCTTCGACAGGATCGCCCACAAGCTCGCCTGCCCCGGCCTTGCCTGCCGCGGCCGTGAAGACCCAAGGTCAGGTTTCGCCGGCTGCACCCAAGGCCCCGCCGGCTGCTGGCGTCCACTGCGGCTCGTGCGGTGTTGTGCACCCGCACCACGTTCCAGCCGGTGCGGCATGGACCTGTGCCGACTGTGGGGCCGTCTACAACGCGCTAGCCGCGCCACCCGCTTCAGCCGCCCAGGCAGCGGTGTCCACGGCCTCAGTGATCCAACCGGCCCAAGGACCTGTGGTGTCGAAGATCACGGTGAGCAAACCCAATGTGCAGGCACAAGGCGGGCAGGCTAACGTCCCTGGCGTGGCGGTCAGCAAGCCAGTGGTAGGTGCGCCCCCCAAAAGCACGCCCAAAGTGACAACCGGCAAGGCACCACTCCAGCCCGGCACTCGCAGGTCGCCTCAGGACGATGGTTTCTGGCACACGACCCAGGATGAAGAAGCCTCACTTAAACCGAGAGCCGGTGCAGCGGATGCCGTGAACAATGCCGAGCCTCCTTCTCCACCTGCTAAGCCCCCCGCGACGTGCTCCAAAACCGCGGCCGTCGCGCCCACAGCGCGTAGCGAACTGTTCGGCAAGGGCAAAGCTGGTCGGCTGCTGGTCGCGATGGCCGAGGATATCGCCGGCGGGCGCTCGAATTGGGGCGAAAGCCTCGCGCAGGTCGACGAGCACCTGATGGCGAAGATGCCTGAAGGGTTTGTCCCCTATCGACGATTTGAGCGGGCGGATGGCGATCCTGATGCCCAACCTGTCGAACTGGCGAGCCTGCTCAGGGATGCGGGATGGATCGTCAAAGATCATCCGGACGCTGTGACATCGATCCGGGTGGTCGCCGGGATCAAAGGTGTGGTGATCCGGAAGGACGTTGCTGCACTGGTGGAAGCGGTTGCCGGCGATGGGAGCCGTCCTGAGATTGAGCAACAGCCTGCACCGGCGGCTCAACCCTCTCGGCAAGGCAGCAGCGCGGATAAGAACACTGTGCATCCGTTGCAGACAACGGGGAGAGCGGCAAACAACAGTCGCGGAGGTTCCGTAGGCGCGGTGACCCGAAAAGACACTGCTGGACTAGTGGCGGAGATCGACGGCGATGTGGGCCGACCAATGACCGAACAGCATTCCGAGCCATCGGGCAAACCCGCTGGGAAAGACAGCATGCCGCATCAGAGCGTTCAGCGTCGAACACAGACGACAAGTCCTCCGCCAGCCGTCGGTACCGTTGTCAAGCCAGTGGTTCAGAGGGACGAGAGGAGGCCGGCGCTCGCGCACAAGGTCGAGCAGAACAAGAAGACGATGCCAAAGTACGATGATCCAGCGAAAGCTGCCGCGGAAAAATTCCTTGCTTGGTGCCGCTCAACACCCTGCCCAGAGTTGGTCTTAGACCATGGGGATTGGCGAATAGTGCCGCTGCGCTTACTCGATGGTTCTTTCCGTAATCACGGAATTGAACTGAGTCTTGTGCATTCCGCCTTCGAGAACCTCAAAGGGGTGCAGCGAAACGATAGTGAATACATGATTACAACTCAGGAGCCGAACGGTGGTTGAGACCTATGAAATGCCGTGGCGACCAAACTTCGAATTGGCTGCGGCTGCTGGGTGGGGAACAAGCGCGGCCCTATGCCTGACCGTTGGGGCTGCTTCCGGTCTTCCGCTCTCGCCTTTCCTGTGGATGGCGGCGCTCGGCGGAGGCATGGGCGTGCGCCGTGCCCATCAGGCGTGGCGGCATCACCAAAGGAAATCTCGCCTGGCCGGGAAGCGTCTCAAGTTCGCGTCTATCAAGGAGCTTCAGGCGCATATGAAAGACGGAGCCATCTGGTTGGGGAACGGCTTCGAATGGGATCAGCCGCATACGCAACTGT
Source organism: Azospirillum sp. A29 (assembly GCF_042604625.1). Lineage (NCBI taxonomy): Bacteria > Pseudomonadati > Pseudomonadota > Alphaproteobacteria > Rhodospirillales > Azospirillaceae > Azospirillum > Azospirillum sp. A29. The sequence goes on from NZ_CP170462.1 coordinate 205,276, forward strand.
GCTACGAGATCCTCAAGCGCGACAAATCGAAGATCTTGCCGAAGGTCGAGCAGATGGGGGCGCCGTGGATTCACGGAGTTTCTATGAGCGAAGTAGACCTGCAGCTTCCGATCAACGATACAAAGGGCCACCTGCTTGTCGTTGGAACGACAGGATCGGGCAAGACCCGTCTATTTGACTTGCTGGTCACCCAAGCCATCTTGCGCGGTGAATCGGTCATCATCATCGACCCGAAGGGTGATCGGGAGCTGCGCGAGAACGCGCAACGGGCCTGCGCGGCATTGGGGAAGCCGGAGAAATTTGTCTGGTTCCATCCGGGCTTTCCCGAAAAAAGCGCTCGCATCGACCCGATGAAGAACTTTTCGCGCGCCACCGAGCTGGCGAGCCGCATCGCCAACCTGCTGCCCGGCGAGGGGCCGGCGGACCCCTTCAAGTCCTATGCGCAAATGGCGCTCAACAATGTCGTCCAAGGGCTGGTGCTTACCGGGCGCCAGCCGAACCTTGTCAATATCCGGTCTCACCTGGAAGGTGGTCTGGACGATCTGGTCATCAGATCCGTTTCGATCTGGTGCGAGAAGCAGGTCGAGATGTGGGAGGATGAGGCAAAGCCGTTCCTGACCAACGCGAAAGGCAAGGACGGCAAGGCCCTCGCATTAATCAGATATTATCGCGAAAAAGTCCACCACCGTGCGCCGAATACAGACCTTGAAGGCCTGCTCAGCATGTTTGAGCACGATAGAACGCACTTTGGCAAAATGATTGCGTCTCTCCTTCCTTTGCTCGGGCAACTCACATCCGGCCACATGGGCGGGTTGCTTTCGCCAAACCGCAACAATGATTTTGATGAGCGTCCAATTCTAGATATGGCGAGCGTCATCAACCTGGGACAAGTCTGCTACATCGGCTTGGATAGCTTGACCGACGCGATGGTGGGCTCGGCAATCGGGTCGATCTTGCTCGCCGACCTCGCCAGTGTCGCCGGCGACCGCTACAACTACGGCGTCAACAACACTCCGGTGAACATCTTTGTCGATGAAGCGGCCGAGGTGGTCAACGACCCGCTCATTCAGATCCTGAACAAGGGCCGCGGTGCCGAACTCCGGCTGCTCATCGCCACGCAGACCTTTGCTGACTTTGTGACACGGCTGGGCTCCGAACCCAAGGCCCGCCAGGTGCTCGGCAACGTGAACAACCTAATCTCCCTGCGCGTCACCGACAACGAAACCCAGACCTACATCACCGATGGTCTGCCCACAGTCCGGGTGAAATACGTCATGACCACACAAGGGTCATCGATCGGAACCGGCGGTCACGAGACCATGCAGTTTGGCGGCAACGCTGGCGAACGCCTTATGGAGGAGGAAGCGGAGTTATTCACCCCGGCTCTGCTGGGGCAGCTCCCGAACCTGGAATTCGTCGCCAAAGTCTCAGGCGGACGCCTGCTCAAGGGCCGCCTACCAATTCTCAAGGAGTAGCTGGCGCGATGATTGCCATGGAAAGCGCCATGACGATCGGGCTGACATGCCCGTCATCCGATGATCCATGCGAGATGCTTCGTACCTTTCGCGCTGACCGCAAGCGCATCATGGCCGTCATTCGGCGGCTTGAGATGGATTGGCCTTGCTGCGCGGAGATACAGCGGCGGATGGCCGAGTACATCACGGACGCCTTTACGGCGCCCCCGCTCAAGCGGGGCGGCGCGCCGCTGCCGTTGCTGCACCGTGCTCTGGACAGGGCCTACGACGCCTACGACGCGGCCATGCTCCAGCGCGACGACCTGCGCCTTCTCGCCTTCACCGAAGCGGCGTTTTCAGAGGTGGGGCGGGTACTCGCCGGGATCACTGTGACAGACAGCAGCGAGCGAACGTGGGCGCCCGGCCGGGGGGCTCCGATGCTGCTCTGGTTCGGCTCGGCGCACCGCGACGTGGCGCGGTACACCCTGCGCTCCGGCGACCGTACCCAAACAGCGGCGCAGATCACCGCGGCCGTTGCTGACTTCGCCCTAACGGCAACACACCGCGACATCCTGAAGGAGGCCAGCCATGGCGGCTGAGTCACAAAACAGCACCTGGGCACGCTGGCTCCTCTGGCTTATCCTCGGCGAGTTCGTGATGATCGCTGTGCTGACACCTATGCTGGGGCGGGACGCTCTGGACTGGCTAACGCGCGTGGAGCGGCAGTGGTCCCTCGCCGAACTTGGCCTTAACGCGACGCTGTGGATCGAGAAAAGCGGTTTCGGTGCCTATGCGACGATCTTCCGTGACACCGGGGTCGAGCGAAACGTTTACGAGTTCTTCCTGCCGACCCAGGACAAGATCGTGGAGAGCCGCGGCCTGGAAGCGCTTGGGGCAAATCTCTACTTCCCCATGGTCAAGGCCGGACTGGATGCGGTATTCGGATCGTTGCAGCGGCTGTTCGTGCGGCTGGCGGCCGTGGTGCTATGGCTTCCCGTGGTGCCGCTGTTCCTAGTTCCGGCGGTCCTAGACGGGATGATGAACTGGCGGCGCAAGCAGTACACGTTCGATTACCCCTCGCCGCTGGTGCACGGCTATGCGGCTGCGACGGCAAAGTGGCTGCTTGTCGGCCTGCCCATGGCGCTTCTCCTGCCGGTGCCGATCCCGCCTCTGCTGGCACCGTTCTTCTTCATCGCTGTGAGCCTTTTGCTGATGCTGGTGGCGTCCCACACGATGAAGCGCATCTGACCGCCCCCGGCTCCCGCAGTCGGCGCAATGGTGTAGAGCGGCTGGGCCGGAGCATGTCTCCGGCCCTCTGTCATTGGAGCAGCCGCCAGTCGTCGTCGAACATGGACGAGGTAGAAGCCCGTGCTTTCGGAGCACGTCCGTCCGTTCCGCGCAACTGAGAAAAGCGACGTTTTCCAGCGTCTTTCAACGGCGCGGAGCCGAACCGAAAACGGGCATAAATGTGCCAGACGTGCAAGGGGATTGGCGCATGGATCCGGTACAGCTTCCGAGACAGATTGACGAGCCGCCCACGGTTCTCCTGTGGAATACCGATGAGCTGGCGCCCATCGTGCTCCTCCACGTCATCGGTATTTTCACCGGAAACGTGCTGATCATGACCGCGCTCGGCTTCGCCGCCTCGTCTCTCTACAAGAGATTCCGTGACGGGCACCCGGACGGTTACTTGCAGCACCTGCTCTATTGGATCGGGCTGATGCCCACGAGCGCGCGGACAATCCGCAATCCGTTCGCCGATCACTATAAGCCTTGAGCCGGGACACGCACAGATGCACTTGAAGGATTTTCTGGCTTCCTGGCAGGGGTCCAGAGCTGAGAACAGGTTTCAGAGGGCAGCCAACCTCGGCCTTCTCGGCGTTACCCTCCTGCTGGCCATCAACGCCATCGCCAAAGACAAGACCGTGGTGATCGCGCCGCCGGAACTGACCAAGGCGGTCGAGGTGTCGCGGTCGTCGGCCAATCAGGACTATCTGGAGGCTTGGTCGTGGTCGACGTCCATGCTGCTCGGCAACATCACACCAGCGAATGCGGATTTCGTGCGTAAGGGTCTGGAGCCGCTGCTGGCGCCAGACATCTTCCACGGTGTTATGAAGTCCGTCGAGAACACCATCGCCGAAATCAAGCACAACCGCATCACCGCACGGTTCGATCCTCGCAAGATCATCTATGAGCGGGAGACGAGCAAATATTTCGTCACCGGTTATCGCGTCGTAACGGGGCCCTCTGCCGATGAGAAGCGCGAGGAAGCGACCTACGAGTACACTTGGACCGTACGGAACTTCCGGCCGCAAATCACCTCGGTCACGAACTACGAGGGAGCCGCGCAGACCTCCGCAGAGAGAGAGCGCCGGCAGCAAATTCAGGAGCGCGCCCAGCGGATCGAAGATCTGAAGGCTCGCAAGAACCAGGAGAACAAGCCGTGAAGCGGGTCCAGCCCATCATCCTGGCCAGCGTGAGCGCCTTCGCCGTTCTCGTCGGACACCAGATCGCGCAGGCGCAAACTTCGGAGCTGCCGGTGGCGCCGCTGAGCGAGATTGAGGCCGCCTACAACAACTCCAAGGCCGCCGCTCCGGCGTCCGATTTGGAGACCCTGCAAAAGGCTATCCAGGAGGAGATTGACGCGCGGGGCGGAAAGCCCAACGTAGCGGTGCCCTCTCAAGCGCCCAAAGGTACTGCACCGGCAACTCCGGTCGCCACGACCCCACCGCGATCCACAACACCGACCACTCCCGCTACGACGCAGGCAGTGGTTCGGTCCGGCACCGCAGCGGCTCCGAAGGTTGAAAGCGCGGTGGAGCTTCCGGCCGTGCCCTCCAGTGTCGTTGCTCCAGGCGCGGCTCCACCGCCCGAAGACCTGGCAGCGATGACCCAGCCTGCCGTCATCACCATCCGGCCTGGCACCACAGAGCTGTTGGCGGTGGCCGAGGGGCACGCCAACCGCATCGTAACGCCGTTTGCCGAACCGGCGGTCATGACGACAAGCGATGCCAAGTTCAAGGTTTCCGGAAACGTCGTCTACGTGTCCACCACCTCGCCGGCGACCATCTTCATCACGCCGAAGGGAGATGAATCGGTGGCGATTCCGCTCGCCCTTGTACCCCGGCGTGTTCCTCCGCGCGAAATTCAGCTGCAGTTGCCTCGCGGCGGAGTCTGGAATGCCTCGTTTGCCGCCGGCGGGGCTGCGACGGCTGGCGCTGCTGGCGTTGCTGGCAACAAGAAGGCGCAGAACTGGGAGGAAAGCCAGCCGTACGTCGAAACGATCCGGTCGATCATGCGCGATATCGCACTCGGCACCGTGCCCAGCGGCTATCAGATGCGCGATATGGAGCGTGGCGAGACACCGGTCGGGTGCACCGGGCCGGCCGGTATCACGTTCCAGTTCGGTGGCGGTCAGGTGATGGAGGGGTCACACCTGCAGGTCGTCATCGGCGTTGTCTCCAACCAGTCAGGATCGTCCGTCGAGCTGGCCGAGCCCTGGTGCGCCGGACCGAACGTCGCGGCGGTCGCATATTGGCCGAACAACGTTCTCGCTGCCGGTCAGTCTACTGAGGTCTTCGTGATCCGTCGCCCAGCGCTGCCGTCGGACACCGACGCGCGTCGGCCGTCGCTGCTGACACGAGCGGGAGCGGTCCGGTGAGCCTATTGAACATCAATGAGCACTGGCGGAACGCGAACCCAACGCTCCGTCGAGTGGTGACCGTCGGTGCGATCGCGGCCTGCTTGATCACGCTAGTCGCGATTTTCCAGCCCGGCGATAGAGTCCGTGCCTCGCGCAAGGATCCGAACGCGATCCAAGAGAATGTCCTGCTCGACAAAAACACGCGGCAGGTGACGCTCGACAGCATGGCAGCGCGAATTGAGAACCTGGAAACTAGCCTGGAGAAGAAGGAACAGAAGATCGAGCGCCTGGAGGAGGACCTGAAACGCAAGCAGCGCGAACCGGTGGCTCCCAGCGATCCTGATCGATCTGCGTCGGAAATGCAGCTTCAGGAATTGCAGAAGCGTGTGGGGGACCTTCAGCAAAAGCTTGCGGATCAGGAGAAAGGCACTGCGCCGGCGCAGGGAGGTCGCTCGCCTATTGGCCGTGCGCCTACCGAAATGGCGCAGCGTCCAGGACCGACGCCCGCCGCTGTTCGCCCGCCGACCGCACCGCCGAGCTCGGCAGAGATGTACGAGAAGAGCGGCCAGCCCTCAGGGCAGGGGCAATCGGATGGAGGCAAGGTCGAGCGTACCAACGCCCCTGCATCCGGGTCACAGGCTGCCGACGAGATCCGCGTGGTGGTTGAGGAGGTTCCAGAGACCCCGGTGGACGAGATGCAGGAAGAAACTGCGCAGAATTATCTCCCGTCCGGCTCCATTTTCTCCGGCACCCTCATCACCGGCATGGATGCCCCCACGGGCAACAGTGCGCGGAAGGAGCCGTTTCCTGCCCTCTTGCGCATCAAGCATGACGCCATCCTGCCGAACCGCTGGAAGGCGGACGTGAAGGAGTGCTTCCTGCTCGCTGCAGGCTTCGGCGATCTGTCATCTGAACGCGCGTACCTGCGGGGAGAGACGATCAGCTGCGTCACCAAGCAAGGGAAGGTGCTGGAAGCAAATTTCCCCGCCTATGCAGTTGGCGAAGACGGTAAGGCGGGCATCCGCGGGCGTTTGGTGAGCAAGCAGGGGCAGGTTATCGGCCGCGCGCTAATGGCTGGTTTTCTCGATGGCGTGAGCAAAGCGTTCGATGTGAAGCCGGTCCCAGTCTTGGCAACCAGCAACACGGGCAAGACGCAGTATGCCGACGTGTTCGCCGGTGAGCAGTCGCTGCGGTCCGCTGCTTTCGGCGGCGCATCGTCCGCGCTCGACAAAATCGCGCAGTTCTATCTCGACATGGCGTCCAACATCTTTCCCATTATCGAGGTGGATGCAGGCCGCAAGATCGATCTCATCGCAACGCGTGGCATCAGCTTGACCTTCAAGAAAAAGGGCAAGGAGCAAGCGCTCCAGGACATGCGGTTGCCGGGCCAAGGCCAACAAGGCTCCAACGCCGGGGGCGGGCATTCCGGGCTCCTGGGATCAATGTTCGGCTTTGGGGGCAACGGTGCCGGCGGCATGGCCGGTAATGGGCCACGCTGATGTTTGAGAAAGACGTTGAAAGTCGCTGTCTTTCGGCGGCGCGAAAAAAATCAGAACCCGGCAAACTGCCTCCGACACAAGGTTGCGAGAAATGAGCCTAAATTCCTCGAAGGTCATGGCCTGCCTGGCGCCGCTCCTCCTGGGCGCGTGCTCCAACCTCGGGATCGGGGCTGGCGACTACAGCTGCTCGGGAATGCCGCAAGGGGTCTCCTGCAAGAGCGCCCGCGAGGTCTATGAGCTGACAAACACCCGCGACGCGGTCAACGGTTTGACGCTGAGCCAGGAGACCCAGCGCAACACCGAAGGTGCGGCGGAGACCGGGCTGGTTCAAACCATGCGTAAAGCGGCAGCGTCCGATCCCTCGGCACTCGGCGGTTCCCCGGTCGGGTACGGCGCGACGCCCGTGGCTTACACCGACGATGGCCGTGTGCCGATCCGCACACCCGCTGTCGTCATGCGTGTTTGGATTGCCCCGTATCAGGACACCAAGGGGGATCTGCATATGCCGGGCCTCGTCTTCAGCGAGGTCGAGCCGCGCAAGTGGCAGGTCGGTCTGCCCGACGCGGCGTCTGGTTCCCCGACGGCCTTCCGGCCCCTTGAAGCGACTGCTCCCAAGGCGAAGCCGCCGGCCAACGATAGCGCCCCGGTCCGGCCGGTAAAAGCTGCGGACAAGTCGGAGCACGTTTCCTCAATCCCCGTAAAGCAAGGGAAGTAGCAAGACCATGAAGCACCGCATTCACCCCAACACCCAGGTCGCGCTGGCGCTCGCGCTGATCGTCGCCTTTACCGCGGGCGATGTGTTCGCTGGCACAGGCGGCACGGCTTTCGACGACATCTGGCTGACGCTGACCGATTGGACCCAAGGAACGCTCGGCCGCATCATTGCCGGCTCCATGGTCGTCGTCGGCTTGGTCGGCGGCGTCGCTCGCCAGAGCCTTATGCCGCTGGGCCTTGGAGTTGGCTCAGGCATGGGACTTTACAACACCCCTACCGTGATCGATTCGATTATGACCGGTACTTTGCCCGTGCAGGTCTCGGAAGTGATCGCGACCACTCCGGTGCTTCCCATCTGAGACATCCCGCACGCAGGGCGGCACGGACAACAAGGGCGCTTCCACAGTGGAAGCGCCCTTTTTCTATGTTCGGCCGGAGCCCCTCCGGTGCAGTCGGAGGCTTGGGCGACGTACGGCGATCCTGCCGAAAGATGATGGTTTTGGATGCCTTTCGACGGCGCGAAGGAAGGCTGCGTTGTGGAACTCTCCAGGCTGCGCGTAACCGGCTCCGGTCGGCGGGTTCGCGCCGTGCTGGAGAGGGTCTATGAGAAAAGTCACCGCGGCCCTGCTGCTCTCGATCATTGCCATGCCGCTCGCCTCCTGGGCGCAGAGTGGCCCTTCGCTTGAGCTGCGGGTGAAGAATGCCGGCGAGGCGACGGGGCCGGAAGGAGCGACGTATCCGAGCGTTGTCAGCCCTGCCGCGTCGCGGCCAGACGCAGTGGTGAGCGGCAGCGCCGTCACCATCACAGACTTTCGTGATCTGGTGCTCTCGGTCAATGGGGCGCCGGCGGCGGCAACCAGCGTCACGTTGCAGAACGGTGGGAGCAATGCCGGGCGGGCCGAGGCGCTGGGGCTCTACATGGACAAGCCGCTCACTGCCACGATAAGCGCCGGGACGGAACACTTCACGATCACCGGCGACAATTGCTCCGGCGCCCTGCTCGGGCCGCCGGGTGACGCGGGAAGCACCTGCCAGGTTACCGTCCAGCCACGCGCCAGCTGGTTCGGTCCATTGTCCGGGACTCTGCGCCTGAGCACCGGCGGCTACACGATGGACGTGCCGCTGTCGGGCACGGCGCGGCATTTCGATCTGCCCAACCTGACGATCACGGCCGTCGCGGGCGCACCCGCGTCGCTGAACGTCGCCGGCCAGACAGAAGGCGAATGGCGCGTGTCGGCCCCGGCCACGTTCCGGATCACCAACACGTCCACCGAAGAGCCCACAGACATGCTCGTGGCCCTGTTCGGTGGAGACAAGCCGGGCAGCTTCGAGTTCGTCAGCAACGCGTGCTCTGGGCAGTCTCTCGGGGCAGGCGCGTCCTGCGATATCACGGTCCGAGCACGCGCCGATCGCAATGGCAGCTACGCCGGTACGCTCCTTCTCGCGAACCACAACCAGCCCAGTGTTGCGCTCGCAGGAACAGCTACGGGCTTCTTGCCGGTGGAGTGGAAGACCGCTGCATGGGGGGCGTGTGACAACGCCTGCGGCACGTCCAGCCGGTCACGGTCGGTATGGTGTGAGCGCTCTGACGGCGTGACCGTCGCCGACAGCTTCTGCGGGGCCGGGAAACCGCAGATGGTTGAAGCATGCACCAGCTACGCCACCTGCACCTACGCTTGGCGGAGCGGCGACTGGGGGGCCTGTGCCAATGCCTGCGGAGGCTCCAGCCAGAGCCGCGCGGTCTGGTGTGAGCGCTCAGACGGAACCTCGGTCGATGGCAGCAACTGCGGTTCGGCCAGCCGGCCAAACGACTCTCAGAGCTGCACCAATTATTCAGGCTGTTCGTACTCCTGGGTGGCGGACGGCTGGGGTGGTTGCTCTGCCTCGTGCGGCGGCGGCAGCCAGTCGCGGTCGGTCTGGTGCCGACGCTCCGACGGTGCGTCGGTCGATGGCGGCAACTGCGGCTGGGGCAGCCGGCCAAACGACTCTCAGAGCTGCAACACGCATGGATGCTGTGTTGGAAATGTGGGCCAGGCCTGCGCCCGGTATTGGTGCCAGTCCACCTATGGAGACTCCTGCGGTAATTGGATCGCCACGCCGTCTACGTGCGAGCAGTACCGCGGCGGATGGATAACGTCCTGCTCTGAAGGGAACAGCATCTGCTGTGGCGTCAATGATGGTCGGATCCAGTGCAATGGCAGCTGCCAATAAGCGCTGCCTAGCGGTGAACTCGCGCACCTCCTACTGGGGGGCTGCGCCAACACCTGCGGCGCCCCCAACAGGCTGGCATCAACAACCTTCGCCGCGGCTTTGTCGGCTGCAACTGCTCTTGGGGTCGTGGGCCGAATGGATAGGAGAACCGAAGCTGTGCAATCGTTGACTTCCGCGAACAGGGGGAACTGGACTCAGTCCTGGCGACGGTGCATATCGCGGGCACGGTCTTGCGGCGCTCCTCTCCATGAACACGCCAACCGGCTGAGGTTCAAAGCCCTCTCCGCGGGGACGGCTATCGGCGTTATTCTGTTGATCGCCAGCGGCGTTGCAATGGCTGAGAGTTATGGCGGCACAGCGCCCCACAATGAGCATCGTGCGGGCGATGCCACGTCGTTCAAAGTGACCGGACCGGGAACCAATGTAACTGGTGATCCTGTGATCTTGACCCTCGCCAACCGCGCCGAGGGCTACAAGATCATCACCGACAATCCTCTCCCGTCTTCCTGGGTGGGTGATTACAAGCTTTCTGCAACGACGAGAGATGGGAATGGGGCGTCGGCGACCCGGGAGTGGACGATCACGTATGCTCCAGCCACCGTTCCCGTTGTGACAGCTACCGCCAACGAGATCTGGATCCCAGGGGTTCAGCACAGCTTTCGTAACGGCGCTCGCCTAAACCCGCTGACCACAGACGTCTGGAAACTCCCAAACGGGGGCACGCTTGGCGGCACGCACGAGATGCGTGTTTCAATGCACAAGGACTCAAATGTCTCGCTGGTGATCGCCGGCGTGAGGATCAATCCCGGTGATGTCGGTGTGCCGATCGGCTCCTACGATTTTACCACCGCGTCTGGAAAGCTCTCGCTGCCTATGATGGCGGCGGAGGACGGGCGGGAAGGGCAGGCGCGGCTTTGGATCACCACTGTCGCTCCGAACAGCCCTGGCGTTGATCTCCGGGTGAACACCTGGGTGCCGCATGTTGCCATGAAGGCTGAATCCTGGTCCGTGCGTCAAGCATTTGACATGGCGAAGCTCAAGGTCGAGCCGATCGCTGGAAACCGATGCGAACTGACGTCCAGCCGTTCGACCGCGCGATCCAGTGACGCACTGGCCGCTCCGAAATGCCTCGTTGAGTGGGAACCACTGCCGACGGACCTCAAGCCCGTAACCGCGCTGACGCCCATGGCGGAGGGACGCATGTGGGTCCACGGAGCGTACGACGTCGGCTACAAGATCAGCTTGATCGATCCCAGCGATGTGCAGGTGCGTGTGGCGTCTGGTACAGCGACACTCACAGTTACGCCCATCGGCAATCTTCTCGCCTACCAGCCGCAGCGTTCGTCAGACCGCGCCTACCGGCTGGTCCAGCCGTTGGAAGTGATGTTGAAGCAGTCTGCGGGGCCGTCCTGCGACACGTATTGGAGCTATGAGGGAGCAGAGTATCGTTCCTCCGATGCGGTGGTGCGCTGTGCACTGACATGGACGGCGTTGCCCAACACGCTGTCCCAGGATCAGTATTGGGTGCGCCCCTTCCTGAAGGGTTCGCTGGAGCAGGCCGGCACTCAGGAAGTGCGGTGGAAGGTCGATGTCATCACCCCGCTGGGCTCCAAGATCCCGGCTGGAGAAGGATCGTTTGCGTACAACGTGATTGAGCCTCCGGTACCGGCAATCACCGAGGACATGCTGACCGTTCTAAAAGACGGTCTCTACGCGGTCTCCCGTGACGGCGGCTACGCAGGCAACTCCGTGATCAAAGGAGCTAACGCAGTCTACCGTGTCTCGGTCGCGCGCGGAGGAGAGGTGATCGAGGATGGTGAGTTCGACGCCTCCCCTTGGGGAGAAATGAGGGAGATACAGCGGCGCCTGAACGCGGTAGAGGCGGAGCTGTGGAGCCGCACACCCTGGACTGTGAAGGCCCGCTATTCGCAGATGCCCGAAAACAAGTCCGAACGGACGTTCGAACTGCTTGCTGTTCCTAATGCCAACATCAAGCCCGTAGTTACGGTGCCGACAACGTTCATGTTGGACACCCAGGACCTGCCGGTCGCGGTGGGCATTCGGGACGTCTACAAACAGGAGGCGGGCTACAATGCCGAGACGATGGGCGTGTGGGAGATCCGCCTCGTCAAGTACATCGACTATCAGACGACCGAGCCGCTGACCGAATTTGTCTCGGCGGACAACGGCGACGTTTCGTTCACGCTGCCGGAGGGCACCTTCGACACCGGCTACGTCCGCCTCACGGCTGAGGCGCGCGTCAAGTCGCCGGTTCCGGAATACTCGCGCACCGAATTTGCGATCCGGCCGCTGAACCTCACCGTCGTCAAGGGCGGTGCGATCGGCGCTGGCCTGACGGCACGCCGGATCACCGGTGAAGCACCGCTCACTTCCATCTTTAGTCTTGCCCTCGATCACCGCCTGGACGCCACTGCGCTGGGCACCGTGACCTGGCAGGTGAGTGCTGATGGTGGATCGACGTGGAGCGTTGTTCCGCCAATGCGGAACAACAAAATGCGCCTGTCGTACACGTTCCCGAAAGGTGAGTACGATGTGCGTGCGGTCCTCCAGAACAAGTTCTCCGGTGCGGAACACACGACAGATCCGATCCATGTCATCGCTTACGACGTGCCGCAGGGCAAGTTGGACGGCCCTGAGCACGTTTTCCTCGGCGGCAATGGTCATTACAAGCTGCTGCTCACGCACAAGGGCGAGCCGGTAACCGACGAGCAGGTCTCGGTCGAGTGGTCACTGGATGCCGGGAAATCCTTCACCCCCGGCAAGCTCGAATTCAACGTCACCCGCAACGAACCGGAGCGCATGATTCTGGTCGCCCGCGCCCGCATGCTGGATGCACCTCCCGACGACCCGTTTGCGTGGCGTGAACTGCGGCGGCGCGTCAACTTCGTGCCGGTTCGCCCGCCGATGATCCGCATCGTCGGACCGGCCCGTGTCGAGTACCCGCAGACCGGCACGTTCCGCGGCGTGATGGGCCTGCCCCACCGGAACATGGATGTGGAACTGCGTGGGTGGTGGACACTTCCCGACGGGACGCGTGTCGATGGTCCGATGCTGACCTGGGGGCCTACATCGGAGAATTTGGCGGCCGACACGGTGACCCTCACCTACCACGCTGAGATTGTCGGGTTCGACGGTACCTTGGGCAGCGAAGACAAGCGCGTGAGGGTTTGGGAATACGTCTGGCCGGAGTTCAGCCTGGAGCCGACCAGAAGCTCGCAGTATGCGCCGGCGGATGTGACGGTGCGCCTGCGCCAGATCGGGCGGCCCATGCAGCTCGACAACCCGACCTACAACTGGTCCCTGCCACCGGCCGCCACATTGCTCGAGGACGCCAACCAGACGATGCGCGTTGTCCGAACCGAGACGCCAGGGGCCTATCCGTTTTCCGCGTCCGTTTCCGACACTCGCGGCCATTCGTCGACGGTGAACACGACGGTGAACATGCTTGCCGCACCGAACTACAACATGACGCTCGCCGTGTCCCCGTCCAACCCGTACTACCGAGCCCCTCTGGATCTAACGGTCAAGCCTTCGATCACGGGGGGCCATCCAAGCGACCGCATCACATCACTCGCATACTATCTGAACGGAGCGCCCACCGGGACCACAGGGTCCTATTCGAAGATGACCCTGGGCGAGGGCACACACACGGTGGAGGCGCGAGCGAAGACGCTGATGGGATGGAGCTTTGGGGCTTCGCAGACCGTCACCGTGGCGGCCAATACGCCCCCTCGCTGCACCGCCACCCTGCGGGAGTGGACGAGTGGCTGGATTTACTACGCCGATTGCCGCGACGACGATGGGCGTGTCGTAGGCTACCGCTGGACGCTCGATGGCGAACCGGTTGCCTTCAACTCGAACCGGATCTCGGTATCGAAGCTGTCCCGCAGCGATACCCCGGTTGTAACGCTGCGGGGGGTTGATGACTCCGGTGCGGAGTCACCTGAGGTGACGGCTGGGACCGAGGCCGAACCGGCGGAGGTTCCCCCGGCAACACCATAGCGCCGCCCCCAAGCAGTAAGGATGTGAGGCAAAGGTCCGGTTTATGGCGCCGGGCCTTTAGGCCTCTCGGGCAATCATCTGCGCATGTTGTCAAGTCTGGGCACGCCTGAGAAAGACGCTGATTTCACGCGTCTTTCGACGGCGCGAAGAAACCGCCGAAATGAGTAGCCTCCGAGCCAGAATTTCTCTGCACTTGGAGGATTACCGTGCGCGTCGCACTCGGACTTTCGGTCGCTCTTCTGGCCCTGTCCTGCAGCTTGGGACCGGCCTCGGCCGAGACCGAGGCGCAGATCAACCGCAACGCCTTGACGGCCGGGATCACGGCAATGGAAAAGCTCCCCTCCGGCGGCTTTACCGCTGTTGAAGGCGAGGGCTTTCCCGGGATGGCCTTTATCTCCGACAATGGCCGCTATGTGCTGCGCGGTGAGCTTTACGACACTTGGACTGGAAAGCGGGTGAACAACCTGGCCGACCTCCGCGACAACGCGAGCCGCGTCCATCTCTCCAAACTGGGTGTAACGCCGGCTGAGTTGGGCGCATTCCGCTACGGCACCGGCGCGAAGGAAGTGACGATCTTCGTCGACCCCAAGTGCCCCTACTGCCACGGCATCTTGCAGCAGATGCCCGCGCTGGCAGGCAAGTACACATTCCAGGTCATCGTCGTTCCCGTCCTCGGCCAGGAAAGCGAGCGGCTGACGCGGATGGTGTCCTGCGCGACCGATCCGGCCGCGGCGCTTGCATCGCTCATGGCCGGGCCAATACGCGACAGCCTGCCGCAGAACGAAAACTGCAACCTGCTGCCCATCCAGAAGCGACTGGTGACGGCGCAGCTTGTCGGTGTGAAGGGTGTTCCCTTCATGATCGCGCCGGACGGCCGCACCAAGGGTGGGCTTCCTCAGGACCTCGACAGCTGGCTGGAGGGCCGGATCTGATGCCCCTGAACCAACGCTACAAGTCCGATCGGTGCGGCGAGCTGCTGATGCCGCTCGCCTACGAGCCTGACAGCGAGATCTTCTACTGCGCGGACCAAACCATCGGCTTTGGGTTCATGTGCCGACCGCTAACCTCTGGTGATCCTAAGGCGGCCGAACGTCTCAACGTGATGCTAAAGGATGCGTGGCCGACCGATACCATCCTCCAGTTCATTCTGCTTGGTTCGCAGAACATTCAACCGCCCTTGTTCCACATGCGCCAACTCCGGGCCGGGCAGGAAGACCCGCTGCTGCTGGAGACGGTGGAGCAACGTGCGAAGTTCCTGACGGCCGGCGTCAATGACCCTGTGGAGAAGCGCAGCGGCCTCCGTGTTCGTGACATCCAGCTTCTCGTCACGGTTAAGCTCCCGCTCTCCGGCAATGAACCCACCCAAGCGGAGTTAGACCGGGCCAGCGAGCAGAAAGTCACGGTGCAGAAGAGCCTTGAGTCGGTGGGGCTCGCCCCGATCCCCCTTACGTCGCAAGCATGGCTGGACGTGATGGTTCCGCTCATCAACCAGGGCAAGGACGCCTCCTGGCGCCTCGATGGAACCAGCGAAATCGAAACGGACAAGCTGCTGCGCGATCAGGTGTTCGATTACCAGACCGACCTGAAGGTGAACGCAAAGGGCTTGTCGCTCGGCGAAACCCGCGTTCGCACGCTGTCGATTAAGCGTTTCCCGCAGCGCATCTATTTCGGACAGGCGGCGAACTTCATCGGAGACATGTGGGAAGGGATCCGCGGCATTCGCGTTCCCTTCATGATCAGCGCCAGCCTTCATTATCCGGATCCGCAGAAGGCCAAGGCAGGTCTTTCAACGAAGCGGCAATGGGCGACCAACCAAGCGATCGGTCGTATGCGCATATTCGTGCCGAAGCTGGCGCAGAGGAAGGACGACTTCGACGTTCTCTTCGAGGCCCTGGACGACGGTGACAGAACCTGCCGCCTCAGCCTCTCCATGACCCTGTTCGCTGACGATGACGATGCCGCCACGGGCGCCGTGTCGAGCGCTCAGGCCTATTGGGGCGAGATGGGCTATAACCTGCTGCCCGACAAGTTCTTCTGCCTCCCGATCTTTCTGAACGCTCTGCCATTCGGTGCGGAGAAGAAGGCAATCAAAGAGCTGTTTCGCTACAAAACCATGGCTACGCGTCAGGCCGTGCCGCTATTGCCAGTGTTCGGTGATTGGCGGGGCACGGGCACGCCGGTTCTCAACCTCATCAGCCGCAACGGTCAATTGATGTCGCTGTCCTTGTACGACAGCACGTCCAACTTCAACACCACGATCGCCGCGCAGAGCGGCTCCGGTAAATCGTTTCTGACCAACGAACTCATCTCGTCAACACTTTCCATGGGTGGGCGCGTGTGGGTGATTGACGTTGGCCGGTCATATGAAAAACTGTGCGAACTGCTCGATGGTGATTTCATTCACTTCGGGAAGGGCACTGCAATCTGCTTGAATCCGTTCGAACTGATTCAAGCAATGGAGGACGGCGAAGACTTCGAGGATCAGGAGGACGTCCTCGTCGGTCTTCTCGCCGCCATGGCTGCTCCGACCGAAGGCCTCAGCGATTTGCAGACCCAGGAAATGAAACGGGCACTGCATGAAACGTGGGAAGCCAAAGGGAACCAGATGGTCGTGGATGACCTGATCGAGTGGTTCCTGCGAGAAGGAGAGGCCCGCGAAGACAATCGCATCAGCGATCTCGGGCATCAGCTTTACAGCTTCTCCAAAAGCGGTCAGTACGGAAAATACTTCAACGGCAAGAACAACGTCGCGTTCAACAATCGGTTTACCGTGCTGGAACTCGAAGAGTTGAAGGGGCGCAAGCACCTCCAGCAAGTCGTCCTGTTGCAGCTGATTTACCAAATCCAGCAGGAAATGTATCTCGGCGAACGCGATCGTCCGAAGCTCGTAATCATTGATGAGGCTTGGGATTTGCTCATGCAGGGCGACGTTGCCAAGTTCATCGAGCATGGCTACCGGCGGTTCCGCAAATACGGCGGCGCGGCCGTGACCATCACCCAAGGTGTCGGCGATCTCTACGCAGCACCGACCGGCCGAGCCATCGTCGAGAACAGCGCGAACATGTACCTGCTGGGTCAGAAGCCCGAGGCCATCGATGCGCTGAAGAAGGAGAGCCGGCTGCCGCTCACCGAGGGAGGCTATGAGCTGCTCAAGACCGTCCATACGGTTCCGGGCGAATACTCGGAGATCTTTGCAATCACGTCGCACGGATGCGGCATCGGGCGGCTCATCGTCGATCCATTCCGCCAGCTGATCTACTCGACCATGGCCGAGGAGGTGAACGCCATCAAGCGGCTGACCGCGCAGGGCGTTGCTGTTCGGGATGCCGTTTACATGCTCATCGAGGAGAGAAATGGTGGAAAACGCCGCTCTGCCGCCTGACGCACAGGCCGCCCCCAGCACAGCCTCTGACGAAGTGGCAGCTCCATCCTCGGCGAAGCGCCAGAACGCGGGCCGCAAGCCGGACGTTCTCGACGGTGTGCTCCGCTTCGTGCTTACCGTGGTGGTGAGCGTCGGTGTCGCCTACCTCGGGATGGGGCATCGGGTGGCGCTTCTAGAAGCGGAGGTCGCAGCCCGTCCGCCTGTAATCGTCGTCGACTTCACGAAAATGGCGACGGCGCTGAACGGGCAGCCGGCCGATGCAATCGCAATCGCGATGGGTCGGGTCCGGGGTGACATTCGCCGGCTTCAGGAGGATGGGTACATCGTGCTGGATGGCCAGTCGGTGCTCGCAGCCCCGGACGGGGCGATGATGATGCCAGCTGCCGCTAAGCCGGTCTCGCCACCGGCACCGCAAGCAGGCGGCCAGGAGAAGAGGGAGTGACAGGCGCCGCCGCACCCCGGCGGGAACCGTGGGGCCGCTTTGCCTTGAAGGCAGGAGCGCTGCTGGTGGCGCTCTACGCCGCCGGCGCCTATGTGACCGACCGGTACCGTATCGGAATCGACCCGCAAATCTCCCGGTGCCTGCCGGACACCCGGGTGGTGCTGATCGATCGCTGGGACAAGAACATTGAGCGCGGGCAACTCGTGGCCTTCGCGGCGAATGGGCTCACGCCCTACTTCAAGAACGGCACGACGATGGTCAAAGTGGCTGACGGTGTGCCTGGCGATCACGTCGCCGTCGGCGAGGCGGCCGTCACCGTTAACGGAGCCAAAGTGGGCGAGGGGCTGGCCCTTGCACGCACCCTAGGCCGGCAGGCAGGTGACTTCGCTCGTGAGCTGGTGGTGTCGCCTGGAGCAATCTGGGTGATGGGCCGGACTATCGACTCTTTCGATAGCCGGTATTGGGGTGAGCTGCCTGTCGCCCAGATCGTGGGACGGGCTTACCGCCTCTTCTGACCCGCCGTCCAAGGAGGTCCCATATGCTCGCGCTTCTTCGGCGTCTTACTACGACGGCGGCTCCGGTGCGCGGAGAACCGCTGGCGAGCCCTACTCACGGCCCAAGTGCTCCTTTTCCCGCCGATCCGCCGACGGATGCGCATCATCGAACCGACCGATGCGCCGTGACCGTGTGTGTCCGTCCGATGACCGGCGCTGCCTTTGCTGACGACATCGCGGCCTGCTTACCGGCGCCAGATGGACTTGTGCTGCTTCTGGCTGATGGCGCCGGTGCTCGTGGGTGCCGGGCTCCGCGCCTTCTGCTAGGGACGGTCCAGAGAGCGGTGAAAGCCATGGAGACGCCTCCTACCGGGCATGACCTTGCGGCAATTCTCGTCGCCGCTGACGCTGCCCTGCACAAGGCTGACGATGGGAGCACGACGGCCATTCTCGGCTACCTTGGCGGAGGTCGGCTGACCTTTGTGAGGGTAGGGGATTCAGAAGCGTGGTCGAGAGATGAGGACGGCCCGGTTGAGATTTCAGGGGGCGAGCGGAACCAGAGGGTAGGCGCCGGAATCACCGATCCCTCTCCTTGCGTGATTGGTGCCAGCACCGATCCGATTGTGATCGGCTCGGATGGGCTCTGGCGCTACCTCTGGCCGGAAAACGCTTTGGCGCTCCTGAAGCTGTCACAGGGCCGGAGCCCTGCAGCCGCGCTGGCATCTGCGGTTCAGAGCCGGTGGGGCCAGTTCACCGACGATCTGTCGGTTATCGTCATCCTGTCATCACCATAGCGGGCGCTGCTGAAAGGCGACGATTTCCAGCGTCTTTCGGCGGCGCGGATCGATTGCGGATAGCGGTAGTCTTGGGGGCCTTGGACGGGAACCCTGTCCCGATGCTCTCGAGAGTCCGATGCTCGAAAAAACTATCACCTTGCTTGATTTCGCCTTCACATTAGTCGGCTCCTTTGTCGTTGCCGCCATGGTCGTGGCTGGCCTGTTTTTTTGGGCCGACCTGATCTGGACGGGAACGGAGAGCACCGAGCTCCCAATCGACTTCGAATCACTGGCGCCGCCCGCCATCGTGACGGTGATCGCCGCGGTTGGAGCTCGGGTTTATCTGGCCCTGACCGGCAGCAAGCCGACCAGCATGCGCGAGCAGTGACCTGCTGGTGCCGCCGTCCCACCTGACCGCGGCTGCCGTTTCAACATCCCCACACATTCAGGACCGTCCATGCGCAGTTTCGCCCTGTTGCTCCTTGGCGCGACCATCCTGGCCACGCCAGCAATCGCGAATGATGAGATCCGAGCCATTGTGGAGAGGGCGCAGCGTATCAAGCAGCAGGCAATCACGCAGCCGCCACCCGCGTGGCTCTATGGCAAGGATGCCGCCGAGCGACAAATGTCCATGCCTGACGATGGACCCGCCGCCGGCCAACCTCCGCGCGACGACGGCCTGCGGGTGAGGATCCTCGCATCTTGGGCGCTGGGAGATGCAGCGCTGAAGGAACTCTTCCAAAGCGTTGCCGGCCGCGACGACGTGCAGGTGGTCTTCAGGGGCGTTCTGCCAGGTGAGACATTCGGGCAGGGCGTCCGCCGGCTTCACGCCATGCTGCGGGACATGGACCCGCTGCCGAACGTGATCATCGATCCTACGGTCTTCCGGGACCTGTCCGTTACGGCGGCACCAGTGGTCGCCTACATGGACGGCGCGAATGTGCTCGCCCATGCCACCGGACTTATGTCCCCGGATTTCATCGCCGACAAGGTGAGGGAGGGCGCGGCTGGCGATCTCGGTGTTCTCGGCCCCACAGTTGAGGTGGTAGAGCCCGATCTGATCGAGGTGTTGCAGGCGAAAGCCAAGGACTTCGATCTTGAGGGCTACAAGCGCCGAGCCCGTGATGAGTTCTGGAGCAAGGCCCGGTTCGACGAACTGCCAGAGGCAACGGAACGACGGGTGCGCTCTATCGATCCGACCGTCGTAGTCACCAAGCCGATCACCGATGCTCAGGGGCGCGTCCTCGTCGAAGCCGGACGCCGGATCAACCCGCTCGATAAGCTGCCCTTCACTCAGAGGCTGGTCGTCTTCGACGCCCGGTCTCCCGGCCAAGTGGCAATAGCCGCCAAGCTCGCTGCTGAGATACAGGGCAGGCGGCGTGTCACGTTGGTCATGACGGCCATCGATCGGGAAGGTAGCTGGGAGGGCCTCGACAGGCTGGAGCAGCGTGTTGATGGCCCGGTCTATCTGCTGACCCCCGACATCAAATCCCGCTTCAAGTTAGAGCGCGTGCCGGCGCTGATCGAGTCCGATGGGCGCGCCTTCGTCGTCACCGAGATTCCTCCAGAGAAGGACAAGCCCTGATGCGCCGCCTTTTCGCCGCCGCCGCTCTGGCCCTTGGCCTCGTTGCAAGCCCCGTGTCGTCTGCCTTGGCTGATCCGGCTTGCCAAAACTCTGAACTGTTCTCGGGAAAGCTCCTCACCGACATCTGCTGGGGCTGCATTTTCCCCATCAAGGTCTCAGGCATCCCCCTGGGCGGGGGAAACAGCCGAGTGCCGGAAGGGGCCACCAAAAAGGCGCTGTGCCTGTGCAACGACCGGGCGGGGCTGCCGAAGCCGGGCATGACCATTTCCATGTGGCAGCCGGCGCGAATTGTGGAGCTGGTGCGCAAGCCTGGATGCTCGATGGCGCTCGGGGGAATCACGTTGCCGATCTCCCGGCGCATGCAGGGCACAAAGGGCAACTCGGAACTCGACTACGGTGACAGTGCCTTCTATCACTATCACACATACGCGTTTCCGTTGCTCATCATGCTCGACCTATTCGTCGACAACAATTGCGTCAGCGACGGCTTCTTCGACTTTGACCTCATGATGATTTCCGAGTTGGACCCGACCTGGAATAACTCGGAGTTGGCATTCTTCACGCAGCCCGAGGCCGCAGCCGTCGCCGATCCCATCACGCAGTCGGCGTGTGTGGCGGACGCTGCCGCCGCAACGGCTGGGCGGCCGATTACGAAGATGTTCTGGTGCGCTGGCGCCTGGAGCACATCAATCTATCCCTTCTCAGGATGGGACGAGGCACTGGGCTCTTTGGCGGAAAATACCAACCTCTTGGCCGCGCGGTCCATTGCGGCGGCTCATCGCCGCGGGCTCTCCTGGCGGACGATGGGGGATGACGCGCTGTGCGCCGGCCGTATCGATCCTATGTTCCCCAAGTCGCAGTATAGGTGGAGTATGTTCTTCCCGCTGCCGGAAGCAAGAAGTGATCATGTCACTGGGGAGTCCGACTGGCGTTGGGGGATGGGCAAACAGATCCCTGCCGTGGGGGAAGATACTATGTTTATTCTTTGGCGCTGGGTCGACTGTTGTTCATCATTCATGTAAGACGTCGATAGTATAGAGGGAAACGCGACGTTTATTCATGATTAGGGTCGCGTTTGCCAGCCCGTTTCGGAAGTTGTCGCTCACGGGGTGAGGGTCTGACGTAAAGGCTGTTGGGAGGGAACACACACGCTGCCGGAGGCCACTGATGTGGGCGCCCGAGGAGCCCAGTCTGGTTGGCGATTAAGACGCCAACCTAGCCCTGAGCGATGACCAGTATCGCGTGATCGCCCCCCCCTGATCCCGTCCGCCAAGCCCGGCGGACCGCCTCGCAGTACGGACTGCGCCGGCTGCTGGACGCCCTGTTCTACGTAGTGCTGACCGGCCTCCAATATGGTCATCTGCAGCCCCCGCCGACCTTTCCGCCCTGGCCCACGGTCTACCGGTACTTCCGCGCCTTCCTGGAAGCCGGCGTGTGGGAGGCCCTTCGCCACCATCTGTTGGTGATGCGGCGCGAGCAGGAAGGCCGCGATCCGACGCCCACGGCCGCCATCCGTGACTCCCAAAGCGTCAAGGCGACGGCAAAGGGCGCGCCTGAGACTTTGACTCGGCCAGAAATATGACGGGCCGCAAGCGTCACATCGCCGTCAACACCTCGGGCTTCCTGCTCCGGCGTCCTCG
Organism: Azospirillum sp. A29; assembly: GCF_042604625.1. NCBI lineage: Bacteria > Pseudomonadati > Pseudomonadota > Alphaproteobacteria > Rhodospirillales > Azospirillaceae > Azospirillum > Azospirillum sp. A29. The sequence continues at coordinate 227,139 of NZ_CP170462.1, forward strand.
TCCACGGCTCCGACAAGCATGCCGCTCACCCCACCAGCCTCAGCTTGACGATACCGGCGGAGGTGTTCCACCGCCGGGTACCGCCGAAGATGATCAGGGTAGCATCCTGATTGACCTCATCCAGTTCAGCATCAGGTCCGGCCACTGCGCTGCCGGCAACCCGGCGGCGAAGCGCAGCGAGAAACCGTGGCCACCTTGGCGGAAGATATGAACCTCCGCCGGAACACCGGCTTTGCGCAGAGCGTCGTAGAAGAGCAGCGAATTGGTGACCGGCACGTCGGCATCATCGTTGGCGTGGAACAGGAAGGCCTGCGGCGTCGAGGCGGTCACCTGCCGCTCTGTCGAATAGGCGGCAATCAGCTCAGACGACGGAGACTCGCCGATCAACTCCTGGCGCGAAACAGTATGGGTGAACCGCTCGTCCATCGTGATGACCGGGTACCCCAGCGCTAGGAAGTCAGGCCGGGCAGAGAGTTGGTCCGCCGAATCGACCGGTTCATAGACCTTGCGCTCATACCCGGTCGCGAGTTGCGAGGCGAGGTGGCCGCCAGCCGAGAAGCCAAGCACTCCCACCCGCGCCGGGTCGATTCCCCATTCGGCCGCGTTGGCGCGGATCAGGCGGAGCGCCCGTTGGGCATCCATCAGCGGGGCGTCGGTCAACTGGGCCTTACCAGGCAGCCGGTAGACTAGCCGGAACACGGTCACGCCGGCATCGGTGAAGCGCGGCGCGATTTCGTCCGCCTCCTTGTCGATGACCACGCGCTGATAAGCGCCGCCCGGGGTGACGAGAAGCGCCGTGCCGTTCGGTGCCGCTGGCCGGTAGACCAGCAACTCCGGCTTGGTGATGGCCAGCACGGCGCGGTCCTTGATGGCCGGATCCTTGCTGCGCTCCAACACTTGCTGCGGCAGGGGAAATTGCGCGGAAGCGAGCGGGCCAATCGGCCATAAGGCGATTTCCTGCCGGTCCTCCAGTACTGCGGCTGTCGAGGGGGCAGGGTAGCCGGCGGCGATCGCAGCCGTTCCGAGTACGGTCACCGCGACCGACCGGACGACCCACCTGCGGAAATTATTCAGACACGGCATTGTTTCGGATACTCCCTTCCTGCTGGCGCTTTGCCGACACAAAGGCGCTGGATCGCCAGCTTTATGGTTCTGTCGAAGCGGCACCAGATTGATATATTAGAGTACGAGTGCCCCGAGCTTGACAAGGGAGGAAGTCGGGCCGACGAGGGAGTACTCGTGCCTCCTGCGGCTTGCCCGAATGACGGGCGGAGTGTTTTCGATGGGCAGCGTCAAGTTGAAGGTGAATGCGCTTCTTCTTGGACGCTCTCCATTTTGCGAGTGGTTTAATCGTTTTCGCAAAACGGGCTGACGCTGATCAGCGTCCGGCCTATCGCTGGTGGATGCTTCATCCTTGTTCCGCGGCGCTGGGTGGTCGAACGATCCCTTGGGTGGTTCGGACGGTGGCGACAGTTCTCCATGGGTTACGAGGAACGCACCGGCGTCGCCAAGGTCATGGTCACACTCGCCCATATCGGGATCATGATGCACCGCCTCGTTCACCTTAACCGAAGGCGCCTGCGGTCACCTGACTTTTGCACGGGCTGTGAGTTGCGGCGCTCTTGCGTCCACCGGGTGGGTGCAAAGCTCCGCTGAGATGACACCCTCTAGCAGAAGACCATGAGTGGTTCCAGGATCCCAGAGGATGGCTTGATAGCGAGGTGATGAAAGACGCGGAAAACATGCGTCTTTCAGCGGCGCGCAGGAGGTTTGCGATAGGCGATAACTGGAGGCTGAAAACTCTGTGGCGTTTCGCCGCTTCCGCCTCGTTCTTCGTCCGCGTGAGACCCCCATGAAACTGCTACGCACGTCTTGGCTCGCCCAGCCGATCGCGGCCATAGTCGTATCCGCGCTGGTGACCGTGCAGACTGGCGCGATTGCCCTGGCCGCGGATCCTATAGCCACCGGTGCCGCCGCAGGCCGGGCAGTAGGTGGTTCCATCCCGAACGTGAATGACCTCTTTTCAGCCCAACCGGACGGTCAGGTCACCCTGTGGCCCAACTCCTCGAAGCCGCTCTCGCTCTCCTCGGGCGATATGTTTCCTGGTTCAAACGGCCAGAACGCCGACAGCACCCAAGCGCTCTACGGTAACGACAGCGCCATGATCAATGCTGGCACGGACGCTCACAAGCGCTTGAAGACTGAGGGCAGCCGCACTGGTGACGCCTACCGGACCTTGGTGGGATCGTCCAATGTGACGAGGCCGAACCTCGACAATGATCCACTCTGGGCTAAGTCCGATTTCACCTGGAATAACCTACCGGCTGATTTCGCCGACTGCTCTACAAACACGACCTTTAGCAAGGGGTCGTATTCAGTCCACGTGCCCGACTACAAGACCTGTGAGAGGGTCCAGGACCAGAGTCAGAAGTGCACCATCATCCACGAGTACCGTGCTGGTGTTCTTGAGCACACAGGCGGCCCGGCTAACCTATCCAGCTGTGGCCCTGGCTGTGTGGACATGTGGATCGGGACAATTGGTGACAACTACTGGACGGGAAGTTGTACGATTTACCAAGAGTCTATTGAGGTTGATGTATTTAATCCTGAGGCGGTGACTAGCGCCACGCTAGTACACGCTAAGTGGGACGACTATATGCAGGTCTACCTCAGGAATACTAAGGTGTGGCAAGGACCAGATTGGCGCTTCGCTCCGGAAACGGAAGGACCGTGCGAATTGGCCACAGAGTGGGAGGCCTCGCCCAATGTCGATGTAACATCGTTCTTCAAAGTCGCTGGAAAGTTAGAGCTTCGCACTCGCGTGTCCGTGGGCGTGAAAGGTGAGGGATATGCTAGAATTCGCATCCAGTATGATCCCACCAAAATTCTTGCGAAGAGCGAATACTATCCGCCTGAATGTAAGAAGTCGCTTCAGGGAGTGTCCGATGGCTTTTGTGTGGGCACGGTGACATGCACTGATATGCCTATGACTGATTCATCTGGGTGTGCGACAGTAAATGGGATACGCCTGTGCCCAAGCGATTTTACGAACTCCCCTATGCCCGCCGGCACCTCTCCGCTGTGCCGCCGTGCCTCGGTAGACGCTCAGTGCAACTTCTATAAAGGCCAGATGGACTGCTGGACCGATGCGCAGGGCCAGAAGCAGTGTCCAAAAACCAACGGAGAAAACCTAGCTTCTTGCGCGGCTTATGAGTCGAACCCGTCGTGTGGCTTCATTAAGTCCAGCTGTGTTGAAGGGGCGCTGGGTGCCTCTGGAACCTGCTATGTGCACGAGGAGCAATGGGATTGCGGCAACTCGGCGACAGTGCCCACAGTGACCCGCAATACGACGACGAGCTGCCCCGGCCCCATCCGGTGCATGGGCACGGATTGCGTAAACCCCCAAGCGGACTTGAGCAACGACTTTGCCCGTGCCGCGGCCACCCTATCGGCTGCGCGCTTTATGGCCATGGATGCCGAGTGCAAAGAGGACACCATTGAGGAGAATCGCACCTGTACGGTATTCAAAGGGAAAGCTCAAACGTGTAAGAAGGCTGTAGGTGGCATTGTTGACTGCTGCGCCTCAACATCGACAGTCTCGCTCGGCGATTACATTTCGTTGATCCTAGCGGTTGGCAAGCTGGACAGCGCGGTGTCCGCCCTGGACAAAAGCAACGCCCTACGTGGAGCCTACGAGACACTAACCGGGCCAATTGATAGCGCCTGGACTGAGATCAACAAGCCCTTCGTTCAGGGCTGGGAGAACATATGGGGCGGCACGGAAAGCGTCGCATCGGACGCTGCGTCGAAGACGCTCATCGGCTCCATCCAACAAACCTTGTTAAACAAGGTCGGCGACTGGACTGCTCAGGTGTTCGGCGACGCGGCAGCCAACAGCCTCTTTTCGGTGGCAGAAACTGGAGGGTCGGCGTTCGTTGGTGGCACTGCCCAGGGTCCTTTGCAGTTGGGCGGCGGCCAAGCGATTATCGGGTCGGTGCTCGGCTGGATCATGATTGCCTATACCGTCTACCAGATCGTGATGATCCTGATTCAGATTATCTGGGCATGCGAGAAGGAAGAGTTCGAGCTTAATGCGCAGAAGCAACTTAAGAACTGCCACCAGGTTGGCAGCTACTGCAACAGCAAGGTGCTGGGCGTCTGCATCGAGAAGAGGGAATCTTACTGCTGCTTCAACTCGCCGCTATCCAGGATCATTCAGGAGCAGGCGCGACCCCAGCTCGGCCTGTCCTGGGGCACTCCCAAGGAGCCGGACTGCCGTGGGATCACGACTGACGAAATTCAGCGCATTGACTGGTCGCAGATCAACCTTGACGAGTGGTTGGGGTTGCTGGCCCAAACCGGACATCTTCCCTCGGAATCGAGTGTGAACATTGACAACCTCACTGGTGCCGGTAGCAACTTCAATGTCGGCACTCGGATGAACACCACCAAGCGGGCACAGGAACGGGTTGGTGGCATCGACGTGGACAAGGCGCGCAAAGACGCAACGACCGAACTGAAAGCCAAGCCCTTGCCTGGAAACTAACCTGCTGGCGAGACCGCACAAATGTGTGATCCGCCACACTGCGGGGCGCAGGCTTAGCGACCCCGCCCGAAGGGGGCGGCCAGCGCCTTAGATCGGTAACGCTGCGCCTTGGTGACGTTGACCCCGCACAGCGCGTTGCCGTGGTAGCGCAAGATGATAGAGGCCGTTGGGGATGGTAAGCAATTCCCGACGGCGCGGCGGCTGACGGAGGGGTGCCCAGTAGCCCGGAAGCAAGGGCGCAAGCCTGCGCGCTTTGCTGCGCGGACATTCGTCGGGCGGTCCCTTTGCCTGCGCACGGCCGCAGGTGCTGGCCAAGCTAGCCAGCACCGTAGAAGGCTGCCTCAATGTGCGTTGTGGTGAACCGCGTCGTCTGAGCGACTACATGGCGCCCTCACGCGGCGCGGATACCTGTCAGGAAGCGCTCCACTTCGTTCTTCATCATGTCTGATTGGCGGGCCAGCTCACCTGCAGCCCCCAGAACCTGCGTGGCGGCCGAACCGGTCTGGGTTGCCCCGCGGCTGACCTCGGTGATGTTGACCGTGACGACCTCGGTGCCGCGCGCAGCCTCCTGGACATTCCGGGCGATCTCACCGGTTGCCGCACCCTGTTCCTCAATGGCTGAGGCGATCGAGGTGGCGATCTCATTGATACTGCCGATCGTGGTGCCGATGCCGGTGATCGCAGTGGCAGCCTCGTTGGTCGCCTGTTGCATCGACGCGATCTGGCTGGCGATCTCGTCGGTCGCCCTGGCCGTCTGGTTGGCGAGGTTCTTCACCTCACTCGCCACCACAGCGAAGCCCTTGCCCGCTTCGCCGGCGCGCGCGGCCTCGATGGTGGCGTTCAGGGCCAGCAGATTGGTCTGGCTGGCGATGTCGGTGATGAGCTTCACCACGTCGCCGATGCGCTGGGCGGCATCCACCAGGCCGCGGACGCGGTCGTTCGTTGCCTGTGCCTCGTCCACAGCATGGCCGGCGATGTCGGTGGAGCGACTGACTTGCGCGCTGATCTCACGGATCGAGGCCGACAGCTCGTCGGTGGCCGACGCCACGGTCTGAACGTTGACCGAGGCTTGCTCGGCAGCCGCAGCCGTGCTGGCGGCTTGGCGGTTGGTCATCTCGGCCGTGTGCGACATGCTCTGGGCCGTGGCGTCCAGCTCGCCAGCCGCGGCACTGACCGTGCGCAGGATGCCGGACATGCTGTTGTCGAAGCCTGCGATCAGCTGCTCTACCGCAGCGGCGCGCTGTTCCTTGGCCTTGCGCTCGGCTTCTTCGGCCGCAGCCATCCGCTCACGTTCGAGGGCGTTCTGCTTGAAGATCGCGACCGCTCGCGCCATCCCGCCGATTTCGTCTCCCCGCTCTGCACCGGCGACGTCGACGGTCAGGTCGCCGCGGGCCAGGCGGGACATCGTGTCCGTGATGGTGGCGATGGGATGGGCGATGCCCGCGCGCGAGATCACCACACTCGCGCCGACGGCAGCGCCAATGCCACCGATGCCCACGACAAGCATCAGCGTCAGCATGCGGGCGCTGTAGGCATCCAGTTCGTCGGTGTCGCGCTGGATAGTGGCCATATTCCGCTGCGAGCTTTGTTCGAGTTCCTCACCAAGAGCCTTCCGGTTGGCCCGTGAAGCGTCGCTGCCGCCGTATTTCTCCGCCTCGGCCGGGCCGACCTCCACCCCCAGACGCGCAGCCTCGTTGCGGGTCTGAATGAACTCGGTGATGTCCTTCTCCAGCCCCTGGAAGGTGGTGAAGCGGTCGGGTGGCACCAGGGTCTTCCAGTCCGCCGTCCGCTGCGCCATCAGCGCGGTGCTGTCCTTGACCGCCTTGGCGAACATGCGCGCTTCGTCCTTGGACTCCGCGGCATATATCCCACGACTGTCCATCACCACTTTGTAGACGAGACCATTCACCTGTTCGCTGATCAGAGCCCGCTTGGAGAGGTTTTGGATTTCGTCAACACGAGCATCGTAGGTCTTCATCCCGACGATGCCGAGCGTGCCGAGGATGGCGGCGGTTAGAGCCAGCACACCCACCACTGCGGCGATCTTGGTGCTGATGCGGAAGCGCGCGAGAAGGGAGCTCATCATGGAGTCCACCAAACGTTGATATATTTGCACGTTACATACGGCGATATGCGTCGGGTAGCTTTGATTTATCTCAAATACAGTCTAAGCTGCGTTGCTTAGTGTGCGAGTGGCAATATCATTACGTCTGCTGAAGTTTAATCTGCCAATTTGTTGGACGGATTAGTGGCAGATGAGGTCCTGCGCAGGCAGCTTGTTACCCGCTGGAGCGAGGTGCCCTGTTGCAGAAAACGCCGCTGCGGCGGACAGAGTTCGCGTGCCAGGCGGTAGGCGTCGCGGTGAGACGCCGACACCGAAGGCGGTCTCAATTCCGTAGAAGCTCCGAGCAAGACTTCTAACTGTCCAGACGACTGGCCGCCATACCGCAACGGTATGGACGATGGCCGAATGTCCGAGCGGCCCAGGGTGCCATACAGAGAATTTAGCAACAAACTTAGATCTTCGGTACCGCTCGTTCGTAACTGCCGAATGCGGGGCGGCAGACCAACGTTCTTGCCAAAATAACAGATATCTGTTATCGGTCGTTAAGAGATATCTATTAATGCCTTTTAGGATATCTCATCAACTGGATGAAAGAGATATCGCCTTGACGAAATCAGAGATATCCCCGAAAAGGCGGGGCATGGCCCGCCCCAAGAAGTACGTCGAGGACATGGTTGCCCGTTTCGCCGAAGGGACCTTCGAGCGGATCAAAAGCGTCCTCGCGAAAGATGAGGATCGCGCCGACTTCGTGCGGGATGCTGTCGAAAAGGAACTGCGGCGCCGCGAGCGAAAGGGCCCCACGCGCACACCCGGTGCGGCGGACGTTTAGCCGTCCACTGCCCTTTATCCTGCTGGTGGGACGAACGCCGGCTAGTGATTGAGCCTGCGCGAGCGGTGGGCGTCCTTGGTCCTTAGGAGACACCGCTCATCCCGCTATACCCGACCAGCCTGCTGGGGAGCCGCGCCCACAAACCAGAAAGGCGTGGCCCGAAGACCACGCCTTCCCAAGGTGCATCATAAAAAGTGTGTTCCCCAACACACTGCCCTACGAGAGGGCTCGGCCACCTTATTGTGGCTCTACTGTACGTGCAAGACCCAACTGCCTTAAAGAAGCACGTCTACTAGGTTTTTCCGCTTGCGATCCAAGCCGGACGCTGGGCCTGAACATGAGCTAGCGCTCTGTCTCCGTCGTGTCACGAAAAGAGGAAGCCAATCAGTTGGCCCCCTCTTTTCCGGTCGTCATACGGGCAGGAAGCGATCACTCGGCCGGAGCGGCCGCGATCTTTGCGCCTGAGACCACGCCGGCGCCAGTCGGGTCCGTCGCGGCCACCGCTGCCAAGGCGACGGCCACCGGAGCGGGTCCCGATGCCACATCGTCTTCGGGTTGAGGGGCAGGTGCTTGGCCCTTGGAGGCGCGCTTGGTCTTGTCGCCACCCGCGTCGTTATCCGACACCGTAGCCGTCTCCGTCTCGCCGACGACCTTGTTCACCTCCTCGCCCTTATTCTTGCGAACGGCCGCGGCGCGAGCGCGGCGTTCAAGAGCGATGACGTTATTGCCGAGGCGTACCAGGCGACGCTGCCACTCCCACGTTGCCGTGGCTTTCTGCTTGCCATCCATCAGGCCGGCGAACCATAGGCCGTCCACCACCCGGATGAGCTTGTCGTAGCCTTCGAGGAGCAGCACGAAGCGCATTGCCTGCGGCGAGCTGACCTCGAGGGGCTTGGAGATCGGCTTCGAGTACTCGGGCTCGAAATCGACCATATTCGATGACCGGACCTGTTCAAGCTGAGCGAGGGTAGCCCGGAGCGCTTCCTCCTCAACCTTCAGATGGTTGTTGATGATCTCGGAGACCGCTTCGGCTTCCTTGGAATCGCCGATGATGCGCAGCACGACCTCGGTGATGTACATCGAAGACATCGTGGTCGCGAGGATCCGGGATTCCACCTGCTGCGCCTGATGGGTCTTCAGCGCGAGCGTCTTGTGCAGGACCGGCGTCGAGTAATCGGCGTGTGTTCGGGGCGCGCGGGTGGACGAGCGGCCCTTCCCCGGCTGCCGGCTGGTACCGGCGGAACGCTGAGAGGCCTTAGCGTTTTGGGCGTCCTTCGAATTCCGGGCCGGGCGGGATTGGGGCGACGCAACCGACTGTGCCGGCTGCTGGTCGGCGTTTTCCATAGTGATGAATACTCCGGGGAGTGGTGGACCTGTGCTCCACAGCCTAATCAACCAGAGGGCTATTCCGCGCCTTTGAAAGACGCGCAAAATCGGCGTCTTTCTGCCCTATCGCCGCCGGTGTCGGCACGGTACATTGGCTCCACTTAGCGCCGCTTGCTTGATGCAGCGATGCCAAAGTGTCCGGCTTCAGCTGGGGACCTAGTTGGGGTCCTAAAACAACCAGCATGTAGCTCGCCGGTTTGCCGCCGAGCGTGTTCCCACCAAGAGGGAGGCTTCTCCCTCCCCGCGTGGGGTCGGGACGCGCCTCCTTTATCCTCATGGAATGAGGGCGCATCATGTCCCTGAACCTCTGTGCTTTTGAGGACGTCCAGTCCTCCGAGCTCAAACTAAGCTTGGCAGCCGACGTCTACGCCGGCTACCGCGCAGGTCGATATCCTTGGCGCACTGCCCACTCCGCTCTTCGGCGGCTGGCAGTCCCTTCCGATGCGATCAACACGGGGCTGCACACGGAGACCGTTCATCCGGTCCCAGCGGTGATCCGCCCTTATCTCGAAGCCTGACCTTCCCCAACCAGCACGGACAAGACTCCACCCTGGGCAGGGGAGGAGTTCCGTGCATCGCAACCTGAATAGGATGAGGTGCATCATGAACATCTGGCATTTCAATGGTCGTTTGGGCCGCGACGCCGAGCTGCGCACCACGCAGGGCGGCGAAAAAGTCCTCAGCTTTGCCGTCGCCAATGATATCGGCTACGGAGAGAACAAGACGACACAGTGGGTCGACTGCTCGATCTGGGGGACGCGCGCTGAAAAACTCGCCAGCCTCCTCAAGAAGGGCAGGGAAGTGTCCATTGCCGGCGAAGTCACGCTTCGTGAATTCGAGCGTCGCGACGGCAGCAAGGACAAGGCCCTCACAGTTCGCGTGAGCGAACTCGATCTGCACGGCGGTCAGAGCCAGGGTCGGGAATCCGACAACGGCGCTGGCAACGGTCGTAGCAACGGCTCAACCAATGGCGGGCGTCCCGCCGGCGAGCCCGGTCACCAGGGTGGTTCCGATCGCCAGGGTGCCGCCGGTCGTCCAGGTGGATCCGACCGCAAAAGTAGCCAGGATCGTTCTCGATCCCAGAGCTCGGCAAACCGCAGCCAAGGCAGTGCCGCTGGTGATGATGGATGGGATCAAATCCCGTTCTAATTTCGCTCGCGGTTCTGAGTTAAAGGGCGCGGCTTAGCGTCCCCAAGGGGAATGCCGTGTCCTCCGATTTGGAGGTCGTTATGCGGGTTCTCCCGAACATCGTCTTCGGCATCATCGTGGCCGCTATGGCTGGGGTGACTGTCCACCAAAGCCTGTATGCGATCATCAAGACCGTCGAACAGGCAGAGATGACGATGACCGTGCGGCTCAGCGACAACCGCTGATCTGCTTTACTCCTTCCCACTGGGGCGCACTTGCTCGTCCCAACGTGGGGCGTGGAGTGTGCCTCTGCAGCATTGCGCTAGGAGGCGCAAAACCATGACCGAGATCATCAAACCCGTCCTGAAGGCTTTCGTGCTCGCCATGATCGCGCTCTACGCGATCTACCTTGTCGCAGGCTTCCTGTTTGCGCTGGGGGAGGCGGACACACTCCGAAAGGCACAGGAAAACCTGCTGCTCAGGACCAAATGCGATGCCGAAGCGATGGGCGTCGGCTACGTGGCTCGCAAACCGGGGGAACCCGATCCGTGCGAGCCGTTTCGCCCGAAGCCGGCCGCTGAGGCTCCGTCTTCGTCCAACTAGGACAACGACGTCTCGCGCTGACCTGAACTGACCGTCACAACCCCATAGGGGGCGCTGCTCGCCCTCAGAGGGAAGTGGCGCCTTCTCATTCAATTGAGAGGGACAGATAGATGGGCGAAGTCATTTCGCTGCAACCCCGGATCGCGTACCCGGTGGAAGCAAAGAGCTACGGGGTCAATGAGCAGACCTGGCGGGTACTGGTGGAATCCACCTTCCCGTCCGCCAAGAGCGCTGAGGGCATCTTGCTCGCGGTGGCCTACTGCCAAGCCCGCAAGCTCGACATCATGAAGCGCCCCGTGTCAATCGTGCCCATGTGGAGCTCCGCACTGGGGAAGTCCGTGGAGACGGTTTGGCCGGGCATCAACGAGGTGCAGACCACGGCCGCCCGAACGGGCGAGTTCGCCGGTGTCGACGCCCCGATCTATGGGCCGGAGATCACGGAGACGTTCACCGGCCAGGTGAACGATGAGGACGGTCCACGTGGCTCGAAGAAGACCGAGACGGTCACCCTCAAGTTCCCCGAATGGTGCCAGGTCACCGTGTACCGCCTCGTCAGCGGTGTCCGGTGCCCGTTCACCGCGAAGATCTTCTGGTTGGAGACCTACTCTCGGAAACGCTCTCGAAGCGCTCTCCCCACAGATATGTGGGTGAAGCGGCCAAAGGGCCAACTCGCCAAATGCGCTAAAGCCGATGCGCTGCGCGCCGCCTTCCCTGAGGAATGCGGCGGCTACAGTGCGGAGGAGATGGATGGCAAGGTGATCGAGGCCGACGAGGCTGACATCCCACGCCGCTCCAAGCGTGGCGTGCCGCAGTCCGCGACCGTCATGGACATCGACCCGAAAACGGGGGAGGTCCTTAACGGTCCGCCGGCTCCGGACCCGAAGCCCGATCTGTTTCAGGTCGGCGCCGAGGTGAAGGAGCTGATCGGAAAGCTGGTGCGCCGTGCGCTTCCCAATGGTGCCTGGGAAACGGCCGTCGGGTATGCCGCAGAGCGGCTGCAGGACAACGACTTGGCTTACGCCAAATATGTCCTGCGGCATGCCGAGCGCTCCCAGTCCGTGTCAGACAAGGTGCGAGCTTCCACGATGGAGCTGATCCAGCGTGCCGGTGCCGCCGGCGCCTGGACGGGAGCGAAGGACTACCTGTCCAAGCTCCGCAACGACGGAAAGCTGAGCGACCTCGACTTCGAGTACGCTCAGACCGAAGTCGAGCTGGCCCAGGCGGAAGCGGCCGCTACTGCCGCCGCCATGAAGCAGGCCGGGTAGGCCTTGTCCACGTCCATTCCTGTTCCGGGGCGCGCGAGCACCCAGCGCGGGAAGCATGACACCCTGACCGGGGCCTACCCTGGAGGAGAGCAGCATGTTCAGCAATATCAGAAAGTCCGAGGCTATGAAGGACCGGGCGTTGGGGCATAAAGCCACGACGCATGTCTTCACCTTCGAGGACATCACCGCGATGGCCACCACGGCGTTGCGATCGGCCGGCGTGACCGCGATCCGTTCGCTGCTGGACGAGCATTTCGCTCGCTACTCGCCCCTGTCCCGAAACCGGGGCATGGGGACAGACTGGCAAGCGTAATTCACGACGAAAACCCCGCTGGGGCGCACGACGCTCCGACCGGGGAGACGTGCGCCTCCGCCCTTGCAGAGGTGCATCATGAAGATCGTCAACCTTCGCCAGGGCTCGGCCGAATGGCTGGCATGGCGCGATCAAGGCGTGTCGGCTTCCGACATCGCTGTGGTCCTCGGCAGTAGCCCCTACAAGACGCCTTGGCGCTTGTGGGCGGAGAAGGCAGGCAAGGTCCCTCCGGAGGACTTGAGCGGCAACATGTTCGTCGCTCATGGCAAGCGGTGCGAGCCCGTTGTTCGCGCGTGGTTCGAGGCGAAGCATGACACCATGCTTTTTCCCGCCTGCGCCGAAGCGGACCATCCTTTCATCCGCGCCAGCTTCGACGGCCTGACCGATGACGGAATCCCCGTCGAACTCAAGGCCCCGTCGGACTCGGTGTTCGATGAGGTGGTGGCGCTCCGCGAGGACGCGACTGCGTTTCGCCTCTATTCCTGCCAGGTGCAGGCTCAGATCTTCGTGTCCGGCATGGACCACGGCTATCTGGTGTTTGGTCGCGTGATCGAGAAGGAAGATGGCAGCCTCGTCGTTGACGAAGCTGTCGAATTCCGTGTCGACCGGGACGAGGCATTTATCGCCGACATGCTCCAGAAGGCCGAAGCCTTCATGGAAGCGGTGAAAAGCCGCAAGGAGCCGAAGAAGGACCCAGCCCGCGACAGCTACTCCCCAACGTCCGACGAGGAAAAGCAGGAGTGGGAAGCTGCTGCGGCGGAGTACCGCGATGCTGGTGCGAAGATCGATGCCCTCAAGGCCGAGATCGCGGCGCTGACCCTGAAGCAGGACACCGCTAAGGAGCGGCTGATCAAGCAGATGGGGCAGTTCGCCCAAGCTGAAGCATCGGGCATCCTCATCACCCGCTACATCTCTAAAGGACGGGTCGATTACACGGCCCTCCTGGAGCATCACAAGGTTGCCGTCAGCGACGCTGATCTGGACAAGTTCCGCGGCGCCTCCTCGGAGAGCGTCAAGGTAAGTGTCAAGAAGGTGAAGCCGGCGGAAACCCAAAGCGTGAGTCCGGTCGTAGCCGTGGCCGCGTAATTCGCAACTCAAGTTCATCCCCACCTGGGGCGCAGACATGCTCCCCTCCGGGGCATGGTGCGCCCCGACTTCCCCAAGAAAAGGTGCATCATGCTCAAGAACTTCAGTGTTCGCGACACGTTCGATCAGCCGATGGCTCCGCCGCAGTTTACGGTCGAGGGCTTTGCCGACGATACGAACCCTCTCATCCCGAAGCGTGACGATCTCTACGTGTTCGATCGCATCAAGCTGCGGGACATTCTTGCCTTTGCTGCCGATCCTATGGGAGATGCCATGTGGATCGGTGGCCCGTACGGAGCTGGCAAGACGTCCATCGTCACCCAGACGCTCTCGCGCCTGAACTGGCCGACCATGTGCTTTTCCTGGCATAAGCGTCGCGAGTTCGCCGATCTCGTTGGTCATCAGGCCATCGTCGGCGGGCAGACGAAATTTGTTCACGGGCCGCTACCCGTCTGCATGACCCACGGCTACGCTCTCGTCATCAACGAGGCGGACCGCGGCGATGCCGGCGAGCTGGTCGGTCTCAACGATATCTTGGAAGGATCGCCACTGGTGATCCCCGAGACCAACGAGGTGATCCATGCCCACCCAAAGTTCCGGCTGTTCGTCACGGCGAACAGCATGGGGTCGGGTGATGCCTCGGGCCTTTACGCCACCAGCATCCAGGTTCTCGATCCCGCCTTTCTGGATCGCTTCCGCTTCATCAGCGTGGGCTATCTGGAGCCGGACATCGAGGAATCGATCTTGGAGCGCGTGGCGCCGAAGGTGCCGCAGGCTATCCGGGAAAACATGATCAAGGTCGCCAACGACATCCGTCGCCTGTTCCTGGGCGGCGAGGACGGTGGCTCCGAGCTTTCCCTCACCATGTCCACTCGCTCTCTCGTGCGGTGGGCACGGCTGACGGTCGCCTTCAAGGGGGCTCCCAACGCGGTCGGCTTTGCTCTCGAGCGAGCCTTCAGCAACCGGGCGGAACCTGAGCAGCGGCAGGCGATCCACCAGATCGCAGCCGATGTCTTCGGTGATCTCTGGGAGGCTAATTGATGGCGGGCGAGCGCTGGCTGTTGGCGCGGTATAACCGCTCCGACGGCACCTCCAAGGATTGGGCTGTTGCCGTGATCGGCGGAGACTTGTTCGTGCGCTTCGGCAAGACCGGACAGGCCATGCAGAAAAAGCCCATCGCCAAGTCGTCCTGGAAATCCAGCGGCGCGGCGGCGGAGGGTCGTCGGCGACTGTGGGAGCAGACTGAACAGGGTTATGAGATCCTGGGCACTTGCACCTTCGGCGCCGACGGTAAGGCCACCGATCTGCAAAGCAACCCGGCTGCGGAAATCCCCGCGGCTGAGGAGGTTACGTCGAGGCCGGCCACCATGAAGGACGCCGACATCTTCTTCGAAATCACCGCTGTCTCCTGGCAGCGGCTTTTTGAGGTGATGGAGGTGGCCGTGGGCAGGCTCTCCGATCACTATGAATGCCGGTGGAGCACCCGTGAGGGTATCCCGACCGGGGTTCCGGTGATTGAGGGCTGGACGCCGGCATTCGACGGCCACACCGGCATCGGGAGGGTGCGGCACGCGGGCTCGCTGCGGCGGGCCAACGGCGTCGGCGCCCTCCTGTTTCTCCTGACCATGCGTTTGGTCGCGTCTGCGGACGTGACGGTCAACGTGGTCAAGGCGGACGGTGGCACCATCGACAAGGACCTGCGCAAGGAGGCGGCTCTGCTCGCCACCTTCGAATCCTCTGTCGACCTCATCACGCCGGCTGCCGAAGATGCCGGGCTGATCCCGAAACGGATCAAGCTCTCACAAATCGACACCGGCCAAGCCGACTATTGGTTCTGAGCGGGCTTACAGCCCGCTCTGCCACCCAGAACATCCTTCCCCAATGGGGCGCGGTTCACTTCGCCCCCAGGGGAGGAGTGGGTTCGCGCCTCGTTTCACAACGAGGCTGCATCATGAAGACCCTTGATAAAGTTGACATTCTCTCGCTGGGTGTGACGATCTGGACCGGACGCAAGAAGCTCCGGGCCGAAGATTTGAACCTCGGCGTGGGTGGTGAACTGCCTTCTGAAGACGTTGCCAGTCTGGGCTCCAAAAAAGTCATGGACCCTGATCGGCTCAACGTCTTCCACAAGCTGAAGAAGCAGATGGAACGCCTCTTGGAGAGCGTTGGCATCCGCTTCCTAAGCGGCTACGCGATCCCACGCGAGAAGACCGAAGCGGTCACCGAAGCTCTGGACAAGATCGTTCGGGAGTTTCTCGGCGAGAAGAGCACCTTCCTGGCCGAATACGACAAGGAGGTGGAAGAGTGGGTCGCCAAACATCCCAACTTCGAGGACGCGCTTCGCCGGGCCATAGAGCCCGCCTCGGCGGTCAGTCATCGACTTTGGGCCGATTACAGCACCTTCCGGATCTCGCCGGCCGACAAGAGCGGCTCGCTGGACCGCGAGGTTGCGCGCATGGGCAATCAGCTTTTGGCTGAGGTCGCACAGGAGGCCAACGAACTCTACGAGAAGTCGGTGGCTTCCCGGACGGAGAAGAGCCTGTCACGGCGTATCGCAGGGCCGCTCAAGCGGATGCGCGATAAGCTCGACGGACTTTCTTTTCTGGATGGCGCTGTGGCTCCAATGGTGGCTGGCATTGACGAGTTGATCGCCAGCTTTCCGGAGAAAGGCAACATCGAGAACGGTGTCTACCACGAGGTTGTCGCGAAGATCCTGATCCTGTCGGACCCCGACAAAATCCGGTCCTACGCGGCGAGCCGCCCGGCGACGGGTGGCTTCGGCGACCTCTTTGCATCTGTCGAGGATGGGGACATCGTCGATCCTGATGCCGCCTTCCCGGAAGAGGAAGATGCGGACGAGCCAGAGGCTGTCGTCCACGTCACGCCCGCGCAAGTCGAGGTAACGATGGCTGAAGGGCCGTCAGACCTCTCCATCTTCGACGGCTTGTTCGGTGATGGTGATGACGCCGCCTCTCCTGCCACGGATGGCGTGGTGGTCGAGGAGTCCAACTCCGACACTGCGACGCCAGCACAGGCAGAGGAGGCGGGGCAGGTTACACCCGTCGCCGCTGAGGCTGTCCCGACCGCACCGGTTGAGGCAGTCACGGAGACGGTTGAACTCGCGCAGGAAGCCGACCAGGAGCCGGTAGAGCAGGATGCCCGCCCGGGTGCCGAGCCGGCATCCCTGGGGGCAGAAGCTGCGCCGGCGGCTAGTGCAACTCCGGAGGAACCGGAGACCGCGCCCAAGGCGGAGCCGGCTGCTGTTGAGGCGGCGGTCGAAGCTGCGGTGGACGACACCGACGATCTGGACGAGGCGGATGATGACGGGGAACTCCCAGACATGATCCCGCCGAAGGCCGCGCCGGTCGAGGCCGTCGACTGCTTCTACTTCTAAGCAACCCAAGGCGGGGGAGTATTTCTCCCCCGCCAAGGGGGGCTCCTTCGCCCCCCAGGCGAAAGGCAAGGAAATGATGGTCAATCAGACCACGCAAGGGACAAGCCAAGCTGGCAAACCGGCCAGGACGTCCCGCAAGGCTCGTACGCTCTATGACTCGCTGCCCATTGTGGCAGCGGCGCTGGGCAAGAAATTCGGGGTACAGGTCATCGTCTCTGGCAACGAGATGATGACCGACGGGAACCGCGTCTACGTGCCGGCGTTCGACCCCGACGAGCCGGACCTGTGCGATCTCGCCTACGGCGTCATCGCGCATGAAGCCGGTGGGCACATCCAGTTCACGGATTGGAATGTCGTTCATCGCGCGTACTACCAGCCGCTCCGTCGGGAGCTGCTGAATATCATTGAGGATGTCCGGATCGAGGCGGCGCTCGCCGTCGACTATCCGGGGACCCGCAGGACTATTGCCAAGGTGATCGACTATATGATCCGCCGCGGCGAAATGAGGGCCGTCAACGAGAAGGAGCATCCGGCTGATATCCTGTCCGGCTACTGCCTGCTACGCCTGCGAAGTGATGTTCTTGGCCAGAAGGCCTTGGAGTCTTTCGCGGACGAAAGCGAGGCCGTAGCGGCACAGACCTTCCCGGCCGGTGCCATGGTCAGGCTTCACGCGTTGCTTTCTGAGGTAAAAAACCTCGAGAGCACTGCGGATGCTCTCGATCTCGTAGACCTCATCCTCACCATGCTCAAGCAAGAGGAGGATAAGGCTCGCCAGCCCCCTCCGCAGCCGCCGCAACAACAGCAGCAGCAGGACCAGCAGAACCAGAGCGTCCCGCAACAGCAGGGCGGGTCCGGGTCTGACAACGAGCAGGACGCCCAAGGCGATGATGACGGTAGCGATGCCGACGATGCCACGGGCGGTTCTGGCAAGTCCAAGGGCGGCACGTCCGAGGATGATGACGCAACCGACGACGCCGGCAGCGATGCCGACGGCGACGGTGGCGGCGATGATGAAGGGCAGGGCGACAGTGCGAAGCCTGGAGCTTCTTCTGACAACGCCGACGACGGCCAATCCGGTGACGGAGAAGGCGACGATGGTGGCGATAGCTCGGGGTCCGGCTCGGACACCGATGACGACGCCGACGGCGACCAATCCGGTGACGGAGAGGGCGACGATGGTGGCGATAGCTCGGGGTCCGGCTCGGACACCGATGACGACGCCGACGGCGACCAATCCGGTGACGGAGAGGGCGACGATGGTGGCGATAGCTCAGGACCCAATTCGGCCGGCAGTGATGCCGGCGATGCGGGCGGCTCTGGCTCCGATCAGGGTGGAGATTACGATCCCAACGGCGCCGACGCGATTGCGAAGGCTCTGTCGGCCTCGGCCGACGACGTGGGGTCGAAAGACCTCTTCCAAAAGGCGGCCAAGGACCTGTCCAACAGCGCCGCCAAAGCACCTGTGCAGAGCCGGGTTCCGGCCATGGCTCAGCCGCAGGAGGTGCAGGCCAACCCGCTCATCGGACAGGGGATCGTTTCTCGCGTCCGTGGCACGAGCGGTCGGGTACGTGCCCAACTGCTGGGTCTGGTGCAAGCCAGCCAACGGGAGGACGAGATCACCCGCCGGCGCGGCCGTGCGGTGAACGGCCGAAAGATCACCCGGATCTTGACGGGTGACACGCGGGTCTTCACGCAGCGCACGGACACCCGTGCCCCCAACGCCGCGATCCACATCCTCGTGGACCGCTCCGGTTCCATGGCGGCGCAAGCCGCCCATGTCAACGGAGGGGCCAGTCGGAACCGGCTGGACGTGGCGATCGACAGCGCGGTTGCCCTCGCGACGGCTCTCGAAGCCATCCCGGGCGTCAACTCCGCGATCACAGCCTTTCCGGCAAGCCGGAGCGACTATGATCAAGATCACCAGCGCGCCATTGGCGTTCTGCCTCTTCTGAAGCATGGACAGAAGGTGCGTCAGGTGGTCGGCAATTTCGCGGTGGCCCCGGCCGGCGGCACCCCTCTGGGGGAAGCCATGTGGTATGCCGCCGCGCAGCTGGTCAACACGACCAAGGAGGAGCGTAAGCTGCTCCTCATCGTGACCGACGGCGAGCCCAACAACTCAGACCAAGTCATCGACATGGTTCGGCGTTGCCAGGCCTCGGGCATCGAGGTGATCGGCATCGGCATCCAGATCGACCGTGTTCGGCAACTATTCCCGACCGCGGTCGTCATCCAGGACCTCACCGAGCTGAGAAGTGCGCTGTTCGAGATCACGCGCAAGGCTCTCACGGCGGCTGCTGCATAGCAGCCTCGCCCTTTGACCAGCAACCCCGAGGGGGAGCAACGCTCCCCAACGGGGGCGATCTCCCCCTCTCTTCAAAGAACGAGAGGTGCATCATGGAGATCATCGAGAAGATGTTGATCTCCGCTGTGGCCTTCGTCTGCGTCACGGTCTTGCGGCTCTTCTTCAAGGAGTTCCGCGACCACAAAGACCCGACGAGGGCCCTGGAGGAGGTCTTCCGCAGGCTGTTCCAGCGGCGGAACAATGATGTGGTCCCGCAGCCGCCGACCGAACCCCATTTGGATCGGCGTGCAAAACGGGGCCGACTGGTTACGGTGTTTGGAGAGGCGGCGTTCGACGCCACCCACCAACTCGGTGCCTGGTCGGTCTACGCGCGGGACAATACCAAGACGATCCAGAAGCGGGGCGTCTGGGACAAGCACATCCACACGCGTGACCACGCTTCGGTCGAGGCCCTGGCCCTGGGCATCCACCTGACGGTGGACGAGTTCGACCTGAAGCGCGGTGACATGATCGTGGCGCAGTCCGCAAGCGAGCACGCGGTCGACGTCCTGTCTGGACACAAGACCCTGCGCGACAACCGCAAAGATGAAGCCGCCACACTGGCGGGCGTGAAGGCCATGCTGATCGGAAGGGGCGTTTCCCTGACCGCCAAGCATGTCCACGACCCCGGAGGCGACATCACCAAGCGGTTCCGCGCCAGCACGCTGGCAGAGCACCACGCGCAGCGCGCACTCACCGCCCACCTCGCCGAACGCGAGCGCGGCGAGAGCAACGCCAAGCGGGCCTAAGCACGGGACACACCCGAGCCGCAGCCTGACAATCTGACCCCGAGGGGAGCCGCTCCCCTCAGGGACGGCCTCCCTCTTCGATCCCAGGAGGATGGAAGCCATGAAGATATCGACCCAGGCCGTAGTTCCGGCCGAGCAGCTCGCGACGCCCGCCTATGGCCATCTGGCCCCGGTGGACCTGACCGGTCCGGTGGACGAGGTGTGGACACAGCGCGAGACCGACGTTTCGAAGATGGGCTTCCAGGAGTACGTGGAAGCCGTGGATGGGGCGATGCTCAGGCACTGGCGGGTCGACACGTTCGATGCCCAAGTGGACCCGGACGCCTTGTCCGACGCGCTTGACCAAGGAGTATCCCCGACGGAGTTCGCGCTTCGTTGGGGCTCTGCAAACGCGGTCAGCGGCCACTGACCATCGACCGGCGCTTCGGCGCCGGCCTTCAATCAACCCGAACCCCGGCGGGGAGCCCTCTCCCCGCTAGGGGAAGGGCGTCTCCCTGCCCCAACAGGTGCATTATGGAGAGGCGAGCAACACGAGTAACCGTCTTTGCCGACGCCAGCTTCTGTGGGAAGCGGCTGCGGGCAGGCTGGGCGGTGTGGGTACGATCGGGACGGAGGGTCTTCCGCTACAGCGGTCACGGACCCGCCGGCGATTCCTGCGAGGCTGAGCTGACGGCTCTGGGCAACGGTGTCATCGCCGCCGTCCATGACCTGAGGCTCTGTCGCGGCGACATCGTAACGGTGCAGTCGGACAACCAACACGCTCTCGGTGTGCTTGGCGGTTCGCAACGGGTTCGTGAGGACCGCACCGCCGATCAGGAAATTCACGGCGAGGTCATGGAGGTGGTCCGCAAGAGCGGCATCACGCTCCGTGCGGAGTTCGTGAAGGGCCACCAAGGGGACGTTGACGTTCGGGCAGCGATCCAGGGGTGGTGTGACGCGACCGCCCGTGCCGCTTTGTCAGCAGCGGTGGTCGAGGAACTGCTTGTCCAGCAGGGTCAACCCTGCTTGGCCTAGCGGGTCCTTGGGAAAACGAGAGGGGGGATGCTCTGTGGCATCCCCCTTTTCTATTTCCGCTCCAGGCGCTTCGACAGGGGCACGCGCTTCAGCGTCAAAAGACTCAGGAGAATGTCGTCATTTGCCTCTATCGCTCCGCCTTGACCCTGGCTATTATGGGTGCACTTATCGCTTCCTGCTTGATGCGGATGCGTGAGTTCCAGCACCGCTGGCGAGCTAGTTGGGCTCGATAAATAAGCAGCACTCAAGCCGCCCCTTGCTGGTCGGCACTCGCGCCGGGCCTGATGGCCCCGGCAGATTCCCCGCAGGGAGCACAGCCTCCCACAGGGGGACGTCTGCTTCCTCCGCCTTCGGCAGAGAGGTTCTCATGCGCAATTTGATCCTACTGGTCGCCGCCGCGGCGACGCTTGTGGGCTGCACTCCGGCCATCGTCCTCATGACGCCAGCCGTGCCGCCCTCTGTCAAAGGCATGGTCACCGTGCCTTCCAAGCTGTAAGCCGCCAGGGGCCAGTAGTCGCAACGACCACCCTCCCCGGGGAAAGTTCCCCGGACACGGGATTTCTCCCCCCTGGCTTTCACACCGAAACCAGTTTTGGAGACTCCCATGAGCAAGTGGTTTTATGAAATCCTGGATGACCAGGAGAATCGTCTGTCCCTAACGGAAGTGCTGAACAGCGAGGCTCCGCGCCTTTTGTTGGTCCGGCGCTTCGACAAGGGAAGCGTCATATCCAGCCGGATCGTCACGTACTTCGATGTGAAGGATTATCCGGAAGCTGGTCTGCGCAATGTCGAGTGCTTCCATCTATGTGTCCGCGTCATGGGCCATGATGGTGCGATTCAGACGGCCCAGAGCCTTCTGACCATTCTTACAACCCTTCGCGAAACGTCCGTCACGGATCCGGCGAGCGCGCTCGCAACCCTCCGCGAAGGAGACGTCAAAACGATCCTGTCAGCGTCGCAAATTCGGCTTCGGTCTTCCCGGATCGCCGTGGCCGCCTGACAGCCATTCATCGATCCCATGGGGAGTAAATCTCCCCGTCGGGAGACGCCTCCCCTCGAACGTGAGGAGGACAGACATGGAACCTGTCACGACGCAAGTCCGCTGGCTGGCGAGCGGCACGCTCGCCCATCTTACCAGCCAATCGCAGTACGAACAGATCGACACGATCCGCTGCGCTTTCATTCGCTTTGTCGATGAGGCCGAACAGTGGGCAGCCGGAACCTTCGAGAGGTGGCCGGATGCCTGGGCAGCTTTCGTGAACAGTACGTCCTACCCGCGTCTGCAGTAGGCGTGCCTGACAACATCCAACCCACCCGGGGAGACTGACCCCGGATGGGAGCAGGTCTCTCCGAATCACCGCAAGGAGAGACGCCATGCTGACCAACGAGCGTGCGCCACCTGTGGCGCCGACCGACTGGCTGCTCGACACCGCCTGGACCGATCAGGACCTCGTCGCACTTTGCGAGACGATCCTGCTCGAAACGATGGCGGCGGCTGTGGATGGTCGCAGCGGTCAACGCACTCGGGCCGAAGCCTGGGAGTGGATCGACAGCGACGGCGAGAAGCCCTTTGGCTTCCGCATTTGCGCGAAGGCGCTGGGTGCTGACCCGGATGAACTCCGGGCGATGTTCCATGAACAGGCGACCAGGCTCGGCCTGATCGCTTCCCATAACTGAAAGAACCCCGGCGGGGATGCTCTGCTCCCCGCCAGGGGGAAGGTGCGTCTTTGCCGAGTGTCGTAGGAGAACAATCGTGAGCACGCTGAAAGCTGATGACGTCCGGAACGCTGCGCAAAAGCACGGTTGGATGGACATTCACGAGCGACTGATCGGCAACAAGCTGGACGGCCGGATCTTTCAGAAGGCGCCAGGAAGAGGGCGGTCCGTCTGCCCGATCCACGGCACGAGCAAGAGCAACGGCAGGGGTGACGGTTTCCGGTTCTTCAAGGACGCCGAAACCTCGGGCGGTGGCGTATGCAACACCTGCGGCAAGTTTGCGGACGGTTTCCGGTTGCTGATGGCGATCGAAGGCTGGACATTTCCGCAGACGCTGGAGGAGGTCGCGAAAGTCGTCGGTCTTGACGTGGGCAGCGGTCGTGTCCGCAAGGACGCTCCGCCGCCTCGTGTCCGGCCGAAGGTCGAGGCCAAGCCCGCGAACGACACCTTCATCCGCAACCTGTTGCGGCGGGCGTGGGGGGAGGCTGTTCCGGTGACCGATCCATTGGCGGCGCCATTGATGCGCTACCTAATGCGGCGCAAGCTTTCCATCGAACCCATTGCAGGTCTGAAGAACTTCCGCTTCCATCCGTCGCTCGACTACGTCGACGATGACGGCGTGGTGGTCGGTCAGTTCCCAGCTCTGCTGATGGGCGTGTCGGACGCCCTTGGGCGGCCCGCCACCATCCACCGGACCTATCTCACCGAGAACGGCGAGAAGGCTCCGGTGGAGGAACCGAAGAAGGTCTTTCCGCTGCCGAACGACCGCTCTCTGGTCATGCCTGTCGAGCATCCGCGCTTTGACGGCATGATGGTGGACGGTGGTGGCTTCATCCGCATGGGTGAGCCGCAAGCCGGCGTGCTAGGTGTTGCCGAGGGCTTTGAAACGGCCCTTGCCGTGCATCTGGCGACCGGCATGACGGTGTGGCCGTGCGTCTGTGCCGACCTTATGGAGCGGTTCATCCCGCCTGAAGGTGTGGAGCAGATAGTGGTCTGGGGCGACCTGGATCGCAGCGGCCGTGGCCGTGAGGCCGCGCAACGGCTCAAGGCGAGCGCATGGGACATGGGTCGGAAGGCCCTGGTTTTCATGCCGTCGTTGTCGATCCCTGACGATGCGAAGGGAGTCGATTGGCACGATGTCTGGGTCATGCACGGTCAGGCTGGCTTCCCTCGGTTCCGCACGGAACAGCGGGCGGTCATGCCGATGGCTGTCGGGGACACGGGACCGCGGTACGTGGATCGGGATGAGGGAAACCTCAAACCGACCTACGTCCAGGGGCCATGTCCAACAGCGCAGAGCGATGGCGTTCGCGGCCTCGTCGCGGAACCGTCGATGCGATCGGCGGCACCGCGGACCGGGCTCCTGGGGCGGCTGCGCAGCTTCGTCAAGTTTTGACGGTGCGGCAGCATGATCCTAGACGTCAGCTTGGTCCGCATCAGGCCGGCGGCGGGGGGATGCATATCCCTTTACCCCGCCAGCCGGCTTCGAAGGCTCATCGGAGGATCACCTGGTGCTGGTGCGCCAGTGGTTCGAAGGTGCGTCTTCCCTGCACTGGTAGCGCATGGTGTTGGTGGCGCGGTTTGCCGCGTCCCCACCACCGGCGTTCTCCGGCTTACTCTTCGGCCGTGATGCCAAAACCCGAGAGCCCGTCAGTCGTCCGGTCCGGACGTCGGACGGGCTTTTTTCGTTTTCGCCTTATGACCTCGCACCTAACTCCCGGCGTCAGAGAAACCGCCCGCTGATGAGAGCGTCCACGCGATCTTGGACGGGGGGATGGGTGGCGAACAACTTCCCGGCCAGACCCGCGAACAAGATCGTGTCCTTGATCCCGAAACCAGCCAAGGCGGGGGAGTGTAGAGGGTTGGTCACGATGCGCTTGCCCGACCCGTCGTCGGCTATCTTTGCGAGGGCCGCCGCCATACTGTGCGGTGATGTGAGGGCCGCGCCGGCAGCGTCCGCGTGGAACTCGCGCCAGCGGTCGAGTTGGGCAATCAGCGCGCGGCACGCGAGCAGGACGATCCACGCCAACTGCGGAAGGAAGAGGGCGACCGCGCACGCTATGGCAAGGTCTCGTTGTCCTTGCCAGATGCCGTACAGCAACCCGGCGCTCAACAGCAGCAGCAGGGCAGGCGAGGCGCGGAGCAAGCTGTGGGCGAAGGCCAAAGGCGATATCAGGAACGTCGCGATGCTGTCCTGGACCGCCAGTGCGAGCGTCTTCACAAACGAGTCTCCGTGGGCGACGTGCCCGACCTCGTGCCCCAGGACTGCCGCCAGCTCGTCAACTGATAACCGATTAACCGTGCCGACGTTAACGGCAATGAGATAGCTGCCGCGCCGGCCGATAGCAAACGCGTTAATGTCGTCGCTGGGCACGACGCCTACCATGGGCGCGGCCCGGAGGCCCGCTCGTTCGGCCATGCTCCTGACCAAGTGGTAAAGCGCCACCTCGGCCGGAGAAACGTTCTTGTTCCGCTCGACCATACGCAAGGAGATGACCTTGGCTCCCAGCGCTTTCGCGGCGCGCTGGCGCGCGAAGAGGAGGCAGCGCAGAAAGCGCTGGCACCAGCCAGCGAAGGGTAGGCCAATGAGCACCAACGCGACCCATGCAAAGGGTGTAGCGGCGCCCTCTTCCACGATGATGCAGGCGCTGTTGACCGTCACCCAGCCGAAGGGAGCCGCGGCGACGGTTGTGAGCGCAAGCAGGGCAACAGCTGTTGCGGTCGATCGGGTCCGACCAGGGATCCGGGGGGGCATAATCACTCCGTGGGAAGTGTCGCAGAGCTGCGGCAACTGCGCCGATCCTAGAGCGTCGGCTGGTTCTACCGCGCCGCTGAAAGACGTAGAAATCCGTCGCCTTTCCCCGGCGCGAAGCGGCTGCGCGTCCCGGTAGGATGCCGGCAACACGCACTGGAGTTTACCCCGATGGTCAACATGATCCTGCGAACCTTCTTGTTCGCCTTCTTCCTGCAGGTCGTGCGTTCACCGTTGGCTATGATGGTGATCGGTGTCGGTGTCGGCATGTACTTCGAACACACGCGGCCGGGCACGACTGCCGTTGCACTTCACTGGGCCACCGGCGAGTTAGGCGGGGCTCTTGATGCCGTGAACCCGTTGGCCGGCTGGCTGGGCACCGCGCCGCAGCCCGTGCAAGCGTCGGGATGGGACACCGGAGCTTACAAGCTGCGCTGAAATGCGAACGGCCGGGGATGTGCCCCCCGGCCGTTCGTCATGTCTCAGCTCTGCCCGCGTCACGGGGGCAGCATGGCCTTGTCGTAGCGGGCTTGGTCCCGTTGGGACGCCGGATAGAACCGCTTTCGGCAGAGGTCGATCACCTCCTTAACCGGCATCGGCTCGCAGACACAGGCAGGCGGGTCGTTGGTGGCCGCCATGTACGCGAGATATGACGCGAGTTTGCCCACGACCTTGTTGTTGAGGTACTTGGCCGGCAGGGCATCTTGAACGATCTGACCGGCGATAGGTGCGAAGTAGGGATTATCAGCAAATGGCGAGTTGGTCACCTCTTCGTAGAAGATGCACTCTTGCCCGCTGTAGCGAGACCGCACCTCCGCCGTCAGCGGCGACATCGCGACAGAAAACTCGGCGGTGCTGACGCTACTGGCAAGCACCCGGAGGATGATGGTTAGGTCGCCCTTTTCAACGGCCACCGCCTGCGTCGCCGCCTCCGTGCTCTTCCATGAGTTCTGCTGGGGCGCCGCGCTGGCGGAGCCCGCAGCCGCCATCAGCAACAAGCCGATGGCGAGCGTGCGGAGGTGAGGCATTTAGCTCAGCTCTTCTTGCGGGCCTGATCGATCATCGCCTGCATCTGGGATGTCGGAGCGTACCCCGGCATGGTCGCGCCGCCGTCCAGATAGAAGAACGGGGTGCCCTGGATTCCCAGGCTCTGGCCGAGATTGAAGTCGTTGGTAACCAGCGAAGCGACCTTCTCCGAGGTCATGTCCTTCCGCAGCTGTTCCACGTCCAACCCAATGTCCGGGCGGGCAGCCAGTTGCAGGATGCTCTGTTCGCTGATCTCCGTCAGCTTGTAGAGTTCCCGGTGGAAAGCCTCGTGCTTGCCCTGCAGCGCCGCTGCACGGGCTGCCTGAGCGGCGAGCCGCGAGGTCGGAGACAGGATGGGCAGTTCGCGATAGACCACCTGGAGGTCCGGGTTGTTGGCAAGAAGCTCGTCGATGACCGGCTGCGCCTTCTTGCAGTAAGTGCAGTTGTAGTCTGCGAACATCACCAGCCGCACCTTGGCACCGGTCACGGCGCCGGCCTTGATTGCGTCCTTTTCGAACAGGTCAGAAGCGCGCGCCGCGAAGTTCTCGGACTTCGGAGCACGGGCCTGCTGCTGCTCGGCTAGGTGCTTGTTGACGCTCTCGAACACGTACCCGGCATTATCCTTCATCCACTGGCGCAGATACTCGTCGAGCTGCTTCGCGTCGAGCGCGGTGCTCGCTGCGACCGCTGCCGGCGGGGTGATCGTGGCAGCGTCTGCGGCTTTGCGCAGGAGCTGCGCCGTATTCTCGGGCATGACGTCGCTGTGGTCTCTGACCTGAGTGGTTTTCCGCAGCTGCTCATTCTCGATGGTGAGCTTCGTATTCTGCTGGGTAAGGCGCTCAACGCGGTTCATCAGAGCGTCGATGATGCCGTCAACGTCCGCTGCAGACGCAGGAGCGGTGACGGAGAGTGCCAGAAGGACGGGCAGGGTCAGTAGGGGGCGCTTCACTCTTCATCTCCGGGTAGTCACGCGACCAGAAGACTAGCGCCATCAGGCAATTCGGCGCGCCGCCGAAAGACAGCGAAAACCGTCGCCTTTCTCTGTAGAGAAACGGCCTTTGAAGCTGCTACGCGGTTCAGTTGGAATTGCCTCGGGAGCTCACGAGATGACACGCACGTTTGCGGTCGCGGCCGTCGCCCTGCTCGCCACCCTTCATATCGCGGAGGCGGCAGGCACGGCTCCTCTGGACGGTTCTCTGTCGAGCCGGTGCGACCAGGAGAGGGGAAGGGGCATTCAGGATTATGCGTCCGATCCCGCGGCCTCTCTCGTAGTCGAAGTGACGCTGTTCGACAGTGCCAACCGCGTGATCGAACAGGTGCCATTCATTACGCAGCCGAACGCGGAAGTGTCTGCACACTCCGTCGAAAGGCGGAGCTTTGCGCTGGCGGGAAGGGATGGCGCTCCGCTGGCGGTGGTCTGCACCGGGCATGTCACGGCGGTGCGGGTAACGCCCCATACCTCACATGACGCCTCTGTCGAATTGGTGGTTGAGGCTGCATCGCTTCGGCGATCCGACTTGGCGGCGGAACAACGGAAACTGAGCAAGGCGCCGGAGCCGGACCAGGTCCGCGTCGAAGAAACGCTGCGCATGCATGAGGGGGAGCGGGTGGAGCTCAAAGTCGGTGGCAGTGGACCGGTGCGGCGGGTTGCCGTAGCCTTCGGCCGCACCCGTTGATGCCTCCTGATAGTACTGCACACGAACGGGCACGAAGTCAGGTCGTGTGACCTGCTGTGCGGCCGCGAGGTGGGTACTGGCCAGCTCCGACCAGTTTTCAGGTCTGCGGCCCGTTACGGCGTGGATCTGTGGATGAAGAGCAAGGTCCGGCGGTCGGCCGAACATGGTGCTCTTTGTTCGGAGTCGGGATCACTCAGCCGCAACGGCGACATTGCCGGATGGTGCGGTGGCTTTCTCGGATCGTTCTCGCCGGAGCAGCTTCCGCGCGCGCTGCGCGATTGCCCCTTCGGTCCGATGCGGAAGAAAGCACCTTATCTCTTCCAGGGTGGCGCTCTTCCACATCCTGAGGACGAGCATGTCCTCAGCATTCCTCCAGACGTTTTTGGCGTCGCGGCCGGCCACCGAGGTGGCCATGGTGCTTCTGGGGCGGCCAAGACCGGCCAAGCGGGCAGCCCGACGAATCTGCGGCAGCGACTTTCCAGGAAGTCGGCGCATGATGTCCCTGATGCTCACATCTGGTGACGGATAGCTGTCGAGCAACACCAGAAACTCGCCGGTAGACCACCCAGTCGGCAAATCGAGAGAGGTGATGGGAGTGTTGGGTTCACCAGGCTCTGCTTGAGCCAGACAGAGTTCTTCCGCGCGATCGGCGATTGCGATCTGATTGCTCCCGATAGGCACGGCGACGACGTCTGTAAGGCAGGCGCCGGCGGACATCCTTTCCTGCAGCCCACGATCCTCGTCAGGCCGCCACCGCCGAACCGGATTAGCCTGGCGACGAAGCTTCATGCGTCGCGCCTCGGATCGAATGCCGTTCCAACTCCGCTTGGGCAGCAGGACCTGGAGTTGGGTTCGCTCCATAGTCGGGTAATGCTTGCGGATGATTTCTCGTTCTTCGTCAGTTATGTGGCCCATGGCATGCCAGCGTGTGGTTCGTCGTCAAGCGTCACTATAGCGGCTATGGACTGCCCTTCGCGCCGGAGAAAGGCACTGAAAATAACCCCATTTTGGGCCCTCAACAGCGAGCCGAAAAGCGATAAAAATCATCGTCATTTGGCACTAGCGGAACCAAACTCGCTACCGTTATAATCAAGCCACTTTGATTCGTTTGCTTGTAGCAACGACTCTAGTCGGCTTCCATGCATGTTGCTGGAAGCTAGTTGATCTAAAAAGTGCTAGTTGGGCACTATAAATAACCAGCATCCATGTTCTGGAACTCGCCAGAACACATGCATGAAGCGCTCCGCCTTAGGACGTCGCTTCAGCAGATATCGAGGCGCTCCTCTTGAGCGCTTGTCGATGAACATCCCCATCCGGGACCACGCTTCCCGGAAGGGGCGTGGTTTATCTTCCATCATCGTAGTGGAGAGAACCATGACTGTTCTTTTGTCCAACGTCACCAGCAACCTTGAGAACGCTGAGCTGAACGCCCGCTTTGCGGCGGATTGGCAGCGTTACAAGGCTGGCGATGCGAATGTCTGCTTCGTCACCACGAGCGACGAGGACGGCGACATCGCCTACTGGCTGGTGCTGCGAGAACCCTCCGAGATCCTCGTCTACTCGATGGATCTGGATGAGACGATCGAAGCGATCGCCTGGTCGCTCAGCTGCTTCGGCAGCGAGGCGGCAATGCTTGAGCAGTATCCCATGCTCAAGCGGTAAGGACCATCTGTGCGCCCGTGAACCCGGCGCAGTTGGTTGAGCGGCGTGGCCACGCAACGCCAAAAATGGTGCTGCGTGGCGCGTCGTTTCCGCACGACCGCTCGGCCGGCGTTTGTTCGCCGCCGCCTCAGCTTCGGCCCTCTTGGGGGCGCATCACGCGCATCGCGATTTAGCGGGCGTGTAGCAACGAAGGACCCAACCCCAACCGGGGGCGCGCCTGTGCCCCGTGTTGGGCCGTGGTGCGCCTCACTTCTGAAAAGGTGCATCATGGACAATCAAATCACCCTCTCCCCGATCCCCGGCACGTCGGAGTATTTCGCGGCTCGCAAGGTAGCCTTCGCCCTCATTCGTGAGGTCGAGATCGCCAAGCAAACCGCCGAACGGGCTCCGACCTACGTCGCTGGGTGCTGGGACGAGGACAACGAAGACTTTGAGCCGGTCGAGAACACCAAGCCTTGGGATCACCTGGACAAGGTGCAGACGATGGCCAAAGCAGACCGGCTTGTGGTCGAGACCCTCAAGGCACAGAACCGCCTTGATCTCCTGGGTATGTCCCGTTGGGAAGCCGAGGCGATCATTCACGGCGCGCCCGCTGATATCCTGGCCGAGACAACGGTGCTCGTTGCTTGGCAAGGGCTTACCTACCATCAGCCCTGCGCATACGCTCAGCGGTTCGATATCGAACTCGCCCGGCCGCCGCGCAGCGACTGCTATGTCCTGACGAAGACGATCCACTATTCAGGGGTCCGTCCCGGTTTGCTGGGACGCTGGAAGGAAACCACTACCAGCGCTTTCACCGACCGAAATGAGGCTGACAGCGGCTACTGCCATGCCGTCTCGGAAGCCCAATCCTTCGCTCAACAGGTTCGCGGTCGCTACAACCGCGCCGCCTGACCACGCCGGCGTCTCCCGGCGCCATTCATCAGCTCTCCTCCTGGGGCACACGTTGCCCCTCGGGCATGGTGTGCCTCGTCGTCTAACCTAGACGCCAATAGGTGCATCATGACTGACCAGCAGCTGAAATACGTTCCAGCAGATATCCTGCAACGCGTGACCACGGTCCTGCGGGAGCAAGCAGACCGTCCAAGCGCGGGCTTCACCTACAGTGGACCCGGCGCCAAACGGACCGACTTGGAGACGTTGGAAGCGATCCTCGCCAACAACACTCCCCGCCGGCTGGCCATCGTGCTTGACGGCGGCCTTGTCCAGGCCGTCGTCGGTGAGAACCTCCCAGGCAATCTCGGGGTGGCGATCATCGACTACGACACCGAGGGCGCAGACGACGTCGATCTGGCGCGCATCCGCCAATCCGACGGGTCCGATGCCGAGGCAATCGTGACGCTTTCGGCCATCGACCCCCCTGGCATCGACCTCAATAGCGTGTTCAGCAGCGTGACCTGATCGGCACGCTCTCCCGAGCTCGCAACCACAGCCGGCTCCGGCCGGTCGCCACAGCTACATTCCCCAGTCGGGGCGCGCTTCGCCCCAACAAGGGGAGTGGTGCGCCTCACCCACAGACAAGGTGCATCATGAAAAAGCTGACCAAGTTCATCGGGCTGACCGCACAGTTCCTCTACGAAGTGTCGGATGGCAAGCTCTTCAGCAAGCCGCCGGCGCCTGTCGTTGTGACGGAGCGCACGGTCTACACGGGTGAGACCCTCCAGCTCAAACGGCAAGCTTCGCTCGCCGGCGGGTACTACCGGGTCTTTCTCAAGCCGACCACCGAAGGCGTCCGCCAGTGGTTCAGTCCTCGTCTGAACCGTGAGGATGCCGTTGCGACTTTCTCGCGCATGGCGCGGCGGCTCGCCTGAACGTCAATCCGCGCCGTCCGGCTCCTCCTGGGGGTCGGGCGGCGTCATCCCCAAGCGGGGCACATGATGCCCCATACGGGGAGCGTGTGCCCCAACCACGAGATCGCACATGCAACAGCAGTCCATCACACTGCATAAGGTCATCGGGCCGTTCTTCGACATCTTCAACTGCCTGCTGCCAGCGTGGCACGTCGTCATCGAGGTTCTCTCAACGGGCGAAGTGTTCCACTTCGTGGTCTATGGGGAATCCCGAGACGACGCATGGGACGCAATAGATGGTGCTCTCGGCGCCGGGAAGGCGTTGAACGATGGCCGGAAGATATCAACGGCCGACCGGGCCATTTGGATCAATGCACTCCCGCCGGGGCGGACCCGTCCGCAAGGCACCGAGCGTGTCGTCATCGTGTACGGCGTCACGCCCTACGATGGGGAGTTTCGTTGGTTCGTGACCGTCACCGCTGAGAGTCTGTCTTGAAAGATTATTTCCGTGCGAGGCGCCGGAGCATGAGACGGATCATGGCGATGCGGATGAAGGCGACGGAGGTTCGGAGATAGTATTCGTAATGGCGTACGAGACGGCGGCAGCGTGTGAGCCATGACAGCGTTCGCTCAACCAGCCACCGCTTCGGGAGCACGACGAAGCCCTTGGCCTGATCGGAGCGCTTGACGATCTCCAACCGCCAGTCGCCGGCCTCCTTCACCTTGGCGGCGGCGACCTCCCCCTGATAGCCACCGTCGGCGAAGATCACTCGGATGAAAGGGAACTGCGCGCGGGTTGCCTTGTCCAGGACCAGAGCGGTGCCGTCGCGGTCCTGGATGTCGGCACGATGCACGGCGACGTTCAGGAGCAGTCCGAGCGTGTCGACGAGGATGTGGTACTTGACGCCTTTGATCTTCTTGCCCGCGTCGTAGCCGACCGGGTCCGCCGCAGGCCCCCCTTTTCCGCCGCGCGGACGCTTTGGCTGTCCAGCACGGCGGCGGTCGGGCTGGGCTCGCGGCCTTCCTGCGCGCGGACCCGCTGGTAGAGGTCATGGTGGATGCGCTCCAGCGTTCCCTCCCAGGCCCACAGGTGCAGATAGCCATGCACCGTGCTGCGCGGCGGCAGGTCCTTGGGCAGGTGACGCCATTGGCAGCCCGTCTCCAAAACGTACAGCACTCCGTTCAGTACCGCCCGAAGATCGACGCTGCGGTGCCGCCCACCGCGCCGAGCCGGTGGGATCAGCGGCTCGACGACCCGCCACTCCTCATCGCTCAGGTCGCTCGGGTAGCGCAGCCCGCTGCGGTCATGCCGCTCCCGTTTTTCCGCCGTCCACATCCTTGCCTCCCTCTTGGAGGCTCCCTTGAATCACAACCGATTCATTCGATTCAACTTCTTCTCGGACAGGCTCTGAGGGAGGCAAACCTCGCTCCATTAAGGAACGGTGGCCGCGGTCATACTTAACTGCGGCGACGGCGCTCCGGGAAGCCAAACTGAAGGCGGAAGAGCAAGCGGCGCTGTATGGAGCCGGCTGGCAGGTGACCGTCACAGGCCCGAGCGTACTCGCGGCGGCTGCTACGTAAAAGGGGGAAGGATGATGCAGAGTGTCACCATTCAGACCCTCGACGACGACGGCAACATCATCAGCGAGGAGACGTCGGGTGTGGTTCGGATCACCGACACCAGCCAGTTCCAGGACATGCTCAACCTCATGCAGACGGGGTTGAGTTTTGAGGAGGCCGCGGCGCGGATCGAGGCCGCCTGAGGTCGCCCATACCATCGCCCCGGATCGGGAGGCGCTGCCTTCGAATCCGCGGGTGTTAACCCGCTGTGGTCTCGGTGTTCTGCATGGACTCCGAGACCACAGCACTCTTTCGTTTGTTCATCCCGGCCGGTCGATAGGAAGTGCGGGGCATGCCTATCCAGGCAAAGACGACGCACAGCCGCTGCTGCGCCCCATGCGTGTCCAGCTTTATCGAACTGCGCACGCCCGAGAAAGACATCGATTTCCCGCGCCTTTCGGCGGCGCGAAGGAGGGGCCTGGAAAGGTAGCTTTGCGGACATGACGATACGCTCCGCCCTCATCAGCACCACTGCCGCCTTGCTCGCTGGCTCGATGGCTTTTTCTGCGTCGGCCCAGCAGCAGGCACAGTCCGCGGGCTTCTTCGGCGATCGGGAGCGCGGCTGGTTCTGGTATGAGGTCCAGCCGGAGCCCGACGAGGAACCGCCGCCCCCGAAAAAGGAAGAGCCCGCACTGCCGCCAGCGGCGGCGACCCCACCACCACCACCTCCTCCTCCTCCGCCTCCGCAGCCCCTGGAGCAGCCAAAGGTCCCGGAACCGCCCGCCTTCGGCTCGGCCGCTTGGCTACGGGAGAACCTTCCCAAGTACCGGGACCGTGCGCTGGATGACCCCAGCGCCGAGAACGTGCGCGCCTACTACGTCATTCAGCGGCTCGCCATGGACAAGGCTTCGGCTTTCACGGATATGGCTCAGCGCGTTGTCGTGGGCGATCCGCTGTTGGATGAGACAGGCCGTCGTCCGACCGCGACCTTTGCCGCGAACGAGATGAACGCCGTGGCTGGGGAGGCCACCGACGCGGAGCTGAAGGAGATCGCGCAGCAGGCCGGCATTTGGTTCTTCTACCGGGGCGATTGCGTCTACT
This sequence comes from Azospirillum sp. A29, assembly GCF_042604625.1. Lineage (NCBI taxonomy): Bacteria > Pseudomonadati > Pseudomonadota > Alphaproteobacteria > Rhodospirillales > Azospirillaceae > Azospirillum > Azospirillum sp. A29. Next base: position 261,141 of record NZ_CP170462.1, read on the forward strand.
GCGACAAGCAGGCGCCGGTCCTCGAGATGCTGGAACGCGCCTATGGCTTCCACATCACGCCGATCAGCCTTGATGGAAAACCCCTGCCTGGTGGACAGTTTCCGAACTTCCGGGCGGATACTGGGCAGGCTGCAAAGCTGGGCGTGGAGCGCACGCCGACCCTGGTCCTGGTCCGCCCGCCGGAAGGCGTTCAGACCATCGCCCGCGGTGTCCTATCGCTGCACGAGCTGCGGCGGCGCATCCTCACCGGCGCCCTCAACGCAGGCTGGATCGACCAGAAAGCGTTCAACAAGACCCGTGCCGTCGACAACGGGCCAATGCTGCCCGCGAAGATCGATATGCCTCCTGAGATCGCCGCCGACCCCGCTCAACTCGTCAACCACCTTCGTTCCATGGTGAGGCAATGATCAAGATCGCCCGCAAGATAGTCGCTGCGGTAACAATAGGCGCGTGCCTCACCGTCACGGCGACGCCGGTACAGCTGCAGGCCGCCGGTCTGCATAGCCAGATGGACTCGCTGTTCGGCGCCATGAGCAACACGACTGCTCCTGGCGTTTGGGAGACGCAGCGGCGCGGCGTTTTCGCCGGCGGGCAGTTTACTGCCAAAAACCGGATCATGAACGAGAACTTGATTTCGTTCGTACCGCCGAGCTTTGAAGCAGGCTGCGGAGGAATCGATCTGTTCGGCGGCTCGTTCAGCTTCATCAACGCCGACCAATTCGTGCAGCTGATGCGCGGCATTGCCGCAAACGCCGCCGGCTACGCATTCCAACTTGCGCTGGGTTCTATGTGTCAGGACTGCGCGGCGATCATTGAGCAGATCCAGAAGAAGATCCAGGAACTCAACCAGTTCTTTGGCAACAGTTGCCAATTGGCGCAGGGTATCGTCAATGACACCTTGGGCGCGGCGCTGAAGAAGCAGGAAACCGAGGCGTCAAAGATCAGCTTCAAGAAGGGCATTGGTGACATCTTCGAATCCTGGACGGCATCTGGCGGCAAGGGCCCGCCCCAGCAAGCCGCGGAAAACGCACCGGATGACTTTGCCCAGAAGGTTAAGGGCAACATCGTCTGGCGGGCACTCAAGAAGCATGCCGTTAGCGCATGGTTCACGGGCGGAGACGAGGACATGCTCGAGGCCATGATGAACATCGCCGGTACGGTTATCGTGGGCGATCTGGAAGATGCTGGAGACGGTAAGAAGGCACCGCGATACACTCCCGTCACTGGGTCGAAGATCAGCTTTAAAGATATCATGGAAGGAACTAATGGAGTTCCGATAAAGATCATGCGCTGCGACACTAAGGCGGCAGATGGGTGTCTAAATCTGTCATCGCAGCCCGTCGTGCTCAAGGGCTTCCGTAAAATGATTTCTGAGAAGATGCTTGAAGGAAGCGGGGGAACGCCGGGACTGGTTTATCGTATTGCCAGCAATCAAGGCTCTCTAACCGAAGCGGATAGGGCGTTTCTGTCACCCCAACGCTACCACCTTGCCAGCATGATTTTCAGGCTAGCAAAGCAGGGACAAGCAGGCGCTGTCGCCTTGGCAGAGCAAGCAATTCCACATCTCGCATATGAGATGGCTGCTCTCATGATTGAAGATATGATCAAGGCGGTAGATGCCGCAGCAACAACTTCCGATGAACCACACGCCAAGCAGCTGAGCGAAATTCTAAAAAACTCAAAGGAATCATTTAGAAACGAGCAAAGACTTATGCGGGGGCAGATCGGTGATCCAACCGACGTCTATCGAAACTATCTCGTGATTTTAGATATTACTCGGAAGGTGCGTTACGCAGCGACCGGGAATTTCGGCAGGGAATAGAAAAATGTGGAATATCAACAGCATCGGAGATAGCGGGTTCCTTGCAGAGATCCTGAACAGCATTGCGATGATTGTGGGGACGGGTGAGTTTTATGCTGTCGCCCAAATTGGCCTTTTGCTTGGAGCGCTACTCGTGAGTTTCCAGGCAATTGGTGGTGGTGCAAGGGTGATAGAGTGGCAAAAAATATTTCTGGGCTGGGTGGTCTTCTCGCTGCTCTTTGGTCCATCTACCACCGTCACAATCACGGATTCGTACAAAGGTGAAGTGCGGCCGGTGGCAAATGTTCCAATTGGTGTCGCCGCAGTCGGTTCCACGATCTCCGAAATCGGTTACCAACTCACCGTCCTTTTCGAGCAAGGATTCTCTGCACCAGCGATGACTGGGCATGGCTATGGCCACGCCATGGAAGTCCTAAAAAAAATCCGGGTTACGACCGGCGAACCTTCCATGCTCGGACCAGCCAATAAACTTAACGGCGGCAACTCAGATTTTGTTCGGTCGTGGACGAATTACGTTAGTTACTGCACCACTATTGGTCTTGGGTCGGAAACAGTCAGCGTGAGAGACATCTACGACTCACGCGATATCGTGAACGCGCTGAAGTTTGACTCAAGAGTCTGGACTGTGGACCTCTGGATTGATGCGAGCAGTCCAAAAACATATGACTGCACTGATGCCCATGTGGTCTTGGCAGCGGCAACTAGGGACTTCACGCAGAAGTATATGCGAATGGTTCTCCCAGGCATTCTCAACGTGTTGGAGCATGACGTGCCTGGGACTATTGGGAACGCGCTTCTTGCGATTGGTATTGACGCTATTTCGGCCGAGCAGTACGTCACGCTTTCCGTCCTCCAGCCTATTTTTGAGAATGGAGCGGTAATGCGCTCGGAGGAGGATCGGGCTTTCACCTACGCAAAGTTCATAGAGGACGCAAAGAACCAGCGGGCAGTATCGTGGATGGGCGAAGCATCAATGTTCAGAAGTATTGTGCGGCCCATGTTGACATTTCTCGAAGGTTTTACATATGCCGTGACACCGATAATGGGCTTCTTGGTCGTGATTGGGCCTTTTGGCATCACAGTTGCCGGAAAATACCTTCTCACATTGCTCTGGATCCAACTTTGGATGCCGGTGCTGGCAATCGTCAATTTGTATATGCACATGAGTTTGGCGGGGAGGATGGCGGCACTCGACGGTGCTGGTTACTACATTGACTCGATGAGTGGCCTTCTCGTCGCTGACGGCGCGCTTCAGAAGTGGATCTCAACTGGGGAGATGCTGGCGTCATCGGTCCCAGCGTTGACGCTTATGCTTGTTTATGGTGGGTCAGTCGCTGCGACGCATCTCGCCGGCCGCCTCCAGGGGGGTGACTTCCTCAAAGAGGATAAGGTGGCTCGCGACACGTTCAATGCCGCGCCCAAATACCAGGTGGCACCGTCCTATACTGTTGATCCGAGTCGCGTCACGATGGCCAGCGGGGCTGACCAGATGTTGACGTCCTTCAACGTCGGCTCGCTGGCGCAGAGTGCGGAGTCGTCGACCAAGAGTGTCGCCGACGCTAAGACGCAAACATTCGCCAGGAACCTTGCATCGACAGTCGGCACCCAAGCTGTCGAGCAATATCAGCATGGGCACAGCGAATTGTTCAAGTCGGGATCCGCATTTCAGGGTAGCAAGAGCTACGAATTGGTCTCGAGCAGCATGAGGGGTGTGACTGATAAGTATGCTCGGGGGGATGAGTCCAGAACCCAACTCATTAATGCCGCCGCATTTGAGTATGGCGTCACCGGTGAATTCAGTCCGAAAATATTGAAGGCCCTGGGGAAGGCATTTGGTGGCGGGGTAGGCGCTGCTGGTGGTGCCAAGGCAACTGACCAAATGAGCGGGACAGCTGGTCAGTCAGCTGCTGCGCAGATCGAAGCGGCGATCAAACTCCAATACGGCCGTAATGATAAGCTCAGCGGTGCGCTGACTGAAACTGCATTGCGCGAGGCTGCTGATACGACTCAGAACGGCTTCACCCACAGCCTTTCGGAAGGCCACCAGAAGACGCTGAGCGAAAGTGCCCAACAGGCTCTAAGCGCCCAGGAAGCGTACCAGAAGGCAGACAGCCTTGCTCGGTCCTTCGGAACCAGCCAGACGCTCTCCGCGGGCCAAGCAGTCAATTCGATTAATCAGCAACATGGTGGAAGAGAGCGGCTTGAAGCCGAATTGGAGCGTCGGAACCTGACAGGCGCACGTGACGCACTGGTCCGTATGGACGAGCGGACGGGGGGAGCAATCACAAAGGCCTTTGGCAACAGAGAAGACGCTATCACTTACGCGGGCCTAATGACCTTGAACAATCAGAACAAGATGCCCGGAGGCTCCGCAAGTTCCACCGCCGAAGCGGCCGACAGGAAAGCCGCGCTGCTTGGGTTGCTCTCGGGCGCAACAAATCACAATAGCGGTCCCATGGGTGATCCATCCCGTAACGCGCATCTTGAAGGAACCGCTGCAGGAATACCGGAGCCGCGGGCGGAAGTTGAACGGGTGGTTGGGAGTAAGCCCGTCCCTGCCTTTGGTCAGGTGAAGGACCGGGTCGGGCAAAAGACGCCCGAGCAGATTGATCAGGAAGGTGCCTCTGGAGGAAGGCCGCAGCCGCGAACGGAACCTCAAGGTACCGATGGCGCCAACCCCAGCCCCGTTATTAGCCAGACTAACAGCGGTGGCGCCCCCGGTATGCCTACGAGGGCTGACCTCGAAAAGCGATATAACCAAACCCAGGATCGGCATAAAAAAGAAGCGAACGAGCGTGAGCTTAATAAAGGTGTCGATGGTGTCTATGAAAGGACCAAGGAGCGGGTGCACGATAATTTGGCGCCTGCAATTGAACGCTTTAACAAGTCCCTGGTTAGAGACGTATACTCAATAACCCAGCACGATCCTGGTCGAATGACCGGCTTCGACGTGGAACCCAGATCGACGCAGGCTCCGCCAGCCAACAGCACACCTGCGGCACCGAGCAGCGCTCCTCCCTTGATGCAAGGGAACGGGCACCCTCCAACAGACGACGCCAAGGCGGCTCCTGTGCCGACACAGGCTTTGCCGTCCACTAGCGCACCTGCGGCACCGAGCAGCGCTCCTCCTTTGATGCAAGGGGGCGGGTACCTCCCAACAGATGACGTTGAGGCGGCTGCCCCGCCAAAGCAACCGTCGACTGGAGCCGGTGGAAGTAGGCCACCAGGAGCTTTGGCTCAAGGGCGTGGAAAATAACCGGCGTTGGTCGTCGGGTTTCTGACTAGTGCTAATCACAGTGCCCGGCGTCGAACACCGACGGCCGGGCGCTTCTAATCTCCGCGTACAACAATTCGCGACGGTTTACGTTGGAAGGCGGGTCGAAATCCGACGTAGACGGAGCCGAAGCATCGATATTTTGTGTAGGAGCTATTGCATTTAGGGGGAGAGCAGGTACGATTGTCGTATGGTGACGGTGTGAGTTCGTCGCTGTACAGATTGGACAATGGCTATGTTGGATTTCCTCTCCGGCCTCCGGCCCCTCGAACTCCTCCTCCTGGGTCATTTCTCGCTTCTGTTCCTCGGCTTTGGCGTCAGTGCGTTGAAGTTGCTTTCGCGCCGCTCCTCGTCGCACGGTCGTCCATTTGCAGTGGCTGCGGAGGAGAGACCTCGGCGAACTGAGTTGCCGTACATAAACGTGGCCTCCGCTTTGCCGACGGAGAACTATGGCTGTCAGGTCAACGGCATCAATCTCAGCCGCAGCCTTCTCGACTAATCCGCCTTTAGCTGTCCCAGCCGACCACGCCCGGATCCTTAGGAGCCGGGCATTTCTTTTTGGTGAGTGGTATGAGGATGGGCCGCCGACACGATGATCAAGGCGCTGAAGTCGTGCGCTTGACCTCACAGTGGATCGTCGGCTTACGCAATGCCCGGCCGGCCTCGTCGCTTCAAACCGGCCGAGTGCTCGGCAGGCGCGATAGGTGATCTGGGCAGTCCCCCACGCATCTCGCCTTCCGACGTGGACAACCGCGGACGATGGTCCTATCTCGGTTGGGGCCAAACGTCCGTAGCCGGCCAGCTGGCAAAGGCGTTGGGGATGATCGGAGTGACTGCCAGGAGCATGCCAGAGCACCTGTACAGCACTTGCGTCATGAGCCCTGCCTGTGACGTGTGAGGCCGTGCACCGCCAGAGTACCGCTAGTGACCTTCGCCATGCCTCTCAAGTGAAAGATGGAAATCGTGCGGCTGGGATGAAGCGTGACCTCACCATCATCACTAGGACAGCAGTCGTGGCCGGTACGGTGCTTCGACCAGGGCTAGGTGACTCCCCCCATGACCGCTATGCGCGGAAATGCCCTCGATGAAGTTAACGACATATTAAGCAACGCGGAAGCGGATCGCCCAAGAGTATTGCCGTTAACCATCCTCGCGTGAGGACCTATCAATAGAAGTTCGAGAAGCTGCGGTTACTGGGCGCTCATCCATGTCGATAGTTTGCCGAATGCGCCATCAGCAACACGGAAGCCGTGGCCCATTTTGACGCAGGCGATTTGGCATGCCTGCTCAATGTCGTGATCCGACACAGGAAATTGCCTCGAAATTCGATTTATTACTTGAATGCCTTCAAAAGTTGCGTGATAACGCAATCGTTCGAGGTATCACGCGCATCTAAAAGGCGTAGGCACACGATGTTGCCGGTTGAACATCACGATTTGGCGCCAGGGAAGCCGGCGTCGTCGCAGAGAAAGCGGCGCCTGATGGGCGCCGGCTTAGCTATCGCCGCGGTCATGATGGCCGCAGTGAGCTCACCGGCTGCCGCTTTCAGTCTTTCTGGCACTGCCTGGGAAGCTGCAGCAGCAGAGGAGGGGATTGATCCCTACCTGCTGTTCTCTGTGGCGCTGGTTGAAAGCGCCAAGCATGAGAACCGCTTCGCCCGTCCCTGGCCTTGGGCGCTCAACGGCCCAAAGGGCAATTTCTATGGTGACGATCGTCGCGAAGCCGAGCGTCACCTTCGGAGCCTACCGTCAGCCGAGCTGAAACGTACAGCCATCGGCATGATGCAGGTTTATGTCGGCGCCCACGGAAAGCGCGTTACGGACCCAGCCGACCTTCTGGACCCGAAGCTCAATTTGCGTATGGGAGCGACCATCCTGCGCGAGAGCATTGCATCAAAGCCTGGTGACCTTGCGCTTGGCATCGGACGATACAACGCATGGCAGAACGAATCCGCGGCGCGAGCCTACGGACAGCGTGTGCTCGCCGTTCATCAGCGCCTCAAACAACTGACCGGAAGCGGCCTTTCCGTGTCCTCGCTCTGGAACGATTGAACCATGACCAACAAGTTTGCTGAGGACTTTCGTGATCTGAACCGGCACATGCTGCTTCTGCTCCAGCGTGTTGCGCGAGAAGACCTGGGTGAGGCGACTGCCCGTTTTGGCGTCACGCGCGCCTTTGCGGAAGACATTCGAGACGTGAGCATCAGCAAACTTCAGGAAATGGCGTCGGGATCGCTGTTCCTTTTTCAGCCGCGTTCAATGATGCCCGACGTTCTTGAAAATGGTGCGGCGCCGGCAAAGCACATCGCGCTCCTGCGCTCCGTTTCCGTGCGTCAAGCTTGAGGGCCGCCGCTCATGAACCGCTTATCTCAACATGCTCAAATGGCCCTGGCGATCAAGCTGATGGTGTTTGGCGTCCGGACGTCGATCGTCCAGCTTCACACGGGCATCTCCGCACCGATTCTGCGAGCTCTTTACCGTGAGATCAACAACGGCGAAGCTCCCGTATCAGGCCAGATGTCCGAGTCAGACGGTGTGGTTGGCACCCGCCACGACGTGATCGAAGCCAGCCTGTTCTTGAACCTGTACGTCCACGTCGGCACCGAAACGGTCTTTCGGACAATCAACATCGACGCTCTGATCCGTGCCTATAGTCTGTTTCTAGAGTTTCGTGCTGAGGCGGGATTGGCCTCCGCCCCGAAGATCGGACCCACAGAGGCGTGGATCCTGGTCCGTGATCTCCGCATCCGCGATCTCTCGCTGCGCTCGTGTGAGTGCGGCTGCACCTACGCTGTGGTTCATAAGCATCGCCTGCTACCTCGGTGTCCGGCGTGCGGGACCGACAATGAGCCGGCCATACATACCTCGGAAAGCGCAACCCGGATCGGGCGGTCGACCGCCAGTGTCTCGTCTGCGCGCGTTTGCTTTTCCGACGAAGCCGACAGGTCCTCGAAACCCCTCAACGTTAGGTCGGTCTCCACAAGCGCCAACCCATCCTGATAGTCCACCGGAGCGGACAGGGGGGCACATGGGCTACGGGAACTCGGGCAGGAACTGTAACGATCAACAATGGTCGACGCTCCCGTCTTGTGCCACACGCCCGCAGATTTAAACCCCGTTTCCAGAACTGCCAGCCTGTGGCTGCTATCCCTTTATCCGGGCGCTGATCGCGGCGTGTGGGATGACGACAGCAACTGGGTCTTCGAGGCGACCGATCGACTGCGCCTGGACGGCCATGATGCCGATCTGCGCGGCGCCGATATTGCCCCGCTTTACCGATCGGACCTGCGCCTCATCGGGACCAAGGCAACTCGCGTAGATGATTGCCGCCTGTCATCCTGTTTCGCGCCGTTCATGAAGGCTAACCGGTGGATTTGCCTCGGCCAAAGGCGTTGGCAGCAGGACGGCGGCGACTGGATGCGCTTCACCACGGCCGAGCATTGGCAGGAGGGCGCGTAGGATGCCGTCCACGCCCCCGGCACTCTCGCCTGGCTCGCGGGGCGCTTTCGGCAGCCATCCACCGATCTAGGGTGCGATACCATGGTCGGCAGCCTGGCGCACGGTGCTTCCGATTGAACACTCGTGACGGCCGCGGTCCAAGGCTGTTGGATTGAACGTCACCCTGTAGTTCGCGACCGCTCGACGACAGAGGGAGGAGTGCCATGCCATTGCCGCGGGCAGAGAAGGACCGTCGACGCGAGCAGGTCAAGGCGCGCCGACGGGAGACCTTCGACCGAATCCTCGCCGCTCTGGAAGTCCTGCAGGCCGCCGGCGTGCCGGGTCGCCTTGTATGGCCCATAGACGACGACCGACCTATCCAGCTGCTTGTGAATGCTCAGGACATGCCGGCTCGTGCCCTTGCCGCCAGAGTGGCCCGGCGGTCCTTGGGCGATGCACATCATACGATAGCCTACACCGGAGATCTCGGCACTGAAGCGCTTGAGGCAATGATGGCGACCTCCCTACCACTGGAGGCCCTGTACCGCCATTTGGGCTGATGGCATGGGCGTAACCTTCTGCGGCGCTCAGGAGCGTTTTAAAACGCCAGTTGTTGCTAGCGATGCTTCCTGCTGCCCATTGTTGCAGTCGTCAACCTGACCGCCGATCAGCAGGAAGGCGAGCGGCCGATCGCGCGGTTCGTTAAGGGCGTGGATTTTGGTGGTTGATCCGTCATGGGGACGTCCGATGGCCTGGGCTCGCTCCCCCCCTTTGCCGCTACTCGCCGAACGATGTGCACGCACGGCCGTGGAACCGATCATCACCTGGGCGGGTGGGCCACCGGCCGCCAAGGCATGCAGGGCGTCCTCCCGCATGCCATGGCCGCCCAACAGACGGAGCGGTTGTAGAGCGTCTTGCGGGGCCCCTTTACCGGTGGAACACCCGCCCAGCGCCCAACCGACTTCAGCACACGGAGGAGTCCGCTGATCACACCACGATCATCCATGCGTGGCTTGCCGAGGGTATCACGCGGAAGGTGCGGCTCAAGCCGCCCAAGCTGCTCCACCGTCACCCAGAACTGACCGTCGCTCAGCTCAAAGCCCTCTTCTAGGGCGTTGAACCACAACGCTCCCATCCAGAAGAGGCCCTTTATGGGTCGAGATCCTATGCTGGGAGGACACCCGACGAGGCATGAACTTCTCCTTAGGCGTCCTGAGCGCTCTCACCGCTGGCCGCTGGACGAAACAGCCTGCCCGGCGCCGGTGCGAAACCGCGTCGTAATTCAATGGCTGCAGTAATTGACCCCGCTTCCTCTCATCAGGCGCTTTCCAAGCTCTTCAGAGCCTTGCGCCTCAGGCGTCCCAGCTTCGGGTCTGGTGTCGCTGTCGATACCGCGATCGGCATCGGGGCGGCAGGAACCGCCGCACCCACTAGGCCCGCGTTGATCTCGCGTCTGCGATAAAGCCCCTGCATTGCAAGACCACGGATAAACTCAGCGCGGTCTCTGGACGGCAGACGCTCTAGCTCCTCGCTTAGCTCGGCGCAGGCGCGTGTGATGACCAGGACGACTCTCATTGGACAGCTGCGCTCCAGAAGCCGCGGACGTTCGCCAGGACCGGATCTTGGGGCAGCACGACCCGGCTCTTGGGGAAGAGGTCGCGGGCCGCCGCTTCATAGGCCAGGGCACCGCCGCCGACGATCAGCACGATGTCTACCGCGCGATCGTTGGCGCGGAGCTGCTGCTTCATTTCCTTCAGGGCCTCGACTGCAACACGCTGTGCCGCTTTATCCATGTACTGCGCCAGCTCGACCGGGGTGCCGAACACCGGGACCGAGGTCTTGCCCTGACGTACCGCCTGCTCCAGCCGATCCATGCCGGCGCTGCCTCCATGGTCCTCCTGGATGAGGCCGTTTGCCGTCTCGATCAGAACCGACATCGCCCGCTTGGAGGTGCCGCTGCTGGCCTTGCGGATCTCGCCCTCCTCGATGGCGATCCAATCCACCGAGAAGAAGCCGGGATCGATCACCATGATCCGTGACTCTTCAAGCTCCGCGGCGTCCTCGACCGTGTTCAGCAGGTCCAGGTAAGCGCCGAAGGGCTGAGGAACGACCAGCGTGTTCTTCACTGTGATCGTCCGGCCGGCGGTGACCTGATGCTCGCCGGTCAGGCGGTCTGAAAGGCGTGCCCGGAGATCCTTGTCGAGAAACTGGGAGACCGGCAGGCCGGTAATAAGCTGGTCCACCGTGTCGTGCTCGCCCATGAGGAGGGCAGCGTGGAACAGTGCGCGGTAGGCATCGGAGGCGGGGTAGTCGGCGTGCAACTCGCGAACCGAGGTCTCAAGCCGAGCCTGATCCACACCTGCAGCCCACTTTTCACCGTTGACGTTCACGACAAGAGCGTCGGTGTCACCGTCTGCCTTTCCCATCCGCAATGGGAGGTCTGACAGGCGGCCAGCGCCGGCGGGCAACACCCGTGTGACGGCAGGCTTGGCCAGTACGTTGTCCGACACCTTTCCGAAGGCGAGTTTGAGGTTCGAATACCCAATGTCGAGCCCGATGGCGAACATGGCGGCACATTCCCGGAAGTTGCTCTGGCGGTTCACTGCAGGAACCTATGAGCCATGCTAGCAACTTCGAAGCGCTCGGCGCGCCGCCGAAAGACGACGGAAATCGACGTCTTTCTCGGGTGCTGGGTGCAAGGAGTCTCTGGCGGTGCTCTGGCGGTACACTGGCGGCAGCCGAGGGTAAAGCTGCCGCTATCATTCCTCCCGGCCGGCTGTTTGGCGGTGGCAATCGGAGGAGCACGCGGCGCTGAAGGGCAGGGCGGAGTGTTCCAAAGTCACGCGAAGCGATGCAAGTACAGAAGTCCATTGGCATTGGAGTGGCATCGGTGCCAATCGTCATTGGCACCGATGCCGTAGAAATTGGAGAATCTAGCGAGAAGGCAGGCGAACCTGCAGGTTGAGCAGATGTTGCCATTGGCACCGGTACCCATACCGGTGCCAATCATTATTGGCACTGCTCCACCCGCAATGGTGAGAAATAGGGTCAATGGACTTTGCATTGGCACCGGCACCTACGTTGGTGCCAACCATCATTGGCACTGACTCCCTACCATTTAAGGTTTGATGGAGTGACCTCGCCCATTGGCACCGGTACCCACACCGGTGCCAATTTCTATTGGCACTGATCCGTCTTGCAATGGTCAGAAGCTGGGGCAATAATCACTCCATTGGCACCGGTACCCATGCCGGTGCCAATCAATATTGGCACTGATGCCCCACCAGTTTGCGTCTAGTAGGGCGATTTCGCCCATTGGCACGGGGGGGTGAGGCGGTGCCAATGGTTAGATATTGGCACCGACCCCCTGAGGAAAAATGACCCTTGAAGATGAGATCAAAGCACTGCGGGAGCGGACCGGAGCGAACTTTGCGGACCTATTGAGGGCTCTCTTGCAGTCCGAGGGAGATGTGGTGGAAGCCGAAGCTCGGGCATTAGCCACGCGCTTCTACATGGAATGTGAGCGTGTCCGCGCGGTAGAGCCGCCATCCCAACACAATCGTTACTTGGCACGCGTGGAGCGCCGCGCAGTGGCGGCCACGATCCGGTGGGTGAAAGTCACGTTCTTCGGAGGAAAGACGAACCGCCGACGGCTGGACGAGAACGTGCCGCGGGGCAAGGCAGCGCAATACCCGATGGCTTCTTTTCCTGATGCGCCGGTTTGGGAAAAGGCCCTCATCAGTGGACTGGAACAGGATTTCGGCCCTCTGCGATCACGCGGCAGCATGCTGGCGAAGTTGGCCCTACTCGGAGCGAACTACCATCGGGTTGAGGACGAAGCGCGACAGCGGCGGGCTGCATGGGAGGCCGCACTCCCGGAGCTCTGAGCGGCGCGAGGCAAGGACTTGCGTTTCCGGAAAAATCTGTAGGCTGAAGACAGAGGGTGAGCGGACGGCCGCGCGCCCCCTGGACAGGCAACGCACACCTTAGGAGGCAGGCATGCTGGACGCAGAGTTGGAGCTTTATGGCGATCTGTTCGTCGCGTGCCGCTTCCACGAGGTGGGCCTGACCTTCGAAGAGTTCCTTCGGCACCCGATGAAGGCGATTTCGTCGTTGGAGAATGGCCCTGCGGTGCAGCGGTGGGGACGACTGCGGGCGGTGTCCGCGACAAAGCTGGCCAAGAGTGCCTGCGGCGGTCCTCCTCCTGCCCTCACCAATGAGGCGCGCCGTCAGGCCGGCATCGCTGAACACGAACGCTTCGACGCCGAGGTTCGCCGCTTCCTCACAGCAGGCTAACGCCCCCTGGATAGGCCCCCCCTGGAAAGGACAGCCGCTATGGAACGTCTTGAGATTGGCAAGATACGAAACCGGGTGCGGGAGCGTGAGGAAGCGGACCGCCTTCTCTGGCTCCGCCGTGAGAACATGCCGGCGGAGTTAGCCCGTGGTCGTCTGGTCCTGTCGGAGGAGGAGGTCCGCACCAACCTGCCAGTGCCCCTCCTCGGACGACCCGATCAGGTGTTCCTGTCGGACGCGGGACTTTTGGTGCCTGTGGACACGAAGACGCGGCGGCTGCCACGGGTGTTCCTCTCGGACATTGTGCAGCTGTCGGTCTACGGGACCATCCTGAACTTCACGACAGACCCAAGGTTCGTCGGCCGGGATGTGGCCGCTCACGGTTACGTCCGGATGCCGACGCTCTATGGCGTCGCCTGGGCGCGTGTGGCACTGTTGAAGCCGGCAGCGGTAGTCGAGCTCTGGGCTGATCACTGGCGCCGCACTGAGGCCCAAGCGACGCAGGCGGCATGATGCCGAAAGGCGGGGAGGGGCCAAACACGGCCCTTGGCTTCAGTCGATGGGTGCTGGGGTAGGAGGAGTGTGTGATAGGCTTGTTCGACCACTCCCCACGTATTCGACGCGTGGTTCAGAAAACAATGCTGGTTATCGGTGTGCTTGGCCTTTGCGGCTTCGGCCTGCGGATCGCGCAGCAGTCAGGCGTCGTTACGGTCTCTCTGGACACCGATCAGAAGATCGCAGACTGCGCGCTATTAGGGCTGGCCTTCGACGCGGGACAGGTGACCGCTATCGAGTTTGTGACAGCCGGCTGCTCTCAGGCACGGTTGAGGGAGCTGCTGGTGCGTCGCGTTCAAGGCAACCAACGGACGGCACTGCACGGCCCCTCCTGAGTGAGCGCTGCGGCGCACATCTTGTTCGGTCGGTCGCACCGGCAACCGTTCTCGCAGATATCTCCTTGTCCGGTCTGAGTGGCTTGTGCTTAATGACCTTGGCTGCTTTGGCGCCTAAGGATTTGCAAGGATTTTACCCGGCTGTAACGATTCCCCGCTCGCCGATTTCAGGCTCCGGGTGTATGGTTGCGGCCAGACGCTCATATTTGCGAATTCTAGACTAGGCAGCAACCATGGGCAGCGCGCGGGCGCATCGGGGCAACCTATTGTGACTAAAGACGACGACATGCTCAAGGAGTTCCGGAAAGCGACCGGCGGTGATGCCTCTGAGGGCGTCAAGGAGATACTCGACCTGGTGAAGATGGACTGGCCAGGAGCGGCGAAGGCGATGGAGCGATTGGGAAAGTTTCTGGGCGACACCGTGACAGTCCCGGGCCCCGAGGGTCAGAAGCCGCTGGCCTTTGCCGTCTACGAAAAGGCGCTGGCCGCCTATCAGGAGGCGATGGGTCAGGAAGACCCGGTCCGGTTGGCCGCCCTCATTGAGACGCTGCTGACCGAGGCGGCCGACGGGCTCACGAAGGTGGAGATCGTCGACGCCGTGGGCCGGGTCTGGAACCCGGCTGACGGCAAATCGGTGTCCGAGTGGAACAAGGACCACAACAAGATCGAGGTGCGCGAGGGCTCACAGCCGATGTCGAAGGAGGACCTGTACGACATCCTGATGACCGTGACGACCGATGGCACGACGCGCCAGATCATCGCCGAAGCCAAGACCTACTACCCCGAGGGCACAGTGCCGAATCCGTTCCCAAAACCGACGACCTCGCTGCACTGAGTGCAGCTCACCAGGATGCCATCCTTGGCCGGAGCCTTTAGGTTTCCGGCCTTTTCTGTGCCTGGACGTTGGTTCGTGCCAGCGCGCAGCTTGCGGGTCCGTTGAGGTAATTGAGTCACCCACGCGCCGCGGAGCCAGGACCTTGATCAGGGGCTAATGAGCAGCCCACCCAGCCGCGGCCCATCGGGCCCTCATCGACCGGTGCTCGCTTGCACGGTATTGTGGGGAGGCGCGGTGGAGGGGACCGTGTTTGTCTACGTGGTAGGGCACTCGGCGGCCGGGCCTGCTAAGGTCGGCCACAGCGTCGATCCAGCGATCCGGTGCGCCGACCTACAGACGGGAAATCCCGAGAGATTGGCGGTGCTGTTCCAGGTGGAGTGCGGAGAGAGGCGGCTGTCCATGTGGCCCTATCAGACCATGCGACGGACCTGACCCGGTTCACGGAGTGGTTCCGCGTCTCCGCCGCAGAGGCCGAACGTGTGATCCTAGAGCAATGGGAGGAGGTGAAAGCCGATCCGCCCGACATGGTCGACGAGGTTGACCTCCGCACGGCGCCGGCCCCAGGCTGCGATCGGAGCCCTCCCAGCGCCATTCCCTTCTACGAGTGGCTCCTCTGGCGACTGTCCTACCGGGACTTGGCCGACGATCTCCTGTCTAATCGTGGTCGCCCCCAGCGCGGGCGTTCCTACCGGGTGCTCCGTGATCGTATGGCGGCGGCTGGTGCCCCCTGCAAGCGATCCTCATGCTGCGTCACGCCTGGATGGAACACGTCGCCTCCAGGAGGCTCACTGGCGAGGAAGTGGCGCACATCCCCCCTGGGAGTGTCGGGCTGCGGGTGGTGAACGAGCGCGGGGTTGGGCCTCTGCTTCGTCATGCTGCGGAGGGTGAGTTCGCCGGCGCCGTGCTCACGCGGGCACGCTGGGAGACAGCTGGGGAGCTCCAGGCGGCTCGCGATGTGCGGGACCGCGGTCTTGCCGCGTGGCTTCCTTCGGTGATTGCGTGACCGTGCTCTTGGCAGTCGGTGGCGGCACCTGCATCGTGTCCGGCGTCCATCTTGAACGCTGGCGCTGGCTCCATTAGAGTGAGTGCACTTCTGATGCCCCGTGCATCACAGTGGGCCGTCTGCATGACGCGGCGGCTCGTCGAGCGGCGAGGTTCGCCTGGTCGCTCGATCCGGCGCTGAGCTGGCAGGACAAGCTTTGGTCCTGGCC
Organism: Azospirillum sp. A29; assembly: GCF_042604625.1. NCBI lineage: Bacteria > Pseudomonadati > Pseudomonadota > Alphaproteobacteria > Rhodospirillales > Azospirillaceae > Azospirillum > Azospirillum sp. A29. The sequence continues at coordinate 276,903 of NZ_CP170462.1, forward strand.
CATCTGGGCGAAGCAGCCTTGGTCTTCGGGCCTCGTTGTGGTTTCGGGCTTGGTCCCTGCCACACCAAACCGCAGGGTTCGGCCCTGCGGATACGTCCTGCCCGGCGGACTGCAGCCGAGCGCGACACCCTCATCTTGCTCAGACCAAACCCGCTGGGGAAGGCCTCCTTCCCCTCAGGGGTGGTGTGTCTTCTGCCAGCGTTTTCACGACAGGAGTTCACATCATGGCTGATCCCAAGACCTACACCGCCGAGTGCAGCGCCTCGAGCGAGTACTCAACCATTCCTGCGGTGGTTGTTTTCAGCATCGACGAAGCCAAGGCCCGCGAGATCATCAGGTTGGCCGGCTTGGTCAAGGAGCACGATCTGCTCCGCGTGAAGAAGTTCGATTACGATGCCGTTTGGCTCAACACCGAACCCGCGCCGTCTGACGAGGACGCCGAGGACTGCGATGAAGAGCCCAGCGAGATCGACGACGACGACGTCTCCACCGAGTGCGACTGCCTCAATGTGTCGGAAGACAGTTTCTGGTTCAGCTGCATCCTGAAGCACACGGACACGGAAGTCTGTGGTGCCCATCAGTCGGTCCGGGAACTGGCAGAGCACTTCGGCCTGGAGTTCGGGCCGCGATCTCAGCCCAGCCGGGTTGAGGACCTTTGGCAAAACCATACGATGGTGGCCGGCTTCGTCAACAGGTACTGCTGTGGGCCAACCCCGGCAGGCATCGTGTTGACCGCCAGCAAAGCGCTGATCATCGCCTCCGAGGACCGCCGGACGTTCTACCGGGTGTCCGAGGTAAACGGCGGCGTTTGCGCCACCAAGACCTTTGACCTGATCAACCTCGCCGATCCCGAAGCGGAGAGCGACTTGGTCGGGACTTACAGCGGGGACAATGCGGCCATTCTTGCGTTCTCGGCCGTCTGCCGACTGCAAGGCTGGACTGCAGTTCTCTGATCTCAACCACCCTACCTGGGGAGGCATGCCTCCCCGCAGTGGATGTGTGCCTCCCCAGTAGCTTATAAGGAGGCAATCCATGACGAACCTCGTTCTTGTCGCCAGCAGCGATGTGCAAGTCGGCGATTTCGTCGACCTCGAAGGGGACCCCTATGCGGATCCTCGCCACAACCACCCGGCCTTCGACTGCCTCTACATGGAGGTGGTGGAGGTCGAGCGTGAAACGGATACCTGCGTCGCCATTGGCTTCGAAGGGTTCGACATTGTCGGGTTCCCGCCCGATCATGTGCTGAAGGTGCTCCGGCCGGCGACTTCCGCCAGCAGCAATAACCCTACCCCATAACGCTGGGGCGGAGCTGCTGGCAAAGGCCGTGTCCGTGGTCAAGCAGAACACCCACGTTTACAGATGATCCATCTGACATCGAACAACACCAACCTAAACCCATGAAGAGCGCCCCCGTAAGGGGGCGTGTCTTCTCCGTCCCTGTCTGACGATGGTGGGAGGGGCGCCACCGGCCGCCCTAACCGCCGGCGTCGCGTTCGGACGACACACCCGCACTTCGTCGCTCGTGACCGGAGCACCAGAGAAAAGCGACGAATTTCATCGTCTTTTGGAGGCGCGCCCGAAAAGCCGCCCAAGCTATGGTCTCTCCAACCTGCGCCGGACCTTGGTTCTTGGACTGCGCACATCCTGGAGAAATGGCATGAACGGTATCCCCGGACTTGAGGCCCAGCTCGAAGAGAATACGTCCCAGCGTACCCCTTGCATCCTCGTCCTGGATGCCTCCTCCTCTATGGACGGCAAACGCATTCAATCGCTGAACGACGGACTGATGGCGTTTGAGGAAGCCTTGAAGGCGGACCCGGTGGCACGGAATCGTGTTGCCGTCAGCATCGTCTGCATCGGCCGCGACAACCTGGCCCAGGTGATGACGCCCTGGACCGACGCCATGCACTTCCATGCCCCAACCATTTACGCGAACGGTTCGACCCCGCTCGGAGCTGGCGCCCGCCTGGCGCTCTCCGAGTTGGAGAGTTACAAAGCCAGTCTCCGGAACATGGGCATTCCGTACACCCGCCCGTGGGTGCTGATCGTGTCGGATGGCGAACCGACTGATGCGGATTGGGAGGATGCTGCGGAGGAGATGCGAACGGCGGCGGTCGACAAGAAAGCCATCGTGTTCCCTCTAGCCGTCGAGGGCGCCAGCACGGAGAAGCTCGCTGCCTTCAACGCGCCAGGAAAAGGGGTGCTGCGGCTGCACGGGCTCGCCTTCCGCGAACTGTTCGTCTGGCTTTCGGCGAGCGTCAGCAGTGCGAGCCAAGCCGCTGCGGGCACCAAGATGCAGATCGAGGCTCCCCGCATGATCACCATCGAGACCTGACCGGAATGACCAGCGCTGCACGAGCCCATCGCGTCTCCGGAGCGGATATAGCGCCTTGGCGCGTTGTTGGTGCCTCCGTGGTCGGGCCGTCGCATGTCCGCGCCGAACTCCCGAACCAAGACGCCTACGCTTTCGACGTCGTGGATGGCGCGCTAATCGTTGTGGTCTGCGATGGTGCTGGCAGCGCGGCCTCAGCCGAAGTGGGGGCTGGTCTCATGGTGCGAGCCCTGCTGGATAACCTGCGCGCGGTGAGCAGTACCGCCAGCGTGCCGCTGGTAGTCTCGGCGACCGCTGCCGTGCGCGACGCGCGGCAGTGCCTGGAGGAAGCAGCGGTTCGGGCTGGTCTCCCCCTTTCGGACTATCACACAACAGTCGTTGCGGCCGTCCTGCTCCCTCAGGGCGATGGATTCGTGCTCCATATCGGAGATGGTGCAGCAGTTGCCAGTGTCAGCCTCGCTGAGGACGGCGCGGCGAGCTGGGAGGGCGCGTCCGTATCGGCGCCGGAAAACGGTGAATACGCAAACGAGACGTTCTTCGTTACCCAGAGCTGCTGGGCAGACCATCTGCGCATAACCCCGCTGAGGGGCGTGACCAGCATCCTGCTCATGACCGACGGTGCGGCCGGCTTCGCCCTTCACGCAGACGGAAGCCCGAAAGCTGGCTTCTGTGAAGCGGTGGATCGGCACCTTCGCCGCGTCAACCATGCTGACGGAGCAAAGGCGCTGGCGGCGTCCCTGGCCTCGGAAAAGGCGACGCACAACCCGGACGACAAGACGCTGGTCTGGGCACGGAGGTACTGATGCAGCTGTTTCTCCACGACGGATCAGGCGCTCAGCGAAAGCCGATCACGGTGGAGTCGGGCCAGATTGGCGCCGGCGGCGCCGGAAGCGTCCGCCGCGTCGTCGGCGATGACCGTCATGTGGTCAAGCTCTACCACAAACCCGACGACGGTCTCGCTGGCAAAGTCGCGGCAATGCTCGCGGCGCCACCGCAGCAGGCCGTCGTCCAGCACAACGGCACCGATGTGGTGGAACTGGCGTGGCCCAACGCTCTGGTCAGGGACGGCTCCGGGCGGTTCCTTGGCTACCGCATGCGCCGCGTCGACCTGTCGAGCGCAACAACACTCGAAGAAATCCTCACTCGCGCAGCACGCAGCCAGGCCGGCCATCGCGACGACCTTGGCTTCCGCCTTTTCGTGGCGCGCAACCTTGCATCAGTTGCTGCCGACGTGCATGCCGCCGGCCACAGCATCATCGATCTGAAGCCGCCCAACGTGCTGGTATACCGAGATAGCGGGTTCATCGGCTTGATCGACTGCGACGGGTTCTCGATCCGCAGCCGTGCCGATGTCTACCCCGCTGAGATGTTCACCATCGAATATCTCGCGCCGGAAGGACACTCATCGACTCCCGGACGGCTCGGTATAGAACAGGACGCCTTCGCTTTCGCGGTCATCGCGTTCCAGCTCCTGAACGAGGGCATCCACCCGTTCCAGGGCAGGCCGGGCCCCGCAGCGCGTGAGAGCGATCCAACCGACATTGCTGGAGCCATCGTCGCAGGGATCTACCCGTATCGGAACGACCGTCCCGAGCCAAGGAAGGTGCCCACCGTCCAGAGCATACACCGAGGGTTTCCGCCGGCGCTTCAAGCGGCCTTCGACCGAGCCTTCACCAAGCGGCCAGCCGACCGGCCCAACATGGTCGAATGGCGAGATTTGCTCGATGCGCTCACCGGCCAGGTGAAGACGTGCTCCACGAACCCAGAGCATCAATTCATCGGCGACAGCTGCGCTTATTGCGCGCGGGAACAGGAACGCGCTGCGGAGAAGTCACGGCAACGCGCTGCGCCTCCTCCGCCGCTTACCAAGCCGTCGACGCCGCGGCGCGCCCAACCTGCTGCCCAGCCTCAACCGGCATCTGTCTTCGGGGCGCCGCGTGGCGGGAATGCTCGGACGCGTTCGTGGACGAATACCGGACCATTCGTCGTGGTGCACAACACGGCATCGCCAGCTGCAGGGGGACCCCGCGCCTCACTGATCCCAGGAGCCATTGCCGCCGGTGTGCTTGTCATTCTTGGGCTTGGTTATTTTCTGGTTTCTGGGTCGGATTCCTCCCCCTCAAGCGACACTCATGTTCGGCGCACCCGGCAGGTCATGACGGCGGCCGGCGGCGCTACCGTCCGTTCACTCGACGGTAGCGAGGAGTTGGCCAAGCTGGCCGGCGGCAAGCTTGTCCCGCTCGCCGACGGACAGTTCTGCGGCCTTCCTGCGGACAAGCCGGTGGGCATCCGTCTCTCCGATGGGCGTGTGGGTCTGGTTTCGCTTACCTCCCTGTCCTCACGTGACCATCAACGGCTGACCGATTATTGCCTCGATCGTCCGGGCGGTACGCCGGGCACGCCGACAAACGTGCAATCCGTCGATGCTCCCACGAATGGCGATGCTCCGACCAAACCTGCACAGAGCCGACGCCGCGGATTGCAGGTTATGGTCGTGCTCGGAGGATCTCCGGTCTTTGAAGCGGATCGTCAGACCGTGATTGCGCGCCTTCCAGGGGATACCCTGGTGGACTTGGCCGGTAACAAGGCCTGCGGCTACGGCTGGGCCGCCAAGGTGCGGCTGGCTGACGGGCGGGAAGGCTATCTCCCCTATGACGCAATGTCCTCCAGAGACAGATCACGCCTACCGGCCTGCTCCTGACGTGGATCAGGTTGCCGCCTGGGCCTGCCGCACGGCCCCGGTGATGTCGATGGCGCCTCGCAAGGCCAACCCGTCGGCGTAGCGGACACAGCGGTTCTTGCTGGCTGCGGCCAGTTCGCAGATCCGATCGTGCGGGCAAATGTAGGCGCCGACTACGGAGAACGTCTGGTCGAAGACTAGGTGGACGAAATGGTCGAAATGTCCGGCCTTCACCACGGGAACTCGAGCGCGGTCCTCGCGCCGGCCGTCGAGCGGGTAGCGACGTGAGCGCACCTCGATCCGCCCGTAGACCTCATGGTGGAGGTCGTAGCCCTTGTTGACCCCGTTGGCCAGCTTGCGTGCCCCTAGGGCCTGGGCGACGAGCTGGGCGGCATACTGGCCCTGGTCTTTCACACCAAAGTGTTCCCAGAGCTGCTGCTCAACGGCGGCGAGCTGGCGGAAGAGGGCAGACATGCGGGGGGTGTTCGTCGTCTCCATGACGGCGTTGCTCCTTGTCGGGATTGAACGGTGAGGAACGTGCGGCGCGTTAGGGCCGCTTGAAGCGGAAGCGGCGGTGCGCCACGGTGATGATCCGGCCGTGGTCATCGACGACGGCGTAGCAGGCGAGCGCCTTGGCGCAGCGGCGGAGCGCCTGTGAGCCCAGATCACGGCATAGGCGCTGGCGCGCGGGCTTGTCGAAGAAGAGAACGTCGCCGCCGCGCCGGCGCATCTCAGAGCCATACTCCCAGAGTACCTCCACCACATCAGGCGGAATCGCTCGCTGCTGGGACCGGTCAGAAGCGTGCTTGGACAAATCGAAGGCCACGGTCCCCTCCACCGTCAGCGTCCAAGCCGAACGACGGAGGCGGCCAAGGCATCAGGATCGAGGCCGAGCAGGACCGCCAGCTTTCGTGCCTTCGCTTCCTCCTTGGTGGGGCCGTGCTTGATCCAGCCGTCTACCTCGCCAACCATCCAGCCGAGACGCTTGGCGAGGTAGTTGGTCGGGCCGATGTTCGACCAGCCGAGAATGCCGAGGACCATACCGAGGTGGTGGCGGTCTACCGGGTTGGCGACAGCCTTCTGGAACGCGCCCGGGTCAAGCGGGACCGGCCGGAACATGCGCCGGCCGATCAGCCAACCGAACGCTTCGAAGCCATCGACTAGAACGAGGCGCTTCATGCCGAAAGGGTGGGGAAGAGACCGCAGGGGCGTGCGGCCTGCCGGACCCACCTTGTTCCTCACAGAGCGCTCGTCCATCTGCGCGATCGCAGCGATCTCGTCAACGATCAGTGTCCAATCTGCCCGATACTCCTCGCCGATGTTCCCCTCAGCGATTGAACGGGCCATGAGGGCTAGGGCGCGGCGCGCCGAGCCCGCGCTATGCAAGCGATCCAAACGCTTCTTGATCCGGGGCAGATTGACCGACTCGCCGGGGAACTGGCTGGGGAGGGCTCCTATGAGACCTTCGAGCGTTAGCAAGTCGTCGTGGATCGCGCCCAACTTGATGCCCAGCTTGGGTTCGAAGCAGACGCGGTAGAGACGCTCCATCGCTTGGGCAGCTTCCAGAGACGTGAGATCAACCGTCTCGGGATCGACGTGTTCTAGGTAGGTCAGCCCCTGTGGTGCGCCGACCAGTTGCTTAGCGAGATCAGTGCGGCCGATCAGGTGGAACAGATCGCCCATGGCCAAAACAGCGGTGGCGAGGTCATAGCGTAGCTCTGACAGCGTCAGCACGCTGTCCATGTTCTTGCTGTAGCTCGGATCGTTCATGGCCATCCTCGTTGAGAGAGTTCGGCGGGGTGGTGCCTGCCCAAAGTGGGGTGACGCCATAGATACCGTGGCGTTTGTGAAGCGGCAAAGCGGGTTGGAGGCCAGACCGGCCGCTCCGGGTCAAGGCGGGCGCTGACGCGCCCCCGCCTACGGCGGCTGCGGCCTTGACCCGCGCCGTCCGGCCCGGCGATGGCTTGGCATGGGTCGGTCGGGGCGACCGACCGCTGGGGCTCAGGCGGTCGTCTCCTGAGGTGGTGAGGGCGACCAGGTGCGCCGCTGTTTGGCGACAGTCCAGACGGCGACCATCAGCTTGCGCATCGCGGCGATCAGCGCGACCTTGCCCGGCTTCCCGCGGGCACGCAGGCCATCGTAGAAGGCGCGTAGCCAGGGACTGGCGTGCACCGCGTGAAGTGTTGGCATCCACAGCGCCCGCCGCAAGGCTGCCTTGCCGATCGGCGACAGCCCCGCCCGCTTCGGCGTTTGTTTGCCGGAGTGCTTGAGGGCCGGAACGAGGCCGATGTAGGAGGCCAAAGCATCCGGCGAGCGGAACCGCCCGGGATCGTCGAGCTCGGCCACCAAACGCGCCGCCGTTGTCGTGCCAATTCCTTCGATGGAGGTCAGCAGACGACCGATCTGATGATCGTCGAGCAACGTCTCGATCATCGCGTCGATGGCGAGAAGCCGGGTGCGCCAGAGCGCCAGATCCTCGCAGGCATGCCGGATCCGCACGCGATAGACATCGCCGCTCTGGGCGGCCACGGTCTGCTTGGCGGCGGCGATGAGCTGGCGCGCCAACGGGTCGCCAACGAGGTGCCGCGGTCCGTGGCGCAGCTTGGCCAGACGCCGGGGCGTGGCAGCGGCGACGTCCGTCGCGGTTGGGAACGCTTTCAGGATCGTCAGGGCGAGCGCCGTGTCCAGCAGGGCGACATGGTGCTTGAACTCGGGGAAGGTGAGGTCCAGCAGGCGATGGAGTTGCCGCACGCGGTCGCCGCAGTCCTGGACGAGGCGGTCGCGATGACGGACCAGTTCGCGCAGCTGCTCGGTGGCGTGATCCGGCAAGGTCGCCGGCAGTGGCCGCTTCTGCTGGCCGAGGCGGGCGAGCCCCAGGGCGTCGAGCGCGTCGGTCTTGGTGCGCATCAGCGCTTCCTGCTGGAAGCGGGCGGACTGCAGCGGGTTGAGGACGGCCACCGGAAGGCCGCGGGTAACCAGCGCGGCGGCGAGGTTCTTCCAATAGTGTCCGGTGGCTTCCAGCACGACGAGTTGGACCGGTGCGAGCCGCTCAAGCTCGGCGAACAGGGCGGCGTGTCCCGCTTGGTCGGCGGCGAAACGGAATGGCTTGCACACGGTCGAGCCTTGATCGTTCACCGCGGCGGCGGCATGGACTTCCGCGCCGATGTCGATGCCCACGAAGGTCATGGCGTCCCTCCTGTCATTACGGGCCGCGAAGAGCCTCGGAGCCGTTGCCGGCACCTGTCCTTGTGAATGCGGCGCCACCGGCCAGTCGATGCCGATGCGTCGTGATACCGTGCAGGCCCCGGGGCAACGGACGAGGGTGCCAATCTATGGCGCGGGGCCGAACCCCGGAACGGGCGACGACACCCCTCTTCCGAACCCAGCCCTCTCAACCGCGGATGATCGGCATCGGCAGCCGGAAGGGCGGACACAGAACATACAAGAACGGGCGAAAATATACGCCGCCATTATCAACCAAAGACAGCTACGGCCGAGCGGATGCTGATCCCGCCGTCCTTGGTTCGCCGGAGTTGGCGTCCGACAGCGTAACGAAAGACGGCCGGAAGCTGGAGGGCTGGGGGAACACGGGACCAAAGGGTTTGGATCACCGTCCGCCCTTTGCGGGTCCGGCGCTGGGCCTGACCTGCTACCGTGCGCTGTGCCCAGCGGAAGCCGATCTCGCCAAAATACAGGTCGGCATGAATGCTTCGGTCATCTCGGCCACGGTCCGAATGGCCGTCAGCTCTTCGAGCACCGATCCCATCGTCCCCTCCGTGCTTGATGGCTGAGAGTCGCACGTAAACGCTGCAAGAGCTAGGCCTTACTGTGTTTGGTTGATAATGGCGGTATACGCTAAGCGGACAGGGCAAGAACATAGGCTTTTCACGGGGCGTTACGGTCCACTTCTGGAGCTGCTGCAGCCCCATCGCGCGCGTGTTTCACGATGCCAGCCACAGTGTTCTTGCTGAGTCCCAGCTCCAGGCCTGTGAAACAGCACACAGGTGGGGTTCTTCCGTGCTTTCGGTGCTGAGACGGACGGCTCGTAGCTGTTGGTGCACATGTGAAGCGGGGAGATTCACATGATGCAGATCTCGGATTGCGCCCTGCCGCTGGTGCCGGCCGGCCTTCAGGCGACGGCGGTTATGATCGAGCAGGATCGCATCGTCGTCACCGCCCGAACCATTGGAACGGTGGCAACCTGTCCGACCTGCGGAACGGGATCGGACCACGTTCACAGCCACTATTGGCGCACCATCGCTGACTTGCCGTGGCAGGGATGCCAGATCGTTCTGCGGGTTCAGGTTCGTCGCTTCCGTTGCCGGCACTGCGGATCGCGTATCTTTGCCGAGCGCCTGCCCGAGATTGCCCGCAAGGAGCGGCGGACGGGGCGGCTGGCGTTGGCTCAAGCCCAGATTGGCTTGGTGCTGGGCGGCGAGCCGGGCGCGCGGTTGGCGTCGAAGCTGGCCATGCCGGTGAGCGGCGATACCATCCTGCGCCTCATCCGCAAACTGCCGCCACCACCGTGTTCGCCTCCGCAGGTGATCGGTGTCGACGACTGGGCATGGCGCCGCAGCCGGCGCTACGGAACCATCGTGTGCGACCTGGAACGCGGCCGGGTGATCGACCTGCTGCCGGATCGCTGCGCCGCTCCTCTGCGCGCGTGGCCGAAGCGACACCCGACCGTCGCGCTGGTCAGCCGTGATCGATCCGGCCCCTATGCCGAAGCCATCCGCACCGGCGCGCCGGGCGCCGTGCAGGTGGCGGATCGGTGGCACCTGCTCGTCAACGCGTCGGACGCCCTGCGCTCCTTCCTGGACCGCCACCACGCTGAACTGCGCGAAGCTGCACGGCTGTGCGGCTCCGGTGTTCGCCCGTCCGCATGCGCCTTCCCACCGGACGCCATGAAACCGTCGCCCAGCAATGCCGACGCCCGGTGGCAGGTGCGCTACCACATGGTCGCGCAGTTGCACGCGCAGGGGCTCCCGATCAAGGAGATCGTCCGCCGGACCGGGGTAGCCCGCAACGCGGTGCGCCGGTGGCTTCGTGCCGGCGAAGCCGCTCCATATCGACGGTTTCCGGAGCCGAGCCTGCTGGATCGCTACACGTCCTTCGCCGAGGCCGCATGGTGCAGTGGACGGCGCAACGCCGCCGCCATCTGGCGCGCCCTCGTCGAGCAGGGGTTCGAGGGCGGCTATGACATCGTGCGCCGCTGGGCCAAACGGCGGCGAATGGCCGAGTCTGAGCGACCCGATGCTCCCCTGCCGTCGTGGCGGGTGCCATCCAGCCGCCGCGCGGCCCGCCTGCTGACGAGTGACCCGACCACGCTGAGCCATGCCGACCGCCGGTTCGTCGACACCGTGCGGGCGATCGCGCCAAGCATCCGTGAGGTGGCAGACCTCATCAATGACTTTGGCAAACTCCTCTGCCGGCAGAGCGCGAGGTCCCTCGCCGCGTGGCTGGAGGTGGCCTCCGCGACAGCGCTGCGCAACTTCGCTCAAGGTCTGGCCGCCGATCTCGACGCGTTGCAAGCGGCTCTCCAGGAGCGCAATGGCCCGGTCGAAGGGCAGATCAACCGCCTGAAGCTCATCAAGCGGCAGATGTTCGGCCGCGCCAAGTTCGATCTGCTCCGTCAGCGCGTCTTGTGCACCGCCTGACGACTGCCACGCCGGCCATCACTGCGGCCCACGCCACCTCAGCACCGAATGCGCGGATGAACCGCAGGTGGGCCTCCAAGAGTTCTCATGCCCTCAGTAGGTTACTGTGCCGATCGGCGTCGAAACCTCGTGCCGATTCCCACATCATCTCCCGCCGGCCGGCAAACTTTGCAACAGAGCCCAAATATCGCGCAGCTTTCGCCCAAGGGCGCCGGGTCGCTTGGGACAAGACCGGGACGTTCAACCAGCGCAATGCCATCCCGGTTACAGCCGTGACAGCGTCGATTGGCGCGAACCTCATCTCGCCCCATAGCGCGTAGCCGTATGGCGGCGGCATGATCGGCGCGATGCCCTGATCACAGCGGGTGTCGATGCGCGCCACCTGTTCGAGGACAGGGCGTCGGGGGCACGGCGGCAGCAAGAAGGAGAGGCCGTCATGGTGGCCACCCCCTTGCCATCAATCCCGAAAAGTTGGAAGCGGTGATCACCGCCCTCAACGATGGCGCCAGCAAAGCCTATGAAACCGTGATCCACGTCTCTGGTGGCGCGATGCGGACCGACGTGGAAGGCCCGCCACTCCGGCGAGGCTGCCATTGAAAGCGGTGGTCAAAGGACGTTCCGCATTGCGCCGACACCGAGGCCGGGCCGGAGGCTGTCCGACGGAAGGAGGGTGTCCCCCGGCCCAACATGTGGACGCCCCCCTGAACCGGTCGCGCGTCTACCGCCTTCCGCCGAGGTAGGCCTTGGGGAACAGCATGTGGACGCCCTTGTTGATGTCGACGAGCTGCGTGACGTGCAGGTCCGCGACAAGGCTGCACAGCATGTAGGCCTCGTTGCGCGTCAGGCTGGAGCGCTCGCAGACCAGCCTGACCATCTCCCGCACCGCCTGACGCGCCGCCTCGTCGAGATCGACATTGAGGCCGATCGACATCAGCTTGTCCGGCGTCTCGGCGAAGGGCTGGCTGATGCTCATGTCCTTGCGGACGGTCAGCCGGAAGGTGCCGTTCAGCGCCGTCTCGAGCGCGGTGATGCAGACCTCCCCATGGCCCTGGCAGCCGTGACCGTCGCCGGCGGAGAACAGCGCCCCCTCGTTGAAGACCGGCAGGTAGAGCGTGGTCCCCGGGCGCAGATCCTTGTTGTCCATGTTGCCGCCGAAGGCGCGGGGCTCCGGCGAACCGACGCGGCCCCACTCCTTGGGCGGGGCGACTCCCATGATGCCGAAGAAGGGGTCGAGCGGGACTTCGGTGCCCCAAGGCAGGACGCCCACCCGCTTTTCGCGGTCCACGCGGATGTGGATGCGCTCGTAATCGGTGAATTCCTCGGGCAAGGTGCCGAGCAACGGCAGGATGGCGCAGAAACCCCAGTCCTGTCGCGGCTCGACCTCCAGGATATCGACCTGGAGCACGTCGCCCGGCATCGCGCCCTTCACGTAGATCGGTCCTGTCATCATGTGCGGGCCGACCGGGCCGACCACCACCTTGGACCCGTCGCCGCCGGGGGAAAGCGCGTCGATGGCCCGTCGGTGGTCGGGGGTGACCAGCGCCGGGTCGGGCGGCAGATCTTCCTGGAAGCAGGCCGGCAAGGTGTGGATCTTGACCGTCTCCCCGGACTCGACGGTCAGCACCGGCGGCGTGTCGGCGTCGAAATAGCCCCAGAAGACGTTTTCCGGATTCGCGTGCAACTCTTGCATCAATGGGATCTCCCGTTCAGAAGCGCGCTCGGTCACACCGAGACGAAGGATTTGATCCGCTCATGGTCCATGGCGGACGATTCACCGCTTTCGATGACGCCGCCGCGCGACAGGACGACGTAGCGGTCGGAAATGCTGCGGGCGAAGTCGAGGTATTGTTCGACGAGGAGGATGGCGATGCGCTCCTTCAACGAGGCGATCACCTCCTCGATGCGCTGAACGACCGAGGGCTGGATGCCCTCCGTCGGCTCGTCGAGGATCAGCAGCGACGGGCGGGTGGCCAGCGCGCGGGCGATGCTGAGCTGCTGCTGCTGCCCGCCCGACAGGTCGCCGCCGCGCCGGTTCCACATCTCGCCCAGCACGGGGAACAGGGCGACCAGCTCGTCGAAGACGGCGTCCGCGTCGGGGATGGCGCAGGCGCGCGACGCGATCTCGATGTTCTGCCGCACGGTGAGGTTGGCGAAGATCTCGCGCCCCTGGGGCACATAGCCGAAACCGGCGCGGATGCGGCGGTGCGGCGGCAGGCCGGTCAGATCGGCGGCGCCATAGCGGACGCTGCCGGAGCTGGCCGGCAAAAGCCCCATCAGGCAGCGCAGCAGCGTCGTCTTGCCCGCGCCGTTGCGTCCCAGCACGGCGAGGCACTGGCGCTCCTCCATGGCGAAGGAGATGTTGCGCAGGATGTGGCTGCTACCATAGTGCTGGTTCAGCGTATCGACGGTCAGTGTCATCTCAGCGCCCCAGATAAACGTCGCGGACCTTGGGGTCGGCCTGGACGCGCGCCATGCTCCCCTCGATCAGCGGGCGCCCCTCGTGCAGCACGGTCACCAGATCGGCGATGCGCTCGACGAAGGACATGTCGTGTTCGATGACGACGATCGCCCGCTCGGGCGACCGCAGCGACAGCACCAGCTCGGCGGTCCGTTCGGTCTCCACGTCGCTCATCCCGGCGACCGGCTCGTCAAGCAGCAGAACGCGCGGTTCCTGGAGCAGCAGCATGCCGATCTCCAGCCACTGCTTCTCGCCGTGGGACAGCACGCCGGCGCGCCGGGAGTCGATTCCGGCCATGCCGATGCGGTGCAGCATGGCGTCGGCCCGCCCTTCCTCCTCCGCGGTCAGCCGGTGGCCCATCTCGCGAAGGATGGAGCGGCCGGCCGAGCGCAGGGCGAGGCGCAGGTTGTCGCGCACGCTCAGCGCCTCGAACACGCTGGGCTTCTGGAACTTGCGGCCGACGCCCGCCAGCGCGATCTGCGGCTCCGACATGGCCAGCAGGTCGAGCGTGCCGTCCAGCATCACCTGTCCGGTATTGGGCCGCGTCTTGCCGGTGATGATGTCGAGCAGGGTGGTCTTGCCGGCGCCGTTGGGACCGATGATCGCCCGGATCTCGCCGCGGTTGACCAGCAGGGACAGGTTGTCGATGGCGCGGAACGACCCGAATCTGACCGACAGGCCGTCGATGTAGAGGGCCGGGCACAGGGCCGGGGCTTGGGCTGGCGCGTTCATATCCTGCGCTCCCGGAAAGCGGCGATCCGCCGCCGGACGCCGCCGCCGAACGCCGCCGTATCTGCCAGCCCGTTGGGCAGCTGGATGACCACCAGCAGAACCAGGATCGACAGGAGGAAGGGCCAGACCGCCGGGATCCAGGCGGTCAGCAGGAACTTCAGCGTGGTGATGAGGACGGCGCCGAGGAAGGCGCCGACCAGCGTGCCGCGCCCGCCGATGGCCACCCACACGGCGATCTCCAGCGACAGTTCGGGCGACAGCAGCCGTGGGTTCACGATGCCGACCTGCGGTACGTAAAGGGCGCCGGCCACCGCCGCCAGCACGGCGGACACGCACCAGACCGTCAGCTTGATCCACAGCGTGTCATAGCCGAGGAAGCGCAGCCGCGCCTCGTCGTCGCGCACCGCCACCAGCATGTGTCCGAAGCGGGAGCGCACCAGCCGGTCGAGTCCGAACAGCGCGATGGCCGCGGCCAGCATCGACGCGGCGCTCAGTGCGGCCACGGTGGCCCGCCCGGCAAGCGGCTGCCCGGCGATCTCGGTGAAGCCGGTCATGCCGTTGTTGCCGCCGAACCCGGTGTCGTTCCGGTAGAACAGCAGCATCGCCACATAGACCAGCGCCTGGGTGATGATGGCGAAATAGACGCCGGTGACGCGCGAGCGGAAGGACACGAGCCCGAACAGGACGGCGACCAGGGCCGGCACCGCGACGATCAGCAGCGCGATGTAGCCGAGGTGCCCCATGCCGGCGTAGTAGAAGGGCAGTTCCTTCCAGCCCATGAACAGCATGAAGTCCGGCGGCGTGCCGGTCGCCTGGAAGGCCACCGTCACCAGATGCATGGCGATGAGATAGCCGCCGACGGCGAAATAGAGTCCGTGGCCCAGGCTGAGAATGCCGGCGTAGCCCCAGATCAGGTCCAGCGCCACCGCCAGCAGGCCGTAGACGGCGATCTGTCCGACCAGATTCATCAGATAGACCGATGGGCCGGCGTCGGTACGCCCGGCGAGCAGGACCGCGACGGCGCAGCCGGCCAGAACCACGGCCAACGGCGTCGTCAGGCCCTGCGGCGTGGCGACGATTCGCCGCCACGGGGCGCGGGGGGAGGGGGAGAGAGCGTTCATCGGCGCCCCTTTACGGAAAAGATGCCTTCGGGTCGGAACTGGATGAACAGGATGATCATCAGCAGGACGATGACCTTGGCGGCCACCGCCCCGTAGAGCGGCTCGATGGCGACGTTGACCTGCCCGATGCCGAGCGCCGCGACCAGCGTGCCGGCGAGGTTGCCGACGCCGCCCAGCACGACCACCAGGAAGGAATCCACGATGAAGTTCGTGCCCATGGTCGGATTGACGTTGTAGATCGGGGTCAGCGCCAGTCCCGCCAGCCCCGCCAGTCCCGATCCCACCGCGAAACTCAGCAGGTCGACGCGGCGGGTGGAGACGCCGACGCATTCCGCCATGTCGCGGTTCTGCGTCACCGCCCGGACGAACAGGCCGAGCCGCGTCCGGCGCAGGACGAGCAGCGCCAGCGCGAGGATGGCGGCGGCGAAGACGATGGCGAACAGCCGGTTCCAGGTCACCACGAAGTCGGCGAAGACGCGGGTGCCGCCGGACAGGTACGAGGGAATGACGAATTCCAGGTTTTGCGTGCCGAACAGCACCTGCACCAGATTGACCAGAAAGAGGCTGATCGCCCAGGTGGCCAGCAGGGTCATCAGCGGGCGGCGGTAGAGATGGCGGATGACCAGCAGCTCCATCGCCATGCCGACGCCGGCCGACGCTGCGAAGGCGACCGGGACCGCCAGCGGCAGATACCAGTCGATCAGCGCGGGGGCGACGGCGCGGAGCAGTTCCTGCACCAGATAGGTGGCGTAGCTGCCGATCATGATCAGCTCGCCTTGGGCGAGGTTGATCACGCCCATCAGGCCGAAGATCACCGCCAGCCCCAGCGCCGCCATGAACAGGATGCTGGTGTAGCTGAGGCCGCTGAACAGCACCGACGCCACGCGGCCGGCCTGCAGCCGGCGGTCCATCGCCGACAGCGCCTCGTCCAGCGCCGCGCGGACGCGGGGATCGGCAGCGTGCTCGGGCTTGTCGGCGAGCGTGACCAGCGCCGTGCGGTTGCGCGCGGTGGGCATGCCCGCGATGTTGCGGATCGCCGCCACGCGCGCCTCGACCGACGGCGCTTCCAGCGACTGGAGCGACTGGACGAGTTGCAGCCGCTCGCGCAGCTCCCCCGCCTTCTGCCGCTGCACCGCGGCCGTCAGCGCGGTTTCCGGCACGATGTCGTACTGCTTCTCCAGCACCGCCACCTGCGACGACGCCCGTGGCCCGGTGGGATCGCCGAGCAGGCCGAGCAGGCTTGCCGCCATCTCGACCCAGGCGCGGGTGCGCAGATTGACCAAGGGGGACGATGGGGGCTGGGCGGGGGCCGGCATCTCCTGCAGGGTCACCGGATCGCGGTAGGCGCTTCCGTCCTTCAGGAGGCGGGGTCCATTGCGGGCGCAGCGCAGATCCCGCCCGTCGAGGGCGGCGATGATCCGGCTGCCCCAGGCGGGGTCCTCGCGTCCGGCGGCGACTGCCGCCAGCAGGTCCCTGATGGCTTCGGTCATCGGCGTGGTCTTCGCCTCGCAGAGACGCTCCACCACTGCGTCGCGGCTGTAGGACTGCGGCGTGTCGTCCGCCCGCGCCCGCCCGGATCCGGCGAAGACCATGACCGCCATGGCCAGAACCGCCATGGCGTGGTGATGGACGCGCGACCGGCACCGGGCGAGCGATGGGGGGCGGTCCCGAAAAAAGCCAGTAATCATGCCACACTGACGGAAGCGCCGACCGGTCCGACGGGCAGGCCGACGCCGTCCGCTCCCTGGTTCAAGCGTAGGGGCTGAAGGGAACCGGCTTCGGCGTGCCCTCCGACTGCCACAGGATGTCGAAGCCCTGGCGATCGTTGACCGAGCCGATGAAGACGCCGCGCCCGACGTAGTTGTTCTCGCCGGTCATCGACAGGGTGTAGCCCGACGGATCGTCGAAGGTCAGGCCGGAGAAGGCGGCGCGGACGGCGTCCACCTCGGTGGTGCCGGCCTTCTGGCAGGCCGCCGCCCACAGATGGACGCCGTCGTAGGTCGACACCATCGGGTCGATCACCACGTTATTGCGGAAAGGCAGCTTGTTGGTGTCGACGTAGTCCTTCCACGCCGCCTTGAAGGCGTCGTTGCGCGGCGAACCGGCGTTCTGGAGATAGGCCCAGCAGTTGAGATGCCCGACCATGGTCGTGGTGTCGAGCCCCTCCAGATCCGCCTCCAGCATGTCGAGTCCCAGAACCGGGATGTCGGTGGCGCGGAGGCCCTGGCTGATCACTTCCTTGAAGAAAGCCGGGATCGAGGAGCCGACCACGGTTAGGATGACGATCGGCTGGCCGCCCGGCTGGCTGGCGAACTGGCGGATGTCGTTGACCAGCGTCTGGAAGTTCGAGAAGTCGAAGGGCACGTAGTGCTCGCGCCAGCTCGCCTCCTTGAAGCCTTTGGAGGTCAGGTAGCCCTTGCAGATCTTGTTGATCGTCCGCGGCCACACATAGTCGGAGCCCAGCATGAAGAACCGCTTGGCCGCGCCGCCGTCGTCGCTCATCAGATATTCGAGCGCGGGCAGGACGGAGCTGGACGGCGGGGAATTGAGGTAGACGACGTTCTTGGAATTCTCCTCCCCCTCGAAATGCAGGGGATAGAACAACAGGCCGTTGTTCTGCTCGACCACCGGCAACACGGATTTGCGCGACACCGAGGTCCAGCAGCCGAACAGGCTCGCGACCTTGTCCTGGAGCAGGAGCTGGCGGCCGAGCTGGGCGTAGAGCGGCCAATCGGAGCCGGGATCGGTGACCACCACCTCCACCGGCCGGCCGAGCACGCCACCCTTGGCGTTCAGTTCCTTGGCGGCCATGCGGCACACGTGGTTCAAGCGACCCTCGGTGTTCGCCATCGTCCCCGACGACGAGAAGAGGCAGCCGATCTTGATGGGTTCGGCGGCCTGGGCGCCGCGGATGATCGACGGCATTCCGAGGGTGCCGGCGGCCATGGCGGCCGTCTTCAGGAAGGTGCGACGCTTGACGGCTGATGTGATGAGCTTCATTGCCGACCTCAGTCCTTGCCAGTTGCGGGCTGGACCTCCATCAGCAAGCGACGTGCCATTTTTCTTACATCATGTAAGAATATTTAGACCATTGAAAAATATGGAAAATTTTTCCGACCTCGCAGCTTGTTCCCTGCTCCGCCGCGATCGGCGCACAGACTAAAATCGCACATCTTTCGGGCAAATGTCCCGTGGGCGGGCTAAACGCACAAATTTCGAGCCGACTGTTGGAGCGAACGCCGGGATTCCGCCACCTTGACACTCCAGTGTGATCGGGGCAGCTTTGCCGGTCTGCCCGATCATTCTTGGTTGTACCCATTCATGCCGCAGGTGCCGGCCTCCCCGACCTCACTGCAGATACGGAACCTCAACCGGTCGCGGATCCTGACCGAAATCCGGCGTGTTCCGGGTGTATCCCGCAGCCAACTGGCCAAGAAGATCGGACTGACGGAGGCCTCCCTGTCGCGGATCACCCGCGACCTGATCGCCGACGGACTGATCGCGGAGCGGGAGGGTGCCGCCCGTCCCATCAGGGGGCGCCCCAATGTGGGGCTGTGGCTGCGCGCTGACGGAGTCCATGTACTGTGCGTGGCCTTGACGGCGTACGAGCACAAATTCTCCATCGTCGGCTCGACGGGGGAGCGGGTTGTGGAGGGGTCCATTCCCGGCCTTCCCGGCGCCACGCCCGAAGCGGTCGTCGACCACCTGCGGGACCAGATCGCGGCCCTGCGCAAGCGCCCGGACATCAATCTGGACCGGCTGAGCGGCGTGGCGATTTCGATTTCCGGCGACGTCGACGCGCGGCGGCGGATCGCGGTCAGCGCGTCGGGAGTCGGCTGGAGTGACTGTCCGCTCGGACAGCTGTTCGAAGACGCGCTGCATGTGCCGGTGATCCTTCAGAGCGTGTCGAACGCGCTTCACATCGCCGAGGTGCGCTATGGCGAGGGGCAAGTCCCCCCTCACAGCCTGCTGCTGCACGCCGGCCTCGGTATCAGCGCCAGCCTGATGAGCAACGGCATGCTCTCGGCCGGCGCCGAGCATGAAAGCGGAATCGAGCACATCCTGGTCGGCCGGGGACCCGGTGATCCGCTGCGGCTGACGGACGTGTCGTCCGGCCGCGCCATCCTTCATCGCCTGGGGCACCCGAGTGCCATCGACGGGTCGGTGACCGCCGACGTCGGACTGCATCTGGGATTGCCGCACGCCGTCCGTCAGGCCAACGCGGGCGACCCCAACGCGGTGGCCATCTTTGCCGAGGCGGGGCACCGGTTGGTCCAGTCGTTCCTTGGCGTGATCGCCCTGGTCCACCCCGAGCAGATCATCCTGGCCGGGCCGTTGACGGCGGCTCGGCCCTTTGTCGATGCGATCAGGACGGGCCTGCGCGAGTTCACCCGGTCCACGCGGATCCCCGAGCCGGCGATCATCGTCGGCCGTACCGGCTATCTCCGTGCCACGGAGCTTACCGGGTTGGACAGATTCCTGTTTTCGCAGGTCGCCGACGGCCACGTCGCACCCCGGCCGGTGCCGGAAGCGATGACGCCCGGTCCGACAGCGTCCGGGGCCATGGACGTTCGGCAGGTCCCTGCGTCGCCGTATCTGGAAGACGCAGTCGGCCGCGGGATCGGCCGGCATTCAGGCTGACCTTCCTTCGAAGCGGTGGATACCTCTGCTAACCTCCGGTTGGAGCGGACGGATGAAGGGCGCTGGGCGCCAAGGTCAAGCATCGGAAATCGCCCGCCTGAAACGCGAACTCGCCCGCGTCCACATGGAGCAAGATATATTAGAGCGGATTCACGCTGACCGGAGACGGTACCCGACATTTTTGATGAATGCTTTTGCTTCATTGTAAAGCAGCACGCAGGTGGGACCCCAAGAGTTCTGATGCCATCAGTAGGTTACTGTGCCGATCTGTGCCGATCGGCGTCGAAACCTCGTGCTGATTCACACGCTGGTCATGCCAACCGTTTCCACTGCCGTCATGAGCCTGTTCTTGAATGGCTTCTCCCAGAGCCTGGAACCGGACGTCCAGGTGGTGCTCGTTCTCGATCAGGCCGGCTGGCACAGAGCGCGGACGCTGATCGTCCCGGACAACATCACGCTGGTGCCGCTCCCGCCCTACAGCCCTGAACTCAACCCCGCTGAGCGCGTCTGGCTGTACCTGCGCGAGCGCTTTCTGTCCCACCAGATCCTGGACGACTACGACGCCGTCGTCCAAGCCTGCTGCGACGCCTGGAGCGCTCTCACCGTTACGCCCGAACGCCTACGCTCCCTTACCAGCTATCCATGGCTCCCGTGTGTCAGTGCTTAAGGCTCGGCGGTATTACTCGCTGCGCTGGTCGGGGCGCAGATCGGCTTCGATCAGGTCCGACACATCCGTTACCGGGATGCCCTGCCGATCATTGAACGTACCCGCCTTCGGCCACGATACGCCGCGACCGATCGCGAAGGCGGCGCGGTACTTGCGCATCATGTTCTTCGGATCATTCGACAATTCTTCCATGAGGAAGGGCACGGTCCAGACGGAGCGCTTGAAGGGACGCCCCAGCGCCGCTTCCAGCTTGTCCGCGACCTCGCCGTAAGTGACGGTGTCGCCGGCCAGAAAAACGATCTCGTTGCGGATCGTCGGCTCGAAGAACACGATTTCAGCCGTCAGTACACCGATGTCGTCGGGGGTCGTCAGCGTCACGGCTGTGTCGAGACTGCCGAGCGCATGAACCTCGCTGTTTTCCAGATCGACGACACCGAAATCCGGCTCGAACAGATAGCTCATGAACATGCCGGTGGAGATGATGACCCACTCGGTCTTGTCCTGCGAGCGCAGCAGCTCGCGCACGTCGAGCTGAGCATCAAAAATGTCCTGCGGCCCACCACGGCCGATCGCCTCGAAGTCGACGCCGAACTGCCACGGGAAGTAGCGCGGAATGCCGGATTGCAGCGCCGCCTTGGCGAGCTTCATCGGTGTATTGATACCTGCCGCATAGCCTGCGCAGCCGATCACGGTGTCATAGCGCGAGAAGAGGGCCGCCAGCTCGTCGATCGTGTCATTCACCAGATCGCCAAGAACGATCTCGATCCCCGCTGCGCGGATTTCGGCGATGTCATACTGCTTTGACGGATCGCCAGACTCGACGGCGCTCTGCCGTAGTAGAACGCTGATCCTTGCGCCATCAATGTCCTTGGCGCGACGCGCCAGATTACGCAGGACCGGCATGCCGAGTTCGCCGGCACCCAGGACGAGGATGTTCCGTGACTTCACGGTGGAAGCTGTATCGTTCATCAGTCTAACTCGTTTCACCTTGGTTGCCTGTGTTATGGCAACTCTCGGAAAAGTACGAAAGATAGGTACATGCGTGATACTGCCGCCCGCTCTCTAAGCCAGGAAGACATTCTCCGTTATTCCCAGACGGTCTGCGATGGCCTCCGGGACGATGATGACGGGGTTCGCCGTGAGGTGTTGGCCCATGCCGGCAACCGCTGGTCTCTCGGCGTGATCCACACGCTCGGCGTCTATGGTCAACTGCGTCATGCGGACATCGGCCGGCGCATGCACGGGATTACCCAGCGGATGCTCACGCGAACTTTGCGCCATCTGGAGCGCGATGGCTTGGTGGTGCGTCATGATTTCGAGGAGGTGGTTCCTCACGTTGAATATGCCCTGTCCGACACGGGCCTGGAACTGCTCGTCAAGATGGTCCCCCTGTGGACTTGGATCGTCGAGAATGTTGATCGCTTCCGCAGGGCACGGGAGACGTTTGATCGGGACCACGCTGATGAGGAGCGCTGACTAGCGCATCGGTTGGCAAGCATTGGCTTTCCCAAAATGCCATCCCAATCGGGAAGAATGTCGAGACTCTGTATCAACGTGTGCGAGCCTTTTTGATCGATAAGCGAACCGCCTGATGTTCAAGCCGTTATGTCCGCATGACAGGGGTGACGCCATAGATACCGTGGCGTTTGTGAAGCGGCAAAGCGGGTTGGAGGCCAGACCGGCCGCTCCGGGTCAAGGCGGGCGCTGACGCGCCCCCGCCTACGGCGGCTGCGGCCTTGACCCGCGCCGTCCGGCCCGGCGATGGCTTGGCATGGGTCGGTCGGGGCGACCGACCGCTGGGGCTCAGGCGGTCGTCTCCTGAGGTGGTGAGGGCGACCAGGTGCGCCGCTGTTTGGCGACAGTCCAGACGGCGACCATCAGCTTGCGCATCGCGGCGATCAGCGCGACCTTGCCCGGCTTCCCGCGGGCACGCAGGCCATCGTAGAAGGCGCGTAGCCAGGGACTGGCGTGCACCGCGTGAAGTGTTGGCATCCACAGCGCCCGCCGCAAGGCTGCCTTGCCGATCGGCGACAGCCCCGCCCGCTTCGGCGTTTGTTTGCCGGAGTGCTTGAGGGCCGGAACGAGGCCGATGTAGGAGGCCAAAGCATCCGGCGAGCGGAACCGCCCGGGATCGTCGAGCTCGGCCACCAAACGCGCCGCCGTTGTCGTGCCAATTCCTTCGATGGAGGTCAGCAGACGACCGATCTGATGATCGTCGAGCAACGTCTCGATCATCGCGTCGATGGCGAGAAGCCGGGTGCGCCAGAGCGCCAGATCCTCGCAGGCATGCCGGATCCGCACGCGATAGACATCGCCGCTCTGGGCGGCCACGGTCTGCTTGGCGGCGGCGATGAGCTGGCGCGCCAACGGGTCGCCAACGAGGTGCCGCGGTCCGTGGCGCAGCTTGGCCAGACGCCGGGGCGTGGCAGCGGCGACGTCCGTCGCGGTTGGGAACGCTTTCAGGATCGTCAGGGCGAGCGCCGTGTCCAGCAGGGCGACATGGTGCTTGAACTCGGGGAAGGTGAGGTCCAGCAGGCGATGGAGTTGCCGCACGCGGTCGCCGCAGTCCTGGACGAGGCGGTCGCGATGACGGACCAGTTCGCGCAGCTGCTCGGTGGCGTGATCCGGCAAGGTCGCCGGCAGTGGCCGCTTCTGCTGGCCGAGGCGGGCGAGCCCCAGGGCGTCGAGCGCGTCGGTCTTGGTGCGCATCAGCGCTTCCTGCTGGAAGCGGGCGGACTGCAGCGGGTTGAGGACGGCCACCGGAAGGCCGCGGGTAACCAGCGCGGCGGCGAGGTTCTTCCAATAGTGTCCGGTGGCTTCCAGCACGACGAGTTGGACCGGTGCGAGCCGCTCAAGCTCGGCGAACAGGGCGGCGTGTCCCGCTTGGTCGGCGGCGAAACGGAATGGCTTGCACACGGTCGAGCCTTGATCGTTCACCGCGGCGGCGGCATGGACTTCCGCGCCGATGTCGATGCCCACGAAGGTCATGGCGTCCCTCCTGTCATTACGGGCCGCGAAGAGCCTCGGAGCCGTTGCCGGCACCTGTCCTTGTGAATGCGGCGCCACCGGCCAGTCGATGCCGATGCGTCGTGATACCGTGCAGGCCCCGGGGCAACGGACGAGGGTGCCAATCTATGGCGCGGGGCCGAACCCCGGAACGGGCGACGACACCCCTCTTCCGAACCCAGCCCTCTCAACCGCGGATGATCGGCATCGGCAGCCGGAAGGGCGGACACAGAACATACAAGAACGGGCGAAAATACACGCCAAGTGAACAGAGCAAGAACATAGGGTTTTCACGGGGCGCTACGGTCCCCTTCTGGAGCTGCTGCAGCCCCATCGCGCGCGCGTTTCACGATGCCGGCCACGGTGTTCTTGCTGAGTCCCAGCTCCCGGCCAATCAGGCGATAGCTGCGCCCCACGGCGGCCAATGCCAGCACCTTAAGCGCCAGCCGATCTGATTTCGGCCGTTGTCCGGGTTGGCGGCCGAGCTTCTTGCCACGGGCCTTGGCTGCGGCAAGGCCGGATCGAACCCGTTCGCGCAACAGATCGCGTTCGAACTCGGCGATGCCGGCCAGCACGGTCGCCATCATGCGTCCGGCAGCGCTCGACAAATCGAAGGTCATGCCGCTCAGCGCGATCATCGAAACCCGTCGTGCTTCCAGATCACGCAGAGTCTCCAACAGATCGAGGGTGCTGCGGCCCCAGCGCGACAACTCGGTTACCAGCACGACATCGATGTGCCGAGCCTGGGCGAGCGCCATCACCTTCCGGCGCTCGACGCGGTCGAGCTTGACCCCCGAGCCGGTCTCCTTGAAGACGCCCACCACCTCGTAGCCGGCGCGGGTGGCGAAGGAGAGGAGGTCGCGCTCCTGGCGTGCGCAGGACTGATCGGCGGTGGAAACCCGGCAGTAAAGGGCGGCGCGCTGTCCCAATTGAACCCTCCCGGCGGGATGGCCCTGAGAGCCCTATCCCGGCTAGGGTCGCTACAAGCCAAAACAGACTGTACTCCAACTGGGACAGCTCCTTCCATGCCGCGCCGCCGCGTCCTCACCGACGCCCAGACCACCGCCCTGTTCGCCCTGCCCACGGCCGAGCCGGACCTGATCCGCCATTACACCCTCGGCCCTGACGACATGGCGGTCATCGCCCGGCGCCGTCGGCCACACAACCGCCTTGGCTTCGCCCTCCAGCTCTGTGCCCTGCGTTATCCTGGCCGGCTGATCCGGCCTAGCGAACTGATCCCATCGGCGATTGTCGCATTCCTGGCGGGCCAGCTCGACGTAGAGCCGGACGCCCTTGCCGACTACGCAATCCGCGCGCCGACCCGCTACGATCAGTTGGACGCGCTGTGCGAAGCTTTCGGCTTCCGCACCTTCACCCAACCCGACCATCGGGAACTCTCGGCATGGCTGGTGCCGATCGCCCTGGCGACGGTCAGCGCGATCATGGTCGCCGAGGCGCTGATGGCCGAGTTGCGGCGGCGACGCATTGCCGCCCCGGGAACCACTACGATTGAGCGCATGGTGGCCACCGCCCTTCTGCAGGCAGAACGCCACGCCGCCGCCAAGCTGAACTCCATCCTGTCTCCAGAACGCCGCTCGGCATTGGACATGTTGCTGGAGAACCATCCGGGAACCGCGGTCAGCTCCCTGACCTGGGTCCGCCAGCCGCCCGGCACGCCCGGTCATCGGTCCATGGCGCGCCTGGTCGATCAGCTCCGGCATCTCCGGCAGGTGGAGATCGACCCTGCGGCGACCGATGGCGTTCATGCCGACCGGATCCGGCAGCTCGCTCGCGAAGGAAGTCGCCTGACCGCCCAGCACCTCCGGGCCCTCGGGCCGCTCCGCCGCCACGCCGTCTTGGTGGTGACGGTGCTGGACACGATCACCCGTCTCACCGACGAAGCCATCCGCCTCTTCGACCGCTTGATCGGTCGGATGTTCCGGCGGGCCGAGCGGCGCGCTTCGGCTGAACTCCAGAACAACGCCCGCTCCATGAACGAAAAGGTGCGCTTGCTGGCCAAGCTCGGCGATGCCCTGATCGAAGCCAGGAAAACTGGTATCGACGCGTTCGCCGCGATGGACAAGGTGATCCCCTGGGACCGGTTCGCCGAGGTCGTCGCGGACGCCAAGGGGATGAGCAAGGACGATGGTCCAGACTACCTCGCTCTCGCCGAAACGAACCATGCCCTGTTGCGGCGGGTCGGACCGCTGTTCCTGGACGCCTTGGAATTCCAGGGCATCGCCGCCGTGGCCGGACTGCTTCGCGCGGTCGCGGCACTGCGCACTTTCTATACTGGCAGTCGGCGAACCCTGCCGAAGGGCATCCCGACCGATTTCATCCGACGGAGTTGGCGGGCTGCCGTTCTCCGAGACGGCGCGATCGACGGACGGGCCTACGAGCTGTGCCTGTTCGCGGAGCTTCGGGACCGGCTGCGCGCCGGCGATGTCTGGGTGGTCGGTAGCCGGCAGTACCGGGCGGTGGAGGACCAGATCATCCCGAGGCCCCTGTTCACCGCCATGCAGGCGGCCGGGCCGCTGCCGGTGGCGGTGTCGACCGACGCCACGCGCTACCTTCAGGACCGGAAAGAGATGCTGGAAGCGCGGCTGCGCGAAGTCTGCGACAAGGCCGCCCAGGACCAGCTTGTGGATGTGCGCCTCAGCGGCGACACCCTCAAGATCTCCCCACTGCAAGCGACGACGCCGGAAGACGCGGAACGACTGACCGACCGGGCCTATGCGTTGCTGCCGCGGGTGCGGATCACCGATCTTCTCGACGAGGTCGCCGAGTGGACCGGCGCCGCCGACTGCTTCACCCATCTGGGCACCGGCCTGCCGGCCGAGGACCGCCGCGTCATCCTGACCGCCGTGTTGGCCGACGCCACCAATCTTGGACTGACCCGCATGGCCGAGGCGTGCAGCGTCGCCAGCTACAAGCGGCTGGTCTGGACGGCGGGGTGGCATATCAGCGAGGACGCCTACGGCCGGGCCCTGGGCCGGATCGTGGCGGCCCAGCAGGCGCAACCCATGGCCGCCCACTTCGGCAGCGGAACGGCCTCCAGTTCTGATGGCCAGCACTTCCCGCTCGGCGGGCGGGGCGAGGTGACCGGCGCCGTCAACCCGCACAAGGGCTCCGGCCCGGCGATCTCCTTCTACACCCACATCTCGGACCGTTACGCGCCCTACCACACCAAGTCGATCTCGGTGGCGGAGAGCGAGGCGGCCCACGTCATCGACGGACTGCTCTACCATGGCGCGGACATCGGGATCGCCATCCACCATGTCGATGGAGGCGGCGTTTCGGACCATGTCTTCGCGCTGTGCCATCTCCTTGGCTTCCGCTTTGCGCCGCGCATCCCCAACCTGCACGATCGGCGCCTTTACACCTTCGGCCCGGCGGCAACCTGGCCGACCCTGGAGCCGTTCATCGCCGGGCGGATCGACGAGGCACTGATCCAGGCGCACTGGGAAGACCTGCTGCGGTTGGCCACCTCGATCCGGACCGGCACCGTGCCCGCGTCGCTGATGCTGAAACGGCTCGGCTCCTACCCTCGGCAGAACGGATTGGCCTTGGCGCTTCGGGAGATCGGACGCATCGAGCGGACGGCTTTCAGCTTGGAGTGGCTGCAAAATCCGACACTTCGCCGCCAAGCCACGACCGAATTGAACAAGGGGGAGTCCCGCAACGCGCTCGCCCGCGCAGTCTGCTTCCACCGCCTTGGGCGCATCCGCGACCGGACGCCGGAGAGCCAGCAGCACCGCGCCGGCGGCCTCAATCTGGTCGTGGCCGCGATCATCCTTTGGAACACCGTCTACATGGGACGGGCCATCGATGCTCTGCGCGCCGGGGGTGAGCACATTTCCAACGAATCATTGAGCCATCTCGCGCCCCTCGGATGGCAACATATCAACCTGACCGGCGACTATCTCTGGAGTGCGGACCGGGTGCCGGACACGTCGGGATACCGCTCGCTGCGCGCTCCCATCGAACTCATAGCCGCCTGATGTTCCCGATTTGTCCGCTTAGCGTATATCGCCATTATCAACCAAACACAGTAAGGCCTAGCTCTTGCAGCGTTTACGTGCGACTCTCAGCCATCAAGCACGGAGGGGACGATGGGATCGGTGCTCGAAGAGCTGACGGCCATTCGGACCGTGGCCGAGATGACCGAAGCATTCATGCCGACCTGTATTTTGGCGAGATCGGCTTCCGCTGGGCACAGCGCACGGTAGCAGGTCAGGCCCAGCGCCGGACCCGCAAAGGGCGGACGGTGATCCAAACCCTTTGGTCCCGTGTTCCCCCAGCCCTCCAGCTTCCGGCCGTCTTTCGTTACGCTGTCGGACGCCAACTCCGGCGAACCAAGGACGGCGGGATCAGCATCCGCTCGGCCGTAGCTGTCTTTGGTTGATAATGGCGGCGTATATCGCCATTATAAACCAAAAACAGTAAAATATAGCTCTTCCAGTGTTTGTGTGCGACTCTCAACCATCGAGCGCGGAGGGGACGATGGGATCGATGCTGGAGGAGTTGGCGGCCATCCGGACCGTGGCGGAGATGACCGAAGCTTTCCGCGACGAGGCGCGGTGCCGCCGGCTGGTTGAGGCGATGGTGTGGCCGAACGGACGGCTCTGCCCCGCCTGCGGCTCGCGGCGCTCGATCACTCTGGCGGGGCGCGACATGGGACGACGGTCCCGGCCGGGGCTTTATCAGTGCTGCAATCCGGACTGCCGCTTCCAGTTCACCGTGACGACGCGAACCCCATTGCATGGAACGAAGCTGCCGTTGCGGACCTGGCTCATGGGGCTGTGGTTCATCCTGCAATCCGACAAGGGCATCTCGTCCATCCGTCTGGCCGAAGCACTCGGCGTCAGCCAGCCGACGGCTTGGCGGATGGGCCACGTCCTGCGGCTCCTGGTGTTGCGCGACCATCCGCTGGGCGGGACGGTGGAGATCGACGAATTCCATTTCGGCGCCAAGCCGCGCCGTGACCCCAACCCTCCCAAGCTGGGGCGCGGACGCAAGGGCCATCCCCGCACGACGAAGACGCCAGCACTCGCGGTCGTCCAGCGGCCAAGCGGTCGGGAGCCGGGGACATCGGCGGGCGAAGCCCGTGCCGCCGTGGTCGCCGATCTGTCGCTCGACGAGGCCGAGCGAGTTCTGGAAGCCGCTGTCGATCCTGACGCGCACCTGATGAGCGACGAATGGAAGGCGTTCGTCGCCATCGGCAGCGCGTTCGCTGCGCACGATACCGTTCGCCATTCTCAGCGCGAGTATGTTCGCGGCAGCGTGCATGCCAATTCGGCCGAGGGCTTCAACGATCGTGTTCGGCGCACGATCACCGGCGTCTTCCATCACATCAGCCCCGACCATGCTGACCTGTATTTCGGCGAGATCGGCTTCCGCTGGTCCCAGCGCACGGTGGCAGGTCAGGCCCAACGCCGGACCCGCAAGGGGCGGACGGTGATCCAAACCCTTTGGTCCCGTGTTCCCCCAGCCCTCCAGCTTCCGGCCGTCTTTCGTTACGCTGTCGGACGCCAACTCCGGCGAACCAAGGACGGCGGGATCAGCATCCGCTCGGCCGTAGCTGTCTTTGGTTGATAATGGCGGCGTATATTTTCGCCCGTTCTTGTATGTTCTGTGTCCGCCCTTCCGGCTGCCGATGCCGATCATCCGCGGTTGAGAGGGCTGGGTTCGGAAGAGGGGTGTCGTCGCCCGTTCCGGGGTTCGGCCCCGCGCCATAGATTGGCACCCTCGTCCGTTGCCCCGGGGCCTGCACGGTATCACGACGCATCGGCATCGACTGGCCGGTGGCGCCGCATTCACAAGGACAGGTGCCGGCAACGGCTCCGAGGCTCTTCGCGGCCCGTAATGACAGGAGGGACGCCATGACCTTCGTGGGCATCGACATCGGCGCGGAAGTCCATGCCGCCGCCGCGGTGAACGATCAAGGCTCGACCGTGTGCAAGCCATTCCGTTTCGCCGCCGACCAAGCGGGACACGCCGCCCTGTTCGCCGAGCTTGAGCGGCTCGCACCGGTCCAACTCGTCGTGCTGGAAGCCACCGGACACTATTGGAAGAACCTCGCCGCCGCGCTGGTTACCCGCGGCCTTCCGGTGGCCGTCCTCAACCCGCTGCAGTCCGCCCGCTTCCAGCAGGAAGCGCTGATGCGCACCAAGACCGACGCGCTCGACGCCCTGGGGCTCGCCCGCCTCGGCCAGCAGAAGCGGCCACTGCCGGCGACCTTGCCGGATCACGCCACCGAGCAGCTGCGCGAACTGGTCCGTCATCGCGACCGCCTCGTCCAGGACTGCGGCGACCGCGTGCGGCAACTCCATCGCCTGCTGGACCTCACCTTCCCCGAGTTCAAGCACCATGTCGCCCTGCTGGACACGGCGCTCGCCCTGACGATCCTGAAAGCGTTCCCAACCGCGACGGACGTCGCCGCTGCCACGCCCCGGCGTCTGGCCAAGCTGCGCCACGGACCGCGGCACCTCGTTGGCGACCCGTTGGCGCGCCAGCTCATCGCCGCCGCCAAGCAGACCGTGGCCGCCCAGAGCGGCGATGTCTATCGCGTGCGGATCCGGCATGCCTGCGAGGATCTGGCGCTCTGGCGCACCCGGCTTCTCGCCATCGACGCGATGATCGAGACGTTGCTCGACGATCATCAGATCGGTCGTCTGCTGACCTCCATCGAAGGAATTGGCACGACAACGGCGGCGCGTTTGGTGGCCGAGCTCGACGATCCCGGGCGGTTCCGCTCGCCGGATGCTTTGGCCTCCTACATCGGCCTCGTTCCGGCCCTCAAGCACTCCGGCAAACAAACGCCGAAGCGGGCGGGGCTGTCGCCGATCGGCAAGGCAGCCTTGCGGCGGGCGCTGTGGATGCCAACACTTCACGCGGTGCACGCCAGTCCCTGGCTACGCGCCTTCTACGATGGCCTGCGTGCCCGCGGGAAGCCGGGCAAGGTCGCGCTGATCGCCGCGATGCGCAAGCTGATGGTCGCCGTCTGGACTGTCGCCAAACAGCGGCGCACCTGGTCGCCCTCACCACCTCAGGAGACGACCGCCTGAGCCCCAGCGGTCGGTCGCCCCGACCGACCCATGCCAAGCCATCGCCGGGCCGGACGGCGCGGGTCAAGGCCGCAGCCGCCGTAGGCGGGGGCGCGTCAGCGCCCGCCTTGACCCGGAGCGGCCGGTCTGGCCTCCAACCCGCTTTGCCGCTTCACAAACGCCACGGTATCTATGGCGTCACACTGGGATGAGGCCACTTGAGGCGCTTGCGTCAAAGGCGTGATGAAAAGCTCTTCCGCCTAAAGTCCGCGCAACGAGCCGAGAAGGTTCCGTTGCAAAGTTTGCCGGTGGGAGGA